>NZ_RWKI01000006.1 GCF_003984645.1 Variovorax sp. MHTC-1
GGTCTTGCGCCACACGCTCGCCAGCCAGGGCTGCTGCTCGCGTGGCAGGCCGGCGGGGCGGTAGTAGTGCGCGAGTTCCGTGAAGCCGGCCGCGGACATATGGCTTCGCCATGCCTCGAGATCGTGGAAGGCGCTGTAGCGCGCGCCGCTCCAGCCTTCCTGGCCAACGCCGCGCGGATTCGAGCTGAACAGCACGCCGCGCGGCTTCAGCGTGGCGTGCAGTTCCCGCAGCACGCGCGGCAATTCCTGCGTGGGGACATGGAACAGCGCTGCGTTGGCGAACACACCGTCGAAGCGCCCGGGCGGCAGATCGAGCGCAAGAAAGTTCTGCTGCAGCACCTCGCAGCCGCTGTAGGCGCGTGCCATCTCCGCCAGCCGCGGCGCTCCCTCGAGTCCGACCGGCAGATGCCCGAGCCGCTTGAAGGCCAGCAGATCGCGCCCCGGACCGCAGCCGAAATCCAGGATCTCGAATGGCGGCGGCGCCTCGATCACCGCGAGCAGCGCCGCGATGTTCTGGCTCACGTCGTGATCGCGCGTGGCGGCCCAGAAATCCTCGGCTTGCCGGTCGTAGTGCGAGAGCGTTGACGCGGCGATCCGCTCCAGATCTTCGGCCTTCAGCGTCACGGCATCGCAGCGCGGCCGGAGATCACGCGCGCTCCCCGGTGATGTAGTGCTGCAGCTGTTCGATGATGAACTTCTGCTCCGAGATAATGCCCTTGACCAGGTCGCCGATCGAGATCAGGCCGGCGAGCTTGCCCTCCTCGATGACCGGCAGGTGGCGCACGCGGCTCTGGGTCATCAGGGCCATGCACTCCTCGCTGGTCTGGTCGGGACGCACGTAGATGACCGAGGTCGTCATGATCTCGCGCAGCGGCGTGTCCTTGGACGAGCGCGCCATCAGCACGACCTTGCGCGCATAGTCGCGCTCGGTCAGCATGCCGACGATGCGGCCGTGCTCCAGGACCAGCAACGCGCCGATGTTCTTCTGCGCCATCCGCTCGACGGCCTCGAACACCGACTCCGAGGATTCGATGGTGTGAACCGTCCGGTCGCCTTTTTCCTTGAGGATTTCTGCTACGGTCTTCATAGGTCATTTCTCCGCAGAGGCACTGCGCCTTCAGACTACTCCAAGCTCGCAATCAATGCACGGAGGCTTCATGGATCTTCAATTGGCCGGCAAGCACGTACTCGTCACCGGCGGCAGCCGCGGCATCGGCCTGGCCTGCGCGCGCGAGTTTCTGCGCGAGGGCGCAAAGGTCAGCGTGGTCGGCCGCTCCGCGACTCGCCTGCAAGACGCCGTCGCGCAGTTGCGGACGGAAGGGCATGACGCAGTCCGTGGCCACGGTGTGGACCTCGGCGATGCGAGCGCCGCGCTGGCCATGCTCGACGCCGCGGAAGCCGAACTCGGCCCGATCGACATCCTGGTCAATTCCGCCGGCGCCGCGCGCCGCACGCCTTTTGGCGAACTCGCGCCGCAGGCCTGGCAGGACGCGATGCAGGCCAAGTTTTTCACCTATATCAATGTGATGGATCCGGTGATCAAGCGCATGGGCGAACGCGGCGAAGGCGCGATCGTCAACGTCATCGGCATGGGCGGCAAGGTCGCCACCCCCACTCATCTCGCCGGCGGCGCCGCCAACGCCGCGCTGATGCTGGCCACCGCCGGCCTCGCCACCGCCTACGGCCCGCGCGGCGTGCGCGTGAATGCCGTCAACCCCTCGCTGACGCTGACCGACCGCATGGCGGAAGGCATCGCCGCCGAGGCGCGGCTGCGCAACAAGAGCGAAGAGGAGGTGCTGCGCGACGCCCAAATCCGCATGCCGCTGGGCCGCCTCGCGAAGCCGGAAGACATCGCCGACGCCGTCGTCTTCCTCTGTTCGGCGCGCGCAGGGTACATCTCCGGCGCCATCGTTTCGATGGATGGCGCGGCGACGCCGATGGTGGTTTGAAGAGAAAAGAGCCGCGGCGGCTAGGGCCTGTTAACGCTATTTGCGGGGATCGCGTTGCCCAGCCAAGGGGCTGGATGCAAGGCGCCCGCGCTTGCAAGGCTTGCGCCTTGCAAGCGCGGGCAACGCCGCAGACGGCCCCTTGGCTGGGCAACCCGAAGGGAAGGCCTGCCAGGGCGCGCCACTCGGCGTTGCGCTCCTTGTGCGTGCCGACGCACGCACGGCGTCGCGCGCCTTGATTGGCCCGCCCTGGCAGGCCTTCGCGACCCCGCAAATAGCGTTAACAGGCCCTAGCGCATCGCCTCGAAGGATCCAGCGTCCTTGTTCGCGGGCCGAGTCTCGACGAGCCAGTCGAGCGGCTCGCCGGCCTTGCGCGTGTCTGCGAAATCAGCCATCGGCACCGCAGGCCATGTGGGGCGCCGGCTCATCAAACGGCGGTGTTCGAACATGGAGAGCAGGTACTTGACGCGTGCTGCGCCCAGATAGGGGAATCGCATGTGTATCTCCGTCCTGGCTTTCGACGCTTGCGTACACGACAACCCATGAGCAGGTTGCGGGACTGGATCTCCCTGGCGAGGCGCAACGATAGCGGAAGCCGGCATGTACGCCAAGCCGCAAGATGTGACTTTTTTGGAAGGCAACCCTCATCTGCCACCGGAGAGGTGTCCGTGCAGGTCGCCGACGGCGTGAGAGGCTTTTCCGCCCGGCCAATTCGCGATGCGCGCCGCGGCAAGCCGGTCGATCCGGTCCTGCCGCTTCAGCGCCGACTCGATCGCAGCTCGCGTGCGCGCTCTTCGAACTTCGAGCCAGGCCAGCGGCGTAGCGATGACGAGTCCGGCGAAGGATGCGAGCGCCGCCACCAGCGCGGCAACCATCACCAGCAATCGCAGGTCGTGGAGATCGAAGGCGTTGGGATTCACGGTCCCTGCCGCAGCCGCGGCCGGCGCGGCGGCCGGCACCGGCGGTGGCGGGAAGGCGAGTTCCACCCAGAACAAGCCAAGCGCAAGGATCGTCGCGAGCACGAACGTCCAGGCGAAAAAATGCTGGTACCTCTTGCGCACCACCACAAGTGAATCCATTGCGATCTCCGGGAACCGGACGGAAAGCTTCGATCGTGCGAATCGGGGAGGTGGATGCTGTCAGACAAGGTAAGCACCGGTCGCCGGACTGCGTCGACTCAAATCGCGTTGCTACGTGTACTACAAAATGTGTACAACTTTACAGCGCAACGCATTGGGTGCGTGAATATGAGAGGGAGGTTCTTCACCGCAGCAGTGGACAAGCCTGTGGAAAAAGATGTGCGCATGGCCTCCAGGCCGTGCCGCGCAGGGATCACCGCGCGGTCCCCTGCGGAAGCAATACCCTGGCTGCTCTTGGCCCTTTTTCCCCTCACAACTCGGCCCCCGCTCCAGCGGATCGGCCGCACGCATGGGAGATTTTCACATTTTCTTACCATTTCTTGTATATTGAAACGTCGCCGGACGCCAACGCAATTAAGGAGCCCCCGATGGACTCGGATTTTCATCTTCGCAAAGTGCAGACGCTCAGCCCCAAGGCGGCAAAGATCGCCTTGCGAATGCTGGACGCTGACCCGAACATTCCCGTGGAATCAGTCCTGGCCCTGCGTCCTGCCCTGGTTGAACGCTGCAGCGAGTCGCACTCTTTCGGAACTACCGACTGGATGACGATCGCTGCGATCGATCGCCCCGCCATCCGTCGCATTACCGAGCGCTTCGAAAGCCGCGAGCAACGCCATGCTCGACTTTGGGTGACGAGTCTTCGCCACGAGTCGCGCAAAGCCCCTCGTTCGTCGTTTGCCGACAGCGCTTACGGCTCACAAAGCACAAGTCTTCCTACGAAGCCTTGATACGGCCACAGGCCTCCGGCTCGATGAGTCATGCGCCGGTGCGTCCCTGACGTCTTCTGACGCCTGAAGAACGATCGTCGTGCATCCACGCGATCAGTGCGGCGGACAATGCGGCGCCCCCGGCAGCGGCGATCAGCACGGCTTGGGCTGGATGCTCAACCACATGGCTGCGAGTCACGCTCAACACGTGACAGGCTTGATCCGTCAGCCCTGCAGGCTTCGGCGTGGAAGGCAGTGTCTTGGATATCACCTCGGCGTCGTCGACCACAGTGCTGACTTCGTCGGCCACCGACGGGGTGAGGTCATCGGATTTGTTCGGACTCATCAATCGCCCTCGCTTGGTTGCGGACATGACCTGCCCTGCAAATGGGCAAGTGAATGAATCGTTGCGGATCGGCTCAAGTCGCGTGTCAGCCTTGAAGGGTGCGCGATGTAGGAGCAATCGACTGGATTCAGGCTCGTGTCCCGAACCCGTGGAACTCTGCAGGCCCCATGCGGTGGGAGCGCAGGGCTTCGGTGTGACGAGGAAGCAGTTAACCGTTGATTTTTCACACCTTTCTGCGGCATGCACTTTCTGGGCGGCAATCTCGACGCCGATCCGGATTGGCGGCAGCGAAGGTGATCACGTGCTTCGAGGGCAGCGTCCTACAGAAGCGAAGGGTCGGGTGTTTGCACAGTCCTTTTTGGGGGCGCACGGACGCGCCAGGATCAGCCGGGTGCCGCGTGGCGTCCCCAACCTACAAGGAGATTTTTCATGCGCACGATCAAGGATTTAATGAGTCGGGACGTACAAGTGATCAGTCCGGACGCGACGATTGCCGAGGCCGCGCGATGCATGCGCGACGGCAATTTCGGCATGATGCCGGTTGGCGAGAACGATCGGATGATCGGCTCCATTTCCGACCGCGATATTGCCGTGCGAGCGGTGGCCGATGGTCGTGGTGGCGACGCCAAAGTACGCGACGTGATGTCGGATGGCATTCGGTGGGCGTATGAAGACGAGCCGATCAAGCGCGCTGTCGCAATCATGGGCGAGCATCAGATCAGGCGGTTGCCCATCGTCAGCCGCGAGAAGCGTTTGGTAGGCATCGTGGCGCTGGCCGATCTCGCCGTCAAGGAAACCAAGAAGGCTCCCGCGGCCGAAGCGCTGTGCGAGATATCGGAGCCGGCCTGACGGGTGCCCTTGGCACGCAGCGGATGAAAGCGAGGACGCCAGCGGCGTGTAGCGGATGCCCTGGAGCGGCAGCGCTTCGACGATGACACTCATGGGCCACAGTCTGGACGCGTCGGTCAATCTCAGGCGCGTTGAATCACTGGAGGAGAGGGAGGGATTCGAACCCTCGGTCCGTTCGCACGGACGCCTGATTTCGAGTCAGGTACATTCGACCACTCTGCCACCTCTCCGGTGTCTGTCGAGCCTGCGATTCTAGCAGAGGCTTTGGGCGCTTTTCAGGCCCGCAGCACGCCCAATCCGCCCAGATAGGGCCGAAGGGCCTCGGGCACGGTGATCGAGCCGTCCGCGTTCTGGTGGTTTTCCAGCACCGCGACCAGCGTGCGGCCGACTGCGAGGCCCGAGCCGTTCAGGGTGTGCACCAGTTCGTTCCTGCCCTGCGTGTTCTTGAAGCGGGCCTGCAGGCGGCGGGCCTGGAAGGCCTCGCAGTTTGAGACCGAGCTGATCTCGCGGTAGGTGTTCTGCGCCGGCAGCCAGACCTCGAGGTCGTAGGTCTTGGTGGAACCGAAACCCATATCGCCGGTGCACAGCAGCACCACCCGGTAGGAGAGCTCCAGCGCCTGCAGCACAGCCTCGGCGTGGGAGGTCATGGTTTCGAGCGCCTCGTAGCTTTTTTCGGGATGCGTGATCTGCACCATTTCGACCTTGTCGAACTGGTGCTGCCGGATCATGCCGCGCGTGTCGCGGCCCGCGCTGCCGGCCTCGGAGCGGAAGCACGGCGTGTGCGCGGTGAGCTTGATGGGCAGTTGCGACTCGGCCACGATCTCGTCGCGCACGAAGTTCGTGAGCGGCACTTCGCTGGTCGGGATGAGGTAGAGCGCCGAATGATCGGGCGCCGGCTCGCCGTCCTGCCCGCCCTTCTTGGCGGCGAACAAGTCGCCTTCGAACTTGGGCAGCTGGCCGGTGCCGCGCAGCGTGTCGGCATTGACGATGTAGGGCACGTAGCACTCGGTGTAGCCGTGCCGCTCGGTCTGGATGTCGAGCATGAACTGCGCGAGCGCGCGGTGCAGGCGCGCGATCGGCCCCTTCATCACGGTGAAGCGCGAACCCGCGAGCTTGACGCCGGTCTCGAAGTCCAATCCCAGCGGCGTGCCGAGGTCCACGTGATCCCTGGCCTCGAAGCCGAGCGCGGGCGCATCGGCGCCGTTGCCGCCCTTCGGGCTCCAGCGCCGGACTTCGAGATTCGCCGTTTCGTCATCGCCGACCGGCACACTCGAATGCGGCAGATTGGGCACCGCGAGCAGCAGGGCCTGCAATTCGGGCTGGATGGCTTCCAGCCGCACGGCCGACGACTCCTGTTCGGCCTTCAGCGCGTTGACCTCGGTCATCAGCTCATCGACCGATTCGCCCTTGGCCTTCAGCGGCCCGATCTGCTTGTTGAGCGCATTGCGGCGCGCCTGCAGTTCCTCGGTGCGGGTCTGCAGAGTCTTGCGCTCGGCCTCGAGCGCGCTGAAGCTGGCCACATCGAGAAAAGTCTGGTTCTTCTTGCGGGTTTCGAGGCGGGCAACGACCGAGGCGAGGTCCTTGCGTAACAGAGTGATATCGAGCATCGCGCGATTTTAGGCGGGGCGTAGGATCGCCTTCCCCCATAACCCAAGGAGATCGAATCGATGGAAGCCTATCTGTCATTCAACGGGAACGCGGCCGATGCGCTGGCCTTCTATGCCAAGAGCCTGGGCGGCAAGATCCTCTTCAGCATGACCTTCGGCGAGAGCCCGATGGGCGCCGAAACGCCGGCCGACCACAAGGGCAAGATCATGCATGCGACCCTCGAAGCGCGCGGCAAGCAGATCATGGCCTCGGACCTGCCGCCCGGAATGGCTTTCGAGGGCTACAAGGGCTTTTCGCTCTCGGTCCAGGCTAAGGACGTGAAAGAAGGCGAACAGCTCTTCAAGACGCTGTCGGAAGGCGGGAAAGTCACCATGCCCTACGCCGCCACCTTCTGGTCCCCCGGCTTCGGCATGCTGGAAGACAAGTTCGGAGTGCCGTGGATGGTCAACGTCGAGCACCCGCAGGTCTGAAGGCACTAAGCCAGGCTGGCCGGATCCACGTTCGCGCCGCAGACGATGAGGCACAGCTTCTCGCCTTCGCGCGGCACATAGGCGCCGCTCTGCAGCGCGGCCAGCGGCAAGGCGGCCGCCGGCTCGACCGCCAGCTTGAGCTCTTTCCAGAGCCACAGCTGCGCCGCACGGATCGCCTCGTCGGGCAGCAGCAGCGCATCGCGCACGTGACGCTGGGTGAGCTCCCAGGCGATCGCGCCGATGCGCCGTGCGCCGAGCGAATCGGCCGCGACGCCGCCCACCTCGACATCGACCGGCTCGCCCGCTTCGCGCGCCCGGAACAGCGTCGGCGCGCGCTCGGGCTCGAGCGCCACCACGCGGCTGCGTCGTTCGAACCATGCCGCGAGCCCGCCGATCAGCCCGCCGCCGCCCACGCTGACCAGCACGGCGTCCGGCAGGCCGCCCTGCTGCTCGATCTCGCGGCCGAGCGTGCCGGCGCCGGCCACCACCTCGGGCTGGTCGTAGGCGTGGGTGAACAGCGCCCCGCTCTCGCGCTGCCGTTCGAGGCAGGCTGCCAGCGCGTCGCCGTAGACCTCGCCGCCCACCACCACCGTCGCGCCCAGGGCACGCAGGCGCGCGCGCTTGGCCTCGGGCGACACCGTGGGCAGGAACACTTCGCAATGCACGCGGAGCGCGTGCGCGGCAGCCGCAGTGGCGATGCCGGCATTGCCGCCCGAGGCCACGATCGCGCCGCTGTCGGGAATCTCGTTGGCCAGCAACCGGTTCATCATGCCGCGCGCCTTGAAGCTGCCGCTCGCCTGCAGGTGCTCGAGCTTGAGCCAGACCTCGACACCCGGCACTTCGACGCCCAATGCCCGCCCGGAAAGCTTCCACAGCGGGGTCTCGCGCAGAAAGTGCGGCGCATGCTCGTGCAACCGGCGCGCGGCCGCCTCGATGTCCAGCCGCCAGTCGATGCTTGCGGCGCCGGTCACGAGATATGGCCCGGTGCGGGAATGTCGTCGAGCTTCAGGCCCTTGGGCAGGGGGAACTTGAGCGTTTCCTCGATGCCCTCCATCTTGCGCACCGACACCGCCCCCAGCGCCTTGACGCGCTCGATCACCTCGCGCACCAGCACCTCGGGCGCCGAGGCGCCGGCTGTCAGGCCGACGCGGCTCTTGCCCTCGAACCATTCGGGCCGCAGTTCAGCGGCCGAATCGACCATGTAGCTCTCGGTGCCCAGCCGTTGCGCAAGCTCGCGCAGCCGATTGCTGTTGGAACTGGTCGGGCTGCCGACCACGATCACCAGGTCGACCTGCGGACTCAGCAGCTTGACCGCATCCTGCCGGTTCTGGGTGGCGTAGCAGATGTCCTGCTGCTTGGGCTCGCGCACGTTCGGGAAACGCGCGCGCACCGCGGAGGAGATCTCGGCCGCGTCGTCGACCGACAGCGTAGTCTGGGTAACGACGGCCAGCTTGGTCGTCTGCGCCGGCGACACGTGCGCGACGTCTTCCACGTCCTCCACGAGGTGGATGCCGCTCGACAGCTGCCCCATCGTGCCTTCGACCTCGGGATGCCCCTTGTGGCCGATCATGATGAATTCGTAGCCTTCCTTCGCGAGCTTGGCGACCTCGACGTGCACCTTGGTCACCAGCGGGCAGGTGGCATCGAAGACCTCGAAGCCGCGCTCGCGCGCCTCGGCCTGCACGGCCTTGCTGACGCCGTGCGCGCTGAACACCAGCGTGGAGCCCGGCGGCACCTCGGCCAAATCCTCGATGAAGATGGCGCCCTTGGCCTTGAGCTCGTTGACCACGTAGGTGTTGTGCACGATCTCGTGGCGCACGTAGATCGGCGCACCGAACTTAGCGAGCGCGCGCTCGACGATCTCGATCGCGCGGTCGACGCCGGCACAAAAGCCGCGCGGCTCGGCCAGGATGACTTCCTGGACCTTGTTGCTCATGCTCACAACACGCCGATCAGCTGCACCTCGAAGGTCACGGGCTGACCTGCGAGCGGATGGTTGAAGTCGAAGCGCACCGCGGTCTCGTTCGATTCGATCACCGCGCCGGCGTAGCTGCCGGTGCCGTCGGGCGTGGGGAACTGCACCACGTCGCCGGCTGCGTACTGCTCGTCGGGGTCGCCCATCTGCGCGAGCAGCTTGCGCGCCACCCATTGCTGCATCTCGGGGTTGCGCTCGCCGAAGGCATCGCCGGCCGGCAGCTCGAAGGTGGCGTGCGTGCCTTCTTCCAGCCCCAGCAGCCGCTGCTCGACCGCGGGCGAGAGCTCGCCGGTGCCCAGCGACAGCGTGGCGGGCTTGTCGTTGAAGGTGTTGATGATGTCGCCCGCCGGCCCGGCCAACCGGTAGTGCAGCGTGAGAAAGGAGCCGGGCGTGACGACGGCGGTGGTGGTGGAGGACAAGATGGGCGATCGCTATAGTCTGGACCGGTATTTTAGGGAGGGGCCCTTGAGCCCGCATGAATCATGTCTTTCAAGGATCTGCCGGCCGGGGCGCGCCCGCGCGAAAAGCTCATGGCGCAGGGCGCCGCTGCGCTCGGCGATGCCGAGCTGCTGGCCCTGCTGCTGCGCACCGGCGTGGCCGGCAAGAACGTGCTGCAGATGGCCCAGGAGCTGCTCGACGGCTTCGGCGGACTGGCCGGCCTGCTCCATGCCGGGCTCGACGACCTCAAGCGCATCAAGGGCCTGGGCGGAACCGCCAAGCGCGCCGAGTTGACGGCCGTGCTCGAGCTGGCCCGTCGCGCCCTGGCCGAGCGCCTGAAGGAGCGCGCGGTGTTCGACTCCCCCGAGGCCGTCAAGCACTATCTGCAGCTGCACATCGCCGCGCGGCCGCACGAGGTGTTCGCAGCCCTCTTCCTCGATGCGCAGCACCGCCTGATCGCGCTGGAAGAACTTTTCCGGGGCACGCTGACACAGACCAGCGTGTATCCGCGCGAAGTGGTCATGCGCGCGCTGCATCATCACGCGGCGGCCGTGGTGCTGGCGCACAACCATCCGAGCGGCTGCGCCGAGCCCTCGCGTGCCGACGAGGCCATCACTCAAACGCTCAAGGCCGCACTGGCGCTGATCGACGTGCGGGTGTTGGATCACATGATCGTCACTCGTGGCCAGACCCTGTCGATGGCCGAGCGCGGCCTGCTCTGAGCGCGAAGCGACGAAGCCTTATCCTGAGCCCCATGCCGCTTCCACCCAAAGCCATCAAGAGCCTCGCCGACCTGAAAACGCTGCAGCACAAGCTGGCCGAACAGCGCGAGCGCGAAGCCGCCGCGGCCGCTGAGCGCGCGGCCGCCGAGAAGAAGCGCCTGGCCGAGCAGGATCTGTTCACCCGTGCGATCGGCGCCACGCAGCCGCTGCGCCGCAAGGCCGCCGTGCCGCTGGCGCCCGAGCCGCCGGCGCCGATCCCGGTGCAGCATCAACTGGACGAAGAGCGCGTGCTGCGCGAATCGCTGTCCGACGAGTTCGACGTCACGACCCTGCTCGACGCGGACGACGCGATGAGCTTCCGCCGCCCCGGCATCCGCACCGATGTCACGCGCAAGCTGCGCGCCGGCGAATGGGCGATCCAGCGCCAGATCGACCTGCACGGCATGCGCAGCGACGAGGCGCGCGAGGCGCTCGGCGCCTTCATTCGCGATGCCTACAAGCAGGGCCTGCGCTGCGTGCGCGTGGTCCACGGCAAGGGACTGGGCTCGCCGGGCCGGCAGCCGGTGCTCAAGGCCAAGGTGCAGCGCTGGCTGATCCAGAAGAATGAGACGCTGGCATTCGTGCAGGCCAAGCCGGCCGAGGGCGGGGCTGGGGCACTGCTGGTGCTGCTGGCGCCGGCGAGGCGCTAACCGCGCGATCGGCCGCCGCCGGGCCGCCCCAAGGCGGCCGGGCCTCTCCCTCGGGGGGTGGAGTTACACGCAGCGAAGCAACGTGAAAAGCCGGGGGCTACTTGTTCCGCATCCAGTCAGCGGTTTGGAAGAACGAGTCCTTCAGGCGCGCCCGCAGCGCCTCGGGCACGCCCGTCTCCCCCATCGCCTGGTCCATGCAGGCCAGCCACTGGTCTCGTTCCTTGATGCCGATCGCATGGCCGCCGATGCTCTGCGGCAGGTGCCGCGCACGCAGCATCGGATGGCCGAAGCGATCGGTGTAGTGCTGCGGCCCGCCGAGCCAGCCGCAGAGAAACCAGAACAGGCGCTGGCGCGCGTTGTCGAGCGTGGTGCCGTGCACGGCGCGCAGTTGCGCATAGGCCGGCTCCAGCTCCATCAGGTCGTAGAAGCGCTCGACCAGCGCGTGGACCTTGGCTTCGCCGCCGATCCATTCGAAGGGCGTGTCGAAGGGCGGCTTTTCGTGAATCTGCATGCCGGCAGTATGCATATGTGAAAGAGCTATTTCTCGACACAGGCTTTTGTTGCTATGGTGCGGGCCGACTTCCACTGGAGATAACAACATGCGTTTCCGATTCGCCGCCGCCGCCCTCACTGCGGCCGCCCTGCTCCTGGGCAGCGCCGTCCACGCCGATCAACTCGCCGACATCAAGAAAAAAGGCCAGCTGGTCGTCGGCGTGCTCGGCACCGACGAGCCCGCCACCTTCATCGATCCCAAGACGCGCGAGATCATCGGCTACGAGGTCGACCTGGTGAATGCCATCGCCAAGAAGATCGGCGTCAAGCCGGTGCTGAAGCAGATCGCCGTCGCGGCGCGCATTCCCGAGCTGCAGCAGGGCCACGTCGACCTGGTGGCCGCCGGCCTCACGCACAACAAGGAGCGGGAGGCGCAGATCGACTTCTCGCTCACCACCTTCGTCACCGGCCAGAAGGCCATTGTCAAAAAGGACAGCGGCATCACCGCGGTGCCGCAGCTCTCGGGCAAGAAGGTGCTGACCATCCGCGGCGGCACGCAGGAGCCCAACATCAAGAAGGCCGTGCCCGGCGCCGAGGTCGTGACCTTCGACACCAGCCAGCAGGCCTTCCAGGCGCTGCAGCAGGGCAAGGGCGTGGGCTATGTCGACGACGAGGCCGCGCTGCTCAACAGCTACGCCAAACTCGGCCCGCAGAAAGCCAAGTACGTGGTGCTGCCGCAGAACCTCAGCACCGAGGCGCTGGCAATCGGCATCAGGAAGGGCGAGACCGGCCTCAAGGCGGTGGTCGACGAGACCCTGCGCGAACTCGAGAAATCGGGCGAGGCCGAGAAGATCTTCTTCAAGTGGTACGGCCCGAAGACCAAGTCGGGCTTCGACAAGCGCAACTTCAAGATCGAGAGCGACAAGATCGACAGCTGAGTCGCCGGCTGGGCATCTGCCGCGGCGGATGCGTAGGATGTGCCCCGCGCCCGCGCGAAGCGGGCGCCGACACATCCGTTCATGCTGCCCTTCGACTACTCCTTGCTCCTCGCCGGGAAGTACCACGACATGCTGGTCGCGGGCTTCCTGCTGTCGCTGCAACTGCTGGCCGCCTCGCTGATGCTGGCGCTGCCCATCGCGCTGATGGTGGCGCTGCTGCGGCTGGCGCCGGCCGCGCCGCTGCGCTGGCTGGGCTTCGCCTACGTCGAATCGATACGCAACATCCCGCTGCTCGCGCACATGCTGTTCTGGTACTTCGGCGCACCCGAGCTGCTGCCGGAAGACATCAAGCAGCGCCTCTACGCCGGCCGCATCGAGGCGATGAGCGCGGTGGTCGCGCTGGGCCTCTACACCGCGGCCTACATGGCCGAGGACATCCGCAGCGGCATCCGCGCGATCCCCGCCGTGCAGATGGAAGCCGGCCGGGCCCTCGGCTTCGGCTTTCTCGCGACCATGCGCCGCATCGTCCTGCCGCAGGCGCTGCGCGTCACGATCCCGCCGCTGATTTCGCAGACGCTCAATCTCTGGAAGGGCACTAGCATCGCGACGGTGATCGGCGTGGCCGAGCTCATGTACCAGGCCGGCCAGGTCGAGAGCGCCACTTTCCGCAGCGCCGAATCCTTCGCCTTCGCCACCGCCGCCTACCTCACGGTGTCGATGATCATCACCGGCGCGGCCAGCTGGTACCAGCACCGCTTTCCGCCGAGGGCCGCATGATCGAGCTGATCCAGACCTACTGGGTCTACTTCCTGATCGGCCAGTATCCCAACGGTCCGCTGGGCGGCCTCGCGCTGACCGTGCTGCTGGCCGCGCTGGGGCTGGTGCTGGCCCTGCCCTTCGGCCTGCTGCTGGGCCTAGCGCGCGTCGCCCCGTGGCGCTGGCTGCGCTGGCCGGTGACCACAGTGGCCTTCGTGGTGCGCGGCACGCCGCTGCTGATGGTGGTGTTCTGGGCCTACTTCTTCCTTCCGAGCGTGACCGGCGTCAAGACCGACCAGTTCACGACCATGCTGATCGCACTGGTGGTGTTCGACGGCATCTATATCGGCGAGATCGTGCGCGCCGGCATCCTGGGCGTGCCGCGCGGGCAGGTCGAGAGCGCGCGTTCGCTGGGTCTGGGCTATGGCCGCGCGATGCGCTTCGTGGTGCTGCCGCAGGCGCTGCGCAGCATGCTGCCCTCGCTGGTGAACCAGTTCGTCTCCACCATCAAGGAAACCTCGCTGGGCTACATCATCGGGCTGGCGGAGGTGTCCTTCATCGCCTCGCAGATCAACACGCAAGTCTTCACCAAGCCGGTGCAGGTCTACCTGATCCTCGGCTTCACCTACTTCGTCATGTGCTTCGGCCTCTCGCGCTTCGCCTACTGGCTGGAGGCGCGCACCAGCCGTCGCACGCTCGTGCGTTCCGCACCCAAGGCACCCGCATGATCCAGTTCGAGAACGTCAACAAGTGGTACGGCGACTACCAGGCGCTGGTCGAGGTGAACGAGACCATCGCCCGCGGCGAGGTCGTGGTGGTCTGCGGGCCTTCGGGCTCGGGCAAGTCCACGTTGATCCGCACCATCAACCGGCTCGAGCCGATCCAGTCGGGCCGCATCACGGTCGACGGCCGCGACATCCATGCGCGCGGCATCGACATCAACGACTTCCGCTCGCACATCGGCTTCGTGTTCCAGCAGTTCAACCTGTTCCCGCACCTCACGGTGCTGGGCAACTGCACGCTGGCGCCGATCCAGCTGCGCGGCCTTTCGCGCGCGGCAGCCACCGAGCGCGCGATGGCGCTGCTCGATCGCGTCGGCCTGGCGCACAAGGCCAGCGCCTTTCCGTCCGAACTCTCGGGCGGCCAGCAGCAGCGCGTGGCAATCGCCCGCGCGCTGGCCATGCAGCCGCCGCTGATGCTGTTCGACGAACCCACCAGCGCGCTCGACCCCGAAATGGTCGGCGAGGTGCTGCTGGTGATGCGCGACCTCACGCGTGAAGGCATGACCATGGTGGTCGTGACGCACGAAATGGGCTTCGCGCGCGACGTGGCCGACCGCGTGCTCTTCATGGACGCCGGCCGCGTGCTCGAGCGCGCCACGCCCGACGACTTCTTCAACCGGCCGCAACACCCGCGCGCGCAGCAGTTCCTTGCCGACATCCGCACGCCCTTTGCGCACGCCGTTTGATACGCTGGATATCGTCATGACTTCGCTGCCCCTGATCGACATCGCGCCGCTGGTCGCCTCTGCGCCCGGGCGCGCAGCGGTCGCAGCGCGGATCGGCGAAGCCTGCCGCGCGCACGGCTTCTTCTACATCACCGGCCACGGCATCGACCCGTCGCTCACGCAGCGCCTCGAAGACCTGAGCCGCGCCTTCTTCGCGCTGGACGAAGCGACCAAGATGCGATGGCGCATGGAGCTCGGCGGCCGAGCCTGGCGAGGCTACTTTCCGCTCGCGGGCGAGCTCACCTCGGGCCGCCCCGACTGGAAGGAAGGGCTGTACCTCGGCACCGAACTGCCGGACGACGATCCGCTGGTGCTGGCGCGCACGCCGGTGCACGGGCGCAACCTGTTCCCCGATCTGCCCGGCTTCAAGAGCACCATCCTCGACTACATGGCGGCAGCCACGCGGCTCGGCCACACGCTGATGGAAGGCATCGCCCTGAGCCTGGGCCTGCCTGCCTCCTACTTCGCCGAGCGCTACACGGCCGACCCGCTGATTCTGTTTCGCATCTTCAACTACCCGACGCAGCCGGTGCCTGCGAATCTCGACGTGCAATGGGGCGTGGGCGAGCACACCGACTACGGCCTGCTCACCATCCTGCGGCAGGACGAGATCGGCGGCCTGCAGGTGCGCACGGGCGAGGGCTGGATCGATGCCACGCCGGTGCGCGATGCCTTCGTCATCAACATCGGCGACATGCTCGACCGCATGACCGGCGGCCTCTATCGCTCGACGCCGCACCGCGTGATCCGCAACACCTCGGGCCGCGACCGGCTCTCGTTCCCGCTCTTCTTCGACCCCAACTTCCACGCGCGCGTGCGGCCGATCGAAGGCTTGCCGAAGCCCGTCGTGATCGACGACAGCGCGACGCGCTGGGACCGCGCCAACGTGCATGCCTTCAACGGCATCTATGGCGACTACCTGCTCGACAAGGTGTCGAAGGTGTTCCCGCAGCTTCGCAACGCTGTGCTGTAAAAACCGTGCAGCGGCAGGCCTTGCGCGCCGCCGAAGGCGGTGGAGGCTGCGTGTTCCGGATACCGGCGCAACGCATCCCGCAAAGGCGCCCTCGGGTCCGGGGTGGTGCGCCTGTGTGGCGCCGAGAAGCGCAGCGCAGGGGAGTCGGCGCTTAGGCGTCGACCGCCACACCGAAGCGCCGCGCCGGACCCGCGGGCGCCTTTGCAGCGCGCAACATCGCGCCAGCTCCGGTATCAGATCTTCGCCAGCGCCTGCTGCAGATCGCTGCGCAGATCGTCCAGATCTTCGACGCCCACCGACAGCCGCACCAGCCCATCGCCGATGCCTAGCCGCGCGCGCGTCTCGGCTGGAATGGTGGCGTGGGTCATGATGGCGGGGTGCTCGATCAGGCTTTCGACGCCGCCTAGGCTTTCGGCCAGCGCGAAGATCTGCACAGCCTCGAGAAAGCGCCGCGTGCCGGCCAGGTCGGTGCGCAGATCGATCGAGATCATGCCGCCGAAGCCCTCCATCTGGCGCCGCGCCAACTCGTGCTGCGGATGCGAAGGCAGGCCCGGGTAGTGCACCCGCGCGACCTGCGGCTGCCGTTCGAGCCATTGCGCCAACACCAGCGCGCTGCTGCAATGACGCTCCATGCGCAGCGCCAGCGTCTTCACGCCGCGCAGCGTGAGGAAGCTGTCGAAGGGGCCTGCGATCGCGCCCACCGAGTTCTGCAGGAAGCCCAGGCGCTCGCGCAGCGCCTCGTGCCGCGCTTCCCGGCCCACGATGGCGACGCCGCCGATCACGTCCGAATGGCCGTTCAGGTACTTGGTGGTCGAATGCACCACGACGTCGAAGCCGGCCTCCAGCGGACGCTGTACCCACGGACTCGCGAAGGTGTTGTCGGCCACGCTCAAGATCCCGCGTTCGCGGCAGATCTCGGCGATGGCGCGCAGGTCGGCCAGGCGCAGCAAGGGATTGGTCGGCGTCTCGACCCAGACCATGCGCGTGTCCGGCTGCAGCGCGGCAACAAGCTTGGCGGGATCGGTGAGGTCGACGAAGCTGAAGCGATGCCCCGCGCTGCGTGCGCGCACGCGCTCGAACAGGCGGAAGGTGCCGCCGTAGACGTCATCGCCCGACACGATGTGCGAATTGGCATCCAGCAGCTCGAGCGTGGTCGAGATAGCGGCCAGGCCGGAGGCGAAGGCGAAAGCTGCGGCGCCGCCTTCGAGATCGGCCACGCAGCGCTCCAGCGCCCAGCGCGTGGGATTGTGCGAGCGGCCGTAGTCCAGCCCCTTGTGCACGCCGGGGCTCTGCTGCACATAGGTCGAGGTCGCATAGATCGGCGGCATGAGCGCGCCCGTCGAGGGGTCGGGCGACTGGCCGGCATGGATCACGCGGGTGGCAAAGCCCTTCTTCTGGGTGTTGGATGGGTCCTGGCTCATTTCAAGCTTCTCCGCAGGTGATTCAACAGATCGACGCGCGTGATGAGCCCGTGGAATCCGGACTCGTCCGCGATCATGGCCACCAGGCCGCGGTCGAGCACGGCCTCCAGTTCGGCCAGGCTCGCACGAGACGGCAGAGTCTCGGGCACATCGGTCATCGCGCTCTGCACGTTCGAACGAAAGCGGCCGGCGTCCGCATGCACGGCCAGCAGCAGATCGGATTCGTCGATCACGCCGACCAGTTGCTCGCCTGCGAGCACCGGCAGCTGCGACACGTCGGCCAGCCGCATGCGCTGGAAGGCGGTGAGCAGCGTGTCCTCGGGGCCGACGCTGATCACGCTGCCGTCCTCGAAGCGGCGCGAGACCACGTCGCGCAGATCGCCATGGCGCTCGCGCGCGAGCAGGCCCTGGTCGAGCATCCACTGGTCGTTGTAGACCTTCGAGAGATAGCGCGTCCCGGTGTCGCAGACGAAGCTGACGACGCGCAGCGGCTTGGTCTGCGCGCGGCAGAAGCGCAGCGCCGCGGCCAGCAGCGTGCCGGTGGAGGAGCCGCCGAGGATGCCCTCGGCCCGCAGCAGCTCGCGCGCGGTGCCGAAGCTTTCCTCGTCGCTGATCGAATATGCCTGCTTCACGCCGGAGAGATCGGCGATGCCCGGGATGAAGTCTTCGCCGATGCCTTCGACCGCCCACGAGCCGGCCTCGCCCACCTTGCCGCTGCGCGTGTACTCCGCGACCACCGAGCCCGCGGGGTCGGCCAGCACGAAGAAGAGCTGCGGCTGCAGTGCGCGGAAGTAGCGCGTGAGCCCGGTGATGGTGCCGCCCGAGCCGACGCCGACCACGATCGCATCCACGTCGTGCCCGCATTGCTGCCAGATCTCGGGGCCCGTGCTGGCTTGGTGCGCGAGCGGGTTGTCGGGGTTGTTGAACTGGTCGGCGAAGAAGGCGCCGGGGATCTCGCCGGCGAGCCGCGCGGCGAAGTCCTGGTAGTAGTCGGGATGGCCCTTGCCGACGTCGGAGCGCGTGGTATGCACCTCGGCGCCGAGCGCCTTCAGGTGCAGCACCTTCTCGGTCGACATCTTGTCGGGCACCACCAGCACCACGCGATAGCCCTTGGCGCGCGCCACCAGCGCCAGGCCGAGGCCGGTATTGCCGGCCGTCGCCTCGACCACGGTGCCGCCTGCTTGCAAGCGCCCGTCGCGCTCGGCCGCATCGATCATCGACAGGCCGACGCGGTCCTTGATCGAGCCGCCGGGATTCTGCGACTCGAGCTTGAGGAACAGCGTGCAGGGGCCGGTGTCCAGCCGCGTGACCTGCACCAGTGGCGTGTTGCCGATCAGATCAAGCACCGCGGGTCGGGTTTCAGTCGTCATGTCGTCCACCTTGTGCAGTCGACATGATCGTAGTCGCCCTGCGCCTACTCCGCTGCGCGCCGCAGCGTGTCGACCACCGGGCGGCGCAGCACTTCGCGCAGGCCCCACCAGCCGGCCGCGAGCGCGAGCACGGCGCCGGCCAGCGAGCCGGCGATCGGCACCAGCGGCGAAGCGGTCCAGGTGAAGTCGAAAACAAAGCGCGCCAGGCCCCAGCCGATCAGCGAGGCGACGATGCTTGCCAGGAAGCCGGCCAGCAAACCCACGCCCACGAGCTCGGCGCGCTGAACCTGGCGCAGCAGGCTGCCGCGCGCTCCGACGGCGCGCATCACCGCGAATTCGCGCGCGCGCTCTTCACGCGTGGCGGTGACCGCCGCGAACAGCACCACGAGGCCGGCCGCGAGCGTGAAGCCGAACAGGAACTCCACCGCGCGGATCACCTGGTCCAGCACGCGCTGCACCTGGCCGATGGTGGCGCTCATGTCGACGTTGGTCACGTTGGGGTAGCTGCGCACCAGCGCGTTGTCGAAGCCCTTCACGTCGGGCGCGCGGAACGCGCCCATGTAGGTGACGGGCACATCGGGCAGCGCATCCACCGTGTACATGACGAAGAAGTTGGCATGCAGCGAACCCCAGTCGACCTTGCGCAGGGAGGTGATGCGCGCATCGTTCTGCATGCCGCCGATGTCGAAGCGCAGCGTGTCGCCGAGCTTCATCCCCAGGGTCTCGGCCAACCCTTCCTCGACGCTCAGCTCGCCCGCGGCGCCGGGCTTCCACGCACCGGCCGTGACGACGTTGTGCGCCGGCGCCTCGGCGCTGGTGCTCAGGTTGAACTCGCGGTCGACCAGCCGCTTCGCGCGGTCGTCCACGTAGTCATCGGGCGAGACCGACTTGCCGTTGATGGCGACCAGGCGCCCGCGGATCATGGGATACCAGTCGAACTTCCTCACGCCGTTGTCGCGCAGGGTCTTCTGGAAGCTCTCGCTCTGGTCGGGCATGACGTTGATCACGAAGCGGTTCGGCGCGTCGGGCGGCGTCGCCTTGCGCCAGCTCGCCACGAGATCGGTGCGCAGCAGCACCAGCAGGATCAGCGCCAGCAGGCCCACCGCCAGCGCGCTGACCTGCACCACCGCATAGGCCGGCCGCGCGGAGATCTGGCGCGTGGCCAGAACCAGCCAGCGCGGCGCGGTCGATTCGTTGACGCTGCGGCGCAAGAGCAGCACCGCGACCCAGCTCAGGAGCGCGAACACCGCCACCGCTGCGGCGAAACCGCCGACCGCGATCAGTCCCAGCTTCAGGTCGCTGCTGGCCGCCACCAGCAGGGCCGCGAAGCCGGCCACGCCGAGCGCCAGCACCGCGATCGAGGCCGGCTTCAGGTTGCCGACGTCGCGCCGGATCACGCGCAGGGGCGGCACCTGCGCCAGCTGCAGCACCGGCGGCAGCCCGAAGGCGAACAGCAGCGTGAGCCCCATGCCCAGGCCGAAGGCAACGGGCCAGAAGGTGGCCGCGGGCAGCGCGGTTTCGACCAGGCCCGCGAGCAGCAGCACGAAGACATAGTGCACGCTGTAGCCGATGGCGACGCCGAGCATGCTGGCGAAGAGGCCGATGGCGGCGAACTCGAAGGCATATGCCTGTGCGATGGTGCGCTGGCTCTGGCCCAGCACGCGCAGCATGGCGCAATCGTCGAGATGGCTGGCTGCGAAGCCGCGCGCCGCGAGCGCCACCGCCACGGCCGACAAGAGTGCCGCCAGCAGCGCCACGAGGTTCAGGAATTTCTCGGCCCGGTCCAGCGTCTGGCGCATCTCGGGGCGGCCGCTTTCGAAGGAGTCGAGGCGCAGGCCGCGCAGCTCGCCCTTCTTGATCGCCGCGTCGGCCCAGTCGCTGAAGGTCTTGACGGCGCGGTCCTCGCCCGCCACGGCGAAGCGGTAGCTGACGCGGCTGGCCGGTTGCACGAGGCCGGTGCGCGGCACGTCGGCCTGGTTGAGCATCACGCGCGGCGCGAAGCTCATGAAGCCGGCGCCGCGGTCGGGCTCGAGCGTGATGACGCGCGCGATGCGCAGGCCGGCGTCGCCCAGGAGCAGCGTGTCGCCCACCTTGAGCGCCAGCGATTCGAGCAGCGACGCATCGACCCAGGTTTCGCCCGGTGCCGGCACGTCCCGCGTCGGCCGACCCGGCACGCCGGGCTCGGTGCTCACCTGCAGGCTGCCGCGCAGCGGATAACCGTCCTCAACCGCCTTGAGCGCGACCAGCTTGCTGGCCCCACCCTGCTCCTCGCTCGCGCGCGCCATGGTCGGAAAGCCGTAGGTGCTCGCGTCCTGCAGGCCGAGGGCGCGCGCGCGCTCGAGGAAGGCCTTCGGCGTCGGGTTGTCGCTCGCCAGCACCGCGTCGCCGCCGAGCAGCTGGCGCGCATCGCGCTGCAGTCCGCCCTTGAGCCGATCGGCGAAGAAACCGACCGCGGTGAGCGCAGCCACCGCGAGCAGCACGGCCACGATGAGGAGCCGCAGCTCGCCGGCGCGCAGGTCGCGCCAGAGGGTGCGCCAGCCGAGGCGAAGGGAAGCGTTCATGCCGAGACGATAGCCGAGCTGCCGCGCCCGGCCAAACCGAGGGGCTTAGGCGGCGCTCGTGAGGCGGGCGCCGGCGAGCTCCGGCTGCAGCACCAGCCGCTCGGCCCCCGCATAGCAGACGAAGCGCTTGTTGGTCGCACGGCCGATCGCACAGAGGCCGACGCGCATCGCGACCTCGTGGCCCATCTGCGTGATGCCGCTGCGCGAGACCACGATGGCCACGCCCATCTGGGCCGACTTGATCACCATCTCGCTGGTGAGGCGCCCGGTGGTGTAGAACACGCGGCCGCCCGCGAGCCTTTCTGCGGGCTGCATCGCGATCCAGCCGGCGATGGTGTCGATCGCGTTGTGGCGGCCTACATCCTCGACGAAGCATTGCATGTGCGCTTCGTCGCTGTCGCCGACGCCGAGCGTAAACAGCGCGCAGCCATGCACCGAACCGGCCGACTTGTAGGTGCTCTCCTGGAGCCGGATCACGTTGACGAGCGCATAGAGCTGCGCCTGCCGCATGCGCGTGCCGGGCAGCTCCAGCTTGTCGATGCCGGCCATCAGCTCGCCGAACACGCTGCCCTGGCCGCAGCCGGTGGTCACCACCTTCTTGGCGGTGCGTTCCTCGATGCGGTCGATGCCGGCATGGGTCTTCACAGCGGCCGCGCCCACCTCCCAATCGACGGTGATCGATTCGACGTCGGCCGCCGACTCGATGAGCCGCTGGTTCAGCAGGTAGCCCAGCACCAGCAGCTCGGGCTGGGCGCCCAGCGTCATCAGCGTGACGAGTTCGCGGCGATCGACGTAGACCGTCAGGTCGCGCTCGGCCGGGATCGACACGACCCCGCGTTCTCCGTGCTCGTCGACGACCTCCACTTCGCGCGTGAGCTCGGCGCGGGCCGAGGTCAGGCGCGGAAGCGGCAAGGCGCGCGTCACTGCTTCGGCGTGGGATTGACGGCCGCTGCGGGCTGGTTGGTGCTCGGCGGCGACGAGGCGTTGCCGGCCGGCGAATGCGCGCCCGACGCCTCGATCGGCTTGTCCTGAGGCGGCGTGAAGGCGAAGGGGCCAGGATCGGCGCACGCAGGCAGCGCCGGTCCCGGCGACAGCTGCTTGCCGGCCGCTGCCGCACTGGCGCGGTACCTGGCTGCAACCTGGTCCTGCACCTGGCACAGCTTGTAGGCCTCGACCTTGCCGGTCCATGCGGTCCTGGCCGCAGTCTCCGCAGCCTTGAGCTTGGCCTCGGGCGTGGACGGCGGCGCCGGCAGCTTGGCGAACGCGGTGGAGGCGGCGGCCAGGCCCAGGGCCAGGCCGCAAACGGTCAGCATTTTCTTCATGAGGGGCTTCCTTCGACCCGAACGGTCTTCGCGGGCGCGGCGGCCGAGGCCTCGGCGCTGCGCTGGACGGGAATCTTGCCGGCAGCAACGTCGTCGTACCAGAGCTCGTGATGTTCGCGGGCCCAGGTCTCGTCCACATAGCCGTGGCGCATGGCGCTGTAGGCGCCCTTCATGCCCAGCGTGCCGATGTAGATGTGGCCCATGATCATCGCCATCATGAGCAGCGTGGCCACCGCGTGGATCATGTGCGCGATCTGCATCTCGCCTCGCGTGTAGACGAAGCCCGGCAGCAGCTTGTCGAGGAACAGGCCCGAGCCGGCCACGATGCTGCCGAGCACGAGAATGCCGCCCCAGAACACCACCTTCTCGCCGGCATTGAAGCGGTGGGAAGGCACTTCCCTGCCGCCGAACAAGCCGCCGAAGTGGGCCAGCCACTTGAGGTCCGCCCTCGTCGGGAAGTTGTCGCGCACGAAGGTGATGAACATCAGGATCAGCGTGACGACGAACAGCGGGCCGACGAAGTTGTGCACGGTCTTCAGCGCGTAAGTCAGCCAGCCGAACAACGCGTGGCCTATCACCGGCAGCAGGAAGAACTGACCGAAAGCCATCACGAGACCCGAGACTGCAAGCACGACGAAGGCGGTGGCATTTGACCAGTGGGTGGCACGTTCGAAGGGCGTGAAGCGCTCGATCTTGCGGCCGGTTTCCGTGCCGTGCAGGCCGATCGCGCCGCGCGTGAAGTAGAAGATCGCGATCGCCAGCAGCACCACGAAGAGCAGCGCCGCGCCGTACGGAATGATCCAGTTGTTGCGCACCTGGCGCCATGCTTCGCCGGCGTTGGTGTAGCGCGAGCCCGGGTACTGCACGAAGGGCTGGATCAGGTTGCCGGCCTCGGGCGCCTGCGCACGCGGCAGGCTGCTGTAGCCTGTGACGCCCTCGCCCACCTGCCGCCACATCGGCGCGTTGTTGCCGGGCTGCACCTTGTTGCGCTCGGCATTGCTCTGGTTCAGGTAGTTGGGATCGGCGCTCGCCTCGGGCTTGACCTCGAAGATGTTCTGGCTTTTGATGCCGCCGGCCTGCTGCTGCGGAGCCGCAGCGGCGGCAGGCGGCTGAGCGACCGCGCCACCGGCGGCCGGGTTCGCAGCCTGGGCCAGGGCCGGGCCGGCAACCAGCGCAGCCATAAGGACCAGGGCGTTCAGAAGAGCCTTTTTCATGCAGCCTTCCTTCCGCTCAGTTTCTGACGTAGTCGTTCTGGCCGTTCTGCGTGCGCGTCTTGAGCTGCTGCTGCCAGGCGTTCTTGTCGCCCACCTTCCAGCCAGCAGCGGTGAATACCGTGCCCGCGTCCGTGTTCTGCTGGGTTCCGGTACTGGTACCGGTCCAGGGCGCGGCATCGTACTTGACGCCTTGCGCGTTGGTCTGCGGCTTCTCGCCGCAGGCCGCCAGCAGCACCGCGGCCGAGCCGAGCGCCATGGTCAATGCCAGCGCGCGCTTCATTTCGTGCCTCCGTTGTTCGGCGTGCCGGCCTGCTGCGAGCCATAGGCCGTGCCCCAGCCCCAGACTTCGGCGCCCTTGCCGCGATGCAGCACGCGGGTGCGGAAGATGTCGGCCACCACATCGCCGTCGCCGGCGAGCAGTGCCTTGGTCGAGCACATCTCGGCGCAGGCCGGGAGCTTCCCCTCGGCCAGGCGGTTGCGTCCGTACTTCTCGAACTCGGCCTGCGAGCCGTTGGCTTCGGGGCCGCCGGCGCAGAAGGTGCACTTGTCCATCTTGCCGCGCGCACCGAAGGTGCCTTGCGCGGGAAACTGCGGCGCACCGAAGGGGCAGGCATAGGAGCAGTAGCCGCAGCCGATGCAGACGTCCTTGTCGTGCAGCACCACGCCTTCTTCGGTGCGGTAGAAGCATTGCACCGGACACACCGCCATGCAGGGCGCGTCGGAGCAGTGCATGCAGGCCACCGAGATCGACTTTTCGCCCGGCACGCCGTCGTTGAGCGTCACCACGCGGCGGCGGTTCACACCCCACGGTACCTCGTTCTCGTTCTTGCAGGCCGTGACGCAACCGTTGCACTCGATGCAGCGCTCGGAATCGCAGACGAACTTCATTCTTGCCATGGGATTTCCTTAGGCCTTTTCAATATTGCAGACCGTGGTCTTGGTCTCTTGCATCATGGTCACGCTGTCGTAGCCGTAGGTGGTCGAGGTGTTGATCGCCTCGCCGCGCACCACCGGCGCCGCGCCCTTGGGGTAGTAGGCGAGCATGTCCGCCCCCTGCCAGTGGCCGGAGAAGTGGAAGGGCATGAACACCGTGTCGGGCGCCACGCGCTCGGTGACCAGCGCCTGCACGTTGAGCTTGGCGCCGGTAGGCGTATGGACCCAAGCGCGCTCGCCGTTGCGGATGTTCTTCGCGGCCGCCGCCTTCGGATTGATCTCGATGAACATCTCCTGCTGCAGCTCGGCGAGCCACGGGTTGGAGCGGGTTTCCTCGCCGCCGCCCTCGTACTCGACCAGCCGGCCCGAGGTCATGATGAAGGGGAACTTCTCGGCCACCTTGTCGGCGATGTTCTTCTGCTGCACGCTCTTGTAGAGCGTGGGCAGGCGCCAGAAGGCCATCTTGTCGTCGTGCGTCGGGTACTTGGCCATCAGGTCCGGCCGCGTGCCGTAGAGCGGCTCGCGGTGCTGCGGGATGGCGTCGGGGAAGTTCCACACCAGCGCGCGCGCCTTGGCATTGCCGAAGGGATGGCAGCCGTGGTTCTTCATGGCCACGCGGATGATGCCGCCCGAGCTGTCGGTCTTCCAGTTCTTGCCCTCGGCCTTGGGTTTCTCTTCCGCCGTGAGTTCGTCCCACCAGCCGAGCTTCTTGAGCAGCAGGTGGTCGAATTCCGGATAGCCGGTGGTGATCTCGGCGCCCAGCGAATGCGAGCCGTCCTCGGCCAGCAGGTTCTTGCCGTTGCGCTCGACGCCGAAGTTCGCGCGGAAGTTGCCGCCGCCGTCCATCACATGCCGGGTCGTGTCGTAGAGGTTCGCGCTGCCCGGATGCTTGAGCTCCGGCGTGCCGTAGCAGGGCCATGGCAGTCCGAAGTAGTCGCCCGCGAGGTCGTAGCCGTTGATCTTGTCCTTGCCCGACTTGGCGCGCAGCGTGCGCACGTCGAAGGCGTGCATGTTGCGCATGTGGGCCTGCAGCCGCTCCGGGCTCTGGCCGGTGTAGCCGATGGTCCAGCAGCACTTGTTGATCTCGCGCAGGATGTCGTCCGGCACGGGCTCGTCCATGCCCTTGACCTTCTGCATCTTGTAGTTCTTGCTCAGTTCCTTGCCGAAGCCGAGCCGATCGGCGAACTGCTGCATGATCATGTGGTCGCTGCGGCTTTCCCACAGCGGCTCGATCACCTTCTCGCGCCATTGCAGCGAGCGGTTCGAGGCGGTGACGGAGCCGCTGGTCTCGAACTGGGTGCAGGCCGGCAGCAGATAGACAGCGCGATTCGCGTTCTGGTCTTCGGCCCGGCCCGGCATCGCGGCCATCGCCGCGGTGGCCGAGGGGTACGGGTCCACCACCACCAGCAGGTCCAGCTTGTCCATGGCGCGCTTCATCTCGAGGCCGCGGGTCTGCGAGTTGGGCGCGTGGCCCCAATAGAAGACGCCGCGCAGATTCGAATCCTGATCGATCAGCTCATTCTTCTCGAGCACGCCGTCGATCCAGCGCGAAACGGTGAGGCCCGGCTTGCTCATCATCGCGGGCGAAGCGAACTGCTTCTTGATCCACTCGAAGTCCACGCCCCAGGTGGCGGCGAAATGCTTCCACGAGCCTTCGGCCAGGCCGTAGTAGCCGGGCAACGAGTCGGGATTGGGACCGACGTCGGTGGCGCCTTGCACGTTGTCGTGGCCGCGGAAGATGTTGGTGCCGCCGCCCGACTTGCCTACGTTGCCCAGCGCCAGCTGCAGGATGCACGAGGCGCGCACGATCGCGTTGCCGATGGTGTGCTGGGTCTGGCCCATGCACCAGACGATGGTGCCGGGGCGGTTCTCGTTGAGCCAGGTCGCGACCTTGAGCACTTGCGCTTCCTTGACGCCGCAGACTTCCTCGACCTTGTCGGGTGTCCACTTGGCAAGCACGTCGGCGCGCACCTCCTCCATGCCGAAGACGCGGTCGTTGATGTACTTCTTGTCTTCCCAGCCGTTCTTGAAGATGTGGTGCAGGATGCCGAAGAGGAAGGCGATGTCGGAGCCCGAGCGGATGCGCACGTACTCGTCGGCCTTGGCTGCGGTACGCGTGAATCGCGGATCGACCACGATCATCTTGCAGCCGTTTTCCTTGGCATGCAGCATGTGCAGCATGCTCACCGGATGGGCCTCGGCCGCGTTCGAGCCGATATAGAGCGCAACCTTCGAGTTGCGCATGTCGTTGTACGAATTGGTCATGGCGCCGTAGCCCCATGTGTTCGCCACGCCGGCGACCGTGGTCGAGTGGCAGATGCGCGCCTGGTGGTCGCAGTTGTTGCTGCCGAAGAGGCTCACGAACTTGCGCATCAGGTAGCTCTGCTCGTTGCTGTGCTTGCTGGAGCCGATCCAGTAGATCGAATCGGGACCGCTGGCCTGGCGCAGGTTCTTGAGCTTGGCGGTGATCTCGTCGAGCGCCGTGTCCCAGCTGATGCGCTCGTACTTGCCGTTCACCAGCTTCATCGGATAACGCAGCCGGTACTCTCCGTGGCCGTGCTCGCGCAGCGCCGCGCCCTTGGCGCAATGCGCGCCCAGGTTGAGCGGCGAATCGAACACCGGCTCCTGCCGCACCCAGACGCCGTTCTCGACCACCGCGTCCGAGGCGCACCCGACCGAGCAGTGCGTACAGACCGTGCGCTTGATTTCGACCTTGCCGGCGCCGACCGCGGCCGGCGTGCCGTCCCCGGCGGCTTCGGCCTTGCGCATCAGCGCGAGCTGGCCGGCAGCCAGGCCCACGCCGACACCCAGCCCAGAGCGCCGCAGGAAGGCGCGCCGGTCCATGGTCGGCAAGGCATTGGCGAGGCCGCGCCGCAGACTATGGACGAAGGGCGAGGAGGAAGAAGAGGAATGGGAAGAGGCACTGTCACGCGCAGTGCCGGTCGCTTTCCGGGTCAACAACATGGTGGGGTACGTCCTCAGGCCGAAGTGGTCTTGTAGTAATGCTTGACGTGTTCGCTCAGGGTGTAGCCGCCCCCCTTCTCGGGCGCGGGCTTGAGAGCGGCGGCGGCCGGGGCGGCAGGCTCCGGGGCGACCTTGGGCAGCACCGTGACGGCTGCTGCGGCTGCGCCGACAGTGGCGGCGCTGAAGAAGAATCCCCGACGGGACCCCGGCTTGGGGCCGGTGGATTGGCTGTCCTGCATCAATTACTCCAGGAGTGGCTGGCTGGAATCAGATATGAAACCAGTTACATATATTTGGATACTAGTCGAGACCCTGATATTTCGGAAATCTATTTCTCTCAGACTCAGCTAAGCATGTCGAAGCCCTGCGCTTCGACGTCCCCGAAGGCGCGCGTCAGCACGGCCAGCGCGGCATAGAAGTTCGCTTTCGGGTGTTGCGCCACCGCATCGCACATCGCCGGCAGCCATGGCTGCACATGGGTCGAAAAGAAGGCCTGCTGCTGCGTGAGATTGGCGACGGCAACGTCCTCGCCGGCGATCAGGTAGCGCATCACTTCGAACAGGCAGGCAATGTGGTCCTCGGTCTCGGAGACCGCCTGCTCGCGCGCCAGGCCCAGCCGGTCGAGATCGGTGCGCAAGTGGGCAAGCGGCTTGTCGTTGAGAAAGCCGCTCAGGTA
Source organism: Variovorax sp. MHTC-1 (assembly GCF_003984645.1). Lineage (GTDB taxonomy): Bacteria > Pseudomonadota > Gammaproteobacteria > Burkholderiales > Burkholderiaceae_C > Variovorax. Next base: position 28,017 of record NZ_RWKI01000006.1, read on the forward strand.
GTGCGAGCCGAACAGGTAGATCTCGGGCTTGCCGATGCCGCCGAACAGCGCGTCGTACTCGCTCTTCGCCGCGGGGGCGTCGATGCCGCGCGCCACGCCCACGAGCTGCCGCCAGGGCTCCTCGAGAAAGGCGCCGGCGGCCGGCGCCTCGGTCGGCGCGACCTGGAAGGCGCCCAGCAGTTCGGCATCGGGCGCCGCATACCAGAGCCGCGCGAGCAGCCCATAGAGCTCGGCGCGCGCAAGTTCTTCGTCGAGGGCAGAGGAAACCGGAAAACTGTCGCTCATAACTGCGTGATCTTCATCTCGTTCTGCGCGCTGTACAGGTCGATGACCCGGCAGTCGCTGCACATCTTGAGGCGCTCGAGCGCCTCGCCCTGGAACATTGCGTGGCCTGCGAGCTTGCCGAGCATGGACTCGATCGCCTTCTGCGTGCCGAAGGGCTTGCCGCAGCGGACGCAGCTCCACGGCTTCGCTTCGTTGAGCACCACCGGCTGCTTGCGCTCGGCCGCGACCAGCAGCCGCGGCACCAGCGAGATCGCGTCCTCGGGGCAGGTGGTGGCGCAGAGACCGCACTGCACGCAGTTCTTCTCGACGAAGCGCAGCTGCGGCGCGTTGGGGTTGTCCTGCAGCGCGCTGGCCGGGCAGGCGCTGACGCAGGCCAGGCACATCGTGCACTTGTTCTTGTCGACCTCGATCGTGCCGAAGGGCGAGCCGGCGGGCAGCGGAATCGCGAGCGGCGCTTCGGGCGCCGCCTTGAGCGCCGGAGCCGCGTCGATCAGGTGGTCGAGCGCGAGTTCCAGCGTGCTGCGCTTTTCGGTGCCGACCGCGAAGCGCGCCGCCGTGGCAGGCCGCTGCTGGCGCGTGTCGCGCAAGGCGGCCAGCGCGGCATCGAGGGCCGCGGGCGTCGCCGCCTCGATCAGCCGGAAGTGGCTGCCGGTGTAGCCCAGCCCCAGCAGCAACGCCTGCGCGATCGCCATCTGCTTCTGCAGGGCATCGCGGTAGTCCGGCGCTTCCTCGCCGGTCGCGAGCACTGCCACCTGCGAAGCGCCGAAGGCGATCGCGCTGAGCCAGAGGTCGATGCCGGTGCTCGCCGCATGCCAGAGGGCGACCGGGATCACGTTCGCGGGCGCGCCCAGCGCGCGGCCGAGCTGCGCCTCGCGTCCGAGCCGCTCGACCAGCGCCTGCCCGCCTTCCTGGCTGTGCAGCAACAGCGCGGCATCGCGCCCGCCGGCGCTGGCATAGGTCGTGAGCAGCGTGCGCAGCTTCAGGCCTTGGTCGGGCGTGCGCGGATAGGTGTAGCCGAGCGCGCCCGTCGGGCACACTGTGGTGCAGGCGCCACAGCCGACGCAGAGGTTCGGGTTGACGACGATGCGCTGGCGCGCCTTGTCGCTCGTCACCGCGTGCGCTGAACAGACATCGATGCAGGCGTTGCAGCCCACCACTTCGTTGCGGCTGTGCGCGCAGAGCTTCTGCTTGTAGTCGAAGAACTTCGGCTTCTCGAACTCGCCGACCAGCTCGCGCAGGCGCAGCAGGGTTTGCAGGCCCTGCGCATGCGCGAGGCCGCCGGCCAGGTGGAAGTAGCCCTGCGGCGGCGCATGCCAGTCGATGAGCGGCGCGGCGCCGAGGTCGAGCACCAGGTCGAAGGCGCCGTCGAGTTGCGCGGGCGCGCGGCTGAAATCGATCGCGCCGGCCACCGTGCAGGCGCGCTCGCAGTCGCGGTGCGATGTGCACTTGGTATTGTCGATCTGGTAGTCGAGGCCGATGGCCTGCTCCGGGCAGACGGCGAGGCAGGCGTTGCAGCGCGTGCAGAGGTCGAGGTCGATCGCGTTGTCGCGCGTCCACTGCAGCTTGAAGGCGCCGAGCCACCCCGCGAGCGAATCGATGCGGCCCGCGATCACCGGCCAGCGGCGTTCCTGCGCGCCGCCGGCAGCGCCGGGGCCCTGCGAAAAGATCGTGACGTCCAGCGTGTCGCCGACCAGTGCGGCCGCCTTCTCCGCCTCGTCGAGCGCGCCGACGATCAGCAAGCGGCCCTGGCTCGCATAGCCGACGGTCGACACGGGATCAGGCTCGGGCAGGCTGGCGGCGGCGAGCAGTGCGGCGATCTTCGGCATCGCGCTCTTCGCATCGCGGCTCCAGCCGCCGGTTTCGCGGATATTGACGAAGCGGATCGGCGACACCGCATCCGGGGTCTGCTGCGCGAGCTCGCCGAACAGGCGCTTCTCCTGCGTGCAGGCCACCACCACCTCGTCGCCGGACTGGATGGCGCGCTGGAAGGCCGGCGCCTCGCGCCGGCACAGTGCCGAATGGAGTGGCAGGGTCTCAGCCAGTGCGGTCCCGAGCGTCTTCGGCTCGAGGGGCATCGTCTTGTTGCAGTCGCAGATCAGCGTGGTGGTCATCGGTCTCTTGGCTGGCTGGCTGCGCATCGGCAACCGGCGGGCTGGGAACTTCCTCGGCAGGCATCGACTGTGCCACGTCCGGAGGTGCGTGGGCCTCAGGGTCTTCTTTCGATTCTTCTTCCTCGAACAGGTTCAGGAACTTCGCGCTCGCCATCTGGCGCAGCACGCTCTCGGGCACCGGGGTCGACTGGGAGTAGTCGTCGATGTAGGTGTCCAGCCCGTCCATCACATTGAAATGCGGATCGGCGAACAGCTTCTTGAAGGCGGCGTTCTTGACCTCGGGCGCGACGTTCTTCGCGACGAAAGGCTTGAAGTCGGAGTCGATGGTCAACGCTTCGGCATCAGCCAGCGTGGGCGGCGGCGGTATTTCTCCTTCCCCCTCCGGCGACAGGTTGGGATGGGGGCTGGGCGTCTCAACCAGTGCAGGCGGTTCAACCGGCACAGCCGCTACCGGCTCCGGCGGCGGCACCTCCCCTTCGCGCACCTGCTGCTTGCGCCGCGACCAGCGGTCGAAGAAGCTCTCAGACATCGCCCGCTCCCCGGCCGCGCTTCTTCTCGGTCGACACGCTGGCCGCATTGCCGAAGCGGTCGACCAGCGGCTTGAAGCTCTCCGGCCGCTTGCGGCGCTTCGGCTCGACTACGTGGTGTTCCTCGACGAAGGCGCGCAGCCACTCGACCACCTCCTCGGGCGCCGGCACTTGCTCGACGTTCTCCTGCGCATCGAGCCAGCGCCCCGCTTCGTTGTAGCTCAGCGTCACCGTCAACGGCCGCGCGATCGGCTCCGGCGCGAGGCTCGCTTCTTCTTCCATGCGCCACATCACGAACCAGCAGGGCGCGGGCGTCGTCGCGTTGAGTTGGTAGCCCTCTGCTTCATCGCGAAACAATTCGACCTGGAAGCCCGGGTGCAGCCAGCGCTGCGCGCCCTCGTCGTCGCGCAAGAGGCGCGGCGCGTCGCCAAAGCCCGGCTCGTCGGGCACCACTTCGTCGAGCGTCCAGCGCCAGGGCTGCCAGTGGCTCGACGGGCCGTGGAGCCGCTCGCGCCGCATCACGACCGCCACGGCGAGACCAGGGTGTGCGCCCTCGGATGGGGTTTCGGATGGATCCATGCGGCGGACGATAGCCGATGCACCGCCGGCGACACGCAAGCGGGGTCTCGCGCCGGCCCGGCCGTCTTGCAAGCTCAAATGCGGACCTTGCCGTCCTGCGTCAGCATCGACAGGTCGACGTAGCTCGATGCCGCGTGATTGCGAGCGCTGAAGTCCACGCGGAAGCCGCCGAAGTCGAAGTTCTGGATCGACTCCAGGCCGGCGACCAGAGCATCGCGCGTCGGCGCCCGGCCGGCGCGGCGAAGTCCCTCGGCCAGCACCTTGGCGGCCACATAACCTTCCATGCTCGAATAGTTGGGCTTGGCGTCGGGGCCGGCCTTGCGCGCCGCCTCCAGGTATTCGCGCGAGATCGGCGTGTTGGTCGAGAACGGCGAGGGCATCACCTGGCTCACCATGATGCCGCGGGCTTCCTTGCCGAGCTCGTCGCCCAATGCCTCGGTGCCGACGAAGGACACGTTGAAGAAGGTGCCGCCGTAGCCGGCCTTGCGCGCCTCGCGGATGAAGGCCGCGCAGGCCTTGTAGGCGCCGATCTGCACCACGGCCGTGGGGGCCGCGGCCGTGATGTCCTTCACCGCCTGCGCCACGTTCACCGAATTGCGCTCGACCTTGCCCACGGCCACGGGCTCCAGGGCAAGGGGCTTGAGCGCACGCTTCACGCCGTCCAGCCCGGCCTGGCCGTAGGCATCGTTCTGGTGGAACACGGCGATCTTGCGCAGGCCCAGCGAGGTGAGCTGCTTCACGATCAGCGCGGTCTCGTCGTAGTAGGAGGCACGGACGTGGAACACCGTCTTGCGGAAGGGCTCGCGCAGGGCCTCGGCGCCGGTGAACGGGCCGAAGAACGGCATCTTCGCCGCGTCCACCAGCGGCATCGCTGCGAGGCAGGTGGGCGTGCCGACGTAGCCGAAGAGCGCGAAGACATCGTCCTTGATGAGCTTGTCGGTGTTCGCCTTGCAGCGCTCGGGCTCGTAGCCGTCATCGAGCGTGCGCAATTCGATGCTGCGGCCGTGGATGCCGCCGGAGGCATTGAGCGCATCGAAGAAGATGCGCGCGCCCTTGTTCATCTGGATGCCCAGCTGCTCGGCCGGGCCGCTGAATGCGGCCGATTGCCCGAGCACAATGCGCGCGGGTTGGGCCCACGCCGGAAGTGCCAGCGCGGCGCTGACGGCGGCAAAGCGTTTGATTGCATCTCGACGCGGGATCGGGTTGTCCATGGAGGTAGGTGACTTCAGTTTCGTGTAACGAGTAGTCACTTACTGTAACTGAACCTCAAGGGTTAACCCTAGACCAACGCTGCGATCTCCGCCGCGCTCAAGGCGCCGTGATAGAGCCGGAAGTCGTCCACGCGTCCCGCCAGCGCCGGATCCGCCGTGAACTGGGAGCGCCCGAGCCAGTTCTGCGTGGTCTCGCCGAGATCGACGGGCGCCAGCGTCATCTGCGTGTTCGTGCCCACCGCGAGGCCGTCGACGTACAGCGTGCCGAGATGGCCGGACAGGGTCACCGCCACATGTACCCAGCGGCCGGCCGGCAGCGCCGCGCTGCCGTCGATCACCTGCTCGTTGTAGCCGTGGACCGTGGAGATCGCATAGCGGACCGTGCCGGCATTGCTGCGCGGCGTCAGCATCATGTAGCGGCGCGGGCCGGAGCCGAAGTCGAAGACGCGCGACCAGGTGGCGGCGCCGTCCAGGTACACCTTCGCCGCGATCGTGAAGTCGCCGAGATCCTTCACCAGGCCCGCGGCGAGCGTGGCGTGGCCGTTGGCGCCGTCGTCGGTCTTCTTCTGCAGCAGCAGCTCGGGCTTGATCGCCGCCCGCACCTCGTTCGATGCCGCGCTCTCCCCTGCCGCATTCACCGCAACGATCGCGTAGTAGTACACGGCGCCGGGGATGACGGTGCCGTCCATGAATGTCAGCGTGTCGGTGATGCCGGCGGCGATCGTGGTGTAGGGGCCGCCCGCGCTGGCCGCGCGCTTGACCGTGTAGCTCAGCGCGTCCGTGCAGCCCCACCACGACAGCAGCACCTGCGGCCCGCGCACCCGCGCCGTCAGGCCGCTTGGTCGCCCGCGCGTCGCGATGGGGTCGCGCGAGAAGGTCAGGGTCCCGAAACCGAGTTGATCGCCATTGCCGCCGTCCCGCTCGGGGCGCAGTTGGGCCGCCTGCATCGCCGCATAGGGCGTCGCGATGCCGAGGCGGTTGGCGTAGTGGTTGTACACGCTCTCCCAGACCACGCGCTGGTGCCCCTGCCCGCCCGTCGACAGCACGGACTGGGTGCCCTGCCTGTTGATGTTGGTGAAGAAGGGCACCGTGTAGAAGGCGCTGGTCGCATCGCGCAGGTTGGACTTCGCCACGTACTCGGCGCCGGCGAGGAAACGGTTGTTCTCGTAGCCGTAGACGTCGTCACCCTGGTTCCACGCCATCTCGCAGAATGCACCCGCCAGACCGATGCCGAGCGTGCAGTGCCCCTGGTCGCGGCCGCTCTCCTGCCATTGGCCGAGATAGCCCGGATGCACGTGGTAGACCGCCTGCAGGCCCGCGCCGTTACCTTGGCCGGACTTGTAGTAGCTCAGGGCCTCGTCGTAGATGTCTTGCCGGTCGCACAGCACGCCGATGGCCAGCATCGACGCCAGTGCGCACTGGTCCCAGTTGGCCCAGTAGTTGGTGATCTGGGCACCGTTGTGGTTGACGAGGAAGCTGTGGTTGAGCGGGTAGAACACCGTGAGCATCATGTTCTGGAAGCGCGCCAGATCGCTCGCCGCCCAGCCTGCGTAGGAGCGCATGATCTCGGCCGCGTTCGCGAATTGGTAGCCATAGATGCCGGCGGCCAGGAAGCGGTCCGCGTTGCCGTGGATCGCGGTCAGGGTCGAGGACCATGCGTTCAGGAACACCACCGCGAGATCGGCATAGCGCGCGTCGCCCGAGACCTTCCAGCGCAATGCCAATTGATAGGCGCGCGCGATGTCGATGTACATCTGGGCGAAGTTCGAGTCTTCGCCGCCGCGGATCACGATGGCCAGCGGACGCGGGGCGGCGCCGAGCTGGGAGCGGCCATTGGAGATCAGCGCATTCCAGCCGCTCAGCCAAGGCTGCGCGCCGGCCGCGACCTTCAGTCGCATGCGTTCGAAATCGGCCTCAGTGTGCAGCAGGCCGGGATGCGTGAACTTTCGCGCTTGCGAGGTCGAGGTCGAGTTGGCGACAGGCTCGGTCGCAGAGACTCCGGTGGACGTGGCCGTCGAAGTCGCCGCATTCTGTTGCGTGCTGCCGAGCGCGCCGGCGCTGCCGAATCCGCCGCTTCCGCCGTCTCCACAGCCCGCGGCTCCGAGGGCCGCAAAGCTCACCGCACCCACGCAGAAGAGGCGGCGGTCCAAAGAAATGTCGTTGTCGTTTTCTGGCTGATCCACGTTTGACTTGGCGCTGTGAGTGCTGGAAAAGTTACAGCCAGCAACATATATGCCAGTCAATTGCGCCGAGGTCCTCGCGCAGGGCCGCACCTGGCATGCATACCCGCGGCGCGCCCTGCGACGTCAGAAAGACGTCGAATATGCCAAAAATGTCACATCACGGTGCCGCTTCTCAGTGCGCCGTCGCCGCTTCCCCCGTCGCTACCGCCCCGGTTCCATAGCCCGCCGCCGCCACCGGCGTACCGCCGCGCAGCACCTGCACCGCGCAGTACTTGAACTCCGGGATCTTGCCCATCGGATCGAGCGCCGCGTTGGTCATCAGGTTGGCCGCCGCCTCGTAGTAGGCGAAGGGCACGAACACCGCGCCGTTCGGGGTGCCATCGTCGCGGCGCACGTGGATCGTCACCTCGCCGCGGCGCGAACGGATCGTGACCACGTCGCCCGCCTGCAGTCCCAGGGTTTCCAGGTCGCCCTGGTTCATCGACGCCGTGGCCATCGGCTCCAGCGCATCGAGCACGGTCGCGCGGCGCGTCATGCTGCCGGTGTGCCAGTGCTCCAGCTGCCGGCCGGTGATCAGCACGAAGGGGTACTCGGCATCGGGCCGCTCGTCGGCCGGGATGATGTCGGCGGGCACCAGCTTCACACGGCCGTCGGCGGTCGGGAAATCGTCGATGAAGACGGTCGGCTGGCCAGGGTCGTCCGCGCTGAGACAGGGGTAGGTCACGCTCGACTCGCGCTGCAGCCGGTCCCAGGTGATGCCGCTGATGACGGCATGCATGGCCTGGCGCATTTCTTCATAGACGGCGGCCACGCCGGACTCCTCGCCTTCGTAGTTCCATTGCAAGTCCATGCGCTTGGCGATCTGCTGGATGATCCAGAGATCGGGCTTCGCATCGCCGGGCGGGTTGAGCGCCTTCTTGCCGAGCTGCACCATCCGGTCGGTGTTGCTCACCGTGCCGGTCTTCTCTGGCCAGGCGGTGGCGGGCAGCACCACGTCGGCGAGCCAGGCGGTCTCGGTCATGAAGATGTCCTGCACCACCAGGTGTTCCAGGCTCGCGAGCGCATGGCGTGCGTGGTTGAGATCGGGGTCGCTCATCGCGGGGTTCTCGCCCATGATGTACATGCCGCGGATCTTGTGCGGATCGCTGTCCGGCGCCAGCGCCTTGTGCATGATCTCGACCACCGTGTAGCCCGGCTTCTCGTCCAGCGGCATGCCCCAGAAGTTCTCGAACCACGCGTGCACGCCGGGGTTGTCGACGCGCTGGTAGTTGGGGAACATCATCGGGATCAGCCCCGCATCGCTCGCGCCCTGCACGTTGTTCTGGCCGCGCAGCGGATGCAGGCCGGAGCCCGGCTTGCCGATCTGGCCGGTGACCGTGACCAGCGCGATCAGGCAGCGCGCGTTGTCGGTGCCGTGCACGTGCTGGCTGATGCCCATGCCCCACAGAACCATCGCGCCCTTCGCCTTGGCGAAGGCCCGCGCCACTTCGCGCAGCGTCTCGGCCGGGATGCCGCAGATCGGCGCCATCGCCTCGGGGCTGTAGCCCTTGACGTTCTCGCGCAGCGCCTCGAAGTTGCTGGCGCGCTCGCGCACGAAGGCCTCGTCGACCAGGCCTTCGTCGATCACGGCGTGGATCAGCGCATTGAGCATGGCGACATCGGTGTCGGCCTTGAACTGCAAGGTGCGCCAGGCGTGCTTGCCGATATCGGTGACGCGCGGGTCGGCCAGCACGATCTTGGCGCCGCGCTTGGCGGCGTTCTTCATCCAGGTGGCGGCCACCGGATGGTTGGCGGTGGGGTTGGAGCCGATGACGAAGATCAGGTCCGCGTGCTCCACATCGTTGACTTGGTTGCTGACCGCGCCCGAGCCCACGCCTTCGAGCAGCGCCGCCACGCTGGAGGCATGGCACAGCCGCGTGCAATGGTCGACGTTGTTGCTGCCGAAGCCGGTGCGCACCAGCTTCTGGAACAGGTAGGCCTCCTCGTTGCTGCCCTTGGCCGAGCCGAAGCCGGCCAGCGCCTTCTTGCCGTGCGTGTCGCGCAGGCCCTTGAGCTTGCCGGCGGTGAGCGCGAGCGCCTCTTCCCAGCTGGCTTCGCGGAAAGCGTCCTGCCAGTCGCCGGGCCGCGGTGCGTCGCCGAGATCCTTGGGCACGCCGGGCTTGCGGATCAGCGGCTTGGTCAGGCGCTGCGGATGGTGCGCATAGTCGAAGCCGAAGCGGCCCTTGACGCACAGCCGGCTGTGATTGGCCGGGCCGTCGCGGCCGTCGACGCTGACGATCTTTTCATCTTTCACGTTGTAGGTGATCAGGCAGCCCACGCCGCAGAAGGGGCAGACCGAATCGACCTTGCGGTCGACCTGCTGCGAGCCGATCTGGCTCTTGGGCATCAAGGCGCCGGTCGGGCAGGCCTGCACGCATTCGCCGCAGGCCACGCAGGTGCTGTCGCCCATCGGGTCGTCGAGGTCGAACACGATCTTCGAATGTTCGCCGCGCATCGCGTAACCGATCACATCGTTGACCTGCTCCTCGCGGCAGGCCCGCACGCAGCGGTTGCACTGGATGCAGGCGTCGAGGTTGACGGCCATCGCCGGGTGGGAGACATCGGACTTGGGTTGCTCGCGACGCAGGGCCTTGAGTTCGGGGCGGACCTCGATGCCGAGGCGCTCGGCCCATTCGCTGAGCTCGCCGTGCTGGCCTACTTCCGCAGCCGGGGGGGTGGGTTGGTCGTCATTCCACTTGTAGCCACGGTCCGGCATGTCCGACAGCAGCATCTCCACCACCATCTTCTGGCTCTTCAGCGCACGCTCGCTGTGGGCCTGCACCTCCATGCCGGCCGTCGCGTTGCGGCAGCAGCTCGGCGCCAGGGTGCGCTCGCCCTTCACCTCCACCACGCAGGCGCGGCAATTGCCGTCGGGGCGCAGGCCCTCCTTGTAGCAAAGGTGCGGGATATCGACGCCATGGCGCTGCGCGGCCTGAAGAATGGTCTCGCCTTCGAAGGCTTGGACGGCGCGGCCGTCGAGCTTGAACTCGATGGTCTGCGGGATCACTTCGGCAAGTCGTGTGGGAGCGTTCACGCGATCTCCTCGGGGAAGTACTTCTGGATGCAGCGGATCGGATTGGGCGCGGCCTGCCCGAGGCCGCAAATCGATGCGTCCCCCATGACCTCGGCGAGGTCTTCCAGCGTGGCGTTGTCCCACACCGGCGCCTGCATCAGCGCCGCCGCCTTGGCGGTGCCGACGCGGCAGGGCGTGCACTGGCCGCAGCTCTCGTGTTCGAAGAAACGCATCATGTTCAGCGCCGCATCGCGTGCGCGATCGTGCTGGCTCAGCACCATCACGGCGGCCGAGCCGATGAAGCAGCCGTAGGGCTGCAACGTGTCGAAATCCAGCGGGATGTCGCTCATCGAGGCCGGCAGGATGCCGCCCGAGGCGCCGCCGGGCAGATAGGCGTAGAGCGTGTGGCCGTCGAGCATGCCGCCGCAGTATTCGTCGATCAGCTCCTGCACCGTGATGCCGGCCGGCGCGAGCTTGACACCGGGGTTCTTGACGCGCCCGCTGACGCTGAAGCTGCGCAAGCCCTTGCGCCCATGGCGGCCGAAGCCGCTGAACCACTGCGGGCCTTTTTCGACGATGTCGCGCACCCAGTAGAGCGTTTCGAAGTTGTGCTCGAGCGTGGGCCGGCCGAACAGGCCGACCTGCGCGATGTAGGGGGGACGCATGCGCGGCTCGCCGCGCTTGCCCTCGATGCTCTCGATCATCGCGGACTCCTCGCCGCAGATGTAGGCGCCGGCGCCGCGCCGCAGCTCGATGCGCGGCAGGGTGCAGGGCGGGTCGGCCTTGAGCTTGGCCAGCTCGACCTCGAGCAGCCGGCGGCAGTCGTGGTATTCGTCGCGCAGGTAGATGTAGCAGGCCTCGGTACCGACCACCTGCGCCGCCACCAGCAGTCCTTCGAGGAAGCGGTGAGGATCGCGCTCGAGGTAGGTGCGGTCCTTGAAGGTGCCGGGCTCGCCCTCGTCGATGTTGACCGCCATCAGCCGGGGCGCCGGCTGCTCGCGCACGATGCGCCACTTGCGCCCGGCCGGGAAACCCGCACCGCCGAGCCCGCGCAGGCCCGAGTCTTCCATCGCCTTGATGACGGCCTCGGCATCGTGCTCGCCGTTGACCAGCGCGGCCGCGAGCGCATAGCCGCCGTTGGCGCGGTAGGTGGCGTAGTCGGTGAAGGCGGGGATTTCCGCAATGCCATCAGGCGGCGGCGAGACGCTTTGCTCGGCCAGCGCCGCCGGCACGAAATTAAAGGTCTCGCGCGCTGCCGGCCTGGCGTCCAGCGCCCGCAGCAGCCGGTCGGTGGTTGCCAGCGGCACGGCACGCTGGTGCACCGCCGCGGCGGGCGCCTGCTCGCAGCGGCCGATGCAGGGCGCGGAGATCACGCGCACGTCGTCGCGGCCGGCCGCGCCCAGCAGCGCAGGCAGCCGCGCGAGCAGGTCCTGCGCGCCGGCCAGCTCGCAGGCCAGGCCGTCGCACACGCGGATCGTGAGCCCAGGTGCCTGCTCGTCGCCGCGCAGGACTTCGAAGTGGTGATAGAAGGTCGCGACCTCGTAGATCTCGGCCATCGGAACGTTGATGAGCGAGGCCAGCGCCACCAGGTGGCGGTCGTGCAGACCGCCGTGCGCATCGTTGAGCAGGTGCAGCTGCTCGATCAGCAGGTCGCGCCGCCAGCCGTCATCGGGCCGCGGGCCGATGAGCGCGCGTACCTCCGCGAGCGCTTCGGTCTCGGGCTGGCGCCCCTTGAGCTTGCTCTTGCGGCGGATGCGCTCGCGCAGCTGGTCGGGGGTAGCCAGCGGAATCGCCTGGACGGCGTTCTGGGTGCCTGGGTAGTTCATTGCCTCGGCAGTCGGTACGGACTGTGTCGCCGCGCGAAGGCACGGCCTGGCCCGAATGTCGCGCTCCTGACGGCTTTCGGCAAATTGAATCCGCACATGGGGCGATTCAAATAAGAAATGATGCAGCGCGCCTGGCGCTGCCGGGCTCCAAGCTAGCCCCGCAGCGCCCCGCTGTGCGCGGCGACCTCTTGCTGCCACGCCGGGCTCTGCACCAGCGCCAGCGCCGCATCGAGGGCGCGCGAGGGCCGCACGGCGGTCTGCGTCATGAAGCCGATCGGCGTGCGCACCTCGGGCGCTACCAGCGGCAGCGCCTCGAGCTCGCCGTGGCTGCGCACGGCATCGACCATGCCGCCGGGCAGCACGGCGCAGACGTCCCCGGCGCTCACGCTGAGCGCCAGCGTCAGCACCGAATTGGTCTCGATGGCCGGCTTCACCGAGACGCCGGCGTCGGCGAAGGCCTGGTCGACGATGGAGCGGTTGTGCATTTCCGGTGTCAACAGGCACAGGGGCAGCCGCCCCGCTTCGGCCCAGGCGATCGGCGCGCCGAACTGCAGCGCCGGCTGGCCGGCGCTCGCCGACCGGCGCACCAAGTAATAGTGTTCGATGCTCTGCGGCCAGGCCGTGAGCTTGACCTCGCCGCTTCGCATGCGCTCGGTGTAGCCGAGGGCCAGGTCGAGCGACAGGTTCTCCAGCCCGGTTTCGAGCTCGAGCGAGCTCATCGACAGCACGGTCGGCACGATGCCCGGATGGCGCGCCCGCAGCCGTCCCGCGAAGCGCGCCAGCATCGGCATCGCGGTCGGCACCGCGGCCATGCGGAGGTTGCCGCGCGGACGGTCTTCCTCGCTCTTGAGCAACTGCTGCAGCACCTCGTTCTCGTGCAGCATGCGATGCGCGGCGGCCAGCACGGCCTCGCCCTCGTGCGTCAGCCCGGAATAGGTCCGCCCGCGCTTGACGATCACCACGCCGAACTCGGCCTCCAGCGCACGCAGCGCGTTCGACAAGGCCGGCTGCGTGATGTGGCAGGCCTGTGCCGCGCGGCCGAAGTGGCGGTGCTCGTGCAGCGCGCTGAGGTAGCGCATGGACGCGAGCAGGTTCATCGCGCGCGTTGGCCTAGGTGTTTTTGCTGACCGTGATGGTCGGGAACTTGGCGGAAAAGTCCTTCGCCTTTTCGGCAATGCCGACTGCCACGCGGCGCGCGACCGACTTGTAGATGCCGGCCACCTCGCCATCGGGATCGGCCACCACTGTCGGCTTGCCGCTGTCGGCCTGCAGGCGGATGTTGATGTCCAGCGGCAGCGCGCCGAGATAGTCCATGTCGTATTGCGCTGCCATCTTCTTGCCGCCTTCGGCGCCGAAGATGTGCTCGACGTGGCCGCAGTTCGAGCACACGTGCACCGCCATGTTCTCGACGATGCCGAGGATCGGCACGCCGACCTTCTCGAACATCTTGATGCCCTTCTTGGCGTCGAGCAGCGCGATGTCCTGCGGCGTGGTCACGATCACCGCGCCGGTCATCGGCACGCGCTGCGAGAGCGTGAGCTGGATGTCGCCGGTGCCGGGCGGCATGTCGACGATCAGGTAGTCGAGATCCTTCCAGTTGGTCTGGCGCAAGAGCTGCTCCAGCGCCTGCGTGGCCATCGGGCCGCGCCAGATCATGGCTTCGTCCTGGTCGACCAGGAAGCCGATCGACATCACCTGCACGCCGTGGTTCTCCAGCGGCTCCATGGTCTTGCCGTCCTCGCTCTCGGGCCGGCGATCGATGCCCAGCATCATCGGCTGGCTCGGGCCGTAGATGTCGGCGTCGAGCAGGCCGACGCTGGCGCCCTCGGCCGCCAGCGCCAGCGCCAGGTTGGCTGCGGTGGTGCTCTTGCCCACGCCGCCCTTGCCCGAAGCCACGGCGATGATGTTCTTGACGTTGGGCATCAGCTGCACGCCGCGCTGCACGGCATGGCTGATGACCTTGGTCGCGATGTTGACCGACACGTTCTCCACGCCGGCCACGCCCTTGGCCGCCGCCACCAGCGCCTTGCGCATCGCCGGCACCTGGCTCTTGGCCGGATAGCCGAGCTCGATGTCGAAGGAGACGTCGCCCTCGTGGATCTGCAGGTTTTTCAGCGCCTTGGTGCTGACGAAGTCCTTGCCCGTGTTGGGGTCGAGAACGGTCTTGAGCGCTTCTGAGAGCGCCGCCTGGGTAACTGCCATTGGTAACTCCTAATGGAGATAGTCTAGTCCGCCGCGTTGCGGCGCCCGTTCAGGGCACGCGAAAGCCATGCGCGCCGTCGGACTCCAGCTGCGCGACTTGCATCGCCTCGGCCTGATCAGCCGTCGTTGGCGATGCCGAGCTCCGAGCAGATCCGCGCCGTCAGCGTCTTCAATGCAGCGACCTCCGCCTCGAGCCGTGCCACGTTGAGCTTCAGCGCGGCCACTTCGCCGAGCGAGGCGTCTTGCGGACCGCTCGCGGTGCGGGTCTCCGGCGTGCTCTCGGGCGGCTCGCCGGCGAGCAGGTGCGCCCAGCGGCTCTCGCGCGCGCCGGGCAGGCGCGGCATCTTCACCACCAGCGCGCCGGCCGGCCGGGCTGCCAGTTCGTCGAGAAAGGCCTCGACCGAGGAGATGTCGGCGAAGTTGTGCATGCGCTCGCAGGCGATGCGCAGCTCGCCGGCGGTCTGCGGCCCGCGCAGCATCAGCACCGTCAGCAGAATGGCCGACTGCGAGGGCACGCGCAGCACCCGCTCGATGTTGTGCTCGTAGCGCGAGACGCGCCCGCCGCTCGTCTCCATGACCAGGCTGTAGCCCTTGAGGCTGTCGAGCGCGGCCTGCACGTCGGTGTCCGTGGCTTCCATCAGCGGGTTGCGGCTGGTCTTCTGGTTGCAGCCGGCCACCAGCGCGTTGAGGGTCAGCGGATAGCTGTCGGGCACGGTGCGCTGCTTCTCGGCCAGGACGCCGAGCGCGCGGGTTTCGATCAGGGAGAGGGTGGGGAGGGTCGGAGTCATGGCAGTGGCGGTTGTGGCGCAGAAGCTTACGCGTGCTTGTCGACCAGCCGCACGACCGTGTTCCAGGCCCGCGTGCTCGCCCGCGCGCCCAGCAGTTTTTCGAGAAAGGCGTTCGGACTGCCCGGCGTGTTGCCGACCACACGGCTGATGCTGAAGGCTTCGCCCTCGGTGGCGTGAAGGACTTCGACGTCCTGGCGCTTCGAGACCAGCGGCAGCGCGGGCAGCGCGCTGCGTTTCGCATCGAGGAAACTCACGCAGATCTCGTAGACGCTGCCGCGGTCCACGGCGGCGAAGGGATCGAGGGCGACGAGTTCGGCCAGGTGGTCCACGCTGCGCAGGAAGGCCGGCTCGCGTAGACCGCATTCGGCGGCGAGCGCGTCGCAGGCCTGCGCCAGCAGCTTGCGCGCCTGGGTCTTGTTTCGCGCTTCGAAGACCAGCGTGCCGTTGGTCAGGAAGGAAGAAGCGGACACGGCGCCGGCCGCCAGGAAGGCCGCTTCGAACTGCGCCCGGGTCGGGCAGTTCGGCCGGCCCAGGTTGAGATTGCGGAAGAAGACGGCGTGCTTCATGTCCCGCGGAATCTATCAGCAGGCCCTGCCCGCCTAAAATGCCCCTCCCCCCGCCGGCTCCCCGTTCCCCAGAAAGCGCCCCTACCGATGTCCCAGCGCAAGCTCTTCGTCACCACCGCCCTGCCGTATGCCAACGGCAAGTTCCACGTCGGCCACATCATGGAATACATCCAGGCCGACATCTGGGTGCGGTTCCAGCGCATGCAGGGCCACATGGTGCACTTCGTGGGTGCCGACGACGCGCATGGCGCGCCGATCATGATCGCGGCCGAGAAGGCCGGCAAGACGCCGCAGGAATTCGTCGGCGAGATCGCCGCCGGACGCAAGGAATACCTCGACGGCTTCCACATCCGCTTCGACAACTGGCACTCGACAGACAGCGCCGAGAACACCGACCTCGCGCAAGGCATCTACAAGAAGCTCAAGGCGGCCGGCATGATCGCCGCGCGCACCATCGAGCAGTTCTACGATCCGGTGAAGGGCATGTTCCTGCCCGACCGCTACATCAAGGGCGAATGCCCGGTGTGCCACGCCAAGGACCAGTACGGCGACGCCTGCGAGGTGTGCAGCAGCGTCTACTCGCCGACCGAGCTGATCAACCCCTATTCGACACTCACCGGCGCGACGCCCGAGCTGCGCAGCTCCGAGCACTTCTTCTTCAAGCTCTCCGATCCGAAGGTGGTCGACTTCCTGAAGACATGGACGCAGGACGGCAAGCTGCAGCCCGAGATGGCCCGGAAGGCCAGCGAGTGGTTCGAGGCCGGCATGGCTGACTGGGACATCTCGCGCGAGGCGCCCTACTTCGGCATCGAGATTCCCGATGCGCCGGGCAAGTACTTCTATGTCTGGCTCGACGCGCCCGTGGGCTACCTTGCGAGCCTGAAGAACCATTTCGACAAGGGCCAGGCCGCGGCCCACTGGCACGAGGCTTCGCGCACCTCGCAAAGCTTCGACGAGTTCGTCGCCGACCCGGCGGTGGAGCAGGTGCACTTCATCGGCAAGGACATCGTCTACTTCCACACGCTCTTCTGGCCCGCGATGCTGCAGTTCAGCGGCCGCAAGACGCCGAGCCAGGTCAACGTGCACGGCTTCATCACCGTCTCGGGCGAGAAGATGAGCAAGAGCCGCGGCACCGGCATCGACCCGCTCAAGTACCTCTCGATCGGCATGAATCCCGAATGGCTGCGCTACTACATCGCGGCCAAGCTCAATGCCAAGGTCGAAGATGTCGACTTCAATCCCGACGACTTCATCGCGCGCGTGAACGCCGACCTGATCGGCAAGTACATCAATATCGCGAGCCGCGCGGCCGGCTTCATCGCCAAGCGCTTCGGCGGCCAGCTGGGCTCCGTCAGCAGCGACGGCCTGCATGTGCTGGAGGTGCTGCGTCTGGAGGCAGAGAATATTCGCGCCCTCTACGACAACCGCGACTTCGCAAGGACGCTGCGCGAGATCATGGCGCTGGCAGACCACGTGAATGCGTATGTCGATGCCAACAAGCCGTGGGAGCTCGCCAAGCAGGCAGGGCAAGAGGCGCGGCTGCACGACGTCTGCTCGGCCTGCATCGAGGCCTTCCGCCTGCTCACGCTTTACCTGAAGCCCGTTCTGCCGGAGCTCGCAGGCAAGGTCGAAGAGTTTCTGAAGATCGATGCGCTCGGATGGAGCGACGTCCATGCGCCCTTGGCTTCGGGCCACCCGATCGGCGAGTACAAGCATCTGATGCAGCGCGTCGATACCAAGCAGCTCGACCAGCTGTTCGAGCCGCCCGAGCCGGCGCCGGAAGCCGCGCCCGCCACGGTCCTTCCCGGTGGCGAAGGCATTGCGCCCACCATCACGATCGACGACTTCGCGAAGATCGACCTGCGCATCGCGAAGATCGTGGCCTGCCAGAAGGTCGAAGGCTCGACCAAGCTGCTGCACCTGACGCTGGACGCCGGCGAGGGCAGGACCCGCAACGTCTTCTCCGGCATCGCCTCGGCCTACGAGCCCGAGCAACTGGTCGGCAAGCTCACGGTGCTGGTCGCCAATCTGGCGCCGCGCAAGATGAAGTTCGGCATCTCGGAAGGCATGGTGCTGGCCGCCAGTCATGCGGACGAGAAGGCCCAGCCCGGCATCTACGTGCTCGAGCCGACGAGTGGCGCAACGCCCGGCATGCGGGTACGCTAGCGCCGCTCATGAACCGCTGCGTCCTCATCGCCGCCCTGACCCTGGCCTTCGGCCTGCCGCTCTCCGGCTGCGCAGTCGTCACTGTCGCCAGCACGGCGGTGAGCGTGGGCGCGGGCGCGGTCGGCCTGGCTGCCGATGCGGCGATCGGCACGGCCCGCATCGCGGGCAAGGCCGTGGGCGCCGCAGCCGATGCCGCGCTGCCCGAAGGCGAAGAAGACCGCTGAAGCGGAAGGCGCGTCCACAATAGCGCCATGGCATCACCCCTGGAGTTCGCACGCTTCCGCCCCCGACTGATCGACGCGCTGGCCGGCTACGACAGGGAACGCTTCTTCAAGGACCTCGGCGCCGGCGCCACGGTGGGCATCGTGGCGCTGCCGCTCGCGATGGCCTTCGCGATCGCTTCCGGGCTCAAGCCCGAGGCCGGTATCTGGACCGCGATCATCGCGGGCTTCCTGATCTCGGCCCTCGGCGGCTCGGCAGTGCAGATCGGCGGGCCGGCGGGCGCCTTCATCGTGATCGTCTACGGCATCGTCGAGCGCTACGGCGTGGCGAACCTGCTGATCGCGACCGCCTGCGCGGGCGTGCTGCTGTTCGTGATGGGGCTGTTCCGACTCGGCAACCTGATCCGCTACGTACCGGTGTCGATCGTGATCGGCTTCACCAACGGCATCGCGGCGCTGATCCTGATCTCGCAGCTCAAGGACTGGCTCGGCCTCTCGATCGCCAAGATGCCGGCCGACATGTTCTCCCAGCTGCACACGCTGGCCACGAACCTCGGCAGCTTCAATCTCTACGCCTTCGGGCTCGGCCTGGTCTGCCTCATCGGCCTGTTCGCCTGGCCGAAGCTCCTGCACGACAAGACGCGCTTCGGCTACGCGGTGCACCTGGTGCTGGGCCGCATGACCGAGCTGCGCGCCGTGCGCGCCGGCTCGCGGATGCCGGGGCCGATCGTCGCACTGGTCACGCTGACGCTGGTGTCCTGGGGCTTCAACCTGCCGGTGGAGACCATCGGCACGCGCTTCGGCGGCATTCCCGAGGGCGTGCCAGGCTTCGCGCTGCCCGATTTCTCCTGGGAAACCGTCAAGCAGCTGGTGACGCCCACGATCACCATTGCGCTGCTCGGCGCGATCGAGTCGCTCCTGTGCGCGCGCGTGGCAGACCAGGCCAGCGGCCAGCCGCGCCACGACCCCAACCAGGAACTGATGGCGCAGGGCATCGCCAACCTGGTCACGCCTTTCTTCGGCGGCATGCCGGCCACCGGCACCATCGCGCGCACCGTAACCAACGTGCGCGCCGGTGCCAGCTCGCCCATCGCCGGCATCGTTCACGCGCTCACGCTGCTGGTGGTGGTGCTGGTGGCGGCGCCGCTCGCGCAGCACGTGCCGCTGGCGGTGCTGGCCGGCATCCTGGTCTTCGTGGCCTGGAACATGGGCGAGTGGCGCGAGTTCTCGCCCTACATGCTGCGCCGCTTCAGCCGGCACTACAGGCTTCTGATGCTCGGCACCTTCTTCCTCACGGTGGTGTTCGATCTCACGGTGGCGGTGCAGGCAGGCATCGTGCTCGCCTGCGCCTTGTTCATCCGGCGCATGAGCACGCTCTTCAGCGTCGAGATGGTGTCGCTGCAGCCGCCGGTGCTGACCTTCAGGCTCTACGGCGCACTGTTCTTCGGCGCCGCCGCCAAGCTGGACCCGACCGTGCAAGCCGTCGAGCGCGCACCGCGGGGCATGACGGTGGTGCTCGATGCCATGCAGCTGATCTCGCTCGACGCCACCGGTCTCGATGCGCTTCGCCAGTTGCACAAGGCCGTGCTGGCGCGCGACGGCGTGCTGCGCATCGAGTCGCTGCAGCCGCAGCCGCTCGAAGTGATCGTGCGCTCGGGCTTCGCGGACGAGATCACCTCCGGCGTGCCAGCCCCGGCCGCCCACTAATTTGAATTGGCTTCGGTGCTTCGGTCCGGCGAGGAACCGGAGCTCACCACCCGCTGGTCGTCGTTGAGCGTGGCGACGAACACCATCGGCGAATTCGGCGGCTGGACCCAGCGCCATTCCCAGGCGGTCTCGTTCTTGAGCGGGTACGGCGTGCGCCGCGCCGGCTTGCCGAGCAGCTTGCGCAGGTCCTCCATCGCCATGCCGGGCTGGACGCGGGCGAAGTTCTCGGGCGTGAGCACCTGGCGCAGCGCGCTCATCTTGCCGTCGGCCCCGATGGTGATCATGTAGTTCTTCTGGCCCGCGGGCTGGCGGTTGTATTCGAAGACGCGGCCCGCGGGCGAATCCCAGATGTTCTCGGGCTGGCCGAAGCGGGCCCGCACGTCGGCCTCGGTCGAGACGCCCTCTTCCAGTTCGCTGATGCGCTGCGGGTCGCAGCCTGAGAGGCCAAGCGTGGCCGCCAGAAAAAGGGCGAGCGCGCAGGCCTTGCTATTTCGTCTGTTTGGTTTTTGCACCGCTCAATTCTGCGCGAAGCAATAGAGCAGGCCTCCGCCGCCGGTCCTTTTGAGCGCATCCATGCTGCAGCCCTGCGTGGCATGCGAGGAGTTCCAGGACTTCGCAGGCGGACTGTCGTCCAGCCCCCTGCGGTCGTGGTGGCCGACGATGGCAGATCCGTCGCCGCTCTTGGTCCAATTGCCGCAGGTGGTGTCCTTGTCGCTGCTCACGGCACGGCCTTCGGTCGACGAGCCGGTCAGGATGTCGTGCAGGTTGACGGCGTCGCCGCCCCCGCTGACGATCTGGCCTTTTTCGGTCAGTGCCGTCTGCTTGCTGAGCTTGTTGCCGGTACCGTGCAGGTCGTCCACGCTGCTGGCGATCTGCTCGCCCTTGGCATTGAACCAGGGGCCGTTGCCGATGCGGTCGCGCGCATTGACTGCCGGGCTGCCTGCCATGGCGCTGCTGCTCAGGTAGGCGCGCCAGCTCCGGCCACCCGCGCCGGCACTCGCCGCGAGGCTCTGACAGTAGCGGTCGGCGCCCGCGAGGCCGCCGAAATCGGCGCCCTTGCCGGGATTCGCGCTGGTCACGAAGAAGCTCATCTTGCTCTGCGGCGCGCGGCTCATGCCGCTGCAGGCAACCAGGCCAATGGCCGCCACGGCCATGGCAACGAGGGACAGCGAACGTCGGCGCATGAGCATCTCCTGTGGTGTTTGGAGCCGCCACGCTAGCGTATGGCACCTCCTCCAACAATGAGGAATCCACCGGTGCGGGAAGACCGGGATTGAGCCCCGGTAAAATTCGCCGCAAAGGTCCAAACCCCCATGTCCATCTTCGCCCGCCCCCACTACACCTCCGAGATCACGAACTTCATCGAAGAGATGAAGGAAAAGAAGCCGACGCTCGAAGCCGAACAGCGCGCCGGCCGCGCACTGCTGTGGGACAAGCACCTCGACCGCGACGCGCTCGAGGAATACGGCCAGGCCAATGTGCCGCAGCAGCCCTACGTCTACCAGACGCGCGTGAAGTAACAAGTGCCCATCCGGCCTGTAGCGCACTCCCGGGCCACCATGGCGGGCGACGATGCCCGCGCCGTGGAGGCGGAGGACGTCATCGACGAAGACGCGCCGCCGATCGCCGCGATGCCGGAAGTGATCGACCAGGTCGCGCTCGCGCGGCTCTACGGCGAGCCGCTGTTCGCACTGCCGAACGACCTCTACATCCCGCCCGAGGCGCTGCAGGTCTTTCTCGAGGCCTTCGAAGGGCCGCTGGACCTGCTGCTTTACCTGATCCGCAAGCAGAACTTCAACATCCTCGACATCCCGATGGCGGGGCTGACGCGCCAGTACCTGACCTATGTGGACCAGGTGCGCCAGACCAACCTCGAGCTCGCGGCCGAGTACCTGCTGATGGCCGCGATGCTGATCGAGATCAAGTCGCGCATGCTGCTGCCGCCCAAGAAGACCGCCGAGGGCGAGGAGGTCGAGGACCCGCGCGCGGAACTGGTGCGCCGCCTGCTCGAGTACGAGCAGGCCAAGCTGCAGGCCGCTTCGATCAGCGCGATGCCGCAGGCCGGGCGCGATTTCTGGAAGGCGCAGGTCTACATCGAGCAGTCGCTCAAGCCGCGTTTCCCCGACGTGAACGTGGTCGACCTGCGCGAGGCCTGGGCCGACATCATGAAGCGCGCCAAGCTCATCCAGCACCACAAGATCTCGCGCGAGGAGCTCAGCGTGCGCGAGCACATGAGCATCGTGCTGCGCCACCTGCAGGGGCGGCAGTTCGTCGAGTTCGAGAAGCTGTTCGACGTGACGCGCGGCGTGCCGGTGCTGATCGTCACCTTCATCGCGATGCTCGAGCTCGCGAAGGAAACGCTGATCGACATCACGCAGGCCGAGGCCTTCGCGCCGATCTACGTGCGGCTGGCCTACTCGCCCGCATGATGTCGCCCTATACAGCGCGCCGGCCCGCCGTTGCCCGACCCGTGGTCATCAATTCGAGGCCGACGAAGCCAGGCCCATTCGGGAGACACCGCGGAACCGGCTTTGCCGGGCCGCTGGTGTCGCCCCCGGTGAGGGGGGTGGCGGCCACACGAAGTGGGCAAGCCTGGGGGTGAGCGATATATGCACGACTTCGACGTCCTCATCGTCGGCAGCGGCCTCGCCGGCCTCAGCGCCGCGCTGCACCTGGCGCCCAGGCACCGTGTGGCCGTGCTCACCAAGCGCGCGCTGAACGACGGCTCCAGCCAGTGGGCGCAGGGCGGCATCGCGGCCGTGCTGGGCGAAGGGGACAGCCTGCAGTCCCACGTGGACGACACGCTGGTCGCCGGCGCCGGCCTCTGCGACCTGGCCGCCACCCGCTTCGTGGTCGAGCATGCACCCGAGGCCATCGCCTGGCTGCGCGAACTCGGCGTTCCCTTCTCGCTCGAGAACGGCGAGCTGCACCTGACGCGCGAAGGCGGCCACAGCCAGCGCCGCATCGCGCACGTGACCGACGCCACCGGCGCCGCGGTGCAGCGCACGCTGATCGAGATCGTGCGCCGCACGCCCGGCATCACGCTGTTCGAGGAACACACGCTGGTCGACCTGATCACCGGCCGCAAGCTCGGGCTGGCCGACCCGGCCTGCCTGGGTCTCTATGCGCTGGACGAGGCGACCGACGAAGTGATCACCTTCCGCGCGCCGCACACCATCCTGGCCACCGGCGGCGCCGGCAAGGTCTACCTCTACACCACCAATCCCGACACGGCCACCGGCGACGGCATCGCCGCAGCCTGGCGCGCAGGCTGCCGGGTGGCGAACATGGAGTTCATCCAGTTCCATCCGACCTGCCTGTACCACCCGCATGCCAAGTCCTTCCTCATCAGCGAAGCGGTGCGCGGCGAAGGCGGGCGGCTTTTGCTTCCCGATGGAACGCGCTTCATGCCGGAGCACGATGCGCGCGCCGAGCTCGCGCCGCGCGACGTGGTGGCACGCGCCATCGACTTCGAGATGAAGAAGCACGGGTTGGACTGCGTGCACCTGGACATCTCGCACCAGAGCCCGGCCTTCCTGCAGGAACACTTTCCCAACATCCTCGCGCGCTGCGCGGAGCTGGGCATCGACATCACGCGCGAGCCCATTCCCGTGGTGCCGGCCGCGCATTACACCTGCGGCGGCGTGCTGAGCGACCTCGCCGGCCGCACCGACGTGCCGGGCCTCTACGCCATCGGCGAAACCGCCTGCACCGGCCTGCACGGCGCCAACCGCCTGGCCAGCAACTCGCTGGTCGAGTGCATGGTGTTCGCGCGCGCCGCCGCTCAGGCCATCGCCGAGACGCCCGCGCACGCCGGTGCCGAGCTGCCGCCCTGGGACGACAGCCGCGTCACCGATGCCGACGAGACAGTAGTGATCTCGCACAACTGGGACGAGCTGCGCCGTTTCATGTGGGACTACGTGGGCATCGTGCGCACCAACAAGCGGCTGGAGCGCGCCGCCCACCGCATCGCGCTGCTGGCGGCGGAGATCCACGAGTTCTACGCTCACTTCCACGTCACGCGCGACTTGCTGGAGCTGCGCAACCTGGTGCAGGTGGCCGAGCTCATCGTGCGCTCGGCGCAGGCGCGGCGCGAGAGCCGCGGCCTGCATTTCAGCCGCGACTACCCCTCGCTCGCCGCGCCCGCGGCACCCACGATCCTGGTGCCGCCGGCGGCTTGACGCCGCCCGGTTCGAACCTGCGGCGCGCTGCGCCATTGTTGAAGAAGCCCACCATGCCGAACGCCGCCACCCCCTACGGCACCCTGCCGCCCGCCTCCCCGCCCTCGCTGCGCAAACCGCTGAGCCTGCCGCGCCTGGCCGACCTGCATGCGCGCGGCGAGAAGATCACCATGCTGACCGCCTACGACGCCACCTTCGCCGCCATGGCCGACGCGGCCGGCGTCGAATGCCTCCTGGTCGGCGACTCCGTGGGCATGGTCTGCCAGGGCCTGCACAGCACCGTGGGCGTGACGCTGGACACGATGCGCTACCACACCGAGAGCGTCTTTCGGGGGCTGCGCCGCGTGCAGGGCACGGCCTGGCTGATCGCCGACCTGCCCTTCGGCAGCTACCAGGAATCGCGCGAACAGGCGCTCGCCAGCGCCACGGTGCTGATGCAGGCCGGCGCCCACATGGTCAAGCTCGAAGGCGGCGGCTGGACCACCGAGACCGTGCGCTTCCTGGTCGAGCGCGGCATCCCGGTGTGCGCCCACCTCGGCCTGACGCCCCAGACGGTGCACGCGCTGGGCGGCTACCGCGTGCAGGGCAAGGGCAGCGAGGCCGCCGCCCTGCTCAAGCAGCAAGCCCATGCGCTGCAGGACGCGGGCGCCGCGATGATGGTGCTGGAGATGGTGCCGGCCGCGCTGGCCGCCGAGCTCACCGGCGAACTGAAGCACTGCGCCACCGTCGGCATCGGCGCCGGCCGCGGCACCGCGGGCCAGGTGCTGGTGCTGCACGACATGCTGGGCATCAACCTCGGCAAGATGCCGAAGTTCGTGCGCAACTTCATGGCCGATGCGCCGGGCGTCGCGCAGGCCTTGGCGGCCTATGTGCGCGCCGTGAAGGACGGCAGCTTTCCCGACGACCAACTCCACGCCTGGTAGGCACATCACAACCATGCACATCGCCCGCACCATCCCCGAACTGCGCGAGCATTTGGACCGCTTCCATCGCCCCGCTTTCGTCCCCACCATGGGCAACCTGCACGACGGCCACCTGGCCCTGGTGCGCCAGGCCAAGCCGCTGGGCGACGTCACGGTGGCCAGCATCTTCGTCAACCGGCTGCAGTTCCTGCCGCACGAGGACTTCGACACCTACCCGCGCACCTGGGAGAGCGATTGCGAGAAGCTGCGCTCGGCCGGCTGCGATGTTCTGTTCGCGCCCGACGAGAAAGCGCTCTATCCCGAGCCGCAAACCTGCAAGGTGCACCCCGACCCCGCGCTGGCCGATATCCTCGAAGGCCATTTCCGGCCCGGCTTCTTCATCGGCGTCTGCACGGTGGTGATGAAGCTCTTCGCCTGCGTGCAGCCGCGCGTCGCGGTGTTCGGCAAGAAGGACTACCAGCAGCTGATGGTGATCCGCCACATGGTGCGGCAGTTCGCGCTGCCGATCGAGATCGTGGGCGGCGAGACCCGGCGTGCGGATGACGGATTGGCGCTGTCCTCGCGCAACGGCTACCTGAGCGAGACCGAGCGCGCAGAGGCTGTGCAGCTGTCGAAGGCCCTGCAAGCCATGGCCGACGCGCTGCGTTCGGGCGAGCGCGACCTGACCGCGATCGAGATGCGCGCGATGCAGTCCTTGAAGGAGCGCGGCTGGCAGCCCGACTACCTGGTGCTGCGCCGCCGCGCCGACCTGCAGGCACCGGCGCCGGGCGAGCCGCTGGTTGCGCTGGCCGCGGCGCGCCTGGGTGCCACGCGGCTGATCGACAACCTGGAATTCGACCTCTGAGTCTTCATGAGCTATAGCGTCAAGGAGATCTTCTACACCCTGCAGGGCGAAGGCGCCCAGGCCGGCATGCCCGCCGTGTTCTGCCGCTTCGCCGGCTGCAATCTGTGGAGCGGCCGTGAGAGCGACCGCGCCAGCGCCGTCTGCCGCTTCTGCGATACCGATTTCGTCGGCACCAACGGCACGCTGGGCGGCAAATTCGCGAGCGCCGAGCTGCTCGCCGATACCATCGCTGCGCAATGGCCCGCCGATGATGCCGAGCACCGGATGGTCGTTCTCACCGGCGGCGAACCGCTGCTGCAGGTGGACCCTGCGCTGATCTCCGCCCTGCACGCGCGCCGCTTCCGGATCGCGGTGGAAAGCAACGGCACCGTGCTTGCGCCCGAGGGCATCGATTGGCTTTGCATCAGTCCGAAAGCCGGCGCACCATGGGTCCAGCGCACTGGACAGGAACTCAAGGTGGTGTGGCCGCAGCCCGGCCTCGACCTGGACGCGCTGCAGGCCGGCAGCTTCTTCGCGCACCGCTTCCTGCAGCCTATGGACGGCCCGACACAAGCCGACAACACGTCCCTGTGCATCGATACCTGCATGCGCCGTCCCGGCTGGCGGCTGAGCCTGCAGACCCACAAACTGACGGGGATTCGATGAAATCCCGGCAACGCATTCCGATGTCCGCTCAGCAATTCACGATCAGCCAGCGCTTCTTCTTCGACGCCGCCCACACCCTGCGGCGCGAGATCGACGCCGAAGGCAGCCGCCGCATCCACGGCCACACTTACCATGCGGAGGTCGCCGTCCGCGGCTCGCTCGATGCAGCCACCGGCATGGTCATCGACCTCGGCCTCTTGCGCGAGCACCTGCAAGCGGTGCGCGAACGCCTCGACCATCACCTGCTCGACGACGTCCCTGGCCTGGGCATTCCCACGCTGGAAAATCTTTGCCTATTCATTGCCCATGCGCTGGCCGATATGCGGCCGCCACCCACGCAGGTGCGCATCTGGCGCGACGCGCTGGGCGACGCTTGCACGCTGGAGCTCGGCGCCTGAGGCTCAGGCAGCGCCGATGCCGGCAATCAGGCTGCCGGCCGGCTGGCCGTTCTTGAGCCCGGCCGTGAAAGCCAGCATGCGGTCGATCGGCACGCGCGCGCGCCGGCCCAAAGCGGGGTCGACGTGGATCTCGCCGGTGCCCGTTTCGAGTACGCGCGCCAGATCGGCCAGGCCGTTCATCGCCATCCACGGGCAGTGCGCGCAGCTCTTGCAGGTGGCGCCGTTGCCGGCCGTGGGCGCCTCGATGAAGACCTTGCCGGGATTGAGCGTGCGCAGCTTGTGCAGCATGCCGCTGTCGGTGGCGACGATGAACTCGGCGGCGTCCATGCGCTGCGCCGCGCCCAGGATGCCGGAGGTCGAACCCACCGCATCGGCCAGCGCGATCACGTCGGCCGGCGCTTCCGGGTGGACCAGCACCTTGGCCCCCGGGTGGGCCTCCTTCAGCAACTCCAATTCGAGCGCCTTGAATTCGTCGTGCACGATGCAGGCGCCGTCCCAGCTCACCATGTCGGCGCCGGTTTCGCGCCGGATGTAGTCGCCCAGGTGCCGGTCGGGCGCCCAGAGGATCTTGCGCCCCTCGGCCGCCAGCGCACGCACCACGTCGAGTGCGCAGCTGGAGGTGACCAGCCAGTCGGCACGCGCCTTCACCGCCGCGCTGGTGTTGGCATAGACCACCACAGTGCGGTCCGGATGACGGTCGCAGAAGGCGCTGAAGGCATCGGCCGGGCAGCCGAGATCGAGCGAGCAAGTGGCGTCGAGGTCGGGCATCAGCACGCGCTTCTCGGGCGACAGGATCTTCGCGGTCTCGCCCATGAAGCGCACGCCCGAAACCACCAGCGTCCGCGCCGCATGGTCGCGGCCGAAACGCGCCATCTCGAGCGAATCGCTCACCAGGCCGCCCGTTTCCTCGGCCAGGTCCTGCAGGTCGGGATGCACGTAGTAGTGCGAGACCATCACCGCATCGCGCTCGCGCAGCAGGCGGCGGATGCGCTCTTTCAACGCTTCGCGTTCGGCCGGCGCCGGCTCGGGCGGGACGCGGGCCCAGGCGTGGCGCGTGTCGCAGGTGGCGCCGGCTTCGGCCGGCTGCTCGTAGTCGACATCGATAACGGTGGAAGATGCAGTAGCCATGGCTGATCAATTACCAGTTGCGCAAAATGTCCTCTCCTTCCAGGAACACCGCGGAACCGCTTTGCCGGGCCGCTGGCGTTGCCCCGGTGAGGGGATTGGCGACCACACGAAGTGGGCAAGCCTGGGGGTGAGCCCATCTAGAAGCGCATCGAAAAATCGACTGCCTTGATGTCCTTGGTCAGCGCGCCCACCGAGATGCGATCGACGCCGGTCTCGGCCAGGGCACGCACGCTTTCGAGTGTGACCCCGCCGGAGATCTCCAGGACGGCGCGGGTCTTTCCGCCCTCCTCGTTGCGGCGCACGGCTTCGCGCAGGGTGGGCAGGTCCATGTTGTCCAGCAGCACCATGCGCGCGCCCTGGGCCAGCGCCTCGTCGAGTTGCTTCAGCGTCTCGACCTCGATCTCGACGAACTTCGCCTGGCCCGCCACGCGCGCGGCGGCCTGCAGCGCAGCGCTGACGCCGCCCGCTGCGGCGATGTGGTTCTCCTTGATCAGGATGGCGTCGTAGAGGCCGATGCGGTGATTGGTTCCGCCGCCGATGCGCACTGCGTACTTCTGCGCGAGTCGCAGGCCCGGCAGGGTCTTGCGGGTGTCGACGATGGCGGCGCGCGTGCCGCGGACCGCGTCGACGTAGGCGGCGGTGCGCGTCGCGACGGCGCTCAGGAGCTGGAGGAAATTGAGCGCGGTGCGTTCGGCGGTGAGCAGCGCGCGCGCATCGCCGGAAATTTCGAGCACGGTCTGGTCGGCGGCGCACTGCGCGCCTTCTGCGCCGTGCCACGCGATGCGGGCCTGCGGGTCGAGCTGCCGCACGACCGCCTCCACCCACGGGGCGCCGCACAGCACGGCAGCTTCACGCAGCAGCACCCGCGCCGTCGCGCGACCGCCGGCGGGCACCAGGCCGGCCGTGAGATCGCCGTCGCCGGCATCTTCGCGCAGCGCCCGCGCGGCATCGGCCTGCGCGAGTTCGGTCACGCGGGTCGGAGAAAAATCGAAGACATCGTCCATTGTTCAGATCGATTCGACGCCGGGCTCGCGCCCCATCAGTTCCGCGACCGCTTCCGCCGGCCGCACGCGGCCATCGAGCAGTGCCACCACGCTGTCGGCGATCGGCATCTCGACCCCCAGATGGCGCGCGCGCTGCACCACGGTGCGCGCGCAATAGACACCCTCGGCCACGTGGCCCAGCGAGTCCACCGCCTGCGCCAGCGTCCTGCCCTGGGCCAGCAGCAGGCCGACCTTGCGGTTGCGCGAGAGATCGCCGGTGGCCGTGAGGACCAGGTCGCCGAGGCCGGAGAGCCCCATGAAGGTATCTGCGCGCGCGCCGAGCGCGACGCCGAAGCGCGTCATTTCGGCCAGGCCGCGCGTGATCAGTGCGGCGCGCGCGTTGAGGCCGAGCGCCAGGCCATCGGCCAGGCCGGTCGCGATCGCCAGCACGTTCTTGACGGCGCCGCCGACCTCGACACCCACGATGTCGTCGTTGGCATAGACGCGCACGGTCGGACCATGGAATGCCGCGACCAGCGCATCGCGCAGCTGCGGGTGGAAACTGGCGGCGACGAGCGCCGTGGGACGACCCTGTGCAACTTCCTGCGCAAAGCTGGGGCCGCTCAGCACGCCGGCCATCAGACGGGGCGCGACGGCGGCCTGGATCTCGTGACCCAGCAGGCCCACGGCGCCGGGGTCGGCGCGCGCCGGCTCGACGCCCTTGCAAAGCCAGGCCACCGGACAGGCGGCGTCGCGCAAGAGGACGAGCTGTTCGCGCAAGGCCGCCATCGGCGTAGCGACGATGGCGAGGTCGGCGCCCGCCAACGCGGCGAGCTCATCGCCGGAGCGGATGGCAAGCGATGGAGGGAGTGCGATGCCGGGCAGATAGCGCCGGTTCTCGCGCGCCGCCGACATGGCCTCGGCCTGGGCCGCATCGCGCGCCCACAGGGTGACCGGATGGCGGCCGGCCGCATTGACCGCCAGCGCCGTGCCCCAGGCACCGGCGCCGAGCACGCAGATCTTCATCGGCGGCGCAGTTGCGTTGCGCTTACTGCGTGACGATCGGCGAGGGCTGCCCCGCCGCCTGGGCCTGCTGCTGTTCGAACATGGCCTGGAAATTGATCTCGGCCAGGTGCACCGGCGGGAAGCCGCCGCGCTGGATCACGTCGGCCACGTTGCCGCGCAGGTAGGGATAGACGATCTGCGGGCAGGCGATGCCGAGGATCGGGCCCATCTGCTCTTCGGGCAGGTTGCGGATCTCGAAGATGCCGGCCTGCTTGGCCTCGACCAGGAACACGGTCTTGTCCTGGATCTTGGTCTGCACCGTGGCCGAGACGGTGATCTCGAAGATGCCGTCGGTCACGGGCTGGGCATCGACGCCGAGCTGGATGTCGACGGTCGGCTGCTCCTGCTCCAGCAGGATGGCCGGCGAATTGGGCTGCTCGAGCGACAGGTCTTTCAGATAGACGCGCTGGATCTGGAAGACGGGATCTTGGGCTTGCTGGTCGGCCATGGCTGAACTTTCGAGGGTCAAAACGACGCCCGCCGGGAGAAGGTCCCGAGAACGGGCTGGAGGATGGGTCTTTGAGGACGAAGGGGCGATTATCGCCCGTGGTCTCAGGCGCCTTGCAGCAGCGGGATGAGGCCGCCGCGGCCGTCGAGCGCGATCAGGTCGTCGCAGCCGCCGACGTGGGTGTTGCCGATGAAGATCTGCGGCACGGTGCGCCGCTGGGTCGCGTTCATCATCGTGATGCGCGCCTGCGGGTCGCTGTCGATGCGGATCTCCTCGATCTGATCGACGCCCTTGGACTTGAGGATTTGCTTGGCTCGAATGCAATAGGGGCAAACGGCGGTGGTGTACATCTTGACGGCTTGCATCGTGCGTATGTCCGGGAAGTTCAGGCTTTCTCAATCGGCAGGTTAGCCTCTTTCCAGGATTTGAGTCCGCCGGCTACCGCTTGGGCTTGCTCGTAGCCGAGTTTCTTGGCCGTGGCTACCGCGCGCTGTGCCCGGGCCCCGGTAGCGCAGATCAGAAGCAGCGGAACCGACTTGTTCTTGACCGCGGCACCGAGTTTTTCGTCGAGCTGGTTGAGCGGCACGTTCTTCGCGCCGGTCACGTGGCCCGCGGCATACTCCTCGGGTTCCCGCACGTCGACCACCACCGCCCGCTCGCGGTTGATGAGCTGCACCGCCCCCTGGGCGGTGAGCGATCCGGCGGTGGCCCCGCGCAGCAGCGGCCAGGCCAGCATGCCACCCGAGCTGAGCGCGATCAGGATCAGCATCCAGTTGTCGACGATGAATTTCACGGTGTTCCTTGAGTAGCAAACCCCGGATTTTAGAATGTCGACTTTTCGCTCGCGTTCCAAAGGCCTTCCCCCATGCACAAACTGGTACTGATCCGCCACGGCGAATCGACCTGGAATCTCGAAAACCGCTTCACCGGCTGGACCGACGTCGACCTGACGGCCACCGGCATCGACCAGGCCAAGCAGGCCGGGCGGCTCCTGAAGGCCGAGGGCTATGACTTCGACGTCGCCTACACCAGCGTGCTCAAGCGCGCCACCCGCACGCTCTGGCATACGCTCGACGAACTCGACCGCACCTGGCTGCCGGTGGTGCACTCGTGGCGCCTGAACGAGCGCCACTATGGCGCGCTGCAGGGCCTCAACAAGGCCGAAACCGCCAAGAAGTACGGCGACGAGCAGGTGCTGGTCTGGCGCCGCAGTTACAACACGCCGCCCCCGCCGCTGGAGCCGAACGATCCGCGCTGCGAACGCAGCGATGTGCGCTACGCCAAGCTGGCACCGGAGCAAGTGCCGCTGACCGAGTGCCTGAAGGACACGGTGGCGCGCGTACTGCCTTTCTGGAACGAATCGATGGCGCCGGCGATTCGCGCCGGGCGCCGTCTGGTGGTGGCGGCGCACGGAAATTCGATCCGCGCGCTGGTGAAGTACCTCGACGGCATCTCCGACGACGATATCGTGGGCCTCAATATCCCGAACGGCATTCCGCTGGTCTATGAGCTGGATGACGAGCTCAAGCCGCTGCGTCACTATTACCTCGGCGATGCCGCGGCGGCCGAAAAAGCCGTGGCTGCCGTGGCTGCGCAGGGCAAGGCGTGAGGAAAACCGCTGCAGCTTCGACGGGTACGCGGAACCCCGGCAGACAACTTGCTTCCAAGCTGTGTATATTGGATTCGACAGGCGACAAGGACGTTTACACATGGGCCAGAAATTGAAAATCACCGGCTGGGTTGCAGCCGGCGCCGTGGCCGGCGTGCTGACCACCGTCTCGTTGCAAACTGTTGCACGAGGTTCACTGGCCCCTCTCCCTCTGGAAGAACTGCAGCAGCTCGCTGCGGTGTTCGGCATGGTGAAGAGCGACTACGTCGAGCCGGTGGACGAGAAAAAGCTCATCTCGGATGCGATTTCGGGCATGGTCGCCGGCCTCGATCCGCATTCCCAGTATTTCGACAAGAAGTCCTTCAAGGAATTTCGCGAAGGCACCACCGGCCGCTTCGTCGGCGTGGGCATCGAGATCTCGCAGGAAGACAACCTGATCAAGGTCGTGTCGCCGATCGAGGGCTCGCCCGCCTTCCGCGCCGGCCTCAAGCCGAACGACCTGATCACGAAGATCGACGACACCGCAGTGCGCGGGCTCACGCTCAACGAGGCAGTCAAGCGCATGCGCGGCGAAGCCAACACCAAGGTGCTGCTTACGATCTTCCGCAAGGACGAGAACCGCACCTTCCCGGTGACCATCACGCGCGAAGAGATCCGCACGCAGTCGGTCCGCGGCAAGGTGATGGAGCCGGGCTACGGCTGGATCCGCCTGTCGCAATTCCAGGAACGCACGGTCGACGATTTCGTCAAGAAGGTCGACGAGATCTACAAGCAGGAACCCAATCTCAAGGGCCTGGTGCTCGACCTGCGCAACGATCCGGGCGGCCTGCTCGACGCGGCGGTGGCGATCTCGGCCGCCTTCCTGCCCGAGAACGTCACCGTCGTGTCCACCGACGGCCAGCTGGCCGAGAGCAAGTCGGTCTACAAGGCCGCGCCCGAGTTCTACCAGCGGCGCGCGGGCAGCGATCCGCTGCGCAACCTCCCTGCGGCGCTCAAGACGGTGCCGCTGGTGGTGCTCGTGAACGAAGGCTCGGCTTCCGCCAGCGAGATCGTGGCCGGCGCCCTGCAGGACCACAAGCGCGCCATCGTGATGGGCAGCCAGACCTTCGGCAAGGGTTCGGTGCAGACGGTGCGCCCGCTCGGCCCCGACACCGGCCTCAAGATCACGACGGCGCGCTACTACACGCCGAGCGGCACTTCGATCCAGGCCAAGGGCATCGTGCCGAACGTTCTGATCGACGAAAGCGCCGAAGGCAGCCCCTTCGCCGCGCTGCGCATGCGCGAGGCCGACCTCGAAAAGCACCTGGCGAGCGGCCAGGGTCCGGAGAACAAGGACCCCGAGCGTGAAAAGGCCCGCGACGAAGCCCGCAAGCGGCTCGAGGAAGAAGCCAAGAAGCCCCCGCAGGATCGCAAGGTGCCCGAGTTCGGCACCGACAAGGACTTCCCGCTCATGCAGGCCTTCAACCGGCTCAAGGGCCAGCCCGTGCTGGTGAGCAAGACGCAGGTGATCGTCGAGAACAAGGAAGAAAAGAAGGAAAACTGATCCCGGGCGGCTCCCCGCGGGAGCCCTCGACCCGGCGATCGAGACCGCGCAGCGCATGGAAGACCAAGATCTGCTGCGCTATTCGCGCCACATCCTGCTCGAGGAGTTCGGCATCGACGGCCAGGCCCGCGTCAGCGCGGGCCGTGCGCTGGTGATCGGTGCCGGCGGGCTCGGGTCGCCGGTGCTGCTCTATCTTGCGGCGGCCGGCGTAGGCCGCATCACGCTGGTCGATGACGACGAGGTCGATCTCACCAACCTGCAGCGCCAGATCGCCCACGACACGTCGCGGGTGGGCATGGCCAAGGTCGAATCGGCGGCCGAGGCGATGCGCCGCATCAATCCGGACATTCGCCTCGAAACGCATCGGCTGCGCGCCGACGATGCGCTGCTCGCCCGGCTGGTCGCCGAGGCCGACGTGGTGATCGACTGCAGCGACAATTTCGGCACCCGGCATGCGGTGAACCGGGCCTGCGTCGCCCATGCCAGGCCGCTGGTGGCGGGCGCGGCGATCCGCTTCGATGGCCAGCTGAGCGTGTACGACACGCGCGATCCGGCCTCGCCCTGCTATGCCTGCTTGTTCCCGCCGGATGCCCACTTCGAGGAAACGCGCTGCGCCGTGCTCGGCGTGTTCGCGCCGGTGGTCGGCGCCATCGGCACCCTGCAGGCCGGTGAGGCCCTGAAGCTCTTGGCCGGCATAGCCCCTTCGCTGGCCGGCAACCTGCTGATGTTCGACGGTCGCCGGACGACCTTCGACACCTTGCGCGTCGCCCGCGATCCGGGCTGCAGCGTGTGCGGACACCGGCCGAACGCAGGCTGAAAAAATCTACTGCTTCTTCGCCTTGGCAGCGCCGGCGGCTGCCTCCCGGGAGACCGGCTTCTTCGCCTGGGCCAGCACGTCCTGGCAATCGGCATCGACGCCGGGGCCGGTTTCGACGGTAGCGAAGAGGGCGAGCAAGGGGTTGATCACACCGAGCGCCAGCGCGGCGATGCCGCGCGTCGCCAGAGGGGCCGCTTCGACGGCGGCGGTGGGCGAAGCGAAGGTGCCGCCGATGAGCAGCGGCGAGCGCAGCGAAAGAATGCTTCTGTCCTTGGGCTCCGGCCGGACCACGAAATCCAGCGTCTCGTTCGCGAGGCTGGCACCGCCGCTCACATTGAAGACCGTGTCCTCGGTGTCGAACACCAGGCTGCGGCCGTTCATCGTGCCCTTGTCTACATCGAAGGCGACCGCGGCGCAGCGCAAGACGACGTTCCGGTCGCCGCGCAGCAGGAACTTGATGATCTCGCCGCCATCCAGGCCCATGAATTCCAGCAGCAGGTTGCTGAACTGTCCTCGGCCGGTGATGGCCGCCACGTCCCCGGAGGAGGTGCCGAGCCAGCTCGCGACCGAGTTTCCGCGCCCGGACAGGTTGATCCGCCCGTCGAGTCTTCCAAAGCTGGTGCGCAGGGTCTCGGCCTTGGGGATCAGGCGGTTGAGCTGCATCGCGCGCACGTCCAGCTTCGCGCGGATGTCTGCCGGGTTCTTTGTGGCATCGATGCGGATCGCGCCGGCCAGCCTGCCGCTGGCGACACCCAGATCGAGTGGGTCGAGCGTCAGCACGCCATCCTTCAGCTTTACCTGCACGCTGCCCTTGTCGAGCGGCAGCTGGCGCACGTTCTGGATGCGGTCGGCCGCGTACTTGACGTCGGCATCCATGGCGCGCAAGCGCTCGAAGTCCAGAGTGGCGGTGGGCAGCACCTTGCGCCCGGAATCGCGGCGTGCACGCTTGACTTGGGCGACGGTGGGCGGCGGCGCCACGCCTTCGATTGCCTTGGCCGAACGCTCGGTCGGCGGCAGGCCGATCAGCGGGCCGAGGTCGTCCATGTCCATCACGCGCGAGCGCAGGCTGCCCGCCAGGTAAGGCGGCTTCTGTGCCTGGTCGAACTGCATGTCGCCGCCGATATCGGAAAGGCCCAGCTTGCCCTTGAGGCCTTGCACCTCCCACAGCTTCGCACGCTTTTTCAAGTCGCCGCTGAGGGCATAAGGAGAGGTCTGGGGCAGCGCGATGCCGAGCAGCCCGTACAGATCGCCAAGATTCTGGCCCTTGAGTTCGAAGCGGGCGTCGACGCCGTCCAGGCTGGCGAGTTCGGCCACGGTGCCTTGCGCCTTCAGCCGGGTCTGGCCCGCGACCGCGCTGATCTCGAGCGGGAACGGCGGCTGGCCCGCAGCGTTGAGCTGCAGCACGTTGCCGGTACGGCCTTCGGCCGTGAGCGGCTGGCGCTGGTAGCGGCCCTTGATGCGGTAGCTGAGCGGCATGTCGCCACGGCTGGTATCGAAGCTGAAATCGGCATGCAGGTCCACGCCCCAATGCTCCGCAAGGAAGTCGAGCCCGCCGCCATCGATTTGCAGGAGCCCGATCGTCGGCACCGTTGCTTCATCCGCGGTGTCCTTGCCCAGCGCCCAGGTGCGCCGCCCGTCCTCTTCCATCTGAAGGCCCAGCGAAGGCGAAACCAGGGCCAGGCGCGGAATCACGACCTTGCGCGCCAGGAGCGGCCACAGCTTGAGTTCCAATTCGGCGCTCTGCGCCCGCACGAGGTAGGGGTCGCGGGCCCAGGAAGGATTGGCGAATTCGATGCCGTCGAGCTTGACGGTGGCACCGCGCCAGCCGAGATCCACGTCCAGCCGCCGCGTGATCTCGAACTTGCGGCCGGTCTTGTCGCTGACGTATCGGTTGACCGGCTCCCGCAGCGCGTCCCAGGGGAAGAAAGCCAGCACCAGCAGGAAGGCCGCGAACAGCCCCAGCAGCACCGCGCCAAGCTTGATCCAGATCGAGCGGCGCGGCGTGGGGGCGGGGGTCGCGGTCACGGCACAGACATCTTCTACTTGTCCGGCGTCGAGGTGATGGATGCGGGGGACGCGAGGAAGCAGATGGCGGTGAAGCCGACTGCGGCCGCGCTTTTCGCCGCTTCGGCGAGCTTCAGTTCGGCGTTCGCGGTCTCCCCGATCACCACGACTGCGGCGGCCGCCAGGGTCAGGAGGCCGACGGCCACGTAGTTCCACACGATGTTCATCTCGGCGCCTTCCGTTGGAGAAAGATGCAGAGCCCCGGAGCGATCCACATCGGGATCGACGGTAGCCGGGCGCTCCCGGCACCGGGGTCGGCGCTAGACCGCAGCCGATGTGCGGCAAAGCCTACGGTCGGAAATCATTCGCGCCCGTAAGAACAAGCCTACAGCCGCAGGGCGCCGAACGCTGCATGATGCGGGCTGTTGATTTGTAGCATTTTGCGAATCGGCCTGCGCATGGACATGATCCACGGAGCTTGATCGCCAGAGAGACGCCGGTTCTCCATGGACCCCAGATTGAAAACCTACATCGTCGAAGACAACGTCACGATCCGCGAGAATCTCGTCGGTACTCTGGAGGAACTCACCTGCATCTCAGCCGTTGGTTTCGCCGAGACCGAGACGGAAGCCGTCCGCTGGCTGACCGAGAACAACGACCAATGGGAGCTGGCCATCGTCGATCTGTTCCTGAAGCAAGGCAGCGGCCTGGGCGTGCTGCAGGCTTGCGTGTCGCGCCGGCCCGACCAGAAAGTGGTGGTGCTCAGCAACTACGCCACCCCCGACATACGCAAACGCTGTGCCCAGTTCGGCGTCGACGCCGTGTTCGACAAGTCGAACGAGATCGACGCGCTGATCGACTTCTGCATCGAGCAGTCCTCCGCGCTTCGCCAGCCGTCCAGCTCGAGTTGACGCCGCACGTCGAACGATGGCCCTTTCCAGCTTGCGGCAACCCCGCGGGGACGGCGCCGCCGCCGGAATCTCAATCGATCAACTTGTTCTTCAGCGCGTAGTACGTCAGGTCGCTGTTGGAGGAGAGATTCATCTTCTCCATCAGGCGCGTGCGGTAGGTACTGACGGTCTTGACGGAAAGCGAGAGCGTCTTGGCAATGTCCCCCGCCGTTTCGCCCTTAGCCAGCTTCAGGAACACCTGGAACTCGCGTTCCGACAGCTGCTCATGCGGTGCCGCGTCGTCCTTGCGGTCGAGCTGGCGCGCCAGCAGCTCGGCCACGGCCGGCGTGATGTAGCGGCGACCCAGCGAGATGGTGCGGATCGCGTTCACGATCTCCATCGGGTCGCACTCCTTGTTGAGGTAGCCGCTCGCGCCCTGACGGATCAGGTTCATCGCGTAGTGCTCCTCGGGATAGCCGCTCAGGATGAGGATGCCGACGTCCGGCGCCTTGGCGCGGATCATCGCCAGAGCATCGATCCCGCTTTGTCCCGGCATCGAGAGATCCATCACGAGCACATCCAGCTCCGTGGTGCGCACGAGTTCGATCGCCTCGCGTCCGCTGGCCGCCTCCCCTGCCACGCGCAGGTCGACGTGCTCCGAGAAGAACTGGCGCAAGCCGGAGCGCACGATGGCGTGGTCGTCCACAATTCCGATCTTGATCATCTGGTACCTTCTTTATCGTTTCGCGGCTTCTTGCGTCGCGGCATGCCGCCCCCTGATCCACGTCGATTATTCCCGAATTTGAACCGTCCGCACCTCGCGGAGACCCCATGCGCTGGTTAGCTTTCCCGAAGATGGCCCTCGGCCTCACGCTAGCGACGCTCGCAGCGCTCGTGCTCGTGGGCATCAACGAGGCCGGCTACCGCCAGTCCACCCGGGCCCTGACCGACGTCGGCGAGGCACAGCGTGTGCGCCTGGTGCTCAACCAGCTTCTGCAGAACATCATCGATGCCGAAACGGGCCAGCGCGGCTATCTGTTGACGGGGGAGGCACGCTACCGCGAGCCGTATGACGTCGCCGTCAAGCAGGTGGATGGTCAACTGGCCGCCCTGCAGGTGCTCTATACCGGGAAGCCCGCCGAGACCGCGCGCCTGGCCCAGCTCTCGAAGCACGTCGCGCGCAAGCTCGCAGAGATGGACATGAGCGTGCGGCTGCGACGCGAGGGCAACGACGACGCCTGGAAGTTCGTCATCACGACCGACGTCGGCCGCGAGGAGATGGAAGCTATCCGCCAGCAGGCCGGCGAACTGATCTCGATCAGCAACCAGGCGCTGATGCTGGGGCAGGTTCAGATCGCGAAGTCGCTGCACTTCGCGCGCATCGGCATCGGGCTCGTGGCGTTGGCTGGCCTGCTGGCCTTCTACCT
This sequence comes from Variovorax sp. MHTC-1, assembly GCF_003984645.1. Lineage (GTDB taxonomy): Bacteria > Pseudomonadota > Gammaproteobacteria > Burkholderiales > Burkholderiaceae_C > Variovorax. The sequence goes on from NZ_RWKI01000006.1 coordinate 66,346, forward strand.
GTACTTGCGCCAGACCCATGCGCTGCGCTCGGCCGGCGAGCGGCAGCAGGAGGCGCTGCAGCGCGAACGCAATGCACTGGAGGACGAGGTGCGCGAACGCACCGCGACGCTGGCCGAACTCGCCACCCACCTGCAGCAGGTGCGGGAAAGCGAGCGCGGCTTCCTGGCGCGCGAGCTGCACGACGAGCTGGGCTCGCTGCTGACCGCGGCCAAGCTCGACGTGGCGCGCCTGAAGTCCCGACTCGCGGATTCGCCGGACGCGACCCAGCGGCTGCAGCATCTGAACGAGCTCCTCAACAGCGGCATCGCGCTCAAGCGCAGGATCATCGAAGACCTGAGGCCCTCGTCGTTGGCCAACCTCGGGCTCATCGCTTCGCTCGAAATCCTCGGCCGCGAATTCGCCGAGCGCTCGGGAATGGAAATCGAGATGGTGCTCGAGCCGGTGACGCTCAACGAAGCCGATCAGCTCACCATCTATCGCATGGTTCAGGAAAGCCTCACCAACATCAGCAAGTACGCCCAGGCGAGCGAAGCCAGCATCGTCATGAAGAACTACGGCAACCACGTGATCGTGGAAGTCGCCGACAACGGCAAGGGCTTCGACATCCGCAGCACCCGGCCTTCGGCCCACGGCTTGGCAGGCATGCGGCATCGCGTCGAGGCCGCCAAGGGAAGGCTCACCGTTTCGTCGGCGCCCGGCCAGGGAACGCGCCTGAGCGCGATGCTTCCTGCCTCCCCGGCTTCTTCTTCCCAGGCAGCCTGAATACGCTGCTGCTCGAGAGCAGCCGGCTGTGATTCGACCCTCTCCTACGCCCCCAGGCCGCTGCTGCTGACAGGGCTGCGGCGCCCCCCCACTTAACGTGAATCCCCACACCGTTTCAACCTCTGGACCGGCCGCCATCGGCCGCCATTCACAACGACGAGACCATCCTCCAAAGGAGCTCAGCATGTTGTATTACGCAGTCGTATTCCTGGTCATCGCCCTGATCGCCGCGCTGTTCGGCTTTGGCGGCATCGCGGCCAGCGCCGTCGGCATCGCCAAAATACTTTTCGTGATCTTCATCGTCCTGGCCCTCGCCAGCTTCATCGCGGGCTTGATGCGACGATGACAGCGTCGTTACGATGAGCAGCTTCTTACAACAATCTCCCGGAAGGACAATTCATGAACACGACCACCAAGACCCCTTCGCAGATCGCCGAAGAGGCGCGCCAAACCGCCAATGACGCCATCGATACCACGCGCGCCTACGCGCAGAACGCAGTGAACGCCGCCGGAGAGAAGGTCCGTGACCTGCGCCGCGACGCAGAGCCCGCCGTAGAGCAGATCGCGGCACGTGTGCAGCAGGCGGTGCAGCGCGGCCTCGATGCCGCCTCGACGACCAGCGCGCGCGCGCAACGCCGCCTCGAACAGGCTGCCGATGTCACCGGCAAGTACATCGCCGACCAGCCGGTTCGCTCCGTGCTCGTCGCCGCCGCGGCCGGTGCCGCCATCACGGCGCTGATCGTGCTTGCCAGCCGCCGCAGCCGGGACGACTATTGATCTGAAATTCCGCCGCCTCCACCGCTGCCTGCAGCACCATGCTTCATCCCATTTTCTCCACGGTGCTCGGGCATCCGGGGTTGATTGCCGAACACCTCGGCAACTATGCGGCGTTGATCAAGGACGAGGCGGCAGAAGCGAGCCGCGGATTGATCGCGCGGGCTGTCGCGGGCGTGCTCGCGGCGGTGAGCGCGATGCTTGCCTTGGGCCTGATCGGCATGGCCGTCATGCTCGGCGTACTTCATGGCTTCCATTGGGTGCTGGTCATCGTTCCGGGCGTCGCGGTGCTCGTGGCCATCGTGTCGGCCTATGTCGCTTCGCGCCCCAGTGAGTTTCACGGTTTCAACGAGCTGAGGGCTCAGCTCGACGCGGACGTGCGGGCGCTCCACGCGGCGGGGGAACGCCATGGCCGTTGAACGGCACGAACTGACGCCGCAGCAGAGGCTCGCGATCTCGCGCCGCGCCCTTGTTCATGAGCTCCAGGGCGGCGAAACCGAGATCGAGGAACCCACGCCGTCGGCCACCCAGCGGCAACGACGCGCCGGCATCTTCGACCAGGTCCCGTGGATATCGATGGCGCGCAGGGTCACGCAGCGGTGGTGGCGCAGGCATCCGGCCAATGCAGTCGGCCAGTTGGCACGGCCGCTGCTGGATCGCTATGCGCGCGAACAGCCGGTCAAGCTGATGGCAGCGGCGGCAGCTGCCGGCGGGCTGATCGTGCTGGCCAAACCCTGGCGGCTGCTGTCGATCACTGCGGTGCTCGCTGCCGTCCTCAAGACCTCGGACGTGGCAGACATCGTGACGACGTTGATGCACAAGAACCCAAGCCCCCCACGAAAGGATTCGGAATGAATACGGCAATCAAGGAGCGCCCGGAGCATCTGACGCTCGACCAAGCCGCGATCGATGCGGCCTCTCAGCATCTCGACGACGGCGCCGTGACGCCCAGCTACGGGCCGTGGCGCGACGACATCGTCAAGCTGCTCAATGACGCGTTGGCCACAGAGCTGGTCTGCGTGCTGCGCTACAAGCGCCACTACTTCACCGCCAACGGCGTGGCCTCGCCGGCGATCGCCGAAGAGTTTCTCGTGCATGCGAACGAAGAGTCTGCCCACTCCGACAGGATCGCGGAGCGCATCGTGCAGCTCGGCGGCGAGCCTGACTTCAATCCCAGGACATTGCTCGACCGCAGCCACGCGGACTACGACGATGCCCTGGATCTCCAGGCCATGGTGCGCGCCAACCTGGTGGCTGAACGCATCGCCATCGAAACCTACCGGCAGATGATCTCGCTCGTCGGCGACAAGGATCCGACGACGCGCCGCATGCTCGAAGAAATTCTCACCGACGAAGAAGAGCACGCCGACGAACTGAAGGACTGGCTCGGCCATTGAACGCAGCCCAGGCAAGCCAAGAAAAAGCCCGGTCGCCCGGGCTTTTTCTTGGGTTGCGAGTGAGACGAGGCGAGCCGTCTACGACTTCACTTCCAGCTGGTTGTCGACCGAGTTGACGCCCTTCACGTTCTTGGCGATCTCTTCGGCACGCGACTTGGCCGCTGCGTTCGGCGCAGGTCCCTTGAGCATGACGATCCCGCCCTTGGTGTCAACGTCGATCTTGATCGCGCTCAGGTCGGGATCCTTCGCGAGGCCGGCCGAGACAGCAGCCGTGATCGAAGCATCGTCGACGCTCGTCGCCACAGCGGCTCCCGCGTCCGTCGCAGCTTCCTTCGCCCCCGCAGCGGAAGACTCGGTCTTGGCCTTGGCGTCTGCGCCGGCCCGCTCGGTCTTCGCGACGGCGGAATCCAGTTTTTCGCCCGCCGTCTCGTTGCTGCCCTTGTTGCACCCCCCGAGCGCGAGAGCGCCGCCCGCGAGCATCAGCGCCGCCACCCAAGTAGGAGCGCGTTTGAAAGTCGGATTGAGTTGGATCATCTGGAAAACTCCTGTCGATCGAATGAATAAGCGTCAGAGCTTGTCCGCGCCGCGCTTGATGGCGTCCTTGGCCTTCTCCTTGGCATCGCCGTAGGTGCTTTGCACCTTGCCGCCGGCCTGCTCGACCACGCCTTCGCTCTGCAGCTTCTCGCTGCCGCCGACCTTGCCGGCCGCTTCCTTGAGCTTGCCCTTGGCTTGATCGACGCGGCCTGCCACTTGGTCCTTGTTCATGTCGCTTCCTTCGCAAGATGGGATGGGATGAACCGGTGGTTCGACCGAACCACTGAAAACCAATCTAGCGAGCCCGAGCAGCGGTCGTGCGCCGAAGCCGGCTCGATCTGCTGTAGGACTTCAGGCGGTGAGAATCCAGCCTTCCAGCGGATCCATCGCCGCCGGCAGACCGTAGCCCGGACCGGCACTCGACTTGCGGGCTGCGCCCCAGGCGGCTTGCAGCAGGCAGAGCACCGCGTCGATGCAATCGCCCTTGGCATCGGCCAGCAGCCGATCGCGCTCGGCGTCGCCGAGGAAGAGGCGCAGGCCGAGGCGCGCGGAACCTCTTTCGAGCGCGGCAAGCAGATCGATCCTCGCCATGCGCCGCTGTGCGCTCTGGGCAGCGGCATCGTCGCTCTTGTAGCTGCGCCGCCCGATCAGCTCGCGCGCGAGAAGCCCCGGATAGCCCTCCAGCGCAATGCGTGCCATGCCACCGCAGGCCGGCGCGTGCAGTCCCGGCAAGGCAGCACCTGCCGCGAGCAGCCGCGGCACGCCGGCATGCAGCATGAAGGCGACCGGCGGGTTGATCCATTTCATCGAGGGACTGGAGCCCGCCGGGCCGTCTGTTGCGCGGTGCGCGAACTTCCCGCCGACGGGGCGCGCCGCGCAGAACGCAGCGAAGGTTTCGCGAATCCCGGTGCGGCTCAGGCCGGCGTAGTGCGCGATCATCGCCGGCCATTGCGGCGGCCATCCGAGCTGCACGACCAGTTCGCGCGGCAGGCCGAAGGGAAAGTCGAAGGCGCCGACCCATTCGGGCGTGTCCGACAGCCATTGGCGCCAGGCGTCGAGCGACGCGAAGCGTTCGAGCCGCAAGAGCCGGACGCCCCCCTCCTGCGCGGCCCCGAGAGCGAGCACGACGGGCTTGCGCCAAGTCGGTGCGCTCGAAAAATCGCAGCCCAGCAGCAGCATGGCCGATGCAGCCTCGGCCGCGCGCGCGACTCAGTGCCGGCCGACGATGGCGGCGGTAGCCATCAGTTCTTCGAGCAGCGCGAGCGATACCTTGCCCGAGACCGAATAGGGATCGAGCTCCGCCTTTTCCGAGTACTTGAGCAAGGTCGAGACATTGAGCTTCGACAGATTGACCTGCCCCATCGTCCAGCCGCCGAAGCGGCGTTCGGAGATCTCTTCGTAGTGCAGCAGCACCACGTCCTTGTGGCGGGGATCCCGCTGAATGTGGCCGTACAGCTCGCTGATCGCCATGCGGCCGCCTTCGATGGCCTGCAGGAACACGCCTGCGCCATAGCAAAGGATGCCGGTGATGCCGCACGCAGTGTTGTGCGAGCGCGATTGCGAGAGGATCGCTTCGATGGCGCCGGGGCTGGTATCGACGGCGCGGCTCGCATAGAGAAGTCGTACGAGCATGGCGTTCAACTCCGGCGGGGAAGAAGGGAAAGGAATTCGCGCCGCAGGTTGGAGTCTTTCAGGAACGCGCCGCGCATCACCGAATTGATCATCTTGCTGTCCATCTCCTTGACGCCGCGCCACTGCATGCAGAAGTGCTCGGCCTCGACCACCAGCGCCAGGCCATCGGGCTGCGTGCGCTCCTGGATCAGGTCGGCCAGCTGAACCACGGCTTCTTCCTGGATCTGGGGCCGGCTCATCACCCATTCGGCCAGCCGCGCGTACTTCGACAGGCCGATCACGTTGGTCTGCTCGTTGGGCATGACGCCGATCCAGAGCTTGCCGATGATCGGGCAGAAATGGTGCGAGCAGGCGCTGCGCACCGTGATCGGGCCGACGATCATGAGCTCGTTGAGGTGCTCGGCATTCGGAAATTCGGTGAGCGAGGGCTGGGCCACGTAACGGCCCTTGAACACCTCGTTGAGGTACATCTTCGCGACGCGACGAGCCGTGTTGTCGGTGTTGTGGTCGTTGTCCAGGTCGATCACCAGGCTTTCGAGCACATGCTTCATCTTGACTTCGACCTCGTCGAGCAGGCGCTCGAGTTCGCCGGGCTCGATGAACTCGGCGATGTTGTCGTTGGCATGGAAGCGCTTGCGGGCGGCCAAAAGGCGCTCGCGTATCTTCACGGATACGGGCGTGCCTTCATCATCGGCCCCCTCGTCGGGCCGCTCTACGGCGTCGGTTTTCCTTAGCATGGAAGCATCCTAACAGTGAATGTATTGAGGGCGAATGACCCTGCAGCGCGCTTCCCGCCTGCGCACAGAGCTATTGTTTTGATAGCAAGAAATCCGTCACCAGCGGCAGGTGATCGGACATGCGCGCCCAGATCGGCCCGCGCGGCACCGTGGTGGCGACCACCTCGACCTGGCGGCCGTAGATGAAGTCGAGTTGGGTCACCGGCAGGCGCGAGGGATAGGTCAGCGTGCGCGCTCCGCGCAGGTCGCCGGTGTCGCGCAGGCCCATGGCGTTCATCGCGTAGCGCATGCGCGCACCCCAGTCGTTGAAATCGCCGGCCACGACCAACGGCTCGCCGGGAGGAATCTCACGCTCGATGAATTCCCGCAGCAGCGCTACCTGGCGCACGCGGCTGCCCTTGATGAGGCCCAGGTGCACCACGATGGCATGCACCGGCCGGCCTTCGACATCGATCGCCACGTGCAGCAGCCCCCTCTGTTCGAAGCGATGGTCGGAGATGTCCTGGTGGGTCTTGCGCAGTACCGGCCAGCGCGTGAGCAGCGCGTTGCCGTGCTCGCCGTGCCGCGTGATGGCGTTGGTTTCGTAGACAGCCGTGTAGCCCTCGGGCGCGAGAAAGTCGGCTTGCGGCAACTCGGGCCAGTGCCTGAAGCGGGCGGCGGCCTGCCGGTTCATCTTGCGCACTTCCTGCAGGCAGACGATGTCGGCATCGAGCTGCTCGATGGCATGGCCCAGGTTATGGATTTCGAGGCGCCGCGCGGGGCCGATGCCTTGCACGCCCTTGTGGATGTTGTAGGTCGCCACCCGGATGCTGTTGGTCGGCGCGTTCATTGCGCAAATTGTGGCAGCAGCAGGATCGCTTCGGCGTTCGAAGGGGAAAAGCAGGCATCGGCCGCCTCGCGGTAGGGCAGCCAGCGCCAGGCCGTGTGTTCGCGCGGGTCCAGGCGCGGCGTCAGGCGCTCGGGCACGCAGAGGCCGAACAGATGCTCGGTGTTGTGGGTGACTTCCGGCGCGTAGCGGGCGCGCCAGCGGGGGTAGATCTCGTAGATGTTCTGCAGTCGCCAGTCGCGAAGCTGCGAGGCGAGCGCGCTGCCTTCGCCGCAATCTATGCCGGTCTCCTCGGCCACCTCGCGCGCCGCGGTCAGCGCGAGCGGCTCTTCGGCCAGGTCCTTGCTGCCCGTGACCGACTGCCAGAAGTCATCCACGTCGGCACGCTGGATCAGCAGCACGTCGAGCGCCGGCGTGTGGATCACGACCAGCACCGACTCGGGAATCTTCCAGGGCCGCCCGCTCACTCGCCAACCTTCGCGCCGCGCGCTTCGGTATTCGCGTTGGGAGCGGCCCGGCGGCTCATGCCTTTGCGCTCCGGCTCTCTCAGAGAACGTTGTGCACGTTGCGCAACCGGATGTGCAGCTCGCGCAACTGCTTCTCGTCGACCGGGCTCGGCGCCTGCGTCAACAGGTCCTGCGCGCGCTGGGTCTTGGGGAAGGCGATCACGTCGCGAATCGACTCCGCGCCGCTCAGGAGCATCACCAGCCGGTCCAGGCCGATCGCGATGCCACCGTGCGGCGGTGCGCCGTACTGCAGCGCATCGAGCAGGAAGCCGAACTTGTTCTGGGCGTCCTCTGCGCCGATCTTGAGCGCGCGGAACACCTTGCTCTGCACCTCCTCGCGGTGGATACGCACCGAGCCGCCGCCCATCTCGATGCCGTTGAGCACCATGTCGTAGGCCTTGGCGATGCACTTGTCGGGCGCGGTGTCCATCAGGTCTTCATGACCGTCCTTGGGCGCGGTGAAGGGATGGTGCACGGCCGACCAGCGCTGACCTTCCTCGTCGAACTCGAACATCGGGAAGTCGACCACCCACAGCGGCGCCCAGCGGTCCTCGAACAGGCCGTTCTTGCGGCCGAAGGCGCTGTGGCCGATCTTCACGCGCAGCGCGCCGATAGCGTCGTTGACGATCTTTTCCTTGTCGGCGCCGAAGAACAGGATGTCGCCGTCGCGCGCGCCGGTGCGCGCGATGATTTCCGCCAGCGAAGCATCGTTGAGGTTCTTGACGATCGGGCTCTGCAGGCCCTCGCGCCCCTGCGACGCGTCGTTGACCTTGATGTAGGCCAGGCCCTTGGCGCCGTAGATCTTGACGAACTCGGTGTAGGCATCGATGTCGCCGCGCGACAAGCCGCCCTCGGCGCCGCCGCCGGGCACGCGCAGCGCCACCACGCGGCCGCCTGGGGTGCCGGCGGCCTGCGCGAAGACCTTGAATTCGACGTTGCGCATCACGTCGGTCAGCTCGGTGAACTCGAGCTTGACCCGCAGGTCGGGCTTGTCGGAGCCGTACTTGAACATCGCGTCCGCATAGCTCATGACCGGGAACGGCGGCAGTTCAACCTCGGCCGCCGCGCGGAACACCTTGCGGATCATGCCTTCGAACATCTCGCGGATCTCTTCCTCGGCCATGAACGAGGTTTCGATGTCGATCTGCGTGAACTCGGGCTGACGGTCGGCGCGCAGGTCTTCGTCGCGGAAGCACTTGACGATCTGGTAGTAGCGATCGTAGCCGGCCACCATCAGCAGCTGCTTGAAGAGCTGGGGCGACTGCGGCAGCGCGAAGAAGCAGCCGTCGTGCACGCGGCTCGGCACCAGGTAGTCGCGCGCGCCTTCGGGCGTGGACTTGCCGAGCATCGGCGTCTCGATGTCGATGAAGCCGTTGGCGTCGAGGAACTTGCGCACCTCCATCGTGACCTTGTAGCGCAGCATCATGTTGCGCTGCATCGCTGGGCGGCGCAGATCCAGCACGCGATGCGTGAGGCGGGTGGTTTCCGAGAGGTTGTCGTCGTCCAGCAGGAAGGGGGGCGTGACGGAAGGATTGAGCACCTTCATCTCCTGGCACAGCACTTCGACCTTGCCGCTCTTCAGGCTCTCGTTGACCGTGCCCTCGGGCCGCGCGCGAACCAGGCCTGTGACCTGTACGCAGAACTCGTTGCGCAGGCCTTCGGCCGTGGCGAAGGTGGCGGCGCGATCGGGATCGCACACTACCTGCACGTAGCCTTCGCGGTCGCGCAGGTCGATGAAGATCACGCCGCCATGGTCGCGGCGGCGGTTGACCCACCCGCACAGGGTGACGGTTTGGCCCAGCAGGGCTTCGGTCACGAGACCGCTGTAGTGAGAACGCATGGCCATAGGTGGATTCCGGCGCCGACAGTGGCGCGTTTTATTTGATCGCGATGGTTGCGGGGCCGCCGGGAACGACCACGCCCATCGACACGATGTACTTGAGCGCGTCGTCCACGCTCATCTTGAGTTCGATGCAGTCGCTGCGCTTGAGCATCACGAAATAGCCGCCCGTCGGGTTGGGCGTGGTCGGCACGTAGACGCTGAGGTAGTCGCCGCCGCCGAGGTGCTCCACCACGTCGCTGCCGGGCGCACCGGTCACGAACGCGATGGTCCACACGCCTTCGCGCGGCCATTGCACCATCACCGCGGTGCGGAAGGCATTGCCGTTCTCAGAGAACAGCGTGTCCGATACCTGCTTGACGCTGGAGTAGATCGAGCGGACCACCGGAATGCGGCGCACCACGGCGTCGCCCCATCCCAGGAGGCGCTTGCCCACGAAATTGCTGGCGATCGCGCCGACCGCCAGCAGGATCGCCAGCGTCAAGAGCACGCCCAGGCCGCGCACCTTATGGTCGTACAGCCACTTCTGCCACGCTTCCGGCAGCAGCCACAGCGTCTGGTCGAGTGTGCCGATGATCCAGTTCAGCACGCCGAGCGTGATGACCAGCGGCACGATGACCAGCAAGCCGGAAAGCAGCCATTTGCGCAGCGCGAGCATGGTCGATCGGCTCAAGTCAGTCGCTCTTGGCGGCGGGCGCCGGGGCCGGTGCGGGAGATGCGGCAGATGCGGCAGGGGTAGCGGCCGCCGGCGCGCCCGAGGTTTCGGCCGGCTTGGCGGCAGCCCCGTCGGCCGGCGCGCCTGCGTCGCCGGCGCCCTTGTCAGCGCCCTTCTTGTTGCCTGCGCCGTCGCGGAAATCGGTCACATACCAGCCCGATCCCTTGAGCTGGAAGCCGGCAGCGGTGAGCTGCTTGCCGAACGCGCTGGCGTGGCAATTCGGGCACTCCGTCAAGGGCGCATCGGACAGTTTCTGCAGCACGTCCTTGGCAAAGCCGCAGGCGCTGCACTTGTAGGCGTAGATAGGCATGGGTTGGGGGACGCATCAGCGGCCGGCGGCCGCTCGCAAAGCTCTCGATTATAAGCGCCGCCCCTCCCCGCTCAGGCCGGGTCGACAGCCAGCGGCCGGTGCGGCGTGCGTGTGTCGGAGACCCACTGCGGCGCCAGCGAGCCCGCGAACATGCCGGCGAAAGCAGCCAGCACACCGGCGAGCTGCGCCGGGAACTGCTCGCCCCAGGGCATGGCCAGGAACAGCAGCCAGACCCCGATGCCCAGCACGACCGCCGCGATGGCGCCCTGCGTCGTCGCGCGCTGCCAGTACAGGCCGCAGACCAGCGGCACGAAGGCGCCCACCAGCGGCACCTGGTAGGCGCCGGAGACCAGCTCGTAGATCGGCGTACCCTGCATGCGGATCGCATAGGCGAGCACCGCGGCGCTGAAGAGCAGCACCGTGATGCGCATCGTCATCAGGTTGGAGTTGTCGCTGCCCGCCGGACGGAACTGGCGCCAGATGTTCTCGGTGAACGTCACGCTCGGCGCCAGCAGGGTGGCGGAGGCCGTCGACTTGATGGCCGAGAGCAGCGCGCCGAAGAAGAACACCTGCATCACGAAGGGCATCTTCTCGAGCACCAGCGTGGGCAGCACCTTTTGCGCGTCTTCCTGCAGCAGCGTGGCGGTCTGCTCCGGCATGATCAGGAGCGCGCTTGCGACCAGGAACATCGGCACGGCGGCGAACAGGATGTACGCGATACCGCCGATCACGGGCCCGCGCGTCGAGGCCTTCACGCTGTTGGCCGACATGACGCGCTGGAACACGTCCTGCTGCGGGATCGAGCCCAGCATCATGGTGATCGCGGCCGCGAAGAAGAAGATGATGTCCTTGAAGGTCGGCTCCGGCCAGAACCGGAACAGGTCTTTGCTGGAAGCGAAGGCGATGACCTTGTCGGCGCCGCCGGCCATGTTGCCGGCGAACATGGCGATCACCGCCAGGCCCAGGACCAGGATGATCATCTGGATGAAGTCGGTCACCGCCACCGACCACATGCCGCCGAAGAGCGTGTAGGCCAGGATCGAAACCACGCCGATCACCATGCCGATCGGGATGCTGATGACGCCGCCCGACAGCAGGTTGAACACCAACCCCAGCGCCGTGACCTGCGCCGAAACCCAGCCGAGGTAGCTCAGCATGATGATCAGCGAACAGGCGATCTCGATCGTGCGGCCAAAGCGCTCGCGGTAGTAGTCGCTGATGGTGAGCAGCGTCATGCGGTAGAGCTTGCCGGCGAAGAAGAGCCCGACCAGGATCAGGCAGGTGCCGGCGCCGAACGGATCCTCGATCACGCCGTTCAGGCCGCCTTCGATGAATTTGGCCGGGATGCCGAGCACCGTTTCGGAGCCGAACCAAGTGGCGAAGGTCGTGGTGACGATCATGTAGAGCGGCAGATTGCGCCCGGCGATCGCGAAGTCGGTGGTGTTCTTCACGCGCTTGGCCGCATACAGGCCGATGGCGATCGTGAACAGCAGGTAGATGATGACCAGGGTCAGCAGCACGACGGAATCTCCTTTCAGAAAAGACGCACGCGCACCAGCACCTGCATCGCGATCAACCCCAATACAAAACCTATGCCACCGTAGATGATGGCCTGCAGAAGCCGGTTAGTCCGCCTTTGAGCGGCCAGCAATTCGAGCAGTTCGCGCCGGTGGTCGGCCGGCCGATTTTCCAGGAAATCGTGCAGAAGCCGAGGGAGCTGGGGCAGCAGCTTGGCATAGCGGGGCGCCTCGGCGCGCAACTGTTCCAGCAGCTTGCGCGGACCGATCTGGTCGCTCATCCACCTCTCGAGGAAGGGCCTGGCCGTGTGCCAGAGGTCGAGATCGGGATCGAGCTGGCGGCCCAGGCCCTCGATGTTGAGCAGGGTCTTCTGCAGCAGCACCAGCTGCGGCTGGATCTCGACATGGAAGCGGCGCGAGGTCTGAAACAAGCGCATCAGGACCATGCCGAGCGAGATTTCCTTCAGCGGCCGATCGAAGTAAGGCTCGCACACGGTGCGGATCGCCGCTTCGAGCTCATCGATGCGCGTGCCCTCCGGCACCCAGCCGCTCTCGAGGTGCAGCTCGGCCACGCGCTTGTAGTCGCGCCTGAAAAAAGCGGCGAAGTTCTGCGCCAGGTACTCCTTGTCGGACTCGGTCAGCGTGCCGATGATGCCGAAGTCCAGCGAGATGTAGCGCCCGAAAGTGGCCGGATCCAGGCTGACCTGGATGTTGCCCGGATGCATGTCGGCATGGAAGAAGCCGTCGCGGAACACCTGCGTGAAGAAGATGGTGACGCCGTCGCGCGCCAGCTTCGGGATGTCGACCCCGGCCGCCCGCAGGCGGTCGAGCTGAGCAATGGGCACGCCCTTCATGCGCTCCATCACGATCACTTCGGGATGGCAGAAGTCCCAGAGCATCTCGGGAATCATCACCAGTTCGAGCTTGCTCATGTTGCGCCGCAACTGGGCGGCGTTGGCCGCCTCCCGCACCAGGTCGAGCTCGTCGTGCAGGTACTTGTCGAACTCTGCGACCACCTCCCGCGGCTTGAGCCGCTTGGCATCGGTCGACAATCCCTCCACCCAGGCGGCCATCATGGCCATGAGCTCCAGGTCCTTCTCGATCACGCCGCGCATGCCGGGCCGCAGCACCTTCACCGCGACCTCGCGCACTACACCGCCGGAATCGCGGATGGTTGCGAAATGCACCTGCGCGATCGAGGCGCTGGCCACCGGCGTCTCGTCGAACTGCACGAAGATTTCGCCGACCGGCCGGCGAAAGGCGCGCTCGATGGTCGCGATCGCGACCTTCGAATCGAAGGGCGGCACGCGGTCCTGCAGCCAGGCCAGCTCGTCCGCGATGTCGGACGGCAGCAGGTCGCGCCGCGTCGACAGCACCTGCCCGAACTTCACGAAGATCGGCCCCAGGCTCTCCAGCGCCTCGCGCAGGCGCTGGCCGCGCGGCGCCTCGAGGTTGCGGCCGGTCGAGACGATACGCGCCACAACGCGCAGCCAGGGTTTCTGGAAGCTCGTGAGCACGAGCTCGTCGAGGCCGTAGCGCAGCGCGACCAGGACGATGACGATGCCGCGGTAGAAACGCCTCATTCGGGGCCTGCGGGCCCGGCGGCCTTGCCGCCGCGCTCACCGACGAACTGCCGCAGCGCCGCCACCACGCGCCGGGCGCCGGTGGCGATGGTGTGCGCGGGAACGTCGCCGATCAGGCGCGCTAGGTCGTCCTCCACGTCCCAGCGCACGTGGTCGACCAGCCAGTTGACCTCGGCCGCCAGTTGCACGTCGCCCTCGATGCGTACGGGAGGCTTGTCGCCGCGGAACGCGGCCCGCGCGAGGCCGAAAGGGGACTGCTCGGTTACAGCGAGCGTGAGCTCGGAGACGGCATCCGGCGGCGCCAGGTCGAGCAGGCCGGCCGGCGTGGCCACGAACTTCATCGTGACGAAGCGCCATTCGAACTGGACCACCCGCCCCTGCTGGCGCATCAGCCGCTGCTGGGCCTCGGGTTCCTGCTGCAGCACATGGTTGAGAAAGAGCACGGCGCGGTGCTGAACCTCATGGACGACCCAATCCGGCGGCTGCAGGCGGCTGCTTGCGCGGTTGACGAAGTCGTCGAGAAAAGAAAATGGGGACGATGGTGTGACCATGTCCCCATTATTCCCGATGAACTATTTGCCCCCCGGCTTTTCACTGCGCTCGCTTCGTGTAACTCCACCCCCGAGGGGGAGGCGCGGCTCGCCTTGGGGCCGCCCGGCGGCGGCCGCCGGGTAGGTCTCTCTTACTGAAGGGCTTGCACGCCCGCTACCAGCCAGCCGCTCGTGCCGCTGGTCGGCTTGGTCATGTTCCAGACTTCGCGGAAGGGGCTCGGTCCGGAGGACACGTCCTCCCGGATCATGCCGGAGAACTCCACGCTGGCCAGGTAGGCATCCGGCAGTTCCTCGATGCCCAGCAGCTTGGCATCCAGCATCACGACCTCGGTCTTGTTCGGCTGGCCGCCGGTGTGGTTCTCGCGCTCGGCCAGCTGCTGGCGGATTTCGCCGACCATGCCGTCGGTCATCATCGAACGCAGGGTGCCGATGTCCGTCCGGTCCCAGGCGTCCTGCAGGGTCACGAAGTTGCGCTTGGCGGCAGCGAGGAAGCCGTCGACATCGAAGCCGGCCGGAATGCCCCAGGACTGAGAGCCGCCCAAGGCGGAACCGATCAGGCTGCCGCCGGCCGCCGCTGCGCCTGCCATCGACGAACCGCCGGTGCTGCGCTCGGCCGGGTGATCGGGCTGCTGCGCCGGGCTGGCATCGAAGGCCGTCGCGTTGTGCTCCCAAGGACGGGCGGAAGCGTCGTTGCCGACGTTGTTCGGGCTGTACTGCGAAGGCGCGCTCGCATTGGCGGGATGGCCCGCGCCCTGGAAGGCGAAGCCGCCGCTGCGCGATGCGCCGTTGGCACGCGAACGCGCCGCGAAGATGCGCCACACGACCACCGCAGCGACCACGAGCAGGAGGATCAGCAGGATGTTGCCGAAGGCTGCGCCCAGGCCGAGCGAGTGCGCAAGCCACGCCAGGCCGAGGCCCGCAGCCAGACCGCCGAGCATGCCGGCCCACGGACGCTTGGGTGCCGCCGCAGCGGGCGCGGCCGCCGCCGGCTTGGCAGCGGCGCTGTTCACGTTCTGTGCAGGGGCGCCGGGCGTGGCAGGCGCGGTGGGCGCGGCTTCACGCTGCGTCACGTTGCCCGACTGCTTGCCGATCGACTTTCCGCCGCCAAGGCGGCGTGCGTCGGCATCGATGCTTACGGCCGCCAGCGCACACACCAGCAGAACGGACCAAAAACTTTTCATGACGTCTCCTCTTTCGGCAAAAAATTTCTTCATCAGCACTTGATTCCAACATGCAGGGCAACGACGCCACCGGTCATGTTGTGATAGTCCACATGTCCGAAACCGCCCTCTTTCATGAGGGTCTTGAGCTCCTCCTGCGAGGGATGCATCCGGATCGACTCGGCCAGGTAGCGGTAGCTTGCATCGTCGCCCGCCACCACCTTGCCGAGGAGCGGCAGCACCTTGAACGAATACCAGTCGTAAACCTTGGAAAGCGGCTTGGCGACCTTGGAGAATTCGAGCACCAGCAGCTTGCCGCGCGGCTTGAGCACGCGGTTCATTTCCTTCAGCGCAAGATCCTTGTGCGTCATGTTGCGCAGACCGAAGGCGACACTCACGACATCGAAGTGATCGTCCGGAAAGGGCAACTTCTCGGCATCGCATACCAGCGTGGGCAGCGCGACGCCGGCATCGAGGAGCCGGTCGCGGCCCGTGCGCAGCATGGCTTCGTTGATGTCGGTGTGCACCACCTCGCCGCTGGCGCCCACCTTCTTCGCGAAGGCCAGCGCGAGGTCGCCGGTGCCGCCCGCGATGTCGAGCACCTTCGAGCCCTCGCCCACGTTCGCGACCATGACCGTGTAGGACTTCCACGCGCGATGCAGGCCCGCCGACATCAGGTCGTTCATGAGGTCGTAGCGAGTCGCGACCGAGTCGAACACGCCGCGCACGCGCTGTGCCTTGTCGCTTTCCTCGACCGTCTCGAAACCGAAGTGGGTACTGCTCATGCACCCGATGTTAGGCCGGAAGCGTTCATATCAACCCGACGACCCCGCGAAGACGGCGGTCATTCGTTGCTTTAGGCCGAAGAACGGCGCGCTCGATCGCTCAGTGGCTGCCGCAGGCGTGGCCGGCCTTGTCGGCCATCGGCGCGTCGCGGTCGACGCCCGCCGCAGCCAGGCGTCGCTCGTACTCGGCCCAGAGCTCGTCCTGCTTGGCGCCCAGCTCGTACAGCAGGTCCCAAGAGAAAATGCCGGTGTCGTGGCCATCCGAGAAGCTCGGCTGCACCGCATAGTTGCCGACCGGCTGCAGGTCCAGCAGGCCGACGGTGCGCTTGCCGGTCTGCAGCACTTCCTGGCCCGGCCCGTGCCCCTGCACTTCCGCCGAAGGCGAATAGATGCGCATCAGCTCGAAGGGGATGCGGAAAGTGGCGCCGTCCGAAAAGCCGACCTCCAGCACGCGCGACTGGTTGTGCACGGTGATCGATTGCGGCGTCGGTGCGCCGGCTTGCAAACCTGCCATCAGAAACTCCTTGTCGCCAGGCGCTGGACCATCTCGCGTTCCAGTGCCGGTAGTTTGACCTCTATTCCGGCCTCGCGTTCCGGATTGCTCTTGCGCTGCACTTCGGCCCAGACCGAGCCCGGGAATCGCGGGTCCCAGTCGAAGCGCGCGACAACGTGCCAGTGCAGATGCGGCACCATGTTGCCCAGGGCCGCGAGATTGATCTTGGCCGGCGCCAGCGCATTGCGCAGGCTTTGCTCGACCACTGTCACGGCTTCCATGCACAGCGCGCGGTCCTCGGGACTCAAGTCGGACCACTCGGCCACGTGGTCTTTCCAGACGACGCGATAGAACGCGGGAAAGCCCGCTTCCGCCGCATGGATGACGCGAAACTTCGCCGCCTCGAAGACCATGCGGCCGCCGGCGTCATCGCACAAAGGACAACCCGCGGCGGAGCTCATACCAGCACGCGTTCGATGCCGCCCTGATTGGCAGCGGCCACGTACTCGGGCATCCAGTCGTCGCCGAGGATCCGGTTGGCCATCTCGACCACGATGTAGTCGGCTTCGAGCAGGCCGTTGTTCAGGTCGTTGCCGTAGCGGCTCAGGCCCTGCAGGCAGCTCGGGCAGCTGGTGAGGATCTTGACGTTGGACTTGGGCGCGACCAGGCCGCCTTCGCGCAGCGCAGCCTCGCCCTTCTTCAGCTCTTCTTCCTTGCGGAATCGGACCTGCGTCGAGATGTCCGGGCGCGTCACGCCCAGCGTGCCGGATTCGCCGCAGCAGCGGTCGTTCTTGAGGACCTTGTCGCCCACCAGCGCCCTGACGGTCTTCATCGGGTCCTGGAGCTTCATCGGGCTGTGGCAGGGGTCGTGGTAGAGATAGCCGCCGCCGGCCGCATCGCCGAGCGTGATGCCCTTCTCGAGCAGGTACTCGTGGATGTCGATGATCCGGCAGCCCGGGAAGATCTTGTCGAACTGATAGCCCTGCAGCTGGTCGTAGCAGGTGCCGCAGCTCACCACCACGGTCTTGATGTCGAGGTAGTTCAGCGTGTTGGCCACGCGGTGGAAGAGCACGCGGTTGTCGGTAATCATCTTCTCCGCCTTGTCGTACTGGCCGCTGCCGCGCTGCGGGTAGCCGCAGCACAGATAGCCGGGCGGCAGCACAGTCTGCACGCCGGCATGCCAGAGCATCGCCTGCGTGGCCAGGCCCACCTGCGAAAAGAGCCGCTCCGAGCCGCACCCCGGGAAATAGAACACGGCCTCGGTCTCGGAGGTGGTCGCCTTCGGGTTGCGGATGATCGGCACGTAGTCCGCGTCCTCGATGTCGAGCAGCGCGCGCGCGGTCTGTTTGGGAAGCCCGCCCGGCATCTTCTTGTTGATGAAGTGAATCACCTGCTCCTTGACCGGCGCCGGACCCAGCGTGGCCGGCGGGGCCGCGGTCTGTTTCTTCGCCAGGCCGCGCAGCAGGTCGTTGGCCAGACGCTGTGCCTTGAAGCCGATGTCGACCATGCCGGTGCGCATCAGCTTGATGGTCTGCGGACTGGTGGCGTTGAGGAAGAGCATCGCCGCCGCATTGCCGGGCCGGAAGGACTTCTGGCCCATCTTGCGCAGCAGGTTGCGCATGTTCATCGACACGTCGCCGAAATCGATGTCGACCGGGCACGGCGTCGCGCACTTGTGGCACACGGTGCAGTGGTCGGCCACGTCCTCGAACTCCTCCCAGTGCTTGATGCTGACGCCGCGCCGGGTCTGTTCCTCGTACAGGAAAGCCTCGACCAGCAGCGAGGTCGCGAGGATCTTGTTGCGCGGCGAGTAGAGCAGGTTGGCGCGCGGCACGTGCGTCGCGCACACCGGCTTGCACTTGCCGCAGCGCAGGCAGTCCTTCACGCTGTCGGCGATGGCGCCGATGTCGCTCTGCTGCATGATCAGCGACTCGTGGCCCATGAGGCCGAAGCTCGGCGTGTAGGCATTGGTCAGGTCGGCATGCAGCGGGCCGCCATCGCCGAGCACGGGACGCAGCAGCTTGCCCTTGTTGAAGCGCCCTTCCGGGTCGACCCGCTTCTTGTAGTCGGTGAAGGGCTGCAGCTCTTCGTCGGAAAGGAATTCGAGCTTGGTGATGCCGATGCCGTGCTCGCCCGAGATCACGCCGTCGAGGCTGCGCGCCAACACCATGATGCGCGCCACCGCGGCGTGCGCGGTCTGCAGCATCTCGTAGTTGTCGCTGTTGACCGGGATGTTGGTGTGCACGTTGCCGTCGCCCGCATGCATGTGCAGCGCGACCCAGACCCGGCCCTTCAGCACGCGCTGGTGAATGGCATTGCACTCGGCCAGGATCGGCGCGAACTCGGCGCCGCTGAAGATGGCCGCAAGCGGCGCGCGGATCTGCGTCTTCCAGCTCGCGCGCAGCGAATGGTCCTGCAGCTGCGGGAACAGCGTGTCCACCTTGTCCAGCCAGCCCCGCCAGAGCGCCCGCACCTCGCGCACCAGCGCCGCGGCTTGGGAGGCGCGGTCTTCGAGTAGCTCGGCCGACGCGATCTCGCTGGCATCGTCGCTCTTGCCCAGCGGCAGGTTGCCCTGCGTGAAGAAGGCTTCGAGCTCGTCGGCGAGCGCGAGCTTGTTCTGAAGCGAGAGCTCGATGTTGATGCGCTCGATGCCATCGGTGTACTCGGCCATGCGCGGCAGCGGGATCACCACGTCCTCGTTGATCTTGAAGGCGTTGGTGTGCTTGCTGATGGCGGCAGTGCGCTTGCGGTCGAGCCAGAACTTCTTGCGCGCCTCGGGGCTGATCGCGATGAAGCCTTCGCCGCTGCGCGAGTTGGCGATGCGCACCACTTCGGAGGTCACACGCGCGACCGCATCGGCATCGTCGCCGGCGATGTCGCCGAACAGCACCATCTTCGGCAGGCCGCCGTGCTTCTTGGACTTGGTCGCGTAGCCGACCGCCTTGAGGTAGCGGTCGTCCAGGTGCTCCAGGCCCGCCAACAGGACCCCTGAACGCTTCTGCTCGGCGAACATGAAATCCTTGATCTCGACGATGCTCGGGACGGCGTCCTTGGCGTTGCCGAAGAACTCCAGGCACACGGTGCGCGTGTGCGCCGGCATGCGGTGCACCACCCAGCGCGCGCTGGTGATGAGGCCGTCGCAGCCTTCCTTCTGGATGCCGGGCAGGCCCGAGAGGAACTTGTCGGTCACGTCCTTGCCGAGGCCTTCCTTGCGGAAGGTCTTGCCGGGGATCTCGAGCCGCTCGCTGCGCAGCCGGGTCTTGCCGTCGGCCGCGAAATACTGCAGGTCGAAGACGGCACTGTCGGCGTCGTGGATCTTGCCGAGGTTGTGGCCGATGCGCGTGACTTCGAGCCACTCGGCCTCGGGGGTCACCATGCGCCAGGAGGCCAGGTTGTCAAGCGCGGTGCCCCAGAGCACCGCTTTCTTGCCGCCCGCGTTCATCGCGACGTTGCCGCCGACGCAGGAGGCCTCGGCCGAGGTCGGGTCGACCGCGAACACGAAGCCCGCGCGCTCGGCCGCATCGGCCACGCGCTGAGTGACCACGCCGGCTTCGGTCCAGACGGTGGGCACCGGGGCCTCGAGCCCGGGCAGCGAGACCATCTCGACCTCGGTCATGGCCTCGAGTTTTTCGGTGTTGATGACGGCGCTGTTCCAGGTCAGCGGGATCGCGCCGCCGGTGTAGCCGGTGCCGCCGCCGCGCGGAATGATCGTGAGCCCCAGCTCGGTGCAGCCCTTGACCAGCCCGGCCATCTCGGCCTCGGTGTCTGGCGTGAGCACGACGAAGGGATATTCGACCCGCCAGTCGGTTGCATCGGTCACGTGCGACACGCGCGAGAGGCCGTCGAACTTGATGTTGTCCTTGGCCGTGAGCCGGCCCAGCGTGCGCGTGGCCTTGCGCCGAAGCGCCGCGACGTCGCGAAACATCGTGTCGAAGGCCTGCACCGCCTGCGCCACCAGCGCGGTGAGCTCGCCGACCAGCGCGTCGCGCTGCGCGGCCGCATCGGGCGTGCGGCGCTTCTGCACCTCGGACAGGCGGTGGTTGAGCGCATCGACCAGCTGGCCGCGCCGGCGCGGGTTGTCCAGCAGGTCGTCGACCAGGTAGGGATTGCGCTGCACCACCCAGATGTCGCCCAGCACCTCGTAGAGCATGCGCGCCGAACGGCCAGTGCGGCGCTCGGCCCGCAGCGTCTGCAGCAGTTCCCAGCCGCGCTCGCCCAGGAGGCGGATCACGATCTCGCGATCGGAAAAACTCGTGTAGTTGTATGGGATCTCACGCAATCGCGCGGGCTCTTCGGCCTGCGACAACAACGCCGTCAACGCGGTCGGAGCATTCATCGGGGATTGGCCTCGGTCGGGCGCTGCGCGCCCATGAACCAGGGGCGTGAATTTTAAGTCAGCCCTGAGCGCCCTGCCGGCAGCTTAGAACAGGACCCGGCTGCGTATGGTGCCGGACACCTTCGCAAGCTTTTCGAGCGCCAGGTCGGAATACGCGGCATCGATGTCGGTCACGACGTAGCCCACCTTCTCGTTGGTCTGCAGGAACTGCGAGGCGATGTTGATCTTGTTCTCGGCGAACACGCGGTTGATATCGGACAGCACGCCCGGCACGTTGCGGTGGATGTGCAGCAGCCGATGCTTGCCCGGGTGCGCCGGCAGCGCCACTTCGGGGAAGTTGACCGAGGAGGTCGAGGTGCCGTTGTCGCTGTACTTCACCAGCTTCTCGGCCACCTCGAGGCCGATGTTGGCCTGCGCCTCCATCGTCGAGCCGCCGATGTGCGGCGTGAGGATCACGTTGTCCAGCCCGCGCAGCGGTGACTGGAACTCGTCCTTGTTGCTGCGCGGCTCGACCGGGAACACGTCGATCGCGGCGCCCAGCAGCTTCCTTTGCTTCAGTGCATCGGCCAGCGCCTCGATCTCGACCACGGTGCCGCGCGAGGCATTGATCAGGATCGCGCCGGGCTTCATGGCCGCGAGTTCGGCTGCGCCGATCATCCATTGCGTGGCCTGGGTCTCGGGGACGTGCAGCGACACGATGTCGCTTTGCGCCAGCAGGTCGTGCAGTTCGCGCACCTGGCGCGCGTTGCCCAGCGGCAGCTTGGTGACCACGTCATAGAAGGCGACTTGCATGCCGAGCGCCTCGGCCAGCACCGACAGCTGCGCGCCGATCGAGCCATAGCCTACGATGCCCAGCGTCTTGCCGCGGATCTCGAAGGCGTTCTCGGCCGACTTGAGCCAGCCGCCGCGGTGTGCCACCGCACTCTTCTCGGGCACGCCGCGCAAGAGCAGGATGGCCTCGGCCAGCACCAGCTCAGCGACCGACCGGGTATTGGAATAGGGGGCGTTGAACACCGCCACGCCGTGCTCGCGCGCCGCGTCCAGATCGATCTGGTTGGTGCCGATGCAGAAGGCGCCGACCGCGACCAGCTTCTGCGCGGCGGCAAACACTTCGGCCGTCAGCTGCGTGCGCGAGCGGATGCCCAGGAAGTGCACGTCGGCGATGCTGGCCTTGAGTTCGGCTTCCGGCAGCGCGCCCGCGAGCGTCTCGATACTCTTATAGCCCGCGCCCCGCAGCACCTCGACGGCCGAGGAGTGGATACCTTCGAGCAGAAGGAACTTGATCTTGCTTTTGTCGAGGGAGGTCTTGCTCATACGGAAGTCCCGGCCGAGCCAAGGCAGAGCCAAAAAATTGGAGGGCGATGCTAGCATGGTGCGGCGCAGCAAGCGGGGTGTGCGGACATGCTCCAAAAGGGTTTCCCCGGTTGGACGAGCCCCCTCGCCGTGCGACAAATGTGACGCAGCCGTGTCATACGCGCCGCCTAGCATCCGCGCTTTCTTTTTCTCAGGAGTCTTCATGCGATTCAAAACGCTCGCCGTGGCATCGGCGCTTGCGGCAACCCTCTGCGCACCGGCAATGGCGCAGACCGAGATCCAGTGGTGGCATTCGATGAGCGGTCCGCTCGGCGAATGGGTCAACGACTTGACCAAGCAATACAACGAGAGCCAGAAGGACTACAAGGTAGTTGCCACTTACAAGGGCCAGTACGATGAATCGATGACGGCCGCCATCGCCGCCTACCGCTCCGGCAATGCGCCTGACATCCTGCAGGTGTTCGAGGTGGGTACCGCGACCATGATGGCTTCCAAGGGCGCCATCAAGCCGGTGGGCGAAGTGATGAGCGCGGGCGGGGCCAAGTTCGACCCCAGCGTGTACGTGCCCGCGGTGGCCGGCTACTACACGGCGCCGAACGGCCAGATGCTGAGCCTCCCGTTCAACAGCTCGACCACGATCTTCTACTACAACAAGGATGCCTTCAAGGCCGCCGGCCTGGATCCGGAAAAAGCGCCCACCACCTGGCCCGAAGTCATCGCGGCCGCCGACAAGCTCAAGGCCAGCGGCCACAAGTGCCCCTTCACGACGAGTTGGATGAGTTGGACCCAGCTGGAAAGCTTCTCGGCCTGGCACAACACCCTGTACGCGACGCAGAACAACGGCTTCGGCGGCACCAGTGCGCGTCTGGCCTTCGACTCGCCGCTGCACGTGCGCCATTTCGAGAATCTGGCCAAGATGGCCAAGGACGGCACCTTCGTCTACAAGGGACGCAACAACACGGCCGACGCCGCCTTCCCCTCCGGCGAATGCGCCATGATGACCGGCTCCTCTGGTCTGTACGCCCGCGTGGCCAAGGACGCCAAGTTCAAGTACGGCATCTCGACCCTGCCCTACTACCCCGACGTGAAGGGCGCACCGCAGAACACGGTGATCGGCGGCGCCAGCCTGTGGGTGATGTCCGGCAAGCCGGCCGACCACTACAAGGGCGTGGCCAGCTTCTTCAACTTCCTGTCCGACACCAAGGTGCAGGCCGAGAGCCACAAGCGCACCGGCTACCTGCCCATCACCACGGCCGCCTACAAGCTGACCGACGCCTCGGGTTTCTACAAGGAGAAGCCGGGCACCGACGTGGCGGTGACGCAGATGATCCGCAAGACCACCGACAAGTCGCGCGGCGTCCGCCTGGGCAGTTTCGTGCAGATCCGCACCATCATCGACGAGGAAACCGAGCAGATCTGGAGCGGCAAGAGGACCGCCAAGGAGGCACTCGACGCCGCCGTCAAGCGCGGCAACGAGCAACTCGAGCGCTTCCAGAAAGCAAACAAGGGCTGACGCAGGCGCACGCCTGCGCAGCCCTTTGGGCGTCCACGGCACCCACCCTGCCCTCCCCGCCAAGCGGGGAGGGTGCCTGCCGGTGGAGCGGCTGCCGCTGTAGACTCGCACGCCCGCCCTCATTGGAAATACCGAGGGCGGGCTTTTCGTTTTTGAGGGTTTGGAGGGGTATGGAGAAACGCGTTCTTTTCCGGTCGGCCTGGCTGCCCTGGCTGCTGGTCGCGCCGCAGATGACGGTGATCCTGGTGTTCTTCTTCTGGCCGGCAAGCCAGGCCATCTGGCAATCGATGCAGTCGGAGGACGCCTTCGGCATCTCCACCGCCTTCGTCGGCCTGGAAAACTTCCAGACCCTATTCGACGATCCGGCCTACATCGAGTCCTTCAAGGTCACGGCGCTCTTTTCGGTTCTGGTGGCCGGCAGCGGCATCGCACTGTCGTTGATGCTCGCCATCTTCGCCGACCGCATCCTGCGAGGCGGCCTGGTCTACAAGACCTTCCTGATCATTCCCTACGCCGTGGCGCCGGCCATTGCGGGCGTGCTGTGGGTGTTCATGTTCTCGCCCAGCATCGGCGTGGTGTCGTACTTTCTGCGCTACATGGGCATGGACTGGAACCACCTGCTCAACTCCAACCACGCCCTCGCGCTGATCGTGGTGGCCGCAGTTTGGAAGCAGATCTCCTACAACTTCCTGTTCTTCCTGGCCGGCCTGCAGTCCATTCCCAAGGCGTTGATCGAGGCCGCCGCCATCGACGGCGCCGGGCCGCTGCGGCGCTTCATCACGATCCAGTTTCCGCTGCTGTCGCCCACCACCTTCTTCCTGCTGGTGATCAACATCGTCTACGCCTTCTTCGACACCTTCGCGATCGTGCATGCGACGACCGAAGGCGGGCCGGGGCGCGATACCGCAATCCTGGTCTACAAGGTCTGGCACGACGGCTTCAAGGCGCTGGACCTGGGCGGCTCGGCCGCGCAGTCGGTGGTGCTGATGGTGATCGTCGTCGCGCTGACGGTGATCCAGTTCCGCTACGTCGAAAAGAAGGTCCAGTACTGATGCTCGCCCGATCCATCGCCCTTTCCCGGAGGCAACACCATGGTTGAACGCCGCCCGGGCCTCACCGTCCTGTCGCATGTGGTGCTGATCCTGGGCATCGCCATCGTGGCCTTCCCCATCTACCTGGCCTTCGTCGCGTCCACCCACACGCGCGACGAGATCCTGCGGGTGCCCATGCCGCTCCTGCCGGGCGGCCACATGTTCGAGAACTACAGCTCCGCCCTGCTGGGCGCCGACACCCAGGGCGCGCGCGTGGTGGTGGGCCGCATGATGTGGATCAGCCTGGTCACGGCGCTGGTCATCAGCATCGGCAAGATCGCGATCTCGCTGCTGTCGGCCTTCGCCATCGTGTACTTCCGCTTTCCGTTCAAGAAGATCGTCTTCTGGATGATCTTCGTGACCTTGATGCTGCCGGTGGAGGTGCGCATCCTGCCGACCTACAAGGTGCTGGCAGACCTCAACATGCTCAACACCTATGCGGGGCTGACCATACCGCTGATCGCCTCGGCCACTGCCACCTTCCTGTTTCGGCAGTTCTTCCTGAGCGTGCCCGACGAGCTGGTGGAGGCAGCCCGCATGGACGGCGCCGGGCCGATGCGCTTCTTCAAGGACATCCTGGTGCCGCTGTCGCAGACATCGATCGCCGCACTGTTCGTGATCCAGTTCATCTACGGCTGGAATCAATACCTGTGGCCGCTGCTGGCAACGACCAGCGAGGACATGTATCCGGTGGTGATCGGCATCAAGCGAATGATCGCCTCGGGCGACGCCGCGGTGGACTGGAACCTGGTGATGGCCACTGCCATCCTGGCGCTGGTGCCTCCGGCGATCGTGGTGGTGCTGATGCAGCGCTGGTTCGTCAAGGGCCTCGTGGATACCGAGAAATAACCGACAAAGAAGCAAACGACGCAATGGCTGCCATCTCTCTTCGCAACGTCATCAAGCGCTACGGCCACGGGGCCAAGGCCAACCAGGTCATCCACGGCGTCTCGGCCGACGTCAAGGACGGCGAGTTCGTCGTCATCGTCGGCCCCTCGGGCTGCGGCAAATCCACGCTCCTGCGCATGGTCGCGGGCCTGGAGGAGATCAGCGCGGGCGAAATCGCGATCGGCAATCGCGTGGTGAACAACATCGAGCCGGCCAAGCGCGACATCGCGATGGTGTTCCAGAACTATGCGCTCTACCCGCATATGTCGAACTTCGACAACATGGCCTACGGGCTCAAGATCGCGAAGGTGCCCAAGGAGGAGATCAAGGCGCGCGTGGACAAGGCCGCGAAGATCCTCGAGCTCGGCCACCTGCTCGAGCGCAAGCCGCGCGAGCTCTCCGGCGGCCAGCGCCAGCGCGTGGCGATGGGCCGCGCCATCGTGCGGCAGCCGCAGGTGTTCCTGTTCGACGAGCCGCTCTCCAACCTCGACGCCAAGCTGCGCGCGCAGACCCGCCTCGAGATCCAGAAACTGCATCGCGAACTCGGCATCACCTCGCTCTTCGTCACGCACGACCAGGTCGAGGCCATGACGCTCGCGCAGCGCATCATCGTGATGAACGCCGGCGTGATGGACCAGTTCGGCACGCCCGAGGAGGTGTATGCGCGCCCCGCCACCACCTTCGTCGCCAGCTTCATCGGTTCGCCGCCGATGAACCTGCTGAAGCACGCGCCCGGCGTGCGGCCGGGCACCATCCTCGGCATTCGGCCCGAGCACCTGACCCTCGATGCAGACGGCTGGCCGGTGCATGTCGAGTATGTCGAACTGCTGGGCGCCGAGCGGCTGATCTACGGCCGCATCGGCGACGAGCAGTTGGTCATGCGCGCCGACGAGGGCCAGACGCCGCCGGTCACCGGCGATACGGTCCGGATTGCCGCGCGCCAGGACAAGCTGCATTGGTTCGACGCCGGGTCCGGCAAGCGCACGGAATGAAGGCCCCCCGGCTTGCCACTTCGTGTGCTTCGCCACCCCCCGAGGGGGAGGCGCGGCCCGCCTTGGGGCGGCCCGGCGGCGGCCGCATATCCTCCGACTGGCCCTATCCCCGCTGGATCGCCCACCGCGGTGCCGGCAAGCTGGCCCCCGAGAACACCCTGGCCGCCTTTCGCCTCGGTGCCGAGCACGGCTACCGCATGTTCGAGTGCGACGCCAAGCTCAGCGCCGACGGCGTGCCCTTCCTGCTGCACGACAGCACGCTGGAGCGCACCAGCAACGGCCATGGCCTCGCCGGCGACCAGCCGTGGTCGGAGCTGGCGCAGCTCGACGCCGGCGCCTGGCATTCGCGCCGCTATGCCGGCGAGCCGCTGCCCAGCCTCGAAGCCCTGATCCGTTTCTGCCTCGCCAACGGCTACGCACTCAACATCGAGATCAAGCCGACGGCGGGCGTCGAGCTGAACACCGGCGGGCGTGTCGCGCAGCTCGCCGCGCGGCTGTGGGCAGGCTCGGCCGTCGCGCCGCCCCTCCTGACCTCCTTCGCGCCCGAATCCCTGGAAGGTGCACGGTCGGCCCAGCCCGAATTGCCGCGCGGCCTGCTGCTCGACAAGCTGTGGGACGGCTGGCTCGACACCGCGCGCCGGCTCGATTGCGCGGCGATCGTCTGCAACTATGCGCTGTGGGATGCCGCAACCGTGGCACAGGTGCATGCCGCCGGCCTGCGCGCGCTGAGCTACACCGTCAACGACGAGTGGTTGGCGAAGCAGCTGATCGCCCTCGGCACCGACGGCATCATCACCGACCGCGTCGACCGCTTCAGTCCTGCGGCCTGAGCCCGCGCGCAGGGCAGGTGCGAAGCCCTTCTATGATGAAGCCATGAGTTGGATGCAACGCCTCGCGGCCCTGCTGCTGGCCGCCGTCCTCTGCGGCGGCGCCTTTGCGCAGAGCACCGCCGCCCCGCCGGAAGCCACTGTCGCCGATCTGCGGGCCCAGCTCGACCGCATTCCCGACGCCGTCGAAAGCAGCGCCGAGGTGCGCGAGCTCATCGCCCGCATCAACGCCATCGGCGCCCAGGCCGACAAGTTCGTCTCCTCGCGCACCGGGCAGCTCAGCGACCTCAACGCGCGCCTCGGCGAGTTGGGCAACCCGCCGGCCGAAGGCGCCGCCGCCGAAGATCCCGACATCACGCGCCAGCGCGCGGCGCTGCTGAAGGAGCGCAACGCACTCGACGCCGACATCCGACTGGCGCGGCTGATCACGGTCGATGCGCAGCAGCGCGGCAGCGAGCTGCTGGCCAAGCGGCGCGCGCTGTTCGAGGCTCAGCTGACCGAGCGCGCGCCCTCGCCGCTCGGCCGCCAATTCTGGTTCGACATCAACGACGCCTGGCCTGCCGACGTGGAACGCTTGGCCACGCTCGGCGACGAGCTCCGGGCCAGCTTCGACACCGCGCTGGAGCCGGCGCACCGATCGGCCGCGCTGGCGAGCCTGACCGTGGCGCTGCTGCTCGTGCTGCTGGGCAACTGGGCCGCCGAGCGCGGGCTGGCGCAGTTGGCGGCGCGCATGCTGCCGGCCGGACGGCTGCGCCGCTCGCTGCTGGTGCTCGCGATCGTGGCCGTCAACGTGCTGCTGGTAGCGCTGGCAGCGCAGGGCGTGTTCGCCACGCTCGAGCGCCACGGCGTCTGGGGGCCGCAGGTTCGCAAGCTGGCGCAGGCGGTGGTGCAGTCGATCATCTTCATCGCCTTCGTGGTCGGGCTGGGCCGGGCGCTGCTGTCCAACAGCCGGCCCTCGTGGCGGCTGCCGCCGATCCCCGACGCGATGGCACGGCGCCTGGCGCCTTTCCCCTGGCTCACCGCGCTGATCGCCGTGCTGGTCTGGGCGCCGACCCAGATCAATGCGGTGGTGGAAGCCAGCTTCGCGGCGGTGGTCGCGACGCACGTGGTCACTGCGCTGGCGCTGACCGCGCTGATCGGCACGATGCTCTTGCGCCTGCACGAGCCGTACGGTGGACCCGCAGATGCCGCGGCCGGGGCGGCCGAGCCGCCCGCGGAGCCGGACCGCCCCTTGTGGATCAGCTTCCTGTTGAGTGCGGTGGCACTCGCCGTGATCGTGATCTGGATCCTGGTGGCGGTCGGCTACGTCGCGATGGCGAGTTTCCTCGCCAACCAGCTCACCTGGACCGGCATCGTCGCATCGGCCTTCTACGTGCTGTTCAAGTTCGCCGACGACCTGTTCATGGCGCTGGTGTCCTCGCGCAGCGACTTCGGCCAGAAGCTGCAGAAGACTTTCGGCTTCGCGCCGCGCACGCTGGACCAGGCGGCCGTGGTGCTCTCGGGCCTCAGCCGCGTCGCATTGTTCTTCTACATGGTCATTGCGCTGGCCACGCCGCTGGGCACCAGCCCGGGAGAGGTTTTCCAGCGCAGCGGCCAGTTCGGCACCGGCGTGAAGATCGGCGAGTTCGAGCTGGTGCCGGGCGCGATCTTCACTGCCGTCGCGGTGCTGGCCGTCGGCTTCGTCGCGCTGCGCGTAATCAAGAAGTGGCTGGAGGCGCACTACCTGCCGGAGACCGCGCTCGAGCCCGGCATGCAAAGCTCGATCACGACGCTGCTGGGCTACGTGGGCGGCATTCTCGTGGTCGCGGTCGCGCTGTCGGCGCTGGGCATTGGCATCGAGCGCATCGCCTGGGTGGCGAGCGCGCTGTCGGTCGGCATAGGCTTCGGGCTGCAGGCGATCGTCCAGAACTTCATCTCCGGGCTGATCCTGCTGGCGGAACGCCCGGTCAAGGTCGGCGACTGGGTGGTGCTCGGCAATGCCGAAGGAGATGTACGGCGCATCAACGTGCGCGCCACCGAAATCCAGCTGGGCGACCGCTCCACGCTGATCGTGCCGAACTCGGAGTTCATCACTAAGACCGTGCGCAACATGACGCTGGCGAACGCCGAGGGACGCGTGCTTATTCGGCTGCCGATGCCGCTCAACACCGACGCCCAGCGCACGCGCGAGCTGATGCTGGCGGCCTGTGCCGATCATGCCGGCGTGCTGCCCTCGCCAGCGCCCACGGTCACGCTCGAAGGCATCGAGAACGGCATGCTGATCTTCCAGGCGATCGCCTACGTGCAGAGCCCGCGCGTGGCCGGCGGGGTGCGCAGCGACCTGCTCTTCGCCATCCTCGACCTGCTCAAGGCGGCCGGGCTGCCGCTGGCGGTGCCCACCATGGTGATGTCACCGACGGAGCCGCCGGCGCCGCCGGCGCCGACGCCACCGTTGCCGGTTTGAGCCGAGGGCCGGTTCAGCCGCGCCAGCCGCGCAGGAGCCACCACTGGACGGTGCCGCAGACCGCCACCAGCGCGGCATAGGTGGCGATCTGCCCATCGCGGCCGAAGAAGACCAGGCCGGCGATCGACACCGCCAGGCCGGCAGCGAAGTTGACGGCGAGCTGCGTCCACAACCCGGTCGCGGCGCTGCGCTTGTGCATGGCAAGCCGAAACAGCAGCGCGAGCAGGAGCGCGACGAAGAAGGCCGGCGCCGCGAAGTTGAGCAAATGGAACAGCAGGTCGAGCGCGGACATGGAAGGCAAAAGGGACCGCAGGTTTCGGGTCATCCGCGGATGCGGCGGCCTATGGCGGCGGCGGATTTTATAATCACCGGTTATGTCAGTCTGGGCTCTCGGCTTGAACCACACGACCGCGCCGCTCGACCTGCGCGGTCGGTTCGCGTTCGCGATCGACCAGATAGCCCCCACGCTGCAGAGCCTGCGCCGTTCCTTCGGCTCCCACCGGCATCCCGACGTGGAGGCCGCCATCATCTCGACCTGCAACCGCACCGAGATCTACTGCGCCGCCGAGCACCTGGCGCTCGACCACACGGTCGAGTGGCTGGCCGAGAGCGGCGGCGTCGCCCCGGCCCTGCTGCGCTCGCATGCCTACGCGCTGCACGACGACCAGGCTGCGCGCCACGCCTTCCGCGTCGCTGCCGGCCTCGATTCGATGGTGCTGGGCGAAGCCCAGATCCTCGGCCAGATGAAGGACGCCGTGCGCGCCGCCGAAACCGCCGGCGCGCTGGGCAGCACGCTGAACCAGTTGTTCCAGCGCTCCTTCGCGGTTGCCAAGGAAGTGCGCACCGCCACCGAGATCGGCGCCCATTCGATCAGCATGGCCGCAGCGGCCGTCCGGCTGGCCGCGCAGCTGTTCGAGGACTTGAAGCAGACCCGCGTGCTGTTCGTGGGCGCCGGCGAAATGATCGACCTGGCAGTGACGCATTTCGCGGCCAAGGAGCCGACTTCCATCGTCATCGCCAACCGCACGCTCGAGCGCGGCGAGAAACTGGCCTCGCGCTTCGGCGGCGAAGCCATGCGGCTGGCCGACCTGCCTCAGCGCCTGGCCGAATTCGACATCGTCGTGAGCTGCACGGCGAGCACCCTGCCGCTGATCGGGCTCGGCGCCGTCGAACGCGCGCTGAAGCTGCGCAAGCACCGGCCGATGTTCATGGTCGACCTGGCCGTGCCGCGCGACATCGAGCCCGAGGTCAAGGCACTCGAAGACATCTACCTCTACACGGTCGACGACCTGGCACAGGTGGTGCAGCAGGGCCATGCCAGCCGGCTGGCCGCAGTGGCGGAGGCCGAAGTCATCATCGACGCCGGCGTGCGCAGCTTCATGCACTGGCTCGACCAGCGCGGCACCGTCCCGCTGATCCAGCAGCTCAATGCCCAGACCGACGAATGGCGCGCCATGGAACTGGCCCGCGCGCGCAAGCTGCTGGCCAAGGGCGAGCCGGTCGAGGCCGTGCTGGAGGCGCTGTCGCGCGGCCTCACCCAGAAGATGCTGCACGGCGCGATGGCCGAGCTGCATGCCGGCGACGCCAACGCGCGCGAGCACACGGCCCAGGCCATCTCGCGGCTGTTCCTGCGCAAAGAGCGTTAGCGACGCCGGCCGCGCCCGGTTGCGCGCGCCGCAGCCCATGCCCGCCGCCGCGCGCATCGCGCGGCCTGTTTTTCCCGCTTCTGTTCGCCCCCGTGAAACCCTTTCTCCGCCATCAACTCGAGCGCTACGCGCAACGCCTCGGCGAACTCGACTTCCTTCTTTCGCGCGAGGACATCATGTCCGACATGGCGCAGTACCGGACCATCTCGCGCGAGCATGCCGAGGTGACGCAGATCGCGGGCCGCTACGCGCGCTACCTGCAGCGCGAATCGGACCTTGCCGGTGCGCGCGAGATGCTCGGCGACCCGGACATGGCCGAGATGGCGCAGGAAGAGATCGCGAGCGCTGAAGCCGAGTTGCTGCAACTCGAGGACGAGCTGCAGCGCCTGCTGCTGCCCAAGGACCCGGACGACGCACGCAACGCCTTCCTCGAGATCCGCGCCGGCACCGGCGGCGACGAGTCGGCGCTGTTCGCCGGCGACCTGCTGCGCATGTACACGCGCTATGCCGAGCGCACCGGCTGGCGCTGCGAAATCGTGAGCGAAAGCGAGAGCGAGCTCGGCGGCTACAAGGAAGTAGTGGTGCGCATCGCGGGCGACGAGGTCTTCGGCAAACTGCGCTTCGAGTCCGGCGGCCATCGCGTGCAGCGCGTGCCCGCGACCGAGACCCAGGGCCGCATCCACACCAGCGCCTGCACCGTGGCCGTGCTGGCCGAGCCGGACGAGACGCAGGCTGTGCAGATCAACCCGGCCGACCTGCGCATCGACACCTACCGCGCGAGCGGCGCCGGCGGCCAGCACATCAACAAGACCGATTCGGCGGTGCGCATCACGCACATCCCCACCGGCATCGTCGCCGAGTGCCAGGACGACCGCAGCCAGCACCGCAACAAGGCCAAGGCGCTGCAGGTGCTGTCGGCGCGCATCCAGGAAAAAGACCGCAGCGAGCGCGCGGCCAAGGACGCCGCGCTGCGCAAGGGCCTGATCGGCAGCGGTGACCGCTCCGACCGCATCCGCACCTACAACTTCCCGCAGGGCCGGCTCACCGACCATCGCATCAATCTCACGCTCTACAAGCTGCAGGCGATCATGGAAGGCGACCTGGGCGACGTGCTGGCGGCGCTGCAGTCAGCGCGCGAGGCCGAACAGCTGGCGGAGCTGGAAGCGAGCCTGCCCGCGTGATGCCGGCGGTTCCGAATTCGCCCTCCACCGCGGCAGAGATGCTCGCCGCGGCCGCGGCGCTGGGCGTGGAACGGCTCGATGCCCAATTGCTGCTGCTGCGGGTGCTGGGCCGCCCATCGAAGGACCGCGCGTGGCTGCTGGCACATGACACGGATGCGCTAGCGGAATGCGCCTGGCTGCGCTTCGCCGAACTCTGTGCCCGCCGCGTGGCCGGCGAACCGGTCGCCTATCTGGTCGGCGAGAAGGAGTTCCATGGGCTCGGCCTGCAGGTCGACGCCCGGGTCCTGGTGCCGCGGCCCGACACCGAAACCCTGGTCGACTGGGTGCTGCAATGCCTGGAAGGCCGCGCAGCGCCGTCGGTGATCGACCTCGGCACGGGCAGCGGCGCGATCGCGCTGGCCATCCGGCACGCCCGCCCCGATGCGCAGGTCACGGCGGTGGACGCCAGCGCGGATGCTTTGGCCGTTGCCCGTGCCAACGCGCAGCGGCTCGGCTTGGCCGTCCGCTTCGTCGAAGCCGACTGGCTGGATGGCGCCGGCATCGGCTACGACCTGGTGGTTTCGAACCCGCCCTACGTTGCGGCCGGCGATACCCATCTGGCCGCCCTGCGCCACGAACCGGCACGCGCCCTGGTTTCGGGGCCGGACGGTCTCGACGACATCCGGCGCATCGTCCAGGCCGCGCCGCAGCACCTGCGCGACGGCGGCTGGCTGCTGCTCGAGCACGGCTACGACCAGGCAGCCTCGGTGCGGCAACTGCTGGCAGCCCGCGGCTTCGCCGAAGTCCAAAGCCGCGACGACCTTGCCGGCATCGCACGCTGCTCCGGCGGGATCTGGCGCACGGTGAAATAATCCGCCCAGCTTACTTTTTGGAGTCCCCCATGACCGACGCCCAGCAACGTATCGACGATCTCGTCAAGACCAACGATCTTGTGCTCTTCATGAAGGGCAATGCCAGCTTTCCGATGTGCGGCTTCTCGGGCCGCGCGATCCAGATCCTCAAGGCAGTGGGCGTCGACACGCGCACGCTCAAGACCGTCAATGTGCTCGAGGACGACGCCATCCGCCAGGGCATCAAGGAATACAGCAACTGGCCGACGATCCCGCAGCTCTACGTGAAGGGCGAATTCGTCGGCGGCTCTGACATCCTGATGGAGATGTACGAGTCCGGCGAACTGCAGCAGATGCTCAACGGCAGTCCCGCCTGAAATGTTGCTCGCCCCCAGGCTTCGCGCACTTCGTGTCGCTTCGCCACCCCCCCTGCCGGGGGCGACACCAGCGGCCCGGCAAGGCCGGTTCCGCGGTGTCTCACCAACAGGCCTGACTTCGTCGGCCGCAAGGCGCTCACCATGAGCCACGAACACTCCGATCATGACCAGGAGCTTGGCGGCCCAGCCTGGAAGCACGATGGCGTGCGCGTGATTCCGGGCAACCAGCTCGATACCAACACCGCACAGACGCCCGGCATGAACCGGGCCGCAGCGATCAACTTCGCGCGCGTCGGCGCCCAGAAGCTCTGGGCCGGCACGGTGACCATCCATGCCAATGCGAAGACCGGCGCCCACCACCACGGGCATCTCGAATCGGTGATCTACGTCGTGCGCGGGCGCGCACGCATGCGCTGGGGCGAGCACCTCGAGTTCACCGCCGAGGCGGGGCCGGGCGATTTCATCTACGTGCCGCCGTACGTGCCGCACCAGGAGATCAATGCCAGCACGACCGAGGCGCTCGAATGCGTGCTCTGCCGCAGCGATGGCGAGGCGGTGGCGGTCAATCTCGACATCGAACCGGTCGAGAAGCCCGAGTCGGTGCTGTGGGTCGACCCGACGCACCCGCACGGCGGCGTCTGATCGAAGCCCGGCGACGGCCGCACGACAAAAGCCGCAAAGCGAGAAAACATAGACACGCACGGACATCGGGCACGGCTTATGCTGTATCCGAGTGTTCGAAGTCGGAGGTGTCCCATGGATTCCCGCATGTCCCGCGATCTGGTTCCCGCGTGCTCGTCCTTCCAGCTGCCGGTGGCCCAGCTACGCAGCGTGTTCCGCACGCACGACGTCGAGCGCAAGCTCGCCAAGCTTCCTGAACGCGACCACGAGCATCTTCGAACCACTTACGAGCGCATGCTCGAACGCGGCCCCGAACGCTTCCAGGTCAAGCCCAGCGGCATCCCCGAGATGGCCGCGCTCTACGCCCAGTTGCCCAATTTCACCGAGGTGCTCGACGACGTGCGCCGCCATGTCGCGCTCGCCCAGGACAGCCGCGACGGGCTCGAAGTCACGCCGATGCTGCTGCTCGGGCCGCCCGGCATCGGCAAGACCCACTTCGCGAAGAAGCTGGCCGAACTGCTGGGCACCGGCATGTCGCTGGTGCCGATGAGCTCCATGACCGCCGGCTGGCTGCTCTCCGGCGCATCCTCCCAGTGGAAGGGCTCCAAGCCCGGCAAGGTGTTCGAGGCGCTGGTCGACGGGCAGTACGCCAACCCGGTGATGGTGATCGACGAGATCGACAAGGCCGGCGCCGACGCCCAGTACGACCCGCTGGGCGCGCTCTACAACCTGCTCGAGCACGACACGGCCCACGCCTTCGTCGATGAGTTCGCAGAAGTGCCGATCGACGCCAGCCAGGTAATCTGGATCACGACGGCGAACGACGTGCGCGGCATCCCCGAGCCCATCCTCAACCGCATGAACGTGTTCGAGGTCGATGCGCCCTCCCCCGAGGCGGCGCGGCAGATCGCGCGCCAGCTCTATGCCTCGATCCGCAAGGAGCACGACTGGGGCCGGCTCGTGGCCGACGAGCCTTCGGGCGACGTGCTCGACCACCTGGCCGCGCTCGCACCGCGCGAGATGCGCCGCGCGCTCATGACCGGCTTCGGCAATGCCCGCCTGGCCGGCCGCGACGAGGTGCATATCGACGACTTGCCGCGCGCCAGCACGGGCCGCAGCCGGATCGGCTTCGTCCAGTAGGGCCTCAGGTCATGGCACCATGGCGGTCCTTGTCGATCGAACCATGATCCTGTGACACTGACCCAAAGCCTGCTCGTCATCGCCGCACTGATTGCGATAAGCGCTTTCTTTTCCCTGGCCGAGATCTCGCTGGCCGCCTCGCGCCGCCTGCGGCTGCGCCAGATGGCCGACGATGGCGACGTGCGCGCCGAGCGGGTAATGCGCATCCAGGAGCAGCCCGGCCACTACTTCACCGTGGTCCAGATCGGGCTCAACGCGGTCGCGATCCTCGGCGGCGTGGTCGGCGAAGGCTCGCTGAGCCCGTACTTCGCACAGCTGTTCGAGCTGTGGCTCGGCGCCGAGGCTGCGCAGACCGCGGCCTTCCTGGCCTCCTTCGTCACGATCATCGCGGTGTTCCTGGTGTTCGCCGACCTGTTTCCCAAGCGGCTGGGCATGAGCGATCCGGAACGGCTCGCGGTGCGCATGGTCGGGCCGATGCAGGTGCTCATCACCACCTTCAAGCCGCTGGTCTGGCTGTTCACGAACTGCACCGACCTGCTCTTCAAGCTTCTGCGCATGCCGATGCAGCGCGACGACAAGATCACTTCGGCCGACATCCTCGCCATGACCGAAGCCGGCGCGCGTGCCGGCGTGCTCGCGGTGCGCGAGCAGCAAGTGATCGCCAACGTGTTCGAGCTCGATACGCGGCTGGTCAGCAGCGTGATGACTTCGCGCGACCGCATCGCCTGGTTCCAGAAAGACGATTCCGAGGCGGTGCTGCGCGCGCGCATCGTTGCCGAGCCCTTCTCGGCCTATCCGGTGTGCGAACGCGACATCGACCACGTGCTGGGCTACGTGGACGCGAAGGACATGTTCCAGCGCGTGCTGAGCGGCCAGCCGCTCTCCTTCGACCAAGGTCTGCCGCTGCACAAGGCGCTGGTCGTCCCGGACCGGCTGTCGCTGACCGAGGTGCTCGAGCAGTTCCAGCAGGCCCACGAGGACTTCGCGATCATCGTCAACGAATACAGCCTGGTGGTCGGCGTGATCACGCTCAACGATGTGATGAGCACGGTGATGGGCGACCTGGTCGGGCCGCAGGATGAAGAGCAGCAGATCGTCAAGCGCGACGAGAACTCGTGGCTGATCGACGGCGTGACGCCGATCCAGGACGTGCAGCGCGCGCTCGACATCGACGCGCTGCCGCACGCCGACGAGTACGAGACGCTGGCAGGTTTTCTGATGGTGATGCTGCGCCGCGTGCCCAAGCGCACCGACAGCGTGAGCTGGAGCGGCTACACCTTCGAAGTGATGGACGTCGACAGCCACCGCATCGACCAGGTGATGGTCACCCGCGCCGGTGCCGGCGCCGGCGCGGCGAGTTCAGGCTGAGGCCGAGTCCGAACGCCGGTCGTCGAAGGCCCAGAGCCGCTGGTTGGCGAACACCGCATTCGGGTACGGCGCCCTGCCCCGGCTGCCGTTGTAGCGGCCGAGCGTCATGAACAGGTCGCCGGCTTCGCGGTCGAGGTAGTGGCGCAGGATCACGCAGCCGAAGCGCAGGTTGGTCTGCATGTGGAACAGCTTGGCCGGGTCGCTGTCGCCGATCACGCGGGTCCAGAAGGGCATCACCTGCATGTAGCCGCGCGCGCCGGCGCTGGAAACCGCGTACTTGCGGAAATTGCTCTCGACCTGGATCAGGCCCAGCACCAGGCTGACGTCGAGGCCGGCGCGGCGCGATTCGTACCAGACGGTCTGCAGAAATTCCTTGCGCGTCGGCCAGTCGACCAGCTTCTTCTTGAGGCGCTCGCTCATGGCGCCGAGCCAGCGCAGGTAGGCGAGCCGCGCCTCGGTGTTGCTGAACTCGGGGATCGGCGGCGCCTTGTTGTGGATGGCCGAGCTCAGGGCGGTGCGCACCGAATCGATCAGGGGTTCCTCGATCTGCGCGCCGGCCAGCGCCGGGCGCGGCAGCACCAGCGAAAGGGTTCCGGCGGCAGCGCCGCCCATGTACGCGCGGCGCGACAAGCTCATGCTGCGAGCTTGCCTTTGATGAATTCGGCAACGCCGGCCACCGGCACCTTGGTCGCGGCGGTATCGCGGCGGTGCTGGTACTCGAGCTGGCCTTCTTTCAGGCCGCGGTCGGAGATGACGATGCGGTGCGGCACGCCGATCAGCTCCCAGTCGGCGAACATCGCGCCGGGGCGCTCGCCGCGATCGTCGAGCAGCACGTCGACGCCGGCCGCGAGCAGCTGCTCGTAGAGCGCTTCGGCCGCCGTCTTGACCTCCGGGCTGCGATCCATGCCGATCGGGCAGACCACCACGGTGAAGGGGGCGATGGCATCGGGCCAAATGATTCCGCGCTCGTCGTTGTTCTGCTCGATGGCCGCCGCAGGCAGGCGCGTGATGCCGATGCCGTAGCAGCCCATCTCGAGGAACTGCGGCTTGCCGGCCTCGTCGAGGAAGGTCGCGTTCATGGGCTTGCTGTACTTGGTGCCGAGCACGAACACATGGCCGACCTCGATGCCGCGCTCGATCGCGAGCACGCCCTTGCCGTCGGGCGAGGCGTCGCCGGCGACCACATTGCGGATGTCGGCCACCACGTCGGGCTCGGGCAGGTCGCGGCCCCAGTTGACGCCTGTCATGTGGAAGTCGACCTCGTTGGCGCCGGTGATCCAGTCGGCCATGACCGCAACGTCGCGGTCGGCGACGATCTTCACCTGCTGCTTCAGCGCGAGCGGGCCGAGGTAGCCCGGCTTGCAGCCGAAGTGGTCTTCGATCTCGGCGTTCGTCGCGAAGCGGAAGCCCTTGTCCAGGCCCGGCACCTTGCTCGCCTTGATCTCGTTCATGTCGTGGTCGCCGCGCACCAGCAGCAGCCAGACCTGGGAGCCCTTCGGATTGCCGTCGGCATCGACGGTGTCGGTGGCGAGCACCAGCGACTTGACGGTGGTCGCAAGCGGCACACCCAGCAGCAGGGCCACGTCCTCGCAGGTGCTCTTGCCCGGCGTGGGCGTCTTGGCGAGCGGCTCGGTCGCCGGACCGCGCGGCACGGTGGGCGCGAGCGCCTCGGCCTTCTCCATGTTGGCCGCGTAGTCGCTGTCGGGGCAATAGACGATCGCGTCCTCGCCGGTCGCGGCGATGACCTGGAACTCCTGGCTCACGTCGCCGCCGATCGCCCCGCTGTCGGCAGCGACGGCTCGGTAGCGCAGGCCGAAGCGGTCGAATATCTTGCGGTAGGCGTCGGCCATTGCGTGATAGCTGAGCTTCGCGCCTTCGAGGTCGCGGTCGAAGCTGTAGGCATCCTTCATGACGAACTCGCGCCCGCGCATCAGGCCGAAGCGGGGACGGCGCTCGTCGCGGAACTTGGTCTGGATCTGGTAGAGGTTCTTCGGCAGCTGCTTGTAGCTGCGGATTTCCTGCCGCGCGATGTCGGTCACGACCTCTTCGCTGGTCGGCTGCACGACGAAGCCGCGCTCATGGCGATCCTTGATGCGCAGCAGCTCGGGGCCGTAGCCCTGGAAGCGGCCGCTTTCCTCCCACAGTTCGGCCGGCTGCACCACCGGCATCGTGAGCTCGACGGCACCGGCGCGGTTCATCTCCTCGCGCACGATCGCCTCGACCTTGCGGATCACGCGCAGGCCCATCGGCATGTAGGTGTAGATGCCCGTACCGAGCTTCTTGATCATGCCGGCGCGCATCATGAGCCGATGGCTCGCGACCTCGGCATCGGCCGGCGCTTCCTTGAGGGTGGAGATAAAGAATCGGGAAGCTTTCATCGGTCGCGAGAGAGAGTTCCAGGTACAGGGTAAAGGCGAGCCACGAGAGGGCCCGGAACCGGTCGCTTGCCGAGTGCAACCCGGCAGGCATAATCGACTCAGTTCAAAAAATTGGGGTTTGATTATGCTCGACCGGGACGGCTTCAGGCCCAACGTCGGCATCATCTTGCTCAACCAGAGAAACCAGGTTTTCTGGGGCAAACGCATCCGCACCCATTCCTGGCAGTTCCCGCAAGGCGGCATCGATCGCGGCGAGAGCCCCGAACAGGCCATGTTCCGGGAACTGCACGAGGAGGTGGGTCTCCAGCCGGAGCATGTGCGCATCGTGGCCCGTACCCGCGACTGGTTGCGCTACGAGGTGCCGGATCGGTTCATCCGCCGTGACGCACGGGGCCACTACAAGGGCCAGAAGCAGATCTGGTATTTGCTGCAGCTGATCGGTCACGACTGGGATCTCAATCTTCGCGCCACCGACCATCCGGAGTTCGACGCCTGGCGCTGGCATGACTACTGGGTCCCGCTGGACGTGGTGGTCGAATTCAAGCGCGGCGTCTATGAAATGGCGCTGACCGAACTCGCACGTTACCTGCCTCGTCAGGATTTCCGCAACCGCTTCCTGCGCAGCAATGTGCGCGCTCGTGAATTCGAGCGCCACCCGCCCGCTGCAGGCCATGAACCCAACTTCGAACTGCCTCCCGGGGCGAGTTTCGACCCGAATCCCAATGCCCCTCATCCAGCGCCCGACCCAACCGATCCTCTTCACGTGCCGCGCTAGGCACGTTCTTGCCTTCGCCGTCGCATGCATGCTCGCCGCATGCGGCTCCGGTCCAAGGGATACGGACAATCCGGACTGGGCGCAAGCCGGCATGCCGCCGCCGCCGAAAGTGACGGCTCAAGCGGACGAATGGAAGGAAGGCGAAGTGCCGCCGCCTCCGGCTTTCGACGAGAGGCGGCTGCTCCCGATCGAAATGCCGCCGTACCTGAGCCTCAAGTACGGCGTCGATCCCGGCACCATCACGCTGGGGAGCGACGGCACGGTGCGTTATGTGATCGTGGCCAGCAACAAAGCCGGCGGCGCCACCAATGCCTTCTACGAAGGGGTGCGCTGCGCGACCGAGGAAGTGAAGCAATACGCCCGCTTCAACCAGGGCGCCTGGCATCACGTGACCAATCCGGAGTGGAAGCGCATCGACGAACGCAACTCGCGCTATGCCAAGGAACTGTCTGCGCAGGGCCTGTGCCGCGGCCACGCGCCGCGCGCATCCGTGGGCGAGATGGTGCAGCAGATGAAGAATCCGCTGCGCGAGCTCCAGTGAAGCCTCAGCGGCCGCCGGGCATCAGGACCATGTTGTCCCGGTGCACCATTTCCGGCTCCGCGACATAGCCCAGCAGTCGCTCGAATTCGGCGGAAGGCTTGCGGCACAGCAGCCTGGCCTCGGCACTCGAGTAGTTCGCCAGCCCGCGAGCGAGTTCGACGCCTTGCGCGTCCCGCACGGCGATCACGTCGCCGCGTGAGAACTCGCCCTCGACGTTGGTCATGCCGATCGGCAGCAGGCTCTTGCCTTCGCCCCGCACCTTGGCGGCGGCACCGGCATCCACCGTGACCGCGCCGCGCAACTGCAGGTGATCGGCCATCCAGCGCTTGCGCGCCTGGTGCTTGGCGGTCTGCGCCAGCAGCAGCGTGCCGATCGGTTCGCCGCGCGCAAGGCGCAGCAATGCATCCGGCTCGCGGCCCCAAGCGATCACCGTCGAGGCGCCGGAGCCGGCGGCGCGCTTGGCTGCCAGGATCTTCGTGATCATGCCGCCGCGGCCGATGCTGCTGCCTGCGCCGCCGGCCATGGCTTCGAGCGCGGGATCGCCGGCCGCCGCCTCGTGCACGAAGCGGGCGTCGGGATCCTTGCGCGGATCGGCAGTGTAGAGGCCCTTCTGATCGGTCAGGATCACAAGCGCGTCGGCTTCCACCAGGTTGGCGACCAGCGCCCCCAGCGTGTCGTTGTCGCCGAACTTGATCTCGTCGTTGACTACCGTGTCGTTCTCGTTGATGACCGGCACCACGCCGAGCGCGAGCAGGGTCACCAGCGTCGAGCGCGCATTCAGGTAGCGTTCGCGGTCGGCCAGGTCGGCGTGCGTCAGCAGCACCTGGGCACTGCCCATGCCGTTCTCGCGCAGCTTGGTCTCGTACATCTGCGCCAAGCCCATCTGCCCGACCGCCGCGGCAGCTTGCAATTCGTGAATCTCGTGCGGGCGCGTGCGCCAGCCGAGCCGCTTCATGCCTTCGGCGATGGCACCGCTCGACACCATCACGACCTCGCGGCCGTCGCGCACCAGCGTCGCGAGCTGCCGGCACCATTCGCCGATGGCGTTTTCATCCAGGCCCCGGCCCTCGTTGGTGACGAGGCTGGAGCCCACCTTGACGACGATGCGGCGCGCGTCGCGCAGGGCGGTGGAACCGGGGGTCGAGCTTGAAGTCATGTCAGGCAAAACGCGGGTCGATCTCCGTCGGCGGCTGCTCGGCCACCTGCTGCGCCTTGACGTGCTGGTAGATGGCCTGGACCAAGGGCTCGCAGCCTTCGCGCGTGAGCGCAGAGATCTCAAAGACCGGACCCTTGAAACGCAGCCGCTTGACGAAGTCTTTCACACGCGCGACACGCTCGTCGTCCGGCACCATGTCGAGCTTGTTCAGCACCAGCCAGCGCGGCTTTTCGTACAACGCCGCATCGTACTTCTTGAGCTCGCCGACGATCGCCTTGGCCTGCGCGACCGGATCGGCGTCGTCGAAGGGCGCGATGTCGACCACGTGCAGCAGCAGCCGGGTGCGCTGCAGATGGCGCAGGAACAGATGGCCGAGGCCGGCACCCTCGGAGGCGCCCTCGATCAGGCCCGGGAGATCGGCGACGACAAAACTCTGCTCCGGACCGACGCGCACCACGCCGAGGTTCGGATGCAGCGTGGTGAAGGGGTAGTCGGCGATGCGCGGACGCGCATTGGAGATCGCGCTGATGAGCGTGGACTTGCCGGCGTTCGGCATGCCCAGCAGGCCGACATCGGCCAGTACCTTCAGTTCGAGCTTGAGACTCTTCTTCTCGCCGGGCCAGCCGGGCGTCTTCTGGCGCGGAGCGCGGTTGATAGCGCTCTTGAAGCGCATGTTGCCGAAACCACCGTCGCCGCCCTTGGCGATCGTGATCACCTCGCCCGGCGCCAGCAGTTCGTACAGCACCTCGCCGGTTTCGGCGTCGGTGATGATGGTGCCGACCGGCATCTTGAGCGTGATGTCGTCGCCGGCAGCGCCGAACATGTCGGACCCCATGCCGTGCTGCCCGCGCTTGGCTTCGTGGCGGCGCGCGAAGCGGAAATCCACCAGCGTGTTGAGGCTCGGATCGGCCACCGCGAACACATGGCCGCCGCGCCCGCCGTCGCCGCCGTTCGGGCCGCCGAACTCCTTGTACTTCTCATGCCGGAACGACACGCAGCCGTTGCCGCCATCGCCGGCAGCGATGTCGATGAAGGCTTCGTCCACGAACTTCATGAGATGTCCAGTTTACAAATGAAGAAGCCCCGGCAAGCGGGGCTTCGAGCAGATCGAAGTGACTGGCTTACGCCGGGGTCACGTTGACCGTGTGCTTGTTGAGCGCGCCCTTGGTGCCGAAGGACACATGGCCGTCGACCAGGGCGAACAGCGTGTGGTCCTTGCCCACGCCGACGTTGACGCCGGGATGGAACTGGGTGCCGCGCTGGCGCACGATGATCGAACCGGCGCTGATCAGCTCGCCGCCAAAGGCCTTCACGCCGAGCATCTTGGGCTTGGAATCGCGCCCGTTTCGCGTTGAGCCGCCGCCTTTTTTCTGTGCCATGGTGTTCGCTCCTTAGCCGGCGATCGCACCGATTTGCAGCTCGGTGAACTGCTGGCGATGGCCTTGACGTTTCTGATAGTGCTTGCGACGGCGCATCTTGAAGATGCGAACCTTGTCGTGCTTGCCGTGCGACAGCACAGTGGCTGTCACAGATGCGCCGGACACCAGGGGTGTACCGACCTTGATTGCGCTGCCGTCGCCGACTGCGAGCACTTGGTCGATCACGATTTCCTGGCCTACGTCCGCAGCAATCTGTTCTACTTTAATTTTCTCGCCGGAAGCAACGCGATATTGCTTGCCACCGGTTTTTATGACCGCGTACATGTGGACCTCTTGGAATAAGATGGTTCTACGGCGAATTCCGCAGAGCCCAAGATTCTAGCACGCAGGGCGCCTGCCGGCATAGCGCGACGCCCCGCCGCGTCGTCCGGGTACCCGGCTCCCTATAATCTGCGCCTTCCGGCCCTGCGCCATCGTCGTCCCTCACGCAGCGCACAAAGCGCCCCTGCCTTGCCAGTTCCCCCTGCCGACTCCTCCCCCGCTGCCGCCGTACTCAGCCTGATTGCAGAGGACATGGCTGGGGTCGATCTCGTGATCGCCCGCCGCCTCGATACCGGCGTCCCGCTGGTGCGTCAAGTCTCCAAGTACATCATCTCGGCCGGCGGCAAGAGGCTGCGCCCGGCGCTGCTGCTGCTCATGGCCGGCGCTTTGGGCTATCGCGGAGAACAGCGCTTCAACCTGGCCGCCGTGGTGGAATTCATCCACACCGCGACCTTGCTGCACGACGACGTCGTCGACGAATCGACGCTTCGGCGGGGCCGCCCGACAGCCAACGAGTCCTTCGGCAATCCCGCCAGCGTGCTGGTCGGCGACTTCCTCTACTCTCGCGCGTTCCAGATGATGTTGGATGCCAACAACGTCCGGGTCATGGAAATCCTGGCCGAGGCGACCAACGTGATCGCCGAGGGGGAGGTGCTGCAGCTCATGAACATGCACGACGCCTCGCTCGACGAGGAGGCCTACCTTCGGGTGATCCGCTCGAAGACCGCCAAGCTGTTCGAAGCCAGCACCCGG
The DNA here is from genome assembly GCF_003984645.1 of Variovorax sp. MHTC-1. Lineage (GTDB taxonomy): Bacteria > Pseudomonadota > Gammaproteobacteria > Burkholderiales > Burkholderiaceae_C > Variovorax. The sequence goes on from NZ_RWKI01000006.1 coordinate 110,339, forward strand.
CTCGCCGCAGTATTGGCGGGCGCGAAGCCGGAGGTGGAAGAAGCATGTGCGGCCTACGGGCAGGCGCTGGGCACCGCCTTCCAGGTGATCGACGACGTGCTCGACTACGCAGGCGATGCGAACGAGACCGGCAAGAACGTCGGCGACGATTTGCGCGAAGGCAAGACGACGCTGCCGCTGATTCTGGCCATGCAGCGCGGCACGCCGGCGCAGCGCGAGCTCATTCGAACTGCCATCGAGGCGGGCGATACGGCGCAGCTGCCGCAGATCGTCGCCATCGTGCGAGAGACGGGTGCGCTGGACGCTACGCGGGCAGCAGCAGCGGCCGAAGCGCAACGCGCGATGGATGCGCTTGCCGGCTTTCCCGCGAATTTGCACTCTGCCGGTTTGCTACAATTGGCGGCTCAGTTGCTTGAGCGACGCGCCTAGACACCTCACGACAGTGGGCACCCGGGACGATTCTTTTTCTTGCAACCATCGGGGTGTAGCTTAGCCTGGTAGAGCGCTACGTTCGGGACGTAGAGGCCGGAGGTTCGAATCCTCTCACCCCGACCAGCCTTTTCGGCTGTATATGCAAAATGCTGCGCGGTCTGTTGCTGCGAAGCGATTTACAGCCCTTGGGGGATCAGCGATGATCGTGAAGCAATTTTTCACGTCTTGTTACATTCGTTGAATGGCCGCTGCTGAACCCCTCGTCAAAGAAAACTCGTCGATCGCCCTGCCGGGACTCGCGCGGGCCTTGATATCGGCTGGCAAACTGCCGGCAAAATCAGCAGAAGACATCTACCAGAAGTCGCTCAGTGGACGGACCAGCTTCATCGCGGAGCTGACCGGCACCGGTGCCGTCTCGGCCGCCGACCTCGCGCACACCTTGTCGGGCGCCTTCGGCGCGCCACTGCTCGACCTCGACGCGATCGATCCGCAGCGCCTTCCTAAGGACCTGCTCGACCCCAAGCTCTGCCAAGCCTATCGGGTTGTGGTGCTGAGCAAGCGCAACAATCGTCTCATTGTTGCAACAGCCGATCCTTCGGATCAGCAGGCCGCCGAGAAGATCAAGTTCGCGTCCCAGATGGGCGTGGACTGGGTCATCGCCGAGTACGACAAGCTCTCGCGCATGATCGAGGCGGCCGCAGTGAGCGCCTCCGAGACCATCGACAGCATCGTCGGCGCTGAGTTCGAATTCGACGAAATTTCGGCGGAAACCTCGAGCGACAACAACGACCCGGCGGTGGCCGAGGTCGAAGATGCGCCGGTCGTTCGCTTTCTGCACAAGATGCTGCTCGATGCATTCAGCATGCGCGCGTCGGACATCCACTTCGAACCCTACGAGCATCAGTATCGCGTGCGCTTCCGTGTCGACGGCGAACTGCGCGAAATCGCAAGTCCGCCCACGGTCATCAAGGACAAGCTGGCGTCGCGGATCAAGGTGATTTCGCGGCTGGACATCTCCGAAAAGCGGGTGCCGCAAGACGGCCGCATGAAGCTCAAGATCGGTCCCGATCGGGTGATCGATTTCCGCGTGAGTACCCTGCCCACCTTGTTCGGTGAAAAGATCGTGATCCGTATCCTCGATCCGAGCAGTGCACGCCTCGGCATCGACGCACTGGGTTACGACGCGGATGAAAAGGAACGATTGCTCACTGCCATCGGGCGTCCCTACGGCATGGTGCTGGTCACGGGCCCGACCGGCTCCGGCAAGACGGTGTCGCTCTACACGTGCCTGAACCTGCTCAACAAGGCCGGCGTCAACATCGCCACGGCGGAAGATCCGTCGGAAATCAACCTGCCCGGCGTGAACCAGGTCAACGTCAACGAAAAGGCGGGACTGACCTTTGCGACTGCGCTGCGAGCCTTCCTGCGCCAGGATCCGGACATCATCATGGTCGGCGAAATCCGCGACCTCGAAACCGCTGACATCTCGATCAAGGCTGCGCAGACGGGCCACCTGGTCCTGTCCACCCTGCACACCAACGACGCTCCCACGACACTCACGCGCATGCGGAATATGGGCATCGCGCCCTTCAACATCGCCTCGAGCGTCATCCTGATCACCGCGCAGCGGCTTGCGCGACGCCTCTGCACGGTTTGCAAGGTGCCGGCCATGGATGTGCCGAAAGAGGCGCTGCTCGATGCCGGCTTCAAGGAAAGCGATGTGGACGGTACCTGGAAGCCCTACCGCCCGGTCGGCTGCTCGGCCTGCAACGGCGGCTACAAGGGGCGCGTTGGCATCTACCAGGTGATGCCGATCTCCGAAGAGATCCAGAAGATCATTCTGCGCGATGGCAGCGCACTCGATATCGCGAAGCAATCCGAAGCCGAAGGCGTGCGCTCGCTACGTCAATCGGGACTGAAGAAGGTCATGCAAGGCCTGACCTCACTTGAAGAAGTGCTCGCGGTCACCAACGAATAGCATTGAGAAGCGGAGCTCGAATGGCAACGGCAGCAGCAGCATCAACCCGAACCCTCAAGGAATTCGTCTTCGAGTGGGAAGGCAAGGATCGCAATGGCAAGGTGGTACGCGGGGAAGTCCGTGCTGCCGGCGAAAACCAGGTCCAGGCGGCACTGCGGCGCCAGGGCGTGCTAGCGACGAAGATCAAGAAGCGGCGCATGCGTTCCGGCAAGGCCATCAAGCCGAAGGACATCGCCATCTTCACACGCCAGCTCGCGACGATGATGAAGGCCGGCGTTCCTTTGCTGCAGGCCTTCGACATCGTGGGCCGCGGCAACGCGAATCCGAGCGTGGCCAAGCTGCTCAACGACGTTCGCAGCGACGTGGAAACGGGCACCTCGCTGTCCGCCGCCTTCCGCAAGTTTCCCAAGTACTTCGACAACCTCTATTGCAACCTGGTTGAAGCCGGCGAGGCCGCAGGTATCCTTGAAGAACTGCTCGATCGCCTGGCCACCTACATGGAAAAGACCGAGGCGATCAAGTCGAAGATCAAGTCGGCGCTGATGTACCCGACCTCCGTGGTCGTCGTCGCGTTCGTCGTGGTGGCGATCATCATGATCTTCGTGATCCCGGCCTTCAAGCAGGTGTTCAGCTCCTTCGGCGCCGACCTCCCGGCCCCGACGCTGATCGTCATGGCCATCAGCGAATTCTTCGTCGCGTACTGGTGGCTGATCTTCGGGGTGATCGGCGGCGGCCTCTACTTCTTCATGCAGGCCTGGAAGCGCAACGAGCGCGTTCAGCGGGTCATGGACCGGCTGCTGCTGCGCCTGCCGATCTTCGGCAGCCTGATCGACAAATCCTGCGTCGCGCGCTGGACCCGCACCTTGGCCACCATGTTCGCCGCCGGCGTGCCGTTGGTAGAGGCGCTCGACTCGGTCGGCGGCGCCTCCGGCAATACGGTGTACGCCGACGCCACGGCCAAGATCCAGCAGGAAGTCTCGACCGGCACCAGCCTGACGGCGGCGATGACCAACGCCAACCTGTTCCCTTCCATGGTCCTGCAGATGACCGCGATCGGCGAGGAGTCCGGGTCGATCGACCACATGCTGGGCAAGGCCGCCGATTTCTACGAATCGGAAGTCGACGACATGGTGGCCGGCCTCTCGAGCCTGATGGAGCCCATCATCATCGTGTTCCTGGGCGTGATCATCGGCGGCATCGTGGTCTCGATGTATCTGCCCATCTTCAAGCTCGGCCAGGTCGTCTGATGCTGGTTTCGCAGGGGGTGGACGCCGCATTGGCCGGCGTGCTGGGGTTGTTGATCGGTAGCTTCCTCAACGTCGTGATCTATCGCCTGCCGAAAATGCTGGAACGCCAATGGGCCGCCGAATGTGCGAGCCTCGACGGCGCGGAACCCGCTGCTGCAGAGCCCTTCAATCTGATGGTGCCGCATTCGCGCTGCCAGCAGTGCGGCCATGCGATCCGCTGGTACGAGAATGTGCCCGTGCTGAGCTACCTGTTTCTTCGCGGCAAATGCTCGGCGTGCAAGGCACCCATCAGCCTGCGCTATCCGCTGGTCGAGTTGGCGACCGGCGCCCTGTTCGCCTGGTGCGTGTGGCGCATGCCCGGCCAGTTCGGCGGCCTAGCCTGGTGCGGCTTCGCCGCTGCGCTGATCGCGCTCGCGCTGATCGACTGGGACACCACCCTCTTGCCCGACGACATCACGCTGCCCTTGCTCTGGGCCGGCCTGCTCGCAGCCCTCGCAGGCTTCACGGGCGTGAGCCTCGCCAATGCCGTCTGGGGCGCCGTGGCGGGCTATGTCTCGCTGTGGGCGGTCTACTGGCTGTTCAAGCTGAGCACCGGCAAGGAGGGCATGGGTTACGGCGATTTCAAGCTGTTCGCCGCCTTCGGCGCCTGGTTCGGATGGCAGGCGCTGGTGCCCATCATCCTGATGGCATCGGTGATCGGTGTGATCGTCGGCGTTGCGCTCAAGCTCAACAGCGGGCTGCGCGAAGGCGGCTATGTGCCCTTCGGCCCTTTCCTCGCAGGTGCCGGCTTCACAGCCATGCTCTTCGGTCCGGACGCGATCCTTCGCGTGGCCGGCCTCTGACCGAGCAAAGGCGCGCGTGCCATGCGCATCGGACTGACCGGCGGCATCGGCAGCGGAAAGAGCACCGTCGCGTCCATGCTGGTCATCGCCGGCGCCACGCTGATCGACACCGACGCCATTGCACGCGCGATTGCCCAGCCGCAAGGAGCCGCCATGCCTGCGATCGAAGCCGAATTCGGCCGTGGGGTCATCGCTGCGGATGGCGGCCTGGACCGGGCGCGCATGCGGGATCTGGTGTTTGCCGACGCGCATGCCAGAAAGCGGCTCGAAGCGATCCTGCATCCCCTGATCGGCGAGGAATGCGAGCGTCAGGCGGCCGCCGCGGGCGGGCAATTGATCGTCTTCGATGTGCCGCTGCTGGTCGAATCGAAGCGTTGGCGCGCTCTCGTCGATCGCGTGCTGGTCGTCGACGCGACCGAAGAAACCCAGGTGCAGCGCGTGGTGGCGCGTTCGGGTTGGACGCCCGAAGCCGTCCGCGCCGTGATCGCTCAGCAGGCCGACCGCGCGCAGCGCTGCGCCGCGGCGGACGCGGTGATCTTCAACGAGAAAATGTCGCTGGCGGAACTCTCCGCCGACGTCCGAAACCTGTGGGAACGGTGGACCGGCGCAAGCACGCGATAATCCCGCGCTGACTGCCGCCACACGCGCGAGACAACAACAAGGCGGCGCGCTCGAATGAGCCATGCGACGCTGCCCTCCCCAAGATGCTCTTCAATTCGTACGCATTCATCTTTCTCTATTTCCCGATAGTTCTTGTCGGGTTCTTCCTGATCGGAAAGCGCAACGCGCGTGCAGCTGCCGGCTTTCTCGCGCTCGCATCGCTGTTCTTCTACGGCTGGTGGAGCGTCATGGCCTTGCCGCTGCTGGTGGGCTCGATCTGCGTCAACTACTGGTTCGGGCTGCGCCTCACGCCGAGCCCCGAACGCGACGACCGTCAGCGCAAGCGCATGCTGATCGCTGCGCTCGTCGTCAACCTCGGGGTGCTGGCGGTCTTCAAGTACGCCAACTTCTTCGTCTCAAACGTGAACGAGGGGCTGGCTGCCGCAGGACTGGCGCCGATTCAGCTGCTCCATATCGCACTGCCGATCGGGATTTCGTTCTATACCTTCACGCAAATCGCCTTCCTGGTCGACTGCTGGCAGGGCAAGGTTCACGAGCGCAGCTTCATTCACTATGTGCTGTTCGTCACCTACTTCCCGCATTTGATCGCGGGTCCGGTGCTGCATCACGCGCAGATGATGCCGCAGTTCGCCAACCCGGCCATTTACCGGGTCGATGCGAACAAGCTCGCACTCGGCATTGCGATCTTCAGCTTCGGTCTCGCGAAGAAGCTGCTGATCGGCGACAAGATGGGGCAGTACGCCGACCTGATGTTCAACGGCGTCCACAACGGCATCGCGCCCTCGCTCTACACGGCATGGTTCGGTGTGCTGGCCTACACGCTGCAGATCTACTTCGACTTCTCGGGCTATTCGGATATGGCGGTCGGGCTGTCCTTGTGCCTGGGCGTGCAATTGCCGCTCAATTTCCGATCGCCGTACAAGTCGACCAACATCATCGAGTTCTGGCGGCGTTGGCACATTTCGCTATCGACTTTCCTGCGCGATTATCTGTATGTGCCGCTGGGTGGCAACCGCAAGGGCGAGGCGCGCCGTTACCTCAATCTGTTTATCACCATGCTGCTCGGCGGCCTCTGGCATGGCGCGGCGTGGACCTTCGTGATCTGGGGCGCGTTGCACGGCGCATTCCTGATGATCAACCACCTGTGGAACGCCAAGGTGCGGCGCAGCGCCACGCCGAGCCGCGTGGGGCGCGTGGCCGGCTGGCTGCTGACCTTCCTGTGCGTGATGATCGCCTGGGTCGTGTTCCGCGCCGAGAGCGTCACCACGGCGCTCGAAATCTACAAGGGCATGCTCGGCATGCACGGGGCGCCGCCGAGCGCATTCGGCGAGTTCGCGGTTCCATACCGTAAGCCCGAATTCTTCCAGACCTTGCTGCTCGGCCTGTTCATCTGCCTGGCATTGCCTCCCACAATCGCGTTGGAGCGCTGGGTGCCTGGTCCGATCGCACTGGCGGGGCGTCCGCGCTCGATGCGGATGGGGACGGCACTGATCGCCGCTTTCGTGGTCGTGCTGTTCGGCATGTGCGTGTCTCAACTGGGCGTCTACAGCCCCTTCCTCTATTTTCAGTTCTGACATGACCCCAGCGAAACTCTGGCTGCGGATCTTTTTCGCTGGCTTTGCGGTGATCGTGGCCCTGCTGCTGGTCACGCTGTTCACGCCGATTCCCTACGGCGACCTGTCGCGCATCGGGCGCGTATCCGAGCACGAGTTCGGGTGGCGCAAACCGCCGCCTCCTCTCCCGTTCGAGTCCATGCGCGCCGTCCCGATGGACCAAGCCGACATCCTCGTCATCGGCGACAGTTTCTCGATGACCTTCACATGGCAGAGCGTACTGGTGAAGGCCGGCTACCGCGTCACGACTATCTACTGGGGGCAACTTCCCTTCATCTGCAAGAACTTCAGCCAATGGGTCGAGGACAACGGTTTCCGCGGCAAGCTGATCGTGATCGAGAGCATCGAGCGCCTGCTTGCCGAGCGCCTCGACGACAGCGAGAAGTGCGGCGCGATGTCGAAGAAGCCCCTGTCGGTCAAGAAGGAGCCCTTCGTGCAGCCCCTCACCGAGGTCCCGGGCTTCGAACTCAATACCAGCGCCAAGCTGACCACCGGCCTGAACACCTATCGCAACACGAAACGCGCCATCGCATCGCCCGACGTCCAGTTCGGAGAGCGCGCGCGGGTGCGCACCGTGCCCGACGGCTGCGCCTATTTCAGCAGCAGGCTGTGCGACAAGGCGCTGTTCTTTCCCGATGACACCACCGCAGCGGAGCTTTCCGAACGCACGGTCAGGCAAATGGAAGCGATCAGCCAGGCGCATCCGTCGCCGCCGATCCTGTGGATGGTGATTCCGGACAAGACCACGACTTACGTGGAACCGCAGCACTCCGCCGCTTTCGTCGCCGCCCTCAACAAGACCAAACTCGGTCCCGACTTGTTCACCGCGGCGAGGGAGGCCCGTACGACCGTGCGCGACCTGTACTTCCCCAACGACACGCACCTGTCCATGCACGGTCAGCTGTGGGTCGGCGAGCTGATGCTCAAGGAGGTGCGCGCGCTCCTCTCTCCCGTCCGGCACAACGCGCCGTAGGACGAATGCCAGTTCCCCTTCGCTGCGGTGCGGCAGCGAGTCTTCGGGCTATCATCGTGCGACTGGAAGCCGACGCGTGATTCTGTACGAGTACCCCTTCAACGAGCGCATCCGGACCTACCTGCGGCTGGAGCACCTGTTTCGCCGCCTCGGCGAATTGGTGCCTGCCGATTCGGCGCTCTCCCATCACTACGCCCTCGTCACGATCTTCGAGATCATGGACGTGGCGGCGCGCGCCGATCTCAAGGCCGACGTGCTGCGCGACCTCGACAAGCACAAGAACGTCTTCAACAGCTATCGCGGCAACCCGGCCATCTCCGAAGCCGTGCTTGACCAGGTCGTCGGCAAGCTCGAAAGCAACTTCACCACGCTCAACACGGTTCCCGGCAAGGCCGGACAGGCATTGACCGAGAACGAGTGGCTGATGAGCATCCGCAGCCGCGCGAGCATTCCCGGCGGCACCTGCGAGTTCGATCTGCCGGCCTACTACGCCTGGCAGAACGGCAGCGCCCCCGACCGGCGCGCCGACCTGGAACGCTGGTCCTCCACGCTCGCGCCGCTGGCCGAATCGATCTACCTGCTGCTGAAGCTCTTGCGCGACGCCGACGTGCCCTACAAGGTCATGGCCGCTGGCGGCCAGTTCCAGCAGAACCTGCCTCAGGGCCGGAGCTTCCAGCTGTTGCGCCTGCGGATCGACCCGAAACTCGGACTCATTCCCGAGATCAGCGGCAATCGGCTCATGGTGTCGGTGCGCTTGATGCGACACGAAGCCGACGATCGCCTGCACCAGAGCACGGACGACACTCCCTTCGAGCTGACTCTCTGCGCATGATGGCCAAGGTCAATTCATCTGGCGAGCGCATCGTCCGGTGCCCGGCATGCGGGAAAGACAGCGTCTACGCGCCCAGTAATCCGTACCGGCCCTTCTGCAGCGCACGCTGCAAGGGCATCGACCTCGGCGCGTGGGCCAGCGAGGAATTCAGAATGCCGGCCGAGGCGCCGCCGGACGACGAGGCTTTCGGCGACCCCAAGATTCAGCAGTGATCGTTGGCGAGGCCGCGCTCCCGCGCGAGCCAGCCAAGCACCGGCAGCGCACCCGGCAGCACCGGCGCCACATCGAGCGGCAACTGCTGCCAGCGCATCGCCTGGCCTTCGCGCATCTCGAACTCGCCACGCCACGCCCGGACCTTGCACCAGTGCAGGCGGACCAGCGCGTGCGGATAGTCGTGTTCGGTGGTCTTCCAGACCTCGGCGCCGGCGATCGTGATGCCGAGTTCCTCGTGCAGTTCGCGCCGTAGCGCCTCTTCCACCGTCTCGCCCGGCTCGATCTTGCCGCCCGGAAACTCCCAGTAGCCCGCGTAAGGCTTGCCGTCGGGCCGGGTCGAAAGAAGCAGCGCGTCGTCCTCGCGGATGAGGATGCCTACCGCCACCTCTGTGTGCTTGCGCTTGTCCGTCATGGCGCGTCAGCTGCGGCCAGCGTAGTCACGCGCGAACTGGTAGGCCACCCGGCCGCTGCGTGAACCGCGCTCGAGCGCCCAGACCAGCGCCTCGGCCCGTGCTGCCTCGATCGCCTTTTGATCGACGCCGAAGGACGACAGCCACTGCGCGACGATGGTCAGGTATTCGTTCTGGCTGAAGGGATAGAAGCTGACCCACAGGCCGAAGCGCTCCGACAGCGAGATCTTTTCCTCGATCACCTCGCCGGGATGCACCTCGCCGTCTTCGGTGTGGGTGTAGCTCAGGTTGTCCTTCATGTATTCGGGCAGCAGGTGGCGCCGGTTGCTGGTCGCATAGATCAGCACATTGGGCGTGGCCGCGGCGATCGAGCCGTCGAGGATCGACTTGAGCGCCTTGTAGCCGGGTTCGCCCTCGTCGAAACTCAGGTCGTCGCTGAATACGATGAACTTCTCGGGCCGCTGCGAAACCACCTCGACGATGTCCGGCAGGTCCGTCAGCTCGGCCTTGTCGACTTCGATCAAGCGCAATCCCTGCGGCGCATAGGCCTGCAGGCAGGCGCGGATCAGCGAAGACTTGCCGGTGCCGCGGGCTCCGGTCAACAGCACATTGTTGGCCGGCTTGCCCTCGACGAACTGACGCGTGTTGCGTTCGATCTTTTCCTTCTGGGCGTCGATTTCCTTCAACGCATCCAAGGGCATCGAAGCCAGGTGGCGCACCGGTTCCAGCGTGCCGTGTCCCGAGCTGCGGCGGCGGTAGCGCCAGGCGATCGAGGCGTTCCAGTCGGAGGGCGCCGCCAGCGGCTGCGGAAGGATCGACTCGATGCGGCCGATCAGCTGTTCGGCGCGCTCGATCAGGCGTTCGAACTTCTCATTCATGACCTGTAGTCGGCATTGATGGAAACGTAGTCGTGGCTCAGGTCGCAGGTCCACACGGTATCGGCGGCGTCGCCGCGGCCGAGGCCGATGCGCACCGTGATCTCGCTCTGCTTCATCACGCGCTGGCCGTCTTCTTCGCGGTAGCTCGGATTGCGTCCGCCCTTGACGGCAACATGCACGTCGTCGAGGTGGAGATCGATTCCAGTCTGATCGAGGTCGGTGATGCCCGCATAGCCGACCGCCGCGAGGATGCGCCCGAGGTTGGGGTCGCTCGCGTAGAACGCGGTCTTGACCAGCGGCGAATGCGCCACCGCATACGCCACCTGCCTGCATTCGGCGGCATCGCGCCCGCCTTCCACGCGGATGGTGATGAACTTGGACGCGCCCTCGCCGTCGCGCACGATGGCCTGGGCCAGCTGGCGCGCGACGGTCTGCATCGCTTCCACCAACGCACGGCCTTCCACGGAATCGAGTGAGGAGATGGTGCCGTGCGCAGCCTTCTGCGTGGCGATCACCACGAAGGAATCGTTGGTCGAGGTGTCGCCGTCGATGGTCACGCGATTGAACGAAGCGTCGGCCAACGCCTTGGCCAGCGGCTGGATCAGCGACGGAGCGATCTTCGCGTCTGTCGCCATGAACCCGAGCATGGTCGCCATGTTCGGCCGGATCATGCCGGCGCCCTTGCTGATGCCGGTGACGGTGACCGTCGCGCCGCCGATCTGCACCTGGAGGCTGAAGGCCTTGGGCACGGTGTCGGTGGTCATGATGCCTTCGGCCGCGCGTGCCCAGTGGTCGGGCGCCGCGTCGGCAAGCGCAGCGGGCAGGCCGGCCTCGATGCGGTCGATCGGCAGCGGCTCCATGATCACGCCGGTGGAGAACGGGAGGATCTGCTCGGGTGCCAGGTTCAGCTTGCGGGCTAACGCGATGCAGGTCGCGCGCGTGCGCGCCAGGCCGTCCTCACCGGTGCCGGCATTCGCATTGCCGGTGTTGATCAGCATCGCGCGAATGCCGAAGTCCCGGGCCAGGTGTTCGCGGCACACCTGCACGGGCGCTGCGCAGAAGCGGTTCTGCGTGAACACGCCGCCGACGGCAGCGCCTTCGTCTATCAGCACCACCGTCAGGTCCTTGCGGTTGGCTTTGCGCACGCCCGCTTCGGCCACGCCGATGCGAATGCCGGGCACCGCATGCAGGGCGGCGGGGTCGGGAGCGGAGAGATTCACGGGCATGGCGGCGTCCTGGTCGCTATCAGCTGAGTTTGCCGTGGCAATGCTTGAATTTCTTGCCGCTGCCGCAGGGGCAGGGATCGTTGCGGCCGACGCGGGCGAAGGCGGCGGCGCCGACGGGAAGGCCAGTGGCGATCGCGGCCAGGCGGCGCTGGCTTTCCTCGTCGACGCGGATCTCGACGTCGCCCGTCTCGGTCGGCGCGGTGTAGGTGATGTTGGCCAAGTTCTCGCCGCGGCTTTCCATCGCGTCGGCGGCCTGCTCCAACTGCTCGCTCGACTGCACGCGCACCGTCATGAGCTGGCGCGTGACCTCGTTCTTCACCGAATCGAGCAACTGGCCGAAGAGCTCGAAAGCCTCGCGCTTGTATTCCTGCTTGGGCTGCTTCTGAGCGTAGCCGCGCAGGTGGATGCCCTGGCGCAGGTAGTCCAGCGAAGCCAGGTGCTCGCGCCAGTGGGTGTCGATGCTTTGCAGCAGCACCATGCGCTCGAACTGGGTGAAGTTCTCCTGGCCGATCAGCGTCACCTTGGCGTTGAACGCTTCGTTGGCCGCGGCCACCACCTTTTCGACGATGTCCTCGTCGCCCATGGCGCTCGCGGCCTCCACGTCCTTCTGAAGCGGGATGTCGATGCCCCACTCGTCGCTCAACGCCTTCTCGAGGCCGGCCAGGTCCCACTGCTCCTCGACCGATTCGGGCGGCACGTACTGGCGGACCAGGTCGGTGAAGCAGCCTTCGCGCAAGGCCTCGATCTGCGCCGTGAGATCGCCGGCGTCGAGGATGTCGTTGCGCTGCTGGTAGATCACCTTGCGCTGGTCGTTGGAGACGTCGTCGTACTCCAGCAGCTGCTTGCGGATGTCGAAATTGCGGGCCTCGACCTTGCGCTGCGCGCTCTCGATGCTGCGCGTGACGATGCCGGCTTCGATGGCCTCGCCATCCGGCATCTTGAGGCGGTCCATGATCGCCTTGACGCGGTCGCCCGCGAAGATGCGCATCAGCGGATCGTCAAGGCTCAGGTAGAAGCGCGAAGAGCCCGGGTCGCCCTGCCGGCCCGAGCGGCCGCGCAGCTGATTGTCGATGCGCCGCGATTCGTGGCGCTCGGTCGCGATGATGCGCAGGCCGCCGAGCGACTTCACGAACTCATGGTCCTTGTCCCACTCGCTGCGCAGGCGTGCGATCTCGGCCGCCTTGGCCGAAGGATCGAGCGCTTCGTCAGCCTCTACCGCTTCGATTGCCTTTTCGACGTTGCCCCCGAGCACGATGTCGGTACCGCGGCCCGCCATGTTGGTCGCAATCGTGATCATCTTGGTCCGGCCTGCCTGCGCGACGATCTCGGCCTCGCGCGCATGCTGCTTAGCGTTGAGCACCTGGTGCGGCAGGCCTGCCTTGGCGAGCAGTCCGTCGATGATCTCGGAGTTCTCGATCGAGGAGGTGCCCACCAGCACCGGCTGGCCGCGCTCGTAGCACTCGCGGATGTCTTCAATGGCCGCGTCGTACTTCTCGCGCGTGGTCTTGTAGACGCGGTCCAGCTGGTCTTCGCGCCGACTCGGACGGTTGGGCGGAATGATCGTGGTCTCCAGGCCGTAGATCTCCTGGAATTCGTAGGCTTCCGTGTCGGCCGTGCCCGTCATGCCCGCCAGCTTGCCGTACAGGCGGAAATAGTTCTGGAAGGTGATCGAGGCGAGCGTCTGGTTCTCGGCCTGGATCTCGACGCCTTCCTTGGCTTCGACGGCCTGGTGCAGGCCGTCGCTCCAGCGCCGGCCGGTCATCAGGCGGCCAGTGAACTCGTCGACGATCACCACCTCGCCCTGCTGCACCACGTAGTGCTGGTCGCGGTGGTACAGATGCCGCGCACGCAGCGCCGCATTGAGGTGATGCATCAGCGTGATGTTGGCCGGATCGTAGAGCGAGGCGCCCTCGGGCAGCAGCTTGAATTCGGAGAGGATCTGCTCCGCTTTCTCGTGACCGTCTTCGGTCAGGAACACCTGGTGCGTCTTCTCGTCGACCGTGAAGTCGCCCGGCTTCGTGACGCCCTCGCCGGTGCGCGGATCGGCCTCGCCCTCCTGCTTGGTCAAGAGCGGCACGACCTTGTTGATCGCGAGGTACAGCTCTGTGTGGTCCTCGGCCTGGCCGCTGATGATGAGCGGCGTGCGCGCCTCGTCGATCAGGATCGAGTCCACCTCGTCGACGATCGCGTAGTTCAGCCCGCGCTGCACCCGGTCCTGCGTCTCGTAGACCATGTTGTCGCGCAGGTAGTCGAAGCCGTACTCGTTGTTGGTGCCGTAGGTAATGTCGCTGCCGTAGGCCTGCTGCTTCTCCTCGCGCGGCATCTGCGGCAAATTGATGCCGACCGTGAGTCCGAGGAAGTTGTAGAGGCGGCCCATCCAGCGGGCGTCGCGATTGGCGAGGTAGTCGTTCACTGTCACCACGTGCACGCCCTTGCCGGTCAGCGCGTTCAGGTACACCGGCAGCGTGGCGGTGAGCGTCTTGCCCTCGCCGGTGCGCATTTCGGAGATCTTGCCGTTGTGAAGCGCCATGCCGCCGAGCAGCTGCACGTCGAAGTGGCGCATCTTCATGACGCGCTTGGAGCCTTCGCGCACCGTCGCAAAAGCCTCGGGCAGCAGGTCGTCCAGCGTCTCGCCGCGCTCCAGCCGGTCCTTGAACTCCTGGGTTTTCGCGCGCAGCGCATCGTCGCTGAGTTTCTCGAATGCGGGTTCGAGCGCATTGATGCGCTCGACCGTCTTGCGATACTGCTTGAGGAGCCGGTCGTTGCGACTGCCGAAAATCTGGGTCAGGAAGTTGGTGGCCATGCGAGCAGGTCGACAGGGACCCCAACGCATGCGGGCACCGCGACCGAAATTCCTAAGATAGGTGAAAGCAGGTGGGCGCGCCTGGCGCAAAATCTTTCACGCCAAGGCAAACGGACCCCGCCGGCGCGAACGCCGGCAAACCGGGCATTTTAGCCGCGTTGCCACCCTAGGCTCTTCACAGTCTTTCCCCATGAACCGCCGTTTCAATCCCGTCACTTTGGAGCAAGCCGCGCAGGATTCGCCGACCCTGGCCAGCCTCTTCGCTCGCGCGCGCGACGCGAGCGAGCGGTTGCAGGCGGTGCAGGAACTAATTCCGCCCGACTTGCGCCCTGCCGTGCAGGCCGGTCCGGTCGAAGGCGGCACCTGGTGCCTGCTGGTGCGGGGCAACGCCGCCGCCGCGAAGCTGCGCCAGCTGCTGCCGCTGCTTCAGACGCGGCTGAAATCCATGGGATGGGGCGAGGTGACGCTGCGCATCAAGGTACAGGCGCGGCGCTGAAACCGATGGTGCCGCTTGTCGGAATCGAACTGACGACCTACCGCTTACAAGGCGGTTGCTCTACCAACTGAGCTAAAGCGGCGTGGGGGAATGGGTGAATTTTAGCGGCGCGGCGCCCGGCGGGCGGTTGACTACTTGATGCGCTTGAGCGAGGGACGGGCGCCGCCGTTGGTCGGCGGCCTCGGCGGGTCTTCGGGGTCCGACGGCGTGGCACCCGCTGTCGTTGTTGCCGCCGCGTCATCCGCGGAAGCCTCGCCGCTGACCAGATGGACCACCCTGCTCCCATCGCCTTCGGTGCCGCGGGAGGTATCCCGCAAGGACGTGCGCGACGCCGTGACCGGGCTGTGGTCCTCGATGGCCGGCACTGCCGCGGGTGCGGGCGCCGGAAAAGCCATGCCCTGCCCGTTCTCGCGCGCATAGATCGCGATCACGCGGCCTACCGGCACGCTGATCTCGCGCGCGGTGCCGGCGAAGCGGGCCTTGAACTCGATGAAATCGTTGCCCAGCTTGAGCGAGCTGGTCGCATCGAAGCTGATGTTCAGCACGATCTCGCCGTTCTTCACGTACTCGCGCGGCACCTGCACCGTGTCGTCGACCTGCACCGCCACGTAGGGGGTGAAGCCGTTGTCCGTGCACCACTCGTACAGCGCCCGGATCAGGTAGGGGCGGGTGGAAGAAGACTCGAGCGCGTTGATCATGAGAACGAAACTGCAGGTACTACTTGCGCATCACCTTTTCGGACGGCGTCAGCGCTTCGATGTAGGCCGGCCGCGAGAAGATGCGTTCAGCGTACTTCAGAAGCGGCGCGGCGTTCTTGCTGAGGTCGATGCCATAGTAGTCCAGGCGCCAGAGCAGCGGCGCGATCGCGACGTCGAGCATCGAGAAATTGTCGCCAAGCATGTATTTGTTCTTGAGAAACACGGGCGCGAGCTGCGTGAGCCGGTCGCGGATATGCGAGCGCGCCTTCTCGAGCGCCTTCTCGTTGCCCTTGGCGGTGCGGTTTTCCAGCGTGGAGACGTGCACGAACAGTTCCTTCTCGAAATTAAGCAGGAACAGGCGCACGCGAGCGCGGTCGACTGGGTCGCCGGGCATCAGCTGCGGGTGCGGGAAGCGCTCGTCGATGTACTCGTTGATGATGTTCGACTCGTACAGGATCAGGTCGCGCTCCACCAGGATCGGCACCTGGCCGTACGGATTCATCACGCTGATGTCTTCGGGCTTGTTATAGAGATCGACGTCGCGGATCTCGAAATCCATGCCTTTTTCGAACAGCACGAAGCGGCAACGATGAGAAAAGGGGCAGGTCGTTCCTGAATACAAAACCATCATGGCGAAAGACTCCTAAAAATTAAAAAGAGTGGGCATGCGCAATGGCAACCCACTCCACAAGGACGCGCGCCGGCAATACGAGGCCGCGTTCTCAGCTTGGTTTACTTCACGTCTTTCCAGTACGAGGCATTCAAGCGCCATACGAAGACCAACGCCATGACGAGAAACAGCATCACCCAGACGCCGACCCGGATGCGGGTGTTCTGGGCAGGTTCGGCCATCCATTGCAGGTAGCTCACCAGATCGCCCATCGCCTGGTCGAACTGCAGCGGCGTCATCGTTCCGGGCGAGACCTGCTCCCAGCCCTTGAATACCTCGGCGGTGTGGCCGTGCGATTCGACCTTGTCGAGCACCGGGCGGCGATCGCCCTGCAGCTCCCACATCGCATGCGGCATGCCGACGTTCGGGAACACGAGGTTGTTCCAGCCGGTCGCCTTGGTGTCGTCGCGATAGAAGGTGCGCAGGTAGGTATAGAGATAGTCGGCGCCGGTGCCGCCGTGGCCGGCGCGCGAACGGGCGACCAGCGTGAGGTCGGGCGGAACGCCGCCGAACCATTCCTTGGCCTGGCTCGGATCGAGGTTGGCCTTCATCGTCTCGCCGACCTTGTCGGTCGTGAACAGGAGGTTGTCCTTGATCTGCTGCTCGGTAATGCCGATGTCCTGCAGCCGGTTGTAGCGCATGAACGCTGCCGAATGGCAGTTGAGGCAGTAGTTGACGAACAGCTTGGCGCCGTTCTGCAGCGCGGCCAGGTCGTTGGTCTTGTTCGGCGCCTTGTCCCAGGCGATGCCGCCTTCGGCGGCATGTGCGCCGGCTACGAAGCCAAGCGCTGCAATCAACGTGAGGATCAGTTTCTTCATTCTTGTGTGCTCCCGGTCAGTGGGCGCTGAAGGTCACGCGCTCGGGGACCGGCTTGAATTCGCCGAGGCGGCTCCACCACGGCATCAGGAGGAAGAACCCGAAATAGAACAGCGTTCCGACCTGCGACACGCGCTCGCCGATCGGCGACGGCGGCTGCACGCCGAGGTAGGCGAGGACCACGAAGTTGACGACGAACACGCCGTACAGGTACCAGTGCCAGCTCGGGCGGTAGCGGATCGATCTGACCGGGCTGTGGTCCAGCCAGGGCAGGAAGAACAGGATGACGACCGCACCGCCCATCACCAGAACGCCCCAGAACTTGGCGTCGGTGTTGAGCATCATGGCAATGACGATGGCCGCGGCGATCACGATCAGGCCTTTGAGCAGCGCGATGATGCGCGCCTTCCAGACACCGAAGACGGCACCCGCGACCACGCAGGCGATCAGCACATACACCATCTCGCCGGTGATCGCGCGCAGCATCGAGTAGTAGGGCGTGAAGTACCAGACCGGCGCGATGTGGTTCGGCGTCTTCAGCGAATCGGCCGGGATGAAGTTGTTGTATTCGAGGAAGTAGCCGCCGGCCTCGGGCGCGAAGAAGATCACGGCCGAGAAGATCGTGAGGAACACCACCACGCCGAAGATGTCGTGTACCGTGTAGTACGGATGCGACGGAATGCCGTCCAGCGGATGGCCGTCGGCGTCGAGCTTGGCCTTGATCTCGATGCCGTCGGGGTTGTTCGAACCCACTTCGTGCAGCGCGATCAGATGGGCGACCACCAAGCCCAGCAGCACCAGCGGCACCGCGATCACGTGGAAGCTGAAGAAGCGGTTGAGCGTGGCGTCGCTCACCACGTAGTCGCCGCGGATCAGGAGTGCGAGATCAGGGCCGACGAAGGGAATCGCGGAGAACAGGTTCACGATCACCTGGGCGCCCCAGTAGCTCATCTGGCCCCAGGGCAGCAGGTAGCCCATGAAGGCTTCGGCCATCAGGCACAGGAAGATCGCGCAGCCGAAGATCCAGATCAGCTCGCGCGGCTTGCGGTAGCTGCCGTAGATGAGGCCGCGGAACATGTGTAGGTACACCACGATGAAGAACGCCGAGGCGCCCGTGGAGTGCATGTAGCGGATCAGCCAGCCCCAGGGCACGTCGCGCATGATGTACTCGACCGAGGCGAAGGCCTGCGCCGCATCGGGCTTGTAGTGCATCACCAGGAAGATGCCGGTCACGATCTGGATCACAAGGACCAGCATCGCGAGCGAGCCGAAGATGTACCAGAAGTTGAAGTTCTTCGGCGCGTAGTACTTGCCCCACTGGTCGTTCCAGAGCTTGGTCAGCGGGAAGCGGTTGTCGACCCAGTTGAGCAGCTTCTCGCCGGCCGGCGCGTTGGGCGAGATTTCCTTGAATTCAGCCATGTTCTTGTTCCTCTCAGGCCTTCTTGTCTTCGCCGATCAGGAGGCGCGTGTCGGAGAGATACATGTGCGGCGGCACCGGGAGGTTGTCGGGCGCGGGCTTGTTCTTGAAGACGCGGCCGGCCAGGTCGAAAGTCGAGCCGTGGCAGGGGCAGAGGAAACCGCCTTCCCAGTCGTCGGGCAGCGAGGGCTGTGGGCCGGCCTGGAGCTTGTCGATCGGCGAGCAGCCGAGATGGGTGCAGATGCCGACGACCACCAGCACTTCGGGCTTGATCGAGCGGCCTTCATTGCGCGCGTATTCGGGGGTGAACTCGTCGGGATTGCGCTTGGATTGCGGATCGGCGAGCTGGCCATCGAGCTTGGGCAGCTCGGCGACCTGGGCCGGCGTGCGCTTGAGGATCCAGACCGGCTTGCCGCGCCATTCGACGGTGAGTTTCTCACCGGGCTGCAGGCCGCCGATATCGACCTCGACCGGCGCACCGGCCGCCTTGGCTTTCTCCGAGGGCTGGAAAGTGCTCACGAACGGGATGGCGGTTGCGACGCCTCCCACTGCGCCGGCACAGCCGGATGCGATCAACCACGTCCGCTTGCTGCTGTCGATCCGTTGTTGGCCGACGGAGATGTCACTCATGGGGGTCCTCAAATCTTCTTCGCTGGGGGCTTGGAGTCAACCGACGATTGTAGCGGAGCGTCACAAGCGAATTCAACGCCGGCGCGGGCCTCGCAGGCACTGCGAAGCGGCCCCTATACTGCCGCCGGTCCAACAACAAAGACGCGAGGTAAGCGACATGAGCGTTCTGAAGGAATTTCGCGAGTTCGCGGTCAAGGGCAACGTGATCGACCTCGCGGTCGGCGTGATCATCGGCGCCGCCTTCGGCAAGATCGTCGACTCGCTGGTCGGCGATGTCATCATGCCGCTGGTCGGCATCGTGTTCGGCAAGCTCGACTTCTCGAACCTCTACATCGTGCTGGGCACCGCGCCGGCCGGCGTGGCGAACAACCTGGCGGATCTGAAGAAGGCCGGCGTGCCGGTGCTGGCCTACGGCAACTTCATCACCATCGCGGTCAACTTCGCAATCCTGGCTTTCATCATCTTCATGATGGTCAAGCAGATCAACAAGCTGCGCAAAAAGCAGGAAGAGGCCCCGGCCGAAGCCGCGCCGCCGGAAGACATCGCGCTCCTGCGCGAGATTCGCGACAGCCTCAAGCGCTCCTAAAGGCCAGCGCGCGCGCCATCCGGATCGCTTCGATCAGGCTGGAAGCGTCGGCTGCGCCTTTGCCGGCGATGTCGAACGCGGTGCCGTGATCTGGACTGGTGCGCACCAGCGGCAGGCCCAGCGTCACGTTTACCCCCTTCTCCACGCCCAGGTACTTGACCGGGATCAGGCCCTGGTCGTGGTACATAGCGATCACCACGTCGAACTCGCCCGCCCCTTGGCGCTTGGCGCGGGCGCGCATGAAGACGGTGTCGGGCGCATGGGGCCCGTCGGCATCGATGCCCTCCGCGCGCGCGGCCGCGATGGCCGGCGCGATGATGTCGCGTTCTTCCGAGCCGAACAGGCCGCCCTCCCCCGCATGCGGGTTGAGGCCGGCGACGCCGATCTTCGGCGCACGCCCCAGCACCGCCGCCAGTGCGCGGTGCGCGATGCGCAGCGTCTGCAGCACGCCGTCGACCGTCACCGCCTCGATGGCGTCGCGCAGCGACATGTGGATGCTCACGAGCACGGTCCGCAGCTCGTCGTTGGCCAGCATCATGCGCACCGGCACTTCGGTGACCGGCCGGCCCAGGTAGGCCGCCGCTTCAGCCTGCAGCAGTTCGGTGTGGCCGGGAAAGCCAAAGCCTGCCGCGGCCAGCGCTTCCTTGTGCAAAGGCGCCGTGACGATGGCCGCCAACTCGCCGCGCAACGCTGCGCGCGCGGCCCACACCACGCAGCCGCCCGCGATGCGGCCGGCGGCGGCACTGATTTCACCGATCGCGATGGGCGTTGGCGGCGGGCTCGCAGCCTGCAGCACGGGGATGCAACCCGGAGGCACCGTAGCCAGGTCGGCCGGCGCATCGATCAGCGCCACGGGAAGCGGCACGCGGCCCGGCTCTGCGAGCGCCTGCGCTGCGAGGCGCACGGTGTCCACGTCGCCTGCGACAAAGCAGCCCCGCGTGATGCCGGGTGCATCGCGGAAAGACTTGACGATGATCTCGGGCCCGATGCCTGCGGGATCGCCGAGCGTGATCGCGATCGGGGCGGTGTCGCGCTTCACGCCGGATTGTCGATGTCGATGAACTGATGCGCGAGGCCGAGCTGCGCGGCCACGTGCGCCGCCACCGCGGGTGCGCCGTAGCGTTCTGTGGCATGGTGGCCGCAGGCAAGGAAGGCGACGCCCATTTCCCTCGCGTAGTGCGCCTGCGGCTCCGAGATTTCGCCGGTGATGAAGGCATCGGCGCCGGCCGCGATGGCGGCCTCGAAATAGCCCTGGGCGCCGCCCGTGCACCAGGCGATGTTGCGGATCGGACGATGCGCCGTGTCGAGCAGGGTGACGGGCTTGCCGAGCGCCTTCTCGACGTGGGTGGCCAGCGCTTTCGCGCTCGGGAAGCCTTCGCCGTTGCCGCGCGCGCCCAGGAAGCCGATCTCCTGCTCGCCGAAGCGCCCGGTCGAACCGGCGTGCGCGATCAGGCCCAGCTTGAGGCCGAGCTGCGCGTTGTTGCCGAGCTCGGGATGCGCATCGAGCGGCAGGTGATAGGCGAACAGGCTCACATCGTCGCCGAGCAGGAGGCCGAGCCGCTGCTTCATCCAGCCGGTCACGCGGCCGTCCTGCCCGCGCCAGAACAGGCCATGGTGCACGAAGATCGCATCGGCCTCGGCATGGATCGCAGCCTCGATCAGGGCGCGGCTCGCGGTGACGCCCGAGACGATCTTGCGCACCGAGGTGCGGCCTTCGACCTGCAAGCCGTTGGGGCCGTAGTCCTTGAAACGCTCGGGCGCGAGCAGGAGGTCGAAGGCATGCAGGAGTTCGTGACGGGTCGTACTCATCGCGCCATTGTGGACCCGAGCGCCCGGTCAAGGCCGCAGGCCTCAGGGTTTTTACCATGTAGACGGAAACAGTCCGATTCATTGATGCGCGAGTCTGCGGAATGAGGCAGCAGGTCCATTGAGGGACAATGCGGTCTTCGGCGCCAGCCGCGCCGCCCCGACTTCATTTCTTCCTTTCTTGTTTTCATGAAACGCACCTGGCTGCTGTTCGCCCAAGCCGTGACCGTCATGCTCGCGGCTTATTTCATCGTCGCGACGCTCAAGCCCGAGTGGGTCGGCCGGCGCGCCACCTCCCTCGGCGGTGTGGTCTCGGTGATGGAGGCGCCGAGCGCCAATCCGACGGCGATCGCGCCCGGCAGCCTGAGCGCTGCCGCCAAGAAGGCCTCGCCGGCAGTCGTCAGCATCAATACCAGCAAGGCGGCACGGCGCAATCCGCGCAGCGATGACCCCTGGTTCCGCTTCTTCTTCGGCGACCAGGGCGCCGACCAGCCCCAGGTCGGCCTGGGCAGCGGCGTTATCGTCAGCACGGATGGCTACATCCTCACCAACAACCACGTGGTAGAGGGCGCAGACGAGATCGACGTCACGCTCAACGACAGCCGCCACGCGCGCGGCAAGGTGATCGGCACCGACCCCGACACCGATCTCGCCGTGCTGAAGATCGAGCTCGACAAGCTGCCGGTGGTCGTGCTCGGCAACTCCGACAATCTGCAGGTCGGCGACCAGGTGCTCGCCATCGGCAACCCCTTCGGCGTCGGCCAGACCGTCACCAGCGGCATCGTCTCGGCGCTGGGGCGCAACCAGCTCGGCATCAACACCTTCGAGAACTTCATCCAGACCGATGCGGCCATCAACCCCGGCAACTCCGGCGGTGCGCTGGTCGACGTCAACGGCAACCTCGAGGGCATCAACACCGCGATCTACTCGCGTTCGGGCGGCAGCATGGGCATCGGCTTCGCGATTCCTGTTTCGACCGCCAAGCAGGTGCTGGAAGACATCGTCAAGGAAGGCAAGGTCACGCGCGGCTGGATCGGCGTGGAACCCAACAACCTCTCGCCCGAACTGGCGGAGACCTTCGGCGTCAAGGCGAACAAGGGCGTCATCATCACGGGCGTGCTGCAGAACGGCCCGGCCGCGAGGGCCGGTATCCGCCCCGGCGACGTGATCACGGGCGTCGGCGAGAAGAGCGTCGACAACGTGCAGGAACTGCTGACCGCGGTAGCCGGACTCAAACCCGGCGATGCGGCGCGATTTGCGCTTCAGCGCGGCAAGGACAAGATGGAGCTCGACGTCACGCCGGGTCCCCGGCCGCGGAGTCCGATCCGCCGCGTCCCGGGCGAGCCCGAGTAGCCGGGCGGCTCGCGCGGCCCAGCTCAGGGCTGCGCGGAATCGGCGCTTTCGTTTTCCTCGGGCGCCTTGCTGTGTTTCACGAAGTAGCGCGCGGCCACGATGCCGACTTCGTAGAGCAGGCACATCGGTATCGCCAGCGCGAGCTGCGAGACGACGTCGGGCGGCGTGAGCACCGCCGCCACGACGAAGGCCAGCACGATGAAATAGCCGCGGAAATTCTTCAGCTTCTCGATCGTGACCATTTCGAAGCGCACCAGCAGCATCACGACGATCGGTACCTGGAAGGCGACGCCGAAGGCGAGGTAGAGCGACAGGATCGACTCGACGTACGACGCGATATCCGGCGTGGCCGCCACGCTCTCCGGCGTGAATCGCTGGATGAAGCCGAACATCTTGTCGAGTACGAAGAACTGCACGAAGGCGATGCCTGCATAGGCCAGGAAGCTGCCGAAGATGATCAGCGGCAGCGCGAACTTCTTCTCGTGGCTGTAGAGGCCGGGCGCCACGAACATCCAGCACTGGTACATGAGCCACGGCAAGGTCAGCAGCACCGCCGCCATCATGAGCACCTTCAGCGGCACGAAGAAGGGCGAGAACACGCCGACGGCGATCAGCTTCGCGTCGGGCGGCATGTGCGCGCGGATCGGAACCGCGATCATGTCGATCAGCCCGCTCGGGCCGGGCCAGATCGCGAGCAGGATGCCCGCGATCGCCAGTCCGTAAACGCAATAGAGCAGGCGGTCGCGCAGCTCCATCAGATGCTGCACGAAAGGCTGCTCGGTGCCGGCCAGTTCGTCTTCTTTGTTCTTGTCGGGAGAATCGGCCATGTGGGGGCGCTGCAAGCGGGCGTCCGGCGCGCGCTGCTCGCGGCCGGATCGGCGTTGCGGCTAGTTGATTTTGTGTGGACGGTAGCGGGCCACGCGCGCTGCGCCCGAAAGCGCCCGGGTGCGCACGCCGTTGCGCGCCTTGTACCACTGCGGCGTGGCGCCCTGCTTCAGGCGCCAGTTCTTGCGGGGATGCTTGTACTCGGGGTAGGACGGCGCTGGCTCGGCCAGCTCCGAGAGGGTCTGCCCGCTCTCGGAAAACTGCTTTTCGAACTCGCTCGCGCCGGTCTGGATGCTGTGCTCGACGTCGCGGGCGGCGTCTTGCACCGTGTCCTTCATCTTGCGCAGCTCGTCCAGGTCCATCGAGCGGTTGACCTCGGCCTTGACGTCGTTCACGTAACGCTGCGCCTTGCCCAGCAGGGTGCCGACGGTGCGCGCCACGCGCGGCAGCTTCTCGGGCCCGATGACGATCAGCGCCACCGCGCCGATCAGCGCGATTTTCGAGATGCCGAGGTCGATCACGGACGGATGCGAATCAAGACTTTTGACGCGCTTCGACGTCGATCGTCGATTTGTCGGCGGCTGTGGTGTTGCCGGTCACCTGCGGATTGGGGGCGGCGGGCGATTCGGTGGTCGCCGAACCGTCCTTCATGCCGTCCTTGAAGCCCTTGACGGCGCCGCCGAGGTCGGAGCCCATGTTGCGGAGCTTCTTGGTGCCGAAGATCATCACGACGACAAGCAGCACGATCAGCCAGTGCCAGATGGAAAGTGAACCCATGGATTACTCCTGAAGAATGTCGTTGATTTTAGTCGGCGCAGATGTCACAACCCGCGGCGATGGCGAATATCAACCTTTAAGCCAGGGGCGCGGGCCGCCCATGACGTGGACATGGAGATGGTGGACCTCCTGCCCGCCCTCCGCGCCGGTGTTGACGACGATGCGGAAGCCGCCCTGCGGATAGGGCCGGCAGCCCTGCTCGATCGCCAGCCTGGGCGCCAGCGTCATGATTTTTCCCAGGAGCGCCGCGTCGTCCGGCGTGACCTGCGCCATCGAGGGGATGTGGCGCTTGGGCACCAGCATGAAATGCACAGGCGCCCAGGGCGCGATGTCGTGGAAGCCGAAGAGATCGTCGTCTTCGTACATCTTTCGCGAGGGAATCTTGCCCTCGATGATCTTGCAGAAAACGCAATTCGGGTCAGAGGAGGCGTGCGCCCCCACGCTCGGCACCGACGTATCCTCGCTGCCCCCCGAGGGGACCTCCGCACCTTGGGGCGGCCCGGCGGTGCTCATGCCGACTCCATGGCACGGCCCGCGTTCATGCGCACCATCCCCTTGACGATGCGATAGAGGAACCAGAGGGAAATCAGCGCCCAAGCGATCCAGCCAGGCAGGAGCAGCAGCAGCCAGAGCCAGGAGGTCAGCACGTACAACACGCCGGCCCACAGCACCGAACGGATGCGCCAGCTGAAATGCGTCGCCTGCCAGGTGCCGACTGCATCGTCGCGCTTCACCAGATCGACCACCAGCGCGATCAGGAGCAGAGCGATGGAAGCCTGCATGCCGGGCAGCACGGCGCCGACCGCCACCACCAGATGCAGGATGTAACTGATCCAGCCCCAGGTCTTGAGCGAGCTGTCGGGTTCCACGGTCACGATGTCGTTGGGCATGGGATCCTCTCAGTCGTTGGAAGCTTCGCGATCCTGCGCCTTGCGCAGGGCCTTTTCCTCGATGCCACTCAGGCCTTCGCGGCGCTCGAGCTCGGCCACCACGTCGCGCGGCGAAAAGCCGTAGTGGGCCAGCGCCACCATGCTGTGGAACCAGAGATCGGCCACTTCGTTCACTATTTTCGTGCGCTCGCCGCCATGGTCGGCATCCTTCGCGGCCATCACCACCTCGGTGGCCTCCTCGCCGATCTTCTTGAGAAAGGCGTCGGGCCCGCGGTGCAGCAGGCGCGCCACGTAGCTCTTTTCCGGATCGCCGCCGCGCGCGGGCAGCCGGCTTTCGATCACAGCGGCCAGTCGCGCGAGCGCGTCTTCCGCATTCCGTTCGGGGGCGTCGGTGCTCATCTCGGGGACGATGTGTAGATGGATTCGGGGTCTTTCAAGACCGGCTCGGTCACAGTCCAGCAGCCGTTCTCGTACTTGCTGAAGAAGCAGCTGTGGCGCCCGGTATGGCAGGCGATGCCGGGCTCGTGGCCGAGTTGCGTGACCTGCAGCAGCACCACGTCGTTGTCGCAGTCGAGCCGGATCTCGTGCACGGTCTGCACGTGGCCCGATTCCTCGCCCTTGAACCAGAGCTTGCTGCGCGAGCGGCTGTAATACACCGCGCGGCCGAGCTCGGCCGTTTTGGCCAGCGCCTCGCGGTTCATCCAGGCGAACATCAGCACGTCCTTGCTGCCCTGTTCCTGCGCGATCACGGGCACCAGGCCGTTCGCATCCCACTTCACTTCGTCGAGCCAGTTCATCGGGGTATTGTCGGTCAGAGGCGCACCGGGATGCCGCGCGCCGCCATGCAGGCCTTGGCCTGGCCGACGGTGTATTCGCCGTAATGGAAGATGCTGGCCGCCAGCACGGCATCGGCGCCGCCGGTCTGGATGCCGTCGGCCAGGTGCTCGAGATTGCCGACACCGCCGGAGGCGATCACCGGCACGCTGACTGCGTCGCTGACGGCGCGCGTGAGCTCGAGGTCGAAGCCGCTCTTGGTGCCGTCGCGATCCATGCTGGTCAAGAGGATCTCGCCGGCGCCGCGGCGCGCCATCTCGGCGGCCCATTGCACCGCGTCGAGCCCGGTGTTCTTGCGGCCGCCGTGGCTGTAGACGTCCCAGCCGGGACCGCGGGTCGCAGCGTCTTCGGCCGAGCGCCGCTTGGCGTCGATCGCGACCACGATGCACTGGGCGCCGTACTTGCGCGATGCGTCCTCGATCACCTGCGGGTTCGCGATGGCGGCCGAATTGAAACTGGTCTTGTCGGCACCGGCGTTGAGCAGGCGGCGCACGTCCTCGACGGTGCGCACGCCGCCGCCGACGGTCAGCGGAATGAAGACCTGCGAGGCCACCGCCTCGATGATCGGCAGGATCAGGTCGCGGCCGTCGCTGGTGGCCGTGATGTCGAGAAATGTCAGCTCATCCGCGCCCTGCGCGTTGTAGCGCGCCGCTATCTCGACCGGATCGCCGGCATCGCGCAGCGCGACGAAGTTGACGCCCTTGACGACGCGGCCACCGGTGACGTCGAGACAGGGAATGATGCGTTTGGCGAGCATGGCGGATTCGGAGCTTGTGGGATTCAAAGGACAGTGAGCTGCTGCCAGCCCTGCCAGACGCCACCCGGCGCGAGCAGCACGGGCTCGTCGATGCGTGCGGCCTCGACGCAGAGCATGTGGCGCCAGCCGTCGTCGGGCAGATCGGCCAGTTGGGCGCTGAGTGCCGGCCCGGGGTTCCACACCACCGTTTCGGTGCAGCTCGCGCTCTGCGCGATCTCGAGCGTGCCGGACGGCTGCACCAGCCGCAGCGGCCGCGCCGGCGCCGTGTAGACGCTGTCGAATTCGCTGCCGAAGCGCAGCGCGGGCGCCAGGTCGACATGCCGGTCGTCGCGCACCGCATCCCAGCGGTTGGCGCCCTGCAGCCCTTCCAGCGAGGCCTCGGCAATGTCGTCCACGCGCAGGTAGCTGTGCAGCGCAGCCGCAAAGGACCAGGGCGCGCGGCCGGTGTTGTCGATCGAAAGCGCGATGCGCAGCGAATGCGGCGCCAAAGTCACCGTCAGCCGCGCATGGAAGGCGTGCGGCCAGATGGTGCGGGTGGCCTCGTCGTCGTGCAGCGAGAGAACGAGCGTGTCGCCTTTGCCGCCGGCGGTGCCCGCGTCGGCCTGCCACGCGACATTGCGCACGAAACCGTGCTTGGGCAGCGGCCCGCGCTGGTTGAACTGCGGCCAGCAGATCGGCACGCCGCCGCGGATCGCGCTGTGGCCGTCGAAACGCGCCTCGGGGCTCAGGTAGAGGCGCTCGACGCCGTCGGCCGTGAGCCACGACAGCAGGTGGGCGCCGTGCTGCGCCACGGTGCAGGCGCTGCCATCCGGCAGGGCGACGTGCAGTGCAGGCTGGCCGCGGAAGACGAGCTCTTTGATGGACATGGGCCGATTCTAGGTTTGACGAGTGTCAACCCAGGCCGCAGCCGGCAGCCATCATCCAGCGCCTGGCGGCCAAGTCGGAATAGGGCGCGACACCTGGATGCGCTTACTGTTCGGCGAGCTCGTCAGCGCGGGCCTGCGCTGCGGCGAAATCGAGGTCGCCCGAGTAGATCGCGCGGCCGCAGATCACGCCCTCGACGCCGTCCGGTTCGGCCGCGCAGAGCTTGTCGATGTCGGCCATGTTCGAGAGCCCGCCCGATGCGATCACCGGGATGGTGAGCGCCTGGGCCAGCTTCACCGTGGCCTCGATGTTGATGCCCGAGAGCATGCCGTCGCGGCCGATGTCGGTGTAGATGATCGATTCGACGCCGTAGTCCTCGAATTTCTTGCCCAGGTCGGCCACTTCATGGCCGGTGAGCTTGCTCCAGCCGTCCGTCGCTACCTTGCCGTCCTTGGCGTCGAGGCCGACGATGATGTGGCCGCCGAAGGCGCTGCAGGCATCCTTGAGGAAGCCGGGATTCTTGACCGCAGCGGTGCCGATGATGACGTAGCGCAGGCCGTCGTCGATGTAGCGCTCGATGGTGTCGAGGTCGCGGATGCCGCCACCGAGCTGCACCGGGATGTCGTCGCCGACCTCCTTCAGGATCGCCTTGATCGCCGCATGGTTCTGCGGCTTGCCGGCAAAAGCGCCGTTCAGGTCGACGAGGTGCAGCCGCCGTGCGCCAGCTTCGATCCATCTGCGCGCCATCGCGGCCGGGTCTTCGCTGAAGGTGGTGGACTGGTCCATGTCGCCTTGCTTGAGGCGAACACAATGGCCGTCCTTGAGATCGATCGCAGGAATGAGGAGCATGGTGCGGGATTGCGTGGAACGAGCGATGAAGCGCGACAGACTGCTTCAGGGATTCCAGTGGAGAAAGTTTCTATAGAGCTGCAGGCCGTGGTCCGCACTCTTCTCGGGGTGGAACTGGGTCGCAAAAATATTATCGCGTGCAATGGCAGCGGTAAAGCGCTCGCCGTATTCCGCTTCGCCCGCGCTGTGGCGGGCATCCGCCGGCCGCGCATAGAAGCTGTGCACGAAATAGAAGTAGCTCCGGTCGGGCACGCCCGCCCATACCGGGTGCGGCTGCACCTGGATAACCTGGTTCCAGCCCATCTGCGGCACCTTGTAGCGGCTGCCGTCCGGCTGGAGACGGCCGGTCAGTTCGAACTTGCGCACCTCGCCGGGAATCAGGCCCAGGCCCTCGGTAGGGCCCTCGTCGCTCGTCGACAGCAGCATCTGCATGCCGACGCAGACGCCGAACAGAGGCTTGGCCGCGGCCGCTTCGAGCACCGATTCCTGCAGGCCGGAGTCGCGCAGTTCGCGCATGCAATCGGGCATGGCGCCCTGCCCCGGCAGCACGACGCGCGTGGCGTGGCGCACCACTTCCGGGTCGGAGGTCACGAAAACCTCGACCCCGACCTGGTCGGCGGCATGCTGGACCGCCTGCGACACCGAGCGCAGGTTGCCCATGCCGTAGTCGACGACGGCGACGGTATTCTTGGTCATTGGCGAGCCCCCGCGCAGCAGCGCTGCGGCGGTCGCCTTGGGGCGGCCCGGCGGCTCAGAGCGATCCCTTCGTCGAAGGAATGACGCCGGCCGAGCGCGGATCGAGTTCGAGCGCGGCGCGCAACGCGCGCGCGAAGGCCTTGAACACGGTCTCGCACTGGTGGTGGGCGTTGACGCCTTTGAGGTTGTCGATGTGCAGGGTCACGAAGGCGTGGTTGACGAAGCCCTGGAAGAACTCGTAGGTGAGCTGGCTGTCGAAAGTGCCGATCATGCCGCTGGTGAAGGGCACGTGCATGACCAGGCCGGGGCGGCCGGAGAAATCGATCACCACGCGGCTCAGCGCCTCGTCGAGCGGCACATAGGCGTGGCCGTAGCGCCGGATGCCCTTCTTGTCGCCGACCGCTTTCGCGACCGCCTGGCCGAGAGTGATGCCGACGTCTTCCACCGTATGGTGGCCGTCGATGTGCAAATCGCCCTGGCAGTCGATGTCGAGGTCGATCAGGCCGTGACGGGCGATCTGATCGAGCATATGGTCGAAGAAGCCGATGCCGGTGGCGAGCTTCGAGCGGCCGCTGCCGTCGAGGTCGACGCGGACCGTGATCTTCGTCTCCGCGGTATTGCGCGTGACGGTGGCGCTGCGCGCTACAGCGGCGACGACTGCTTCGGGTGCCGAGGGGGTGTTCATAGGGATGCTTCGAGGGCCGCGAGCATCTGCGCATTCTCGTCGATGGTTCCGACGGTCAGGCGCAGGCAGTTCGCCAGCAATGAGTGCATTTTAGAAACGTTCTTGACCAGCACGCCGCGCGTCTTCATGCCTTCGAAGGTCTTGCCGGCATCGGGCACGCGCACCAGGATCATGTTGGCGTCGCTGGGCCAGCTCTTCAGCGCGGGCAGCCGGGCCAGCGCCTCGAAGATGCGCTGGCGCTGCGCGCGAATCTCCGCGGCCTGCCCGGCAAACACCTCGGCGTGCTCCAGCGCGAACAGCGCGCACTCGCAGTTGAGCACGCTGATGTTGTAGGGTGGCCGCACCTTGTCGATCTCGGCGATCAGGGCCTGGGGGCCGATCAGGTAGCCCAGCCGGACGCCCGCCAGGCCGAACTTGCTGAGCGTGCGCATCAACAGCACGTGGCCGTGACGCGCGATGCGGTCGATCCAGCTCCGGCCGGCGAAAGGCTGGTAGGCCTCGTCGATCACCACCAGGCCGCCCTGCGCGCCCTGTGCCTCGATGATTTTCTCGATCGCCGCATCGTCCCAGAGATTGGCGGTCGGGTTGTTGGGATAGGCGAGGTAGACGATGGCCGGCTTTTCGCGCGCGATGGCCTCGAGCATGGCGGCTTCGTCGAGCTCGAAATCGGCCGTCAGCGGAACGCCGACGAAGCGCAGGCCCTGCAGCTGGGCGCTCATGGCGTACATCACGAAGCCGGGCACCGGCGCCAGGATGGCCGCCCCGGGGAGATCGCAAGCCATGGCGAGCAGCGAGATCAGCTCGTCCGAGCCGTTGCCGAGCATCAGCGCGAAGCCTTCCGGCATGCCGGCGTGAGCGGCCAGTGCGCGCTGCAGGTCGGCACCGCGTGCACCGGGATAGCGGTTCAGCGCCAGCGCACCGAGCCGCTGGCCCAGCGCGGACTGCAGCGCGGACGGCAGGCTGAAGGGGTTTTCCATGGCGTCGAGCTTGATCAGCCCGCGCGCGTCCTGCACGGCATAGGCATGCATGGACTGAACGTCGGCGCGGATGCGGTTCAGGGCGCGGGTTGTATCGACGGAAGCAGAAGTCATTCGGTTCAAGGCGCGCAGCGGTAGCTGTTGCGCAGCGCGGCCGAAAGCACGAGCTGCACCGGCATGTCGGCCTCGTAGCTGTCGGCGTTGCGCGTCAGTTCAGTCTGGTAGAGCGAGCGCGCCATCGAAGGCTCGAGGCGGCGGCCGTTGATGCAGAACGGCGGCTTCTGGCCCGAACGCTGGGCCATGTCGCCGGCCTCGCGCAGACCCTCGACCACACCGACGAGATAGTAGTTGGCGTAGAGCTTGCCGTCCTTTTCGTTGGCTTCCAGCGTGCGCAGCTCGCGGATGCTCATGGCCTGGCAGGCGGCGGCGAAGACCATGAGCGCGAGCGCCAAGCCGGTCTCGATCGACAGCATTCGCATCGCTTCGCTCTCCGTCAGCGCAGGCGCAGGCGGGCCGCCTCGGCATGCGCTGCCAAGCCCTCGCCTTCGGCCAGGGTCACCGCGATTCGGCCCAGGGCCTGGGCGCCCTCCTCGCTCACCTCGATCAGGCTCGAGCGCTTCTGGAAATCGTAGACCCCCAGCGGCGAGCTGAAGCGCGCGGTGCCGCTGGTGGGCAGCACGTGGTTGGGACCGGCGCAGTAGTCGCCCAGGCTTTCGCTGGTGTAGGCGCCGAGGAAGATCGCCCCGGCATGCTTGAGCAGCGGCTCCCAGCGCTGCGGATTGTGGCTGCTGACTTCCAGGTGCTCGGGCGCGATGCGGTTGCTGATTTCGCAGGCCTCTTCCATGCTGCGGGTGTGGATCAGCGCGCCGCGGCCGTTGAGCGAAGCCGCGATGATCGCCGCGCGCGGCATCGAGGGCAGCAGGCGGTCGATTTCCTGCTGCACGCGCTCGATGTAGGCCGCGTCGGGGCAAAGCAGGATGCTCTGCGCGAGTTCGTCGTGCTCGGCCTGGCTGAACAGGTCCATCGCCACCCAGTCGGCCGGCGTGCTGCCGTCGGCCAGCACCAGGATCTCGCTCGGGCCGGCGATCATGTCGATGCCGACGGTGCCGAAGACGCGCTTCTTGGCGCTGGCGACATAGGCATTGCCGGGGCCGGTGATCTTGTCGACCTTCGGAATGGTTTCCGTGCCGTAGGCCAGCGCGGCCACGGCCTGCGCGCCGCCGACGGTGAAGGCGCGCGTCACGCCGGCCACATAGGCGGCGGCCAGCACCAGCACATTGCGTTCGCCCTGGGTCGATGCGGCCTGCGCGCCGGAGCCTCCCGTGGCCACGCTGCCACGGACCGGGGTGGGCACCACCATGATGATTTCGCCGACGCCGGCCACGTGAGCCGGAATCGCGTTCATCAGCAGGCTCGACGGATACGCCGCCTTGCCGCCAGGTACGTAGATGCCGACGCGATCCAGCGGCGTGACTTTCTGGCCCAGCAGCGTGCCGTCTTCGTCCCGATAGCTCCAGCTCTCGCCGGAGGCTTTCTTCTGCGCCTCATGATAGTGGCGCACGCGCGCGGCGGCGGCCTGCAAGGCCTCGCGCTGCACCGCGGGTATGGCGTCGAACGCCTGCTTGAAGTCGGCTTGCGACAGCTCCATCGCGCCGACCGTGGCGGCGCTCAGGCCGTCGAAGCGGCGGGTGTAGTCGAGCACCGCCTCGTCGCCCCGCGCCTGCACGTCGACGAGGATATCGGCCACCACCTGTTCGATCTTTGCATCGGATTCGGCCGACCAATGCAGCCGCGCCTTGAAATCGGCTTCGAAGCTGGCCGAGGCGGTCGACAGGCGGGCAGGAGAGGCTTTCAGGTTCATCGTCAGGGGGAAGGAATGGCCGAGGCGAAGGCGTCGATGATGCGGCGGATCGGCGCCTGCTTGAGCTTGAGCGCGGCCTGGTTGACCACCAGGTGCGCACTGATCTCCATGATGCGCTCGACCTCCACCAGATGGTTGGCCTTGAGCGTGTTGCCGGTCGACACCAGGTCGACGATGGCGTCGGCCAGGCCGGTGAGCGGCGCGAGCTCCATGCTGCCGTAGAGCTTGATCAGGTCGACGTGCACGCCCTTGCTGGCGAAGAATTCGCGCGCCAGGCCGACGTACTTGGTGGCGACCTTGATGCGCGAACCCTGCTTGACGGCCGATTCGTAGTCGTAGTCGGCTCGCACCGCCACGCTCAGGCGGCAGGCCGCGATGCGCAGGTCGAGCGGCTGGTAGAGGCCCTGGTTGCCGTGTTCGAGCAGGACGTCGAGCCCGGTCACGCCGAGGTCGGCGCCGCCGTACTGCACGTAGGTGGGCACGTCCGAGGCGCGCACCAGCACCACGCGCACGTCGGGCCGCGTGGTCGCGAGGATCAGCTTGCGCGATTTCTCCGGGTCCTCGGTCACCTCGATGCCCGCCGCGGCCAAGAGCGGCAGCGTTTCCTCGAAGATGCGGCCCTTGGACAAGGCGAGCGTGATCACGGCTGCATCTCCGCCGGCCCGGGCACGCGCTCGATGTCGGCACCGAGGCCGCGCAGCTTGCTTTCCATGCGGTCGTAGCCGCGGTCCAGGTGGTAGATGCGGTCGACCAGCGTTTCGCCCTCGGCCACCAGCCCGGCGATCACCAGGCTGGCCGAGGCGCGCAGGTCGGTGGCCATCACGGTCGCCCCCGAGAGCTGCGCAACGCCTTCGATCACGGCGACCTTGCCGTCGGTCTGGATCTTGGCGCCCAGGCGCAGCATCTCGTCGACGTGCATGAAGCGGTTCTCGAAAATCGTTTCGGTCACCGTCGAGGTGCCTTCGGCGATCACGTTGAGCGCCATGAACTGGGCCTGCATGTCGGTCGGAAAGCCCGGGTACTCGGTGGTGCGGAAGCTCTGCGCCTTGAGGCGGCCCTGGCTCTGGACGCGGATGCCGCTGTCCACTGCGGCCACCTGGGCGCCCGCCTCGCGCAGTTTCTCGATCACCGCATCGAGATGGTCGGCACGGCCGTGCCTCAGCACCACATCGCCGCCGGTGGCCGCGACGGCGCACAGGAAGGTGCCGGCCTCGATGCGGTCGGCCACAACCTGATGCGTGCAGCCGTTCAGCTTGCCGACGCCCTGGATGCGGATGCGGCTGGTGCCGTGCCCTTCGATCTTCGCGCCCATCTCGATCAGCATCTCGGCCAGGTCCGAGATCTCGGGCTCCTGTGCAGCGTTTTCCAGCACCGTCTCGCCGTCAGCCAGCGCGGCGGCCATGAGGAAGTTCTCGGTCCCCGTGACGGTCACCATGTCGGTCGTGATGCGCGCGCCGTGCAGGCGCTTGGCGCCGGCAGCGAGGCTGGCCACCATGTAGCCGTGCTCGACCACGATCTCGGCGCCCATCGCCTGCAGCCCCTTGATGTGCTGATCGACCGGCCGCGAGCCGATGGCGCAGCCGCCCGGCAGCGAAACCCTGGCCTTGCCGAAACGCGCGAGGAGCGGTCCGAGCGCGAGCACCGACGCGCGCATGGTCTTCACCAATTCGTAGGGCGCTTCGGCCGTGTGCAGCGCTCCGGCGTCGATGCGCACCGTGCCGTTGTCGTCGCGCTCGGCTGCCACGCCCATGTTGCGGATCAGCTTGAGCATGGTCGTGACGTCGTTCAGCCGCGGCACGTTGTGCAGCGTGACGGGCCGGTCGGTCAGGAGCGCAGCGCAGAGTTCGGGCAGCGCGGCGTTCTTCGCGCCGGAAATGAGCACCTCGCCGCGGAGCGTGCGCCCGCCGCGAATCAGAAGTTTGTCCATGAAAGATCCAGCGAGAGAACTAGGAGTTTTGGTCCGCCCATTCGGCGGGCGTGTAGGTCTTCATCGAGAGCGCATGCACTTCGTCGGTGTGCATTTTGGCACCGAGGGTGGCGTAGACGCGCTGATGTCGCTGGATCGCGCGCTTGCCCTCGAACTCGGAAGACACGATGGTGGCATACCAGTGCCGGCCGTCGCCTTCGAGCGCAATGTGCTCGCAGGCCAGGCCGGCCTGGATGATGGATTGGAGTTCTTCTGCGGTCATGTCTAGCCTCGGATCTTGTAGCCGATGCGCAGCAAGTGGACCGCGATCGCGCTCACGACGAGCCAGGCGCTGCCCACGATCGCCAAGCTCAGCCAGGGGGAGGCGTCGCTGACGCCGAAGAAGCCATAGCGGAAGCCGTCGATCATGTAGAAGAAGGGATTCAGGTGGCTCACGGTCTGCCAGAAAGGCGGCAGCGAGTTGATCGAATAGAACACGCCCGAGAGGAAAGTCATCGGCATGATCAGGAAATTCTGGAACACCGCCATCTGGTCGAACTTCTCGGCCCAGAGCCCGGCGATCAGGCCCAGCGTGCCCAGCATGGCGGCCCCCAGGAAAGCGAACACGAGAATCCACAGCGGGGCCACGAAGCTCGGCATCGCGAACAGCGCGGTCACCACGAACACGCCCACGCCGACGGCCAGGCCGCGCAGGATCGAGGAACCCACGTAGGCGAAGAACCAGCCCCAGTGCGACAACGGCGTCAGCAGCACGAACACCAGACTGCCCATGATCTTGCTCTGGATGATCGACGAGGAGCTGTTCGCAAAGGCGTTCTGCAGCACGCTCATCATCACGAGGCCGGGCACCAGGAAAGCGGTGTAGCCGACCGTACCGTAGACCTTGACGTGGTCTTCGAGCACGTGGCCGAACACCATCAGGTAGAGCACCGCGGTGAGAACGGGAGCACCGACGGTCTGGAAGCCGACCTTCCAGAAGCGCAGCGTTTCCTTGTAGAGCAAGGCACGCCAGCCCAAAGCACCGATCATCATGTCAGCCCCCAAGCTCGGCACTTCGTGTCCTCGCTGCACCCCGAGGCGGCGCGAGCTTGCTTGGGGCGGCCCTGCGCTGCGCTCATCTCGCCACCTCCAGCGGCGTTTGCTCGCCGGCCATCAGGTCGATGAACACGTCCTCGAGATCGGCCTTGCGCATCTCCACGTCTTCCACATCGAGCCCCGCCTCACGAATGGCGGCGAGCATCAGTTCGACCTCGCGGGCGTTTTGTGCCGGCAGTTGCACGATGCGGCCCGTGATGCGGGCGTGCTGCGCGAGCGCCCACGGCAGCATGCCGTCGGTCTTGAAGCGCAGCACGTTGCTGGCGGCCGAGCGCAGCAGCTCGCTCGTGCGGTCCAGCGCGATCACGCGGCCCTGCTTGAGCATCGCGATGCGATGGCACAGCGCCTCGGCTTCTTCGAGGTAGTGGGTGGTCAAGAGCACCGTGCTGCCCTGCTTGTTGAGCTTGGCGACGAACTGCCACAGCGTCTGGCGCAGCTCGACGTCGACGCCGGCGGTCGGCTCGTCGAGCACGATAACGGGCGGCTTGTGCACCAGCGCCTGCGCCACGAGAACGCGGCGCTTCATGCCGCCGGAGAGCTGGCGCATGTTGGCGCCGGCCTTGTCGGCGAGACCGAGACTGTGCAGAAGCTCGTCGATCCAGTCGTCGTTGTTCTTGATGCCGAAGTAGCCCGACTGGATGCGCAGCGACTCGCGAACGTTGAAGAAGGGGTCGAACACCAGTTCCTGCGGCACCACGCCGAGTTGGCGGCGCGCCTGGGCGTAGTCGCGCTGGACGTCGAAACCATGAACGCTGATGGCGCCGGCGCTCGGCCGCGAGAGGCCGGCGAGCATGCTGATCAGGGTGGTCTTGCCTGCGCCGTTGGGGCCTAGCAGGCCGAAGAACTCGCCCTCTTCGATCTGGAATGTGACCTCGTCGACCGCGCGCAGGCCGGGCTTTCCCTGGGCGCGTTGCTGGCGTGAGGCAGGATAGGTCTTGGAGACCGATTGGAAGGAGATCGCGGGCATGGGAACCCACGATTTTAGAGGGCTGGCGCTTTTTCCAGGATTTGCCGGCGAACAGACCTTAGGGTGCGGCCGGCAAAAGCCCCGCCACGCCGTACAGCGAGGCCAGTTCGCGCAGGCGCGACGGCAAGCCCTTCACCGCGAAGCCGCGACCGAGCGCGCTGGACTCGCGCCGGCATTCGAGCAGCACCGCTAGTGCCGACGAATCGAACTGCGCCAACGCGCCGGCGTCGACCACGGTGGACGAACCGGCCTGCCCCGCGAGCCCCTGCCTGAGCATGAGCACGCACGCAGGCGCTTCGTCGTGGGTCAGCTTGGGCGGCAGGACCAGCATCGGGCGCTCGTTCCGGTCATTTCTTGCCGTTCTGCTTGTTGCGCTCCACCAGCCTGGCGATCAAGCCGTCGATGCCCTTGGCGTTGATCTCCTGAGCGAACTGGCTGCGGTAGGTATCGACCAGCCACACACCCAGCACGTTCAGGTTGTAGATCTTCCAGCCGCCGGCTTCGCCCGGCGTCTTCTCGAGCCGGTAGTCGAGCTGCACCGGGTCGCCGCTGCCCCGGACCTCGGTACGCACCAGCACTTCCTTGTCGTCGGGCGAGCCGCGGAAGGGACGCACGGTCACGCTCTGGTCGCTCACCTGGTCGAGCGCGCCGGCATAGGTGCGCACCAGCAGCTTCTTGAATTCTTCCTGGAGACGCTGCTGCTGCTCGGGCGTGGCCTGGCGCCAGGCCGGGCCCACCGCCGAAGCGGTCATGCGCTGGAAGTTGACGTTCGGCATGATCTTGGTGTCGACCAGGGCCATGATCTTGTTGATGTCGCCTGCCTTGATCGTCTTGTCGGCCTTGATGGTTTCGAGCACATCGGTCGAGAGACGCTTCACCAGCGCGTCGGGCGCTTCGTCGGCGGCATGGACGGGCCGCACGAAAGCGGCAGCGCCCGCGAGCAGCAGGCCGGCGAGCATCAGGCGCCCGAAGGAGCGGCGTTGCAGGATCTGGTTCATCGATAAGTCCCTTGTTTGAAGTTCAGGTCAAACGACCGTAGCAAATTGGAGAAAAGCTTTGCCTGCACGGTTCCCGCTCGGAGGTAAAGGCCCGCAACGGGATGCAAGCGACCGGCTCACTCGTTGCCGTCATTCGGCAGGTTGCCGTCATGCACTTCGTTGCGCCTGCGCTGCAGGAAGGCATCGCGCGTGAACGAGTATTTGTCGAGCGCGGCATCATCGAGCAATTGGCCCGCGCGCAGCAGGTTGGCTCGGCCATCGATCACGCGCACAAAATACAGCGAGTTGCGCACCGGAATGTCGTTCAACTCGCGCAGCAGATCGCCCCGCCGATCGATCGGCCACGCAGCCGTGTCGCGCAAGGTCGACGGTCCGAACAGCGGCAGCACCACGTAAGGACCACTCGGCACGCCCCAGCGGCCCAAGGTCTGGCCGAAGTCTTCGCTGTGGCGGTCGATGCCGGCTTCGGTGGCGATGTCGAGCAGGCCACCCAGGCCGAAGACGGTGTTGACGTTCACGCGCATGAAGCTTTCAGCACTGTGCTGCAGCTTGAGCTGCAGCACGCTGTTGACGAAGCTCCAGACGTCGGACAGGTTGCCGAAGAAGTTGTTGACGCCCGTGCGCACCGGCGAGGGCAGCACTTCGCGGTACGCCGTCGCGGCGGGACGCAGCACTGCGTCATCGACCACGTCGTTGAAGCGTGAAACCCCACGATTGAATGGCTCGAAGGGATCGGCCGCATTGGGATTGGGGCCGGTCGCGCAGCCGCTGGCGATGACGAGAAGGGCAAGCGCACCGAGGCGACGCAGAACGGAAGCGCCGCGGATCGCGGACGAAAAATTAGAAGTGGATCGCGGTTTCATTTCTTGTTGGCGTTGCCCGACGGCGTGCTGCCCTCGGCCGCCCTGTTATAGAGAAACTGACCGATCAGGTTCTCCAGCACGACGGCCGATTGCGTTGCGGTGATGGTGTCACCGGCTTGAAGGTTCTTCTCCTCAGCCCCCGCCTCGATACCGATGTACTGCTCGCCGAGCAAGCCGCTGGTCAGGATCTTGAGGGAACTGTCCTTGGGGAAACTGTAACGGCTTTGTAAAGCGAGCGTGACGCTGGCCTGAAAGTTCTTGTCGTCGAACGTGATCGATTCGACACGCCCGACCACCACGCCCGCGCTCTTCACCGCGGTTTGTGGCTTGAGTCCGCCGATGTTGTCGAAGCGCGCGGTCACGGCATAGGTCTTCTGGAAGCTGAGGCTCAGCAGGTTGGCCGATTGCAGCGCGAGAAAGAGCAGCGCCGCCGCGCCGATCAGCACGAACAGGCCGACCCAGATGTCGTTGTTGGAACGTTGCATGTATGTGTCTTCCCTATTTACTAGATGCTGAACATCATTGCAGTCAGCAGGAAGTCGAGTCCGAGCACTGCGAGCGAAGCGGCGACGACCGTCCGAGTGGTAGCGCGGGACACGCCTTCGGGCGTCGGTTGGGATTCGTAGCCCTGCAGCAGCGCGATGAAGGTCACCGTGAAGCCGAAGACGATGCTCTTCACCACGCCGTTGCCGACGTCGCGCCAGACATCGACGCCGCCTTGCATCTGGCCCCAGAAGGCGCCCGGATCGACGCCGAGCATCAGCACGCCGACCACGTAGCCGCCGCTCACGCCGACCGCGCTGAACACGGCCGCCAGCAGCGGCATGGTGATCACGCCGGCCCAGAAGCGCGGCGCAAGGATGCGCTGCACAGGATCGACCGCCATCATCTCCATCGCGCTCAGTTGCTCGCCGGCCTTCATGAGGCCGATCTCCGCCGTCAACGAAGTGCCCGCACGGCCCGCGAAGAGCAAGGCCGCGACCACGGGGCCGAGTTCCCGCACCAGGCTCAACGCCACCAGCAGGCCCAGCGCCTCCGAGGAGCCGTAGCGCTGCAGCGTGTAGTAGCCCTGCAGCCCGAGCACGAAGCCGACGAACAGCCCAGACACCGCGATGATCGCGAGCGAGTAGTTGCCGAGGAAATGGATCTGATCGCGCACCAGGCCGAAGCGGCGCAGGCTGCGCGCGCCGCGGAACACCAGGCGCAGGAACAGGCGCGCGCCAAGGCCCAGGTCGGCGAGCTTCGAGCGCGCGGCGTAACCCACGTCGGCGGGCCGGTACCAGCTCATTCGCGCTCTCCGTGGGTGTTGCCGAAGTCGTCCTCGACGCCGACGGCGGGATAGTGGAAATGCACCGGCCCATCGGGCAGCGCGTTGACGAACTGGTGCACCAGCGGATCGCCGCTCTTGCGCACCTCCTCTGGCGTGCCCTGCGCGGCGATGCCGCCGTTGGCCAGGATGATCACGTGGTCGGCGATGCGAAACGTTTCTTCGAGATCGTGCGAAACCACGATGCTGGTCAGCCCCAGCGTGTCGTTGAGCTGCCGGATCAGGCGCGCCGCGGTGCCGAGCGAGATCGGATCGAGACCGGCGAAGGGCTCGTCGTACATCACGAGATCGGGGTCGAGCGCGATCGCGCGGGCCAGCGCCACGCGCCTTGCCATGCCGCCCGAGACTTCGCTGGGCATCAGGTGCCGCGCGCCGCGCAGGCCGACCGCATCGAGCTTCATGAGCACGATGTCGCGCACGAGGGCTTCGGGCAGCCGCGTGTGCTCGCGCAGCGGAAAGGCGACGTTGTCGAATACGCTCATGTCGGTGAACAGCGCCCCGAACTGGAACAGCATGCCCATGCGGCGCCGCATGGCATAGAGCGCGTCGGTCCCGAGCTTGCCGACGTCCTGGCCATCCACCAGCACCTCGCCGCGCTGCGCGCGCAGCTGGCCGCCGATCAGCCGCAGCACGGTGGTCTTGCCGCCGCCGGAGGCTCCCATCAGCGCCGTCACCTTGCCGCGCGGCACGGAGAACGAGACGCCATCGAGGATGGCGCGCTCGCCGTAGCCGAAGCCGAGGTCGCGAAATTCAACAAGGGAGGTGGTGGATGGGGCCATATCAACAGAAAAGCCGGGGCGCCTTCAGGCATCCCGGCTCGCGGTTGCACCCATGATAAATGAAGCACGGGGCGTGCCCATGCCCCGAAGAGGGGACCTAATCCCTGCCTAATTCAGCGCGGCAGATCGCTGAATCCCATCAGGAATTCGTCGACGGAGCGCGCCGCCTGGCGCCCTTCGCGGATGGCCCACACCACCAGCGACTGGCCGCGGCGGATGTCGCCCGCCGCGAACACCTTGGGCACGTTGGTCGCGTAGCCGCCGACGAAGTCGACGCTGGCCTTGGCGTTGCCGCGTGCATCCTTCGCGACGCCGAAAGCGTCGAGCACGGCAGCTACCGGGCTCACGAAACCCATGGCCAGAAGCACCAGATCGGCCTTCAGCACCTCCTCCGTGCCGGGAATCTCGACCATCTTGCCGTCCTTCCACTCCACACGGACGGTCTTGAGGCCGGTGAGCTTGCCCTTCTCGCCGATGAATTCCTTGGTCGAGATCGCGAACTCGCGCTCGCAGCCTTCTTCATGGCTGGAACTGGTGCGCAGCTTGTAGGGCCAGTAAGGCCAGGTCAGCGGCCGGTTCTCTTCTTCGGGCGGCTGCGGCATCAGCTCGAACTGCGTGACGCTCGCTGCGCCGTGGCGGTTGCTAGTGCCCACGCAGTCGGAGCCCGTGTCGCCGCCGCCGATCACGATCACGTGCTTGCCATCGGCCCGGATCTGGCCCTTGACCTTGTCCCCGGCGTTGACCTTGTTCTGCTGCGGCAGGAACTCCATCGCGAAATAGATGCCGTCGAGATCGCGGCCCGGCACCGGCAGGTCGCGCGACTGCTCGGCACCGCCGGTCAGCAGAACTGCATCGAATTCCTTGTCGAGTTGTTCGGGCGTCACGATCTCCTTAGCCCAGTTCGTGACCTTGGAGCCCTTGCCGAGCGGATCTTTCGCGGCACCGACCATCACCCCCGTGCGGAAGACCACGCCTTCGGCCTTCATCTGCTCGACGCGGCGGTCGATGTGCACCTTCTCCATCTTGAAGTCGGGAATGCCGTAGCGCAGCAGGCCGCCGAGGCGGTCGTTCTTCTCGAACAAGGTCACATCGTGGCCGACGCGCGCGAGCTGCTGGGCTGCGGCCATGCCGGCCGGGCCGGAGCCGACCACCGCGACCTTCTTGCCGGTCTTGTGCTTGGCCGGACGCGGCGCGACCCAGTTCTCTTGCCAGGCGCGATTGACGATCGCGTGCTCGATCGACTTGATGCCCACCGGATCGTCGTTCACGTTGAGCACGCAGGCGGCCTCGCAGGGCGCGGGGCAGATGCGGCCGGTGAACTCGGGGAAGTTGTTGGTCGAATCGAGCACCACGAAGGCGCTCTGCCAGTCGCTCCGGTAGACCAAGTCGTTGAAGTCCGGAATGATGTTGTTGACCGGGCAGCCGCTGTTGCAGAAGGGCGTGCCGCAGTCCATGCAGCGCGCGCCCTGCACCTTGGCCTGGGCCTCGTCGAGCCCGATGACGAATTCCTTGTAGTGCTTGACGCGCTCCGTGACGGGCTTGTAGCCCTCCTCGATGCGCTCGTGCTCCATGAAGCCGGTGATTTTTCCCATCGTGATTCCTAGATTTTTTCGTTCTCGTGGGCGCTCAGACGGCGGCCACCGGCTTGCCGGCCATCGCGTGCGGCTCCAGGCCCACGTGGGCGTTGTTGCCGCTGCTCGTGAGTTCGACCTGG
Organism: Variovorax sp. MHTC-1; assembly: GCF_003984645.1. Lineage (GTDB taxonomy): Bacteria > Pseudomonadota > Gammaproteobacteria > Burkholderiales > Burkholderiaceae_C > Variovorax. The sequence continues at coordinate 152,564 of NZ_RWKI01000006.1, forward strand.
CGGTCGTGGATCTCGGCCAGCGCGCGCTTGTATTCGTTCGGGAAGACCTTCACGAACTTGGTGCGCGAGACTGCCCAGGTGTCGAGCAGCTCGCGCGCGCGCTTGCTGCCGGTCCAGCGGTGGTGGTCTTCCAGCAGCTTCCTAAGCTGCGCCTCGTCGGTCTCGCCGTCGTGCCAGATCTTGCGGTGCACGCTCGCGATCTGCTCGGCGGAGGTCAGCACCTTGTCGAGCGAGACCATCGAAAGGTTGCAGCGCGATGCGAACTGGCCGTCCTCGTCGTAGACGAAGGCGACACCGCCGCTCATGCCGGCCGCGAAGTTGCGACCGGTCTTGCCGAGTACCGCGACCGTGCCGCCGGTCATGTATTCGCAGCCGTGGTCGCCAGTGCCTTCGACCACCGCGGTGGCGCCCGACAGGCGCACCGCGAAGCGCTCGCCCGCCACGCCGCACAAGTAGGCCTCGCCGGTGGTCGCGCCATAGAGCGCGGTGTTGCCCACGATGGTGTTGCGTATCGCTTCGCCGCGGAAGTCGAGGCTGGGCCGCACCACCACGCGGCCGCCCGAGAGGCCCTTGCCGGTGTAGTCGTTGGCATCGCCAATCAGGTAGAGCGTGATGCCACGCGCCAGGAAGGCGCCGAAGGACTGGCCGCCCGTGCCCTCGAGCTGGATGCGGATCGAGTCGTCGGGCAGGCCCTGCGGATGCACCTTGGTCAGCGCCCCCGAGAGCATGGCGCCGACCGAGCGGTTGACGTTGCGCGCCACCTCGATGAACTGCACCTTCTCGCCCTTCTCGATCGCCGGGCGCGACTTCTCGATCAGCTTGTTGTCGAGACTCTTCGCGAGGCCGTGGTCCTGGGCCTCGACGTGGTAGCGCGGCACGTCGGCCGGCACGTTCGGCTGCGCGAACAGGCGGCTGAAGTCCAGGCCGCGGGCCTTCCAGTGTTCGATGCCCTTCCTGGTGTCGAGCAGGTCGGCGCGGCCGATCAGATCGTCGAACTTGCGGATGCCCAACTGCGCCATGATCTGGCGCACTTCCTCGGCGACGAAGAAGAAGTAGTTCACCACGTGCTCGGGCTTGCCCGTGAACTTCTTGCGCAGCACCGGGTCTTGCGTGGCCACGCCGACCGGGCAGGTGTTGAGATGGCACTTGCGCATCATGATGCAGCCCTCGACCACCAGCGGCGCCGTCGCGAAGCCGAACTCGTCGGCGCCGAGCAGCGCGCCGATGGCGACATCGCGGCCGGTCTTCATCTGGCCGTCGGCCTGCACGCGGATGCGGCCGCGCAGGCGGTTGAGCACCAGGGTCTGCTGGGTCTCGGCCAGGCCGATCTCCCACGGGCTGCCCGCGTGCTTGATCGACGACCACGGCGACGCGCCGGTGCCGCCGTCATGACCCGCGATCACGACATGGTCGCTCTTGCACTTGGCGACGCCGGCCGCGATCGTGCCGACGCCGACTTCGCTCACCAGCTTCACACTCACGCTCGCGTGCGGCGCGACGTTCTTCAGGTCGTGGATCAGCTGCGCCAAGTCCTCGATCGAATAGATGTCGTGGTGCGGCGGCGGCGAGATCAGGCCCACGCCGGGCACCGAGTAGCGCAGCTGGCCGATGTAGTTGGAGACCTTGCCGCCCGGCAGTTGGCCGCCCTCGCCGGGCTTCGCGCCCTGCGCCATCTTGATCTGCAGCTGGTCGGCCGACGACAGGTACTCGGCGGTGACGCCGAAGCGGCCCGAGGCGACCTGCTTGATCTTCGAACGCAGCGAATCGCCGTCCTGCAGAGGCAGGTCGACCTCGACGTTGGCTTCGCCGATCACGCTCTTGAGCGTGTCGCCGACCTTGATCGGGATGCCCTTGAGCTCGTTGCGGTAGCGCGCGGGATCCTCGCCGCCCTCGCCGGTGTTGCTCTTGCCGCCGATGCGGTTCATCGCCACGGCCAGCGTCGAATGCGCTTCGGTGCTGATCGAGCCGAGCGACATGGCGCCGGTCGCGAAGCGCTTGACGATCTCGCTCGCCGGCTCGACCTCGTCCACGGAGATCGCCTTCGCCGGGTCGATCCTGAACTCGAACAGGCCGCGCAGCGTGAGATGGCGGCGGTTCTGGTCGTTGATGAGCTGCGCGTATTCCTTGTAGGTGTTGAAGTTGTTGGCGCGCGTGCTGTGCTGCAGCTTCGCGATCGCATCCGGCGTCCACATGTGCTCTTCGCCGCGCGTGCGCCAGGCGTATTCGCCGCCGGCGTCCAGCATGTGGGCGAGCACCGGGTCGTCGCTGAAGGCCGCCTTGTGCATGCGGATGGCTTCCTGCGCGATCTCGAACACGCCGATGCCCTCGACGCGGCTGGCGGTGCCGGTGAAGTACTTGGCGACCGTTTCGCTGTTGAGGCCGATGGCTTCGAACAGCTGCGCACCGCAGTAGCTCATGTAGGTGCTGACGCCCATCTTCGACATGATCTTGGACAGACCCTTGCCGATCGCCTTGACGTAGTTGTAGATCGCCTTCTCTGCGCTCAGGTCGCCTGACAGGTCTTCGTGCATCGCGGCCAGGGTTTCCATCGCGAGGTACGGGTGCACGGCCTCGGCGCCGTAGCCCGCCAGCACGCCGAAGTGATGCACCTCGCGTGCCGATCCGGTCTCGACCACCAGGCCGGCCGTGGTCCGCAGGCCCTCGCGCACCAGGTACTGGTGGATGGCCGACAGCGCCAGCGGCGCGGGGATCGCGATCTGCGTCGGGCTTACCGCGCGGTCGCTCGCGATCAGGATGTTGTGGCCGCCCTTGATCGCATCGACCGCCTCGGCGCAGAGCGAGGCCAGCTTGGCCTCGACGCCCTCTTCGCCCCAGGCGAGCGGGTAGGTGATGTCGAGCGTGTAGCTCTTGAACTTGCCCTGCGTGTACTTGCCGATGTCGCGCAGCTTCGCCATGTCGGCGAAGTCGAGGATCGGCTGGCTCACCTCGAGCCGCATCGGCGGGTTGACCTGGTTGATGTCGAGCAGGTTCGGCTTCGGCCCGATGAAGGACACCAGCGACATCACGATCGCCTCGCGGATCGGATCGATCGGCGGGTTCGTCACCTGCGCGAACAGCTGCTTGAAGTAGTTGTAGAGCGGCTTGTTCTTGTTGGACAGCACGGCCAGCGGGCTGTCGTTGCCCATCGAGCCGATGCCTTCCTCGCCGGCCGCGGCCATCGGGCTCATGAGGAACTTGATGTCTTCCTGCGTGTAGCCGAACGCCTGCTGGCGATCGAGCAGCGCGACCTGGCTCACCGGCGCCTGCACGGCCTCGGCCTCGACGCTGTCGAGCTTGATGCGCAGGTTCTCGATCCACTGCTTGTAGGGCTTGCTGTTGGCGAGGGTGGCCTTGACCTCCTCGTCGTCGATCATGCGGCCCTGCTCCAGGTCGATCAGGAACATCTTGCCGGGCTGCAGGCGCCATTTGCGCACGATCTTCTGCTCGGGCACGGGCAGCACGCCGGATTCCGAAGCCATGATCACCAGGTCGTCGTCGGTCACGCAGTAGCGGGAAGGCCGCAAGCCGTTGCGGTCGAGCGTGGCGCCGATCTGGCGGCCGTCGGTGAAGACGATCGAGGCCGGGCCGTCCCAGGGTTCCAGCATCGCGGCGTGATATTCGTAGAAGGCGCGGCGGCGCGGATCCATGGTCGCGTGCTGCTCCCAGGGCTCGGGAATCATCATCATCACGGCCTGGCTGATCGGGTAGCCGGCCATCGTGAGCAGCTCGAGGCAGTTGTCGAAGGTGGCGGTGTCGGACTGGTCGGCGAAGCTGATCGGATAGAGCTTCTGCAGATCGGCACCGAGCACCGGCGAGGACATCACGCCTTCGCGCGCCTTCATCCAGTTGTAGTTGCCTTTGACCGTGTTGATTTCGCCGTTGTGGGCGACATAGCGGTACGGGTGGGCCAGCGGCCACTCGGGGAAGGTGTTGGTCGAAAAGCGCTGGTGCACCAGGCCCAGGGCCGAGACGCAGCGCTTGTCCTGCAGGTCGAGGTAGTAGGTGCCGACCTGGTCGGCCAGGAGCAGGCCCTTGTAGACCACCGTGCGGCTCGACATGCTCGGAACGTAGTACTCCTTGCTGTGCTTGAGCTTCAGGCGCTGGATGTTGGCGCTGGCAGTCTTGCGGATCACGTAGAGCTTGCGCTCCAGCGCGTCCTGCACGATGACGTCGTTGCCGCGGCCGATGAAGACCTGGCGCAGCAGCGGCTCCTTCTTGCGCACGGTGGGCGACATCGGCATCTCGCGATTCACCGGCACGTCGCGCCAGCCCAGCAGCACCTGGCCTTCAGCCTTGATGGCGCGCTCCATCTCCTGCTCGCAGGCTTCGCGGGAGGCGTGCTCCTTGGGAAGGAAGATCATGCCGACGCCGTATTCGCCGGGCGGCGGCAGCGCGACGCCCTGCTTCGCCATCTCCTCGCGGTACAGCAAGTCGGGCAACTGGATCAGGATGCCGGCGCCGTCGCCCATCAGCTTGTCAGCGCCCACTGCGCCGCGATGGTCCAGATTCTCGAGAATCTTCAAGCCCTGCAGCACGATGGCATGGCTTTTTTCGCCCTTGATGTGGGCCACGAAGCCGACGCCGCAGGCGTCGTGCTCGTCGGCACCGGAATAAAGACCATGTTGTTGGAGATACTCGATCTCGGCAGCCGTTGTCATGGCGTGCTCCTTCAATTTTTCGCAGGGAAAAGGAGCATATTGCGTTGCACAAACAATGCCAAACACTTTATTCGGGGTCAGATTCCAATTAAATGTTGAGTCTCGAGCTCGGAATTAATTAAGGGACACATCAAAACTCATAGCAAAGGCACCTCGTCGTGCAAACGGGCAGACGGTTTGAAATCAGTTCCGAGGAGTCGGAGGACGACCCGGCCGAGCCTTCAAAACGCGCCGAGGGGTGGCTCTTTGTAACGAAGCCAGGAAGTCACGATCCCCTGCGGCCCAACCGTGCAAAGTGGCCTCCGTGAGCGCCGCCTGATCGGCCGTCGGAACGCCGGCACGCACCAAATCGGCATAGGCGGCTTCGCGAGCGAAGGGGGTGTTGCCCAATGACCAGTAGAGCGGATGCGGGGTCAGCAGCTTGTCGTGCCGCAGCCCGGCGTAGTGCCCATGGCTCGACCACGGGTAGTCGCGCGCCTCGGGCGCGATGCCGGCGCGCACCGGATTGAGGTCGATGTAGGCCATGCAGGCCAGCAGATAGCGATCGGTCTGGATCAGCGTGGACTTGTAGCGCCCCTCCCACAAGGTGCCGCTGCGCCCGTGCCGATCGTTGAAGTAGCGCACGTAGCGCCGTCCGATCGCCTGCATCCACTGCGGCAGCCCATCGGCGGTCGACGGTGTGGCGAGCAGATGGAAGTGGTTGTCCATGAGCACGTAAGCATGCAAGGCGATGCCGTAGCGCGCGGCATTCTCGCCCAGCAGGCCGAGCAGCATCTCTCGGTCGGCGCGATCGATGAAGATGGCTTGGCGGTTGTTCCCGCGCTGGATCACGTGGTGCGGCTGGTCGGCCAGCGTGAGGCGGGGCAGGCGTGCCATGGCGCGGGTTCAGCGCATCGATCAGGGCAGACGAAAGCGCGTCGCCAGCAATGACTCGAGGCCGAACTCGGCCAGCAGTTCGCGCAACCGCGTCGCGGCGCTGGCTTTGCGCTGGCCGATATGGCGCGCGATGATCAACTCGTTCTTCATGCTGTGCTCCCAGCCGACCAGCTCCGTCACCGTGACCTGGTAGCCGTTCGCCTCCAGATAGAGGCAGCGCAGCACATTGGTGAGCTGGCTGCCGATTTCGCGCGTGTGCAGCGGATGGCGCCAGAGCTCCGCCAGGGGCGTGCGCGACAGCGCCAGCGCCTTGGTCTGCCGCAGGCAGGCGGCAATTTCGGCCTGGCAGCAGGGCACGAGCACCATGAAGCGCGCCTCCTTCGCGAGGCCGAAGGCGATCGCGTCGTCGGTGGCGGTATCGCAGGCATGCAGCGCGGTCACGATGTCGATCCGCGCCGGCAGTTCCGTCGCGCCGGCAGATTCGGCCACGGTGAGATTGAGGAAGGACATGCGCTCGAAACCGAGACGTGCAGCAAGCGTGCGCGACCGATGGACCAGTTCGGCCCGGGTTTCGATGCCGTAGACGTGGCCGCCGCCGCGCCGGTTGAAGAACAGGTCGTAGATGATGAACCCGAGGTAGGACTTGCCCGCACCATGGTCGGCCAGCGTGGCCTGGGCGCCCTCGCCCGGCAATTCGCACAGCAGCTTCTCGATGAACTGGAACAGGTGATAGACCTGCTTGAGCTTGCGGCGCGAATCCTGGTTGAGCCGGCCCTCGCGCGTGAGGATGTGCAGTTCCTTGAGCAACTCGATCGATTGACCGGGGCGCAACTCGCTTTGCAGGTCGATTTCGGCTTTCGATGCGCGGGCGGCGGTCTTGCTGCTCATCGCGCCGCTCCGCCCGGACCGACATCCAGCGCATCCCACCCTGTGGCGCCGAGCGCCTCGAGGGTCTGGATATTGCGCCCAAAAATGGCCTCGGCATCCGGAAAGGCCTCGACGGCACGGCTCACGCTGTCTTCGCGCAGCAGGTGCAACGTGGGGTATGGCGCACGATTGGTCGCATTGCTGATGTCCTCGGCCTCCATGCCGGCGAACTGGTAGTGCGGATGGAAGCTTGCCAGCTGGAACTGGCCATCGAAACCCGCGCGCGCCAATCCGCGCTCGGCGCGGGCCGTGAAATCGTTGAAGTCCAGAAAGTCGGCCAAGGTGTTCGGTGCGATCAAGAGTGTGGTGTCGCGCTCGGAAGGTTCGCGGGCTGCAAGCTCGTGCGCCTCGACCAGCAGAGCGTCGATCAGGTCGGCGTCTTCGTTCGGCAAATAGACGGCATAGTGAATCTGCCCTCGAACATGCACCGCCTTGGCGAACGGGCACAGGTTGAGGCCGATCACCGCACGTTCGAGCCAGCGCTGCGTATCGGCCTGCGCCTGTGCTGCCGAAATTGTGGCACCGGCGCTCATGCCGTGCCCCTGCGGGGACTTGAAGGCGCAACATGGGCGGCAAGCGCCATGCCCGCCATCGAGCAAGCCAGGGTCACGACCCAGGTCCACTGCCAGCCACCGACCCGGTGGGCAATCCAGGCAACGACCGGCGGCGCGATGAACTGCCCGAGCGACGATGCCTGTTGCATCATCCCCACCGTGGTCGACACGGTCGACGGACCCGGCGCCAGCCGGACGGCGAGCATAAAGAGCGTGGCCGGCACCAGGCCGCCGCCGAGCGAGAACAGGCAGATCGCGAGATAGCGCAGGGCGGGCGGCAGGCTGGCGGCATCGGCGGCCTGTCCGATCTGCGCAAAGGCAGCGACGCCGCCGAGCGCCATCACGACGAAGCCCGCGCGCAGCAGGCGTTCGGGCGCGATGCCGTGCTGCAGGAAGCGCCCGCCGGCGACGTTGCCGACGATGTTCATCGCCGCCGCGAGCGCCGTCAGCGCTGCGTTCCAGGCATCCGGGACGCCGGCGTCAGTGTAGATGGCGGGCAGGAAGCCGATCACCGCCATCCATTGCGCCGAATACACCGCGAACGCCAGCGAAAGCGTCCAGGGTCCGCCTGCACGCACCGTGTCGCGCAGTCGCCCCGACCAGTTCTCCGGCGAGACAGCGGCAGGCGATGCCATGCGCTTAGTGTCCGCGGGCACGCCGAGCACGACCCACGCCGCTGCGGCCGCCGACACCAGCGACAGCGCCCACCACCAGCCCGGCCAACCTGCCCACGCGATCAACGCGGGTCCGAGCAGCAGCGCCAAGGCGACGCCGAGCGGCATGTAGGCGCCCCAGAGGCCCATCGCTGCCTTCTCGGTGCCCGGTTGCGACATGGCACGGATCAGCCCGGGCCCCGGCATCACGACCAGGAGAAAGCCGACGCCTTCGAGTGCACGCAGCACCAGCAGCAGGTGAACCGCCTTCGCCCCGCCCTCGCCCGAGCTCCCGACCAGCCCGCCGAGCACGCTCGCGCCGCTGATCACGGCCAGGCCCGCGAGCATGCTGCGGCGCAGGCCGATCGTGTCCGCCGCGAGGCCGACCACGATGCCGAGAGTCATGCCGGCGACCTGCACCAACGACAGCAGAAAGCCTGCTTCGACCAAGCCGATGCCCAGAGAGGCCTGCAAGGCCGGGACGGCCGGCGCCAGCTTGCCGAGATGCAAGGCGGCCGCGACGCCCGCTACGACCACAGCCAGTGCGGCGACTGGAATACGCGCATGCGCCCTGCCGCTGCTCATTCGGTCCACCGCCGTCCGGTGAGGCGCTCGTGTTCCCGCATCGCGAAGCGGTCGGTCATGCCGGCGATATAGTCCGCCACCGCGCGATGCCGGTCCGTGCGTTCTGCATAGGAGGCCGGCATCTCTTCGGCGCGCGTCAGGTAGGCGGCGAACAGCTCGCGCACGACCTGCTGCGCCTGGTCGGTGGTCTGCGTGACGCGCGGGTGCCGATAGAGATTGCGAAACAGGAACTGTTTGAGCTCGATGGATTGCGCGCGCATGACGTCGCCGAAAAGCACCAGCGGCCCGCCCCCGCGCGCCGCGTCGGCATCGGCCGGCGCGGCCGCCTCGAGCGCGGCGCGGGTTGCGTCGATCACGTCATAGACCTGGGCGCTCAGCATGCGCCGGATCGCCTCATAGAGCACGCGCCTTCCCTGCAGTTGCGGATGCTCCGCCAGCGCTTCGCGACGGTAGCGATCGAACAGGCCGACCTCGCTCACGCGCTCGATGCTGATCAGTCCCGATCTCACGCCGTCGTCGATGTCGTGGGCGTTGTAGGCGATCTCGTCGGCGAGATTGCAGAGCTGCGCTTCGAGCGAAGGCTGCGTGCCGTCGCAGAAACGTCGCGCCACGCCGCCCGGCTCGCTCGCCTCGATGCGCTCTGCATTCGCGCGCGAGCAGTGCTTGAGGATGCCTTCGCGCGTCTCGAAGCTCAGATTGAGGCCGTCGTACTGCGGATAGCGGTGTTCGAGTTCGTCCACCACACGCAGGCTCTGCAGGTTGTGCTCGAAGCCGCCGTGCCCCGTCATGCAGGAATTGAGCGCGTCCTGGCCCGCATGGCCGAAAGGCGTGTGGCCGAGGTCGTGCGCCAGCGCGACGGCTTCCACCAGGTCTTCGTTGAGCCGCAGCGCGCGGGCGATGGAACGGCCGAGCTGCGCGACCTCGAGCGAATGGGTCAGGCGGGTGCGGAACAGGTCGCCCTCGTGGTTCAGGAACACCTGGGTCTTGTAGACCAGGCGCCGGAACGCGGTCGAATGCACGATGCGGTCGCGGTCGCGCTGAAAGGCATCGCGCGTGGGAGCTGGCGGTTCGGGATGCCGCCGCCCGCGCGATATCGCTGGATCGCTGGCATAGGGTGCCAGGCTCATCGCGAAGGCTCCCGATTCAGGCTGCGCAGCATTGCGCCAGCACCTCGCGCACCATCGCGTCCGGAGCGCTGCGCATGACGGCCGAGCCGGGCTTGTCGATCACGACGAAGCGGATCTCGCCGGCCTCCGATTTCTTGTCGATGCGCATCAGTTCGAGATAGCGCTCCGCGCCGAGCGCCGGCGCGACCACAGGCAGGCCGGCGCGCTCGATCAAGGCCGTGAGGCGCTGCACGAAGGCTTTGTCGACGCCGCCCAGCCGCTGCGACAGATGCGCAGCCAGCACCATGCCGCAGCCGACCGCTTCGCCATGCAGCCATTGGCCGTAGCCGAGGCCCGACTCGATCGCGTGCCCGAAGGTGTGGCCGAAATTGAGGATGGCCCGCAGACCGATCTCTCGCTCGTCCTGGCCCACCACCTCGGCCTTGATTTCGCAGCTGCGCTTGACGGCATACGCCAGCGCGGCCGGCTCCCTCGCCACCAGCGCGTCGATGTTCGACTCGATCCAGTCGAGGAAGCGCATGTCGTAGATGGGGCCGTACTTGATGACCTCGGCCAGGCCGGCGCTGAGCTCGCGCGGCGGCAGCGTAGCGAGCGTGGCAAGGTCGCACAGCACGAGTTGCGGCTGATAGAAGGCGCCGATCATGTTCTTGCCGAGCGGATGGTTGATCGCGGTCTTGCCGCCGACCGACGAGTCGACCTGCGCCAGCAGGGTGGTCGGCACCTGTACGAAGGGTACGCCGCGCATATAGCTGGCTGCGGCGAAGCCGGTCATGTCACCAACCACCCCGCCGCCGAGCGCGAAGAGCACCGTCTTGCGGTCGCAGCCGTGCCCGAGCAGCGCATCGAAGATCAGGTTCAACGTCTGCCAGTCCTTGTGCGCTTCGCCATCGGGGAGTTCGAGCACGTGCACGGCGCTGAAGCGTCCGGCCAGCGTCCGGCGCAGTGCGGCCGCATAGAGCGGCGCGACGGTGGTGTTGGTGACGATCAGCGCCGTGGCGGCTGCGGTTACCGCTGCAAAATTATTCGGTTCGCCGAGCAGGTCGCTGCCGATCAGGATCGGATAGCTGCGGTCACCGAGCTGGATCTCGACGCATTCGGGGGAGGCAGACAGGCGCATGGCCCCGAGTTTAGGCGCATGCCGCAAGGGCTTGCCTCAGTCCGGTGGGTGGCTCCGGGTTTCGGCGGGCAGCCCGCCGGCCAATTCGAGTTGCATCACGATGATGTTCACCAGCATCGCAACCGAGGGCCTGCCGGTCTCGACCACGTCGTGGGCCGTCTCGCGATAGAACGGGTCGCGTGCGCTGTAGAGCTCATGCAGGCGGCCCAGCGGATCGGCCACCTGCAGCAGGGGGCGCTTGACGTCGTGACGCAGCCGGCGAAACAGATCCTCGGGCGAGGAGCGCAGGTAGATCACATGAAAGTGCGCGCGCAGCTGGATCCGGTTGGCCTCCCGGAGCACGGCGCCGCCGCCGGTCGCCACGACACCATGGGCCGTCGACGCGAGATCGGCGATCACGGCCTCTTCGACATCGCGGAAGCTTTCTTCGCCTTCGCGCTCGAAGTAGTCGCGGATGGAGCAGCCGATGCGGCGCTCGATCACCTCGTCGCTGTCGATGAAGGGGAGCTGCAGGCGCTGGCCGAGGCGCCGGCCCACTGCTGATTTTCCGGCGCCGGGCAAGCCGACGAGCGCGACCGCCACGCGGTGCTACGAACGCCCGCGCACTCAGCGCGCGGCGTTGCGGTCGGTAATCATCTTCGGGGTGATAAAGACGAGCATTTCGGTCTTGTTGGCAACGCGATTGCGCGTACGGAACAGCGCCCCGAGATAAGGCACTTCACCGAGCACCGGCACGCGCGATTCATCGTTGGTTTCGGTGAGCTCGAAGATACCACCGATGACCACCGTGCCGCCGTTTTCCACCAGCACCTCGGTTTGCACGTGCTTGGTGTTGATCGCGAAGCCGGCCGTGGTGGCCTGGCCGACCGTGTCCTTGTTGACGTCGAGCGTCAGGATGATGTTGCCCTCTGGCGTGATCTGCGGCGTGACCTCGAGCTTGAGGTTGGCCTTGCGGAACGCGATCGAGGTGGCACCGCTGGAAGTCGCGACCTGGTAGGGCAGTTCGGTGCCCTGCTCGATCAACGCCTTGGTCTGGTCCGCTGTCACCACGCGTGGGCTCGACACCACCTTGCCCTTGCCGTCGGCTTCGAGCGCGGAGATCTCAAGGTTCAGCATGCGCGAGAAGCTGGAGTTGAAGAGCGAGATCGCGAAGGTGCCCGGCGCGTTGCCGTTGCCGGAAACGCCGGTCGAAGGCAGGTTCACGAAATTCGAATTGGTGAAAGTCGTGAGCGCGCTGCCCGTGCTGGTTGCCGTTGCGGGCGTGACGACCGGCATGACACCGACGTTGCCGAAGATCGGACGGCCGCTGTTCGAGCCTACCGTGCCGCCGGCGACACCGCCGCCGAGCCGCACGCCCAGGGACTTGCCGAAGGTGTCGGAGGCCTCGACGATGCGCGCCTCGATCAGCACCTGCCGCACGGGGATGTCGAGTTTCTGAATCAGCTCGGCGACCTGCTGGAGTCGCGAAGGAATGTCCGAAACGAAGAGCTGGTTGGTGCGCGATTCGGCGATCACGCTGCCGCGCGGGCTCAGGATGCGCGTCGTCGTACCCGAACCGCCGCCACCACCGCTGGACGCGCCCGTGCCGGTCAAGCCCTGTGCGATCGCGATCGCCTTGGTGTAGTTCAGCTGGAACGACTGGGTGCGAAGAGGCTCCAGATTCTGGATGGCGGCCTGGGCTTCGAATTCCAGCTTTTCCTTTGCGTTGATTTCATCCTTGGGCGCAATCCACAGAACGCTGCCGTTCTTGCGCATGCCCAGGTTCTTCGCCTGCATGATGATGTCCAGCGCCTGGTCCCACGGCACATCCTTCAGGCGCAGGGTCAGCGCGCCGGTCACCGAATCCGAGGTCACGATGTTGAAGTTCGTGAAATCGGCGATTACCTGCAGGAGCGAGCGGATTTCGATGTTCTGGAAGTTCAGCGAGAGCTTCTCGCCGCTGTAGCCGGCGCCCTGGGTGAGCTTGGTCGGGTCGACCTTGCGAGGACGCACTTCGACGACGAACTGGTTTTCGCTCTGGTACGCGCTGTGCTCCCAATCGCCCTTGGGCTCGATGGTCATGCGCACGCGATCGCCCGACTGCTGCGTCGTCACCAACTGAACGGGCGTGCCGAAATCCGACACGTCGAGGCGGCGGCGCAAGCCCTCGGGCAGGGTCGACTTGGTGAACTCGACCACCAGGTTCTTGCCCTGCTGGCGAATGTCCACGCCGACCTGGTTGTTGGCCAGGTCCACGATCACGCGGCCGGTGTTGTCCGAGCCCAGGCGGAAATCGACGTCGCGCAGGGGCAAGGTGTCCCGGTTGCGGTTTTCGGCAAAGGCCGAAGGCGTGGAAGCAACCAATGCGGCGCCCGGAACGGGTTCCAGCGAAATCAGCAAGGACTTGCCCTGGACTTCGGCCTTGTAGGCGGTCGCTTGCTTCAGGTTCAGCACAAGGCGCGTGCGCTCACCGGCCTGCACCACGTTGACCGAGCGCAGGTTGCCCTGGTTGACGTCGATCGCCGAGCGGCCGATGGCGTTCGTCACACCGGGGAAGTCGAGCGCGATGCGCGCCGGTGTCTGAATCGCGAAGCCGGTTGGCACGGCAGCCAGCGGTTGGGTCAGGTCGACCCGGATGACTTCCGAGCCGGATTGCATCGAACTCGTGACCGATTCGATGGCGTTCTGCGCCTGCGCGACGGCGATCGTGCCGAACGCAAACAGGCTCACGCCGGCAGCGCGCAACCACTGCGCGAACATTGACTTCTTGGAATTCATTTCGACCTCTCTTGCAACTGCAGCGTCGCCACGCGTTCAATCCATTCACCGGCGGCGTCCTGCACGATTTCACGCAAGGCGAGTTCGGTTTCACTGATACGGGTAATGCGCCCGTAGTTGAGTCCCAGATAGTTGCCGACGCGCACTTGGTACAGCAGCTTGTCGACCGTGACCAGCGCCACCGGCTCGCCCTTGCGGTTCATGCTGCCGACCATGGCCATCGAATCGAGCGGGAACGCTTCGAGCGCCTCCTTGCGGCGCGCCAATTCGGGCGCGATGAGGCCCGACGTGCTCGGCTGATTCGAGTCGCGCCGCAGCGCCTGCGTCAGCTTCTGCATGTTGAAGGGCTCGAAGGCGCTGGCCTCGGTGTACGCCTGGGGCGTGAACTTCTTCGGCTCCGTGATGGGAGGCACCGTGGGCCGCACTTGCGCCCTCTGCTCCGCCATCCAGCGCCGAAGATCCTCCTGCTCCGATCCCATGCAACCGCTCAGGCCCGCAGCAGCAACGCCGAGCCACAGAATACCGAGCGTTCTCATTTCTTCTTCGCCCCCGCCGCAGCGCGTTTCTGCGCCTGCTGCTCTTCTTCGTCCAGATAGCGGAAGGTCCGCGCCGTGGCATCCAAGGTCAGGGCGCCATCCTTTTGCGGCGTCACCGACAAGTTGTTCAAGGTCACGATGCGGGAAAGGTTGGCCACGTCTGCAGCAAAGGCGCCCATGTCGTGATAGCGCCCCGTCACCCGCACGGCGATCGGCAACTCGGCGTAGTAGTCTTTCACCGACACCTGCCCCGGACGGAACAGTTCGAACTGGAGGCTGCGGCCCAGCCCGGCCTGGTTGATGTCGGAGAGCAACGCGTCCATTTCGGCTTTGCTCGGCAGTTGCTTTTCGAGCAGGGTCACGTATTGCTGCACCTGCTCGCGCTGCTTCTTCAGCAGTTCGAGATTGGCGGCCTGCGCAACCTTCTTCTGGTAGTCAGCCTTCAGCGTGACTTCCTTGGCACGCTCGGCTTCGAGTTCGTCATTCGAATTGGTGAGCCATACGAACCACAGCCCCACCAGCACCAGGGCCGTGACGGCGACGCACAAGGCGTAGCGAGGCACCGGCGGCCAGACGGACGGATCGTTCGGATTGAGTCCCCGGAACTGATCGCCGAAGCGCTGCACGGCGGCAGCGATGTCGATCTTTTGGGAAGCGCGCGTTGTTGCCATGATGACGCCTATCCCTTGACTGCAGCCGATGCCGCCGTGGCCGCGCCGGCCGCGGCCTTTTGAGCATCCGTGGGCCGCTTGAGGCCGATGCGCATGGTGAAATTCGCAACCCGCCGCTGGTCACGCGGACTCAGATTGATATTCGCGGACGTGATTTCGACCAGTTCCGGCTTGACCAGCCAGGGGCTGTTGTTGCCAAGATTGCGCAGCAGTTCCGATACCCGTTCGTTGGACTGCGCCATGCCCTGAAGCGTGACCGTCTGGTTGTCCTGTTTCATGCTCGTCAGATAGACACCGTCCGGCAGCTGGCGAACGAGCTCGTTGAGCAGATGCACCGGCAGATTCCGATCGCCCTGCAGGTCTTCGACCGCCTGTTGCCGTGCGCGCAGCGCTGCAATTTCGGCCTGCAAGGTCGAGATCTCCTTGATTTCGGACTCGAGCTTCTTGATCTCGGACTGCAAAAAGCTGTTCTTCTCTTGCTGGCTGGAAATCTGGGCCTGGTACCAGAGGAACCCCGCACCAGCGATCAGGCAGCCGAGGACCGCCGAAGCGCCCAAGGTCGCATAGAAGGCCTCTCGCCTGCGCTTGCGCGAGGCTTCCCTGTGCGGAAGCAGATTGATCAGAATCACTGCAAAAACCTCCGCATCGCCAGGCCGCACGATGTCAGATAAGACGGCGCCTCGCGGCGCACCTTCTTCTCACGGATTCCGCTGCCAATTTCCATCCCGTCGAAGGGATTGACGAGCGAGCAGGCGAATGAAGTCTGCCGCGTCACGGCGCTGGTCAGCCCCGGAAGCGACGCCGAACCGCCCGCCAACAGCACATAGTCGACGCGGTTGTGCGGCGTGCTGGTAAAGAAGAACTGCAGCGCCCTGGCGATTTCCTGGGCAATGCTCGCCACGAAGGGCTTCAGCACGCCCGAGCCATAGTCGTCGGGCAGATCGCCGCTGCGCTTCTTGGCTTCCGCCTCTTCCGCAGAAAAGCCGTACTGGCGAACGATCAGCTGAGTGAGCTGGGCGCCGCCAAAAGCCTGGTCGCGGTCGTAAAGCACTTCCTGGTTGCGCAGGACCTGCATGCTCGTAGTGAACGCGCCCACCTCGAACAACGCGACCACGGCATCCCGGCCTTGTCCGGGCAGCTGCTCGATGAGCCGCGCCGTCGCCAAACGCGACGCATAGGACTCGACATCGAGAATCATGGCCTTCAGGCCCGCTGCCTCGGCCAGGCCTTGGCGGTCCTGCACTTTTTCCTTGCGCGACGCGGCGATCAGGACCTCGACATCGCCAACCGAATTCGCGCTTTGCCCGATGACGCAAAAGTCCAGGCTCACTTCATCCAGCGAGAAAGGGATGTATTGATTGGCCTCGGACTCGACCTGGATCTCGAGTTCCTGCTCGCTCATGCCGCCCGGCAGTACGATCTTCTTGGTGATGACGGCCGAAGGCGGCAACGCCAAAGCTGCATTTTTGGTGCGGGTGCCGCTCTTGCGGACCACGCGCCGCACCGCTTCGGCGACCTCGTCGAATTTTTCGACATTGCCGTCGGTGATCCAGCCCCGTTCCAGCGGCTCGATCGCACAGCGCTCCAATACCAGCTTGCCGCTGGCATCGCGGCCGAGTTCGACCAGCTTGACGCTGGACGAACTAACGTCCAACCCGAGCAGTGGCGCGGGCTGACGGCGAAACAACGATCCCAAAGCAGTCAAGTTCGATCCCATCCGTTTGTAACGATTGGAAATATTTGCGAGTGGTTGCATGCTAGCAGGAGGTGCACGGGCAACCAAGCGGCGAATCCTCACTCCACCTGCAAGCGTTGTCAAAAGGGGACGTAACGGTACGGTTCTGCAACTTTGGTCACAAATGCGAGTACTTGGGTTTTATGCCCGGCCCAGGAACCGTCCGAAGGGGTCGTCTTTTTATAATGAGCGCTGACTTCCCCACCCTTCATGCCCGAAAAAACTCGCCCCAACGGGCCCGCCAGAACCCCTCCTCCCAAGCGCCCGGCCCTGCTTTCATGGCTCACGCGCATCGTGCTGTGGGGGTTGGGCATCGCTGCGGCCGGGGCAGTATCCCTGGTCTGTGTGATTGCCGTCGCGCTGGCCGTCGCCTATCCGAACCTGCCGGACATTTCCGATCTCGCCGACTACCGGCCCAAGCTTCCGCTGCGGGTTTTCTCTTCGGAAGGCATTCTGATCGGCGAATTCGGCGAGGAGCGCCGCAACCTCACTCCGATCGCAACCATCCCGAAAGTGATGAAGGACGCCGTGCTGGCGGCGGAGGATGCGCGCTTCTACGACCACGGCGGCGTCGACTACAAAGGCCTGGTCCGCGCCGGCCTGGCCAACATGAATCGCATGAAGAGCCAGGGCGCCTCCACCATCACCATGCAGGTTGCGCGCAATGTCTACCTGAGCTCCGAAAAAACGCTGACCCGCAAGATCTACGAGGTACTGCTGACTTTCAAGCTCGAGCACCTGCTCTCCAAAGACCAGATTTTCGAGATCTATCTGAACCAGATCTATCTCGGCAACCGGGCCTATGGCTTCGCGGCGGCATCCGAAGCCTATTTCGGCAAGCCTCTCAGGGACATCACGATCGCCCAGGCGGCGATGCTGGCCGGGCTGCCGAAGGCGCCCGGCGCCAACAATCCGGTCAACAATCCGGCTCGTGCGCGGGGGCGCCAGCTCTATGTGATCGACCGCATGCAGGAAGCCGGCTTCATCACGGCTGAACAGGCAGCGGAAGCCAAGAAGGAAGAACTGCACCTGCGCGATGCCGTGGATCCAACCCGGCTGCATGCTGAGTACGTAGCCGAAACCGTGCGCCAACTGATGTACGCGCAGTACGGCGACAGCACCTACACGCGCGGCCTCAAGGTGTACACCACCCTGGTGGCCGCCGACCAGGCTGCCGCCTACCGCGCCCTGCGCAAGGGCATCATGGACTACGAGCGCCGCCAGTTCTATCGTGGCCCCGAGAAGTTCGTCGACCTCCCGGCCGATCCCAAGGAGCTCGACGAAGCCGTCGACGACGCCCTGGCCGATCATCCTGACAATGGCGATGTGATGTCAGCCGTGGTGCTCAGGGCCAGCGCCAAGGAAATCAACGCCGTGCGCGGCAACGGCGACACGCTGCAGATCGTGGGCGAGGGCCTGCGACCCGCGCAGTCCGGGCTCTCGGACAAGGCGCCGCCCAACATCAAGATTCGCCGCGGCGCGGTGATCCGTGTCGTAAAGACGCCGAAGAACACCTGGGAGATCACCCAGTTGCCCGAGGTCGAGGGTGCTTTCATCGCACTCGATCCGCGCGACGGCGCAGTCAAGGCCATGGTCGGCGGCTTCGACTTCGACAAGAACAAGTTCAACCACGTCACACAGGCCTGGCGCCAGCCGGGATCGAGCTTCAAGCCCTTCATCTACTCGGCCGCGCTCGAAAAGGGCTTCACGCCCGGCACGGTCGTCAACGATGCGCCGCTCTTCTTCGATGCCGGCACCACCGGCGGACAACCGTGGGAGCCCAAGAACTACGACGGCACGTTCGAAGGACCGATGTCGCTGCGCCGCGCGCTCGCCCGCTCCAAGAACATGGTGTCGATCCGCGTGCTCCAGTCGATCGGCACGCGCTACGCGCAAGACTGGATCAGCAACTTCGGCTTCGAGCGCGAGAAGCACCCCGCCTACCTGCCGATGGCGCTGGGCGCCGGGTCGGTCACGCCGATGCAGATGGCGACCGCCTATTCGGTGTTCGCCAATGGCGGCTACCGCGTCAATCCCTACCTCGTGACGCGAATCACCGATCACAAGGACAAGGTCCTGGTGGAGACGCAGCCCCCGCTGCTCAACGAGACCATGCGCGCAATCCCCCAGCGCAACGCCTTCATCATGGACAGCTTGCTGCAGGAAGTGGCCCGCAGCGGCACCGCTGCCAAGGCGCAAGCTACGCTGAAGCGACCCGACCTCTACGGCAAGACCGGCACCACCAACGATTCGCTGGACGCATGGTTCGCCGGCTTCCAGCCCACGATGGCCGCGGTGGCCTGGATGGGCTACGACACGCCGCGCAAGCTCGGCGATCGCGAGACCGGCGGTGGCTTGAGCCTGCCCATCTGGATCAGCTACATGGAGACCGCGATCAAGGGTGTGCCGGTGACCGACCTGACCGCCACGCCGCCGTCCGGCGTAGTCAACGTCGGCGGCGAGTGGTACTACGACGACTATGCACCGGGCCGAGGCGTCGCGACCCTGGGCGTCGAGGCCGGGCCGACGCCGCCGGTTGAAGCGATCTCGGGCGTGCCCGTCAGCCCGGCGCCGCCGCCGGAAGAGCGCAACCGAATCCTCGATCTCTTCCGCAACTGATCGTCAGCCGGCCGCGAACTGCAAAGGCTGGCCGGCTTGCGCAGTCGCTTCGCGCGACAGGTTGCCGAACAGTTCTTCCCCGGTCTTGGTGTCGACCCACGAACCGCCGTCGTACCGGTAGTGGTAGCCACCGGACTTGGCCGCCAGCCAGATTTCATGCAACGGCGGCTGCAGATTGACGATCAACTGGCTGCGATTGCGAAAGGTGATCGTGATCATGCCGCCCACGCGCTGATTGTCGATATCGGCGTCGGTCGCGTCGTTGATGCGATCGCAGCTGCGCTCGATGGCAGCCAGCGCCGCTTCCGCGCGGTCCATGTACTCGGGGTCGGTCATTACAATTTCGCCATGTTGAATGTTCGTCAAATTCTAGTGAGCGCTATTGGCCTCTCGATCGTTGGGGTCGCGTTGACCGGCTGCGGCCAGAAGGGCGCGCTCTATCTTCCGACCGATCCGGCCGCAAAGGATCGCGCCACGCTGCCGGGCTTGTTGATCCCCGAATCGCCGCGCAACGAGCCCGCCAATCCGCCTGCACAGGCGCCGGCAACGAGCGAAGGAACCAAGTGAGCAGCGATCAGCGCCTTCCCGGCCATCCCCACATCGCGCGCAAGAACGGCACGCTGCAGGTCGAAGGCGCATCGCTCGCGGCCCTGGCGCGCGAGCATGGCACGCCGCTGTTCGTCTATTCGAAGCAATGGATGCTCGATGCGCTGGGCGCGTACCAGCGAGGCTTCGAAGGCCGCGACGCACTGGTCTGCTACGCCATCAAGGCCAACTCCGCGCTGGGCGTGCTGCGCGTGTTTGCCGAGGCGGGCTGCGGCTTCGACATCGTTTCCGGCGGCGAACTCGCGCGCGTACTCGCCGCGGGCGCGGACCCTGCCAAGGTGATCTTCTCCGGCGTCGGCAAGACCAAGAGCGAAATGCGGCAGGCACTCGCGGCCGGCATCGGCTGCTTCAACGTGGAAAGCGAGGCCGAGATCGACGTGCTCAACGCCGTTGCGCTCGAAGAAGGCCGGTGCGCGTCGATCAGCGTGCGCATCAATCCCAACGTCGACCCGAAGACGCATCCCTACATCTCGACCGGCCTCAAGGGCAACAAGTTCGGCATCGCGCACGATCGCGCCGTCGCGATCTACCAGCATGCTGCATCGCTCCAAGGCCTGCGGGTGGTCGGCATCGACTGCCATATCGGTTCGCAGATCACCGACGCCTCGCCCTACCTCGAAGCGCTCGAACGGGTGCTCGACCTGGTCGAGGCGATCGAGAAGACCGGCATTGCGCTGCATCACCTCGACTTCGGCGGCGGGCTGGGCATCGACTACAACGGCGACACGCCGCCCGCGGCCGATGCGCTGTGGCAGCAGCTGCTCGCGCGCCTCGATGCGCGCGGCTTCGGGCGGCGCCGGCTCATCGTCGAACCCGGACGTTCGCTGGTCGGCAACGCCGGCGTTTGCGTGACCGAGGTGCTCTACACCAAGCCCGGCGCGGAAAAAAACTTCTGCATCGTCGACGCGGCGATGAACGATCTGCCGCGGCCGGCGATGTACCAAGCCTTCCACCGAATCGTTCCGGTGGCCGAGCGCCAGGGCGAGGTCGTCAGCTACGACGTCGTGGGCCCGGTCTGCGAAAGCGGCGACTGGATCGGTCGCGACCGCGCGCTCACGGTGGAGGCCGGCGACCTGCTGGCCGTGCTTTCGGCCGGCGCCTACTCCATGGCCATGGCGAGCAACTACAACACGCGCGGCCGTGCCGCCGAAGTGCTGGTCAGCGGCGAGCGCGCCACCTTAATCCGCCGGCGCGAGACCATCGAAGACCAGCTGCGCAGCGAACGCTTCGACAGCTGATCAAGCGCTGCGCTGCTGCACCCGCGTTGCCGGCGAGGAGCGCTGCGGCACTCTCTTCTTGCTCACGAAGTTCCAGACGCGCCAGCTCAGCAGCACGGCGATGATCGCCGCATAGACGAACACTTCCGCGAAGTCGTTCTTGCCCGCGCGCATCCAGAAGAAATGCAGCAGGCCCAGACCGGCGATCACATAGACCAGCTTGTGCAAGGCCTGCCAACGCTTCGCACCCAGCGCCTTGATGGCCCGGTTGAACGAGGTGGCGGCCAGCGGCGTGAGCAGCACGAAGGCCGTGAAGCCCACGAGGATGAAGGGACGCTTCGCGATGTCCTTGGCGATTTCCGGGATGTCGAAGCCCATGTCGAACCAGCTGTAGCTCAGCAGATGGAGCACGACATAGAAATAGGCGAACAAGCCCAGCATGCGGCGAAAGCGCGCCAGCGCATTGGTCTTGGCGATGACCCGCAGCGGCGTGACGGCGAGCACGATGCAGATGAAGCGCAAGGTCCAGTCGCCCGTCGAGCGGATCAGGTATTCGGCCGGATTGGCGCCCAGGCCGTCGGTGAAGGCGCCGTAGACCAGCCAGGCAAAGGGAACCAAACAAAGCACGAAGACCAGCGGCTTGGCAGCCGGGTGCATCAGAAGCTTGTTCACGATCGGCTCGGCTAGTAGAACTTCTTCAGGTCCATGCCGGCATAGAGCTGGCCGACCTGGGGCTCGTAGCCGTTGAACATCTGCGTCTTGTGGCGCTTGGCGAACAAGCCCCCGCCGTCGCCGATGCGCCGCTCGGTCGCCTGGCTCCAGCGCGGATGATCCACGTTCGGGTTCACGTTCGAATAGAAACCGTACTCCTGCGCCGCGGCCTTGTTCCAGGCCGTGCCGGGCTCTTTCTCGACGAAGCGGATCTTGACGATCGACTTGCCGCTCTTGAAGCCGTATTTCCAGGGCACCACGACGCGCACCGGCGCGCCGTTCTGGTTGGGCAGCACCTCGCCGTACATGCCGAAGGTCAGCAGCGTGAGCGGATGCATCGCCTCGTCCATGCGCAGGCCCTCGGTATAGGGCCAGTCGAGCACGCGCGAGCCGACGAAGGGCATGGTCTTGGGGTCGGCCAGCGTGACGAACTCCACGTACTTGGCATTGCCCTGTGGCTCGACCCTCTTGATGAGTTCGGCCAGCGAGTAGCCGACCCAAGGAATCACCATCGACCAGCCTTCGACGCAGCGCAAGCGATAGATGCGTTCTTCCTGCGCGCTGAGCTTGATCAGGTCCTCGATGTCGTACTTGCCCGGCTTCTTGACCAGGCCTTCGACCTCGACGGTCCAGGGCCGCGTCTTCAGGGTGCCGGCGTTCCTGGCCGGGTCAGCCTTGTCGGTGCCGAATTCGTAGAAGTTGTTGTAGCTGGTGGCGTCCTTGTAGTCGGTGAGCTTTTCCATGGTCTGCGCGCCCGGCACCGCCGACTTCGCGCCCTTCAGCGCCGGCAGCTTGCCCGGCGCAGCGGCCTGTGCCAGCGCATCGCGCGCGGCCCATGAGGCCATGGCCGCGCCGGCCACGCCGCTCGCCAGCAGCTTGAGCATGTCGCGCCGCCCTTCGTAGACGCTGCGCGGCGTGATCTCGCTGGAATGCGGGTGGATGAAGCCCTTGTCGCGGGAGTGAATCAACATGGATCGCCTTTCGCCTTGATGGTGTGCAGGGAGGAGTTCGTTTCCATTGCTGATTCGGTTACGCGCCAGGCGTTCACCCGATTTCACTTTTACAAGGTGCCGTAGCTGTGCAGCCCGCTCAGGAACATGTTGACCCCCAGGAAGGCGAAGGTCGTCACCGCCAGCCCGCCCAGCGCCCACCAGGCCGCCACCGTGCCCCGCAAGCCCTTGACCAGCCGCATGTGCAGCCAAGCCGCGTAGTTGAGCCAGACGATCAGCGCCCAGGTTTCTTTCGGGTCCCAGCTCCAGTAGCCGCCCCAGGCATCGGCCGCCCAGAGAGCGCCGAGCACTGTGGCGATGGTGAAGAAGGCGAAACCGACCGTGATCGACTTGTACATCACGTCGTCCAGCACTTCGTTGGCCGGCAGCCGTGCCGCGATGCGCTTGCGGCCCAGCAGGATGCCGGCGGCGATCAGCGCCGAGATGGCCGCATAGACGAACCAGTAGCTGCCGCCGGCTTCCTGCACGCGCTGGCGGAACGCGACCGGCACGAAGCACAGCGCCACGCCCAGAAGCCACATCGGCGTGAGCTTGTACCAGCGGGTTTCCTGCGCCTGCTCCTTGATGAGGTAGGCGAAGGCCACCATCGCCGCGAGCGCAAAGGTGCCATAGCCGATGAAATTGGCCGGCACATGCAGCTTCATCCACCAGCTCTGCAGCGCCGGCACCAGCGGCTGGATCTCGTGAGCTTCGCGCACCAGCGTGTACCAGAGCAGGAAGCCGACTGCGGCGCTGACCACCAGCATCACGAACGCGCCCAGAGCCCGCGTGCCGTAGCGCGATTCGAAGTAGAGATAAAAGGTCGCCGTCAGCCAGCAGAACAGGACGAACACTTCGTAGAGGTTGCTGACGGGGATGTGGCCGATGTCCGGCCCGAGGAGGTGGCTTTCGTACCAGCGCACCATGCTGCCGATCAGCGCCATCGTGACGGCCGCCCACGCGAGGCGCGAGCCGATGAGGTCCATGGTGTCGGCCTGCTTGGCCGCAAAGAAGCCGATCCAGTAGAACAGCGTGCTCATGAAGAAAAGCACGCTCATCCACAGGATGGCCGATTGGCTGGACAGGAAGTACTTGAGCCAGAACACCGTGTCGGCACGTGCCAGGTCGCCCTGGTAGGAGACGATGCCCAGCAGCGCGGCAGCCGCGACCACGACTGCCAGCACGCGCAGCGGCCGCCAGAACCAGCCAAGCCAGATCGCGGCCGGCACCGTCGCCAGCAGGATGGCTTTTTCGTAGATGTCCATCGCGCCGGCATAGCGCGAGAACGCGAACAGCCCGCCGGCCAGCACCAGGGCAGCGAACACCCAGTCGTAGGCATTGCGGCGCGAAAGCCAGCCGTCGTTCAGCGTGAGGGTGGTGGTGTTCATGGCGCGGTGTCTTTCCTGATGGCGAGCAGCTTGTCTTTGAGACGCTCGAATTCGCGATCGCTGTCGATGGTCTTGCGGTTGACCGAAAAAGCCATGGTGGCCGATGTGCCATTGGCGCTCGCATCCTTGGCGAGCCACACCCAGAGCCGGCGCTCGCGCACGTACAGCATCGCAAAAATGCCCACGATCAGCAACAGGCAACCCAGATAGACCACGTTCTTGCCCGGCGCGCGGGCGACCTGGAATACGCTGGCTTGCACCTGCTTGAAGTCGGTCATCAGCATCGCCACCGGCGCGGGATAGAAGTACGCGTCGCTGATGGCAAGCACCGCCTGCGTCAGGAAGGCCTGCGACTTCTCGTCGGCCGGCAGGGCCGCCAACCCCGCGCTCTCGCGGCTCAGGTTGAGCACCTCGAACAGCACGTCGTTGAGGATGCGCACCAGCACCGCGCCGGCGCGCTCCCGGTCGGCCTCGGGCACGTTCGCCTCCATGAATTCGGCGATCGCCTGCCAGCCGCCGGCGCTGACGGCATCGGCCTTGGCGCGCTCGGTGCCGGCGAACAGCGCCAGCGCGCGGCCGGCGGAGATGCGCAGCTGCTCGGCCAGTTCGGGCCGCTTCGGATCGGTCGCGCGCACGATATAGCGCTCGATGGCGCGCGTGCGCGTGTCGGCATCGGCCAGCGCGCCGCGCATGCGCACGAAGCTGTCCATCGAGCCCTGGTCGTCGGCGGGTACGCGCAGGTAGCGGAAGGGCTCCTCCGGCCGCTCGCGCATGCCGAGCAGGAAGACCGGCTGGCCGTCCCCGGTATCGACCGGCACCATGTAGTTCTGGTACTCGCGCGCCTGGCCCGCAGCGTCGCGCAGCTTGTAGCCGATGCTCGGGCCGATGTTGCGCAGCACCTTGGGCTTGTTGGTCTTGTTGGCCGCGCCCAGGCGCGACTCGATGCCGCTCGTCAGGTCGACCTTGCGCACGTCGGCGCCGCTGGTCATCGCGCCACCGGTGCCCTCGCCGAAGTTCTCGACGTTGATCACGCGCAGCGCCGTGTACTCGAGCGTCATCCGATCGGTGCCATTGGTGATCTCCGAGCTCTTGCCGATGATGCCTTCCACTTCGAAAGGCTTGGCTGCGGCCGCCATCGGCACCGCCTTGAGTTTCACGCTCGAGCCGCCGTCGTCGAAGCTCGACTGGTAGATCTCGATGCCCTTGTAGCTGGCCGGATGGTTCACCTCGATGCGCGCCGGCATCTGGGCGCCGGTCTCGCGGTCGTGCAGCACCACCTCGCTCGCGAACAGCTTGGGCATGCCGGTGGAGTAGTAGTCGACGATGAATTTCTTGAGCTCGATCGAGAACGGAAGCTCCTGCAGCAGCACCCCGTCGGCCTGGTTCAGGATCGCCACGCTGCCCTGCCCCCCTTCGGGCACGAGGATGTTGCCGCGGAAGGTCGGGTTGCTGGGCGACAGGCGGTGCCTCGGCGCCACGTCCGAGATCAGGCCGCCGCCGGTGTAGACGCTCTTGCCGTTGAACCAGGTCTGGGCGCGCACGATCAGGTCGCCGTCGAGCAGGCCGCCGAGGCACACCAGCACGATCGCGCTGTGCGCCGCGATGTAACCGAGCTTGTGGGCGCCGCCGGCGCGCGCGGCCACCATCCAGCCGTCGCCGTCGCGGTGCTGCAGCTTGACCTTCCAGCCGCCGCCCGCCAGCAGCTGGCCGATGCGGTTGGCCGCCGCGTCCGGACTTTCGCCGAGAACCGTTTCGGCCCGCTGGCCGAAAGCCTTGAGGCTTTGCGCGCGGATGCCTTCCTTGAGCGTCCTCAGGTCCTTGAAGATGTGCGGCGTGTTGCGCGCGATGCACAGCGATGTGCTGATCACCAGGAAAGCCAGGATCAGCAGGAACCACCAGGCGCTGTAGATCGAATCGAGCCTGGCCGCGCGGAACACCTCGGCCCAGAAAGGTCCGAACTGGTTGACGTAGTTGTTGATCGGCTCATGCTGCTTGAGAACCGTGCCGATGATCGATGCGATGCAGATGACCGTGAGCAGCGCGATCGCGAAGCGCATCGACGACATGAGCTCCACCGCCGCGCGAAGCACCTGGGGGCCGCGACGGACGCGGAGGCCGTGGGTGGAAACTGACATGAAGAGCGATGCGTTGAAAGCAAAAAGGCGGGCGATCCTCTCTGGATCGGCCCGCCCTGTTTGGGGTTTGTTCTCGGCGGTTAGTTCACGCTGTGCCGCGCGAAATCAGCGCAGCCCGGCAATGTAGTCGGCCACGGCCTTGATCTCGCGGTCATTGAGCTTGGCGGCCACGCCGTTCATCTGCGGGCTGTTCTGGCGCTTGCCGTCGCGGAACTGAACCAGCTGCGCCGAGGTGTAGTCGGCATGCTGGCCGCCCAGGCGCGGGTACTGGGCCGGAATGCCGGCGCCGTTGGGGCTGTGGCAGCCGGCGCAGGCCGGGATCTGGCGGTCCGAAATGCCGCCGCGGTAGATCTTCTCGCCGAGCGAGACCAGGTCCTTCTCTTTCGAGAAGCCGGTCTTGACCTTCTTGGAGCCGACGAACCAGGCGATGTTGCGCATGTCCTCGTCCGACAGCTTCGCGGCCAGCGGCTGCATGATCGGGCTCTTGCGCTTGCCGGACTTGAAGTCCTGCAGCTGCTTGAGGATGTATTCGGGGTGCTGCTGCGCCAGCTTGGGATTGGCCGGGATGGCCGAGTTGCCGTCCGCGTTGTGGCACGAGGCGCAGCTTTGGCTGTTGGCCGGCGCGGCATTGAAGAGGGTGTCGCCCTTGGCGGGGTCGGGCTTGGAGGCCTTGGCAGGGGCCGCGGCAGCCGGGCTGGCCCCGGCGTCGTCGGCCGCGAAGCTGGAACCGGCGGCTGCGCCCATGAGGGCTGCGAGCAGAAAATGAGCGAACAACTTCATAGCGGGGGCTTGGATTTATGGCGCAAAACCGCGCGATTCTACAATGGCGCCCCGTTCCGAAAGCTCATCGATGACCACCCCGCGGCGCCTGCCGGCCACTCCCCCTTCCCGCAAGGCCCCTGTCGTCGACCCCGCGGCCGCCGAATGCATCCGCGTCGCGCGCGGCTGGCTGCACACCGCGCACTTCCTCACCAGCGCGCCGCAGCTGGAACACCTGCCCGCCTTCGACCTGCCGGAGATCGCCTTCGTCGGGCGCTCGAACGCCGGCAAGTCGACCGCCATCAATACGCTCACCCAGCAGACGCGCCTGGCTTTTGCCTCCAAGACGCCCGGGCGCACGCAGCACATCAACCTGTTCGGCGTCGGCAAGCAGAAGGTCGACGACGCCGTACTGGCCGATCTGCCAGGCTACGGCTACGCGGCCGTTCCGCGTGAGGCCAAGCTGCGCTGGCAGCGCGTTATGGGCAACTACCTGATGACGCGCGAGAACCTGCGCGGCGTGGTGCTGATGTGCGACCCGCGCCACGGCCTCACCGAACTCGACGACATCCTGCTGGAAGTCATCCGTCCGCGGGTCGAGCAGGGCCTCAAGTTCCTGGTGCTCCTGACCAAGGCCGACAAGCTCACGCGCTCTGAAGGCGCCAAGGCCCTGTCGATTGCGCGACTGCAAGCCGGCGGCGGCGAGGTCAAACTGTTCTCGGCCTTGAAGCAACACGGAGTCGACGAGGCGGCCGAACTGCTGTGGCGCTGGGCCCACCCACAGGGCGAGCAGCCCGCGGAACCGAAGGAAGAAGGAGACAACGAGACATGATCGAAACCTTTGCGCGTGCGCTGCCCAACGGCACCACGCTCAGCTGCCGCGCCGCGGGCGCGTCCGGCCGGCCGCTGATGGTGTTCCTGCACGGCTTTCCCGAGGCCGCATTCATCTGGGACGAACTGCTCGAATACTTCACCAGCCCCGAGCACGGCGGCTACCGCTGCGTGGCGCCGAACCTGCGCGGCTTCGAGAAATCGAGCTCGCCCTCCGAGGTCTCGGCCTACCGCGCGCACCTGCTGGTGCAGGATATCGAGCAGCTCGCCCTAAGCGAGAACGCGGACGGCCGCATCGAGGCGCTGGTGGCGCACGACTGGGGCGGCGCCTTCGGCTGGGGCTATGCCAACCAGCACCCGGACAAGCTCGGCAAGCTGATCATCATCAACTCGCCGCATCCGGGCACTTTCACGCGCGAGCTGCAGAACAACCCCGCGCAGCAGGCCGCGAGCGCCTACATGAACTTCCTCGCGCGGCCCGATGCCGAAGCGCTGCTTTCGGCCGACGACTACAAGCGCATGTGGCCCTTTTTCACCTTGATGAAGGCGGGCGCGGACGGCTTCGGCTGGCTGACCGAGGATGTCAAGAACCAGTACCGCGAGGTGTGGGACGCAGGCCTGACGGGCGCCTGCAACCTCTACCGCGTCACGCCGATGAAGCCGGTCCTGCCCGGCAAGCCGTCGGAGATTCCGACGCTGCCGCGCGAGCGGCTGGTGGTGAATGTGCCCACCTTCGTTTTCTGGGCACTCGACGACGCCGCATTGCTGCCGGGGCTGCTCGAAGGACTCGAAGAATACGTGCCGAAGCTCGAGATCAAGAAGGTGCCGGGTGCCACGCACTGGATCGTGCATGAGCAGCCGCAGTACGTTGCGAGCGAGATCGAGGCCTTCCTGCAGCGCAATCAGTAGACAGGCGCAGCGCCATCCGGCCGCGTCTTGAAGCGCCGGTGCACCCAGTAGTACTGCGAGGGCATGGTGTCGATGTAGCCCTGCAGGCGCACGTTCATCAGGGCGGTGTCGGCCACCACGTCCTCGCTCGGGAAGTCCCGCCACGCCGGCAGCACCTCGATCTCGTAGCCGTCGCGGGTGAGCTTCGAGACAACGGGCACGACCTTGGCCCGGCCCAGTCGGGCGAAGCGCGACAGCGAGGGCACGGTCGAGGCCGGTACGCCGTAGAAGGGCACGAAGACCGTCTGGTCGCGGCCGAAGTCCATGTCGGGCAGCAGGTACAGCAAGCCGCCCTTGCGCAGCCCGGCGACGATCGGCTTGATGCCGTCGACCCGGTTCAGTGCGATCACGTTGCCGAAGCGCTTGCGGCCCTCTCGAATCCACTCGTCCACCAGCGGGTCGCGCTGCGTCGTGTAGATGGTGGTCGAGGGCCGCGCCGTGTGCATGGTCAGCGCGGTGGCCGCCGCGTCGAGGCCGTAGAAGTGCGGCGCGAACAGGATCATGGGCTCGCTGCCGTTGGCGATCTCGTCGATCTCCCGCGCCGATCCTTTCACCTTGAGGCGGGCGGCGACCGTTTCTTCCGGTGCATGCCAGAGCCAGCTGCGGTCGAGCCAGGACTGCGCCACATAGACGAAGGTTTCGCGCGCGATGCGGCGCCGCTCCTCGGGCGACTTGTGCGGGAAGCACAGCGCGAGATTGGTATCGACCACGCGCCGGCGCCGCGCCGCGACGACATGCAGAACGCGGCCCAGAAACGCGCCGAAGCCGCGTACCAGCGGCAGCGGCACATGGGCCAGGGTGCGCATGAAGCCGATACCCATTTGGGACGACAGGCTCATGGTGCCGCCTCCGCCGTCGCTGCGGGCGCCGCCTCGCCGCGCGGCTGCTTGTAGCGCGCATAGTCCCAGACGTACTGGCCCGGCAGCCGGCGGATGAGCCGTTCGATGCCTTCGTTCATGGCGGTGGCAGCAGCTTCGGGCGTGGCCTTCGGATCGTTCAGCGCGGTGCCGTCGAAGGCTTCGATGCGGATGACATAGCCCGCGCCGCGCGGCAGCCGCTCGCAGACGGCAAGGAACACGCGCGAACCGGTCTGCTGCGCGAGACGCGGCAGCAAGGTCATCGTGTAGGCGGGCCGGCCGAAGAAAGGGGCCCACACGCCCTGCCCCAGCGGCGGCACCTGGTCCGGCAGGATGCCGGTGTAGCCGCCGGCGCGCAGCGTGCGCATCAACCCGCGCACCCCGCTCACAGTGGTCGGCAGCGTATGCAGACCGCGCCGGTCGCGCGAACCGGCGATCAGTTCGGCCATCCATTTCTTGCGGGCCGGCCTGAACAAGGCAGTGATCGGGCCGTAGGCATCGACGAAGCGCTCGCCGATCGCCTGCCCAAGGGTTTCCCAGCTGCCGATATGCGGCGAGACGATGATCACGCCCTTGCGCGCGGCCAATGCGGATTCCAATTCGGCGACCCCCTCCCACCGGACGATGCGCGGCAGCACGCTCTCGCCCTGCGGCCGCGCCCATAGCCACGGCAACTCGGCCGCCATGGCGCCTGCCGCGGCAATGGCCGGCCGGTATTGCGCGGGGGTGAAGCCGGCGCTCTCGGCGTTGTCCCTGAAGCGCTTCCGGTAGGTCGGCGCCAGCCACCAGACCAGCCAGCCCATCAAGCCGCCGACCGCGTGCATCAAGGGCAGCGGCACACGGGCGAGCAATCGAAACAAAGCAATCATCAACACGGAGGGGGTGAAAACCAGGACGCGCGCGCAGGGTAGCGCGGCTCGAATAGAATGCAAATTGTCGCTGAGTTATGGAACTACTTGCAGGGCGACGTTAAACATCACTGCTAAAGCGTTCGCCAAAAACTCCTGATGGGTTGGCAACGCGCCAATTCACTTGCATGGAGTTTCATCGAAATGGCGAACGACTTTCTCTTCACTTCCGAATCGGTTTCCGAAGGCCACCCCGACAAGGTGGCGGACCAGATCTCGGACGCAATTCTGGATGCGATCTTCGCGCAGGACCCGCGCAGCCGCGTGGCCGCCGAGACGCTGACCAACACCGGCCTCGTGGTGCTCGCCGGCGAGATCACGACCAACGCGCACGTCGACTACATCCAGGTGGCGCGCGACACCATCAAGCGCATCGGCTACGACAACACCGACTACGGCATCGACTACAAGGGTTGCGCCGTGATGGTCTGCTACGACAAGCAGTCCAACGACATCGCGCAGGGCGTGGACCACGCGAGCGACGACCACCTCAACACCGGTGCCGGCGACCAGGGCCTGATGTTCGGCTATGCCTGCGACGAAACGCCCGAGCTGATGCCCGCGCCGATCTACTACGCCCACCGCCTGGTGGAGCGCCAGGCGCAGCTGCGCAAGGACGGCCGCCTGCCCTTCCTGCGCCCCGACGCGAAGAGCCAGGTCACGATGCGCTACGTGGACGGCAAGCCGCACAGCATCGACACCGTCGTGCTCTCCACCCAGCACCATCCCGACCAGAGCGAGACGCCGACCAAGATGAAGGGCAGCTTCATCGAGGCCGTGATCGAGGAGATCATCAAGCCGGTGCTCCCCAAAGAATGGCTGAAGGAGACCAAGTACCTGATCAATCCGACCGGCCGCTTCGTCATCGGCGGCCCGCAGGGCGACTGCGGTCTCACCGGCCGCAAGATCATCGTCGACACCTACGGCGGCGCCTGTCCGCACGGCGGCGGCGCGTTCTCCGGCAAGGACCCGAGCAAGGTCGACCGCTCGGCCGCCTATGCGGCGCGCTACGTGGCCAAGAACATCGTGGCCGCGGGCCTCGCGCGCCAGTGCCAGATCCAGGTCGCCTATGCGATCGGCGTGGCCAAGCCGATGAACGTGACGGTCTACACAGAAGGCACGGGCGTGATCTCCGACGAGAAGATCGCCGCGCTGGTGCAGGAGCACTTCGACCTGCGTCCCAAGGGCATCATCCAGATGCTCGACCTGCTGCGCCCGATCTACGGCAAGACCGCCGCCTACGGCCATTTCGGCCGCGAAGAGCCCGAGTTCACCTGGGAGAGCACGAGCCAGGCGACGGCGCTGCGCGCGGCCGCAGGGCTCTGACGTTCTTCAATCGGGCTTCGCGCCCGAGGCTTCACGAAGCGCGAGGCGCGCCGCGCGCAAAGAAGAACTAGCCGCGCGCCTTGCGCGCCACCAGCCGCATGCCGGGCATCAGCTCGGCCGCGAGTTCGGGGCGCTCCAGCGCGTAGTCGAGATTCATGCGCGCGATCTCCACGTGCTCCTCGCCGAGCGCCTGCGCGCGCGAGCCCTGGCCGCGCTCGATCGCCTGCACCATCGCGTGGTGCGTGCGATGCGCCTGCTTCATCCATTGATGGCCCTCCTCCATAGAGGACTGCATCGGCAGCATCGCGCTCGGCGAGGCGAAGGGCTGGCCGCCCAGCATGTCCATCACGCGCCTCAGGGCCAGGTTGCCGCAGCCTTCGAGGATCAGGCGGTGGAAGCGGTCGTTCATCTCGACATAGGCCGCGTAGTCGTCGAGCGCCATGCTCGGCTTGTTGACGGCCTTGTCGCCGTCGTCCAGGCATTCGCGCAATTCGCGAAGCAGTTGGCGCGAGGCGCCGTCCTCAGCCAGCAGGCGCGCCGCGAAGCCCTCGATCACGCCGCGCACGCGGATCGCGTCGGCTATCTCCTGCGGGGTGAAGCGCCGCATCTGGTAGCCGCCGCCGGGCGAGGGCTCGATCAAGCCCTCATGTTCGAGGCTCGCAAGGGCGAGCCGCACCGGGGTGCGCGAGGCGCCGAGCCTTTCTGCCAGCGGAATCTCGGCCAGCCGTTCGCCGGGAACGAATTCCCCTTTTAGGATCATGTCGCGCAGCTGCACCAGTACGCGGGATTGTTGGGAGTCCATGGCGAGAGTCTTGGAGTCGTCGAATCGATTCTAGGAGGGCACGAGTCGTGCACGCAGCATCAAAGAATAGCCCTGCCATTGTATGCAATGTAAGCACAGGATCGTTGCATCACTGCTTTCACACCGACTTTTTATAAGTGCAAACCCTTAGTTTTAGTCGAGTTCAGGCGGATTCAAGTTGACCTTTTTCTGATTCCTCTCAGACAATGCATTCCATTGCATGCAATGCGGAACCAGTCCCATGATCAGCGCCGAACAAAACGATTTCATCACCCGCGTGTGCCCCGGCGCGCCGGCCGGCAAGCTGCTGCGCCGCTACTGGCAGCCGGTGGCGCTGGCCGACGAACTTGCGGGCCCGCGCCCGGTCAAGCCGGTGCGGCTGATGGGCCAGCACTTCGTGCTTTTCCGCGATGAAAGCGGCCAGCTGGGCATGCTCGACCGCGACTGCCCGCACCGCGGCGCCGATCTGGCTTTCGGCCGCCTCGAGCACGGCGGCTTGCGCTGCGCCTTCCACGGCTGGCTGTTCGACGCCAAGGGCAACTGCCTCGAGACGCCGGCCGAGCCCGCCGGCAGCAAGCTCTGCACGCGCATCAAGCAGGCGGCTTACCCGGTGGTGGAGAAAAGCGGCGTGGTCTTCGCCTATATCGGCGAAGGCGAGCCGCCCGCCTTTGCGGACTTCGACTGTTTCGTCGCGCCCCAGACCCATACCTTCGCATTCAAGGGCCTCATCGAATGCAACTGGCTGCAGGCGCTGGAGGTCGGTATCGATCCGGCCCATGCCTCCTACTTGCACCGCTTCTTCGAGGACGAGGACACCTCCGAGAGCTATGGCAAGCAGTTCCGCGGCGCCTCGGCCGATTCAGACATGCCGATCACCAAAGTGCTGCGCGAATACGACCGCCCCGACATCAGCGTCGAACCGACCGACTACGGCATGCGCCTCACGACCCTGCGCAAGCTCAGCGAATCGCGCACGCACGTGCGTGTGACCAACGTGGTGTTCCCGCAGGCCTTCGTAATCCCGATGAGCGCCGAGATGACCATCTCGCAATGGCATGTGCCCGTCGACGACACCCACTGCTACTGGTATGCGATCTTCACCAGCTTCGCCGGCCCGGTAGACAAGCAGCAGATGCGCGACCAGCGCCTCGAGCTCTACGAACTGCCCGACTACACCTCGCGCAAGAACAAGCGCAACAACTACGGCTTCAGCGTCGAAGAGCAGCTCGCCGAGACCTACACCGGCATGGGCAGCGACATCAACGTGCACGACCAGTGGGCGGTGGAGTCGCAGGGCCCGATCCAGGACCGCACGCGCGAGCACCTGGGCTCGACCGACAAGGGCATCGTCGCCTACCGCCGCATGCTGATGCGCGCGATCGAGAGCACGCAGGCCGGCGAGAGCGCGCCGATGCTGATCGACGCTGCCCAGGCCGGCGCGCTGACCGGCCCGCCCTCGATCGACGGCATCGGCGAAGGCAGCGACACCGGCGCCTACTGGCAGGCCGCCGACCGCGAGCGGCGCCTCAAGTCCGACTGGGCCTCGGCCCGGCTCGGCGCCTGAGGACGACTTGCACATGACCCGATTCGTCGAGCGCTTCGGCCTCTGGTCCGACGACCAGCGGCTTCAAGCCAAGGAACTGGCCGAACGACTTTCGAGCGGCGAAGTCGACACAGTGCGCTTCGCCTGGCCGGACCAGCACGGACTCCTGCGCGGCAAGACGCTGGTGGCGAGCGAAGCCGCATCGGCCTTGTCCGAGGGCGTGAACCTCACTTCCACGCTGCTGGCCAAGGACACCTCGCACAAGACCGTGTTCCCCGTCTTCACGACCGGCGGCGGCTTCGCCATCGAGGGCCTGCAGGGCGGCGCCGACTTCACCATCGTCGCCGACCCTTCCACCTACAAGCTGCTGCCCTGGGCGCCGCGCACCGGCTGGGTGCTGTGCGATGCCTACATGGCCGACGGCCGGCCGTGCCTCTTCGCGACGCGCCAGATCCTTCAACGCGCGGTGCGGCAGCTCGATGCACTGGGCCTGGATTTCGTGGCCGGCCTCGAGGTCGAGTTCCACGTCTTCAGGCTCGAGGACGCACGCATGCAGCTGGCCGACTCCGGGCAACCCGGCGAGCCGCCGCGCGTCTCGCTGCTCTCGCACGGCCACCAGTATCTGACCGAGCTGCGCTACGACCGTGTCGACGCATTGATGGAGCTGCTGCGCTCGCAGCTCGTCGCACTCGGCCTGCCGCTGCGTTCGCTCGAGATCGAGTTCGGTCCGAGCCAATTCGAACTCACCTTCGGCCCCACCGCCGGCGTGCTGCCGGCCGACACCATGGTGCTCCTGCGCAGCGCGATCAAGCAGATCTGCCAGCGCCACGGCTTGCACGCCACCTTCATGTGCCGCCCGCGCATTCCGAACGTGATGTCCAGCGGCTGGCACCTGCACCAGTCGCTCCGGCGCAAGAGCAGCGGCGTCAACGCCTTCATGCCCGAGGCCGAAGGACAGGACCTGAGCGAGCTCGGTTTGCATTACCTCGGCGGCCTCAAGACCCACGCCTGCGGCGCTGCCGCACTCGCGAGCCCGACCATCAACGGCTATCGCCGCTACCGCCCCTTCTCGCTGGCGCCCGACCGCGCCATCTGGGCGCGCGACAACCGCGGCGCGATGCTCCGCGTGCTCGGTGGGCCGGGCCAGAGCGCGACGCGCATCGAGAACCGCGTGGGCGAGCCGACCGCCAACCCCTATCTCTACCTCGCGTCGCAGCTCTTCTCGGGCCTAGACGGTATCCGCAACGGCATCGATCCCGGCCCCTCGGCCGACGCGCCCTATGAAACGCCGGCCGAGCTGCTTCCGCGCTCGCTCGGCGATGCACTCGCCTGCCTGCGCAAGGATGCGATGCTCGTCGAGCAGCTGGGCAAGGTCTTCGTCGACTACCTGTGCCACATCAAGGAAGCGGAGATTGCGCGCTTCAACCTCGAAGTGAGCGAGTGGGAACACCGCGAATACTTCGACATGTTCTGAGTTCTTCTCGAAATGCCCACGATTCACTACATCCTCAAGGACGGCAGCACGCGCGAGGTCGAGGCCAAGGCCGGCTCCAGCGTGATGGAGAACGCCATCCGCCACAACGTGCGCGGCATCGACGCCGAATGCGGCGGCTGCTGCTCCTGCGCGACCTGCCATGTCTACGTCGACGAGGCCTTCTTCGACCGCCTGCCGCCGCCCGACGATCTGGAGAGCGGACTGCTCGAAGTCGTCGCCGCCGAGCGCCGGCCCACCAGCCGCCTCTCCTGCCAGATCGCGATGAGCGCGGCGCTCGACGGCCTCACGGTGCGCCTGCCGCAAACGCAGATCTGATGCCTGGTCCACTGAATCACTGAAATCGGTCGGTGCTGTCCACCCGTCCCTCCCCGCCCATTTCAATGATTCAGATGCTATGTGGACTAGCGCAGAAGCTCGCGGACTTCGTCGTCGCTGGTCTGCCCGAAGTCCGCATACCAGAGGCCGACCGCCCGGAAGTGCTCGGGCGTGAAGACGCTCACCACCTCGTCGGCCACGGTGCCGAGCAACCGGACCGCCTCGCGCGAAGCCACCGGCACCGCTACGATGATGCGCTGCGGCTGCGCCGCCCGGGCCGCGAGCACCGCCGCGTGCATGGTGGCGCCGGTGGCGAGGCCATCGTCGACCAGTATCACGACGCGCCCCGCCAGCGCGAGCGGCGCGCGCTGGCCGCGGTAGAGCTGCTCGCGCCGCGCCAGCTCTTGCGTCTCGCGCGCGACCACCGCCTCGATGGCCTCTTGCGATACCGGCCAGACGCCAGGCAGCTCCGACATCACGCGCACGCCGCCCGATGCGATGGCGCCCATCGCGAATTCTTCCTGGCCCGGAAAGCCGAGCTTGCGCACCACCAGCACGTCGAGCGGTGCGCCCAGGAAGTGCGCGACTTCCGAGGCCACCGGCACGCCGCCGCGCGGCAACGCGAGCACGACGACGTCGGGCCGCCCGCGCCATGCGTCCAGCGTCTTGGCGAGCTTGCGGCCCGCATCGCGTCGATCCCTGAAGTCCATTCAGAAACGATACGCCGCTCCCATGCCGATCGTCCAGTTGCGGCCGGGCGCAGGCTCGAAATAGCGCGCATTCGCCTCGTTGACGATCACCGAGCCGATGTAGCGGCGGTCGAAGAGGTTGTCCACGCGCGCGAAGGCGTTGAACTCCCAGCGCTCCCAGCGCTTAACGTAGCCCGCATACAACGCCACCACCGAGTAGCCGGACGCTGCAGCGTCGTTTCGATCGTTGGCCTGGATGTGGCCGAGCGCGCGCAGCTCTGCGCCGGCGCGCCAGCCCTCGGGCGGTACCCAGCCGAAGGAGGCGAAGAGCGCGTGCTCCGCGATCCCGGGGATGCGGTTGCCCGCGGGCACCGTGCTGATCGCGCTGCACGGCGCGGGCGAGCAGAAGCCATCGCGGTAGCGCGCGTCCAGCCAGGTGTAGGCCAGCTGCGTGCGCCAGTGGTTCGCCGTTTCGTGCAGCCAGGAGAGCTCGAAGCCGTCGCGCCGGGTGCGGCCGGCGTTCTGGAAGGTGGCGCGGCCGCCGAAGTTGGTGTTGGTCACGATCTCGTCGCGCGTGCGGGTCTGAAACAAGGCCGTGGTGAGCAGGCCGCCCGCGAGCCGCGCCTTGGCGCCGACCTCGACGCTGGTGTTGACCGAAGGCTGCAGCGCGAAGTTGAGGCCGCCGATGCCGTCGGCGCGGTAGGAGAGCTCGTTGAACGTCGGCGTCTCGAAACCGCGGCCGGCGGACGCATAGAGCGCCAGATCGGGGGCGGCCTCGTAGCGCAGCGAGGCCACGGGCAGGGTCTTGCGATAGCGCGCGCTGCCGCTGTCGTCGCGATTCGGGCCGACGATGTAGAGATCGTTCGAGGAAAAGCGCACGGTGCTGCGTCGCACGCCGGCTTCGAGCGACCAGCGATCTGCGAAGCGCCAGTTGCCCTGCACATAGGGATCGAGATTGCGCACCTCGTTGCGCTCGTTGCGGCGCAGCCGGCCTTGCACGCCCCGGGCCAGCGGCGCGCTGGGCGGGCCGACGAAGTTCTCCCAGCCGCGGCGGCGCTCGCGCAGGTCGTCGTAGGCCAGGCCCGCGACCAGGTCGAAGGGCCGATCGGCCAGCTGCAGCCTCGAGCTCAAGCGCAGGTCTACGCCGCCATAGTCGCGCGCCAGGTCGATCACGCCGCCGGCATGCAGCGGGTTCTGCTGCACGAAGGTCGGGATCGCCTGGAACTGGACGGTGCTGCGCTGGCCGCCGTACACCATCAGGCGCAGCGTGTTCACGGCATCGATGCGGCGCTCGTAGGTCAGGCCGAGCTGCTGCTGACCCACGGTCTTGCGCGTATCGAATTGCGTGGCGACCGGATCGACGCCGCGCGGGTTCAGCGCGTACTGGCTGGCCGAGAGCCCCAACGGATCCTGCGCATGGAGATGCACGCTGTTGAAGACCAGCGTGAGCTTGCTGCCGTCGTCCAGCCGGAAACCCAGCTTGCCGTTCTGGATCTCGCGATCGGCCGCGCTGTGCTCGCGCCAGCCGTCGGTGTGGAAGCGGCTGGCGCTCAGCAGGTAGTCGACAGCGCCCGAGGAACCGCTGAGCTTGCTGCCGATGCGCGCGGTGCCGAAGCTGCCGCCGGCGGCAGAGAAGCCAAGCGCCGGCGGCCCTTGCCCCTCCTCGGTGAAGACCTGCACCACGCCGCCCGAGGAGTTTCCGTAGAGCGCCGAGAAAGGCCCGCGCAGGATTTCGACGCGATCGGCCGAGGCGATGTCGATGTTGGAGGTCTGGCCCTGGCCGTCGGGAAGCGTGGCCGGGATGCCATCGACATAGAGCCGCACGCCGCGCACACCGAAGGTGGAGCGCGCGCCGAAGCCGCGTATCGATAGCTGCAGGTCCTGCGCGTAGTTCTGGCGATTCTGGATCTGCAGCCCCGGCACCGCGCCCAAGCTTTCAGAGAGGTTCACCTGCAGGCGCGCATCGCGCATCTCGCTGCCTTCCACGCGGTCGACCGAGCCGGGCACGTCGAAAGGCCGCGCCGCGCCGCGCGGCGTGGACACCGTGATCTCGCGCAGCGTGGGCGCGGACTCGGCGTCCTGCGCCTGGGCGGCGGAGGCGGAAAGAAGCAGCAGGCAGGCCTTGGCGACGGAGGATTTCATCGCGGCGATTCTGCGGCCGGCCGCGGCGCCGCCACGACAGGCAAGACCCTATGGCGCTGGATCGCGAGC
Organism: Variovorax sp. MHTC-1; assembly: GCF_003984645.1. Classification (GTDB taxonomy): domain Bacteria; phylum Pseudomonadota; class Gammaproteobacteria; order Burkholderiales; family Burkholderiaceae_C; genus Variovorax. The sequence continues at coordinate 191,109 of NZ_RWKI01000006.1, forward strand.
GGGTTCTACGTACGCCGCGCCGGCCGGCGCCAGCCGTACCAGGCGCACACCGCGCATGGAATGCCGAGCGCGACCCATGCCAGTGCATCGCCGGCGCCGCCGTCGCTGAAGAGCGCCGACACCAGGCCGATGCAGGTCAGCACGCCCAGCACGATCGGCCAGCCCCACATGTGCCAGAAACGGGGGCGATGGTGGTGCTTCGTCATGAGCCCGCCTTCGCCGTCGCGACAGGCTGTGCCAGCGGGGCGGCCTGGTGCTCCGGCTCGCCGGCGCGCACCGCGGCCGGCACCGCGCTGCCGCGCTTGAGCCACAGATAGAGCCCGCTGCCCAGCACGATGATGGTCGCGATGTCGAGCAGCGCCCAGATGATCTGCATCGGCATGCCGCCGTAGTCGCCGAAGTGCAGCGGCTGCGAGACCAGCAGCGCCGTGAGGTACCACGGGAGCTCGGGACTGGCCGTGACCTCGTTGGTCTTGGCGTCGACCAGCACTGGCTGCAGCAGGCGCGAGGTGAAGGGCTCGTTGCCACGCAGGAAGACGGTGTTGTGGTGCGGGCTCGAGAAGGCCGTGCCCGGGAAGGCGATGAAGGACACCTTGGTGTCCGGCGCGCGTTGCAGCGCCAGTTCCAGCGAGCGCTGCACCGAGCCGCGCTCGGCCTTGGGCACTTCGGGCTGCCCCTGGTAGGGCGCGAGCAGCGTGCTCAGCTGGTCGTGCTGCCAGTACTTGATGATCAGGTCGGCCCAGGTGTTGATCATGCCGGTGGCGCCGACGGTGAAGGCCCACACCAGGGTCACGATGCCGAGCAGGTTATGAAGGTCCAGCCACTTCAGGCGCGGCCGGCGCTCGCGCCGCACGGTGCCGAAGTCCAGCTTGCGCATGAAGGGCGAATAGAGCACCACGCCGGAGACGATCGCCACCAGCAGCAGCAGGCCCATGAAGCCGAGGAAGAGCTTGCCGGGCAACCCCGCGAACAGGTCGACGTGCAGCTTGAGCATCACGTACATGAAGCCTTCGTCGAACTTGGGCTGCGCCAGCACCTGGGCCGTGCGCGCGTCGACCGCGACCGACTTGAAGTCCTCGGTCGGCGCCGGCGTCGGCGTGAGCGTGACGAACCACAGGCCGTCGTCGTCCTCGGGCTGCGAGACGAACTGCACCACGCGCTCCGGATGCAGCGCATGTGCGACCTCGATCACGCGGTCCAGGCTGGCGCGCGGCGTACCGGCCGGCATCTTCGGCGAATCGACCTCGGTGCCCAGCAGGTGGCCGATCTCGTGATGGAAGATCAACGGCAGCCCGGTGATGCACAGGAGCAGCATGAACACGGTGCAGACCAGGCTGCTCCACTTGTGCACCCAGGCCCAGGTCTTGATTCGTCGGCTGTTCATCGTCGTCCTCTTGGGAGCGTTCAGAAGCGATACGTCGCGCTGGCCACGACTTCGCGACGCTTGCCCCACCAGCAGTCGCCGCGCGCGAGGCAGGTGCTGAAGTATTCCTTGTCGGTCGCGTTGTTGATGTTCAGCGCATAGCGCCACTTCGCGGTCTCGTAGGCGAACACGAGGTCCAGCAGCGCGACGCTGGGGATGCGCGGACCGTAGCCGCCGAAGGAGACGTCGCGGAAGGCGCCCATGTAGCGCACGCCCGCGCCGGCCGAGAAGCCCGGCGTGCCGGCGATGGCGAAGCGGTACTTGGCCCAGACGGCCGCCTGGTGGCGCGGCAGCCCTTCCAGCTCCGGATCGAGGTCGGTGTAGTTGTAGTGCGCCGTGACATCCAGGTTCGGCGTGATCGAGCCCTTGGCCTCGAGCTCGAGGCCGCGCGTCTTGGTCTCGCCGATCTGCGTGTAGACGTTGGGAATCGGCTGCGCGATCTGGTTCTTCTCGCGCAGGTCGTAGACCGCGGCGTTGAAGGCCAGGCCGCGGCCCGCAGGCTCGTACTTGACGCCCGCTTCCCACTGCTCGCCGCGCAGCGGCGTGAACACCCGGCCATCGCGTGGCGACTGCGGCGTGAAGGACTCCGCGTAGCTCACGTACGGCGACCAGCCCGACGGGAAGGCATACAGCACGCCGAAGCGCTTGCTGGTCGCGCTGTCCCTGGCGTCCTCGCTGCCTTCGGCGCCGGCGACCGCGCGGTCATGCCGCAGGCCGGCGATGAAGTTCCAGTTGCCCAGCTTGATCTGGTCCTGCAGGTAGATGCCGGTGGCGCGCTGCGTGGTGCGTGGCCGCGCGAAGCGTTCGGGCTCGATCCGGTTGCCGTAGATCGGCGCATAGGCGTCGATCTCGCTGGTGGACATTCCGACCCACACGTTCTCGCGATGGCGCTGGTAGTCGGCGCCGACCAGCAGCGTGTGCTTGAGCGCGCCGGTCTCGAAGTGGCTCTCGAGATGGTTGTCCAGCGTGTCGATGCGGTTGCGCGTGAGCCCGCTGTCGAGCGAGCGCGACAGGATGCGCTTGCCCACCGGGTCGGCGCCCCAGCCGCCCGTGACGGTGAAGAAGTCGCCCCAGTGATAGCTGTTGTCGTTCTCGTTCTGCGCGTGGCGGAAGTTCTGGCGGAACGTCAAGTTCTCGTTGAACTTGTGCTCGAACAGCCAGCCGAAGGTCTTGCGCTCACTGTCGTAGTAGTCGCCGGGCTCGCCGATGAAGCGGCTGGTCGGCAGGCGCCCGTTCGGGTTCGGCAGGATCGTGCCTTCCCACGGCAGGAACTGCGAGCTCGATCCGCTCTTGTCCTTCTGGTAGAGGCCCTGCAGCGTGAGCGAGGTGGCCGCGCTCGGACGCCAGGTCAGCGAGGGCGCGACCAGGCTGCGGTCGTCGCGCACGAAGTCGACCTGCGTGTCCGCCTTCCGCTCCACCGCGATCAGCCGGTAGGACCACCGGCCGTCCTCGGTCAGCGGGCCGGTCAGGTCGGCCTGGATCTGCCGGCGGTTCCAGCTGCCGTACTGGATACCCACTTCACGCTGGGTCTCGAGCAAGGGTCGCTTGCTCACCATGTTGACGATGCCGGCCGCCGTGCCCGACCCGAACAGCATGCCCGAGGGCCCGCGCAGCACCTCGAGACGCTCGAGCATGTAGGGCTCGGTGCGCGTGGTGCTGGTGTAGTAGCCGTAGGCCTGGCGCAGGCCGTCGAGATAGACGTCGGGATAAGCGCCGCGCACGCGGAAAGAATCGGTGCGTGCGTCGAGGCCGTAGGCGTCGGAACGCACGCCGGCTGCGTAGCCCAGCGCATCCTGCAGATTGGTCGCCCCCTGATCCACGATCTGGTCGCGCGTGATCACCGTCACCGCCTGCGGCGTTTCGGAAAGCGGTGTGTCGGTCTTGGTCGCGGTGGCGGCGTTCTTCGCGCGGTAGCCGATCACCGGCGTGGTCGCGGTTTCGGCTTCGGCGCTGGCGTCGACCCGCACAGTGGGCAGGACAGCCTCACTCGCCGCCTGTGCGAAGACCTGCGAGGACCCAGACACGGCCAGGCAACCGGCCAGGAGCGATGCGGCCTGGCGCCGCGCGGAAAAACTGGAGTTCAAAACCTCATCCCGAAATCTTGTTAAGAGTGATTCGCATTCTATTGGTGAATTAAATGAAAACTCAACAATCCCTCAGACGGCGCTCCTTGAGGCGCGGTCGCGCGGCTACCATCCGTGCCGCGCCATGCCAGCCCTTTTCGCCCATCTTCAGCCGCTGCTGCGATGCGCCGCCTTGGGCCTGGCATGTCTTGCGGCCGGCTGCGCCGGCCTGCCGGCGCGCGGGCCCCAGGCGCCCGAGCTGGCGATACCTGTCTCCGCGCAGACCGAGCTCGGCCGCATCGTCGCCCCCTTCAACGCCAAGCCCGATGGCTTGTCGGCCGTGCGGCCCCTGCCCCAGGCCAGCTTCGCGCTCGACGCCAGGCTCGAACTGATCCGCCGCGCGCAAGCGTCGCTGGACATGCAGTCCTTCCAGCTCGCCAAGGACAAGACCGGCCTCCTGATCCTGCGCGAGCTGCGCGACGCCGCCCGGCGCGGCGTGCGGGTGCGCCTCCTGCTCGACGACTTCTATACCGGCGGGCTCGACCGCCTGCTGCTGGCGCTGGCTGCCGAGCCGAAGGCCGAGGTGCGCCTGTTCAATCCCTTCGTGAACGGGCGCGAGCACACGGCCACGCGCTGGCTGGATTTCTTCACCGACTTCAAGCGGCTCAACCACCGCATGCACAACAAGCTCTTCATCGCGGATGGCGCCATCGCGATCGCGGGCGGGCGCAACCTCGCGGACGAGTACTTCCTACGCAGCGAAGGCGCGAACTTCATCGACTTCGAGCTGCTGATGGCGGGCCCGGTGGTGCCGCAGTCCGCGCGCATCTTCGACGGCTACTGGAACAGCGATGTGGTCTATCCGCTGCAGCGCATCGTGCGCGCGGCCGATCCGAGCGAAAAGCTGGCGGCCGAGTTCGAGCTCGCCACCTCGGAGCAGCACGCGCCCTGGCCCGATGCGCCGCTGGAGAACGACATCCTCAGCGAGCCGCCCCTTCGCGAACAGCTCGCGCGCGGCGAGCTGCGCTGGATGCGCGCCGAGGCCCAGGCGCTGGCCGACAGCCCGAAGAAGGCGCTCGGCACCCGGCCGCCGGGCATGGAGACGCTCGCGCACCGCTGGTACACCACGATGGCGGCGGCCAAGTCGCAGGTGCTGGTGGTCTCGCCCTACTTCATCCCCGGCGACGAGGGCATGGAGCGGATCAGCGCCGCCCGCGCGCGCGGCCTGCGCGTCACCATCATCACCAATTCGCTCGCCGACAGCGACGAGCCGCTGGTCAACGTCAACTACAACCGCTTTCGCGTCGCCCTGCTGAAAGAGGGCGTGGAGCTGTTCGAGGTGAGCACGCAGCAGCTGAAGCGCAACACGCAGATCCGCAGCCTGCTGCGCCAGGCCCGCGGCCGCCTGCACGCCAAGCTGGCCCTGGTCGATCGCGAATGGGTGCTGCTCGGCTCGATGAACCTCGATCCGCGCTCCGAGCGGCTCAATACCGAGTTCGGCGTACGCGTGCACAGCTTCGAGCTCACGCAGGCGCTGCTCTATGCCTACCTGCTGGACGACATCGAGGGCGTCTATCGCGTGGTCCTCAAGCCAGACGGCCAGAGCGTGCAATGGGTGGGCACCGGCGACGAAGACAACGAGGTGCTCGACGACGAGCCCGACTCGAGTCTGCTGACGCGGCTGCAGCTGCTGCTGTTTTCGTGGTTCGTGCCGACCGACCAGCTCTAGACAAAGCACGCTCTCCCGCACAGTCGATCTGAATCACGGCAACGGAATCTGCGTCGTCGACAGCACCTGCTTGAGCACCATGAAGGATCGGATCTGCCGCACGCCCGGCAGGTAGAGCAGCTGCTCGGCGTGCAGCCGGTTGAAGCTCTCGCTGTCGGCGGTGCGCACCAGCATGAAGTAGTCGAACTCGCCGGTCACGACGTGGCACTCCATGCAGCCGGAGATCTTGACCGCCGCCTTCTCGAAGGCGCTGAAGGATTCGGGCGTCGAGCGGTCGAGCACCACGCCGATCATCACCAGCATGCCGGCGCCCAGCGCCTTCGGGTTCAGGAGCGCGACCGTCGCGCCGATCAGTCCCGCGCGCTTCAGCCGATCGACGCGTCGCAGGCAGGCCGGCGGGCTTAGATGGACCTTGGCGGCCAGCGCCACGTTGGAGATCGACGCATCGCGCTGCAGGGCCCGAAGAATCGATTTGTCGGTGCGATCGAGCGCAGGCGGCGCCTCCGGCGCGCTGCGCACTTTTGTTGCTTGAACTCTGGCCATCGTGGAATGAAACGCTGTGAGATTGATCAGCAGAACGCTCATGGTGCGTTGAAAGACGTGTTTTCACAACCCTGTTAACCACTCTTCTTCCTACGATGGCTCTATCGCCGCACCCCAAGGAGCATCGCCATGAACCTGAGCCGTTATCCCCGTTATCCGCTGACCTTCGGCCCCACGCCGATCCAGCCGCTCAAGCGCCTGAGCGCGCACCTGGGCGGCAAGGTCGATCTCTATGCCAAGCGCGAGGACTGCAACAGCGGCTTGGCCTTCGGAGGCAACAAGACGCGCAAGCTCGAGTACCTGATCCCCGAGGCGCTGGCCCAGGGCTGCGACACGCTGGTGTCCATCGGCGGCATTCAGTCCAACCAGACGCGCCAGGTCGCCGCCGTCGCCGCGCACCTGGGTATGAAGTGCGTGCTGGTGCAGGAGAACTGGGTCAACTATTCGGATGCCGTCTACGACCGCGTGGGCAACATCGAGATGTCACGCATCCTCGGCGCCGATGTGCGCCTGGACGCCGCCGGTTTCGACATCGGCATCCGCCCGAGCTGGGAGCAGGCCATGGACGATGTGCGCAAGGCCGGCGGCAAGCCCTTCCCGATTCCGGCCGGCTGCTCGGAGCATCCTTACGGCGGGCTGGGCTTCGTCGGCTTCGCCGAAGAGGTGCGCGCGCAGGAGGCCGAGCTGGGCTTCAAGTTCGACTACATCGTGGTCTGCTCGGTCACCGGCAGCACGCAGGCCGGCATGGTGGTCGGCTTCGCGGCCGACGGCCGTGCCGACCGCGTCATCGGCATCGACGCGTCGGCCAAGCCCGAGCAGACGCGGGCGCAGATCCTGCGCATCGCGCGCGGCACCGCCGAGCTCGTCGGCCTGGGCCGCGACATCGCCGAAGAGGACGTGTTGCTCGACACGCGCTATGGCGGCCCCGAATACGGGCTTCCCAACGAAGGCACGCTGGAAGCCATCCGCCTCTGCGCACGCCAGGAAGGCATGCTGACCGACCCGGTGTACGAGGGCAAGTCGATGCACGGAATGATCGACAAGGTGCGCCGCGGCGAGTTCGCACCGGGCTCGAAGGTGCTCTATGCCCACCTGGGCGGCGTGCCGGCGCTCAATGCCTACAGCTTCCTGTTCCGCAACGGCTGAGCGCTCATTCGGGGCGGATGTCGGTGCAAGGACGCGAGTGGAAATCAGCCTTTCGGCCCGCGCAGCCGTAGCGCGCGCAGCGCCGACACCGGAAAACGGAAGCCGCCTACAGCCGATTTCGCCGGGGCTGGCAGCATCCCCCGGCCAACTTGGAGGTCAGCGTGGATCTGGATGAATGTTTTGCAATGATCGCCCGCCTGAGTCCCCATGCCGCGAAGCTCGCGGCGCGCATGCTGCGCAAGGATCCGGCGGCGCCAGCGGAATGGGCCTTCGCGCTCGAGGTCGGGCTGGGGGATCGCGCCCACGGCTCGGAGCCATTGACGACCGACGATCTGCTGCTGATCGCCATGGACAAGGACCCCAAGCATTTCCCGGCCGGCCCTGCTGCCGCTTACAGCGCACAGCAGGTGCAGGCCATCGAGTTCGTACGGGCGGTGCGGCGCAAGGGCCCCTATCCCGTTTCGGCCGCCGCAGCTCTGGGTGGCGATCTTCTCGCCGCTCCTCGATGAAGGCGATGCAGACGCACGACCGCACCGGTACCGGTACCGGCCAGACGCAGTTCCGAGCGAGCCCATGCGCATGAATACTCAATCGAGAATTCCGACCAGCCGAAGCATGCAAAAGCTCGAATCCTGCGCTCGTCGGCGCTCGGCATTACTTACCCTCCAGCTCCGCCAGCCGTCTTCCGGCTTCCTCTGACCTCAGCGACGCCTCGTAAGCAGTCCGGCCTGACGCCTCATCCCATTCGCCGGCGCAAATGGCGTTGATGTGGTGCTTCATCGAGCGGACCGCCTGCGCATCGCAGCGCGCGATGTGGTCCTGGTAGATGTCGATGCGCGACTGGAGCTCACTACGTTCCACCAGTTCCGTCAGGAACCCGATTCGAAGCAGCTCCTCGCTCTCCATGGTCATCCCGGTGAGGAAGATCTTCTTGGCGGCTGAAGAGCCAAGCCGCGCGGCGAAGCGTCGCAGCCCGCCAGGGTAGTAGTGCAATCCGAACCTCGCGGCGGGCATGAACAGCCTGCAACCGCGAACACCGATGCGGAAGTCGCACGCGAGCGCCAGGTCGGTCCCCCCGCCATAGGCGCTACCGTTCAGCGCGCACAGCGTCGGAATGTCCAGCGACTCCAGCGCATCGAGCATGTCTTCGAAGGATCGATCCAGGCGCGCGCCGATCTGCCCGAGCGTATATCCCGAGCAGAAGGTCTTCTCGCCTTCGCCGGTGAGAACGAGCAGCCGCACGGAGGGATCGGCCCGGATTTCATCGAGGTGGCGCAGCAGGACTGCGGGGTCGTCCGGATCGATGCGGTTGTGCTGCGCGGGACGGCGCAGCGTGATGGCCGCCATCGAGTCCACGATCTGCAGCGTGGGTGCCGAGCCGATGTTCATGCGCTCGCTCCCTGTGCATGCTGCACGATGACGCCTTGGCGGGCGAGCGCTTCCAGGTCTCGCTGCGCATATCCGTGCTCGCGAAGCACCTCGAACGTATGTTCCCCCAGGACGGGCGGCGCGCGGCGGATCGATCCGCCCAGGCGGCCGTCGAACGTGACCGGGCTGCCCACTTGCCGCATCGCGCCGAGCTGCGGGTGCTGCACTTCCTCCACGAGCCGCGAATGGACCACCTGTTCGTCAGCGAAGACGTCGGCCAGGTTGTTGATGGGCCCGGCCGGGATGTCCGCCGCGAGGAGCAGCTCGCTCCATTCGCGGCGGCTGCGCTCCTTCAACTTCGCCTCGATGATGGCCTTGAGTTCGACGCGGCGCTCCATGCGCGCGGCGTTGCTGGCGAAGCGGGGATCGGCTACCAGTTGCTGCAGTTCGAGCACGTCGCAGAGCCGCTTCCACATCTCCGCTGTCGCCGGCGCGATGTTCAAGGGGCCGTCGCCTGTTTCGAAAACGCCATACGGGGCGATGACCGGGTGCGTGTTCCCCGCGAGCGCCGGCACCTCGCCGAGGCTCAGGTAGCGCTGCGCCTGGACGCTCATCAGCCCGACCAGGCCGGCAAGCAGCGAAGTTTCCACGCGCCGGCCGCGACCGGTCGTGTGCCGTTGCGCGATGGCGGCGAGCACGCCGATCGCGCACCACATGCCGGCGGTCTGGTCGCCGATGGCCACTCCAACCCGCACAGGACCGGACTCGGCGCTGCCGGTGACGCTCATCAGGCCTGAATAGCCCTGGGCGATCTGGTCGAAGCCCGGACGGCCGCTGGCCGGTCCCGTGCGGCCGAAGCCGGTCACGCTCGCGTAGATGAGGCGCGGATTCGCGGCCGTGAGCGTTTCGCAAGCGAGGCCCATCGCTTCCATGGCGCCGGCCCGGAAGTTCTCCACGACGACATCGCAGCTTCCCGCCAGCTCTCGCAACAGGTCAAGCGCCGCAGGGTCGCGAAAGTTGACGGCGATGCCGCGCTTGTTGCGGTTTCCGCTCAGGTAGTAGGCACTGGTGCCGCGGTCGAATGGCCCCCACTCGCGGATCATGTCGCCGCCGACCGGCTCGACCTTGATCACATCGGCTCCGAGGTCACCGAGGATCATCGTGCAGAAAGGCCCGGCCAGCGCGCGGGTGAGATCCAGGACGCGCACGCCGGTCAGGGGCAAGGAAGTTGGGTCGGTCACGTTTTCTCCACTTGTCACATCGCGGAGGCCAGTCTATATTGCATACAACCGTAATGCAACCGTTGTGCAATTAAGGAGTCCCATGCGCAAACCCAACATCCTCTTCGTCATGGCGGACCAACTGTCGGCCCCCGCCCTGCCCTTCCACGGCAACCATGCATTGAAGGCGCCGCACCTGCAGGCGCTCGCCGAGCGGTCTGCCGTCTTCGACAACGCCTATTGCAACTTCCCGCTCTGCGCGCCGGCGCGCTTCTCGCTCCTCGCGGGCCAGTTCGCGACGCGCATCGGCGCCTTCGACAACGCCTGCGAATTCCAGGCGGACACGCCGACGCTGCCTTACTACCTGGCCCAGCAGGGCTACAAGACCATCCTCAGCGGCAAGATGCACTTCGTGGGGCCCGACCAGAAGCACGGCTTCGATGAGCGGCTCACTACCGACATCTATCCCGCGGACTTCGGCTGGGCGGCCGACTGGGCCGATGGCGAGTTCAGCTTCTACTCGCCGGGCCACAACCTGAGCACGGTGGACGAAGCCGGACCGTGCTTTCGCAGCCTGCAGCTCGACTACGACGAGGAAGTGGAGGCCAAGTCGATCCAGCGCCTGTACGACCTCGCACGCGATGACGAGCAGCCCTTCTTCATGTGCGTCTCGTTCACGCATCCCCATCCGCCGTATCACGTCCCGCCGGAATACCTCGATCGGTACAAGCCTGAAGAGATCAACCTGCCCAATGTCGGCGACCTGCCGATGCACGAGCGCGACAAGCTGAGCCAGTGGGTGCAGTACTCCCACGGGCTCGACAAGGAAGGAGCGACCGACGAGCAAGTCAGGCGCGCGCGGCATGCGTACTACGCGATGGTCAGCTACATCGACGACAAGGTCGGGCGCCTTCTGGAAACGCTGAAGCGCGCGGGCTTCGAGGACAACACGATCGTGGTGTTCACCTCGGACCACGGGGACATGCTGGGCGAACGCGGCATGTGGTTCAAGCGCGTCTTCTTCGACTGGTCGGCCAAGGTGCCCCTGCTCGTGTTCGATCCCCGGGCGCGCAAGCCGCGCCGGATCGCAGAGCCGGTCTCGCACGTGGACCTGCTCCCGACACTCGTTCAGTACGCCACCGAGGGGACCACTCCGACCTGGGTCGAACCGATCGACGGCCACAGCCTGGTGCCGCTGATCGCCACGGGCGATCGCAGCGGCGAGGCGGAAGCCTTCGTCGAATACACGGCCGAAGGGGTGACCGGCCCCTGCTGCATGCTGCGGCGCGGCAAGTACAAGTACGTCTATACGCACGGCCACCCCGACCTGCTATTCGACATGGAGGCCGATCCGAACGAACTCGTCGACATCGCGCAGCGGCAGCCGCAGGTCCTCGCCGAACTCAAGGAGCGCGTGCTCTCCCATTGGGATCCCGAGGCGATCACGCGGCAGGTGTTCGCCAGCCAGGCGAGGCGCAAGTTCATCAACTCGCTGCCCGACGCGAAGCAGCCCGTCTGGGACTACCAGGCCAGCACCGACGACACGCGCCGCTTCGTGCGCCGCGGCAGCGCCCGGGTGATCAAGGTCAAGAAGCGTTGGCCGCCGCTGGCCGGCACGACGAACTGAAAGGAGACGCAGCATGGCCCAACACAACTTGACGGCGGATACGGATCCGCACCGCCTCGCTCGCGCCATCAGCGGCTACAACCTGATCGGCGGAGAGCTTGTCGGCGCACGATCAGGGCGCACGTTCCCGGTCATCAATCCCGCCACCGGACGCGAGATCGGCCACACCGCCCATAGCGGCGCGAGCGACGTCGAGCAGGCCGTGGCCGCCGCTGCCCGGGCCCAGCCTGCGTGGGCTGCCATGGCCGCGCGCAAACGCGGCACCCTCCTGGCCGAGTGCTCTCGCCTGCTCGCCGAGCACGTGGAGGAACTGGGGCGCCTGGTCGCGCTTGAAACCGGCAAGGCCCTGCGCACCGAGAGCCGCGTGGAGGCCTCGGTCGTCGCCGACGCGCTGCAGTTCTACGGCGGCCTGGGCTCGGAGCTCAAGGGCGAGACGGTCCCGTTCAGCCCCGACATGCTGACCTTCACCCAGCGCGAGCCGATCGGCGTGGTGGGCGTCATCATTCCGTGGAACGCACCCATGATGCTGATGGCGCTGAAGATCGCGCCGGCGCTGGTGGCGGGCAACACGGTCGTCGTGAAATCTGCCGAGGAGGCTCCGCTGTCAGTCCTGCGGGTGTGCCAGATCCTCAATCAGCAGCTTCCTCCGGGTGTCCTGAACATCGTCTCCGGCTACGGCCCCGATTGCGGCGCGCCCCTGGTCGCGCATCCGGAGGTCGGGAAGGTGACCTTCACCGGCTCCGTCGAGACCGGCCGCATCGTCGCGCGCGCCGCCGGAGAGAAGCTGATTCCCATCACCCTCGAACTGGGCGGCAAGAGCCCGATGATCGTGATGGACGACGCGGATCTCCCGAGGGCAGTCGCTGGAGCGGTCAGCGGCATGCGCTTCACCCGCCAGGGGCAGAGCTGCACCGCGGCCAGCCGCATCCTCGTGCAGGAGAAGATCCACGACGAGTTCGTCGCCATGCTCAAGGCGCGCGTCGATGCGATGAAGATGGGCGACCCGCTGGATGAGGCGACCGACATCGGCACGATCATCTCGCGCTCCCAGCTCGACAAGGTGCTGGGCTACATCGAAGACGGTCGATCCGAAGCAGGGGCGACGGCTCACGAATGTTCCGAGCTGCCCACCGGCGACGCGCTTCGAGCGGGCCTGTTCGTGAGGCCGGTGATCTTCACCGGTCTGGACAACGCCTCCCGCCTCGCACGCGAGGAGATCTTCGGGCCGGTGACCTGCGTGATCCGCTTCTCCAGCTACGAAGAGGCCGTGACCCTGGCGAACGACAGCGACTACGGCCTGGCAGCGACGATCTGGACCCGGGACCTCAGAACGGCAATGGACGCCACCCGGCGGTTGCACGCCGGTTTCGTGCAGGTGAACCAGAACATCGTCGTCCAGCCTGGCCTGTCCTACGGCGGCGTCAAGCAATCGGGGCTGGGACGCGAGGCGTCGCTGGAAGCCATGCTGGACCACTTTACGCACAAGAAGACCGTGCTCATCAACATGACCTGAGCCTGGTCCTGATTTCGAATAAGGAGACAAGCATGACTGCAATCGGATTCATCGGGCTGGGCAACATGGGCTTTCCCATGGCATGCCGTTTGAAGGAAGCGGGCCACGAGGTGCGCTGCTTCGACGTGAACACGGGCTCCATGGAGCGGGCGCACGACGCGGGCCTGCAGCCGCGCGCATCGGTCCAAGAAGCGGTCGCCGGAGCCGAAGTCGTGATCACGATGCTGCCCAGCGGGCGCCACGTGCTGGAAGTGCTCGGGGCCGAGGCGCTGCCGTTCGCCCCTGGCGCATTCGTCATCGACTGCTCGACGATCGATGTCGAGTCATGCGCTGCCTTCCACGCGACTTTGGGCGAGAGGGGTCTCGTCACCCTCGACGCGCCGGTCTCCGGCGGCGTCGGCGGTGCTGCTGCGGGGACGCTCACCTTCATGGTGGGCGGCACGGAGGCCGCCTTCGCGCGCGCCCTCGAGCTCCTGCGGGTGATGGGCAAGAACATCATCCACGCCGGAGCGCCCGGCGCAGGACAAGCCGCGAAGATCTGCAACAACATGCTGGCAGGCATTTCCATGCTCGCGGTATCCGAGGCGCTGCACCTCGCCAAGCGCCTGGGCCTCGATCCGAAGAAGTTCTTCGAGATCGCTTCGACCTCGTCGGGACAATGCTGGGCGCTCACGAGCTATGCACCCGAGCCCGGCCTCGTGCCGGCTGCGCCTGCCAATCGCGGCTACGAGGGCGGCTTCGCATCCGAACTGATGCTGAAGGACTTGCGGCTGGCCGAGCAGGCCGCGGTCGCGAGCCACTCCCCTGCCCTTCTCGGCGCGGCGGCCGCCTCTGTCTATGCGATGCATTGCGCCGCAGGGAAGGGGCGACTCGACTTTTCTTCCATCATCCAGATGCTCGGCGCTGCGCAGCCCGCGCGCATCTGAAGCGAACCGGACAAGGAGACGAGCATGACAATCAGCCGCCGCATCTTCAACAGCGGGATCATCGCGCTGCTGCTCACAGGCACGACCGCTTTCGCGCAAAAGGACACCGGCAAGCTGATCGTCGGCTATCCGCCAGGCCAGTCCGTGGATGTCGTCGCCCGCGTCCTCGCCGAGCGCCTGGGACCGGCGATCGGCCGGACCCTGATCGTGGAAAACATGCCTGGCCTCGCCGGCAGTGTCGCGCTCGCGGCCGTCTCGCGCATGCCCGCCGATGGAAGCGTCATGACGCTGTCGGCATCCGCGGCCATCGCCGGAAATCCATTCCTGTACAAGAACGTGCAGTACGACAGCCTGAAGGACTTCGAGCCGATCGGGCTGATCTATGACGCGCCGCTCGTGCTGATGGTGAACAGCACCTTGCCGATCCAGTCTTTGAAGGAGCTGGTCGCGCACGCGAAGGCGAACCCGGGCAAGGTGAACTACTCATCTCCGGGCAACGGCTCCGTATCGCACCTCGCCATGTCGGAGCTCATGCGGCGGGCCGGCATCGAGATGACGCACGTTCCCTACCAGGGCGCAGCCAAGTCGCTCACCGACCTTGCGTCCGGCCAGGTTCAGGTCTCGTTCGACGCGTACGGCGCCGCCCAACCCTTCCTCTCGGGAGGAAAGGTGCGCGCGATCGCAGTCAGTTCGCTCGAACGCATTTCCGTGCTGCCCTCGGTGCCGACGGTCGCGGAGAGCGGCCTGGCCAACTTCGATCTCGTGCCCTGGGTCGGCCTGCTGGCACCCGCCGGCACGCCGAAGGCCGTGGTCGACAAGGTCAGCGAGGAGCTCGCCAGGATCGTGCGCTCGCCGGACTTCTCGCAACGAATCGTCGCCCTGGGGGGCCGGCCCCGATCCGTCGCCGCGGCAGAATTCAAGAGCTTCGTGCGCGCCGAAGTCGACCGCTGGGCCGCGATCGTCAAGGGCTCCGGGGCCAGGCTGGAGTGATGCGATGATTGCACTCGGATCCGCAGCACTCGCGGGCGAGACCCGGCACCACCGAGCCCTCGACAACGGCTTCAGCTTTCATCGAAGCGAGTGGATGCAAAGCGGTCCAGGCCCGGGCCTGTCTCCAACCGTCTTCCTCGTGGAGCAGCCGCCCGCGTCCGTGCTCATGCCGCACTTCCACATGCAGAACCAGTTCCAGGTCATCAAGGACGGCTCCGGCACGCTGGGCCCGCGCGCGGTGGGTCCCGGATCCGTGCACTACGCCGGCGCTTTCACCGGTTACGGGCCGGTGGTCGCGGGGCCCGCGGGCTTGAGCTATTTCACGATCCGCGCGGTGTACGAAACCGGCGCGAATTTCCTGCCGGCGGCACGCGACAGGCTGCAGCGGGGACCGAAACGGCATGCGCAAGGGCCGTTGCATGAACCACTGTCGATGGATGCGCTGCGCGGCCTGGCATCGGCACGCAGGGTGCAGCTGATTGCACCGCAGGACGATCTCGAAGCCTACGCGCTGCAGCTGCCGCCTTTTGCGCCGGTCGAGACCAGCGAGCCCGGCGGCTCGGGCCAGTTCCAGCTTGTCCTGGCCGGAAGGCTCGAAACCCCGCAGGGTCGACTGCGGGCATGGGAAAGCCGCTACCTGTCGTCGGGTGAAGATGCGGCCGGCTGCACAGCCGGAGAAAGCGGACTGCACCTGCTGGTGCTGCAGATGCCCGCGAACGCGCCCGAATATGCCAAAGGGTTCAACGGGTGAAGCGCCCGGAGTCTCCTGTATAAGGATTGCATGACATCAGGGAAGTCCAACACACTTCGAAAACGCAGTCCCCAGCCGCTCTCGGCCGAACAGGTTTGCGAGCGGATTCGCTCGGCGATCCTGAGCGGTGAGCTGAAGCCCGGATCGAAGCTCACCGAACAGGATCTCGCGGCCGAACTCGAAGTGAGCCGCACGCCGGTCCGGGAAGCGATCCGGCAGCTGGAGGTGGAGCGCCTGGTCAGCCGGACGCCTTTCGTCGGCGTCACGGTCGCCCAGCTCAGCCCGGAAGAGGTGATCGAGCTGCTGGACATCCGCGAAGTCCTCGAAGGCCTGGTGGCCCGGCTTGCAACGGAGAACATGGACAGTTTCCATCTGCAGCGGCTGAAGAAGTCGCTGCAGCAGCTGGCCGCGAGCGCCAGGAAGAGCGACGTCGGCGCGTACCTCGATCAGGCGCTGGCGTTCCGGCGTGCGCTCGTGGAGTGCTGCGGCAGTGCCACCTTGTCGGAGCATGTCATGGCGATCGAGAACCGCCTGCGTCTGACGGGCAGCCGCACCGCGCTGTTGCCGGGGCGCATGGAAGCTGCCATCGAGGAGCACGAGAAGTTGCTGGACGCGATCGTGCGCGGCGACGCCAAAGGCGCAGAACGGCTCAACCGCGAGCGCATCCGGCACATCCGCGACGCGGTCGCGAAGTCGATGTCCTTCTCCATCATCTAGGGCCTGTTACTAATAACAGGCCCTAGCGCCGCTGCCGCTGCTCAAGTCCGATAAGAGGTGCCGCGCTCGCGCTCCAGCTTGCGCAGGAGTCCTGGCCACTCCAGCTTGCCGACTTCGATGACGCCATTCGGTCCCAGCAACTTGCGGCCTTGGGCGCGGGTATGCGCGATGGTGGCCTCGGACAGTTCGTGAAGCGGGACACCGCCGGCCTGCCCATCGATCTGGAACTGGCAAGCCGTCTCCAGGCGCAGCATCCAGCAGAAAGCCTCTCCGACGCTGCGGCCGACCGTCAGGGCGCCGTGGTTGCGCAGGATCAGGACACGGCCATCGGCGCCGAGGTCGCGCACGAGGCGCTCGCGCTCGTCTTCGTCGAGCGCCGCACCCTCGTAGTCATGGTAGCCAAGGAAGTCCAGCATGACGCAGGCCTTCTGGCTCAGGGGCCGCAATCCCATCGCCTGCATCGCAATGGCATTGTTCGCACGGGTGTGGCTGTGCATGACGCACACGAGCTGAGTCTGAGCCATGTGGATGGCGCTGTGGATGATGAAGCCGGCCGGGTTGAGCAGCGACGGGTCTCCTTGCACGACCCGCCCTTCGAGGTCGACCTTCAGCAGGGCCGACGCCGTCATCTCGTCGAACAGGGTGCCCAGCGGATTCACGAGGAAGTGGTGCTCGGGCCCCGGCAACATCACGGAGATGTGGGTGGAAGCCACGTCCGACATTCCATAAAGATCGGTCAGCTGAAAGCATGCCGCGAGATCGCAGCGCAGCTGCCATTCATCGACAGTCATGCCTTCGGGAGTCGAATGCGCGGAAAGTTGCGCGGAGTCTCTGTTCATTTCGCTGCTTCCTTGGGATGGGTGGGGTTGCTGTCCAGCGATCGCGACATGGCTATCCAGCGTGCGAGATCCGCCTGTACGAACGCCAGCGTCTCGGAGGGCGGGGCGGGTTGAACGATCAAGCCGAGATCTGCGAAGCTGGCCCGGACATCGGGAGCCGCGAGCGCCTCCGACAGGGCGCTTGCGAGAGAGGCGACGACGTCCGACGGCAGTTTGGCTGGCCCCATCAGCGCGAACCAGTTGGAGATTGCCAGCCCGGACATGCCCTGTTCGGCGACCGTGGGCACCTCCGGCAGCGACGGGAGCCGCGCAGGCGAAGTGACCGCGAGCGCCTTGATCCTGCCGGACTGCACGTGCTGGATCACCAGGGGCACGGTCATCGCGGTGACACCGATGTCGCCCCGGACCAGGTCTGTCATGACCTCCGGCTGTCCTCGATAGGCTACATGCGTGAGGTCGATCTTCTGCTGGCGCTTGAGCAGCTCCATCGTGAAGAACGGCGTCGTGCCGGCGCCTGCGGACCCATAGTTCACCTGGCCCGGTCGTGCCCTGGCGAATTCCACAAGATCGGGCAATGTGCGGACCGGCAGGCCGCTGCTCGCGATGACCGCCTGGGGAATGGTGCCGATCATCCCGATCGCGCTGAACGCAGTTTGTGGCTGCCAGGAGGGCATCGCCGAGCCGGGGGGCGCCATGGTGGTGGGGCCGCTGGCCACGACCAGCGTGTACCCGTCGGGAGCCGCACGCGCCACGGCCGAATAGCCGATGCTGCCTGCCGCACCCGAGCGGTTGTCGACGACGAAGCTCTGCTTGAAGCGCTCGGAAAAATGCTGCGCGAGCCGGCGCGCAATGACGTCCACGATGCCGCCGGCGGGGAACGCAGAGACGATCGTCACCGGGCGCTCCGGATAGCCGGCGGCGGCCGCCTGTCCCGGCGGCAGCACGCACGCCGCCAGAAGCAGGGCCACTGCCCGAACGGCTGCACGACGGTGCGTGCATGCGGAAAACCTCCTGATCGCTCTGTGCATGGTCATCTCCTTCGGTTGCGCGGCGCGCGAGACGCCGTCACTCGTCGCTGCGGAATCCCGAGGCTTGCACCAGAGGGCGCCAGAAGTCACGCTCCGCACTCAGCGCGCGTTTCACCGCGGCGCCGGGCAGGCCCGTTGCCTCCATGCCTGCGCGGGCCATTGCGCTCTTGACCTGCGCTTGCTGCATGGCCGCCACGAAGGCCCGCTCCAGGCGCTGCACGACCGTCGCAGGCGTCCCTGCAGGAACGAAGGCGCTGTAGGAGGCGTTTGCATGGTCGAAGGAATCGATACCGGCCTCGCGCGCGGTCGGAACATCGGGCAGAGACGCGTTGCGGCGCGTACCGGAGACCGCCAGGATGCGCACCTTGCCGGCGCGATGGAGTTCCAGCTGGCTGGCCAGGGCATCCGTGCTCAGGGGAACGTGCCCGCCGACCAGGTCCGTCACGAGCGGCGCACCACCCTTGTAGGCCACGGGCGTCAGCGCAACGCCCAAGGTCTTGGCCATGCCGAGGACGGCGAAATGAAGCGTCCCGCCGAGGTTGGTGAGCCCCACGCTCGCCTGTGACGGATTGGCGCGCACCCAGCTCACGTAGTCCTGCAAGGTCTTGTAGGGCCGGTCCGCACCGGCGGAAATCACCGTTGGAACCTCGACGAGATGGGCCACGGGGATGAAGTCGCGATCGACGTCATAGGCAAGCTGCCTGTAGGTCATCGGGAAGATGACCATCGGGGCGTTGGAAGACAGAAGCACGGTCCTGCCGTCGGGCGCGGCGCGCTTCACATACTCGATGGAGATCCGCGAGGCGGCGCCGGGCCTGTTGTCCACGACCACCTGTTCCTCGCCACCGATGCGCAGTTGCTCGGCCAGCGCCCGCGCCAGCGTGTCCAGCGCGCCGCCGGGCGGAAACCCGACGACGAGACGCAGCGGATGGGCGCCTGCGGCCGGCGCTTGCGCCTGCGCCTGCGCCGGCGCCGAGGCGACTACAAGCGCCGCGAAGCCTGCGATCCACAAGGTGGAACGGAAAGACTGGAACACATTCATCACTGCACCTCCATGTCCGGCCAACGGGCCAAAAGATTGCTGGTCACCTCGAACACCGCCGCCGCGGCAAGAAGATCCGACTCCCGGCGCAGGCGCCCCACCAGCTGCAGCCCGATGGGGAGTCCGTCGCGCCCGAAGCCGCAAGGGATAGTGATCGCGGGGTGGCCCGTCAGATTGAAGGGCATGGTCCAGGGGAACCAGTTGGAGCGCACCTCGTCGAAGAGCCGCCCGTCGATCTCGAGCTTGCCGAACAGGTCCTGGTCGATCGGCAGGGCGGTGCGCGCGAGCGTCGGGACCACGATGAAATCGTGCTCCTGCAGCAGCGCCTGCACGTGCCGGAAGAGCCGGGTGCGGGCGAAGTTCGCTCGCTGGTAGTCCACGGCGGTGTAGTCGTTCGCGAGCGCGAGCTGCTGCAGCAGAGAGGGGCTCATTCGATCCGGCTGCTCCTCGGCCATCTTGCCGAAGCGTGCCTTCCACACCGTGTGATTGATGGTGCGCCAGAGCGGCTCGATGTCGAACTCAGACGCTGGCGGCATCTCGGCCAGCTCCGCGCCCAAGTCCCGCAACAGGCCCAGGGCTGACTCGAAGCAGGACGCAACGTCGGCAGCGATCGCCCTTCCGGGCAGCACGTCCGCGAAGAGGATGCGCTTGCCGCGCAAGTTCCTCGCCGATTGCACGGCTTGCAGGTAGTCCTCAGCCTGGGCGCCGGCAGACCAGGGGTCGCAGGCGTCCTCGCCCGCCATCGCCTGGAGCATGAGAGCGGTGTCGGCGACCGTGCGCGAGATGGGCGTGACGTAGGTGAGATTGCCGATGACGTCCTCCGCCTGCGAATGAGGGACCAGGCCGATCGACTGCTTCAGGCCTACGACCCCATTGCAGGCCGCCGGGATCCGGGTGGAGCCGCCGCCATCCGTGGCGACGCCGATCGGTGCGAGGCCTGTCGCCACCGCAACGGCTGCGCCGCCGCTCGATCCGCCGCTCGTGCGCTCAGCGTGCCATGCATTGCCCGTACGTCCGAACAAGGGCGCATCCGTCAGGCATTTCGCCCCGAACTCCGAGGTCGTCGTCTTACCGATGAGGATGGCGCCCTGTTGCCGCAGGCGAGCGGTGGCCGCCGCATCCTCGGCCGGAACGTTGTCGGCGAACAGCAGCGAACCGAAGGTGGTCTTCACGCCCTTGGTGTTGACCAGGTCCTTGCAGGCATAGGGAATGCCGTGCAGCAGTCCCGTGGGCGCTCCTCGCATCACGGCCTGCTCCGCGGCCTTGGCGTCGCGCATGGCCTCGTCCGCGCAGAGCGTGATGAAGCAATTGAGCTTCGGCTGCAGCCGCGCGGCGCGGTCCAGGACCGCCCGGGTCAGCTCCACCGGCGAGACTTCACGGCGCGCGATCGCTTCGCGAAGCCGCACGGCAGTCCAAAAGCAAAGTTCCTCGGCCATCCAGCATCCCTCTGTCAGATGCCGGCCAATTCAGCCGGCGACAGGACAAAGAGTGCCAACGACGTGCTTGCCGGTCCAATACTCCTTCACAATCCGCACATATCGGAATCGTATGGGCATGGACCTCAAGAGCCTGCGTTACTTCGTGGCCGTGGCGGAAGCTCGCAGCGTGGGCAAGGCAGCCCTGCGGCTGCACATGGCGCAGCCACCGTTGTCCGTCCAGATCCGCAACCTGGAGGCACAGGTAGGGACTGCGCTGTTCCTGCGCGAATCGACGGGGATGCGGCTCACCGACGCGGGCAGCGCCCTGTTCGCGCGCGCTCGTGAAGCCCTGGCTTTGGCGCACGACGGCTACGAGGCGGCGCGCGCGATCGGCTCCGGACGGCGCGGCCTGCTGGCGGTGGGCTACATGTTTTCGCTGGGCTACGCCGTCCTGCCCAAGCTCGTGCCGCTCCTGCGTCGCACGCTGCCTGAAGTGGAACTCCAATTCGTCGAGATGAGCGCCGCCACTTGCGAGGCCCAGATCATCGATCACAAGGTATCCATCGGCTTGTGCATGCCGCCGATGCAGCGCGTGGAAGTGGCCAACACCATCGTCGGCATGCAGCCGCTGCGGCTCGCCATGCCTGCACGGGCGCCGCTCGCGCGTCTCGCTTCGGTCCCCATCGAACGGCTCCAGGGCCAGAAGCTGGTCGCCCTGCCCAAGCTCAAGGAGAACGCGGACACGTCGCTGGTGGCCGCACTGCTTCGCCGGCACCAGGTGACGATGCAGGTGGTCGAACGTGTGGAGACCGTGCATGCCGCGCTGGCTCTCGTGCTCGCCGGCGAGGGGTATGCCCTGGTTCCGGCGTGCGCTGCCGTTGGCCGTCCTCCGGGTATCGCTTTCCGGAAGCTGAAGGGCGTCAGCGAAGGCTTCGACGTGGCTGTCTGCCGGCGCCACGATCTGGACAGCCCTTTCGTCGAACCCTTCATCGCTGCTGCGAGGCAGGCGTTGCGATGAGGCTGCCTCCAGGCATCGCTCGGGCGCGATGCCCGACAGAAGAAGATGCCGGCAAGGCGCGGACAACGAAATCCTGTGCCGCAGCGCAGACCCAGTTCGGTTCGGCCGTGCAGAAAGCGGCACCTATGCTCAGGACAACCGGCATTGCCGTCATCCCTGGAGCTTCCCCATGTCCCTGCAAGATTTCAAGGTGCTCACCTTCGACGTCGTCGGCACGCTGATCGATTTCGAGGGCGGCATGCTCGCCTACCTGCGCTCCGCGGTGCCCGAGGCCCGCGTGGCGGACGAGGACTTCCTCGCCGCCTACCGCTATGCGCGCGCCGACGGCAAGGCCGGCTGGTACCCCGACGATCTGGAGCGCTGCTGGCACGCCATCGCCCCGAAGCTGGGCCTGCCCGACACCGATGCGCTCGCGCAGGGGCTGCGCGATTCGGTGGCGCAGTGGCCGGCGTTCCCCGATTCGGTGGAAGCGCTGAAGCGGCTTCGCAAGCGCTTCAAGCTGGTGACGATGACCAACGCGCAGCAGTGGGCACTGGCCCATTTCGACAAGACGCTGGGTTCCCCTTTCGACATGCTGCTCTCCTGCGACGACGCGCTGTGCGAGAAGCCCGATGCGCGCTACTTCGCCTACGCCCGCGGCCGCTACGAAGGCGCCTGGGGCTACAAGCAGGCCCACAACCTGCACGTCGCGCAAAGCCAGTACCACGACATCGGCATCTCCAAGCAGCTGGGCATCAGCACCTGCTGGATCGAACGGCGCCACGGGCAGAAGGGTTCCGGCGGCACGCTCGAGTCCAGCCACACCGAGCCCGACTACCACTTCCACACGCTGGCCGAGCTGGCCGATGCGGTCGAGGCCGGGCGTTGACACTGGGCGCGATCGCCGCGCCGGTCGCGGACCTGCTGCCCGGCCTGGTCGCGTTGCGCCGCGACCTGCATGCGCATCCGGAGCTCGCCTTCGCGGAACGGCGAACGGCCGGCGTGGCGGCTGCGGCCTTGCGGCTCCTCGGCCTCGAGGTGCATGAAGGGATCGGCGGCACCGGCGTGGTCGGCACGCTCAGCGCCGGCAGCGGCGCGCGCAGCGTCGGCCTGCGCGCCGACATGGACGCACTGCCGATGGTCGAGCTCGGGCGCTCCGCCCATGCCAGCCGCACGCCGGGTGTGCACCACGGTTGCGGGCACGACGGCCACACCAGCATGCTGATCGGCGCCGCGCGCCAGCTGGCGCGCACGCGGCGCTTCGACGGCACGGTGCACTTCATCTTCCAGCCGGCCGAGGAAGGCAAAGGCGGTGCGCGCGCGATGATCGAAGACCGCCTGTTCGAGCGCTTCCCCTGCGACAGCGTCTATGCGCTGCACAACTGGCCCGACCTGCCGCTCGGCCAAGCGCAGACGCGTGCCGGCCCGATCATGGCGGCGGCCGACCGCTTCGACATCGTGCTGCGCGGCCGCGGCGGCCATGCGGCCCAGCCGCATCACACGCCCGACGCCATCCTGGCCGCGAGCCAGCTCGTCGCCCAGTTGCACACCATCGTCTCGCGCCGCATCGACCCGGGAGAATCGGCGGTGCTGTCGGTCACGCGCATCGAAGGCGGCCACAGCCACAACGTGCTGCCGGCGGAGGTGTCGATCACCGGCACCGTGCGCAGCTTCGACGCCGCTTCGCAGGACCGCATCGAGGCCGCGCTGCGCGCCATCGTCGACGGGGTGGCGCTGGCGAGCGGCGTCCAGGCCGAGGTGCGCTACGTGCGCTATTACCCCGCCACCCTCAACACACCGGAAGAAGCGGCGCTCGCGCTCGCCGCGGCGAGGGCCGTCGGCCTGCAGGCCGAGACCGCGCCGCGCGCCGCCTTCACCTCGGAAGACTTCGCCTTCATGCTGCAGCGCCGTCCGGGCGCCTACCTGTGGCTCGGCCAGGGCCGCGTCGATCCGGGGCCGGACGGCGAGCGCGCGCTGCACCACCCGTGCTACGACTTCAACGACGACGCGCTGCCCCTGGGCGTGCGCTGGTTCTGCGAGGTGGCCGAGCGCGCACTCGCGCCGCCGGCCGATCCCGCATCCCCTGCTCCCTCTCATTCCTCTTCATCTTCCACATGACCATCACCGTTCTTCATCAATCGGCCACGATCGGCGGCCTGCAAGACCAGGGCACGCCCGCGCGCCCGCTGAGCGAGCCTGCCTGCCGGCTGCGCGGCATCGACGTCGAACTCGCAGGCGCGGGCGGCAACGACTGCGGCATCTGGGAATGCGAGCCCGGTCGCTTCGAGCGCCAGCTCGCCAACGCCGAGGTCATGCACATCCTCTCGGGCGCCTGCACCTTCACGCCAGAAGGCGGCGCCGCGCTGGACATCCGCGCGGGCGACACGCTGTTCTTTCCCGCGCACACGCGCGGACAGTGGCATGTGCACCAGACGCTGCGCAAGGTCTTCGTCGTGATGGCCGCCTAAGGGCCGCCTTCCCGACAGCGCCTCCCTGCTCGCTCAGGCATCCCCGAGCCCATACGACCCAAACCGATCCAGCCATGACCCAGAACAGCGCAGAAAGCGGCGCGAGCCTGCGCAGCGCCCGGTGGTTTCGCAAGAATGACCTTCCCGGTTTCATCCATCGATCGACCCTCGCGATGGACGGCTGGACGCGGGACGATCTCATGCAGCGGCCGGTGGTCGGCATCCTGAACACTTGGTCCGATCTCAACCCCTGCAACCTCAGCCTGCGCACGCTTGCCGTGAAGGTGCGCGAAGGAGTATTGGCGGCGGGCGGCATTCCGCTCGAGGTCCCGCTGATGTCGATCAGCGAGAACCTGATCAAGCCGACCTCCTTCCCCTTCCGCAACCTGTTGGCCATGGAGGCCGAGGAAACCATCCGCAGCTATCCGCTGGACGCCGTCGTGCTGCTGAGCGGCTGCGACAAGACCCAGCCGGCGCTTCTGATGGGCGCTGCGAGCGCCAACGTGCCCGTGATCGTTCTCAACAGCGGCCCGGCCACGCCGCGATCGATGTCCGGCGGCGAGCTCGCGACCGCGAACGGGGTCTGGAAATTCGTCGACCAGATGCGCGCGGGCGCCTTGCCCGACAAGGCCTTCGAGACCTTCGAGCGCAATGTCATGGGCTCGCCGGGCCACTGCGCCGAGATGGGCACCGCCTCGTCCATGTCGATCGTCACCGAGGCTCTGGGGCTCGCCCTCTCCAGGTCGAGCCTGGTGCCATCCACGGATGCGCGCCGCGGCCAGCTCGCCAGGCAGGTGGGCCAACGCGCCGTCGAGCTGGCGCTGGCGGGCGGGCCGACGCCGAAGGACATCCTGGACGACCACGCGTTCGACAACGCCATCAGCCTGCTGTGCGCGATCGGCGGCTCGACCAACGTCATCATCCATCTGCTGGCGCTGGCCGGGCGCGTGGGCGTGCCGTTGCAGCTCGGCCGCTTCGACGAGATCGCGCGCAGGGTTCCGTTGATCGCCAATGTGCAACCCGCCGGCGAGCACCTGACCGAGCGGCTGATGATGGCCGGCGGCGTGCCCGCCCTCTTCAAGGAACTGTCGCCGCTGCTTCATCTCGATGCGCGCACGGTCGAAGGCCGCACGATCGGCGAAATCGCGGACGCCGCCGAGATCACCGACGACGAAATCATCCGGCCGCGCCACAGGCCCGTGCGGCCCGGCGAGAGCCTGATCGTCGTCAAGGGCAGCTTGGCGCCCGACGGCGCGGTCATCAAGGCGGCCGCGGCCGACCCCGCACTGTTCCAGCACAAGGGGCGCGCCGTCGTGTTCGAGGATGTGCAGTCCCTGGCGGACCGAATCGACGACCCGGCGCTCGGGATCGACGAGAACAGCATCCTCGTGCTTCGCAATGTCGGGCCCAGGGGGGCGGCCATGCCCGAGTGGGGCATGCTGCCCATTCCCCGCCGCCTGATGGCGCGCGGCATCCGCGACATGGTCCGGATATCCGATGCGCGCATGAGCGGTACGGCATACGGCACGGCAGTGCTGCATGTCTCGCCCGAAGCGGCGGCCGGCGGCCCCCTGGCCTTGGTCCGGACGGGCGACATGATCGAGCTCGACGTCGCCGGGCGCCGCCTCGACCTGCTGGTCGACGAAGAAGAAATGCAAAGGCGGCGCGCCGCATGGGCCGCGCGCGACGAAGTGCATGTGCGCGGCTATCGCAAGCTCTACAACAGCCATGTCGAGCAGGCCCACAAAGGCTGCGACTTCGACTTCCTGCGAGGCGCCAACCCCGGCAACCTGCCCGAAGGCCTGTTCGACGGCTGGGTCGGCGGCTGGTGAGGCACGGAGGGATGAAGCCATGAGCGTGCTCTATCGGTCCGGCGCGCCGCGCGCAGCGGCCTGGGCCCGGTTCTTCAAGGACAACGCGCCCGATATCGATTTCCGTACATGGCCGGATGCCGGTGAACTCGAAGAGATCGAATACCTGGTTTCCTGGGCCGCACCCGCCGCGTTCATTGCATCGCTGCCGAATCTGAAGGTGCTGTTCTCGTCGGGCGCCGGCATCGACCATATCGATCTTTCGGCCGTTCCCGACCATGTGCAGATCGTCCGCATGGTCGAGCCGGGCATCATCAACGGCATGGTCGAGTACGTGACGCTCTCGGTCCTCGCCCTGCACCGCGACTTCTTCGACTACGTCGCGATGCAGCCTTCGGGCGCATGGAATCCGCTCGAGGTGCCGCCCGCTTCGAGCCGCACCGTCGGCGTCATGGGACTCGGTGTTCTGGGGCAGGCCGTCCTGCAGCGGCTCTCGACCTTCGGCTTTCGCTTGTCCGGATGGAACCGCTCGCCAAGGAATATCGCGGGCGTCGCCTGCCATGCGGGCGCGCACACCCTCGATCAATTTCTCGGCCGGTGCGACATCCTTATCTGCCTTCTGCCGCTCACCGATGCCACAAAGGGAATACTGAACGCACGGCTCTTCGCCGCGCTGCCCCGCGGCGCAAGCGTCATCAACGTCGGCCGGGGTGGGCATCTCGATCAGGCGGCGCTGCTGGCAGCGCTCGACAGCGGCCACCTGTCGCGCGCCATCGTCGACGTCACGGACCCCGAGCCCTTGCCGCCGGACCATCGCTTCTGGACGCATCCGCGCGTGTTCGTCACGCCGCACGTCGCCAGCATGACCCAGCCCGACACGGCTGCGCCCATCATGCTCGCGAACCTGCGCAGCCATATGCGCGGCGACGGGCTGCGGGATGTGGTGGATCGCAAGCGAGGCTATTGATGCCGAGCGGCGCGTCGCGATCTGCTTGCAGATTTATGCCGAAACCCTGGCGAAAAAAGGTTCAGCCTCCCGATTCGGAAGGCCAATTCGGTACCGGACCCGGGAGCGCACTGCCTACGATAGTTCCATCCCAATGTCGTGATTCGAATATTCCAAAGGAGCTTCCATGACCATCACCTTCCGGCCCAAGTACATCAGCTTCGATTGCTACGGCACGCTCACCAACTTCCAGATGGCGCCGATGGCGCGCAAGCTCTTCGCCGAGCGGGTCAAGCCGGAAGACATGGAACAGTTCTGCAAGGACTTCGCCGCCTACCGGCTCGACGAGGTGCTGGGCGACTGGCAGCCCTACTACGACGTCGTCTACAAATCGGTGCTGCGCACCTGCAACCGCTGGGGTGTGCCGTTCCGCGAGGCCGACGTCTCGGAGATCTACAACGCCGTTCCCACCTGGGGTCCGCACCCGGACGTGACCGCGGGCCTCACCAAGATCGCGGACAAGATCCCGCTGGTCATCATCTCGAACGCCATGGACGCGCAGCTCGTGCACAACGTGAAGCTGCTCGGCGTGCCTTTCCACCGGGTCTATACGGCGCAGCAGGCCAAGGCCTACAAGCCCCGCCTGCGCGCCTTCGAATACATGATCGGCTGCTTGAACGCCAAGCCCGAAGACTTCCTGCATGTGTCGTCATCGATGCGCTATGACCACATGTCCGCCCGCGACGTCGGCATCAAGGACAAGGCCTTCGTCAATCGCAACCACGAACCCGGCGTCCCGGCCTACGGCACGACCGAGATCTCCGACATCGGCGGCCTGCCGGCGCTGGTGGGCCTCTGAGCTGACGCGATCGCCTTCATCCGGCGGTCGCTTCGCGGTTCTCATCGGGTGTGCGGCACTGCCGCGCGCCTGCGCAGGGGGCAGCGGCCGGTGATGAAATGACTTCCCGGCAGGTCTCTCACCAGGTCAAGCACGCAGGCCTCCCTCGCGCCCGGGGCCCGGCGAATCTGCCGGACCCTCCCCTTCAAGCCGCCCTTCTCTCCGAAGCCGCTGCAAAGCGCGCGATCGAGAAGCTCTCGATCGGTATCGACGTGTGGCCGGTGGCGATCAGCTCGGCCATGGTCTCTCCCACGCCGGGGCTGATCGCGAAGCCCTCGCCGCAGAAGCCGAAGGCGTAGTGCAGGCCCGGCACGCGGGCGCTCGGCCCCATCACCGGCTGCCAATCGGCGATATAGCCCTCGATGCCGCTCCATACGCGGATCAGCTGCACATGGGCGAAGGCCGGCACCAGGCGGCGCAGCTCGCGCATCTGGCGCAGTATGTTGTCGGGCTTGACGTAGGCGCGGATCCGGTCGATGTCGGCCGGGCCCTTGAAGCCGCCGCCGAAGACGATGTTGCCGCGCGAGATCTGGCGGAAGTACAGCCCCTCCAGCTCGATCGGCGAGGAAACCCCGATCGACGGGCCGATCGCATAAGGCAGCGGCTCCGTCACGCCCATCTGCGGACCGCGTGCCTCCATCGGCACGGGTTCGCCGAATTGCTTGGCCATGCGGTTCGACCAGGCGCCGCAGGCCACGAGCAGCTGCGGCGCGCGAAAGCGCCGGCCGTCCGCAGTGTGCGCGACGAAGCCCGCGCCGTCCCGCTCCACCTGCATCACCTCGGCATGCTCGACGATGTTCGCGCCCGCGCGCCGCGCCGCGCGCGCGAAGGCCGGTCCGGCCAGGCGCGGGTTGGCATGGCCGTCGTTCGGCGACAACGAGCCGCTCACCACCTCGGGCGCGAAGATGCCCCAGCGCTTGCGCAGCTGCGCGGCGCTGAAAATTTCCAGGTCGAGGCCCAGCGGCTTCACGTCCTTGACGTGCTGCTCGAGCACTGCGGCCTGTTTCTCGGTGTAGCAGACGCGCAGGTGGCCGTGGCGCACGAACTCGAGGTCTTCGCCGAGCAGTTCCTTCACCCGGCCCCAGACGCCGACCGCCCGGTTGGCCAGCGGGATCTGCTCCAGCACGCGGCCCTGGCGGCGCACGTTGCCGAAGTTGGTGCCGCTGGCCTGCCGGCCCACGAGCTCGCGCTCGAGCAGCGTGACCGTCAGGCCGTGCTGCCGACGCAGGAAGAAGGCGGCAGTGGCGCCCATCAGGCCGCCTCCGAGCACCAGCACGTCGCTATGGGTGGCTTCGCTCATGGGCTCACCTCGCGCGTACTCATCATCAATGGCTTGACCGGTGCCTGCGAACGCAGGCGTCCCACCCGCTGCACCGGCACGCCGCTCGCCTGCGCCACGATCTCCGCCGATGCATGGCCGCAGAAGCGACCCTGGCAGCGCCCCATGCCGACGCGGCTGAAGGCCTTGGCGCGATTGACCTCCTGGCTGTCCATCTCGGTCACGCAGCGGCGCAGCTCTCCGGCCGTGACGGCCTCGCAGCGGCACACGACCGCCTCGTCGGGCAATTGGGCGGCCTGCGCATGCGGCCAGGGAAAGGCCAGCGCCAGGCCTTCGCGGAACCGGTCCATTTGCGCCAGCGTGCGGCGCAGCGCGGTGAACTCGGCGTCGTAGAGCGCACGGCCCGGCGCATGGCCGAGATCGGCCAGTGCCGCGAGCGCCGCGAGCCGGCCTGCGGCCTCGGCACCGTCGGCGCCGAGGATGCGCGCGCCGTCGCCCGCGAGGTACACGCCGCGCGTGCTGCTGCGGCCATCGGCATCGATGCGCGGCAACCACTGTCGGCTCACGGGTTCGAAGTCGAACTCGCAGCGCGCAAGATCGGCCAGCTGCGTCTCGGCGCGCAGGTGCCAGCCGAGGCCGACGGCATCGCATGCGAAGCGCTGCTCGCGCCCGCGGGCATCGCGCACGGCCACGGCCTGCACGCCCTGGTTGTCGTCGCCGTCGATGGCGAGCGGTGCCACGCCCTGCAGCACCGGGACGCCCGCGCGGCGCAGCCCGCGGATCAGCCCGAGCCCGCGCAGCGCGAGCCGCGGGCGCGCGAGCAGTCCGCGCACGGCGCCCCAGGGCTTGGCGGCCGGCGCGGTGTCGAGCACCGCCGCCACCTGCGCGCCGGCCTGCACGTACTGCGACGCCACGAGGTACAGCAACGGGCCGCTGCCCAGGAAGACCACGCGCGAGCCGATTGCGCAGGCTTGCGCCTTGAGCGCGATCTGCGAAGCGCCCAGGCTGTAGCAGCCGGCGCGGTGCCAGCCCGCCACGGGCATCAGCCGGTCGGTCGCGCCGCTGCATACCAGCAGGGCGTCGAAGGGCAGTATCTGCGGCTCGCCGGCATGGACGACATGCAGCGCGCCCTCGGTCAGGTTCCAGGCCAGCGTCTCGCCGCGGTAGTCGATGTGGTCGCGCAGCGCATCGAAGTCCTGGTGCAGCGCCTGCGCCTTCGCGGCCTCGCTGCCGTAGAGCTTGGCGTAGGGGCGCTTGAAGCCCTCGGGCTGGCGGCGGTAGATCTGTCCGCCGTCGCGGCGCCCTTCGTCCACCACCACGGGCCGCACGCCAGCGCGCACGAGCGCCTGCGCGGCGCGCACGCCCGCTGGACCGGTGCCGACCACGACGACGCGCGGCGAAGACGCAAGCGCCGCGCTCATCGCACGGCTTCCGCGGCAGTGCGCGCCAGCAATTGCTGCAGGTCGGGCGTCACGGGCCAGTGGGCCGCGGGCGGCCGGGTGAGCACCGACATGCCCGCCTCGACAGCCGTCGAGCAGGCGCGCAGCCGCTCGCCAGCCGGCGTCCACACCCAGCAGTCCTGGCAGGCGCCCATCAGGCAGAAGCCGGCGCGCGGCCCGTCGCCGAACTCGCTGTCGCGCACACGCCGGCCGTTGCTGAGCAGCGCGACGAGCAAGGTATCGCCGGCCAGTGCGCTGGCCGCTTGGCCGTCGATCTGCAGCGCGATCGCGGGTCGGTCGGTTTCGGCCAGCCGCACGAAGCGGGCAGGCGGCTGGGAGCGAGGCGGGATGTCGGGCATGGACGGAACGAATGCGCCAGTCAGCGCTGGTTGGGAAACAGCCGCTCGATCGGACAGTGCGTCTTGATGAAGGGCGACTTGATGACGATGTAGCTGAAGTACTTCGCAATGCCGATGTTGCGTTCGAGCAGTTCCTCGATCACTTCCTGGTAGTGGTTCACGCCCCGCGTCAGGAAGCGCAGCAGGTAGTCGTAGCCGCCGCTCACCAGGTGGCACTCGAGTACTTCGTCGACCTCGCGGATGGCGGCCTCGAAGCGCACGAAATCCTCGCGATGGTGATCCTGCAGCGTGACCTCGGTGAACACGGTCAGCGTGTCGCCGAGCTTCTCGAGCCGCAGGTGGGCGCCGTAGCCGGCGATGTAGCCGGCCTGCTCCAGCCGCTTCACGCGGATCAGGCAGGGGCTGGGCGACAGGCCCACCGCGTCCGCGAGGTCCACGTTGGTCATGCGTCCGTTCTTTTGCAGTTGCGCCAGGATGCGCAGGTCGAGTCGGTCGATCTTGAAGGCTTCTGACATGGCGGCGACAAAAAAACGAAGAGAGCCCGATTCTGCGTCTGTCTCGATGGAGTTGCGACGGCGGTGCGCGGGCTTCGCTCAGGCCGCCAGTGCGGCGCGGACATCGGACGCGTCGAGCACCTCGTCGAGCGTCTTCTTCAAGCGCGCGAACATCTGCGCGAACTCATCCTCGGTGAAGGTGAGCGCCGGCGCGAAGCCGAGGATGTGGTCGCCGAAGGAGCGGAACACCAGGCCGTTGCGATAGCCCGCAGCGAAGATGCGCTCGGACAAGCCCAGCGCCGGATCGAAGCCGCGCTTGCTCGCCTTGTCGCTCACCAGCTCCAGGGCGCCCAGCAGGCCGCGATGGCGCGCGTCGCCCACCAGCGGGTGAGTGCGCAGCGCGTCCAGCCCGGCCGAGAAGTGGGCCGCGCCGCGCTGGCCGTTGGCGAGCACTCCGCCTTCTCCGTACAGGCGCAGCACCTCGAGCGCGACCGCGGCGCCGACCGGATGCGCCGAATACGTTGCGCCATGGCCGACCGATGCGCCGGCCGGCGCGCCGTCGGCGATGCCGGCATAGACCTGCTCCGACATCATCGTCGCGCCCATCGGCACGTAGCCGGCGGTCAGGCCCTTGGCCATGGTCATCAGGTCGGGCTCCACGCCCTCGGCCTCGCACGCGAACATCGGGCCGGTGCGGCCGAAGCCGGTGATGACCTCGTCGACGACGAAGAGGATGCCGAGCTCGCGCGCGGCCTCGCGCATCGCCTTCAGCCAGCCCTTGGGCGGCACGATGACGCCGCCCGAGCCCTGGATCGGCTCGCAGAAGAAGGCGGCCACGTTGTCCGCGCCCAGCTCGGCCACCTTGGCGCGCAGCGCCGCCACCGAGGCGGCGATCAGCGCCTGCGGATCGCCGCCGTCCGCACGGCGGTAGGCGTAGGGCGAAGGGATGTAGTGCTGCGTGGGCAGCGGCAGATCGAAGCCGCGGTGGAAGGCGGGCAATGCGGTCAGGCCGGCACCGGTGGACGAGGAGCCGTGGTAGCCGCGCTCCAGCGCGATGAACTGCTTCTTCGACGGTTGGCCGATCGCGTTGTAGTACTGCACGATGAAGCGCACCGCGGCGTCGATCGCCTCGGAGCCGCCGAGCGTCAGGTACACGCGGGTCAGCGACGCGGGCGTGATCTGCACCAGCTTCTCGGCCAGGCGAATGGCCGGCTCGCTGCTGAAGTGGAAGTAGCCCGTGGCATAGGGAAGGCGGCGCATCTGCTCGGCCGCGGCCTGCACCACGCTCTCCTGCCCGTAGCCCACGTTCACGCACCAGAGGCCGGCGAACGCATCGAGCAGCTCGTGGCCGCTCGCATCAGTGAGCCACGCACCGCGGCCCGAGGCGAGCACGGTCGGGCCGCGCTCTTCGTGCACGCGCCAGGGCGAGACGGGATGGATCAGGTGCGCGCGGTCGATGGCGTCGAGCGCGGCTTGGTGGGGCAATGCGGTGGGGTGTGTCATGGAGGGGCGGAGGTCTGGCCTTTGGATGTCCAAAAGCTTAGGCCGCGCGCCCTTCGCGCGGGTGCTGCTTTGAGGCCCTTGCACAAAGCAGGCTGCGGTTGTGCGAGCCGCTACAGCAGATCCTGCCGTCGTGCATGCGTCATGGGCGCCTTCACATCGGGCGCACGCGACCGGTTGCGGCCGCGCCCAGCACCAAGGCCAATGCGCCCATCAGCACCAGTCCCAGCAATTGGCCCACAGGTGTCTGCGCCGAACGGACCGGCGGGCTGAAGCGCGGCTGGGCGGCGAAGTCGCGGGGACCGAAGCGCACTTCGTTGAACAAGTACGGGTAGTAGTAGGCCCGCAACTGCGCGTGGAAATCTGCAATGCGCTCCTGATACGCGAGCTGCGCCTGCAAGTCGGTATCGGCATGGCGATGCAGCGCGGCCTGCACGCCGACGCCCGGCAGCAGCCAACCCAGGCGTGCGGTCCAGCGTTGGCGCGCGAGCAAGCCTTCGCGGTAAGCCGCCACCTGCGGCGCCACGCTCTCGTCGCCGAGCTGCTGAAAGGCGTAGTACCACTTCCAGTGAAAGCCGGAAGGCAGCGCCGCGGTGTGCTTCCATTCGGGATGCGTGCGGAAGAACTTCTCCATCGTGGCCTCCGGCGGCAGGTCCCACGCGCCATGCACGGCCTGGCGCTGCGCCAGCATCAACTCCACGCCCTGGTGCACCGGCACGGCGCGCGCAAGCGCGGCGTTGGCGATGGTGGGCAGGACGAGGGTCAGCACCGCCCAGCAGCCCATGAGTGCCGTTGCGTTGGCGGCGGAGCTTCCACTTCGTGTCGCCACGATCAGCGCCAGGCCGCTCCAGAACGCCAGGTAGGCGGCTGTGACCAGCACTGCCATGGCCAGGGCCGTCAACGCGGTGCCGTTCGCCAGCGCGCCGGCCAGCACAGGCAGCACGAGGCAGCCGAAAACCAGCGCCGCGCGCAGGCCTGCACGGCGCAGCCACAGGCGTCGGCCGGCGCCGGGCATGGCCAGCAGCGTCCCCAGCCGGCCAGACCGGCGCTCGCCCGACACCAGGTCGTACAACAAGGCGATCAGGAACAGCGGCGCCAGGTACACCAGCACGAAAGCGAAGTCGAAGCGTCCGGCCAGTGCCAGTTCGGGATTGAAACTCTCGCCTTCGTGCAGTTGAGCCTGCAGCGCCAGCGCGCGCACGCGCAGCACATAGGGTGCGGCGTCGCGCAGCCCGAGGGCGAGGAAGGCCGTGGCAGATGGCGCATCCCAGGTGCCGTGGAAGGTGTAGTAGGCGGCGGAGCCGGCATCGCCGCCGGCGGCGTACTTGCGCGCCTGCGACGCCAGATCCTGCTGCTGCAGCCCGGCCAGGCGCGCAATCGTCTGCTGCTGGCGCGCGACCTCGCGCGTGCCCGACAGCACAGCCAGTCCCGTCAGCACCAACAGCAAAGCCAGCGCAGTCAGAACCAGTCGCGATCGCACCAGCAGGCGCCATTCGTGGGCGAGCCAGCTCATCGCGTGACCCTTCCCAGACGGTGCGTCGCCAGCCGCAACAGGCCCGCCAGCGCCGCCAGCCAGAGCAGCAGCACACCTGCGGCAGGCGCCGCACGGCGCAACGCCTCGCCGGGCGATGCGCCTTCGAAGCGAAAGCCGGCGAAGTCGTGCCAGTGCGCGTGGCTGATGCGGCTGTCGCGGCTGGAACGGTCGTCCGCGAAGCTGAGCTTCTCGGCCTGCAGCCGGTTGAGTTCCTGCACCAGTCGATAGCGATGGTGCTCGGCCTGCTCGACGAAGCGGCGGTAGTTCTGCAGGTCGGTGCCTGCGGCGGCCATCGACAGGCGGCGCAGCGCGATCACGGGGCTCAGCAATGCGAAGCCGTCGACGCGGCGCAACTGTGCGTCCTGGCGCTCGAAGCCGGCGTCGGCGTAGCGCTCGAAGAGCGCGCTGGTCAGCCGCTCGCCCTCCATGCCGAGCAGGCCCTTGTAGTTGACCGGAAGGTCTTCCACGCGGGAGACGCCGTACTGGGCGAGCACCTTCTTCTTGAAGCCGGCGAAATAGGGGTCGTCGGGGTCGTGGCTGTCGCCCAGCGCCGCCAGGTCGCGCGCCACCGCGATGTCGGTCTCGAAGCGCGTGGGCAGTGCCAGCGACGAGGCCACGAGTTCGGGCGCCAGGCGCGGCACGAGCACGACGCTGACCGCCCACACTGCCAGCAATGCCACGAGCGCGTCGCGCCCGCGCGCGAACCACGCCGACAGGCCGACGATGCCGACGGCCCAGATCAGCAGCCACAGCCCGTAGCCCGCCGCCAGCACGGCCGCCAGGCTGGCGGGGGCTCGTGTTGCGGCGCCGATCCAGGTCAGCGCCAGCAGCGCCGGCAGCAGCACCAGCGCGGCCACCCCGCAGAGGGCCAGCAGCTTGCCCGCCACGATGTGCCGCGGTCGAACGCCCTGGGCCAGCAGAATGCGCAGCGTGCCCGACTCGCGCTCGCGCGCCAGGACCGCATGGCCCGCGAAGATGAGCAGCAGCGGTGCCAGCACCTGCAGCACGAAGGCCGGCGTGAGCTGGCCGAAGCGCAGCAGCAGCGAAGACTGCCGCACATCGCCGAAGTTGGCGCTGTTCTGCCGATGTCCCTCGAGGAAGAGCGTGTGGCCGGTGTAGGCCTCCACTCCGGAATCGAAAGCCGCCAGCGGGTTCAGCGGCCGGAACACGAAGTGCCCGTAGTGCACCATGCGGTGCGGATGCCGGTCGGGCTGGGCCTCGAACTCGTGGTCCACCTGCGCCTGGTGGCGCGCGCGCTCGGCGTCCGTGCTGCGGCGCTGTTCCCAGGCCGTGAATGCGGCCACGGCCGTCAACAGCAGCAGCAAGCTCAATCCGAGCACGGCCACGCGGTCGCGCCGCAGCAGGCGCCATTCCTCGCGCGCGATGCTCAGTACGGCGCTCATCGCTGCGCCTCCTGGCCGGCGTAGCGCCGATGCAGCGCCCGCACGTCGAAGCGCTCCGAGCCGCTCGCTGCGACTTCTTCGACCAGCCGTCCGCCATCGATGAAGCCGATGCGATCGGCCACGTCGGCGGCGCTGAGCAGATCGTGCGTGACCATGAGGATGGCCACCCCCTGCGCACGCAGCAGCCCCAGCAGGCGGTTGAATTCGGCCGTGGCCTGCGGGTCGAGGCCGGAGGTGGGCTCGTCGAGCAGCAGCGCCGGCACCTTGCGCGCCAGCGCCAGCGCAATCGACACCTTCTGGCGCATGCCTTTGGAAAACCCCGACACGCGCCGTCCGTGCGCCGCGGCGTCCAGGCCGGCGGCCGCCAGCGCCTCGTCGACGGCCTGCGCGGTGGCGGGCTGGCCCGCGAGGTCGAGCAGGTAGGCCACGTTCTCGCGCGCGCTCAGATGCTCGTAGAGCGCCACGTTCTCGGGGATGTATGCGAGCTGGCGCCGCGCGGCCGTCGGGTCGCCCACCGGGTCGGCGCCGTTCACGCGCACGCGACCCCGCCGGTGCTGCACGAAGCCCAGGAACAGGCTCAGCGTGGTGGTCTTGCCGGCGCCGTTGGCACCCAGCAGCGCGTAGATCTCACCGGCTCCGACCGTGAGGTCCAAGCCGTGCAGGATGGTGCGCCCGCCGTAGCCGGCGACCACGCCGGCGGCTTCGAGGGCGGGATGGGGCGCGGCCGTGGCGCGCGGCGGCGAGAGGTCGGTCAAGGGCATGGCTTGCATTCCGCTCGCGTTCAGAACTTGGCTTGCAGGCCGACGGTGATGGTGCGCGCCGTGCCCGGCGCCACCCAGAGGCGGCTGTAGGAACTGGTGTAGTAGGTGGTGTCGAACAGGTTGTCGACATCCAGCGTCGCGCGCAGGCTTGGGTTGATGCGCCAGTAGGCGACCAGCTTCGCGGTGGTGTAGCTCGGCAAATCGAAGGCGGGCGTCGCGGCAACGGCTTCGGCCTGCGTGCGGGCCTCGCCCAGCCGCTTGCCCACGTGCGTGACGCCGCCGCCGATGCCATAGCGCTGCCCGTTGGCGAACGCGTTCTCGTAGACCGCGAGCACGCTGCCATTGACACGGGGGACGTTGAGCAGGCGCCCGCCCACTTCGAACATGTTGTCCTTCGTGATCTCCACGTCGTTGAGCACCAGGCTGGCATTGAGGCGCCAGTTGGTCGTCAGCTGGCCGGCGAAGTCGAACTCGAGGCCGCGGCTGCGGATCTCGCCGGCGGCGACCTGGTAGCCGCTGTTGACCGGGTCGGCTGTCAGCACGTTGCGCTTGCGGATGTCGAACAGCGCGGCGGTCGCACCCATGCGCCGGTCCGCGCTCTCCCACTTGGTGCCGAGCTCGAGGGCGCGGCCGGTTTCCGGTTCGAAGCCCTGCGCCGCGAAGTCCGCGCCGACGTTGGGTCGGAACGAGCGGCCGGCGTTCGCATAGAAAGTCCATTGCGGCGTCGGCAGCCAGGCGAGGCCGATGCGCGGCGAGCTCGACGACGGTTGCTGGCGGGCGGTGGTGCCGGCGATGCGGTCCTCGAGCGACTGGCGGTAGTTGTCCGCGCGCACGCCGGCGACCAGGCGCCATTCGGGCGCGAGCTTGATTGCGTCCTGCACGTAGAGCGCGGTGTTGCGCTGGTGCTCCAGCCTGTCGGTGTTGCGCCCAGGCACCGGCTGGGCCTGGCCGTAGACCGGGTTGTAGATATTGATCGCATACGGCCGTGCCGTCGTCGGATTGGCCCGCAGCATGAGCGAGTCCATGCTGAAGCGGAAGGTCTCGAGGCCGAATAGCAACTCGTGCTCGATGGCGCCGGTCTTCACGTTGCCTTGCAGCTCGGCCTGCAAGGCGATGTCGTCCGAGTCGAAGTCGCGGAAGCGCCGCTGGCGCGTGAGCGTTGCGTTGTCGGCGCGCAGGGCCGCCGCCTCGGTCGAGAACCCGTTCACCGACGTTTCGCGGTAGGACAGGCCCAGCCGACTGCGCCACGTGGGGTTCCATTCGTGCGACAGGATGAACTGGTGGGTCTGGTTCTCCACCGTCACCTTGCCGTCGGCGGGCTCGCCCAGGAAGCGGCTGCGCGGGATCGCGCCGAGGCGGTTGTTGACTGCGACCACGCCACGGTCGAGCGGCGTGGCGTGCCGCAGGAGCTCTCCCGAGTACTCCAGCACGGTGTCGCGGCCGAGCTTCCACGTGAAAGCCGGCGCGATCACGCCGCGCTCCGCGCTCACGTGGTCGCGGAAGCTGTCGCGGTCTTCCACCGCGACGTTGAGGCGGTAGGCGAAGTTCTCGCCGATCGGCCCGGTGCTGTCGAACGCGCCGCGCTTCTGGCCGTAGCTGCCGACATAGCCTTCGACGGAATGGGCCGCCTTCCAGAGCGGCCGCTTGGACACGATGTTGAGCGTGCCGCCGGGCTCGCTGCTGCCGTAGAGCGCAGCCGCCGTCCCCTTGAGAAACTCGATGCGTTCGACACCTGCCAGATCGCGCGGGGCGTTGAAGCCCCGGTTCGAGGAGAAGCCGTTCAGCAGCGTCGCCATGCCGGTGCTCTCGTTGCCCGGCAGCCCGCGGATGGCGATGTTGTCCCAGAGGCCGCCGAAACTGTTCTGGCGCGAGACGCCGCCGACGTAGTCGAGCACGTCGTCGAGCTTGGTCGCGCCGAGGTCGTCGATGGCCTGGCGCGTGACGATGCGCACCGACTGGGGCAGCTCGCGCAGCGGCAGGTCGGTCTTGGCGCCGGCGGCTTCGTCGGCGTGATAGGCGCCGGACTCGGTGCGGCCGACCACTTCGACCGTGGACAGCTGGGCGGCCTCGGAGCCGGCTGCGGAAGACTGGGCGATCGCAGGGCCGGCGAACAGCGCTGCGGCCGCGAGGGCCAGGGGAAGGGGCGCGCTGGGCCCCGGGCGTTGAATGGAAATCATGAGGAGACTCGGCAAGGCAAAAAAGAGGGGCGCAGCGGCGAGCCCGGCAAGGGCCGGACACGCGCCGCCCGTGGCGCGTGACTTCACGCCGGGCGGCGGGACTGCTGAGCGAGCGAAGGCGCCGCCGCAGCGGCGGGCTTCAGGAGACGGCGTGAGGCGGGTCGCGCGAGGCGAAGGGCCAACGGCCGGGGCTGGGGACGAAGGTCCCCGGTGCATGCGGCCGCGGAAGGCCGGCTTGCGCGGCCAATGCATGCACGGCCGGCAACGATGCGGGCGCGATGCCCAGATGCGCAAAGGCGAGACACCACGCGCACGCGCCGTGAGCCTCGCTGCCATGCTCCGAGGCATCGGCGTCTTCGTCCGCCAGCGGGGCCGACAGTGCCGTCACCGCAGCCGCGGGCTCCTGCAGATGCCCTGCTTCGTGCGCAGGCATGCCGACGACCGTGTTGAAGAACACGGCCAGCAACAGAAGTCGGATCAGTAGGCGGCGCAGAAGCATGGCAGGCTTGGGGCCGGAATCATACTGTCCGGATCGCGTGCCGTTGCGGGCAGCGCGGGCGCTTCAATACCCCCGCGCGCGATCGACCAGCCCGATCATCGGTTCGCCGGCCTCGAAGCGGCGCAGGTTGTCCAGCACCGCTTCTGCCGCACTCAGCGGCTGCGTCATGCTCGCGATGTGCGGCGTGAGCTGGATGTTCGGATGACGCCAGAAGGCATGCTGCTGCGGCAGCGGCTCGGGGTCGGTCACGTCGAGCACGGCATCGCCGATCTGGCCGCCTTCGAGCGCGGTCAGCAGATCGGCCTCGACCAGCTGCGGGCCGCGGCCGACATGCACCAGGCTCGCGCCTTCGGGCAGCATCGAGAACAGCCGTGCATCGAGAAAGCCGCGCGTGGAATCGGTGAGCGGCAGCAGGCACACGAGGATCTCGGTACGCGCGAGGAAGGACTGCAGCTCGTCCGCGCCCGCATGGCATTGCACGCCGTCGACTGCGTGCCGCGAGCGGCTCCATCCCGCGCAATCGAAGCCCAGGCCGACGAGTTGCGCCAGCACGGCCTGGCCGAGCGAGCCGAGCCCGAGCACACCGATGCGCCGCTCGCCCGCGGGCCGCACCGGCAGCGGGCGCCACTGGCCCTGCTGCTGCTGGCGACGGTAGCGCGGCATGTCGCGATGCAGGCCGAGCACGGCATGCGTCACGTACTCCACCATGCCGCGCACGATGCCGGGCTCCACCATGCGCACCACGGGCAATGCAGGCGGCAACGCCTCGAAGTCGAACTGGTCCACGCCTGCGCCGGAGGAGAACAGCAGCTCGAGATTCGGAAAGCGCTCGGCCAGATCCTCCGGCGGATCCCAGGCCGCAATAAATCGCACCTGCGCGGCATCGCCGATGTCGGGCCAGATGCGGAAGTCGATCTCGGGCGCGCGGCGCCGGAACACCTCGGCCCATTGGCGGCCGCGCACCGGGTCGGACTTGTAGAGGAAGGTGGTCGCGCCCATGCCGTCAACCGAGGGCCTGGGTCACGATCGCGAACAGCGCCGGCCCGCCCGGCGGCACGGCAAGCGGCGCGCCGCGCACCATCGTCGTCGGCGCGTCCACGCGCAAGAGGCCGATGCTCTCCAGCCATTCGGCCAGCCCGCTCGCGAAGTCGATGTCGATGCGCGTGAAATGGCCGGCGTTCAATCCGGAGAGATGCGCGATCAGCGCCTTCGCGCCTTCGACGTCCGGCGCGACCACGGGGCCGATCGCATGCCCGCGCCCGAAGCGGCGCAGCATCGCGAAGCCGCGCGGCTCGTTGTCATGGTCGAGCACCACGCAGGCGTCGGCGCTGGCCAGCAGATCATCGATCAGCGCCCCGCGCGGCATGCCGCGCGCCGCCGCATCGAGGGCCTGCAGCGCCGGCGCCTCGTGCTGGCCGGCCGGCCGCAGCCGCCAGCCGGACGGCAGCGCGATCAGCGGCGCCGGCTGCGCCGTGCCCTGGTGCTGGCGCAGCTCGCCGGTACGCACGAAGCCCAGCCGTTCGTACAGGCCGCGCCCGTCGGCGGTCGCATGCAGCAGCACCGTGTGCGCGTCCAGGCCTTCGAGCAGCGCGCTCATGAGCCGGTGGCCGAGGCGGCGACCCTGGCAGGCCGGCGCCACGATCACCAGGCCGATGGTGGCGTGACGCTCGCCCCAGCGCCAGCGCAGCGCGGTGGCGACGAGCTCGCCGTCGCGCTCGGCGACGATACCCTCGGCATGCGCGAACACCTGCTCCCAGTCGGCGGGGCGGTGCGGCCAGCGCAGCTCGGCCGTCAGCGCATGAGCGAGCGGCAGGTCCGCGGCGGTCATCGGTCGCAGCACCACGCCGTCGAGAGCAGGTGCATTCGGTGTCTGAGCAGGCATCGGGAAGGTCTTTGTGCAGCGAAAAGGCAGGTCATCTTGGACGACATCCGCGCCTTTCGCCAGACCCAATTCGCGCTTCGCCGCAACTTGCAAGCTTCGCCTGTCCAGGCCCCGGGTTTCGCAATTCGATGCGGCAGCGCGCGCGCTTACGCACACAAATGCCGCGCCAACCTGCCTAGCATCGAGCGCCGTTTCGCGAGCTCCCGTTTCGGCGACAGATTTCCATCGAAAGTCCATCATGCAAGTCTTCGACCCGCGACAGATCCACGTGCCCTCGGGCCACTTCATCGGCGGACGCCTCGTCCCCGATGCCGGCCGCATGGTCGTGCAGCGGCCCTCCGACGGCCAAGTGCATGCCGAGCTTCCGCTGGCCGATGCAGACACGGTCGACGCTGCCGTGCGCGATGCCTGGAGCGCCTGGCGCGCGAGCGACTGGGCGCGCCGCGCGCCGCGCGAACGCGCGCGGGTGCTGCGCCGCTGGGCCGACCTGATCGAGGCCGACGCGGCGCGGCTCGGCCCGCTGGAAGCCGTGTGCTCCACGCGCCCGGTGCGCGACGCGATCGCCTGGGACGTTCCGTTCACGGCCGAAGGCCTGCGCTTCTTCGCCGAGTACGCGGACAAGCTCGGCGGCGAGGTCGCGGCCACGCGCCACGACCATCTGGGCATGGTGGTGGCCGAGCCCTACGGCGTGGTCGGCGCGATCACGCCGTGGAACTTCCCGCTCGTCATGATGTCGTGGAAGGTCGGCGCCGCGCTGGCTGCCGGCAACGCGGTGGTACTCAAGCCCTCCGAACTGACGCCCTTCTCCGCGCTCAGGCTGGCCGAGCTGGCCGTCGAGGCCGGGGTGCCGCCCGGCTTCTTCAACGTCGTGCAGGGCGATGGCCGCACCACGGGCGATGCGCTCTCGCGGCACCCGCTGATCTCGAAGATGACCTTCACCGGCTCCACCCGCACGGGCGCCGCCATCATGGCGGCCTGCGCCCTGACGGGCCCCAAGCCGGTGACGCTGGAGCTGGGCGGCAAGAGCCCGCAGCTGGTGTTCGACGATGCGCCCGACGTGGAGCGCCTGGCCGGCATGGTCGCCGGCGCCATCACCGGCAACGCGGGGCAGGTGTGCGTGGCCGGTTCGCGGCTGATCGTGCAGCGGGGCATCGCCGATGCGCTGGTCGAGCGCATCGCCGCGCGCTTCGAAGCGCTGCGCCCCGGCCCGACCTGGGACGACGCGGCCACGCTGCCGCCGATCATCTCGGCGCTGCAGGCCGGGCGCATCCAGGAGATCGTCGATCGCTCGCGCGAGGCCGGCGGCGGCATGCGCTGCGGCGGTGGCCTGTTCGAAGGCGGCGCCGGCGGCGCCTACTTCCGGCCCACGCTGATCGAGGGCGTGGACGCGGCCAACCCGGCGGTGCAGGAAGAGATCTTCGGACCGGTGCTCACGGTGCAGACCTTCGCCGACGAGGAGGAAGGCCTGGCGCTGGCCGCCCACGAACACTACGGCCTGGCCTCCGGGGTGCACACCGCCGACATCGGCCGGGCCCTGCGCGCGATGCGCGGCATCTCCGCCGGCACCGTCTGGATCAACCGCTACGGGCGCAGCGCCGACTTCGTCATCCCGACCGGCGGCTACCACCAGTCGGGCATCGGCAAGGACCTGGGCCGCCAGGCGGTCGAGGCCAACCTGCGCTTCAAAAGCGTGCTTATCGACTTCTCAGTATGAAGCTCTCCCCCAGGCTTGCCCACTTCGCGTGGCCGCCAACCCCTCGCCGGAGGCAACACCAGCGGACCGGCAAAGCCGGTTCCGCGGTGCTCCTGAATCAGTCCGTTCGTGCGTGCATCTGGCCATGAAGGTGCATCGCTGCACGCATAGAGGGCGCATGGCATGGCATGCCGCCGCACCCCCTCGAAACCGCAGCTTTCGTGCGCCAGGCACCCCATTTCCCTACATCCCCAGCGCTTGTGCGTGCTGCAATCGCTTCGTAATGAACTTGTCGCATTTGCCACCTAAGGACCCGAGACCATCATGACCTTCCGTCCCAAGTACATCACCTTCGACTGCTACGGCACCCTCACGCGCTTTCGCATGGGCGACATGGCGCGCGACATGTTCGCCGACCGCATCCCGGCCGAGCGCATGGAGCAGTTCATCGCCGACTTCACCGCCTACCGCTTCGACGAGGTGCTGGGCGACTGGCAGCCTTACGAGGTGGTGCTGAAGAACGCGCTGCGGCGCCTGTGTCGTAAGTGGAAGATCCAGTACCTCGACCAAGAGGCGCAGAAGTACTACGACGCGGTGCCCACCTGGGGTCCGCACGAGGACGTGCCCGCCGGCCTGGCCAAGATCGCGAAGGAGATCCCGCTGGTGATCCTGTCGAACGCGTCGGACAACCAGATCCAGAAGAACGTGGCGATGCTCGGCGCGCCTTTCCACCGCGTCTACACCGCGCAGCAGGCCCAGGCCTACAAGCCGCGGCTGCAGGCCTTCGAGTACATGCTCGACTCGCTGGACTGCAACCCCGAGGACGTGCTGCACGTGTCCTCCAGCCTGCGCTACGACCTGATGTCGGCGGACGACCTGGGCATCGTCAACAAGGTGTTCGTCAACCGCGGCCACGGCCCGGGCAACCCGGCCTACCGCTACGTCGAGATCAAGGACATCGGCGGCCTGCCGGGCGTCGTCGGCCTCTGATTTCCCTCTGATTTCCTCCACCTGCCGCACGCCATGAAGCTCGACTCCTACTGGACCGATTCGGCGCCCGCCTTCGTCCCGCGCTCGTGCGAGCTGCCGGCGCAGGTCGATGTCGCGATCGTGGGCGGCGGCTTCACGGGCCTGTCGGCGGCGCTGGCGCTGGCGAAGCGCGGCGCCAAGGTGGTGGTGCTGGAGGCCGGCGAGCGCGTGGCGGCCGAGGCCTCTGGGCGCAACGGCGGCCATGTCAACAACGGGCTGGCGGTGGACTATGCCGAGGTGGC
The DNA here is from genome assembly GCF_003984645.1 of Variovorax sp. MHTC-1. GTDB lineage: Bacteria > Pseudomonadota > Gammaproteobacteria > Burkholderiales > Burkholderiaceae_C > Variovorax. The sequence goes on from NZ_RWKI01000006.1 coordinate 234,863, forward strand.
CGCGAAGTTCGGTGTCGAACGCGCCCGCGCCTGGTACCGCGCTTATGACGACGCGGTGGACACGGTGGAGCGGCTGGTGCGCGAGGAAGCGATCGCCTGCGACTTCCTGCGCCACGGCAAGCTCAAGCTCGCCACGCGGACGAACCAGATGGCTGCACTGGAGCGCAGCGCCGAACGGCTGATCGGCGACGGCGTCGACACCGATGTCGAGATCCTCGACGCGGGGCGCGTGCGCGCCGAAGTGCAGAGCGAGCAGTTCCATGGCGGCTTGCTCTACAAGCGCAGCGGCCAGATGCACATGGGCCGCTTCGCGCACGGCCTGGCCGCAGCCGCACAGCGCAACGGCGCACAGATCCACACTGCAACCGGCGTGCAGCGCCTCGAGCGCCTCGGCCACGGCCATGCACACAAGCTGCACACCGGGCGCGGCACCGTCAGCGCGCAGCAGGTGCTGCTGGCCACCGGCGCCACGCGCCACGGCGGCTATGGCAGCTTCGGCTGGCTGCGCCGCCGCATCGTGCCGATCGGCAGCTTCATCGTGGTCACCGAGCCGCTGGGCGCCGAGCGTGCGCAGGCGCTGCTCGCGGCCCGGCGAACCTACGTGACGGTGGCGAACATCCACCATTACTTCCGGCTCACCGCCGACCACCGGCTGGTCTTCGGCGGACGTGCGCGCTTCGCGATCTCCAGCCCGCAATCGGATGCCGCGAGCGGCGAAATCCTGCGCGCGGGCCTGGCTCGCACTTTCCCCCAACTGGCCTCCGTGCGGCTGGACTACTGCTGGGGCGGGCTGGTCGACATCACGCAGGACCGCTTGCCGCATGCCGGCGAGCGCGACGGCCTCTATTACGCGATGGGCTACAGCGGCCACGGCACGCAGATGTCGGTCCACATGGGCGAGCGCATGGCCGCCGTGATGGACGGCGACGCGAACGCCAACCCCTGGCGCGACCACGACTGGCCCGCCATCCCTGGTCACTTCGGCCCGCCGTGGTTCCTGCCGGCGGTGGGCCTCTACTACAGGCTCAAGGACCGGATGGCCTGACGCCCCGCGAGCCCCTGCGTTTTTTGTCCCGTTTTCTTCAACCACAAGCTTCACCAGGAGCACCCACCATGAACGACAGCAGCCACAAGAGCTTCGAAAACCTCGTCGGCCCCGGCGAAAGCCTTCGCGTGATGGAATCGCTCCGGCGTGGCGCCACGCGGCGCGACATCCTCGCGATGCTGATGGCCGGCGGCATGCAGGCCACGCTGGCCGGCGGCATCGCGGGCGCAGCGATGTCCGCCCATGCGCAGACGCCGAGAAAGGGCGGCCGCATCCGCGTGGCCGGCGCAACCGCCGCCGCGACCGACACGCTCGACCCCGCCAAGCAGTCGAACCAAACCGACTACTCGCGCGGCAACATGATCTACAACGGCCTGACCTCGCTGGACGGCAGCCTGACGCCGCAGCCCGCGCTGGCCGAATCGTTCACGACCAAGGACGCCAAGACCTGGGTCTTCACGCTCCGCAAGGGTGTGACCTTCCACGACGGCAAGGCGCTCTCGCCGGCCGACGTCGTGTTCTCGGTGATGCGCCACAAGGACCCGGCCACGGCGTCGAAGGCCAAGGTGCTTGCCGACCAGATCGAAAGCGTCAAGGCCAGCGGCCCCAACGAGGTGACGGTGGTGCTGAGCGCGCCGAACGCCGACCTGCCGGTGATCCTGGGCACCTTCCACTTCCACATCGTCAAGGAAGGCACCACCGACTTCAACGCCGGCATCGGCACCGGCCCCTACAAGCTCAAGGAATTCAAGCCCGGCGTGCGTTCGCTGATGGTGCGCAACGACGCCTACTGGAAGCCGGGCAAGCCCTACCTCGACGAGATCGAATTCGTGGGCATCGGCGACGAGAGCGCGCGCGTCAATGCGCTGCTCTCCGGCGGCATGGACCTGGTGGGCTCGGTCAACCCGCGCTCGGTCGAGCGCGTGAAGGCGACGCCCGGCTTCGGGATCTTCGTCACCCAGTCCGGCCAGTACTCCGACCTCGTGATGCGCAAGGACGTGGGCCCCGGCGCCAACCCGGACTTCGTGCTCGGCATGAAGCACCTGTTCGACCGCGAGCAGATGAAGAAGACCATCGCGCTCGACTACGCGGTGGTCGCCAACGACCAGCCGATCGACCCGACCAACCGCTTCCACTTCGCCGGCCTGCCGCAGCGCCCTTTCGACCTGGACAAGGCCAAGTTCCACCTGCAGAAGTCGGGCGTTACGGGCAAGGTGCCGATGGTGGCTTCGCCGGCGGCGCTTTACTCGGTAGAGATGGCGCTGATGCTGCAGCAGACGGCGCAGCGCGCCGGACTGGAGATCGACATCAAGCGTATGCCGGCCGACGGCTACTGGTCGAACCACTGGCTCAATAGCCACGTGGGCTTCGGCAACGTCAATCCGCGTCCGAGCGCCGATGTGCTGCTCACGCAGTTCTTCCAGTCGGGTGCGGCCTGGAACGAGTCGCGCTGGAAGAGCGAGAAGTTCGATCAGCTGCTCTTGGCTTCGCGCGCAGAGACCGACCTCGCCAAGCGCAAGCAGATGTATGCCGACATGCAGACCATGATCCACCAGGACGCCGGCATCGGCATCCCGCTGTTCCTTGCGAGCATCGACGGCCACACCTCCAAGCTCAAGGGCCTGTCGCCCATCCCCCTGGGCGGCCTGATGGGCTACAACTTCGCCGAGAACGTATGGCTGGAGGCATGAGCTCTCCCCCAGGCTTGCTCACTTCGTGTAGCCGTCAACCTCACCGGGGGCAACACCAGCAGCCCGGCAAAGCCGGTTCCGCGGTGTTTCCCGAACGGCCCCGGCTTCGCCGGGCTCGAGAGCATGGGTCGCTTTGCCCGTAGGGCGATGGAGTCATTGATATGAATGGAGTGATCCTGAAGCTTCTGGCGCAGCGCATCGCGCTGGCGCTGGTTTCGCTGCTCGCGGTGTCGGTGATCGTCTTCTCGATCACCGCGGTGCTGCCCGGCGATGCCGCGCAGGAACAGCTCGGCCAGGACGCCACGCCCGAGGCGGTGGCCGCGCTGCGCGCCCAGATGGGCCTGGACGTGCCGGCACCCGAGCGCTACGCGAAGTGGCTGCTCGGCATGGTGCAGGGCGACCCCGGCCGTTCGGCGACCACGCAGATGCCGGTGGCCGAGCTGGTCGCCAGCCGGCTGCCCAACTCGCTGCTGCTGGCCGCCGTCACCGCGCTGTTCTCGGTGCCGATCGCGCTGGCGCTCGGCATCGCCTCGGCGGTGTGGCGCGGCTCCTGGTTCGACCGCGCCGCCTCGACGACGGCGGTGGGCGTGGTGTCGGTGCCGGAGTTCCTGGTCGCGACGCTGGCGGTGCTGGTGTTCGCGGTCAAGCTGCGCTGGCTGCCGGCGCTCTCCTTCGTCAACGACATCGAGTCGGTCGGCCAGATGCTGCGTGCCTTCGCCATGCCGGTGCTGGTGCTGTGCTGCGTGATCGTGGCGCAGATGATGCGCATGACGCGCGCCGCGGTGATCGACCAGCTCGAGGCGCCCTACATCGAGATGGTGCGGCTCAAGGGCGCCTCGCCGATGCGCATGGTGCTGGCGCATGCGTTGCCCAACGCGGTGGGGCCGATCGCCAACGCCGTGGCGCTGAGCCTGTCGTACTTGCTCGGCGGCGTGATCATCGTCGAGACCATCTTCAACTATCCGGGCATTGCCAAGCTGATGGTCGACGGCGTCTCGCAGCGCGACATGCCGCTGGTGCAGACCTGCGCCATGATCTTCTGCTGCGCCTACCTGATCCTGGTGACGACGGCCGACATCTGCGGCATCCTCGCCAACCCGCGGCTGCGGCACCGTTGAGGAAAGCACCATGGAAACCTCCACCTCTCCAACGGTCGTGAGCGCCACGGCTTCCCTGGCGCCGCCGCCGCAAGAGCGCCGGGGCGGTCCGCTGCGCCGGCTCACCGGCTTCGGCGCCTCCGGCCTGCTCGGCCTCGCGGTGCTGCTGTTCTGGCTGCTCGCGGCGCTGCTCGGGCCCTGGCTGCTGTCGCACAGCCCGGCGGCCATGGGCGGATCGAACGTCTTCGCGCCGATCAGCGCGACGCACTGGCTGGGCACCGACTACCTCGGCCGCGACATGCTGGCGCTCATCATCCAGGGCGCGCGCTACACGATCGGCGTCGCGCTGCTGGCCACGCTGCTGGCGAGCGGCACCGGCATCACGCTGGCGCTGCTGGCCGCGGCCAGCGGCCGCTGGATCGATGCGGTGCTGAGCCGCGGCCTCGACACGCTGACCGCGATCCCGAGCAAGATGTTCGCGCTCATCATGGTGGCGGGCTTCGGCTCCTCGGTGCCGATGCTGGTGGTCACGGCGGCCATCATCTACGTGCCGGGCGCCTACCGCATGGCGCGCTCGCTGGCGGTCAACATCAACGCGCTCGACTACGTGACCGTGGCGCGCACGCGCGGCGAAGGCACGCTCTACATCATGCTGCGCGAGATCCTGCCCAACATCGTCGGGCCGATGCTGGCCGACCTCGGCCTGCGCTTCGTCTACGTCGTGCTGCTGCTGGCGAGCCTGAGCTTCCTCGGCCTGGGCATCCAGCCGCCGGTGGCCGACTGGGGCTCGCTGGTGCGCGAGAACATCGGCGCGCTGGCCATGGGCGGTGCCTCGGTGATCGTGCCGGCGCTGGCCATCGCGAGCCTGACCATCGCGGTCAATCTCGTCATCGACAACCTGCCGGGCCGCACCGCCCGCGAACGAGGAGCACGATGAAGCTCTCCCCCAGGCTGCGCGCACTTCGTGTCGCTACGCCACCCCCCTCGCCGGGGGCAACACCAGCGGCCCGGCAAAGCCGGTTCCGCGGTGTTCCCGGCGCAAACAGGAGCCACTGATATGGGCGCACCCCTGATCGTCAATAACTTGAGCATCTGCGCCGGCGCCAGTACGCTGGTCGACAACCTGAGCTTCTCCGTGCAGCCCGGCGAAGTGCTGGCGCTGATCGGCGAGTCGGGCTCCGGCAAAACCACCACCGCACTGGCGCTGATGGGCTATGCGCGCCACGGCTGCCGCATCTCGACCGGCCGGGTGCAGATCGGCGACACCGACGTGCTGGCGCTCGATGCGGCGCAGCAGCGCGCGCTGCGCGGCCGCACGGTTTCCTACATCGCGCAGAGCGCGGCCGCCTCCTTCAATCCCTCGCGCACGATCATGGACCAGGTGGTCGAGCCGACCGTCATCCACGGCCTGTGCAAGCGGGCCGAGGCGGAGGCGAAGGCGGTGCAGCTGTTTCGCGAGCTGGCGCTGCCCGATCCGGAAACTATCGGCGCGCGCTATCCGCACCAGGTCTCCGGCGGCCAGCTGCAGCGGCTGATGGCGGCGATGGCGCTGATCGGCGACCCCGAGCTCGTGATCCTCGACGAGCCGACCACCGCGCTCGACGTGACGACGCAGATCGAGGTGCTGCGCGCCTTCCGCCGCGTGGTGCGCGAGCGCCGCGCCACCGCGGTGTACGTGAGCCACGATCTCGCCGTGGTCGCGCAGATGGCGGACCACATCCTGGTGCTGCGCGACGGCCGGATGCGCGAGCTGAACGCCACCGGACAGATCCTCGCCGCACCGGCCGATGAGTACACGAAGTGCCTGCTGGCCGCGGCGCGGCCGGTGACGCGCGAATCGGGCAAGGCGGCGAACGACGACCCCGAGCTGCTGCTCCATGTGCAGCAGCTCTCGGCCGGCTACGGCCCGGTGGATGCGCAGGGGCGTCCGGCCATGCCGATCCTGCAGGACATCGACCTCAAGCTCCACCGCGGCCAGGCGATCGGCGTGATCGGCGAGTCGGGCTCGGGCAAGACCACGCTGGCGCGGGCGGTGGCCGGCCTGCTCAAGCCCAGCCACGGCAGCGTGCTGTTCCGCGGCCGCGAGCTCAAGCCGACGCTGCAGGAGCGCGAGCGCGACGATCTGCGCCGCATCCAGATCGTGTTCCAGATGGCCGACACCGCGCTCAATCCCTCGCAGACCATCGAGCGCATCCTGGCGCGCCCGCTCGAGTTCTACAAGGGCCTGCGCGGCGAGCCGCTCAAGCGCCGCATCCGCGAACTGCTGGATCTCGTGCAGCTGCCGCACTCGGTGGCCGGGCGCCTGCCGGGCGGCCTCTCGGGCGGGCAGAAGCAGCGCGTGAACCTCGCGCGCGCGCTCGCGGCCGAGCCGGACCTGATCCTCTGCGACGAGGTGACCTCCGCGCTCGACACCGTCGTCGCCGCGGCGGTGCTGGACCTGATGGCGGAGCTCCGGCGCGAGCTCGGCGTCTCCTATCTGTTCATCAGCCACGACCTGCACACGGTGCGCGCGGTATGCGACGAGATCGTCGTCATGCAGCACGGCCGCAAGCTGGCGCAGGTGGCGCGCTGCGACTACGAGCGCGGGCCGCACCACCCCTACTACGAACTGCTCGCCCGCTCGGTACCCGAGCTGCGCCAGGGCTGGCTCGACGACATGGACCGCAAGGCTGCGACAGCATCATGAAAAAAACTGAAATGACACCCACCTTCCGCATCGCGCTGATCGCCGGCGACGGCATCGGCAAGGAAGTGATGCCCGAGGGCCTGCGCGTAGTGCAGGCCGCGGCGGAGCGCTTCGGCTTCGAGCTCGACTGCCGCACCATCGACTGGGCCAGCTGCGACTACTACGCCGCGCACGGCCAGATGATGCCGGACGACTGGAAGGAGCAGCTCCAGGGCGTCGACGCGCTGTACTTCGGCGCCGCCGGCTGGCCCGCCACCGTGCCCGACCACGTGTCGCTGTGGGGCTCGCTCCTGAAGTTCCGCCGCGAGTTCGACCAGTACATCAACCTGCGGCCGGTGCGCCTGTTCGAAGGCGTGCCCTGCCCGCTGGCCGGCCGCCAGCCCGGCGACATCGACTACCTCGTGGTGCGCGAGAACACCGAGGGCGAGTACACCTCGCTCGGCGGCGTGATGTACGAAGGCACCGAACGCGAGATCGTGATCCAGGAGTCGGTCTTCTCGCGCCACGGCACCGACCGCGTGCTGAAGTACGCTTACGAGCTCGCCCGGGCGCGCAAGCGCAAGCACCTGACGGTGGCCACCAAGAGCAACGGCATCGCGATCAGCATGCCCTGGTGGGACGGGCGCGCCGATGCGATCGGCCGCGACTACCCCGAGGTACAGGTCGACAAGCAGCACATCGACATCCTGTCCGCGCGCTTCGTGTTGCAGCCCGCGCGCTTCGACGTGGTGGTGGCGAGCAATCTGTTCGGCGACATCCTCTCCGACCTCGGTCCCGCGACCACCGGCACCATCGGCCTCGCGCCCTCGGCCAACCTCAACCCGGATCGCAAGTTCCCGTCGCTCTTCGAGCCGGTGCACGGCTCGGCGCCCGACATCTACGGCCAGAACATCGCCAACCCGATCGCGATGATCTGGTCGGGGGCGCTGATGCTGGACTTCCTCACCCAAGGCCAGGGCGCGGGCCGCGCCGCGCACGATGCGATCCTCGGCGCCATCGAGGCAGTGTTGCGCGAAGGCCCGCGCACGCGCGACCTCGGCGGCACGGCATCCACCACCGAGCTCGGCATGGCCATCGCCGAGCGTGTTTCAGCTTCCTGATCATGACCATGACACTGACCCTCGAACGCCAGGACCTCATGCCCGGCACCCACCTCATCGGCGCCGAATGGCGCGCGGCGAGCGATGCCCGCCGACTCGACGTGACGGACCCCGCCACCGACGCCGTCTTCGCCAACGTTCCCGACGGCACCGCCGCCGACGCGCGCGCTGCGGTCGATGCCGCGCACGCTGCCTTCCCCGCTTGGCGCGCCGTGGCTGCCAAGGAGCGCGCCCGGATCCTCAAGCGCTGGAACGACCTGGTGATGGCGCACCAGGAGGATCTCGGCCGGCTGATCTCGCGCGAGCAGGGCAAGCCGCTGGCCGAGGGGCGCGGCGAGGTGGCCTATGCCGCCAGCTACATCGAGTGGTTCGCCGAGGAGGCCACGCGCGCCAACGGCGAGGTAATACCCGCACCGGTGACGGGCCGCCGCATGCTCGCGCTGAAGGAGCCGGTCGGCGTGGTCGCCGCGATCACGCCGTGGAACTTCCCGGCCGCGATGATCGCGCGCAAGATCGCCCCGGCGCTCGCGGCTGGCTGCACCGTGGTCTGCAAGCCGGCCGAGGACACGCCGCTCACCTCGCTCGCGCTCGTCAGGCTGGCGCAAGAGGCCGGCGTGCCGGCGGGCGTGCTCAACATCGTCACCGCCTCGCGCGAACGCACGCCCGAGGTGGTGGACGTGTGGCTGGCCGATGCGCGCGTGCGCAAGATCAGCTTCACCGGCTCCACGCCGGTGGGCAAGCATCTCGCGCGCGCCTCGGCCGACACGCTGAAGAAGCTGTCGCTCGAACTCGGCGGCAACGCGCCCTTCATCGTCTTCGAAGATGCCGACATCGATGCCGCGGTCGAAGGCCTGATGGCCGCCAAGTTCCGCAACGGCGGGCAGACCTGCGTCTGCCCGAACCGCGTGTTCGTGCAAGCCAAGGTGCACGACGCCTTCGTCGACAAGCTCGCCGCGCGCGTCGGCGCGCTGAAGGTCGGCCCGGCCACCGAGCCCGACTCGCAGATCGGCCCGATGATCAATGCGCGTGCGGTCGACAAGATCGAACGCCATGTGCGCGATGCCGTCGCCCGGGGCGCGCGCATCGTCGTCGGCGGCGAGCGGCTGCGCTCCGCGCGCTGCGACGGCCCCAACTACTTCGCGCCGACCGTGCTGGTCAACGCCGACGCGACGATGGAATGCAGCTGCGAGGAAACCTTCGGACCGGTGGTGCCGGTCACGCGCTTCGACAGCGAAGCCGAGGTGATCGCCGCCGCCAACGACACGCCCTTCGGGCTCGCCGCCTACTTCTACTCGACCGACGTGCGCCGCATCTGGCGCGTGGCCGAGGCGCTGGAGTCGGGCATCGTCGGCATCAACGAAGGCGCGCTGGCGGCTGAGGCCGCGCCCTTCGGCGGCGTGAAGGAATCCGGCTACGGCCGCGAGGGCTCGGTGCACGGCCTGGACGACTACATGCACATCAAGTACCTGTGCCAGGGGCAGCTGTAACCGGTCTAGGGCCTGCTAACGCTATTTGCGGGGTCGCGAAGGCCTGCCAGGGCGGGCCAATCAAGGCGCGCGACGCCGTGCGTGCGTCGGCACGCACAAGGAGCGCAACGCCGAGTAGCGCGCCCTGGCAGGCCTTCCCTTCGGGTTGCCCAGCCAAGGGGCCGTCTGCGGCGTTGCCCGCGCTTGCAAGGCGTGAGCCTTGCTGCGCGCGGGCGCCTTGCATCCAGCCCCTTGGCTGGGCAACGCGATCCCCGCAAATAGCGTTATTGATCAGGCGGGTAAACATCTAACAGGTCCTCAGGCTGCGGCATAGCGAACATGAGGGCATGAAACAAGTTAGCCAGCACGGTGGGCTGCTTTTGTCGCCGGTGCAGCCATTTGCGCGTGGCGGCCTTCATCGCCTGGCGGTCGCGAGGGCGCGCTTGGCCGACGGCGCGCTTGATATCGCCGTTGAGCAACTCGTCCGGATTGAGCTCGGGGGCGTAGCCGGGCAGGAAGAACAGCTCGATTTGCTGCACTCGCGGTTCGAGCCAGTCCCGCACCTTCGTGCAGCGGTGCACCGAGTGCCCATCGACGATGAGAAACACCTTGGAGGGCGACTGCTTGATCAGCCGTTCGCAAAAGCCGATGAATTGCTCGGCCTGAAAGCGCCCTTCGAACACCATGAAGCTCATCTCCCCCTTGTTGGTCAGCGCCGAGATCACATTGCAGCCAAAGCGCCGGCCCGGCACCCGCACGACAGCGGGCTGGCCTTTCAGCGCAAAGCTGCGTCCGCGCACGTCATCGGAGCGCAGGCCGGTCTCGTCGCCCCAGTAGATGCTCGCTCGCTCGCGCTTGGCACGCGCGGCAATCTGCGGATAGACCTCGGCCAGCCACTGCGCGACGGCTTCATCGTTGCGCTCATAAGCTCGCCTGACCGGGCGCTGCACGCTCAGCCCCCAACGCTTCAGATAGCCGCCCACCGCGGTCAGCGACAGGCTCACCGCGCATTCGCGCTTGATCAGCTCGCGCACCGCCGCGCGCGTCCACAAGTAAAACGGCAGCTTCAATTGGTCGGGCATCTTGCCCACCACCAGTGCGCGCATGCGTTCGCACTGCTTCGTGCTCAGCTTGCCGGCTTCGCCGGTTCTGCGTCCGCGTCGCTTGGGCGCCAACGCTTGCTCGCCCGCTTGCCGATGCGCCTTGGCCCAATGCACCACCGACCAGCGGCTGACCCCAAAAGTCTGCGCAGCCTGCGCTTGGTTCATCCCGTCCTGCAGCGCATTGAGCACGCGCAGTCGGACTTCCGCCTGCGCCTCGGGACTCAGAAATCGTGCGTCGCGTTTTGCCATGCCAAGACAACGCATGTGTTAGATATTTGGTTTACTGATCAATAACAGGCCCTAGGGCAAACGAACAGCGGACGAGCGCTACCGAGCCGGACCGTGTTGACTCCGACGTCGACTCGCAAATGGATCGATCACGCGTTGGTCCCGGCTGATCAAAGACCTTTCTGCAGGTAGTCCGATACGGGCCTCGCAGGCCGGGCAGGCCGCAAGCGCGGACTATCCTCGTTCGTCATGGACGTGCGTGAAAGCTTCACCCAGGCGGTGGGCCATACACCGCTCATCCGGTTGCGCAAGGCTTCCGAGCTGACCGGCTGCGAGATCCTCGGCAAGGCCGAGTTCATGAATCCCGGCGGATCGGTCAAGGATCGCGCGGCGCTCTATATCGTGCTCGATGCCGAGGCGCGCGGCGACCTGCAGCCGGGCGGCGTGATCGTCGAGGGCACGGCCGGCAACACCGGCATTGGCCTGGCGCTGGTGGGCAATGCCCGCGGCTACCGCACCGTCATCGTGATCCCGCAGACGCAGAGCCAGGAGAAGAAGGACGCGCTTCGCCTCTACGGCGCCGAGCTGCGCGAGGTGCCCGCGGTCCCCTACAGCGATCCGAACAATTACGTGCACGTGGCCGAACGCCTCGCCGCGGAGCTCGCGCGCAGCGAGCCTCATGGCGTGCTGTATGCGAACCAGTGGGACAACCTGTCCAACCGCGACGGCCACCTCCGCTCGACCGGCCCCGAGATCTGGCAGCAGACGGACGGCCGCGTCGACGGCTTCATCTGCTCGATCGGCACCGGCGGCACGCTGGCCGGCGTGGGCCAGTACCTGAAAGAGCGCAAGCCGGGTGTGGTGATCGCCGCCGCCGACCCGATGGGCGCGGCGATGTACCACTACATCAAGCATGGCGAATTGCGCAGCGCCGGCAGCTCGATCACCGAGGGCATCGGCCAGAACCGCATCACGGGCAACCTGGAAGGCGCCTCCTTCGACGACGCCTACCAGGTCGAAGACCAGGAGGCGCTGCCCGTGCTGTTCGACCTGCTGCGCGAGGAAGGTCTCTGCCTGGGCGGCTCGAGCGGCATCAACGTGGCCGGCGCGATCCGCCTGGCGCGCGAGCTCGGGCCGGGCCACACGATCGTGACGATCCTGGCCGACTCCGGTTCGCGCTACCAATCCAAGCTCTACAACCCAGCCTTCCTGCGCGAGAAGAATCTTCCGGTTCCGGCCTGGCTCGAATGAGCCAGGGGTTATCGCGGCGCGAGCACCAGCTTGCCCAGCGACTCGCCGGCATCGAGCATGCGATGCACCTCCTGCACCTCGCGCATCGGGAACACGCGCGTCGGCGGCGCCCGCACCGCGCCCTGGCTCATGAGGCCGATGGCCTTGTCCATCAGCGCGCGGCGCTGCTGCCGGTCGGCGTCGAAGGTATGGATGGAGAAGGTCCGCACCGCCAGGCTCTTGCTCAGCAGCGAGCGCAGCTCCATGAACACGTCCCGCGCCGGCGGCCCGCCCGCGATGTTGTAGGAGATCGCGGTACCCAGCGGCGCCAGCGAGCGAATGCAGGCGATCAGCAGTTCGCCGCCGATGTGATCGAAAGCCAGGTCCACGCCGCGTCCCTCGGTCAGCTCGAAGACGCGATCGGGCAGGCCCGCCGGTTCGCCGTCGACGATGGCGCTGGCGCCGTGCGCCAGTGCATGCGCCCGCTTCTCGGGCGTGGAGGCGGTGCCGATCACGGTCATGCCGTGGTGGGCCGCGAGTTGAACGAGCATGGTGGCGACGCCGCCGGCCGCGCCCGGCACGAGAATGGATCGCACCGGCAGGCCGCCGTTGCCGGCCAGCAGCATCGCCTGCGCCAATTGCACGTTGCCAAGGCTCACGGCATCCTGGAACGCGATGCCGTCGGGCAGGACGAAGGGCGCATCTTCGGGCACGCAGATGAACTCCGCATAGCACCCGCCGCGCTGCGGCAGTTCACGCGAACTGACCAGCACGCGCTGGCCGAGCTGAAGACCGGTCACGCCCGGCCCCAGCGCTTCCACCGTGCCGGCCATCTCGTTGCCGGGAATGGCAGGCAGCGGCGGCATCCATTTGTAGGTGCCGTTGCGGATCAGCACGTCGGGTCCGCCGGCGCCGATCGCCTCGGCGCGCACCCTCACCTCGCCGGGCTTGCACACCGGCATCGGCAGCTCGACCAGTTCCAGCGCCTCGGGGCCGCCGGGGGTTCTCACTTGCACTGCGCGCATCAGGCTCTGCATGTCATCGCTGCCCGTCGTGCACGGTGACGGCGTCCTTGGCGAGGCCGCCCAGCCGCGCATGCACCCGGCCGCCCGTGCCCATCGCCAGCGCGAACAGGATCTCGTCGGGCCGCGGCGCATCCTGGATGCCGACTTCCATGCTGTTGTAGTGGCTGCGCACGTAGGCGGCGTGAACGTAGTGCAGCGGCACCATCAACCGATAGCCGGTAGCGGCCACTGCCTTGGCCGAGGGCACGATCGCCTTCGGCTCGCCGAGCACCGAGCGCATGGCCCAGCCGCCCGCTTCGTGCCACACGGCGCCATGCTCGAGCTCGCCGTTGACGCCCACGATGGCGGCCTTGCTGTAGACCTCCACCTTGTCGCGGCCCAGCACCTCGACCAGCTCCGTCGCCAGCGAAGTCCCCAGCGTGCGGAGCTCGGCCATGAAGGGCATCAGGTCGGGCTCGTAGCGCCCGGCATAGGGGTTGCGGATCACTGCGCAGGCCGCGGCCAGCTTCAGCGGCTCGGCCACCGGCGGGCCGCCCTCGTGATGGATGGTCTCGATGGTGAGACTGCGCTTGCGGATTTCGATCAAGGACATGCGAACCTCACTGCTTGGGAATCTGCGCTTCGTTGACGACGGCGGTCCACTTCTTGAGCTCCGAACTCACCATCGCCGTCATTTCTTCCGGCGTGCTGCCGCGCGCCTCGCCGCCCATGTCTTCCAGGCGCGCGCGAACGCCCGGCACCTGCAGGGCCTTGAGCGTCTCGGCGCGCAGCCGCTCGACCACGGGTCGCGGCGTGCCCGCGGGCGCCATGAAACCGGCCCACGAGCGCACGTCGTAGCCGGCGACGCCCTGCTCCGCCACCGTGGGCAGCTCCGGCATCGCAGCCCAGCGCTGCGCGCCGGTGGTCGCCAGCGCTCTGAGCTTGCCGGCCTTGATGTTGGGCATCACGGCCGTCGGCGGCGCGACGATCAGCGGGACCTCGCCGCCGAGCAGCGCGGTCACCGAGGCAGCGTCGCCGCGGTAGGGCACGTGCAGCAGCTCGGCCTTCGCGCTCTTCACCAGCAGCTCGCCCGCCAGGTGATGCGTGGAGCCGATGCCGGCGGTGCCGTACGACAGGCTGCGTGCGTCGGCACGCGCGGCGGCGAGCAGCTCGGCCAGGCTGCGATGGGGCGAATCGGCGCGCACCACCAGCAGGAAGGGAAAGTAGGTGATGGTGGAGATCATCTGGAAGTCGGACACCGTCTGGTAGCCCAGCTTGCCGTAGAGCGCTCCCGCCACCGCATGCCCGCCGGTGGCCAGCAGCAGCGTGTAGCCGTCCGGCTTGGCGCGCGCGACGGCGGCGGAAGCGATGGTGCCGCCGGCCCCCGTCTGCGCCTCCACGACGAAGGGCTGGCCCAAGCCCTTGCTCATCTCGGTGCTGACCACGCGGGCGATGGTGTCGGCGTTGCCGCCGGCCGCGAAGCCCTGCACGATCTTGATCGGGCGATCCGGGAAGTCTTGCGAATGAACCGTGAAGGGTGACGCGCAGGCCAAGGCAAGGCCCGCGCCGACAAGCTGTCTACGCCGCATGATTTGTCTCCGTTTCGTTGTGGAATCGCTCGCGGCTCTTGCGGCCGCTGGGCGTCGAATCAGTCCTGGTCGACGATCGGATTGCGCAGCACGCCGATGCCCTCGATCTCGACCTCGCAGACGTCGCCGGCCTTCATGAAGCGCGGCGGCTTCTTGCTCCAGCCGACGCCGGCCGGCGTGCCGGTCGCGATCACGTCGCCGGGCGTGAGCGTGAAGATGGTCGAGGCGTAGTTGATCAACTTCGGGATGCTGAAGATCATGTGCCCGGTGTGGCTGGACTGCACCACCTCGCCGTTGAGCCGGGTCTCGAGCTTGAGCTCGCGCCCGGGCGCGATCTCGTCCGCGGTCACCATCCAGGGGCCGAAGCCGCCGGTCGATTCGAAGTTCTTGCCCGAGGCGATCTGCTTGGCGTGGAACTGCCACTCGCGCACGCTGCCGTCGTTGTAGCAGGCATAGCCGGCCACGTGGTCGTAGGCGTGCGCTTCGGCGATGTCGCGCCCGCCCTTGCCGATGATGACCGCGAGCTCGCCTTCCCAGTCGAGCGACTCCGACACGCGTGGCCGCACGATGGGCTCGTTGTGCGCGCACTGCGATCGCCACACGCGCAGGAAGATCGGCGGCTGTTCGGAGAGCTCGCGCTGCATGCCCGCGGCCAGCACCTCCTGGTGGTGGTCCATGTAGTTGCGCACGGCGCAGATGATCTTCTCGGAGCGCGGGATCACCGGCAGGAAGCGGATGTCCGCCAGCTTCGCGGCCGGGGCCAGGCCCTCCACGTGCTGCGCGGCCTGCGCGTACTCGCCCGAGGCGATGTAGTCGGCGAGGCTCGCATGCTGCGGCATCGCCAGGCCCAGGTCGACGACGCCGTCGCCGACGACGGCGCCCCAGGTTTCGCGGCCCTGATGAATGAATGAAAGGAGTTTCATGTGATTCCGTTTCGAAGAAAGAAGGTTGTCGCTCACGCGCCCGGCGCCGGTGCGCGGCTCAAGAAATCGGCTTGCCAGTCGGCCAGGGTCTTGAAGGTCGGATCCCGGCGGCAAATCGCTTCGGTCTCCCGCAGGATCTCTTCATCCGACTTGGAAAGATCCAGCGGATCGCCATGCGGCTGTTCGACATAGAAAGGCGTGTCGACATAGATCTCGACCATGTTGCCTTCGGGATCGAGCATGTAGACGGACAACGCGTTGCCGTGATTGAGCCCACGTATGTCGGTTGCCCCGCGAGCCTCCGCCTTGGCCCAGATGTCGCGCATCGACTGGATGCCGGGCACGGCGAAGGACAGCTGCATGACCGTGCTGAACTTGACGTCGGCCGGGCGACCTGACGCGATGACCAGCTGGTGGTGCTGGTCAGGGCTGGCGCTGGTGAACACCAGCTTGTTCTTGAACGTCTTGCCGACACCTGTATCGGTGATGGTCAGATCGAACACCTCGGTATAGAACGCGACCATCCTGTCGAGGTCGGTCACGTAGATTCCAAAGTGCGAAGGCGTAGGTCTGCTGACCTTCAACATGAGGGTCTCCTGGTTTGGGTGTCTCAGGCGCCGGTGCAGCGCGCCGGTTTCAAGCGTCGGCGGCACGCCGCATGGCGGCCTCCACATTGCGTTGCGTGCTCAGGATGTGCTCGCCGAGCAGCGCGCAAGCCGTATCGGCATCGCGACGCAAGGTCGCATCCATGATCTTTCGATGCTCGTTGGACTTGCGGCGCCCCGTCTGCCGGTGGCGCGCTGAAAACCGCCGGTAGCGCTCAGCCTGGTCGAACAAGCTGGCACTCCACATGCGTTGACGCTCCGATGCACAGGCCGCGATCAGTGACGCATGAAAGTTGCGATGAACTTCGCTCCACTCTTCGTCCAGGATCACCGGGCCATCGCTCAAGCGCGATTCGACCTTTTCGAGTCGATGAAAAGCGGAAACGATCGCCCCTTCCCACGCATCGTCGCCCAATTCGATCGCGCTGCGCAGCGCCTGAACATCCAGCATGAGCCGCATGTGCGTGATGTCGTTCAGGTCCTCCGAAGAGATCGGCGCGACGCGGAATCCTCGACGCTCGTCGGCTCGCACGAGACCTTCTTGCGTAAGACGGCTGAGGGCTTCGCGCAAGGGACTGCTCGAAAAGCCGTAGTGGCCCTGCAACTCATCGAGCTTGAGCTTGCTGCCCGCTTCGAAGGTGCCGACCAGGACGTCATGCCGGAGACTGCGAAAGGCCTGTTCCGACAGAGGAGTCGAGATGTCGGCCGCGCTGATGTTTGGATTCTTCATGGCGCAAATTTTATGCATAAAGTCGAGTTACATGCAAACGATAAGCCTCGGGGAAACACTAGGTATGAAGTGACTTTTTCTGCAGCACATGCATTTTGTGCACAACCACTGATGCCGCCTCGCTCATCCGCCGAGGTAGGCGCGTTGCACGGCCTCGCTTGCGAGCAAGGCGCCTGCGCTGTCGGCACCGACCACGCGGCCCTGTTCCAGCAGGTAACCGCGATTCGAGAGTGCCAGGCTGCGCTTGGCGTTCTGCTCCACGAGCAGGATCGACACCTTGTCGTCGCGCACGCGTTCGAGGGACTTGAAGAGTTCCGACACCATCAGCGGCGACAGGCCCAGCGAAGGCTCGTCCAGCAGCAGCACATCCGGGCTGGACATGAGCGCCCGCCCGATCGCGACCATCTGCTGCTCGCCCCCGCTCATGGTTCGCACGCTCTGAGGCAGCCTTTCACGCAATCTCGGAAAGAGTTCGAGCACGCGCTCCAGGTTGCGATGCTCGTTCGCGCGGGCTCGCCGCGGGTACGCGCCCAGGAAGAGGTTCTCCTTCACCGTGAGGTCGCCGAAGACACCGCGTCCTTCGGGCACCAGGGCGATTCCCGCCTCCACGCGCTGGTCCGCCTTGAGGCCCGTGAGCGCCTTGCCGCCCAGGGTCATTTCCGCCCCCTTGACCGGCATCAGCCCGGCGATGCATCTGAGCAAGGTGGATTTACCGGCACCGTTTGCACCCAGCACGCTGACGACCTCGCCAGCGCCCACGTGTATCTCCACATCGGCCAGCGCCTGATGCATTCCGTAGTGCGCGCACAGCTTTTTGAGCTCAAGCATGATCGTCTCCGAGATAAGCGCGCACGACTTCAGGATCGGCCAGAACCGAAGCCGCCGGGCCCACCGCGATTCGCTGGCCGGCGTTCATGACCACGCAGTGGTCGCACAGCGACCTGACGGCTTCCAGCACGTGCTCGACCATCAGGATGGAAACGCCATCGTGCTTCAGCGAACGCACCAGTTCGATTGCCTGAAGCAGTTCCGTGGGATTCAAGCCTGCCAGCCACTCGTCCAGCAAGAGCACGCGAGGACGGCTCGCGAGGCAGCGTGCGAGCTCGAGTCGCTTCTGGTCGATGTAGGTGAGATCTTCGGCGCGCCGAGACGCCCTCGCCGCCAATCCGACCCGCTCCAGAAGTTCCAACGCGTCGGCATTGGCCTCGGTCCCGAAACGTCGCTCATGCGTGAACGACATTCCCGCCACCACATTCTCCAGCACGCTCATCGTCTTGAAGAGCCGCACGAGCTGGTAGGTGCGCGCGATACCCAGGCGTGCAACCTTGAAGTTCGACGCGCCGGCGGTTTCCTCTCCATCGAGCTTCACCGAGCCCCGGTCGGGTTGCAGCGCGCCACTGATCAGATTGAGCGCCGTCGTCTTGCCCGAGCCGTTCGGCCCGAGCAGGCCGACGATCTCGCCCTTGCCGACGTGGAGCGACAGCCCTTCCACCGCCTTCAGCCCGCCGAAGCGTCTGGACAGGTCGTTGACATCCAGAAGCGACGCGCTCACGGGCGCCTCCGGAACTTCTCGCTGGCGCCCAGCAGGCCTCGCGGCAGCAGATACACGATCACCAGAAAGATGGCGCCCAGCACGATGCTGAAGTGGTCCGGGAAGTACTTGGTGAGGACCTCGAACGCGAGCACCAGCGGGACCACACCCAGGATCGGTCCGTAGAACGCCGCCACGCCACCGAGAAGCGCCATCACCACGACCTGAAAAGACACGAGCGAGTTGAACGCGATGGATGGCTCGATGTAGGTCCAGCGCGGCGCCACGATGGCCCCGGCGACCGACATGAACATGGCGGTCCCCGTCAGCACAGCGAGACGAACGCCAACGGTGTTGATGCCGCAACTGCGGGCCGCGGTTTCGTCCTCGCCAATCAGGCGAAGGGCAAATCCCAGTCGAGACTTCGAAAGCCAGGCTCCCAGGATCCAGAGCAACCCGAGCAGCACGAGGAGCTGCCAGTAGATCTGCGCCGAAGTGATCTCCAGAAACACATAGCGTCCGACCGAGCCTACGAGCTTGGACTCGTACCAGGTTACGAGCTGCCGGATCAGTTCGGCGATACCGAAGCTGAAGACCACGAAGTACATGCCGGAAAGCCGCAGCGTGCAGATACCGATCGCAAGAGCCAACGCGCCTCCCGCCAAGGCCGCCACCACGAGCACCGCCGGCCAGGGCAGGAACTCCGAGAGAACCGCGACGCTGTAGCACCCGACGCCGAAGAAGGCGACGGTCGCAAGAGAGATGAAGCGTGTCGTTCCGCAGAAGATGCCCCACGCCGTGGCAAGGTTCGCGTAGAGAAGCACATTGATCAGCAGGGACGTCGTGTAGTCGTTCCCGGTTTGCGGCGCGAAGGCCAGCGCGATGAAAGCAGCCAGCGACAGCGCAAGAAACAGTTTGGATCTCGATGTCACCGGCCAGCCCTCCCGAACAGGCCGGACGGCCGAAACACGAGCACCAGCAGGAAGATGGCGTAGTTGGCAGCCAGCGTGAGGCCTGGGTCCACGTACGTCGAAACGAGGCTCTCGCTCAGCCCGAGCAGCAGGGCAGCCAGTACGCAGCCGACGAAGTTGCCGACGCCGCCCATGATCACGACGATCAACGCCTTCATGGTGAAGAGCACGCCCATGGTGGCGCTGAAGGTCGAGAACATGCTGACCAGCACGCCGGCGATGGCGACCAGCGCCGTGCCCATGGCGAAGGCCAGCATCGCGATCTTCGTGACATCGATCGCCACCAGCGGCGCGGACCCGGGGTCGACCGCCACCGCGCGCAGGGCGGTCCCGACGCGCGTTCGGGTCAGGATCGCGAACAGCGCGGCGCCCAGGACCAGCGCAACCACGAGGGCGAGCAACCGGTTGGCGGCTACCGTCGTTCCCAGGACTTCGATCGGAATCGAGAGGAACGAATAGCTCAGGTAGTTGCCTCCGAACGCGGCGAGCATGAGGCCCTGGATCACGAACAGCAGGCCGAAAGTCGACAGGATGCTGTCGCCCTCGAGGGCGTCACGGCTGCGCGCACGCCTGACCAGCGGCACGAACGCCACCTTGTAGAGAAGCGCCCCCGCAGCTGCAGCGGCCGGAACGAGCAGCAAGAGCGCGACGAGCGGCGAAACGCCTGCCCGCGTGAAGAGCACCAGGCCGCCCAGCGCCGCGGCAATCAACATCTCGCCATAGGCGAGGTTGAGAATGCGCGCGACGCCGTACTGAAGGTTGAGACCCAGCGCAATGAGCGCATAGGTCCCACCCAGTGTCAGCCCGAAGATCAATGCGTCGATCAGCCTCATGGGAGGCTTCAGGCCTTCCAGGCCGGCTTGGCGATGGGATCTTTCGCGCCCGATCTCCTCGGCGCAATTCCCGAGAACGTCCCGCCTTGCCATTGCCCGACCGTCCAGCCGCCCGCCATGAAATGGTTATCGAACTTCAACGGCCCCGCGACCGTGTCGAAGGTCGTCGACCCCAGCGTCTTGATGATGGCCGGCCGGTCGAGTCTGCCCACCTTCTCGATCGATTGAGCGAGCGCCTGCAGGCCCGAGTAGCAGAGAACGCTGACCCATTGCTCGGGCGGCTGCCCGATCAACGCGGTGTGCCTGGTGATGTAGGCCCGGATGGCATCCGAAGTCGGATTCCAGCCTCCCGGGCCCATGACGCCTTCGGCGTTGGCGCCGAACTTTCCCACGTACAGGGGCAACGCTGTTCCAATCCCGGCGTAGAACACCTTCGGATTAAAGCCGCGCACGCGCGCGGCCTCGGTCAAGCCCAAGGTATCCGGGGGGTAGCTGAAGGCCAGGAAGACATCCGGGTTCGCGCGCTGCGCGTCGGCAATCAGGGGCGTCATGTCCTGGGTGGAGATCGGATAGCTGCTGTCGACCACGATCTCGAACTTCGCGGCCTTCAGCGATTTGCGCGCGGCGCCGGCGAGTTCCAGGCCGCCCTGGTCGGTCACGTTCACCATGGCCACCTTGCTGCCGATCCTGCCGTCGGTACGCATCTGCGCGAGCAGCCCGACGATGGCATCCGAGTAATTGGACGGGGTACCGAGCAGCGAGAACATGTTGTTCCACCGCTTGACGAGTTGAGGCAGCTGATCGGTGATGCAGGTGGGCGTGATCATCGGGAAGCTGCCCTTGTGGAACGCCGGCGCAACGGCCAGGTTCATTCCGGTGCCCCACGGCGGCAAGAGAAAGTCGACCTTGTCCTGGTTGACCATGCGCTCGATAGCCCTCACCGCTTCTTCCGGCTGGCTGCGGTCGTCGTACTCGACGACGTCGACGAGGCGCTTCGCGCCGCCGACCGCGATGCCGCCCGCCTTGTTGACGTCATCGACCCACAAGCGGTAGTTGGGAAGCTGCGCGGACGCGGCGCCGCCGGCGAACGGGCCTGTCTTCGAGATCGCCCAGCCGAACTTGATCTTGGCATCGGCGCCCTGCGCCCTCACGAAGGCGCCGGGTACCGAAGCCGCCAGCGCGGCGCCTCCCAGAGCACGGACGAAGTCGCGGCGTTGTGGCTTTGCAGTCATGGATATCTCCGAAGTTGACTCAAGGGTGAATGACGTGATTGCTGAAGCCGCCGCGGCGCATGCCGAAGTCAGGCGACACTCATCTCGGTGGGCGTGGTCTGGAACGCGAGCTGCTGCCAGCGCTCTCCTTCCTTCACCCAGACCTGCATGACACGGGAGTCGATGGTCACGGTGCCGGTGCCGTTCTTGCGCACACCCACCAGCATCTGGCGGCCTGTCATCAGCGCACTGTTGCCCGTGACGCGCACGACGAGCTCCGACCGTTCGACGCGCTGGTAGCGAACGTTGAACCCGCCCGTGCTGAAGTAGCTGTCGAAGCCGTCGACCTGGCCTTTGGCGTGGACGTGGATCAGATCGCGGTGCAGCAGTTCGCGAAGGCGTTCGGTATCGCCATTCATCATTGCGCTGCAGCGCTGCTGCTCGAGGTCGATCAAGGTCTTCGCGTCGTCTGCCTGTTTGGAAGTGCTCATGGGAGATTGAAAGTTTGAAGAGCAGGGGCACGCAGGCTGGCGCGCCAGCGTGGGCTAGAGAAGATTCGATTCGCAGCAATGGCGGCGCGACGCGGCGCCGTCGGGCAAGCAGGCGTCAGCCCGCGCGCTTTTTGCCCATCAGCACAAAGAGCATCGTGGCGGGCTTGTCGCCCTTGTTGCGCCAGGCATGCCGGTTGCCTTGCTGCACCGCGACGTCGTGCTTCGTCAGAAGGACCTCTTGGCCGTCATCGAGTTCGAGACTGATCTCGCCCTCCAGCACCACGTCGTAGTCAATGCTGTCGGTGGTGTGCATGCCGGGTGCATCGGGCTCGAACGTTTCCGCCAACCCCGGCAGCAACTGGCCGAACTCGGCCCCGAACGCAGCGCCATCGAAGTCTTCCTTCATCATCACGGAGTCGGGAGGGAAGGTCACGAACATGAGGCGCGACTCGCCGACACCTGGAAGAAAGTTTGCTTCCATGGCCGGATCGCTGAACGTCGCCTTGCTGCCCGCCTCGCTGGACGCGGTCGTCGACCAGAGCAACGTGGCCTCGAACCCCGGCACGCTCTTGAACACCACGTTGCGTCGTGCCACCTCATCCGACAGCACGCCCGACTTTCCGTTCGCCCCCACGCCCAAAACGACACGCCTGACTTTCATGATCGGTCTCCTGTTTACTGTGATGGCTGGTCGACGATCGGATTGCGCAGCACGCCGATGCCCTCGATCTCGACCTCGCAGACGTCGCCGGCCTTCATGAAGCGCGGCGGCTTCTTGCTCCAGCCGACGCCGGCCGGCGTGCCGGTCGCGATCACGTCGCCGGGCGTGAGCGTGAAGATGGTCGAGGCGTAGTTGATCAGCTTCGGGATGCTGAAGATCATGTGCCCGGTGTGGCTGGACTGCACCACCTCGCCGTTGAGCCGGGTCTCGAGCTTGAGCTCGCGCCCGGGCGCGATCTCGTCCGCGGTCACCATCCAGGGGCCGAAGCCGCCGGTCGATTCGAAGTTCTTGCCCGAGGCGATCTGCTTGGCGTGGAACTGCCACTCGCGCACGCTGCCGTCGTTGTAGCAGGCATAGCCGGCCACGTGGTCGTAGGCGTGCGCTTCGGCAATGTCGCGCCCGCCCTTGCCGATGATGACCGCGAGCTCGCCTTCCCAGTCGAGCGACTCCGACACGCGTGGCCGCACGATGGGCTCGTTGTGCGCGCACTGCGATCGCCACACGCGCAGGAAGATCGGCGGCTCTTCGGAGAGCTCGCGCTGCATGCCCGCGGCCAGCACCTCCTGGTGGTGGTCCATGTAGTTGCGCACGGCGCAGATGATCTTCTCGGAGCGCGGGATCACCGGCAGGAAGCGGATCTCCGCCAGCTTCGCGGCCGGGGCCAGGCCCTCCACGTGCTGCGCGGCCTGCGCGTACTCGCCCGAGGCGATGTAGTCGGCGAGGCTCGCATGCTGCGGCATCGCCAGGCCCAGGTCGACGACGCCGTCGCCGACGACGGCGCCCCAGGTTTCGCGGCCCTGATGAATGAACGAAAGAAGTTTCATGGGACTCCGCCGCTCAGGGGTTGATGACGAAGTTGCTGAAGCCGCCGTTGCGCGTCGCGATGCCCGAGATCGCCTCGTTGATGCGGTCCAGCGGATAGCAGACATGCTCGAACACCGAGAGGTCGAGCGTTCCGGCCTCGGCCATGTCGGCCATGTCCTGGCCTTCGCCGGCCGTGAACCAGGCCGAGCCCTCGATGCTCTGCTGCTCGTCCATCATGGTGTGCAGGTCCATGCCCACCATGCCGGCGATGGCGCCGATGTTGAAGGCGCGCCCGCCGCGCTTGAGCGCGCGAACGCCCTGCTGCATGGTCTCGTGCGGCGCACCCGGGCCCAGTGCGTCGATGAAGGTGTCCACGCCCAGGCCGTCGGTGCGTGCCTTCGCCCACGCGTCGATGGCCTCGCCGTTCGCGTTCGAGAACACCTCGATGCGGTCCGGCGCCAGCGCCTTCACGCGCTCGAGCAGTTCCTTGTTGCGGCCGGTGCCGAGAATGCGCGTGGCGCCCATCGCCAGGCCGAACAGCGCGCCGCCGATGCCCAGCGTGCCGCTGATGCCGTTGATCAGCACGCTGCGGCCGGGCCCCACCTTGGCCTTGCGCATCGCCGAGTACATGGTGCCCAGGTAGCCGAAGCGCGCGGCCTGGTTGAAGCTCACGTTGTCGGGCAGCTTCACCAGCGCGTACTGGGGCGCGATCATGTATTCGCACAGGCCGCCGTAGGGATAGTTCTTGTAGAGCTTGAGCGAGTTCTGCGAGAAGCCGAAGTAGCCGCTGAAGGCGTAGTGCGTGCAGTTGATCAGGTCGCCGTTGCGGCAGGCGCGGCAGCCGCCGCAGTACAGGCTCGGGTTCACGTACACGCGGTCGCCCGGCTTCCAGGTGTGGACGTGGGAGCCGACGGCCGTCACCTCGCCGGCCGGGTCCAGCCCGAAGACGGCGGGCAGCGGCGGCAGCGGCAGTTCGGGGAACCAGGTGGTCCAGTTCGCCAGGATGTTGCCCAGGTTCGGCACGATGCCGCAGGCATGCACCCGCACCTGCACGTCGTTGGCGGCGGGCTTGGGAATAGGCAGTTGCTCGATCTCCATCGGGGCGCCGACCTTGTGAAGTCGGGCGGCTTTCATCATCGACATTGGTGTCTCCTTGGTTGTGTGCACAAATCTGGTTTTGTGCATTTTTCTGCGGCGCGATGACGAATTCCATCCGGGAGAACCCTTGGTGCATAACAAGTATTTTTATGCACAATTTTGTCTTCCTGCATTTGGAGACAACGAGTGAATCAATCCTTCGGCGAGCCGGTCGATGTCGCCGTCATCGGCTTCGGCCCGGTCGGCGCATCGCTGGCCGCGCTGCTCGGCCGGCGCGGCCGGCGCGTGGCCGTGTTCGACAAGTCCGACCAGGTCTATCCGCTGCCGCGCGCTTTCGCGCTGGATCACGAGGCGCTGCGCACCTTCCAGGAGATCGGCATCGCGGGCGCGCTGGCGCCCCACATGACGCCCTATCGCCCCACGATCTACCGGGGCGCCGACGGCAAGCCGATCCAGCATTTCGACATGGGCCCCTCGCCCTACCCACTGGCCTGGGCGCCTTCGTACACCTTCAACCAGCCGGCGCTCGAAGCCGCATTGCGCCGCGCGGTGGGCGAGATGCCCTCGGTATCGGTCCATCTGGGCCATGAAGTCACGTCGGTCCAGGAGGAAGGCGGGTACGCGGTGCTTTCAGCGCGGGCGCCGGACGGCACGCAGGGCCAGCTGCGGGCGCGCTACGTGGTCGCCTGCGACGGCGGCACCAGCCCCGTGCGCAAGCAACTCGGCCTCGGCCTGAAAAGCCTGGAGTTCGACGAGCCCTGGATCGTGGTCGACATGCACGTGAACGAGGACACGCTCCCCCGCCTGCCGGCCACCAACATCCAGTACTGCGACCCGGCGCGCCCCTGCACCTACGTGGTGGGGCCCGGTACTCACCGGCGCTGGGAATTCCTGCTGCTGCCGCACGAGGCGGGCCAGCGCGAGATGCCGCACGACGCGATCTGGTCCCTGCTCTCGCCTTGGCTCGCGCCGCATGAGGCGCGCATCTGGCGGGCCGCGACCTACCGCTTCCACGCGGTCGTGCTCGAGCAGTGGCGCCGGGGGCGCGTGCTGCTGGCCGGCGACGCGGCGCACCAGATGCCGCCCTTCCTGGCGCAGGGCATGTGCCAGGGCTTGCGCGACGCCCTCAACCTGGCCTGGAAGCTCGACCGGGTGCTGCAGGGCGAGGCGCCCGACGCGCTGCTGGACAGCTACGGCACGGAGCGCGGTCCGCAGGTCGAGGAAACCACCCGCACCGTGAAGCGCCTGGGCCAGATCATCTGCGAGCGCGACGCCGAACGCGCTGCCGCGCGCGATCGCGCCCTGCGCGAGCAGCAAGGCGGCGAGGTCAGGATGCAGTTGCGCCAGAGCCTTCTGCCCGGCGTGCGCCACGGCCTGATCGAGGGCGGACACGGCGCCGCAGGGACGCCTTTCCCTCAGGCGGTGGGACGGCTCGGCGCCGAAGGCGCCGCGCAGATGATGGACGACCTGCTGCCCCGCGGCTTCCTGCTGTTCCTGCGCGACGCGCCTTCGGGCGAACAGTTCGCCCGCCTGGCCGCCGATCTTCGGTCGCTGCATGCGACAGCAGTCTGCCTGTGCGACGTCGAAGACGCGGAGGGCCTGATCGGATTCTTGGAGGCCGATGGCGTCATCGCGCGCTGGTTCGAAACGCAGGACTGCAGCGCGGCGCTGGTGCGTCCGGACCACATCGTCTATGGCATCGCCGCCGATCTGGATGGTGCGCAGGCGTTGCTCGAACGCGCCCGCACAGCGCTTGGCGTCGCTTCGACCGGCACTCCCGCCCTGATGCTGGATTGACCACGGCCGAGCACCCTCTCGCGCCCTCGGTCAACCGCCCTATCGTGCTTGCTTGGACCGGCCGAGCCAGTCCGCGAAGGTGGTCTTGCCGAGGCGCGGGCTCCTGCTCGGGGTGAGCGACCGGTCGTCGAGCGCCAAGCCGAAGTAGAGCGCGGCGGGATCGGTGACCACCTTGCGAGCGTCTCCGGTGGCGCTCAGGAACTGCCCGACGAACTTGTCGAGACCCAGCGGCGCAGGCCCGGCGATCTCGACCATGCCGTTGCGCGGCGCTTCGAGCGCGATCTCCGACAGCGCCTCTGCGACGTCCTCCGCCGCCATGGGCTGCACCAGGGCCGGCGGCAGCCGGACCGTCTCTCCTTCGGTGCTCGTGTGGGCGATGCCTCCGGCGAACTCGAAGAACTGCGTCGCACGCACGATGGTGTAGGGGACGGGCGACGCCTCGATCAGGTTTTCCTGCGCCATCTTGGCGCGGAAGTAGCCGCTTTCGAGGAGCCGTTCGGTGCCCACCACCGACAGCGCAACGTGGTGGCCGACGCCGGCCGCCTGCTCCGCTGCAAGCAGGTTGCGGCCCGAGGTCTCGAAGAAATCCATCGCCGCGGCGTCTTCGAACGAGGGCGAGTTCGCCACATCCACGACGACCTGCGCACCCGCCAGGGCCTGGGCCAGGCCCTCCCCGGTCAGCGCATCGACGCCCTGCGAGGGCGACGCGGCGACGACCTCGTGGCCGCGCTCGCGCAGCTTCTTCACCAGCTTGGTTCCGATGAGCCCGCTGCCGCCGATGACTACGATTTTCATGATGAGTCCTTTTCGTTCAGCTTGTCTGTCAACCCACTGGACGGCCGCCCGATGCGGCCGTCCATGGTTATAAGACGTCTCGCAGAGCGGGTTTGTGACACACGCAGTCTCGCAGTCGTGCGTTCTTCATGCGGGCGCATCGCGGGCGCCTCGGCGCCGCGCGCGCAGGCTCAGGGCGCGAGCCGGATGTTGGCGTCCTTGATGATCTTGGCGTAGATGGCGGCGTCGCCACGCACCATCTTCTGGAACTCCTCCGGCTTGCCGCCGCCCACCTGCAGGCCCAGCGCCTCGATCTTGGCCGTGACCTCCGGCAGGCGCAGGATGCGGTCGATCTCGTCCGACAGCTTCTGCACCACCGGCGCCGGCGTCGCCGCCGGCACGAACACGCCGAACCAGCCGTAAGGGTCGAAGGAGTGGTAGCCCAGCTCGGCGAAGGTGGGCACATCCGGCAGCCCGGGCATGCGCTGCGTGCCGGTCACCGCAAGCGGGCGCATCGACTTGAGATGCGGCCGCGCGCTGGCGCTGTCGATGAAGGCCGAGGCCAGCTGGCCGCCGACCAGGTTGGTCACCAGCGGTGCGGCGCCCTGGAAGGGCACGTGCACCAGGTCGATGCCGGCCTGCATGTTCAGCAACGCGCCCTGGATGTGCGAGGAGGTGCCGGCGCCGTAGCTGCCGAAGTTGTGCTTGCCGGGGCTGGCCTTCACCATCGCGATGAAGCTCTTCAGGTCCTTCGCGGGCGAGTCCAGCGGCACCGCCAGCATGCTCGGACTGCGCGCGATCATCGTGACGGGCGCGAAGTCCTTCAGCGGGTCGTAGGGCAGCTTCTCCATGAGCGACGGCTGCTGGATCAGCGCGGTGATGGCGATCAGCATGGTGTGGCCGTCGGCCGGCGCCTTGGCGACGAAGCTGTTGCCGATGGTGCCGCCGGCGCCGGGCCGGTTCTCCACCACCGCGGGCTGGTTCCATGCTTCCTGCAGCTTCTGTCCGATGGTGCGCGCCAGGGTATCGGTGGCGCCGCCGGCGGGGTAGGGCACGATCAGCTTGAGCTGCTGGCTCGGATAGGCCGTCTGCGCCAAGGCCGGCGCGGCCAGCAGCGCGGCCAGGCCGGCCGCAATGCAGAGTCTTCGCATCTTCGATGTCTTCATGGTCCTGTCTCCTCGGGTGGGTGGGAAAAACTCAGCGCATCGCTTCGCGCACCAGGTTGCGGGCGATGACGATCTGCTGGATCTGCGTCGTGCCTTCGTAGAGCCGGAACAGGCGCACGTCGCGGTAGAAGCGTTCGATGCCGTAGTCGGCGATGTAGCCGGCGCCGCCGAAGATCTGCACCGCGCGGTCCGCCACGCGGCCGCACATCTCGGAGGCGAAGAGCTTGCAGCAGGAGGCCTCGGTCGAGACGTTGCGGCCCTCGTCGCGCCGGCGCGCCGCATCGATCACCATGCTGCGCGCGGCGTAGATCTCGGCTTGGCTGTCGGCCAGCATCGCCTGCACCAGCTGGAACTCGGCGATGGGCTGGCCGAACTGCTTGCGCTCGATGGCGTAGTTCAGCGCGTCGCGCTGCATGCGCTCGGCCACGCCGACGCAGATGGCGGCGATGTGGATGCGGCCCTTCTCCAGCACCTTCATCGCGGTCTTGAAGCCCTGGCCCTCGCGGCCGCCGATCAGCTGTGCGGCAGGTACCTTGCAGTCTTCGAAGATGACGTCGGCCGTGTGGGCGCCGCGCTGGCCCATCTTGCGGTCCTTGACGCCGACGGTGATGCCCGGCGTGTTCGCCTCCACGATGAAGGCCGAGACGCCGCCGGCGCCCTTGTCTTCCGGATTCGTGCGCGCCATCAGCGTGAAGATGCCGGCATGCGGCGCGTTGGTGATGAAGCGCTTGGTGCCGTTGACGATGTAGTGGTCGCCCTCGCGGATGGCGGTGGTGCGCAGCGAGGCCGCGTCGGAGCCGGCGTCGGGCTCGGTCAGCGCGAAGGAGGCGATCAGCTCGCCGGTGGCAAGAAGCGGCAGGTACTTCTTCTTCTGCGCCTCGGTGCCGTCGATGAGGATGCCTTGCGAGCCGATGCCCACCGTGGTGCCGAAGAGCGAGCGGAAGCAGGGCGAGGTCTGGCCCATGGCCAGCATCACCATCACCTCCTCTTCCATGGTCACGCCGAGGCCGCCGTATTCCTCGGGCACGGTCAGGCCGAACAGGCCGAGCGCCTTCATCTCGCGCACGATGTCGTCGGGGATGTCGTCGGTCTCGGCCACCTGCGCTTCGGCCGGCACCAGCCGTTCGCGCACGAAGCGCTCGACGGCGTCGAGCAGGGCCTGCAGGGTTTGCGGGTCGCGGATCATGCTTGCTTCCTCAAAGTGCTTCGGCGGTGCCGAGAACGGCTGTCGCCTGGCTGGACAGCATGCCGCCATTGCCATGGGCGATGGCGGTGTGCGCGTTCTTCACCTGCCGCTCGCCGCATTCGCCGCGCAGCTGCCGAACGGCTTCGATCAACGCGAAGATGCCGTACATGCCGGGGTGCACGCACGAAAGCCCGCCGCCATTGGTGTTGACCGGCAGCCGGCCGCCGGGCGCGATGGCGCCGTCGGCGGCGAAGCGGCCGCCCTCCCCCTTCGGGCAGAAGCCCAGGTCTTCGAGGAACAGCAGCGTGTTGATGGTGAAGGCGTCGTAGAGCTGCACCACGTCGATGTCCCTGGGTGCGAGTCCCGCCATCGCGAAGGCCTCGCGGCCCGACTGGCTCGCGGCCGTGACGGTAAGGTCCGCCATCGAGGAGATCTGCCGGTTCCACACCGCGGTCGCATTGCCGAGTACGTAGACCGGCCTCTTCGGAAGATCCCGCGCGCGCTCGGCGCTCACCAGCACGCAGGCGCCGCCGCCGTCGGTGACCAGGCAGCAGTCGCGCACGGTGAGCGGGTCCGACACCATGCGCGCGCCCAGCACCTCCTCGCGCGTGAGCGGCTCGCGCATGAAGGCCTCGGGATTCAGCCGCGCCCACGCGCGCGCGGCCACGGCCACGTCGGCAAGCTGCTCGCGCGTGGTACCGAATTCATGCATGTGGCGCGAGGCGGCCAGTGCATAGGCCGACACCGGCAGCATCGGCTCGTAGGGATGCTCGTAGGGCTGCGGGTCGAGGAAGCGGCGCGCCGCCACGATCTCGCGCCGGCCGAAGGCGGCGCTGCGCTGCGCGCTGCCGTAGCAGACCAGCACCGCGCTGCACTGGCCGGCGCGGATCGCCTGCATCGCGGGCAGCAGGTGCGCGATGAAGCTGCTGCCGCCCAGCATCGTGCCGTCGATATAGCGCGGGTTGAGGCCGAGGTACTCGACCACCGGCAGGGTCCACATCGCGGCCGAGGCACTGGCGGTGCAGAGGCCATCGATATCGCGCATCGTCAAGCCGGCGTCGGCGACGGCCGCATGGGCCGAGCGCACCAGCAGTTCCATGTCGGTGAAGCCGGGCGTCTCGCCGCAGCCGAAGGTGGCGACGCCGGCGATCGCGGCGCTGCCGCGCAGCGCCTTCAATCCGGCGTTCATGAGTTGGCTCCTTCGATGGCATCGAACAGCACCAGGCCGCGGCCGTCCTTCACCTGCACCCGTGCCCTGACGCGCTGGCCGATGCGAACCGCATCTGGCACAAGGTTGTCCACGCGGCTCATGAGCCGCACGCCTTCGTCGAGCTCGATCAGGCTGACGTTGAGGTCGCCGCCATCCACGGGCCTGCGCCGCACGGTCGTCACGGCATGCACGGTGCCGAGGCCGCTGAAGCGCTTCCATTCCAGCGCGGTGCTGCCGCAGTGCGGGCAGCCTTCGCGCGGGTAGTACACGTGGCGGCCGCAACCGCCGCAGCACTGGAGGAGAAAGCGGCCGGCATCCAGTTCGCGCTGATGGAAGGCCTGCACGCCTTCGTGAATCGTCTGCGTCGTCATGCGCGTCCTCAGACCGGGTCCCAGCTGAACACGTCGGCCGAACGCTCCAGGTCGTGGAAGCTCGCCTTCAATGCAGGCAGCGCATGGCTGGCCACGGTCTGCGGGCTCCAGCCCTCGCTGCGGTGCACCGAGCGCACCGGCCGCGGCTGGCTCATGAGGAAGATCTCGTTGTTGCGCACGGCGAAGATCTGGCCGTTGACCTCTTTCGCCGCATCGCTGGCCAGGCAGACGGCGAGCGGCGCGATCTTGGCGGGCGTCATCTGCTTCAGGCGATCGACGCGCGCCTGCTCCTCGGGCGTCTCGGTCGGGATCGAGCCGATCATCCGGCTCCAGGCAAAGGGCGAGATGCAGTTGGAGCGCACATGGAACTTCTGCATGTCGAGCGCGATGGACTTCGACAGCGCCGCGATGCCGAGCTTGGCCGCGCTGTAGTTGGCCTGGCCGAAGTTGCCGACCAGTCCGGAGGTGGAGGTCATGTGCACGAAGCAGCCGCTTTCCTGCTCCTTGAAGTGCGTGGCCGCGGCGCGGCTCACGTAGAAGCTGCCGTACAGGTGCACCTTGATGACCGCATCCCACTCTTCCGCGCTCATCTTGTGGAAGAAACGGTCGCGCAGGATGCCGGCGTTGTTGACCACCACGTCGATGCGGCCGAAGGCCTCCACCGCCGTGCCGACGATGCGCGCCGCAGCGGCCGGCTCCGACACGCTGTCGGTGTTGGCTACGGCCTGCCCACCGAAGGCCTTGATCTCGTCGACCACGGCCTGCGCGGGACCTGCGTCCTGGCCCTCGCCGCCGACCGAGGCGCCGATGTCGTTGACCACGACCCGGGCGCCTTCGCGCGCCATCGCCAGCGCGATGTCGCGGCCGATGCCGCCGCCGGCGCCGGTGACGACGACGACCTTGTTCTCCACCATCCTGTTCATGCGTTTCACTCCTTGTCCGTGCGCGCCGGCCACTGGAAGGCCGGCGGTTCCTTGTCGAAAAACCGCTGCACCGCCTCGCGGTGCGGCGTGGTCTGGAAGCACAGCGCCTGGCCGTTGGCCTCGGCCTCGAAGGCGGCTTCCATGGCGCCCGCGTCGAGCGCGATGCGCTTGACCAGGCCCACGGCCAGCGGCGAGGCGCCGGCAAAGCTGTCCGCCAGGGCCAGGGCCCGCGGCAGCAGCGCGGCCTGCTCGTGCTGCTCCATGGCGATGCCGAGCGCCAGCGCCTCGCACGCGTCCACTTCCCTGGCCGAGAGGAACAGCTCGCGCGCGCGCTGCGCGCCGACGATGCGCGGCAGCGTGTAGGTAGCGCCGCAGTCCGGGACGAGCCCGATGCGCATGAAGACCATGCAGAAGCGGGCGCGCCGCGTGACCAGCACGAAGTCCGCCGCCAGCGCCAGGCTGAAGCCGGCGCCGTAGGCCGCGCCGTCCACCGCGGCGATGACGGGGCGGTCCAGCGACAGCAGCTCGCGGAAGATCGCGTGCGTGCCCTGCATGCGCGCACGCAGGCCGTCGCTTTCCAGCGTGCCGGCGGCGGCGATGCCGCGCAGGTCGCCGCCCGCGCAGAAGGCGCCGTTGGCGCCGGTGATCACCACGGCACGGATGCCGCTGTCGGCCCTGACCTGCGCGATCGCGGCGGCCAGGCCCTCCTTCAGCTCGGGGGTGAGCGAGTTGCGGGTGGCGGGGTTGTCGAGGGTCACGACGGCCGTGGTGCCGCGGCGTTCGAAGCGAACGGGGTTGTCGGTCATAGGGCAAGTTCCGTGCTGGTGACTTTCTCCCTCTCCCTCCGGGAGAGGGTTGGGGTGAGGGCACTGGGCCTTTGATTTCGTACGTTGCGCTTGATCTGGAGGCTGGAGCCGGGAACTCGCCCGCCGGGGCGAACTCCCGGCTCCGGCCTCAGCAAAGAACAGCAACGATCCAAAGGCCCAGTGCCCCCACCCCCACCCTCCCCCAGAGAGGGAGGGAGTAAGACCGCATCCATCGACAAGGTCGAAGCCGGATGTCTCATTCGGATTCCTTGTCCGCCCCGGCGCGGTGCTGCTCCTGCAGCTCGCGCCAGAGAATCTTGCCGGTGCCCGACTTGGGCAACTCGTCCATGAATTCCACGACACGGGGCGCCTTGTAGACCGCCATGCGGCCGCGTGCCCAATCGACGATGTCCTGCTCGGTCACGTCGCCGCGGAAGCCGGGCTTGAGCGAGACGATCGCCTTCACCGCCTCACCCTGCCTGGCGTCGGGCACGCCGATGATGCAGGCCTCGTGGATCGCGGGGTGCTCGTACATCATGTTCTCCACCTCGGCCGGCCAGACCTTGTAGCCCGAGCTGTTGATCATCCGCTTGAGGCGGTCGCGCATGAAGAAGTAGCCTTCCTCGTCGACGTACGCCAGGTCGCCGGTACGGAAGAAGCGCTTGCCCTCCAGCTCGAAGAAGGCTTCGCGGTCGGCCTGCGGGTTGCGCCAGTAGCCGATGGTGTTCTGCGGCGCATGGGTGACCAGCTCGCCGACCGCGCCCTGCGGCAGTTCCTTCAGCGTCTCGGGGTCCACGATGCGGGTGTCGACGCCCTGCGCCGGGATGCCGAGGCATTGACGCTTGCCGCGCGCGAGCGGGTTGGCCTGCAGGAAGGAGGCCGTCTCCGTCAGGCCGTAGCCCTCGTTGTAGGTGATGCCGTAGCGCTGCTGCATCATCGCTGCCACCGCTTCCGGCATCGCCGCAGCGCCGCCCGAGAGCAGGGTCAGGCTGGAGATGTCGCGCTGCGCTGCCTCGGGATGCGAGAAGAAGTCCAGGATCATCGCCGGCGGGGCGGTCCACGCGCTGACGCGATGGCGCTCGATCAGCCGCGCGGCCAGGGCCGGATTCCAGCGCGGGAGCATCACCGACGTGCCGCCCAGGAAGATCGGCATGTTCATGCCGTTCTGCAGGCCGAGCATGTGGAACAGCGGTGCGACCGCGAGCATCACGGTCTCGCAATGCAGGCCCTTCCAGACATGCGAGGCGGCCAGGGACGCGATCACCGTCTGGTGGGTGTGCATGCAGCCCTTGGGGTGGCCGGTGGTGCCCGAGGTGTAGGGCAGGATGGCGAGGTCCGAGGGGCGGATGCCGGAGTCGGCGCCATCGCCGGCGGCCGGCACGCTGGCCCATCCTGCGCAATCGGGCCGGGAGATCGGGCGCAGCGGCTCGAGCACCCAATCCGGAATGTCGTCGGCGCTGTCCCCCACGGCCTCCGCATAGGCGTGCACGACGATCCGGTCGAACAAGCCCGGCTCGAAGTGATCGAGCAGCTCCTGCGCCACGAACGCGATGCGCGCGCCGCTGTCCTCGGCGTAGTAGCGCACCTCCAGGGCCTTGCTCATGGGATTGACCGGCACCACGACGCCGCCCGCGCGCAGGATCGCGTAGCAGGCGACGACGAACTGCGGGCAGTTCTGGCTGGCCACCAGCACGCGGTCGCCGCGCTGCAGCTGGAGCGAGTCGCGCAGCCAGGCTGCCATCGCAGCCACGCGCTGCTGGAGCTCGGCATAGCGGATGACGCTGCCGCAGTAGACGATCGCAGCCTTCCGCGGATAGCGCCGCGCGGCGAGCTCGAGGCACTCCGGCAGCGTCGCCTGCGGCACGACCAGCTCGCGCGCGACGCCCTTTGGCCAGAAGCGGAAATGCGCACGCTCGGAAACAGTTCCCCCACGCTCCCCCACTGCGTGTGGGTCGCTGCCCCCCAAGGGGGCCTTCGCGCCTTCGGGCGGCCGTGCGGCGCTCACCATCATTGCTTCTCCATGGCGCGGGCGATGATTTCCTTCATCACCTCGTTGGCGCCGCCGTAGATGCGGCCGACGCGCACATCGGCATAGAGCCGCGCGATCGGATACTCGTTCATGAAGCCGTAGCCGCCGTGCAGCTGCAGGCACTCGTCGACGATGCGGCAGCAGGCGTCGGTGGTCCACCACTTGGCCATGGCCGCGGTCGGTACGTCGAGCTCGTTGCGCATCAGGCGCGCGATGCAGTCGTCGACGAAGGCGCGCGCGACTTGCGCCTGCGTTTCGCACTCGGCGAGCTTGAAGCGGGTGTTCTGCATCTTCAGCAAGGGCTCGCCGAACACCTGGCGGTCGCGCACGTACTCGAGCGTGTCGCCGATCGCGCGCTGCATGGTCGCCACCGCGCCGACGGCAATCAGCATGCGCTCGCGCGGCAGCTGCGCCATGAGCTGCGGGAAGCCGCAGCCCTCCTCGGCGCCCAGCAGGTTCTCGGCCGGCACGCGCACGTCGTCGAAGAAGAGCTCGGTGGTGTCCAGCGTCTTCTGGCCCATTTTGTCCAGGAGCGGCCCGCGGCGAAAGCCGGCCGTGCCTTCGGTTTCCACCATCAGCAGCGAGATCCCCTTGGCGCCGCCCGCGGCGGCATCCGTCTTCGCCGCGACGCACACCAGGCCGGCGTGCATGCCGTTGGTGATGAAGGTCTTGCTGCCGCTGATGCGCCAATCGCCGCCATCGCGCCGCGCCTGCGTCTTGATGCGCTGCAGGTCGGTGCCGGCGCCGGGCTCGGTCATCGCGATGGCCGCCACCAGCTCGCCGCTGGCCATCCGGGGCAGCCAGCGGCGCTTCTGTTCCTCGGTGCCGTAGGCCAGCAGGTAGTGGGCGACGATGCCGCTGTGCACGTTGTTGCTGAAGCCCTGCGCCATGGCGCGCATCTGCTCCTCGCAGATCACCGCCTCGTGCAGGAAGCTGCCGCCGCCGCCGCCGTATTCCTCGGGGATGCTGGCGCACAGCAGGCCGGCTGCTCCGGCCTGGGTCCAGATGCTGCGGTCGGCATGGTGTTGCGCGCGCCAGCGTGCTTCGTTGGGGACGCACTCGCGTTCGAAGAAGCGGCGCGCGCTGTCGCGCAGCATCTCCAGTTCGTCCGTCATCCACGGCCGGCTGGGGTTCATCACGGCCGCCCGCCTCCGCAGACCAGCACCTGGCCGCTCACGTAGTTGGATTCCGGAATGCAGAACATGTAGACCGCGCCGGCCGCTTCCTGCGGCGTGCCGCCGCGGCCGAGCGGGATCAGGGCTTCGGCGTTCTTCAGGATCTGCGGGTTGACGCCGACCTTGATCTGCCGGCCTTCGATGTCGATGCTGGCGCCGGCGCTGGCATCGGCCTCGGTCAGGCGGGTCTTGATCAGGCCGAAGGCGACGCTGTTGACGGTGACCTTGTAGCGGCCCCATTCCTTGGCCATGGCCTTGGTCAGGCCGTTGATGCCGGCCTTGGCCGCTGCGTAGTTGGCCTGGCCCGCGTTGCCGTACACGCCGGAAGTGGACGAGATATTGACCACCTTGCGGAACACCTCGCGGCCTTCGTCGGCCTCGCGCTTGGCGGCATCGCGGATGAAGTTGGAGGCGGCGCGCAGGATGCGGAAGGGCGCGGTCAGGTGCACCGCGAGCATGGCTTCCCATTGCTCGTCGGTCATCTTCTGCACCACGTTGTCCCAGGTGTAGCCGGCGTTGTTGACGATGATGTCCAGGCCGCCGTAGCTGTCGACGGCGGTGCGCACGAAGCGATCGGCGAAGCCGCTGTCGGTCACGCTGCCGGCGCAGGCGATGGCGCGGCCGCCGGCGGCCACGATGTCGGCGACGGTTTGCGCGGCCGGTTCGGCGTCGAGGTCGTTGATGACGACGCTGGCCCCTTCGCTCGCCAGCTTGAGCGCGATCTCGCGCCCGATGCCGCGGCCGGAGCCGGAGACGATGGCAACCTTGCCTTCGAGTTTGCGGTTCATGTGTTGTCTCTCCTTCTTCCTGGGTCAGGACCAGGCGACCAGCGCCTCGCCGCTCAGCTTGGTGATGCCGTCCTGGTTGGCCGTCGCGATGTGCAGCCGCACGCAGCGCCGGCCCTCGTGTTCGAACTTCTCGTGGACCCGGCCGGTGCAGGTGATGCGCTCGCCCACGTGGGTGATCGCGGCGAAGCGCACATCGAGCGAGCGGATGGCCGACTGCGGCACCCAGTCGGTCAGCAGCCGCGCGAGCCAGGCGGCCGACAGCATGCCGTGCGCGAACACGTCCGGCATGCCTGCGGACTGGGCGAAGTCGGTGTCGACGTGAATCGGGTTGTGGTCGCCGGAGGCGCCGCAGTACAGCGCGAGCGTGAGGCGGCTGATCGGCGGCAGTTCCAGCGGAGGGAGCGTGTCGCCGGGCTGCAGCGTGTTCCAGTCCGGGAGGGTGGTGGTGGTCATTGGGTTGGCCTCTCGCCTTGACGGTTGGGGCGAGCCGAGGGCACCGGGTGCCCGATTCCGCTCATGTCCCCCGGAGCGGGCTGCGCCCGCTCCTCCTCCTTTACTTCGCTCCATCGGGCACCCGCCGCCCTCGGCTTGGACGCGCCGCGCGTTCTCAGCCGTCGAACACCCGCGACGCTCGAAGGATCGGGCCGGTGGGGCGTGCTGCGCAGTGAGGTAAAGGAGGAGGCGGCCGCAGGCCGACGGGGGACACGAACGGAGCAGCATGCCCCGGCGGCCTGATCCCGCCGCGACAACAACGCAGTTCCGAATTCATCCATTGCGCACCACCGTCACGCAATGCAGCTCGGCCACCAGTTCGTCGCGCTGATTGCTCACACGCGTCTTGCGCACCACGAACTCCAGCGCCCCGCCCTTCTTGTCGTAGATGTCATCGATGCGCTGCTGGAAGCGCAGCGTGTCGCCCGCATAGGCCATCGCGTGGTAGCTGAAGCCCTGCTCGCCGTGCAGCAGGCTGCGGTAGTCCATCCCCAGCAGGTCGCGAATCGCGGCCGGGTTGGGCGATTCCATCTCCAGGCAGAAAAGGAAGGTGGGCGGCACCGGCAGGCCCGGATGCCCGGCGTCGCGTGCAGCAGCTTCATCGATGTAGACCGGGTCGGTCTGGCCGGTAGCCTTGGCGAAGAAGCGCAAGCGCCCCTTCTCCACCTCCACCTGAAAAGGCGGCAGCGTGTGGCCGATGTGGCGGCGATCGATCATTGTTTTCAGCTGCGCTGGTAGAGCGTGACGACGCAAGCGCCGCCCAGTCCCAGGTTGTGCTGCAGCGCGAGGCGCG
Organism: Variovorax sp. MHTC-1; assembly: GCF_003984645.1. GTDB lineage: Bacteria > Pseudomonadota > Gammaproteobacteria > Burkholderiales > Burkholderiaceae_C > Variovorax. The sequence goes on from NZ_RWKI01000006.1 coordinate 272,530, forward strand.
CGCCTTCCACCTGGCGCTGCTCGGCCCGGCCGCGCAGCTGCCACACCAGCTCCGCGCATTGCGCAAGGCCGGTGGCGCCGAGCGGATGGCCCTTGGACAGCAGGCCGCCGGACGGGTTGGTCACCACGCGGCCGCCGTAGGTGTTCTCGCCCTCGACGATGAAGCGCTCCGCCGTGCCCTCGGGCGTGAGTCCCAGCGCCTCGTAGGTGATCAGCTCGTTGGCGGTGAAGCAGTCGTGCAGCTCCACCACGTCCAGCTCCTCCGGCCCGATGCCGGCGTCTTCGTACACCTGCCTGGCCGCCGCGGCCGTCATGTCGTAGCCCACCAGCTTGCGCATGTCCTGGCTCTCGAAGGTGGATGGCGTGTCGGTGGTCATCGCCTGCGCCGCGATCACGACGCGCATGTCCAGGCCGTGCTTCTTCGCGAACTCGCCCGAGCAGACGATCGCCGCGGCCGCGCCGCAGGTGGGCGGGCAGCACTGGAAGCGGGTGAGCGGGTCGAAGACCAGCGGCGAGGCCATCACCTCGTCCAGCGTCAGCGTCTGGCGGAACACCGCCAGCGGATTGCGCGCCGCATGCTGGCGCGCCTTCACCGAGATGCGGCCGAAGGTGTCGCGGCGGATGCCATGCTGCGCCATGTAGTCGCGGCCGGCGCCGCCGAAGAATTGCGCCGCGCGCGGCGCTTCGGGGATGAAGCCCTGCTTCTGCGTCATCACCTCGGCGAAGCGCGCCATCGGCGAAGGACGGTCGTCGTACGCACCCTTGAGCGCGCCGGGCTGCATCTGCTCGAAGCCGAGCGCGATCGCGCATTCGACCGCGCCGCTCTCGACCGCCTGGCGCGCGAGGAACAGCGCGCTCGAGCCGGTCGAGCAGTTGTTGTTGAGATTGAAGACCGGGATGCCCGTGAGGCCGACGCCGTAGATGGCCGCCTGGCCGGCGGTGGAATCGCCGTAGACATAGCCGACGTAGGCCTGCTGCACGAGGGCGTAGGCTACGCCCGCATCGTCGAGCGCCAGCTTCGCGGCGCGCGCGCCCATCACGGTGTAGGGGTCGCTGGCACCGGGCTTGGTGAAGGGGATCATGCCCACGCCGACCACGTGGACGGGGCGCTGCATACGTGTCATGGAAGCTCCTGAGTGGATGGGAGAAGTCTCGGCCGCCGCAGCCGTTTCAACAATCGCGGATCGGGCCAAAACGATTGGCCGAAACGCTCATGCCGCGTCGCGGTAGCGGAAGGTGCCCATGGCGCGCGCCGCCACCTCGCCGCTCGCATCGGTGACGGTGGCTTCGCAGAAGCACACCGAGCGGCCGCCGCCGGTGGCGCGTCCCTCCGCCTGCAGCCGCCCGCTTGTGGGCCGCATAAAGGCGATGTGCATGTCGACGGTGACGACCTCGCGCGCATAGGCGATGCGCGAGAGCGCGGCATGCGCCATCGCGCTGTCGAGCAGGGTCATCAGCACGCCGCCGTGGCCGCTGGCGTGGTTGTTCAGCAGTTCGGGACGCAGTTCCACCGACACCACGGCTTCGCCGCCGTCGGCGCGTTCGACCCGCAGGCCGAGGTGCTCGGAGAAGGGGACGTAGCGCTGCGGGCCGCTGCGCGGCTTGCCACCCTCCTCCTGCGGCGGGGCGCTTGCCAGGTGCAGGCTCATGCCTTCTCCCGCTTCGAGGCGGCGGCCGCCGCAGTGAAGTCGCGCGGGCCGGTCAGCGCGAGCCCGCCATCCACCGGAATGACCGCGCCGGTGATGTAGGAGCCCCAGTCGCTTGCCAGCAGCATGGCCATCCGGCTGATGTCCTCGATGCGGCCCAGGCGCTTCAGCGGCACGCGCTGCGCCATCGCGGCCATCGTCTCGTCGGTGGGCGCGAGGCGCTTCAGGCCCTCGGTGTCGGCGATCGGCCCCGGCACGATGGAGTTGATGCGGATGCCCTGCGGACCCCACTCCAGCGCCAGCACCTGCGTCAGCATGTCCACGCCCGCCTTGGCCGCGCACACGTGGGCCTGGAAGGGCGTGGGAATGAAGGCCTGCCCGGCGGAGATCTGGATCACGCAGGCGCCGGGCTGGCGCAGGTGCCGGTGCGCCAGCCGGGCGACGTTGAAGCTGCCCAGCAGGTCGATGTCGACCACCGTCTTGAAGGCGTTGGGCGACATGTCGAGCGCGCTGGCGAGGAAGTTGCCGGCAGCGCCCGAGACCAGCACGTCGATGGGGCCGAAGCGCTCCGCGGCCTGCGCGAAGGCGCGTTCCAGCGCCTCGGGCTGGCGCACGTCCGCCGGGATGCCGAGCGCCTGCGTGCCGAGGGCCTCCAACTGCTGCGCCGCCGTCGCCACCTTGTCTGCCGAGCGGCTCGCCACCGTGATGCGCGCGCCGGCGCGCGCAAAAGCCTGCGCGATGCCGAAGTTGATGCCGCTGGAGCCGCCGGCCACGAACACGTGGCGGCCCTGGAAGTCGAAGGCGGAAAAGTCCATGGCGCTCACTCCGGCTTGAAGCCGAGCTCGGCCAGCATCTTGGTGTCGCGCTCGAACTGGGCCTTGGCGTAGGCGGCGTAGACCTCGGCGTCCATCCACTTGGGTTGCATGTCGAACTGCTCCAGCTGGCTCAGGTACACCGGATCGGCCGAGGCCTTGCGGAAGGCGGCGGCCAGCCGCGCGGCGATCTTCGGATCGAGGTTCTTCGGCGCCGCCAGTCCGACCGGCGAGTCGATGACGAGGTCGTGGCCGAGCTCCTTCACCGTCGGCACGCCGGGATAGCGCACCAGCCGCTCGGCGGTGAAGGTGGCGAGAAGCCGCACCTTGCCGCCCTGCACCTGCGCACCGAAGCCGGGGTCGCCGTAGACGTCGAGGTGGCGGCCGATCACGGCGTTGAAGGCTTCGCCGCCGCCCTTGAAGGGCACCATGTTGAATGTGGTGCCGTTCATGCGCGCGAGCCGCTCGCCGTAGATGCGGTTGATGCTGGTGGCGCCCACCGTGCCCCAGCTGATCGCGCCGGGGCGCTTCTTCGCATCGGCGAGCAACTCGTCCAGCGTCTTCCAAGGCGCATCGTTGGCCACGACGACGCCGGTGACCATGCCGAACAGGCCGGCGATGTAGCTGAAGTCGCGCAGCGGATGCCAGTTGATCTTGTGCAGCAGCGGCGCGCGGATCACGGAGTTGTGGATCACGGCCAGCGTGTGGCCGTCGGATTCATTCATCACCGCCACCGAGCCCGGGCCGTTGATGCCGCCCGCGCCCGGCCGGTGCATCAGCACGATCGGCTGGCCGAGCTCGCGCGAGGCCGCCTCGGCCAACGGGCGGAAGATCGGATCGAAGGAGCCGCCGGGCGGGAAAGGCATCACCAGCGTGATCGGCTTGCTGGGGAAGGGTTCGGCGGCAAAGGCCGGACCGGCAGCGGCCGCGGCGCCGAGCGCAAACAAGGCGCCGAGCGCCGAGCGCCGGTGCAGGGAGCGGTTGAGCATGTTCATGGTGTCTCCTGGTTTTGGGTTGGCGATTCAAGAAGCCTGCGGCAGCGGCAGGTATCGGAAGGAGCCCTGGGCCTGCGCGACGATGCGCCCGCCGGCATCGGTGACGGCGGCGCGGCACCAGGCGACGCTGGCGTCGTGCTGCACGACTTCGCCGTCGGCGGTGAGCCGGCCGCGGCCCGGCCCGAGAAAGCTGGTGTTGAGATTGAGCGTGACCGCCGTGCGGGCGAAGTCGAACACCGACACCGCGGCGCTGGCCATGACCACGTCGAGCAGCGTGACCAGCACCCCGCCGTGCACCGCGCCGACGACGTTGCCGAGCTCCGCCCGCTCGTCGATGACGACGCGCGCGCGGCCGGCTTCGGCGAACTCGCGCTGCGCATCCAGCAGCCGCATGAAGGGCACGCGGCCGAACAGGTTACGCCGGTCCCCGCCCCCGACCGGCTTCATGTGCGCAGCTGCTCGCGCAGCACGTTCTTCAGCACCTTGCCGGCGGCCGACATCGGAAGCTCGCGCAGGAAGCTGATGCCGCGCGGACACTTGTAGCCGGCGAGGCGCTCGCGGCACCAGGCGCGCAGTTCATCTGCGGTGGCAGCAGCCCCGTCGGCCATCACCACCACTGCATGCACCGCCTCGCCCCAGCGCGTGTCCGGCACGCCGATGACCGCCGCCTGCGCGACCTGCGGATGGCTGCGCAGCGCGGCTTCCACCTCGGCGCAGTACACGTTCTCGCCGCCGCTGATGATCATGTCCTTCAATCGGTCGACGATGAAGAGATGGCCGTCGCTCAGCATGCGGCCTGCATCGCCGGTGTGCAGCCAACCGTCGCGCAGCGCAGAGGCTGTCGCCTCGGGGTTGCGCCAGTAGCCCTGCATGACCATCGGACCGCGCGCCAGCACCTCGCCCACTTCGCCGCGCGGCAGCTCGTGTCCGCTCTCGTCCGCGATGATGATTTCGGCGCCCAGGCCGGCGCGGCCGACGGAGTTCAGCAATCCGAGCGCGCGCGCCTCGGGCCGGTGGTTCGCCGGCAGGTTGATGCACACGGCACCCGCGGTCTCGGTGAGGCCATAGGCCTGGAAGAACTCGGCATCCGGCCAGGCGGCCAGGGCGCGATCCAGCAGGTCCGGCGGCATCGGTGCCGCGCCGAAGGCGATGCGCGCAATGCTCTGCACACGCTCGGGCGCGAAGGCGGGATCGTCGAGCAGCGACTGCAGCATGCTCGGCACGACGATGATGTCGCCGATGCGGTACTCCGCGATCGCCTCGATCACCGCAGCGGGGCGGAACTGCGCCATCGTCACGCAGTGGCCGCCGGCGATCAGCTGGCCCACCAGGCGGCCGAGGCCGGCGACGTGGAACAGCGGCGCCACCAGCAGCGAGACCGAGTCGGGCGCGTTGTTCAACTCGGCGGCCCGGGTCATCGATGCGCTCCAGAAGTTCGCGTGGCTCAGCATCACGCCCTTGGACCGGCCGGTCGTCCCGCCGGTATAGAGGATGGCGGCGAGCGCGTCGCCGCCGGTGCGGGTGTCGGCCAGCGGCTCCAGCCTGGCGCCCTCTTCTTCCAGAGCGCTCAGGCGCACCAGGGCGGGCCCGCTGCCGGGCGCGAGCGCTGCCAGCGCTTCGTCGACGAGCAGCAGCGCGGCTTCGCTGTCTTGCAACGCGTGCGCCAGCTCGGGTGTGCTCCAGCGGATGTTCAACGGGCAGGCGACGGCGCCCAGCCACCAGCAGGCGAGGATGGCGCGCACCAGCGCATCGCTGTTGGGCGCGAGCAAGGCCACGCGGTCGCCGCGCCCGATGCCGCGCCTCGCCAGCGCGGCCGCATGCAGGGCCACGCCCTTCATCAACTGCGCATGCGTATGGCGGCGCGTGCCGGTCGCAGCGACATGAGTGAGCGCGGTCTTGTCGGGGCAGCGCTGGAGCGCGCGATGCAGGCCTTGGGTGAGATACACGGTGGAGCCGCCGGCTGGTTGTCGAAGATGCGGCAAAGCTTAGGACGGGCCGTGGCCCGCACCCATGGCGGGAAGCGCCAAAGGGCTTGGCGAAAGCGCTCATGTCTTGGCCATGTTCTCGAGACACTCGGGGCGGGACGAGGGCGCCGGGTGCCCGAGTCCGCTCATGTCCCCCGGAGCGGCCTGCGTCCGCTCCTCCTCCTTTACTTCGCTCCATCGGGCACCCACCACCCTCGTCCTGACGCGCCGTGCGTTCTCTGTCCGCGAACCCGCGGCGCTAGAAGGATCAGGCCGGCGGGGCGCGCTGCGGAGCGAAGCAAAGGAGGAGGCGCCGGCCGAAGGCCGGCGCCGGAGGACATGAGCGGAGCAGCGCGCCCTGCCGGCCTGATCCCGCCCCAGCGCCCAAGCAGGCCGTCAAGCCAACGGCCCGTGCGACAGCCGGTACTCGCCCGGCGCCACCCCGGTCCACTGCTTGAAGGCGCGATGGAAGGTGCTGGCTTCCGAGAAGCCCACGCGGTTGGCAATATCCAGCAAGGGCAGCGGTGTGTGCAGCAGGTATTCGATGGCGGCATCGCGCCGCAGCTCGTCCTTGATCTGCTGGAAGCCGCGGCCCTCCTCGCGCAGCCGGCGGCGCAGCGTCTGCGGCGTCACGGCGAGCGCCTCGCCTACCTGCTCCAGCGACGGCAGGTCGTCGCCGAGGCGCTTGCGCAGCAGCCGGCGAATCCGCTCGGTGAGGCTGCTGGTGTCGCGGTACTTCACGATCAGGTTGGCGGGCGAGCCGGCGAGGAATTCGCGCAGGCTTTGCGGCGACTGCACGACCGGCAGCGCCAGCCAGCGCGCATCGAACCACAGGCCGACGTGGGGCTGGCCGTAGCGGATCGGCACCTGGTAGACGCGCGATGTGTCGGTGCTCGTCTGCTCCGCCGTGTAGTCCACTTCCAGCACCGGGATGCGGCGCGCGACCAGCCAGGAGAAGGCGTTGAAGGCGAGCAGCATGAAAGCCTTCACCGCATAGTCCAGCCGCGCATCGGAGGCGCGCCGCAGCACGAACTGCACATGCGCGCTGCCTTCGCGGACCGTGAGGCGCGGCACGAAGTCATGCAGGAGCAGGTGATACATGGCGAAGCCGTCGCGCATGGCTTCGCCCAGCGTGGCGCAGCGCACCAGCTGACGCATGCACTGGCCGAAGCTTCCGGGCGGCAGCGGGCGGCTCAGCAGGCCCCAGATCTCGTCGCGCAGTTCGCGCCGCAGGGCGCGGATCAGCAGCGCGTACTGGCGCTGCGAGATGCGCGCCAGCGGCGACTCCAGCAGCGAGGGCGCGATGCCCGCCCGTGCCAGCATGGGTGCGGTGTCGAGCCCGCGATGGCGCGCGCCCATCAGGATGCTGTGCACCTGCTGGATGGCAACGGTGTGGTGGGAGAGCGTCATCGATGGCGGCCGCCGCGGCTCGGCCGATGATTGTAGGCAGCGCAACTCAGTCGACGACGCCCGCTGCCCTCAGGGCGGCCACGGCCGGCGCGTCGAGCCCGGCCTGGCGCAGGATCTCCTCGGTGTGCTCACCGGCGCGCGGGGCCGGCCGCGGGGCGGAAGGCTCGAAGCCGGTCATCTTGATGGGGCAGCCGAGCTGCGGCGGCGCCGCATCGTCGGCTGCCACGCGCATGCGGCGCGCGCGAAAGTGCGGATGCGCGAGCGTCTCGTCGATGCGCAGCACCGGCGTCACGCAGCCGACGCCATCGTGGAACAGGCTGCGCCAGTGCGCGAGCGGCCGCGCGCCGAAGATGGCGGCCAGCTCCGTACGCAGGCGCTCCTCGGTCGCGGGGTCGCCACTGCGGTGCAGCGGCGCGAGGTCTGGGCGCTCCAGCGTGCGGCACAGCTCGTGCCAGAACTTCGCCTCCAACGCCCCGACAGCGAGCTGCCGGCCGTCGGCGGTTCGATAGAAGCCGTAGCAGGCGAGCGCGCCTGTCAACGCGCTGTGGCCGGTCCGCGGCGCCTGGCCGTGCTGGTGCAGGCCGGCCAGCGGCAGCACCGCATGGGCGAGCACACCGTCGGCCATGGCGATGTCCACATGCCGCCCGCGGCCGCTGCGTGCGGCATCGAACAGCGCGGCCAGGATGCCTGCCACCGCCGTCATGGTGCCTCCCAGCAGATCGGCCACGGGCAGGTTCGACAAGGCCGGGCCCGCGGCGTTGCCGATCTGGTCGGCCACGCCGGCGAGCGCCGCGTAGTTCAGGTCGTGCCCCGGCATGTCGCGCAGCGGCCCGGTCTGGCCGAAGCCGCTGATGCTGCAGTAGACGATGCGCGGGTTGACCGCCGCCACCGCCTCGTAGCCCACACCCAGCCGCTGCATCACGCCGGGCCGGAAGCCTTCCACCAGCACGTCGGCCTGGCGGCACAGGCGCATCAACGTGGCTACGCCATCGGCGTGCTTGAGGTCGATGCGGATCGCACGCTTGTTGCGGTTGACGAGCGCGCGCACGGCGGGGCTCGCGTAGTCGCCGGCACCGGTGTCCTCGATCTTGACGACGTCGGCGCCGAGGTCGGCGAGGTGCATCGTGCCGAGCGGCCCAGGCAGCAGCCGGGTCAGGTCGAGCACGCGCACGCCTGCCAGCGGTGCGCCGGCGGACGCGCTCGCCTGGGATTCAGGAGGGGAAGAGCTCATGAGGCCTGCAATCTAGGCGGCGTGCGCCGCCGCGGCAATGGCGGCAGCGGTCCCGTCGATTGGCAGAAAGCGTCACGCCCGGCGTTTGCGCCGAAGCGGGAGCCGGGCCCTCATGTCCGGCATCGGGATGCGTCAGCCGCGCCGAGCCGCTTCGATCGCAGCGATGTCGATCTTTTTCATATCCATCATCGCGTCGAACGCGCGCTTGGCCGCCGCTGGATCAGGATCGACGATCGCGGCCGTCAGGGCGCGTGGCGTGATCTGCCACGACAGTCCCCACTTGTCCTTGCACCACCCGCATGCGCTTTCCTGGCCGCCGTTTCCGACAATCGCGTTCCACAAGCGGTCCGTTTCGGCCTGGTCGTCGGTCGCAACCTGGAATGAGAAAGCCTCGTTGTGCTTGAACGCCGGGCCGCCGTTCAATCCGAGACAAGGGATGCCCATCACCGTGAACTCGACCGTCAAGACATCGCTCTGCTTGCCCGCTGGGTAGTCGCCAGGCGCGCGAAAAACAGCGCCCACCGCGCTGTCCGGGAACGTCTCGGCGTAGAACTTCGCGGCGTCCAACGCGGTGCCGTCGTACCAGAGACAAATCGTGTTCTTGCTGACCATCTTGGTTCTCCTAAGTTGGGATGGATACGTGCACTCGAGCCGCGCAGGCAGCCGGACTGCTTCGGCAATTGCGTACCACGGGGTAGCGCGCATGCGCGATCGTCCGCCACGGCGCCGATCGAGTGGAACCGTATCCGCGAAGGAGGTCAAGCGGTGGCGGAGTCGCCGGACGGCATCCGCTCGAATGCCTGCAACGAAGGATCGATGGGGTCCCACGCCAACCCGCGGACGCTGTAGGTGAGGGCCTGCGGCACGAAGCGGTCCGGCTCGTCCAGGCTGCCCGCGTGGACCGCGATCAGGTCCGGCGTCGCGACGAAGCTCAGGTAGACCGGCGTTCCGCAGACCGGGCAGAAGGCGTGGACCTTCACGTTGCCGTTGTCGGCCGCGACCCGCCAGTGCGTCGCCTCGCCGGTGATCGTCATCTCGGCGCGCGCGGGAAAGGTCAGGTAGGAGCCGTGCCCGGTGCCGCTGCGTTGCCGGCAGTCGCGGCACTGGCAGTGGTTCTGGAAGACGGGCGCGTGCTTCGTCGCGTAGCGGATCGCGCCGCACGCGCATCCGCCGGTGTAGGGCTGGGTCATGAACAACTCCCGATTCAGGCCGACGTATCAGGCCACTTTGGGCTTGGCGAACACATCGATGCCCTGCCCCGTTTCCAGCAGGGACTTCAGGCTGGAAAGAACCGCCGGCCAGCCCTGCTGGATGCCCTTGGCCATTCCGCTGCCGGCCTCGAGTTCGTCGTGGGTGACTGTCAGCCGCACCATCTCCTCGTACGGCACGACGTCGAAGCTCACGCGGCTGTAGCTGGCCGGATCGGCGGCCTGCGAGGCGTTCGCCCACGTGATGACCAGGCGCGTCGGCGGCGCGACCTCGACGACCTTGCCGACCAGCTCGACCGTGCGCTGCTCGTTGGCGCGCACGTGCTCCCAGGTCGACCCGGGCTTCCAGTCGGAGACGTTCTCGTGGCCCCAGTAGCGCCGCGCGATCTCCGGTTTCGTGATGGCCTCGAACACCTTTTCCGGCGTCGAGCGGATGTAGGTCACATAGACGAAGCTGGTCTTCTCTTTGCTCATCGTTACTCTCCTTCGAGTTGTTTCTTCATGTCGTGCAGCAGGCTGAGCCGCTGGCGTTCGAATTTGCGCACCCACCGCTCGTAGACCTCGTGCAGCGGCACCGGGTTGATGAAATGCAGCTTCTCCCGGCCACGCCAGACGGTGCTCACCAAATTGGCCGCCTCGAGGATCCCGATGTGCTGGGTGGCCGATTGGCGCGCCATGTCCAGGTGCTCGCAGAGCTCTCCCAGCGTCTGCCCGTTCCGCTCGTACAGCAGGTCGAGCAGCTTTCTGCGCGTCGGGTCGCCCAGCGCCTTGAATACCTTGTCAGCGTCCATCGTTGTGTTTGTGCGTGAGGGAATTATGTGCAGGCAAATACCTGCATGTCAAGCAGCGCTTCGGCGATTGCTTGACTCTTCTGCGGACATCAAAAAGGAGCGGGAATCAGCTTGCATCGGACCGGCGCTCAGGCGCGTGCGCTTCCGACGTCTTGCGAAACGCCATGGCCTCGTTCATCAACCAGTCCGCCAGCGTACGCGCGGCCTGGTTTCGCGCAGCTCGCTTGGCCAGGATCAAGTGATAGCCGGCGGCCAGCGGCGTATGCCGCGGCCAAACTTCCAGCAGGCGGCCCTCGCGAATATCGTTGTCGGCCAGTACGACATGGCCGATGGCGATGCCGAGGCCGGCGACGGCGGCAGTGAGCGTTGCCTCGGTGTCCTGCAACTTCATGTTCCGGGCACTCGCCAAGTTTCCCGCATCGCAGGCCGCGAGCCATTGAGGCCACTTGCTGCTTCGCAGAGAGTCATGCAGCCACGGGAACCGATCCATGTCGCCGATGCGCGCGAGCCGTTGGCCTTCCAGCAGCCGGGGTGAAGCCACAGGAACGAGACTGTCATGCATCAGAAGCTGTGCACCGGGCCAGGAACCGTCCCCGTAGTGGATCGCGAGGTCGAAGCGCTCCTTCCGAAAGTCGGCATCCCAGATCGACGTGGCCAGCTCGATCTCGACCTCGATGCGCGCGTGTTGCAGCCGCGTCAGCCGGGGAATGAGCCAGCGTGAAGCGAACGATGGCATGGCCAGCACCTTGACCGTCGGTCGCTCGCCGGCACTGGCGACTCGCATCGCGCCATGATCCAGCTCATCGAGCGCGCGATTGACTGTCTCGAGGTACAGCTCGCCTGCCGCAGTGAGTTGCACGCTGCGATGGCCGCGCAATACCAGCGTTTGCCGCAAGCCTCCTTCCAGAGAGGCCATGTACCGGCTTATCGCCGATTGAGCGCAGCCGAGATCGCGAGCGGCGGCGGTGAAGCTGCCGCAGCGCGCGACCGCGCGAAACACTCGCAGAGCGGTGATCGAAATTTCATTCATGTGTCATGCCAAAGTTGGATGGCATGAGATGAGCAAAGCGCATCATCCGAGACGCCTTTCGCATGCCTAATGCCATTCTCTGATAAAGCCGCAGGAGCTCCCATGTTGAAAGTGCATACGCCACCGGACATCTTCACGCCCATCGGCCCCTACGCCCAAGCCGTCGAGGCCACCTCAGTGAATCGGCTGCTTTTCATCAGCGGCACGATGGGACTGGAGCCCGACGGCAGCCTGGCCGGCGACTTCGAGGCTCAAGCCACCCGCGTCTGGTCCAACATCGACGCAACGCTGAAGGCAGCCGAAATGGAGCGCTCGAACCTCGCGAAGCTCACCATCTGGCTGGCGAACCGGGAGGACTGGCGTCTGGGGGCGGCAATTCGCCAGCGCTATCTCGGTGACCACAAGGTGGCGATGTCGGTGGTCGAGGTCGGTCTGGTCGATCCGAACTGGCTGATCGAAGTAGAAGCGATCGCGGTGGCTTGAGATGCTGAACTTCGAACTGAACGGCCAGCGGACTGAACTCGACCTGCCGGGCGACATGCCGCTCCTTTGGGCGCTGCGCGACGTGGTCGGCCTGACTGGTACCAAGTTCGGCTGCGGCATGGCGTTGTGTGGGGCATGCACCGTGCATCTCGACGGCGCGGCCATCCGCTCCTGTCAGACACCGCTTTCGGCGGTCAGCGGCAAGCGCGTCACCACCATCGAGGCGATCGGACAGACGGCGCTGGGCCGCCGCGTGCAGAAAGCCTGGCTCGAAGAGGAGGTGGTGCAGTGCGGGTACTGCCAGTCGGGCCAGATCATGTCGGCCTGCGCGCTGCTCAGCCAAACGCCCAAGCCCAACGACGCCGAGATCGACTCGGCGATGTCCGGCAACATCTGCCGCTGCGGCACCTACTCGCGCATCCGCGTGGCCATCCATCGCGCGGCTGATGCAGGGGGCAAGGCATGAACGCTTCTTCGCACGACATTTCGCGACGGGTCTTCCTGGCCGCTGGCGGATCGCTCGCACTTGGCGTTGCATTCAACAGTGCGCTGGGAGCGGACGCACGAGCCGCCACTGAGAAGCCCTCTCCCTTCGAACCGAACGCGTTCATCCGAATCGATCCCGACAACACCATCACGCTGACCATGCCGCGCGTGGAGATGGGCCAGGGAACCTACACGGCCTTGTCGATGTTGGTCGCCGAGGAACTCGAAATCCCGCTCGCTCGCGTCAAGCTCGCCCATGCGCCGCCCGACGCTGCCCGCTATGGCAATCCCCGAGCCGGCGGCGCACAGATCACCGGGGGCTCCAACTCTGTTCAGGGTGCCTGGGAGCCGCTCCGAACGGCAGGCGCGATGGCGCGCGTCATGCTCGTAGAGGCGGCGGCGCAGGAATGGCGTGTCGCGGCAGCCGAGTGCCGCGTGCAGGACGGCATCGTGATCCACGCGTCCAGCGGTCGGCAGCTCAGCTACGGGCAACTCACCCAGCGCGCAGCCGGCTTGCGGTTGCCGCAGCAAGTCACGCTCAAGTCACCGGAAGCCTTCAAGCTCATCGGGCGTCCGCTCAAGCGCCTCGATGCGGCCGACAAGGTCAGTGGTCGTGCGCGGTACGGCATCGATGCGAGGCTGCCGAAGATGCGCTATGCCGCTGTTGCGGCAAGCCCCGCTCTCGGCGGCAAGCTGGTGAGCGTGGACGATCGGGCGGCACTGGCCTCGCCAGGCGTGCGCCAGGTGGTACGCATCGACAACGCTGTGGCGGTGATCGGAGATCACTCCTGGGCCGCGAAGCAGGGGCTCGCAGCGTTGAAGATCGTCTGGGACGACGGGCCGGCGGCGAGCGTCTCGACTGCCAGCATCCGCAAGGGCCTGGAGGGCGGTCTCGCGCGGCAAGATGCCGCTGTGGCGCGTGCGCAGGGCGACGCAGATGCGGCGCTGCGCGATGCCGCCAAGCGACTCACGGCCACCTACCATTCGCCGTTTCTCGCTCACGCGGCAATGGAGCCCATCAACTGCACCGTGGACCTCCGTGCGGATGGCTGCGACGTCTGGGTGGGCACGCAGGCGCCGACGCGCGCTCGCGACGCCGCGGCGCGCGCATCGGGACTGGCGGCCGACAAGGTCCGTATCCACAATCACCTGATCGGCGGCGGGTTCGGACGCAGGCTGGAAGCCGACTACGTCGAGCAATCGGTGGCCCTGTCGCGGAAGGTGCAAGGTCCAGTTCAGTTCATCTGGTCGCGAGAGGAAGACATTCAGCACGACATCCTGCGGCCGGCCTATGTCGACCAGCTCAGTGCGGCCATCGATGCGCAAGGTCGCCCGACCGCCATCGCTCACCGGGTGGTCGGCTCGTCCATCGTGGCTCGTGTCGCACCGGGCCTGTTTCGCAATGGCTTGGATCATGATGCGGTCGAGGCTGGGTTGGGCCCCTATGAATGGCCGACGTCCAGGCTCGACTATGTGCGCGAGGAGCCGCCGGCGGGCCTGGTCACGGGTTGGTGGCGCGGCGTGGGGCCGACGCACAACTGCTTCGTGGTGGAGAGCTTCGTGGACGAATTGGCTTTGATGGCCGGCGGGGATCCCGTGTCCTACCGCACGGCGTTGCTGCCCGAGCGTTCACGCGCTCGTTCGGTCTTGGAACTGGCGGTGCAAAAGGCGGGTTGGGACGCTCCCTTGCGCCCCGCGGCGGCCAAGGGGGCCAAGCGAGGCCGCGGTGTCGCGGTGCTGGCCGCGTTCGGCAGCTATCTGGCCCAGGTGGCCGAGGTCACGGTCGACCCTTCTGGCGACATCGCCGTCGACCGTGTCGTGTGCGCTGTGGACTGCGGCATGGTCATCAACCCCGACACGGTAAAGGCTCAGGTGGACGGTGGCATCCAGTTCGGCGTCTCCGCGGCCCTATGGGGCGAGATCACCATCAAGGCCGGCCGCGTCGAGCAAAGCAACTTCCATGACTATCGGCTCCTGCGGCTGTCAGAGGCGCCCGAGGTAGAGGTTCACATCCTGCCCAGCCGGGAAGCGCCTGGGGGTATTGGCGAACCGGGTACCTCCGTTGTGCTGGCCGCCATTGCGAATGCCGTGTCGGACGCCACCGGTCAACGGGTGCGTAGCCTGCCTCTGCGCCCCAACTCGGCTTGAGATGGCGTGCCTTCCCTCCAAAAGTTCTTACGTGGACTTCCAGGCACAGGGCTCGCGAGAAAGGGGTTTTTCACACATCATTGAATTCTCCAGGGCGAAAAAGCGGGTCACCGGCCGCAAGCGCCTCGCCCGGGTAACCGACCGCCTTCACGGCGGCTCGCAACTCGGCTTCGGTGCAGCACAGACTCATTGCCCAATCGCGGATTTCATCGTTGTGCTCGAGCGAAATGAGATTGGCGACGGCCGTCACCGCCTCGCGCAGTTCCGCTTCGGTGCAGCCTAGGCTGCTTGCCCGTCGGCGAATCTCATCGTCTTGGTGGAGAGAGAAGAGCTTGTCGGCGTCGTCTGCCATTGGATGGCTCCCTGTTGTTCAAACACTTTTCGAGCGAACCATGCGCGCCAAGGTAGACCACCCCCGCGTTCTTCTGACCGTCAGTTACCTACATGAGTCTCGACACACTGCGGCGCCAGTCGTTCGCTTTGAGATCGCGAGAGACCGCGCGCAAACTCGACCGCAGTTCTAGGGCCGAACGACGATGTGCGGCTGAATGACTACTGCTGGCGGTTCGACGATCACTCCAGGCTGCGGAGCGTAGTAAGGCGCATCGTATTGGCGAGCGCGCGCTGAGCGTCCCTTGCACTTTCGCTCCTCCTTGTACTCGCCGCCCTTTTCCCATTTGCGCTCAACCTTGCATCGACCGTCCCAGTACTCTTCCTTGTATTCGCGGTCTCCGTGCCGACCCTTGCCGCGGCCGTGGCCGCTCTCGTCTTTGTGCGGGTCTGCCATTGCGGGAACAACCAAGCCTGTAGCGAGCAGAGCAGCCAGGGCAAAGGGGCGTAGCAGGTGCTTCATGGTGGATCCGGAATGTGATTTCTTACCAGATCGTACCCCGGTGCATTGGCACGAGCGTCCGACATGACGTGGAGGCGCTGTAATCCGGGCCTGACGGGCGACGGCGTCTTTTCGAAGCTGCGGGACCGCTTACTCGCGGCAGCTACCAGAGGTCGACCCCGAGTCGCACCTTTGGTAGGGGACCGCCAGGCCGGCAGGTGTTGAGGAGGACGCCCCTTGGCGTGTTCCGCGTTGCAACCAGAGAGAGACCACGTGGCGGGACGCCGTTTTCAAACAGCTGCTTTCCTTCGCCGAGCACCAACGGAAAGACCCAGATGCGATATTCGTCGACGAGTTCGGCGGCGATCAGCGTCCGCGGCAATTCGCTGCTGCCCCAGATTGCAACGCCGACCCATCCGAAACCTTCAGCCGGCGGACCTCGTCGACGACATCACGACACGTTGGACTGCTTGTTCACGCTACTTTGAATTTCCCGCCAAGTTGTTCAACTTACTTTGAATTTTCCCTCCCTCGCGGCTGGCCGGCGGCCGTTGTGAAGGACGCTTGCGCTATTTGATGAACTACTTCGCGCAGCCGCCCTCGGTAGTCGGGATGCTCTGTGCCGCCAATGCGATCCCACCAAGTGAAGTAAAGGCCAAAGTTGTATCGGCCGTGTGCGTGATGGAGGTCGTGGTGCAGCGTTGTCGTCATCCAGCGCCCCCACCACCCGGCCAGCCAGCGCCCCGGCACCAACTCGATTCCGGCATGTCCGAGGACGTTACGCGCGATCATGTGCACCAAAAAGACAAAGATGGCCAGGGGATGCAGCGGCAACACGGCGAGGACCAGGGTGAGAAATACCGCATGTATGACAGCTTCAGCAGGCGCAAAGCTGTAGGCGGCCCAAGGTGTGGGCGCCACCGAGCGATGGTGCACGCCATGGATCCAGCGGAACCACCTTGGCCGGTGCATGAGGCGGTGCGTCCAGTAGAACCAGGCGTCGTGCAGTACGACCAGCCCAGCCAGGCTGGCCAAAAGGTACATCCATCCCCTGTCGTTCACCGCGGTGTAAATCTGCAGCCAACCGAGTTTGGCGCCGGCGAAGATGACGACACCATTCATAGAAAAGATCAGAACGGTCAACAAGGAGAAAGAGAGTTCCCGCCCTTGCTGGCCGGCTTCGGGCTGGCGCAATCGCACGCGGCGCAACACCGCCCAGTCGGGTGGCAACAGCGAAATGACCAGCGCCACGAATGAAGTTGGGATCACGTAGCGCAACAGGTCGGCCACAAAGATGGCCGGCCACGCATCAAGCATGATGAAGGGGTTGAAACAGACAGCTGACATGGGGGCCCTCGGTTGGTCACGAACGCAGACACCGTAGGTCCGGCAGCGACGGGCGTCTCACTGGTTCTTTGTCAGGTCTCGCCGTTTGTTCGAATCGCATAGCTTCTGCAGGATTCGGCTAGAAAAGAGGCCTTCGCGGTATCACACTGCAGACCATGCCGATCGATGCCCCCTTCGTCCTGCGCACCTTCGCGCTGTCCCTGACGCTGGTGTTGGCGATGGCGACGTTGGGCGCGCGGGGGCGCGCACGTGCCGCGCTGCTGCCATTGCTTGTTTGCATGGCCGCCTATCTCATGCGATCGGCGCCGCAGGCGCTGATGCTGCCGCCCGCGCTGTTGCCGGTCCTGACGGCGGGCGCGCTACTCTTCCCGGTGGCGTTTTGGTGGCTCGTGCGTAGCGCCTTCGAGGACCGTGCTGACCTGCCGTGGCCAGCCGGACTGGCCGCCCTTGCCTTGTTGCTTGTTGGTCTGTCCTCGGCGGGTCGCGACTGGAGTTGGACGTTCAGCATGGATAGCACTGCGCGAACTGCGCAGAAGGCCATTGCGGGCAGTTTTGTGCTGCACGCGCTATGGCAGCTGTGGAGCACTCGGGTCGACGACTTGGTGGCTGGCCGACGTCGGCTGCGCCCATGGCTGCTGGCCTACATCGGCCTGCACGGGTTGGCTGTGCTGGGTGTCGAGTTGCTGCGGCGCGACATGTCGCCGCCTCCCTGGCTCGATGGCTTGAACGTCGGTGTCATTTCAGTTGCGCTTGCCGTCACGCTTGCTGCGATGCTCCGCCTGGATGTTCACGCGCTAGAGACCTTATTCGGTTCACCCTCCGCCTCCTTCGCTGTCGTGGCGGATCGCGCGCCGCAGCCTGCCCTTGATCCTGACGCCGGGCATGTTGCCCAGTTGCAGCGATTCATGAGCGATGAGCGGTTGTATCGGGACCCGGACCTGTCGCTCGCGAACGTGGCCACGCAGCTGCGACTGCCGGAGTACCGACTGCGCGACCTCATCAATCGTCGGCTCGGCTACCGGAACTTTCCATCCTTCGTCAACGAGTACCGGTTACGTGAAGTCGAAGCCCGGCTCGCCGATCCTTCCTGCGACCGCCTGCCGGTGCTGACACTCGCGCTGGAGGCAGGCTTTGGCTCCATCGGCCCGTTCAACCGCGCGTTCAAGGAGCGCTACGGCGTGACGCCAACCGCTTACCGCGGGGGTCGGAGTGCCCCCCAGCAAGCGGCCGGCTGAACGACGGCGCGGCGGTGCTCATTCATGCTTTTGAAATTTGATTGCGAAGGCGGTGCAGCTGCTCGGTGCGGCGCTTGGCCGCCAGCCACAGCAGCGCCACGAGGAAGCCAAAGCGTCGCCCCACGCGCGCCATCCGCATCGACGCGGGGAACGTCATCATGGCCGTGCCAAGGAACATGGTCGCAATTGGCAGCGTGGCCCACTGGGCACCCACATCGGCTTGATCTGGTTGAAGCGATGGCGCAAGGCGCCAGGAGCGTCGAGGATCTCGCGGAGGCCACGCACCTGACCCTCGCAAATGCGTCGCGCCACCTTCAGTTGTTGCGGCGTGTGCATTTGGTTGAGGCGAATCGGCAGGGCAAGCGCGTCTTCTCAGCCTGGCCGGCGACGCGGAGATCGTGTCTTTGCTCAAGGCCCTGGGGTGCGTTGCCGAGCGCAACGTGGCCGAAGTTCAGGCTGTCATGCGCGACTTCTTTCAGAGAGATTCGCTGGAAGCCGTGTCCAGAGCTGAATTGGTGGAAAGGCTCAAGGAGGGCGCGGTCACCGTGCTCGATGTTCGCCCGGAAAGTGAGTTTGCGCTGGGTCACGTGCCGGGTGCGATCAATGTCCCGATTGAACAACTCGAGCGCAGGCTAGCGGAGCTCCCCATCGGTCGCGAGATCGTCGCGTATTGCCGCGGACACTACCGCGTCATGTCTTTCGAAGCGGTGGCGGCTCTGCGGAAGAAGGGCTACTGAATCCGTCGCTTGGAAGACGGATTCCCTGAATGGAAGACGGCAGGCCTCAAAGTCGAAGCTGCCGCTTGAATGTCGGTGTCGGCGCTCAGTCCGCCGTACGCCCCCACCTGCTTCCCAATGGCGGCGGGCGTGAGCGCCCGCTCAAATTAGGCTGCAGTTGCCGCTGCTGCCGCCCCTCTTCTGTGTCGGGCAGCTTCGCCCGCCGGGCCGGCGCGGCGGGGTAGGGAAAGTTCAAACTAAGTGCAAAAAATTCAAGGTAAGTTGAAAACCGACAACCGACAGCGTTCCGCAGAGGGGGCCCTTGAAACCCCGCCAAATGCCCTTATGATTAGCACTCGCTGAAGAGGAGTGCTAACAAGCCCCCGCCTCCAGTGACTGGGTAGCCGGCAACCATGCCAGCGCCCGAACCAAACCCCGTTTCTATCCAGGAGATGCAATGAAACTTCGTCCTTTGCACGATCGCGTGATCGTCAAGCGCATTGAAAGCGAAACCAAGACCGCCTCGGGCATCGTGATCCCCGACAACGCCGCCGAGAAGCCCGACCAGGGCGAAGTGCTGGCCGTCGGCCCTGGCAAGAAGAACGATAAGGGCGAACTCGGCGCGATGAGCGTCAAGATCGGCGACCGCGTCCTGTTCGGCAAGTACAGCGGCCAGACCGTCAAGGTCGATGGCGACGAACTGCTGGTCATGAAGGAAGACGACCTGTTCGCGGTCGTCGAGAAGTAATTCAACCGAATCTGGAGTAATCAAAATGGCAGCAAAAGACGTAGTCTTCGGCGGTGAAGCCCGCGCACGCATGGTCGAGGGTGTCAACATCCTGGCCAATGCCGTCAAGGTGACCCTGGGCCCCAAGGGCCGCAACGTGGTGCTCGAGCGCTCGTTCGGCGCCCCGACCGTGACCAAGGACGGCGTGTCCGTGGCGAAGGAAATCGAACTCAAGGACAAGCTCCAGAACATGGGCGCCCAGCTCGTGAAGGAAGTGGCTTCCAAGACTTCGGACAATGCCGGCGACGGCACCACCACCGCGACCGTGCTGGCCCAAGCCATCGTTCGCGAAGGCTTCAAGTACGTAGCCGCCGGCATCAACCCGATGGACCTGAAGCGCGGCATCGACAAGGCGGTCACCGCCCTGGTCGAGGAGCTGAAGAAGGCTTCCAAGGCCACCACCACCTCGAAGGAAATCGCGCAAGTCGGCTCGATCTCGGCCAACAGCGACGAAACCATCGGCAAGCTCATCGCCGACGCGATGGACAAGGTCGGCAAGGAAGGCGTGATCACTGTCGAAGACGGCAAGTCGCTTGACAGCGAACTCGACGTCGTCGAAGGCATGCAATTCGACCGCGGCTACCTGTCGCCCTACTTCATCAACAACCCCGAGAAGCAGTCGGCGTTGCTGGAAAACCCCTTCGTGCTGCTGTTCGACAAGAAGATCAGCAACATCCGCGACCTGCTGCCCACGCTGGAGCAAGTCGCCAAGGCCGGCCGTCCGCTCTTGATCATTGCCGAAGAAGTCGAGGGCGAAGCCCTGGCGACGCTGGTGGTCAACACCATCCGCGGCATCCTGAAGGTCGTGGCCGTCAAGGCACCGGGCTTCGGCGACCGCCGCAAGGCCATGCTGGAAGACATCGCCATCCTGACGGGCGGCAAGGTCATCGCTGAAGAAGTGGGCCTGACGCTCGAGAAGGTGACGCTGGCCGACCTGGGCCAGGCCAAGCGCATCGAAGTGGGCAAGGAAAACACCATCATCATCGACGGCGCCGGCGCTGCAGGCGACATCGAAGCCCGCGTGAAGCAAGTGCGCGTGCAGATCGAGGAAGCCACGTCCGACTACGACCGCGAGAAGCTGCAAGAGCGCGTGGCCAAGCTGGCCGGCGGCGTGGCCGTGATCAAGGTCGGCGCTGCCACCGAAGTCGAAATGAAGGAAAAGAAGGCCCGCGTCGAAGACGCCCTGCACGCCACCCGCGCTGCAGTGGAAGAAGGCGTGGTGGCCGGCGGCGGCGTGGCGCTGCTGCGCGCCAAGCAAGCCGTGGGCGACAAGCTCAAGGGCGACAACGCCGACCAGGACGCCGGCATCAAGCTGGTGCTGAAGGCCATCGAAGCGCCGCTGCGCGAGATTGTCAACAATGCCGGCGGCGAAGCCAGCGTGGTGGTCAATGCCGTGTACGCCGGCAAGGGCAACTACGGCTTCAATGCCCAGAACGACACCTACGGCGACATGCTCGAGCTGGGCATCCTGGACCCGACCAAGGTGACCCGTACCGCGCTGCAGAACGCCGCATCGGTCGCTTCCCTGCTGCTGACGACCGAAGCGATGGTCGCCGACGCACCGAAGGACGAGTCCGGCGCCGGCGGCGGCGGCATGCCCGACATGGGCGGCATGGGTGGCATGGGCGGCATGGGCATGTAATGCCTGCCCGGCCTCCGGCCAAATAGAAAAACCCCGCAGCGCAAGCCGCGGGGTTTTTTTACGTTTGCGAAGCCAGGCTCAGGCAGCGGCGAGCGGCGGCGCTCCGTACTCGTTGCTCTCGGACTGGCTGGGCTGGACCATGAAGTACAACAGCACCAGGCCCACCAGCGGAATCAGACCGATCAGCAGCCACCAGCCGCTCTTGCCGATGTCGTGCAGGCGGCGCGCGCCAGCCGACAGCAGCGGCAGCAGGAAGGCGAGGATGACCACGAGATAGACGATCTCGTGGATGAGGCCCGCCACGACGGCCACGATAACGTAGGCGAGTACGAACCACCAGTACTCAGAGCGCGATCCACGCCCCGAAAAGTCCAGGTACTTGCTGAAGCAAGTCTGAATGGCTTGTTGAAAATTCATCGAACAACTCCTCTCGATAGTTCCCCGGGAAAACTCCCGCGGCCATCATAAAGGGCGGTTCACCGGCTTTGGTGACACCTTCTCGCTAGCGCAGGCGGGCGAGCAGGCCGGCCGTGGAGGGGTCGAGGCCGCGGGTGTCGCCCGAGGCCAGGCGCGGTTCGATGTCCCGCGCCAGCACCTTGCCCAGCTCGACGCCCCATTGATCGAAGCTATTGATGCCCCAGAGCGCGCCGCTGGTGAAGACCCGGTGCTCGTAGAGCGCGAGGAATGCGCCGAGCGACTCGGGCGTGAGCTGCTCGAAGACGAAGAAGCTGCTCGGCCGGTTGCCCGGGAAATTGCGGTGCCCGCCCTCGTCGCGCTGCCCGACCATGAGTGCCTGCGCTTGCGCGAGCGCGTTGGCCAGCAGCTTGGGATGGTGTCCCTCGAGATCGTGTGCCGCATCGCGCACGGCGATGAATTCCAGCGGGATCACGTCCGTGCCCTGGTGCAGCATCTGGAAATACGCGTGCTGCCCGTTGGTGCCGGGCTCGCCCCACAGCACGGGCGAGGTGCCGAAAGGCAGCGCCTGGCCGCCGGCATCGACACGCTTGCCGTTGCTCTCCATTTCGAGTTGCTGCAGGTAGGCCGGCAGCCGTTGCAGCGCGCTGTGGTACGGCGCGATGCTGCGGCTCGCGAAGCGATGGAAGTTGCGGTACCAGACATCGAGGAGGCCCAGGCGCACCGGCAGGTTCTGCGCCAGCGGGGCGGTGCGGAAATGCTCGTCCATCGCGTGGGCGCCGGCGAGCAGGCGGCGGAAGCCGTCGGCGCCGATGGCCAGCGCGATCGGCAGCCCGATGGCCGACCAGAGCGAATAGCGGCCGCCCACCCAGTCCCAGAAGCCGAAGCTCGTCTCGATGCCGAAGGCGCGTGCGGCCTCGACGTTGGTGGTGAGTGCCGCGAAATGGCGCGCGATGTCGACGCTGCCCGACTGCTCGAACCAGCGTTTGGCCGATTGCGCATTGGCCATGGTCTCGGCCGTGGTGAAGGTTTTCGAGGCGACCAGGAACAGCGTGTGCTCGGGTGCCAGGTCGCGCAGCACGCGCGCGAGTTCGTGGCCATCGACGTTGGAGACGAAATGGAAGCGCTTGCCAGGCGCCACGAACTGGTCGAGGGCGCGCACCGCCATTTGCGGACCGAGATCGGAGCCGCCGATGCCGATGTTGACCACGTCGGTGATCGTGTGATCGGCCCGCACGTCATCGGCATAGGCCAGCATCGCGGCCAGCGTGGCGTGGACATCGGCCAGCGCGCTCGTGAGCCGCTCGGGCACCGGCACGGATGCCGGGCTTCTTAGCAGCGTGTGAAGCACGGCGCGGTCTTCGGTGGCATTGATGTGCTCGCCGGCGAACATCGCATCGCGGTGCGCTTCCAGGCCTGCCTCTTGTGCGAGCGCCTGCAGCAGTTCTTCGGTCTCCGTGTCGATGAGGTTCTTCGATAGGTCGGCAAAAAGATGGGGCGCCGACTGGCTGAACGTGCCGAACCGCTGCGGATCGGTGGCGAAAGCCTGCCGCAGGTCGAAGCCGCGGCCGGCAGCATCGTAGTGCGCCTGCAGCCGGCCCCAGGCCGCCGTGCGATCGCAGCGCGTCTTCATCGTCATGCAACCTCCTCCATGAGTTTCTCCAGCTTCACCGCATCGGCCGCAAAGGCGCGAATGCCCTCGGCAAGCTTCTCGGTGGCCATAGCGTCCTCGTTGAGGGCGAAGCGGAAGGCCGGCTCGTCGAGCCTGAGCTGCGGAATGTCGAGCGCCTTTGCGGCCTCGGCGTCGAGCGCATGCGCGAGCGGCGCTTCGCTGGCGGCGAGTTCGGCCAACAGCTCGGGGCTGATGGTCAGCAGATCGCAGCCTGCCAGCGCGGCGATCTGCCCCACATTGCGGAAGCTCGCGCCCATTACCTCGGTCGCGATGCCGTGCTTCTTGTAGTAGTCGAAGATCTGGCGCACCGACTGCACGCCCGGATCGTTGGCGCCCGAACGCGCCGCCTCGTCCCAGCTGCCGCCGGCCGTTTTCTTGTGCCAGTCGTAGATGCGCCCGACGAAGGGCGAGATCAGCTTCACGCCCGCCGCGCCGCAAGCCACCGCCTGGGCGAACGAGAACAGCAAGGTCAGGTTGGTGTGGATGCCCTTCGCCTCGAGCCGGCGCGCGGCCTCGATGCCTTCCCAGGTGGCGGCGATCTTGATCAGCACGCGCTTCTCGACTTCGATGTCCTCGGCCCGGTAGAGCGCCACGATGCGCTCGGCGCGTTCGACGGTGGCGGCGGTATCGAAGCTCAAGCGCGCATCGACCTCGGTCGAGACGCGGCCCGGGATGAGCGAAAGGATTTCGGTGCCGAAGCGAACCAGCAGCCGGTCGATCACCTCGTCGACGGCCAGGCCGGCGTGCTTCTTGACCGCTTCATCGAGCAGCGGCCGGTACTCGGCCTTCTGCACGGCCTTGAGGATCAGCGAGGGATTGGTGGTGGCGTCCCGGGGCTTGAACTGGGCCAGCTGGCGGAAATCGCCGGTATCGGCCACCACGGTGGTCCATTGACGGAGGGCATCGAGTTGGTTCATGCGGCCATTATCCCGCCGCAAAACTACAGTCCGTGTGGTCTTCGGCTGACGGGCCCCGGCAAGGCCAGCGACTAGCGTTCGCTGATCGCCCGCCGGAGGAATTCCCATGCTTTTTCGCAGACGCCACGCACCGCCACCGCCCGCCGCATTCGACGATCGCACGCACAGCGCGTCGATCGGTACCTTGGCCACGGCCTTTTGCGTGGGCGGCGTGCTGACCCTGCTCGCGCTCCAGACCGCCAGGGCGACGCGCACCGAACGCGTGGCGGGCCCCGCCGACGGCGCGCCGCTGATGCGCGCGCCGCTCCAGGTGGTTGCGCCGGTCGACCTGCAGCGCTATGCCGGCCTGTGGCACGAACAGGCTCGCCTGCCCAATCGCTTCCAGAAGCAGTGCGCGGGCCCGGCGACGGCCGAGTACACGCTGCTGGGCGATGGCCAGATGGAGGTTCGCAACCGCTGCATCCTGGAAGACGGCAGCTTCGACGAAGCGATCGGCGTGGCGCGCGTGGCGCCGGTGGCCGGCCAGCCGGGCGCCGGCCGGCTCGAGGTCCGCTTCGCGCCCGAATGGCTCGCCTGGCTGCCCGCCGTCTGGGGCGACTACTGGATCCTGAGGCTCGACCGCGACTACCAGGTCGCGCTGGTCGGCACGCCGGACCGCAGGTACCTCTGGGTGCTGTCGCGCGCGCCGCGGCTGGACGACGTCGCGCTCGACGCCGAGCTCGACTACGCGCGCTCGCTGGGCTTCGACGTCGACAAGGTCGAGCTGATCGGCAGGTAGGCCCCGAGCTGCGCCGGCAAGGCGCTGGGCCTTTCGCAATGGATGGCCTGCCAGCCGAGTTCGCGCGCCGCCAGCACGTTGGGCAGCGAGTCGTCGATGAAGACCGTGTCGGCAGCCGCGAGCCGGTAGCGCGCGGCCAGCAGTTCGTAGATCTCGCGCTGGGGCTTGATGATGCGCACGTCGCCGGAAAAAATGCCGCCGTCGAACCAGCGGAAAAAGGCGTGGCGCTCTTCGAGCACGCGCGCATAGGGCGCCGGCATGTTGGAGAGGTAGTAGAGCCGCAGCTTCTCGCCCGCATCGCGGCGCGCGCGCAGCCCATCGAGCAAATCGACGGTGACGGCGATCGGCTCCAGGCGCTCGCCCATGGGCGCCAGCGCTTGGTTGAGGCGGTCGAGCGGCAGCGAAAGGCGCAGCGCCATCCGACCGATGGCATCGTCGAGGCTGTGCGTGCCGCGATCGAAACCCAGCCAGTCTTCGTGATGGAACATCTCGCGCGCAAGCGCATGCGCGGCCTCGGCCGTGGGCGCCAGGTGCACGAACTCCGCATGCACCAGCGACACCGGTTCCCAGCTCAGCAGCACCGCGCCGAGATCGAACACCACATTCTTCATACCGTCGAGTCCAAGAAAAAAGACCTCCGCGGGCCGGCTCGAAGCTTACGCGAAGCCCTCGGGGCCCGAGCGGTCCATTACCATTCACAGGCAGGCGTTCCTGCTCGGCATTTCATGACAACACGGATGAATCCATGAGTTTCGATCTTGTCCTCTTCGGCGGTACCGGCGACCTTGCATGGCGCAAGCTGATGCCGGCGTTGTTCCAGGCCTTCCGGCACGGCAGCCTGCCCGAAGACGGCCGCATCATCGGCGTGGCGCGCGACGATCTTTCCGACGACGGGTACCGCGAGCTGATCCAGTCGCGCTTCGAGGCAGTCGAGGGCGCCAAGCGGCCGACGCCCGAGGAGTTCAAGAAGTTCGCCTCGATGCTGTACTTCCTGCGCATGGACCTGTCGAAGGCCGAGGACTACGCCAAGCTCGCCGACCTGCTGAAGACCCGCGACGCCGGCACCGTCGTGATGTATCTCGCGACGGCGCCGGCGCTTTTCACGCAGGTGGTGCAACAGATCGCCGCGGCCGGACTCAACGGCCCGCAGACGCGCGTCGTGCTCGAAAAGCCGCTGGGCCACGACCTGGCGTCGAACCGGGCCATCAACAAGGCCGTGTGCAAGGTGCTGGACGAGCACCAGGTGTTCCGCATCGACCACTACCTGGGCAAGCCCTCGGTGCAGAACCTGTTCGCGATGCGCTTCGGCAACGCGCTGTTCGAGCCGATCTGGCGCCGCGAGCACATCGCAAACATCCAGATCACGATCGCCGAAGACCTCGGCGTCGAGAAGCGTGGCGCCTTCTACGACCAGACAGGCGCACTGCGCGACATGGTGCAGAACCACGCGCTGCAACTGGTCTGCGCGATCGGCATGGAGCCGCCGATCAATGCCCATGCCGACGCGATCCGCGACGAGAAGCTGAAGGTGCTGCGCGCGCTGAAGCCGTGGACTGCGGAGTCGATCAGCCTGCACGCGATCCGCGGGCAGTACACCTCGGGCACGGCCTACGGCGAGCGCGTGCCGGGCTACCGGGACGAGCCGGGCGTCGATCCGGAAAGCCGTACCGAGACCTTCGTCGCGCTGCGCACCGAGATCGCCAACTGGCGGTGGGCCGGCGTGCCGCTCTACATCCGCACCGGCAAGCGGCTGGCGTCGCGCGACGCGCGCATCGAGGTCAACTTCAGGCCGACGCCGCATGCGATTTTTCGCGCCCCGCCCAGCGCGGTCAACAAGCTGGTGATCAACCTGCAGCCCAAGGACGGCCTGGAGCTGCACATGCTTGCGCAGGCGCAGGACAACCGCCAGCGCAACGGCAACCGGCGTGCCGGCCCGCAGCTCGCGCCGGTGCAGCTGGACCTGGATTTCGACAAGCGTTTTGGCGCCGAGCGCGTGGGTGCCTACGAACGGCTGCTGCTCGACGTGATCGACGGCCGGCTCAACCTGTTCGTGCGCAGCGACGAGCAGGAAGAGGCATGGCGCTGGGTCGAGCCGCTGATCGACAGCTGGGCCTCGGACGGCGTGCCGCGCCCTTACGCAGCGGGTACCTGGGGGCCGAGCGCATCGAGCGCGATGATCGCGCGCGACGGCTTCGCCTGGAGCGAAGAACAGTAGTGCCCACCCCCAGGCTGCGCGCACTTCGTGTCGCTTCGCCAACCCCCTTGCAGGGGGCAACACCTGCGGCCCGGCGGAGCCGGATCCGCGGTGTTCCTGGAATGGGGTGCTAGATCCGGCCTTCCTCTACGGCGTGGCAGGCCACCTGCACGCCGCGCAGCATCTGCAGTGGCGGCCGCTCGGCCTTGCAGCGCGCGTTGGCATGCGGACAGCGCGGATGGAAGGTGCAGCCCGTGGGCGGATTGAGCGGATTGGGCACCTCGCCCTGCACCGGCGTGCGTCGCTCGCCCGCGTGCTTCATCTTCGGGATCGCCTCCAGCAGCATGCGCGTGTAGGGGTGCTGCGGTTCGCTGAAGAGCTTGCTCTTGTCCGCCACTTCGACCAGCCGGCCCAGGTACATCACGCCGACCTGGTCGGCCACGTGGCGCACCACCGCCAGGTTGTGCGAGATGAAGAGGTAGGTCAGGCCGCGCTCGCGCTGCAGGTCCTTCATGATGTTGAGCACCTGCGCCTGCACGCTCACGTCCAGCGCCGAGGTGGGCTCGTCGCACACCAGGAATTCGGGCTGGGTGGCGAGCGCGCGCGCGATCGAGATACGCTGGCGCTGGCCGCCGGAGAACTGGTGCGGGTACTTGACCATGTCCAGCGGGCTCAGGCCGACGGATTGCAGCAGCTCGCCCACGCGCGCCTTGAGCGCCGGGCCTTCCTTGAGGATCTCGTGCTCGCGCAGCGGCTCGCCGACGATGTCTTCGACGATCCAGCGCGGGTTCAGGCTCGCGTAGGGGTCCTGGAAAATCATCTGGATGCGCCGGCGCAGCTTGCGCCCCTCGGCGGTCTTGAAGGCGGCATGCGCGTCCTGGCCGTCGAAGTGCATGCCGCCGCGGGTGGGCTCGTACAGGCCCACCAGCAGGCGCGCGACGGTGCTCTTGCCGCAGCCCGATTCGCCGACCAGCGCGAGCGTCTTGCCGCGCTCGATGGAGAAGCTCACGCCGTCGACGGCATTGAGCAGCACCCGCGGCTTGCGTTCGAGCACGCGGTTGAGCCAGGGCGGGGAGACGTCGAAACTCTTGGCGAGATCGTTCGCCTGGACCAGTGAGCTCATCGTGGCGCTCATTGGGTAACCTCCGCGCTGCGCGCTGCGGTATTCGCCTTGGGAACGGCCCGGCGGCTCATGCGGCAATCCCGTCGATCGGCGCCGCGCTGTGCGCAGCGTGCAGCCAGCAGGCAGCGCGGGTCGCGCCAGCGTTGAGCAGGTCGGGCCGCTCCTCCAAGCAGCGGTCGAAGACGCGCGGGCAACGCGGGTTGTAGGCGCATCCGCGCGGAATGGCATTGAGGCGGGGCATTGCGCCGTCGATCTGGTTGAGGCGCGCGCGGTCCATCGTCATGTCGGGGATAGCGGCCATGAGGCCCGAGGTATAGGGGTGCGCGGGCTGGTGGATCACCTCCTGCACCGGGCCGACCTCAGCGATCCGCCCGGCATACATCACGGCAACGCGGTCGCAGGTCTCGGCGATCACGCCCATGTCGTGCGTGATGAGCATCACCGCCGCGCCGCGGTCCTTGCAGATCTTCTTGAGCAGCTGAATGATCTGTGCCTGGATCGACACGTCCAGCGCGGTGGTGGGCTCGTCGGCGACGATCAGCTTCGGCTCCGCCGCCAGCGCGAGCGCGATCACCACGCGCTGGCGCATGCCGCCGGAGAACTGGTGCGGATAGTGGTCGATGCGCTGCGCGGCACCCGGGATTCCGGTGTCCTGCAGGAGGCCGATGGCGCGCCGGCGCGCTTCGTCCTCGCCCACGGGCAGGTGCGTGCGGATGGTCTCCATCAGCTGCCGCCCGATGGTGTAGAGCGGGTTCAGCGAGGTCAGCGGATCCTGGAAGATGGCGCCGATCTTGCGGCCGCGGATGTGGCGCATGGCCTCGTGGTCGAGGTTGTCGATGCGCTGCCCTTCGAGCCGGATCTCGCCGCTGGCGATGCGCCCCGGGGGCTCGAGCAGGCCGATGATGGCCGCGCCGGTGAGCGACTTGCCGGCGCCGGATTCGCCGACCACGCCGAGGATCTCGCCGGGCGCGATCTCGAAGGAGATGTCGTCCAGCGCACGCAGGGTGCCGCGCCGGTGCGGGAATTCGACGACCAGATGGTTGACTTGAAGCAGGCTCATGTGCGGTGCTCTACCTTCTTCAGCGCAAGCGCGGGTTGAGCGCATCGCGCAGCCAGTCGCCCAGCAGGTTCACGCTGAGCGCGATGAGCACCAGCATCGCGCCGGGGAAGACCGTGATCCACCATTCGCCCGAGAACAGGTAGTCGTTGCCGACGCGGATCAGCGTGCCCAGCGAGGGCGAGGTCGGCGGCACGCCGACGCCCAGGAAGGACAGCGTAGCTTCGGTGATGATGGCCGTGGCCACCTGGATGGTCGCCAGCACCAGCACCGGGCCCATCACGTTCGGCAGCACGTGGCGCACCATGATGCGCCAGGGCGACACGCCGGTCACGCGAGCCGCCTGCACGTACTCCTTGTTGCGCTCGACCAGCGTGGAGCCGCGCACGGTGCGCGCATACTGCACCCAGCCGGTGAGCGAGATCGAGATGATCAGAACACCGAAGGCCACCGAATCGTGCGCGTTCGGAAACATGGCACGGCCGACGCCGGCGATCAGCAAGGCGACCAGGATCGGCGGGAAGGACAACATCACGTCGCACACCCGCATCAGGAAGGCATCCAGCCAGCCGCCCCAGAAGCCCGCGAGCAACCCGAACAGCACGCCGACGATGACGGAGAGCATCACGGACACGAGACCGACGACCAGCGAGATGCGCGCGCCGTAGATCAGCGCCGAGAGAATGTCTCGGCCTTGGTCGTCGGTGCCGAGCAGGTACTTGCGCGTGCCTTCGGCCTCCCAGGCGGGCGGCAGGCGCGCATCCCCGAGCTCGAGCGCGGCCAGGTCGAAGGGGTTGTGCGGCGACACCCAACCGGCGAACACCGAGCAGAAGATGCAGACGAAGGCGATTGCGGCGGCCAGCATCGCGACCGGCGAGCTGCGGAAGCTGTGGCCGACATCACTGTCCAGCCAGAGGGCTAAGGTTTTTTTCATCAGGTGGTGGAAGCGAAATCCGCGGGGCGCGGACTAGGCCGCCGCCGGGCCGCCCCACGGCGGCCGAGCCTCCCCCTCGGGGGTGGCGAAGCACACGAAGTGGCAAGCCGGGGGGCCGTCATTTTTTTATGGCTTGATGCTCATCCACTTGAAGAACATGAAGTTGTCGGCCAGCTGCGTGAGCTCGACCTTCTTGCTCACGCCCCAGGCGAGCGACTGCTGGTGCAGCGGAAGGTGGCCGATGTCGTCGGCGTGGATCTTGAAGGCCTCCTTGATCAGCTCGTTGCGCTTGGCCTTGTCGGTTTCGGACTGGATCTTCTTCGTGACCTCGTCGAGCTTGGGATTGCAGTAGGCGCCGAGGTTGAACTGCCCCGTGCCCTTCTCGTCGGGGCAGGCCGTGAGCGAACTCAGCGCGTTGTGCGCATCGTAGGTGGTCGGCGTCCATCCCAGCAGATAGAAGCTGGTATCGCGGCGCAGGATCTTCGGGAAGTAGGTGCCCTTGGTCTCGGTGGCGAGATTGATCTTGACGCCGATGCGCGCCAGGCTCGCGGCCACGCTCTGGCAGATCTGGCCGTCGTTCACGTAACGGTCGTTCGGACAGTTCATCGTGACCTCGAAGCCGTTCGGGTAACCGGCCTCGGCCAACAGCTTCTTGGCTGCCTCGGTGTCGTAGGGCAGGCGCTTGTCCTGCTCGGCGTTCCAGCCGTTGACGCCGGGACCGACCATCAGCGCGGTGGGGCGCGAGGCGCCGCGCATCACCGTGCGCTGGATGCCGTTGATGTCGATGGCCTGGTAGAAGGCCTGGCGCACGCGCTTGTCCTTGAACGGGTTCTTGCCCTTCACGCTGGAGTACTGCAACTCGTCGCGCTTCTGGTCCATGCCCAGGAAGATGGTGCGCAGTTCGGGTCCTGCGATCACGCGGGCGTTGGGGCTGCTGTTGATGCGCGCCACGTCCTGGACCGGCACCGGCTCCATCACGTCGACCTCGCCCGAGACCAGCGCTGCGACGCGCGTCGCCGGGTTGGCGATAGGCGTGAAGATGATTTCCTGCGCGTTGCCTTCGATCTTGCCCCAGTAGGTGCCGTTGCGAACGAACACGCTGCGCACGTTCGGCTGGCGCTCTCGCACGCGGAACGGGCCCGTGCCGTTGGCCTTGAACGAGGCCGTGTTCTCGATGCCCTTGCGACGATCGACCGGGTTGACCGCCTGGTTGGTCTCGCACCACTTCTTGCTCATGATCATGATCTGCGTGATCACGTCCGGCAGGATCGGAAAGGCACCGATGGTCTCGATCTCGATCGCCGAATCGCCGACCTTGCGGACTTCCTTGATCTCGCTCACGTGGGCCTTCATGTCGGAGCCTTCGCCCGCAGCGCGACGGAAGCTGAACACCACGTCGTCGGCAGTGAACGGCGTGCCGTCGTGGAACTGCACGCCCTTGCGCAACTCGAAGCGCCACACGGTCGGCGAGCTCTGCTTCCACGACGTCGCGAGCAATGGCGCCAGGCTCAGGTCCTTGTTGCGTCCGACCAGGGTCTCGTAGACATTGGAAGTCACCGAGAGCTGCAGCGATTCGTTGAGCGAATGCGGATCGAGCGAGAGCGCGTCGCCCTGGTTCGCGATCCGGATGGTCTGTGCGCTGGCCACCAGGCTCAGGGCGCTCAGCACGGACAGGACGGCCGCTGCGGCCAGTTGTTTCTTCAGATTCATGAGAAGCACTCCTCGGGTTGAAAGGGTCAGTACGCCGTTGAGGCGACTTTGTTCTTGGTGGGTTTGCCGGCAGCGGCCAGTGGCATGCCCTGCTCGATCAGGCCGGCATGCAATGCGGCACCGAGCGGCAGGATCTCGTCGTTGAAATCGTACTTGCTGTTGTGCAAGAAAGCGCCGCCCCGGGCGTCCTGCCCGATGCGCATGTAGGCGCCCGCCTTCTTCTGCAGCATGAAGGAGAAATCTTCGGCGCCCATGCTGGGCTCCATGTTGCGCTCGACGTTGTGCGCGCCCACCAGCGACTGCGCGACGTCGCCGGCGAACATGGCTTCGGGCGCCGTGTTGATGGTGGCGGGATAGATGCGTTCGAACTTCACCTGCGCCGTGGCCCCGAAGCCGGAAGCGACGGCGGCGCACAGCTCCACGAGCCTTTGCTCGACCTGCGCCTGCACCCTGGCGCTGAAGGTCCGCACGGTGCCCACCAGCATCGCCTTGCCCGGCACCACGCTCATGGCGCCGAGATCGCCGGCCTGGACTGCGCAGATGCTGATCACGGCCGCGTCGATCGGGCGCACGTTGCGCGACACGATGCTCTGCACCGCCGTGATGATGTGCGCGGATACCAGCACCGGATCGACCGTGAGGTAGGCGTGCGCGCCATGGCCGCCCTTGCCGGCGATTTCGATCGTGATGCGATCGGCGGCTGCCATCATCGCGCCGCGGTTGATGCCCACCGTGCCGGCGGGCAGGCCGGGCCAGTTGTGCATCGCATAGACCGACTGCACGGGGAAACGGTCGAACAGGCCGTCTTCGATCATCGCGCGCGCGCCGGCAAAGCCTTCTTCGCCCGGCTGGAAGATCAGGACCGCGGTGCCGTCGAAGTCGCGGGTTTCGGCGAGGTAGCGCGCGGCGCCGACCAGCATGGCCGTGTGGCCGTCGTGGCCGCAGCCATGCATCAGGCCCTGCTTGGCCGACGCCCAGGCGAAGTCGTTTTCCTCGCGCATGGGCAAGGCATCCATGTCGGCCCGCAGGCCGATCATGCGGCGGCTGGCCGTAGACCGGCCGCGAATCACGCCGACCACGCCGGTCTTGCCGATGCCGGGGTGGATCTCGTCGACGCCGCAGGCCCGAAGCGCCTCCTGGACGCGGCCGGCCGTGTAGACCTCTTCGAAGCCGAGTTCGGGATGCGCATGCAGGTCGCGCCGGAAGGCGGTGATCTCCGGATAGAAGCGCGCGATGTGCGCGAACGCCCTGCCGTTCGCCTGCAGACGTAGCTCGCTCATCAGTGGCCTCCCGCGCGGCCGATGCGCAGGCGCGGATCGACCACGAAGTAGAGCAAATCGACCACCAGGTTGATGACGACGAAGATCAGGGCGATCAGGCACAGGTAGGCGGCCATCACGGGAATGTCGGCAAAGGTCACGGCCTGGATGAACAGCAAGCCCATGCCGGGCCACTGGAAGACGGACTCGGTGATGATCGCGAACGCGATCAGCCCGCCCAGTTGAAGGCCCGTGATGGTCATCACCGGCACCAGCGTGTTCTTGAGCGCGTGGCCGAAATGGATGACCCGATCCGACAGGCCGCGGGCACGTGCGAACTTGATGTAGTCGGTGCGCAGCACCTCGAGCATTTCGGCACGCACCAGCCGCATGATCAGCGTGAGCTGGAAAATGGCGAGTGTGACCGCCGGCAGCACGATGTGGTGCCATCCGTCGGCTCTCAGGAGGCCAGTGCTCCACCAGCCGATCTGCACCGTTTCTCCGCGACCGAAGCTCGGGAACCAGCCGAGCAGCACCGCAAAGACGAGGATCAGCAGGATGCCGATCAGGAAGGTGGGCAGCGAGACGCCGAGCAGGGAGATCGTCATGAACACCTGGCTCATGAATGTGCCGCGGCGCAGCGCCGTGTAAACCCCCATCGGAATACCGATCAGCAAGGCCAGGAAGGCCGCAGCCAGCGCCAGTTCGAGGGTGGCCGGGAAGCGCTCGCCGATCAATCGCGAGACCTTGCTGCCCTGCCGCAGGCTCAGCCCGAATTCGCCTTGCGCGGCATTGACGAGGAAATGCCAGAACTGCACGAAAAAGGGCTTGTCGAGCCCGAGGCCGGCACGCAGTTCGCGAATCTGCTCGGGCGTCGCGTCCTGGCCGAGCAGGAACACCACGGGGTCGCCCACGTACTGGAAAAGGAGGAAGGCGATGAAGGCGACCGTGATCATGACAATCACGGCCTGGATCAGGCGGCGCAGTACGAAAGCAATCATTCAGCAAAGCATGTGTTCAACGATGCTAGCAGAGCAAGGTGCGTGCCCAAGAGGTGGTTCCCCGGGTTGCGCCTTGCTCGAAGCCGAGCCAAAAAGAGGCGCAACGAGGCGCCTGCAGCAAACGCTTCGCAGCGCGTCAGTTCACCTTGATGACGCGCCAGTCGAGGCGGTTGTCGGCGCGATGGATCACGTCGATGTTCTTCTTCATGGCCCAGGGAATGATCTGGTTGTGCAGCGGAATGTGGGAGACGTCGTCGTTCTGCAACTGCAGCGCCTCTGTCAGCAGGCGGTCGCGCACCGGGAGATCGGTTTCCGTCTTCACGCGATCGATGATCTGGTCCATCTTCGGATTGCTGTAGCGGCCGACGTTGTAGTTGCCGTCACCCCCGCTGCCCACGGTACGCGTGAGCGACTGCAGACTGTAGAGCGCATCAAAGGTGGGCACGCCCCAACCCAGCATGTAGATGCTGGCTTCGTAGCGCTGGATCATCGGGAAATAGGTCACGAGCGGCAGCGTGCGAAGCTTCGCCTTGACGCCCACGCGCGCCCACATCGCGGTCACGGCCTGACAGATTTCCTCGTCGTTGATGTAGCGGTTATTGGGGCATGCGAAGTCCACCTCGAAGCCATTCGGGTAGCCCGCGTCGGCCAGCAGCTTCTTGGCGGCCTCCACATCGTAAGGATGGCGCTTGTGCACGCCTTCGGTCCAGCCGTTGACCTGCGGCGCCACCAGCGCACCGGTAGGCTGGCTCAGGCCCCGCATCGTCACGCGATTGAGACTAGCGCTGTCGATCGCCTGGTAAAGCGCCTTGCGCACGCGCTGGTCCTTCAGCGGGTTCTTGCCCTTCACGCTGGAGCCGGGCAACTCGTCGCGGAACTGGTCCATGCCGAAGAAGATGGTACGGTTTTCAACGCCATCGATGACCTTCAGGTTGCCGCTCTGGCGCAGGCGCCCCAGATCTTGCGGGCTCGGATCCAGCACGAAGTCGATCTCACCCGAAAGCAGCGCCGCGACACGCGTGGCCTCGGACTTGATCGGGCTGTAGACCACTTCCGTCACGTTGGTGTCGTTCTTGCCCCAGTAGTTGGGGTTCGGCACGAGCACGAGGCGTTGGTCCGGCTGCCATTCTTTGACCATGTACGGCCCCGTGCCCATGGCGTTCCGGTGGGCGTAGCTTTCCTCAGGCGTCTTGATGTCCTTCGGCTCGACTGACTTGTTCTTCTCCGCCCAGGCCTTGCTCATGATGCGAAGCTCCGTCAGCTGATTCAGCAGCACGGGATTGGGGCCCTTGAGCAGGACGTCGACCGTATTCGCATCGATCTTGACTACCTTGTCGATGCCCTGGGTGTAGACCGCGTAGTTCGAGGTCTTGGACATCGCGCGAGTCAGCGAATACACCACGTCCTCGGCCGTCAGCGCCGAGCCGTCGCTGAACTTGACGCCGCTGCGCAAGGTAAAGCGCATCTGGGTGGGCGTCACGAGCTTCCAGCTGGACGCGAGTTGGGGCTCCGGTTTGAAGGTCTTGCTGTTGTAGTAGACCAACGAGTCGTAGATGGCCGCGTGCACGCCATTGCCCAGTGCGTTGTTCTGCGAATGGATATCGAGCGTCGGGATGTCGCTCGCGCTCGTCCACTTGAAAGTCTTTGCATGCAGCGTGGGGGCTGCCAGCACAAAGGCCGCGAGGGCGACAGGAATCAGTACGCGCTTGGAATCCATGGTTAACCATCCGTCACAAAGTCAAAACGCGGACTATGCAACACCCGGGCCAGCTTCGGACACGGGAGAACTCCGACCAAGGGATATCCCTGTTCGAGAAAGCCCGAGCAAGAAAAAAGCCGCCCGACTTGCGTCGGGCGGCTTTCAAGACTTCCCATCAAAGCTGGCTTGCGCCAGCGTCAAATCAGAAAGCGTGACGGATACCGATGTCGTAGCCGGTCGAGGTCTTCGGCTGGAAGGCTTGTCCCGGCAGCACGGCCGAGGTGGTCACGAACGACGGGCCGCCGACGGTCAGGTTTGCACCATCCTTGTTGCGGATGCGGGCCACCGTTGCGTACAGAGCCGTGCGCTTCGACAGGTTGTGCACGTAGCCGATTGCAAGCTTGTTGGCCTTCGGGTCGTCGATGAGCGAGAACGGCACGTTCAGGTCGTACTTGACATGCGAGTACGACGCGCGAATCAGACCAGCGCCAACCGGCACGGTTACGCCGAGCAGGTAGCCCTTGAGATCGATGTCGTTGTTGAAGGTACCGCTGAAGAGCGGCGTATCGACATCGATTTCGTTCTTGGCTTGCGAGTACTCACCGAAGAGCTTCACGACGCCGAAGTCGTACGAAGCGCCGAGGTTGAAGGTCTTCACCGAGGTGGTGGTGCCAGCGAAGAAGTCGTCGCCGATCGTGCTGTTGCCATAGGAGGCAGCGACGTCCAGTGGGCCGTTGGCGTAGCCGAAGCGGCCGCCGACGTAACGACCGGTACGCGAGCTGTTCAGCGTGGCCGGCGTCACAGTACCCGGATCGAAGCTATTACGCTCGTGGAAGCCGTACATCACCTGGCCATAGAAGCCACCGAGGTTCGGGGGCAGGAAGTAGCCGACCGTGTTGCTGGCGCGAACGTAGTTGCTGCCGGTCACGTTGGTGATGCCGGGCACGCTCGTGGTTGCACCGCCGAGCCAAGCGCCGAAATTGGAGTTCGCGGTGCTGATCAGGTTGGTGCCAACGCCATTGGTGCCGAACGGGTCGAACACGGTGTCGTTCCAGAACGTCGGGGTGTAGTCACGACCCAGGCGGATTTCACCGAAACCACCCGACAGGCTCACGGTCGAGCGGCGAGCGAAGGTCGCAACGCCTTCTTGGCCGTTGTCATTGCTGATCGGGGCTTCGAGCCAGAAGCTGGCAGCCAGGCCACCACCGAGGTCTTCCGTACCACGGAAGCCCAGACG
Organism: Variovorax sp. MHTC-1; assembly: GCF_003984645.1. Lineage (GTDB taxonomy): Bacteria > Pseudomonadota > Gammaproteobacteria > Burkholderiales > Burkholderiaceae_C > Variovorax. The sequence goes on from NZ_RWKI01000006.1 coordinate 309,287, forward strand.
GCTGGAGTTGTAGCCCGAGTTCCGCAGTTCGGTGCGGCTGGCCTTGATGCTATCGGTGAAGAAGGGGGTAGCCGGGAAGCCGACGTTTTCCGACTTGTTCGAGTAGCCGCTGACAGCAGCGTCAACCACACCAAACAGCGTGACCGACGACTGAGCCGAGGCAGCACCGGCAACAGCCAAGGCAGCCAGGGCAACTAGAGATTTTTTCATTGCAAGTTTCTCCAAGGTTAAACATAGGGCTCCGGTGCGAAAGGGCTCACCGTGACTGGCACATTTGTGCTCCTACCGGACCCCGGGCCAACCTCCTTTTGGGAAGTTGTCGCTATTGCACCAGAGCCGTCTCACCAGGGCAAAGCAAATCGCCCGAAATCGCGGCTAGCCTCGACGTTTCGTTGCAGCAGTGCAACAAAGCTTTAGCAGTCGTCACGACACCACGATGCAAAACAAGACCTGCCCTGCATGAGCTCTATTTCGGATCGGTTCCAATCGCCCCATGAATCCTTCGCTCGACTCCGTCCTGGCCGTCGCAGATGCGGCCTTGCGCACCTTGTTCGCGAGGCCGCATGCGACGCGGGCCGCCCCGCGGGCGGTGGATCCCGCAGGCGAGCTCAGCGAGGCCGAGCGCCGAGAGGCGGGCGCGTTGATGCGGGTGAATCATGTCGGGGAAGTGTGCGCCCAGGCCTTGTATACAGCGCAGGCTGCCGTTGCGCGGGATCCGGTGCTGCGGGCGCATTTCGACGCGGCGGCGCGTGAAGAAACCGACCATCTCGCCTGGACGCGACAGCGCCTCGACGAGCTAGGGGCCCACCCGTCGGTGCTGAACCCCCTCTGGTATCTGGGCGCGTTCGGGCTGGGCCTCGTTGCCGGACGGCTCGGCGATCCGCTGAGTCTGGGCTTCGTCGCCGAAACGGAGCGCCAAGTGGAGGCGCACCTGGACGGTCACCTCGGCCGCCTGCCGGCCGGCGACACGGCGTCGCGGGCCGTGATCAACCAGATGAAGCTGGACGAAGCGCGCCACGCAGCGCAGGCATGGAGCGCCGGCGCCCAGGAACTGCCGGCACCGACCAAGGCCCTGATGCGCCTGGCCTCGCGCGTGATGACGACGGTCGCCCACCGCATCTGACCGGGCGAGTCCGGCCGCGCTCAGGTTTCGATCAGATCGAAGCTGGTCGTGATCTCGGCGGTCTTGGCCAGCATGATGCTGGCCGAGCAGTAGGTTTCATGACTCAGCGCGATCGCGCGTTCCACGGCGGCGGCAGGTATTCCCTTGCCCGCCACCGTGAAGTGCATGTGGATCTTGGTGAAGACCTTGGGATCTTTTTCCGCCCTCTCGCTGGTCAGCTTGACGCTGCAGCGCTCGACCTGGTGCCGGCCGCGCTTCAAGATCAGCACCACGTCGTAGGCGGTGCAGCCGCCGGTGCCGGCGAGCACGGTTTCCATAGGCCGGGGCGCGAGGTTCTGTCCGCCGTTCTCCGGCTTGGCCGCATCCGGCGCTCCGTCCATCATCAGGACGTGGCCGCTGCCGGTCTCGGCGACGAAACCCATCGCCGATCGAGCACCCGCGTTGCCGCTCCAACTTACTGTGCATTCCATTTTTTGCAGACTCCAGGGGGTCACGGCGGGGCAAAAAACCACGCCGACGTAGATTTGTGTTGGAAAAGCGTCACCCGCTTGTTGCAACGCAACAAACAAACGATATACTTTATTTCATCGCACACGAACGCGTGTGCGCCGGTTGTCTCCTCCACCCTCCCAATTGGTGGATTTAGCCCCGAGCCGCAAGGCCCGGGGCTTTTTTCTTGGGGCTGCCTGCCTCGGTGCCGCAGGCCTATGATCGCGGCCCTATGCCCAAGCCGACAGCGCCGCTCACCCCCGCCGATTACCTGAAGAAGATCCTCACCGCCCGCGTCTACGACGTCGCGGTGGAGTCCGCGCTCGAACCGGCGCGCGCCTTGAGCGCGCGGCTGGGCAACACCGTACTGCTCAAGCGCGAGGATCAGCAACCGGTCTTCAGCTTCAAGCTGCGCGGCGCGTACAACAAGCTGGCACAGTTGAGCGCCGAACAGCTCGCCAAGGGCGTGATCTGCGCGTCGGCCGGCAACCATGCCCAGGGGGTGGCGCTCGGCGCCCACAAACTGGGCGCGCGGGCCGTGGTGGTGATGCCGGTGACCACGCCCCAGCTCAAGATCGACGCGGTGCGCGCGCTCGGCGGCGAAGTGCAGCTGCATGGCGACAGCTATTCCGATGCCTACGTGTACGCCCTCGAACAGCAGAAGATGCACGGGCTGACCTTCGTGCATCCCTTCGACGATCCCGACGTGATCGCGGGCCAGGGCACGATCGCGATGGAGATCCTGCGCCAGCACCAGGGTCCGCTCGATGCGGTGTTCGTCGCCATCGGCGGCGGCGGCTTGATCGCAGGCGTCGCCAACTACATCAAGGCCGTGCGGCCCGAGATCAAGGTGATCGGCGTCCAGATGAACGACTCGGACGCGATGATGCAATCGGTCGCGGCCCGCCAACGCGTGACGCTCCCCGATGTCGGCCTGTTTTCCGACGGCACCGCGGTCAAGCTGGTCGGCGAGGAAACCTTCCGTGTCGCCAGCGACCTGGTGGACGAGTTCATCACGGTCGACACCGATGCCGTCTGCGCCGGCATCAAGGACGTGTTCATAGACACCCGCAGCATCGTCGAGCCCGCCGGTGCGCTCGCGGTGGCCGCGATCAAGCAGTATGTCGAGGCGCACGGCACGCGCGGCGAGACCTATGCGGCCATCCTCTGCGGCGCCAACATGAACTTCGACCGGCTGCGCTTCGTGGCCGAGCGCGCCGAGGTGGGCGAGGAGCGCGAGGCGCTGTTCGCAGTGACGATCCCGGAGGAACGCGGCAGCTTTCGCCGCTTCTGCGAACTGGTCGGCCAGCTGCCGGGCGCATCACGCAGCGTGACCGAGTTCAACTACCGCATCAGCGATGCCAGGGAAGCGCACGTGTTCGTGGGGTTGACCACGACAGCGCGCGGCGAATCGAAGACGATCGCCGACACCTTCATTGCGCACGGTTTCGGCGCCATCGACCTCACGCACGACGAACTCGCGAAGGAGCACATCCGCCACATGGTCGGCGGCCGCACCGGCCTGGCGCACGACGAGCGGCTCCTGCGCTTCGTGTTTCCCGAACGCCCCGGCGCCCTGCTGAAGTTCCTGAGCCTCATGCGGCCGACCTGGAACATCAGCCTCTTCCACTACCGCAACCAAGGCGCCGACTACGGCCGCATCCTGGTCGGGCTGCAGGTCCCGGCGGCCGACCATGCCGCGTTCGACGAATTCCTCCGGACGCTCGGCTATCCCTTCGTGGAGGAAACCGCCAACCCGGTCTACCGATTGTTCCTGCAGGCCTGAGGCCCGGCCGGCGCCTCAGCGCGGCGGAGCTGGCGCCACCACAGGCGGCGGAGCGCCAGGCACCGCAGGCGGCGGATTCGCGGCCAGCGGTCTCACCGGCAGCTGCAATGTGAAGGCCGGCGCCGAATCGACGCTCGCACCCAGGGCTGCGGCGCGCGTGCTCACGGACTGCAGCACATAGCCGTCCGCCACCTTGGCACCGACACGGAATGGCCGCGGCGGCTTGCCGTCGACGGCGATCAGCGCAGCGCCCTGCTGATCGGTGTCGGCCACGACCCCCTGCAGCACGAAGCGGCTTGCCGCATCGGGCGTTGCCGCGACCACGGCCTGGCTGGGCACCGCACCCAGTATTTGCGCCACCGCCGCGGAGTCCACGGTCAACGACGCGCCGGTGCTCACCGCAGGAGGTGCGACGGCATCGGACGGCGCCATCAGCCGCAGCCCCCAGAACACGATGCTCGCAGCCGCAAGCGCCCAAAGGCCGGTCGTCGCGATAGCCGACGGCCAGCGGGCGGGTGCATAGGGAACTGACATGGGGCCGGATTATCATTCAGCCAATGCCGCAAGGCCCGCTTCTTTTGAGGCCCGCTTCTTTTTGATCCCCTTCCCACCTTTCATGCCACTTTCTCACCGCCCCATTACGCGCGCCCTGCAGCGCGGCTTCACGCTGATCGAGCTGATGGTCGTGCTGGTCATCATCGGCGTGCTGGCGGCCTTGATCGTGCCGAACGTGATCGAACGCGCCGACGATGCACGCGTCACCGCCGCCAAGACCGACGTCAACAACCTCATGCAGGCGCTCAAGCTCTATCGGCTCGACAACCAGCGCTACCCCACATCGGAACAAGGCCTGCAGGCACTGCTCACCCGCCCCACCAGCGGCCCTGCCGCACCCAACTGGAAGCCCTATGTCGAAAAGCTGCCGAACGACCCCTGGGGCCGGCCTTACCAGTACATGAACCCGGGCCTCAAGGGCGAGATCGACGTGCTTTCGCTCGGCGCCGACGGCCAGGCCGGCGGCGAAGGCAAGAATGCCGACATCGGCAGCTGGCAATAAGCGCTGCGGCCCTCGCTCCGACAGCGCCCGCCGCCGCACCGGCGGTTTCACGCTGCTCGAACTGCTGGTGGTGCTTGCGATCATCGCGCTCGCCACGGCCGGCGTCGGGCTCGCGCTGCGCGATTCGGGCCAGGCCACGCTCGATCGCGAAGCCGAGCGCCTCGCGGCGCTGCTCGAATCGGCACGCGCGCAATCGCGTGCCAGCGGCATCGCGGTGCGCTGGCGTCCGACGCCCCAAGGCCCCGGCAACTTCATCTTCGACGGCCTGCAGCCCGGCACGCTGCCGACCGCCTGGCTCGCCGACGGCATCGCGGCGCAACCCCTGGCCGCCGACGGTTCCGCGGTCCCGGCGCTGCAGCTGGGGCCCGAACCGATCATCGCGGCGCAGCAGGTGCTGCTGACCGCCGATGGTCCGCCGGTGCGCAGCCTGCGCATCGGCACCGACGGGCTGCGGCCTTTCACGGTGGTCGCGCCATGACCGGGCGCCGGCAGGCAGGTTTCACGCTGATCGAAGTGCTGGTCGCACTCGGCATCGTTGCGATCGCACTGATGGCCGGCTCGCAGGCCACGATGGCGCTCACGCGCAACGCGCAGCGCCAGTCGGATCTGCTGCTCGCGCAGCTCTGCGCCGAAAACGAACTGATCAAGGCCCGGCTCGCGCGCCAGTTGCCGGCGGTCGGCGATGCCGGCCTGGTCTGCACCCAGGCCAACGTGAGCTTCGCCGTCACCATCTCGACCACGCCCACCCTGAACCCGAACTTCCGCCGCGTCGACGTCCAGGTACGCGATGCGGTTGACGCGCCGGTGCTGCGCCTGTCCACTGTCGTGGGACGCTACTGATGCGCAGATCCAAGGGCTTCACGCTGATCGAGCTGTTGGTCGCGATCGCGGTGATGGCGCTGCTCGCGCTGGTGAGCTGGCGCGGCCTGGAGGGCATGGCGCGCGCGCAGGCCCTGAACCGCGAACGAGGCGACGCCATGCTCACGCTGCAGGCCGCGCTGTCGCAATGGAATGCGGATCTCGATGCCACGACGGCGCTGACGCAGATCCGGCCCATGGACTGGGACGGCCGCGTGCTGCGCCTCACGCGGCGCAGCACCGACACCGCCCAATCGGTGGTCTATGTGGTCGCCTGGACCCTGCGCGCCGATGCCGCCGTGGGCGCGCGCTGGCAGCGCTGGCAATCGCCCGGCATCACCACCCGCGTCGAATGGCAGCAAGCCTGGGACCGCGCCGCCGCATGGGGCCAGGATGGCGGCAGCAGCACGGGCTCCGGCAGCGAGCTGCGCGGTGCAGAGCTCGGACTGATGCCGGTCGAGGCCTGGCAGCTCTACTACTTCCGCAACGACAGCTGGACTCCGGCCGTCGGCGCCGAGGTGCTCGGCACAGGCACGCCCCTGCCCGACGGCGTGCGCCTGGTCCTGAGCCTGCCTCCCGGCCAGGGGCTTGCCGGGCTGCTGACCCGCGACTGGCTGCGGCCCACCGCCATGGCGCCCAAATCATGAAGCCGCGATCGAAGTCCGCCAGAGACACGCGCGGTGCTGCCCTGCTGGCCGCCATGCTGACCGTCACGCTGGTCGCCACCTTCGCCGCCGCGGCGCTCTGGCAGCAGTGGCGCGCGGTCGAGGTCGAGGCGGCCGAACGGGCGCGGGTGCAGTCGGCCTGGGTGCTGATCGGCGCGCTCGACTGGTCGCGCCTGATCTTGCGCGAGGACGCCCGCGCCGGCGCCGGTGCGGGCGGGGGCGCAGACCATCTGGCCGAGCCCTGGGCCGTGCCGCTGGAGGAGGCCAAGCTGACGAGCTTTCTTTCGGCCGAGAAGAACATCGCCAGCGATGTGCTCGAAGGCCTGCCGGACGCCTTTCTTTCCGGCCGCATCATCGATGCCCAGTCCAAGCTCAACGTGCTGAACCTGGTGGTAGGCGGCAAGCCGGTGCCCGCATCGGTCGTCGTATTCACCAAGCTGTTCGAACTGCTGGGCCTGCCCGCGCAGGAACTGGCGGCGCTGACAGCCAATCTGCAACGAGCGCTGCCGGTTGCCGCGACGACGGGCGCAGGCACAGGCACAGGCACAGGCACAGGCACGGGCACGGGCAGCGGCTCCCGCCCCGGCACCACGCCTCCCGCGGTGACTACCGACACCTCGGCCACCGGCCCGCTGATGCCGCAGCGCACCTCCCAACTGGTCTGGCTCGGCCTCTCGCCCAACACCGTGGCCGCGCTGGAGCCCTACGTCACCGTGCTGCCGGTGGGCAGCAAGCTCAACATCAACACCGCCAGCGCCGAAGCCTTGTTCGCCAGTGTCCCCGCGCTCGATCTGGCCGGCGCCAAGCGCCTGGTGGCGCAGCGCACGCGCAGCCACTTCCGTACCCTGAGCGACGCCAACCGTCTCTTGCAGGAGAGCTCGGTGCAGTTCAGCGAAGGCCAGCACAGCGTGGGGAGCAGCTACTTCGAAGTGCATGGACGGCTGCGGCTGGACCGCACCTGGGTGGAGGAACAGTCGCTGTTGCGGCGCGACGGCATCGAGGTTCGCATCGTGTGGCGTGAACGTGGTGCGGGCGCCACGTCAGCGCCGCCGAAGTCCTGAAGCAGAAACTTTTAGTCACGCATATAAGATAAAAAGCACGGGAGCGCCCACGCCACGGGCGTGACGCGCTATCAAATATGTAGCGGGTGGATGTGAACCATCCACCTACAATGACCACCCCTCACCGATCGCCATGGCCTTATTGCTCGTCACCGTCCCGCCCCCGCCCGCTCCCGCCGGCGGCGAGTACGGCTGGGCGGTCTGGTCCAGCGACGGCCGCAAGCTGCGGTCTCAGGGAAGCGCGCCGCCGGCCCTGCTGCCGAGCGGGGACGAAGTGATCCTGGGCGTGCCTGCGGCCGCCCTCTCCTGGCATCAGGTCACGCTGCCGCAGGGCAGCATGAGCGGTGCCGTGCGCGTGCGCTCGGTGCTCAACGGCCTGCTCGAAGACCGGCTGCTCGATGAACCCGAGCTGCTGCATTTCGCGCTGGAGCCCGGCGCACGAGCCGCCACGCCCGCATGGGTGGCGGCCTGCAACCGGATCTGGCTGCGCAGCGTGGTGCAGGCCCTCGAAGCCGCCGGCCGCCGCGTCACGCGCATCGTTCCCGAATTCGCGCCGCAGCCGGCCGGCGCAGCCCCGATGGTCTTCGCGATCGGCGAGCCGGACGCCGCGCAGCTCGTGATCTGCGATACCCAGGGGGTGACCGCCCTGCCGCTCGACGGTGCCGGCGTTGCGCTGCTCGGCACGCCCCCCGAAGGCACGACGATGCTGGCAGAACCTGCGGTGGCCGAACAGGCCGAAAGCCTGCTCGGGCGCCGCGTGCCGATCGTCAAGCCGGCGGCACGCTGGCTGCAGGCCAGCCGCTCGCCGTGGGACCTTGCGCAATTCGACCTGGCGTCCACCGGCCGCGCCCGCGCGAGCAAGAAGCTGGCAGGGATCTGGCGAGCCGCATGGCACGAGCCCGAGTGGCGTGCGGCGCGCTGGGGCGCGCTGGTCCTGGTGCTGGCCCAGCTCATCGGCCTCAATGCCTGGGCCTGGAAGGAGCGCAGCGCGCTCGACGGCAAGCGCGCCGCGGTGAACAGCATCCTCAGGCAGACTTTCCCGTCGGTGCAGCTGGTGGTCGATGCCCCGGTGCAGATGGCACGCGAAGTCGCCTCCCTGCAGCAGGCCACCGGCGGTGTTGCCGCAGCCGATTTCGAACCCATGCTGGGCGTGCTCGCAAGCAGCCTGCCGCCCGGCCGCGTGCCCAATGCCATCGACTACAGCGCCGGCCAGTTGCGGCTTCGCGGCCTGGGCTTGAAGCCCGCGGAGGCAGACAGCCTCTCGGCCACGCTGTCCGCGCGCGGCTACAGCGCGCGCAGCGAAGGCGATCTGCTGCTGGTCCAGGCAGAGGCCGCGCGATGAACAGCTGGCTCGAATCCCTCGAAGCACGCTGGCAGGCCTGGTGGCCCGAACTCGAGCCGCGCGAGCAGCGCATGATCGCGATCGCCGCCGCGCTGGTGGTGCTTGCCCTGCTCTGGTGGGTAATGCTGGCGCCCGCGCTGCGCACGCTGTCGTCGGCGCCGGCCGAGCATGCAAGACTCGATGCCCAACTGCAGCAGATGACCAGCCTGCAGACGCAAGCCAAGGCTCTGCAGTCCCAGCCGCGCGCCAGCCGCGACGACGCCATGCGTGCGCTCGAAACCTCGGTGCGCCAGAGCTTCGGGCCCAACGCCCAGATGCAGCCGGCCGCCGCCGGCGAAGGCGTGACGATCGCCATGCGCGCCACCCCTGCCGACACGCTCGCCCAATGGCTGGCACAGGCACGCAGCAATGCGCGCGCCGTGCCGCGCGAGGCGCATCTGACGCGCACCGCGCAAGGCGCTCCGGCCGCCACTCCTCCTGCCGCCGCAGCCGCCGCAGGTGCCGAGCCTTCCGTCGTGCGCTGGAACGGCACGCTGGTCATGGGCCTGCCGGCCCGTTGAGCACCGTCACCACCATGGCCACCCGACGCTCTCCTGTCCTCGGTACATCGACCGGCCGGCGCTGGGCCATTCTGGGCGCGCTGATCGGCGCGGTGCTGGCGCTCTCGGTGTACGCGCCGGCACGATGGCTGGCGGCCTTTCTGGCGGCGCGAAGCGATGGCCACCTGCAACTGGTCAATGCGCGCGGAACGGTCTGGAACGGCAGCGCGGGGGTCGTGTTCTCGAGCGGCGCCGGCGGCGCCGAATCGATTTCGCTGCCGGGCACGCTGGGCTGGACATTGCGGCCGCGCTGGGACGGCGTGACCGCAGCGCTCGACATCCCCTGCTGCGCGCCAAAGCCGCTGGAGTTCAAGGCGCGTCCGCGCCCCGGCGGATTGCAGCTCGAGTGGCGCGACGGCCAGTCCCGCTGGCCCGCCGCACTGCTCAGCGGTTTCGGCGCTCCGTGGAACACCCTCAAGCCCGAGGGCGTGCTCGATATCTCCATGCAGGGCTTCGCGATGCAATGGGACGGCCCGCAACTGCGGCTCGCCGGCCGCGCTGTCCTCGACGCCACCGACATCTCGTCCAGCCTCTCGACGCTCAAGCCGATGGGCAGCTACCGCATCACGCTCGAGGGCGGGCCGACGCCGACCCTCCTGCTGACCACCCGCGAAGGCAGTCTCCAGCTCAGCGGCAGCGGACGATGGAACGGGAGCGCGCTGCGCTTCGACGGCGAAGCCAGCGCCGCGCCGGGGCGCGAAGATGCGCTCTCGAATTTGTTGAATATCATCGGGCGACGCGAAGGCGCGCGCTCGCTCATCACACTGGGTTGACCATGAAGCAACAGTCTTCGTACGCGACACGCATCGGCACCGCCGCCCTCGCGGCACAGATGCTGATCACCGCCTGCATTCCGGCCGCGTTCGCGCAAGAAGCAGCAGCACCGCCGCGACGCGGCGAGCCGATCACGCTGAATTTCACCAACGCCGAGATCGAATCCGTCGCGCGCACCATGGCGGTCGTGACCGGCCGCGACGTGGTGGTCGATCCGCGCGTGAAGGGCACGATCAACCTTCAGACCGACCGCGCGATCTCTCCCGCCGCGGCCTTCAACCAGTTTGCCGCGGCGCTGCGCCTGCAGGGCTTTGCGATCGTGCAGTCCGAAGGGCTCTACAAGGTGGTGCCGGAGGCCGATGCCAAGCTGCAGAGCAACGCGGTCAGCACCTCGACGTCCGCTACCGCGACGCTGAGCGGCAACCAGATCGTGACCCAGGTCTTCAAGCTCAATTACGAGTCGGCCAACAATCTGCTGCCGGTGCTGCGCCCGCTGATCGCACCCAACAACACGATCAACGTGAACCCGGGCAACAACTCGCTGGTGATCACCGACTATGCCGAGAACATGCGGCGGTTGGCGCGCATCATTGCTGCGCTCGACGTGCCGAACGCCTCCGACATCGAGGTCATTCCGTTGAAGCACTCGGTCGCCACCGACCTGGTGCCGGTGCTCACGCGCCTGGTCGAAGGCGGATCCGCCACCGGGCCCGGACAGGTGCAGGGCACCGCGCCCGGCACCGCCGACGCCTCGTTCCGCACCACGCTCCTGGCCGAGCCGCGCAGCAACGCCGTCATCCTGCGCGCGGCCAACCCCGCACGGTCGCAGCTGGTCCGCACGCTGATCGACCGGCTCGACCGCGCACCGATCGACAGCGGCAATGGCGCGGCCGGCAACATCTACGTCGTGTACCTCAAGAACGCCGACGCGGTGCGGATGGCGATCACCTTGCGGGCAGCGCTCGCGAGCTCGCAGCCGAGCACCCCCGGAGCGCTGGGCGGCGCGGCCGGCGCCCTCAGCACCGCCGGAACCACGCCCGCCGCCCAGCAGCAGCAACAGCAGTTCAGCCAGCTCGGCGCGGGTGCGCAAGGCGGAATGAGCGCCGCCACGGTGCCGATCGCCGGAACGGCGCAGCCCTCCACCGGCGGACAGATCCAGGCCGACCCGGCGACCAACTCGCTGATCATAAGCGCGGCCGAGCCGCTCTACCGGCAGCTGCGCGCGGTGATCGACCGTCTCGATAGCCGCCGCGCGCAGGTGCTGATCGAAAGCCTGATCGTCGAGGTCAATGCCGACAAGGCGGCCGAGTTCGGCATCCAGTGGCAGGCCGGCCTCGGCAGCAGCGGCGACCGCAACGTGGGCGTGATCGGCACCAACTCGAGCCTTGGCGGCGCCAACATCATCGATCTCGCGGTCGGCCTGGCGACCGGCAACGCCGCGACGCGGCCCTCGACCGGCTTCAACTTCGGCATCGGCCATCGCTACGGCAGCGACGGGCAGTACGTGCTGGGCTTCCTGGCCCGCTTCCTGGCCAGCAACGGCGAGGGCAACGTGCTGTCCACCCCCAATCTGCTGACGCTCGACAACGAGGAAGCCAAGATCGTCGTGGGCCAGAACGTGCCCTTCGTCACCGGCCAGTACACCAGCGCCGGCGGCGGCGTCAACACGGTCAATCCGTTCCAGACCATCGAGCGCAAGGACGTCGGCCTGACACTGCGCGTGCGCCCCCAGATCAGCGAGACCGGCACCGTCAAGATGCAGATCTTCCAGGAGGTCTCCAGCGTCGTCGCGTCGACCGTGACCAACCCGAACGGGCCCACCACCAGCAAGCGCTCGATCGAGTCGAACGTGCTGGTCGACGACGGCAACATCATCGTGCTCGGCGGCCTGCTGTCCGACGAGTATTCGACCTCCGAAGAGAAGGTGCCCGGCCTCGGCGACGTCCCGGTGCTCGGCAACCTGTTCAAGAGCGAAGTCCGCAGCCGCCGCAAGACCAACCTGATGGTGTTCCTGCGGCCGACCATCGTGCGCGACCAGCTCTCCGGCGACACGATCACGGCCGACCGCTACGACGCGTTGCGCGCGATGCAGCAGAACATCCAGCCTTCGACCGACAACCCGATGCTCAACTCCGTGCGCGGGGCGCCGGTGCTGCCACCGCTGAGCGACACCGTGCGCGGCGACCCGTCGCGCCGCATCGAGGGCACGCGCCTCATCCCGCCGCCGCTGCCGCCTCAGCACGCACCGCTGCCGCCGAGCCCGATGAAGGGTGCGCTGCCGCCGACGGCCGACCCGTCCACGGCGCGCGAACTGCCTTAAGGATCCTGCCGTGCGCTATCCCCTGCCCTACGCTTTCGCACGCAGCCAGCAACTGCTGCTCGAAGAAACGGAAGAAGGCGCCTTCACCCTCTGGATGCCTCAGGTGCCGCCGCGCAGCGCGATCGGCGAGGTGGCCCGCAAGTACCCCGTCAAGGCCTTCGAGGCGCTGGCGCCCAACGAGCTGGCGCAGCGCATCAGCGCCGCCTATGCGCAAGGCGAATCGAACGCCGCCGCGGTCGTGAGCGAGGTCCAGGGCGATGCCGATCTCTCGCGCATGATGCAGGAGCTGCCGGCGGTGGAAGACCTGCTCGAAAGCGCCGGCGATGCGCCCATCATCCGCATGCTCAATGCGCTGCTCACTCAGGCCGCGCGCGACGGCGCCAGCGACATCCACATCGAACCCTACGAGCGGACTTCCGCCGTGCGCTTCCGCATCGACGGCACCCTGCGCGAAGTGGTGCAGCCCAACCGCGCGCTGCACGCGGCGCTGATCTCGCGCCTGAAGATCATGGCCGACCTCGACATCGCCGAGAAGCGCCTGCCGCAGGACGGGCGCATCAGCCTGCGCATCGGCACGCGCGCGGTCGACGTGCGGGTCTCGACCCTGCCGTCGGCGCACGGGGAACGCGCGGTGCTGCGCCTGCTCGACAAGACCGAAAGCAAGCTCACCCTCGAAGCCGTCGGCATGCAGGGCGACACGTTGGCACGCTTCCAGCACCTAATCGGCCAGCCGCACGGCATCATCCTGGTCACCGGGCCGACCGGCTCCGGCAAGACCACCACGCTCTACGCCGCGCTCAGCCGGCTCGACGCCGGCCGAAGCAACATCATGACGGTCGAAGATCCGATCGAATACGAGTTGCCCGGCGTCGGCCAGACCCAGGTCAACGCCAAGATCGAGCTGACCTTCGCAAAGGCGCTGCGCGCGATCCTGCGGCAAGACCCGGACGTGATCATGATCGGCGAGATCCGCGATTTCGAAACCGCGCAGATCGCGATCCAGGCATCGCTCACCGGACACCTGGTGCTGGCCACGCTGCACACCAACGATTCGGTCAGCGCGGTGACGCGCCTGACCGACATGGGCGTGGAGCCCTTCCTGCTGAGTTCCTCGCTGCTCGGCGTGCTGGCGCAGCGCCTGGTGCGCAGGCTCTGCCCGGTCTGCGCCGTGCCCTCGGCCGCCGGCGACGAGGCCGAACCCGTGGGCTGCGACGCCTGCGGCCAGACCGGCTACCAGGGCCGCACCGGCATCTTCGAACTGCTGGTGGCCGACGACACGGTGCAATCGCTGATCCACAACCGCGCGCCCGAAAGCCAGCTCTTCGTGGCGGCCGAACGCGGCGGCCTGCGTTCGATGCGCGAGGACGGCGAGCGGCTGGTCAAGACCGGCGTGACCTCGCGCGCCGAGCTGCTGCGCGTGACGAGAGACTGATCGGCCAATCGGCCGCGGCCGAGCCGCCCCCTCGGGGGTGGAGTTACACGCAGCGAAGCGGAGTGAAAAGCCGGGGGGCCAAGAGAGTCATTCCATGACGACCAGATTGCGCGTCTGCGGATCCGTTTCCACATGGCGCACGCGGCCAGCATTGTCGAACAGCACCTGGAACTCGCTGAAGCTGCCGAGCCACATGCGCCAGACCGGCGCGTCGAGGTTCGGGTTTTCGCTGCTCATCGGATAACCCACGGCCATCGCCACCTGCTCGCGCGTCATGCCCTTTGTGACGCGCGCCGACTTGATCGCGTCCCTGATCTTGGGCGGGTAGCCCGCGATCTTGCGCGCCGGGTCTTCGCTCACCACGTAGCGCTTGGCGAAGGTGCCGAGATCGAGGTCGCGGCTGTAGTCGTTGCCGATGGCCTGCTTGCTGCCGTTGAGTTCGACCTGCACGCGGTTGCGGCCATAGCCCGTGACGCGTGCCGGCGTACCGGCCGGGATGATCCGCTTACCGCTTTCGGCATAGTTGCCGTCGCTGATCCAGCTGCCGTCACTGCGCATGTTGCAGCACAGGAAGCCGTCGAAAGTGGGTTGCGCCGCGGCGGGAAGGGAAAGCGCTCCCAGCAGCGCTGCGACGGCAACAGCAGTGGTACGAAGCGACATGAAGACTCCTCAGTGTGGTGTTGTGGAAGCCGCGCGGCGAAAAGGCAACGCCAAACGCCGACAATGCGGGTTCGCGCATTTTGTCGCCAGTCACCATGCCCGCCTATTCCTTTGAAGCCATAGACCAACAGGGCCAGCCCCGCAAGGGCGTGCTCGAAGCCGACACCGCTCGCAGCGCCCGCGGGATGCTGCGCGCACAGGCGCTGATTCCGCTGGCGGTGACCGTCGTCGGCAGCGTCGAGAGCGGCGCCGCGCCCGACCGGAGCTGGCTCCGCCTGCTGGGCGGCAAGCGCGTCTTCAACTCCACCACCCTCTCGGTCTGGACGCGGCAAATCGCCGGCCTGGTCTCTTCCGGCCTGCCGCTCGAACGCGCGCTCACCGCGCTGACCGACGAAGCCGAGACCGAACAGCAGCGCAACCTGATCGCCTCCCTGCGTGCCGAGGTCAACGCGGGCTCGCCCTTCGGGCGGGCGCTGGCCCAGCATCCGCGCGAGTTCTCGCCCATCTACACGGCGGTGATCGGCGCCGGCGAGCAAAGCGGCAATCTGGGCCTGGTGCTCGAGCGCCTGGCCGACGACCTCGAGCAGCGGCAGGCGCTGCAGCAGAAGCTGGTCGGCGCGGCCCTGTACCCGGCGATCGTGACCCTGGTCGCCATCGTGATCGTGATCTTCCTCGTCAGCTACGTGGTGCCGCAGGTGGCCAACGTGTTCGCGGGCACGAAACGGGCGCTGCCCATCCTTACCGTGGCGATGCTGGCCCTGAGCGACTTCGTGCGCAACTACGGCTGGGCGATGCTCGGCGCCATCGTGCTGGCGACCCTCGGCGCCCGCATCGCGCTGGCGCGCGCCGCCGTGCGCGAGCGCTTCGACGCCGCCTGGCTCGAGCTGCCGCTGGTCGGCCGGCTGGCCCGCGGCTACAACGCGGCGCGCTTCGCGAGCACGCTCGCGATGCTGGCGACGGCCGGCGTGCCGATCCTGCGCGCGCTGCAGGCCGCGTCCGAGACGCTGAGCAACCGCGCGATGCGCGCCGACGCGCTCGACGCGCTGGTGCTGGTGCGCGAAGGCGCACCGCTCGCTTCCGCGCTGGCACAGAAGAAGAGATTCCCCGGCATCGTCTCGATGTTCGCCCGCCTCGGCGAACAGACCGGCACCCTGCCGCTGATGCTGCAGCGCGCGGCGACCCAGCTGGGCGCCGAGGTCCAGCGCCGCGCGATGCACCTGGCGACCATCCTCGAGCCGCTGCTCATCGTGGCCATGGGCGGTGTGGTCATGCTGATCGTGCTGGCAGTGCTGATGCCGATCATCCAGCTCAACCAGTTCGTGAGGTAGCCGCTCCATGCCCGTGACCCTCGACGACAAGCTGGTGGTCGCGATCTCCTCGCGCGCGCTGTTCAACCTCGAGGAAGAGAATCGCCTGTTCGATGCCGGAGACCCCGATGCCTACATGAGGCTTCAGCTCGAACGACTGGACGTTCCCGCTGCGCCCGGTATCGCTTACTCGATGATCCGCAAGCTGCTGCGCTTCAACGACGACGGCGTCCAGCGGGTGGAGGTGGTGATCCTCTCGCGCAACGATCCCGTCTCCGGCATGCGCATCTTCAATTCCGGAGCCGCGGCGGAGCTGCGTGTTCAGCGCGGCGTGTTCACGCAGGGACGGCCTCCCTACCGCTACCTTCGGCCGCTCAACGCCGACATCTTCCTGTCGGCCAATGCAACAGATGTGCGCGAAGCGCTCGCCGCCGGCTTTCCCGCCGCGCACGTCCGCGTTGACGGCGTGCTCGCCAGCGCCCTGCATCCCGACGAAGTCCGGATCGCCTTCGACGGCGACGCTGTCATTTTTTCCGACGAAGCCGAGAAGGTGTACCAGCTGGAAGGCCTGGACGCGTTTCAGGCACACGAGACAAGCAAGGCCTCCGTTCCGCTGGGGGCCGGCCCCTTCAAGCCCTTCCTGGTGGCATTGCACAGGCTGCAGCACGCGTCGAACACCGGGATGCGCGTCCGTACCGCACTTGTCACGGCGCGCGGCGCGCCGGCGCACCGGCGCGCGATCCAGACCCTGATGAACTGGAACATCCGCATCGACGAGGCCATGTTCCTCGGCGGCCTGCCCAAGGGCGAGTTCCTGCGCGAGTTCGAGCCCGATTTCTTCTTCGACGACCAGACCGGCCATGTCGACGCGGCCGCGCGCCACGTGCCTTCGGGCCACGTCGCAAGCGGCATCAGCAATCTGCGCTGACCCGGCGCTTCAGCGCCGTCTAAGAATGCGGCGCGTCCAGGCGATACGATGAATGCAAGGCGCAGCTTCGCGCGCCGGCCAACTCACGCTCATCCCAATGACTACTCCCGACGGTTCCACGAGCTTGCTCTCGACCCTGCGCCGCATCGGCGCGCTGGCCGCGCCCTACTTCAGCTCGGAAGAAAAATGGAAGGCGCGCGGGCTGCTCGCCACGATCGTGGCGCTCAACCTCGGCACGGTCTACATGCTGGTGCTCAACAACCAGTGGTTCGGGCGCTTCTACGACGCGCTGCAGAACAAGGACCAGGCGGTGTTCTGGAGGGAAATCGTCTTTTTCTGCTGGATCGCGGCCGGCTACATCGTGATCGCGATCCTCAAGTTCTATCTGACGCAGCTCCTGCAGCTGCGCTGGCGCGCCTGGATGACGCGCAGCTATCTCGCGCGCTGGATGGCCGACCGCACCTTCTACCGCCTCGAACTCGCGCGCTACGGGCAGCAGGACGGCCAGACGCCCGACAACCCCGACCAGCGCATCCAGGAAGACATGCAGCTCTTCACCGACTACACGATGACGCTGTCGATGGGCCTGCTCAATGCCGTGGTGACCCTGGTGAGCTTCATCGGCATCCTCTGGACGCTCAGCGGCGTGGTCAGCGTCCCCTTCTTCGGCAGCAGCTACACGGTGCCGGGCTCGATGGTGTGGATTGCGCTGGCCTACTGCGCAGCCGGCACCGTGATCACGCACTTCATCGGGCGGCCGCTGATCGGCCTGAACTTCCAGCAGCAGCGCTACGAGGCCGACTTCCGGCACCACCTGATGCGGGTTCGCGAATACAGCGAAGCCATCGCGCTCGATCGCGGCGAACAGGTCGAACATGGCCAGCTCCAGCTGCGCTTCGGCTCCGTGCTGAAGAACTACCTGAAGCTGATCGGCAAGCAGAAGAACCTGGTCGCCTTCACGGCTTCCTTCGGGCAAGCCTCGGTGATCTTCGCCTTCATCGTGCAGGCGCCGCGCTTCTTCAGCGGCGCCATCCAGCTCGGCCAGCTGATGCAGGTCAACTCGGCTTTCGGGCGCGTGCAGGATTCGCTCAGCTGGTTCGTCGACAACTACGACCGCGTCGCCGTCTGGCGCGCCACCGCCGACCGGCTCACTTCCTTCGAGGCCGCCATGCGAGCCCACGCCGGCGCGGCCAGCGCGGTGGAGCGCGCGCCCTCCGGCGGCGGCGAAGGCTTGCGCGCCGACGACCTCACCGTGGCGCTGCCGGGCGGAGCGTCGCTGATCCAGAACGCCGCGCTCATGGTGAAGCCCGGCGACAGCGTGCTCCTGCAAGGCCCCTCGGGCAGCGGCAAATCGACTTTGTTCCGTGCCTTCGCGGGCATCTGGCCCTTCGCCCGCGGCCGGGTGTCGATGCCGGAGAACGCGATGTTCATTCCGCAGCGGCCCTACGTGCCCGACGGCCGGCTGCGCGATGCGCTGGCCTATCCGCAGCCGGCGAGCGAGTACAGCGACGCGCAGCTGAAGCAGGCGCTCGAGGATGCCCTGCTGCCCGACCTTGCAGCGCGCCTGGACGACAGCGACGCCTGGACCCAGAAGCTTTCCGGCGGCGAGCAGCAGCGCCTGGCGATCGCGCGGGTGCTGCTCAAGAAGCCGGCTTGGCTGTTCGCCGACGAGGCCACCAGCGCGCTCGATGCGCAGGCCGAGGAGACGCTGTACAGGCGCCTGGCCGAGGGCGTGCGTGCGGCAGGAGGAGCCATGGTGTCGATCGCCCACCGCGCCTCGGCCGGGGCTTTCCATGACAAGCGCTGGACCCTGGTGCCGCAGCCCGAAGGCGCCGATGCGCGCTACCGGCTGGACGCGGCGTAGCGCTCCCAGCCGCGCGCGCGCAGCTCGCAAGCCGGGCAGCTGCCGCAGCCATGGCCCCAGGCATGGCGCTGCGTGCGGTCGCCGAGGTAGCAGGTGTGCGTGTCCTCGACGATCAGCTCGACCAGCGGCTCGCCGCCCAGGCGGTGCGCCATCGCCCAGGTCGCGGCCTTGTCGATCCACATCAACGGCGTCTCGATCACGAAACGCCGATCCATGCCGAGCGAAAGCGCGAGCTGCATCGCCTTCATGGTGTCGTCGCGGCAGTCGGGATAGCCCGAGAAGTCGGTCTCGCACACGCCGGTGACGATCACCTCCAGCCCGCGCCGATAGGCCAGCGCGCCGGCCAGCGTGAGGAACATCAGATTGCGGCCCGGCACGAAGGTGTTGGGCAGTCCGTTGGCCTGCATCTCGAACGCGATGTCCTGCGTGAGCGATGAACTGCTGACCTGGCCCAGCACGTCGACGTTCAACAGGTGGTCTTCGCCCAGCCGCGGCGCCCAATGCGGGAAGCGCTCGCGCAGGTGCGCAAGCACGGTGGTGCGCGCCTCGAGCTCGACGCGATGGCGCTGGCCGTAGTCGAAACCGATGGTCTCGACGCGCTCGTACTTGGCGAGCGCCTCGGCCAGGCAGGTGGTGGAGTCCTGGCCGCCGGAGAACAGGACGAGGGCGGTGGTGTGCATGGTGGTGGTCGACGTGTCGGGCGGGGGTGCAAGTTTGTCAGGGCCGGCCTTCCAGCAAGTCCTTGACCTGGCGAGACGTCACGTGTGGCACGTGGAACGGCAAGACGAAGATCCAAAAACCCGCCTTCTTTCGCATCAGCAAGCGCCGCTCATCGTCAGAGACCACTCCTGAATTCGTTTCCCGAGGCGTCGGTGAGCGCACACGCGTTCGGTTTTTTGCTGCAGAAAGGGTATCGAACTTCATAGAAACCGCTCCAGCAACTTCCGCGACCCCCGGTCCAGCGCCGTCACATCGGGAATGCGGAACTGCACCCCGTGCGCGCTCGCGATCAGCAGCGCGCCGCCTTCGAGCCGGCGGATGTCTTCCTCGGCCTTGAGCACGAAGCTGGTCTCGCCGCGGTCGGTGCTCACCTGCCAGGTGCTGGGCACGCCGAAGCTCGACACCTTGTGCAGCTTCCGCAGCGTGGGGGCGAAGTCGCGCGCGGCCAGTTCCTGCGCCAGCAGCGTACGCACTTCCTCGGGCAAGTCGTCGACGCGATCGATCCACAGCAGCTCGCGGCCGTCGCTGCCGACCAGCGACAGGCCGTCGCCCGGCGCGCTGAGCGGGAAGGCGCGCACCGGCACCACGCCGGCATGGCGGACGCCCTCGGCGTCGACCAGCACCAGACGGCCGAAGCCGTCGCGTTCCAATTGGCAATCGAGGTTCTTTGCCCCCACGCTTGCCACTTCGTGTGCTGCGCTGCCCCCAAAGGGGGCGTTCGCGCCTTCGGGCGGCCGGGCGGCGTTCATGCCTCACCCGCCGGATGCGCCGCATGGCCGCCGAGCGCCAGCGCGACCGAAGCGCGCTCGGCCGCGGAACCCGGGCTTTCGTCGTCGGCCTGCCGCAGCTGCGCCTGGTAGAGCCGCCAGTAGGCACCCTGCTTGTCCATCAGCGCATCGTGCGGACCGACCTCGACGATCTCGCCGCGGTCCATCACGACCAGCCGGTCGGCCTTGCGCAAGGTAGAGAGCCGGTGCGCGATGGCGATGGTGGTGCGGCCCTGCACCAGGTTGTCGAGCGCCTTCTGGATTTCCTTCTCGGTCTCGGTGTCGACCGCCGAGGTCGCCTCGTCGAGGATCAGGATGCGCGGGTCGATCAGCAATGCGCGCGCAATGCTGATGCGCTGCCGCTCGCCGCCCGACAAGCCCTGCCCGCGCTCGCCGACCAGCGAGTCGTAGCCGTGCGGGAGGCGCAGGATGAAGTCGTGCGCATGGGCGGCGCGCGCCGCGGCGACGATTTCCTCGCGCGTGGCACCGGGCTTGCCGTAGGCGATGTTCTGCGCGATGGTGCCGAAGAACAGGAAGGGCTCCTGCAGCACCAGCCCGACATGGCGCCGGTAGTCGGCCACGGCGAAGCGGCGGATGTCGGTGCCGTCGACCAGGATGGCGCCGTCGGTCACGTCGTAGAAGCGGCAGATCAGGTTGACCAGCGTGCTCTTGCCCGAGCCGCTGTGGCCGACCAGGCCGATCATCTCGCCCGGCTCGATCACCAGGTCGAGGTCGCGGATCACGGCGCGGCTGCCGTAGCGGAAACCGACATCGGCCATCTCGATGCGCCCCTGCACGCGCTCGACCTTCACCGGATTCGCCGGCTCGGGCACGTTGCTCACGTGGTCGAGGATGTCGAAGATGCGCTTGGCGCCGGCGGCCGCCTTCTGCGTGACCGAGACGATGCGGCTCATCGAATCGAGCCGCGTGTAGAAGCGCCCGATGTAGGCGATGAATGCCGTCAGCACGCCGACCGTGATGCGGCCGCGCGCTACCTGCCAGATGCCGAAGCCCCAGACCACCAGCAGCCCGATCTCGGTGAGCAGCGACACGCTGGGCGTGAACAGCGACCAGGTCTTGTTGAGCTTGTCGTTGACCTGCAGGTTGTAGGCATTGGCGGCATGGAAGCGGCGCGCCTCACGCTTTTCCTGCGCGAAGGCCTTGACCACGCGGATGCCGGGAATGGTGTCGGCCAGCACGTTGGTGACCTCGCTCCAGACGCGGTCGATCTTCTCGAAGCCGGTGCGCAGCCGGTCGCGCACCACGTGGATCATCCAGGCGATGAAGGGCAGCGGCACCAGCGTGACCACGGCCAAGAGCGGATTGATCGAGACCAGGATCACCGCGGTCATCGCGATCATCAGCACGTCGGTCAGGAAGTCCAGCGCATGCAGCGAGAGGAAAACGTTGATGCGGTCGGTCTCCGAACCGATGCGCGCCATCAGGTCGCCGGTGCGCTTGCCGCCGAAGTAATCGAGCGGCAAGGTGAGCAAGTGTTCGTAAGTGGTGGTGCGCAGGTCGGCGCCGATGCGTTCGGACACCAGCGCCAGCAGGTAGGTGCGGGCCCAGCCCAGCGCCCAGCCGGCCAGCGCGGCGGCCAGCAGCGCACTGAGGAACATCGCGACCTTGCCGAAGGCGATCTGCTGGCCGTTCTGGAACGGGATCAGGATGTCGTCCATCAGCGGAATGGTCAGGTAGGGCGGCACCAGCGTGGCGGCGGTCGAGGCCAGGGTGAGCAGGAAGCCGGCGATCAGCTGCTTGCGGTAAGGCTTGGCGAAACGGCCCAGCCGCAACAGGACCCAGGTGGAGGGCGGGGTCTGGAGCTCGGGCTCGGAAAGTGCCGCCTCGTCCGCCTCGGCGGCCACTGCTGTCGCCTGCGCGACACCAGCCGCCTGCTGGCCGAACAGCTTCTGCAGCCGCAGCGCGGCCGCCTGGTGGCGCAGGGTATAGCGCCAGCGCGCCAGCCGCCCGCGCAGATCCAGCAGGTCGAGGGTGCCGACGCCGGCGTGGTCGGCCAGTTGCAAATCCAGCCCCGGCGCGGCCAGCGGCCATTCGGCCCAGGCGCCTTCGGAATCGCGGGCCAGCAGGCGCCGATCGGTCAGCGCCAACAGGCCGGACGCAAACCGAAGTTCGCCATCGAGGTCAACCGGCACGGTCGCCAGAACGTTTTCCGCGGCTCTGAGCCGGCTTTTCAGTGCCTCAGAGGCCTCCTCTTCTCCGCCCTCCGGGGTGCCGACTGGATCGTGATGTTGCATTGTGTTTCTGTGTCTCTGGCCCGCGACGGGGCCCTTCATGGCGCCTGCCGGGCGCCGATTCTGACCGATGACCATGGGCGCGCCTGAAGTCGGCCCCGTGCTCGGTCAAAGCACAACGAACGTTCTCATGACCCGTTTCGACGACATCCGCCTCTTGCGCGTCAACTATTTGCGCGGCCCCAACCTCTGGACCTACCGGCCCGTATTGGAAGTCTGGCTCGACCTCGGCGCGCTCGAGGACTATCCCTCCAACAAGATCTCCGGCTTCACCGAGCGCCTGACCAGGCTGCTGCCGGCCCTGATCGAGCACCATTGCGGCGTCGGCGAACGCGGCGGCTTCATCCAGCGCCTGACCGAGGGCACCTGGTCGGGCCACGTGCTGGAGCACGTCGTGATCGAGCTGCTCAACCTGGCCGGCATGCCGACGGGTTTCGGCCAGACGCGCAGCACCTCCAAGTACGGCGTCTACCGCATGGTGTTCCGCGCCCGCGACGAGCAGGTCGCCCGCGTCGCCCTGGCCGAGGGCCACCGCCTGCTGATGGCCGCCATCAACAACGACCCCTTCGAGGCCGCCGACGTGCAGCGCGCGGTCGATGCGGTCAAGGCCAAGGTCGAGGACTGCTACCTGGGCCCGAGCACGGCCTGCATCGTCAGCGCCGCCACCGACCGCGGCATACCGCACATGCGGCTCAACAGCGGCAACCTGGTTCAGCTCGGCTACGGCGCCAACCAGCAGCGCATCTGGACCGCCGAGACCGACTACACCAGTGCGATCGGCGAATCGATCGCCAGCGACAAGGAGCTCACCAAGTCCTTGCTGGCCAACTGCGGCGTGCCGGTGCCCGAAGGCCAGGTGGTGGCCAACGCGCAGGAAGCCTGGGAAGCCGCCGAAGACATCGGCCTGCCGGTGGCCGTCAAGCCCTCCGACGCCAACCACGGCCGCGGCGTCTCGCTCGAGCTCCATACCCGCGAGGAAGTGGAAGCCGCCTTCGCCGTCGCCGAGCCCGAGGGCAGCGACGTGATGGTCGAGCGCTTCATCCGCGGCCACGAGCATCGCCTGCTGGTGGTCGGCGGCCAGGTGGTCGCGGCCGCGCGCGGCGAGATCATCACGGTG
The DNA here is from genome assembly GCF_003984645.1 of Variovorax sp. MHTC-1. Classification (GTDB taxonomy): domain Bacteria; phylum Pseudomonadota; class Gammaproteobacteria; order Burkholderiales; family Burkholderiaceae_C; genus Variovorax. The sequence continues at coordinate 332,408 of NZ_RWKI01000006.1, forward strand.
ACCGGCGACGGCGCCTCCACCGTGGCCCAGCTGATCGACAGCCAGCTCAACAGCGACCCGCGGCGCGGCGCGGAAGAAGAATTCCCGCTCGACGTGATCGACGTCGCGACCGACGCCAAGCTGCAGCTCGAGCTCAAGCGCCAGGAACTGGACGCGGCCGCCGTGCCCGCCGCCGGCCGGGTCGTCACGATCCAGCGCAACGGCAACATGGCCATCGACTGCACCGACCAGGTGCATCCCGAGGTCGCGCATGCCGCCGTGCTGGCGGTCCGCGTGGTCGGCCTCGACATCGCCGGTGTCGACCTCGTGGCCCAGGACATCGGTCGCCCGCTGGCGCAGCAAGGCGGCGCCATCGTCGAAGTCAACGCCGGCCCCGGTCTGCTGATGCACCTGAAGCCGGCCGTCGGCTCGCCGCGCCCGGTGGGCCGCGCCATCTGCGACCACCTCTTTCCCGACGACGCGCCGGGCCGCATCCCGGTGGTCGGCGTGGCCGGCTCGCGCGGCACCGCCGTGCTCTCGCGCCTGGTCGCGTGGCTGATCGGCCTGGGCGGACGCCATACCGGCCTGGCCTGCCGCGACGGCTTGTTCCTCGAGCGCCGCCGCGTCGACGCGCGCGACAGCGCCACCTGGGACGCCGGCCGCCGCCTGCTGGTGAATCGGGCCGTGCAGGCGGTGGTGATCGAGAACGGCGCCCAGACCATCCTGCGCGACGGCCTGGCCTACGACCGCTGCGAGGTCGGCATCGTGACCGATCTCGACGGCGCCGAAGACCTGGCCGAGTTCGACATTACCGAGAGCGACCAGATGGTCAGGGTGCTGCGCACCCAGGTCGACGTGGTGCTGCCCGAAGGCACCGCCGTGCTGAACGCCGCGGACATGCGCGTCGCCGGCCTTGCGCCGCTGTGCGATGGCGAGGTGATCCTCTATTCGATCGACCCGCAAGCCGAGGCACTGGCCAAGCACCAGAGCGCCGGCGGCAAGGCCGTGCTGGTGCGGCAAGACCGCGTGGTGCTGGCCAACGGCAGCAGCGAATCCTTCCTCCCCGGCCTCGGCCGGCTGACCATCTGGCGCGCCACGCATGCGGGCGTCGGCCTCGAGAGCCTGCTCGCCGCGGTTGCCGCGGCCTGGGCGCTGGGCATTCCGCTCGGCCTGATCGGCGCCGGCGTCGAAGCTTTCGAAGCCGACCTGCAGTCGGCGCTCGCCTCGCTGCAGCTGTCCCAGACCCTGCTTTCGCCCGAACTTCAACTGGCCTGACCGGCAGAACCCCAGGTTCGCCGGCGCCCTACTGCCCCACCCTTATGGAAGTCACCCGCATCCGCGCCCTGCGCGGGCCCAATCTCTGGAGCCGCCACACCTGCATCGAAGCGATCGTCAGGTGCACCGGCGACGAGAACGCGATCCGCCGCCTGCCCGGCTTCGAAACGCGCCTGCGCGCGCTGTTCCCGACCATCGGCGAGCTGCACCCGATCGTGCTCGGCCAGCCGCTCGCGCTGGCGCATGTGCTCGAGAACGCGGCCGTGGCGCTGCAGGCCCAGGCCGGCTGCGCGGTGAACTTCGGCCACACCGCGCGGACCGTCGATGAAGGCATCTACCAGGTCGCCTTCCAGTACAGCGAAGAACCGGTCGGCCGGCGCGCCCTCGAGCTGGCCGAGCAGCTGATCGCCGCCGCGCAGGCCGGCACGGCCTTCGACGCCGCCGCGGCCATCACCGAACTGCGCGACCTCGACGAGTCCGAGCGCCTGGGGCCGAGCACGGGCTCGATCGTCGACGCGGCCGTGGCGCGCGGCATCCCCTATCGCCGCCTCACCCGCGGCAGCCTGGTGCAGTTCGGCTGGGGTTCGAAGCAGCGCCGCATCCAGGCCGCCGAGGTCGACAGCACCAGCGGCGTGGCCGAATCGATCGCGCAGGACAAGGAGCTCACCAAGCAGCTGCTCAACGCGGCCGGCGTGCCGGTGCCGCTGGGCCGCCCGGTCCGCGACGCGGATGACGGCTGGGCCGCCGCACGAGAGATCGGCCTGCCGGTGGTCGTGAAGCCGCAGGACGGCAACCAGGGCAAGGGCGTCACGGTCAACATCACGACGCGCGAGCAGCTGCTCGCCGCCTACGACTCGGCCGCGGCCTACGGCGAAGTGATGGTCGAGAAATTCCTGCCGGGCTTCGACTTCCGCCTGCTGGTGGTGGGCGACAAGCTGGTGGCGGCGGCGCGGCGCGATCCGCCCCAGGTGATCGGCGACGGCAGGCAGACCGTGCGCCAGCTGGTCGGCCTGGTCAACCAGGACCCGCGCCGGGGCGAAGGCCACGCGACCTCGCTCACCAAGATCCGGCTCGACGAGATCGCGATCGGCCGCCTCGAAGCCCAAGGCCTCGCGCCCGACAGCGTGCCCGCGCTCGGCCAGCGCGTGGTGCTGCGCAACAACGCCAACCTCTCGACCGGCGGCACCGCCACCGACGTGACCGACACCGTGCATCCCGAAGTCGCGGCGCGCGCGGTCGATGCCGCGCAGATGGTCGGGCTGCACATCTGCGGCGTCGACATGGTCTGCGAGAACGTGCTGCGCCCGCTGGAGGAGCAGCACGGCGGCGTGGTCGAGGTCAATGCTGCGCCGGGGCTGCGCATGCATATCTCGCCCTCCTTCGGCCGCGGCCGCGCGGTCGGCGAGGCGGTGATGGACACGCTGTTCGCCCACGGCGACGACGGCCGCATCCCGGTGGTGGCAGTGACCGGCACCAACGGCAAGACCACCACCGCGCGCCTGATCAACCACCTGCTCGCCTCCAGCGGCCTGCGCACCGGCATGACCAACACCGACGGCGTCTACGTCGACGGCCGCCAGACCGACAGCGGCGACTGCAGTGGCCCGAAGAGCGCGCGCAACGTGCTGCTGCATCCGGACGTCGACGCGGCGGTGTTCGAAGTGGCGCGCGGCGGCGTGCTGCGCGAGGGCCTGGGCTTCGACCGCTGCCAGGTGGCAGTGGTGACCAACATCGGCAGCGGCGACCACCTCGGACTCAACTACATCACCACGGTGGAAGACCTCGCGGTGCTCAAGCGCGTGATCGTGCGCAACGTGGCGCCCGGCGGCTACGCGGTGCTCAATGCGGCCGACCCCAACGTGGCCGCGATGGCCGCCACCTGCCCCGGCAGCGTGATCTTCTTCGCCGCCGACCGGCAGCATCCGGTGATGGCCACGCACCGCGCGCAGGGCAAGCGCACCCTCTACGTCGACCAGGACACGCTCGTCGCCGCCGAAGGCTCGTGGCGCGAGCGCATTGCGCTGCGCGACGTGCAGATCACGCGCAACGGCACCATCGGCTTCCAGGTCGACAACGTGATGGCCTCGGTCGCAGCGGCCTGGGCCGTGGGCCTGGACTGGGACACCATCCGCAGCGGCCTCGCGAGCTTCAAGAACGATGCCGCCGGCGTGCCGGGCCGCTTCAACGTGATGGACTACCGCGGCGCCACCGTGATCGCCGACTACGGCCACAACACCGACGCCATGCGCGCGCTGGTGGCCGCGGTCGACACCATGCCGGCGAAGAAGCGCTCGGTGGTGATCAGCGGCGCCGGCGACCGCCGCGACTGCGACATCCGCGACCAGACCGCGATCCTCGGCCAGGCCTTCGACGACGTGATCCTCTACCAGGACGCGGCCCAGCGCGGCCGCGCCGACGGCGAGGTCATGGCGCTGCTGCGGCAAGGGCTCGAAGGCGCGCAGCGCACCCGTGCCATCGACGAGATCCGCGGCGAATTCATCGCCATCGACACGGCCCTCGACAGGCTTCAGCCAGGCGATCTTTCGCTGATCCTGGTCGACCAGGTCGAGGAAGCGCTCGCTCACCTGGCTAAGCGCATCGCCGCAGGCTGAGCGCTCTGAGCCGGCGGCAGCCCGGCCGTCCTGCCGGACGTTTCCCACACGAAGCCGCGACACCTGGGCAGGATCGCGGCCACGCTGTCCCACAGTCTGCCCCGCTGGCCGCTACCAGACTGCCTTGACCGGCGGCGCGCTGCGCCGTCCCCAGTCAAGGAGTGCTCTCATGAAAACGCCCATTCGTTCGACCTTTGCCGTCCTGCTTGCTGCGGGCGGCCTGATCGGTGCCTCGTCGGCCATCGCCCAGGCGGCCGGTTCCGATGCCACCCTGCAGCGCGAGCGCGCTGTCTGCGACGGCGTTCTGCAGGATCGCACCGCCTGCCTTCGAGAAGCCGGCGCGGCACGCCATGAAGCGCGGCGCGGCGGCTTGACCAGCGCCGCACCCATCAACTACCAACAGAACGCATTGGCGCGCTGCACCCTGCAGCCGCCGGCAGACCGGACCGCGTGCGAGCAGCGCGTGCTCGGCACCGGCAGGACCACCATGGAAGGCAGCGTGCTGGGTGGCGGCGTGATCCGCGAAACCGTGACGCCGATCGTGGCGCCGACGCCGATGACCGCGCCGCCGGCAGCGCCGATGACCAGGCCGGAGCCGATGACCGCGCCCGCGCCGATGACAGCGCCGGCACCGATGGCGCCACTCCCGCTTCGTTGAGACGAAGACCAAAGCCCTACATTGTCACGCGGCTGTCATAAAAGGCCGCGGGGGTGCTGGCTATAGTCGTGGGCTCGTCAACTCCGAAGCCCCAACCCCATGAACGCCATCAAGGTCGCACGCCGATTCATCGAAACGGACCCGGCCAACGAGTCGGCCCAGATCCTGGCCCGGCTCGTCCTGGCTCTCGAATCGGAGCGCAGCTTCGAGCTGGTCACGCTCTACGACCTCGACTACAAGAGCTTCCAGCTGGCCATGGACATCCTGAAGGAATGGCGGCTCGACCGCTACTACGCCAGCAAGTCCAAGCTGTTCGACCTGTCGCTGCAGATCAGCGAGCTGCCGGGTTGATGCCCCCGCAGTGATCGAGTTCGAACTCAAGTTCCAGGTCGACGCGCAACAACGCGCCGCCGTCGAGGCGGCGGTCGCGCGCGGCCATTCGCAGCGCACCCGCCTCCAGGCGCGTTATTTCGACACCGCCGACGGTGCCTTGGCGGCACAGAAACTCGTGCTGCGCGTGCGCAAGGAAGGCAAGAACTGGATACAGACCGCCAAGGCTCCTGCAGAAGGTCCCTTGCAGCGCCACGAGCACAACGCCGACCTCCGCACCGAGCGTGCCGGCGAGGTGCCGCCGCCGCGCATCGAGCGCCATGAAGGCACGCCGGTCGGCGAGTTGATCGCGAAGGCCTTGCGCGCGGCCGGACACGAGCCGGCCGACGCCGTTCTGGTGCCGCTCTACCTCACCGATATCCGCCGCACCCTGCGCGAGATGCGCACCGGCGATGCGCGGGTCGAGCTCGCCTTCGACCGCGGCGAAGTGCGCGCCGGTGAGCAGCTGCACGCGGTGTGCGAACTGGAGATCGAGCTCAAGAGCGGCAGCCCGCAGTCGATGCTGGAGCTCGCGCGCCGCTGGTGCATGCGCTACGGCCTGTGGCTCGACACCGTGTCCAAATCGGCGCGCGGAGAGCGGCTGGCCAAGGGCGCCGAATACGGCGAGCCGATCAAGGCCGACGCGCCGAAACTGGGCGGCGATCCGAGCGGCGCGCAGGTCTTTCGCGCGGTGCTGAACAGCTGCCTGGCGCAGATCCTGCCCAATGCCAGCGAGGTCGCGGCCGGCAGCACCGATCCCGAGCACGTGCACCAGCTGCGCGTCGGCATCCGGCGCCTGCGCACCGCTTTGCGCGAGATGGCCGAGCTCGCGCCTTCCGTCGATCCGGCATGGGAGCCCGCCCTGGTCGACGCATTCCGCGCGCTGGGCCGCCAGCGCGACCGCGAGCAACTGCAGCAGATCATGCAGCCGCAGATCGAAGCCACCGGCGGCCCGTCGGTGACATTGCACGACAGCTCGCCGGACGATCCGTCGCCGGCCCCGGCCGAGGTGGTCCGTTCGGCACCCTTCCAGCTCGTGCTGATGAGCCTGATCGAAGCCTCGCTGCCCGAAGAAGAGCCCACCGGCGAAGAACCCGACCCGCCGGCCCGCAAGCCGCTGCGCGCGCGGCTGTCGAAGCTGCACCGGCAAGTGGTGCGCGACGGCCGGCGCTTCGATGCGCTCGCGGTCGAGGAACAGCATCGCGTACGCAAGCGCCTCAAGCGGCTGCGCTACCTGGGCGAGTTCGTCGCGCCCTTGTTCGGCCACGGCGCGAAGCGCTATCTGAAGGAACTGCGCCCGGCGCAGGACGCGCTCGGCACGCACAACGATGCCGCGATGGCCATCGCCGCCTACCGCGACGCGGCCCAGCGCGACGGGCGGGCATGGTTCGCGGTCGGCTGGCTCGCGGCGCGTCAGCCCGCAAGCGCGCTGAAATGCCGCGACGCGCTCGAAAAGATCGCCGGCGCGCAGCCGTTCTGGAAGCGATCCAAGCGCTGAGCCGCGCCCTTCACCGGGCCCAGCGCAGCACCAGCGGATCGAGCCGCCGCGCCGTGTCGATCAGGCCGGCGCGCGTATCGGGATGCATCGCCGGCAGGGGATGGCGCGGGGCTTCGCAGTTGATCACCCCGCCCTCCTTCATCAGCGCCTTGCAGGCGAGCAAGCCAGCCTGCCGGTTCTCGTAGTTGATCAGCGGCAGCCACTGCTGGTAGCGCGCGAAGGCGGCCTCGCGTCGGCCGGCCAGGTGGTCCATGATGATCGGCCGGATGCCGTCGGCGTAGGCGCCGCCCGTCATCGAGCCGGTGGCGCCGGCATCGAGGTCGGGCATCAAGGTGATCGCCTCTTCGCCGTCCCACGGGCCTTCGACCGCATCGCCGCCCAGGCGGATGAGTTCGCGCAGCTTCGAGGCGGCGCCCGCGGTCTCGATCTTGAAGTAGGCCACGTGCTCGATCTCCGTCGCCATGCAGGCGAGAAAGGGCGCCGAAAGCACGGTGCCGCTGGCCGGCGCGTCCTGGACCATGATCGGGATGTCCACCGCGTCGGACAGGCGCGCGTAGAAGTCGAAGATCTGCGGCTCGGGCACGCGGAAGGTGGCGCCGTGATAGGGCGGCATCACCATCAGCATCGCGGCGCCCATGTCCTGCGCGCGGCGGCTGCGCTCGGCGCAGACCTTGGTGCTGAAGTGGGTGGTGGTCACGATCACCGGCACGCGCCCGGCCACGTGTTCGAGGATGGTGCGGGTCAGGAGCTCGCGCTCGTCGTCCGCGAGCACGAACTGCTCGGAGAAATTCGCCAGGATGCAGATGCCGTCGGAGCCCGACTCGATCATGAAATCGATGCAGCGCTTCTGGCTCGCGAGGTCCAGCTCGCCCGTTTCGGTGAAGGTGGTGGGCGCCACCGGAAAGATGCCCTGGTAGCGGCGTTGGCGGGAAGAAGTCATGCGAAGGCTCCAGATTCAATGGGAATGACGCGGCACCGCGGCGCCGCGGCAGCCGACGAGGAAGTCGAAGTCGCAGCCCTCGTCCGCCTGCAGCACGTGCTCGACGTAGAGGCGCCGGTAGCCGCCGCCCGTCTCGGGCGCTTCCTGCACGGCGACGGCACGCAGGCGCTCGGCCAGCTCGGCGTCGCTGATGTCCAGGTGCAGGCGGCCCTGCTCGCAGTCGAGCTCGATCCAGTCGCCGTCGCGCACCGCCGCCAGCGGGCCGCCGTCGGCGGCCTCCGGCGCCACGTGCAGCACCACGGTGCCGTAGGCGGTACCGCTCATGCGCGCGTCGGAAATACGCACCATGTCCGTGATGCCCTGGCGCAGCAGCTTCGGCGGCAGGCCCATGTTGCCGACCTCGGCCATGCCGGGATAGCCCTTGGGGCCGCAGTTCTTCATCACCAGCACGGAGCTCGCGTCCACCTCCAGCGACTCGTCGACGATGCGCTCCTTGTAGTGCTCCAGGTTCTCGAACACCACGGCGCGGCCGCGGTGCTTGAGCAGCTCGGGCGAAGCGGCCGAAGGCTTCAGCACCGCGCCGCGCGGCGACAGGTTGCCGCGCAGGATGCAGATGCCGCCGTCCTCGACCAGCGGCCGGGCCAGCGGGCGGATCACCTCGTCGTTGCAGCTCGGCGCATCGCGCACGTTGTCCCACAGCGACTTGCCGTTGACCGTGAGCGCATCGGGATGCGGCAAGAGGCCGTTCTCGCCGAGCCGCCGCAGCACGGCCGGCAGGCCGCCCGCGTAGTAGAACTCCTCCATCAGGAAGCGGCCGGAGGGCATCAGGTCGACCAGCGTCGGCGTACCGCGGCCGATGCGCGTCCAGTCCTCGAGCTCCAGCGGGACCCCCATCCGCCCTGCGATGGCTTTCAGATGGATCACGGCATTGGTCGAGCCGCCGATCGCGGCGTTGGTGCGGATCGCGTTCTCGAAAGCCTCGCGCGTGAGGATCTTCGACAGCGTCAGCCCTTCGCGCGCCATCTCGACGGCCCGCATGCCCGACATCTGCGCCAGCACGTAGCGGCGCGCGTCGACGGCGGGAATCGCGGCGTTGTGCGGCAGCGAAGTGCCCAGCGCCTCCGCCATGCAGGCCATCGTGGACGCCGTGCCCATGGTGTTGCAGGTGCCGGCGGAGCGCGACATGCCGGCCTCGGCCGAGAGGAACTGGTGCACGTCGATCTCGCCGGCCTTCATCGACTCGTGCAGCCGCCACACGGCCGTCCCGGAGCCGATGTCGCGGCCTTCCAGCTTGCCGTTGAGCATCGGCCCGCCCGTGACCACGATCGCGGGAATGTCGCAGCTCGCCGCGCCCATCAGCAGGGCAGGCGTGGTCTTGTCGCAGCCGGTGAGCAGCACCACCGCGTCGATCGGATTGCCGCGGATCGCCTCTTCCACGTCCATGCTCGCGAGGTTGCGCGTCAGCATCGCGGTCGGGCGCAGGTTCGACTCGCCGTTGGAGAACACCGGAAACTCGACCGGGAAGCCGCCCGCCTCCGACACGCCGCGCTTCACGTGCTCGGCGATCTTGCGGAAGTGCGCGTTGCAGGGCGTCAGCTCCGACCAGGTATTGCAGATGCCGATGATCGGCCGGCCGTCGAACTCGTGGTCCGGGATGCCCTGGTTCTTCATCCAGCTTCGGTACATGAAGCCGTTCTTGTCGGCCGATCCGAACCATTCGGTCGAGCGCAGTTTCTTGGGGGTCGGGGGCATGCGATGAAGCTTTCTAGCCGCGGCCGGGGTTGCGCGCGGCGAACAGGCGTTGCAGGAGACAGAAGACGAAGAGCAGCGCGCCGACGACGATGCGCGTCCACCAGGAGCTCAGCGTGCCGTCGAAGGAAATGAGGGTCTGGATGATGCCCAGCATCAGCACGCCGAACAGCGTGCCGACGACGTAGCCGACGCCGCCGGTGAGCAGCGTGCCGCCGATCACCACCGCCGCAATGGCATCCAGCTCGAGCCCGACCGCGTGCAGCCCGTAGCCGGACAGCATGTAGAAGGTGAACACCACGCCGGCCAGCGCCGAGCAGAAGCCCGACAGCGTGTAGACGCCGACCACCGTCGAGCGCACCGGCAGCCCCATCAGCAAGGCCGACTGTTCGTTGCCGCCGATCGCATAGACGGTGCGGCCGAAGGGCGTGTAGTGCGCGACGAAGACCGCGAGCGCCACCACCGCCAGCGCGATCAGCCCGCTGGCCGAGATCGAGGCCTCGCCCCAGACCGGCATCCGCCACTGCGACACCTCGGAGTAGAAGGCGTTGGTGATGCTGATCGAGTCGATGCTGATCAGATAGCAGAGGCCGCGCGCGAGGAACATGCCGGCCAGCGTGACGATGAAGGGCTGGAGCCGGAAGCGCTCGATCAGAACGCCCATGAACGCCCCGAACAGCGTGCCCATGGCCAGCACCAGCGGGATCACGATGGCCGGGCTCCAGCCGTGCTTCTCGACCAGCGAGGCCGAGACCATGGTGGTCAGCGCGATCACCGATCCCACCGACAGGTCGATGCCGCCCGACAGGATCACGAAGGTCAGGCCGACGGCGACGATGCACAGGAAGGCGTTGTCGATCAGCAGGTTCAGGAACACCTGCGGCGAGAAGAAGCCGTCGTAGAACACCGAGCCCAGCGTCGCCATCAGCATGAAGAGCGAGATGGTCGCGCTCAGCGGCAGGTACTTGGGGTTCATGCGCCGAGGCTTCGGCGCAGCCGCAATCTCCGGCGCCGCAGCTTCGGGCGTGCGTGACACCACCGCGCTCATGGCTTCACCTCGCCGCGCACCGGCCGCTGCACCAGCGTGCGCATGCTGGCGCGGAACTCCGCCGATTGCAGCAGCATGACCGCGAACACCACCGCCGCCTTCACCACCAGGTTGATCTCCGGCGGCACGCCCAGCGAATAGATGGCATAGGTCAGCGTCTGGATGATCAGCGCGCCGATCACGCTGCCGATCAGGCTGAAGCGGCCGCCGGTGAGCGCCGTGCCGCCGAGCGTGACGGCGAGGATGGCGTCTAGCTCCAGCAGCTGGCCCGCGTTGTTGCCGTCGGCGCTCTTCACGTTGGAGCTGATCAGGAGCCCCGCGACGCCGGCGCAGAAGCCGCAGAACATGTAGGCGCCGACGATGACGCGGCGCGCGCGCACGCCGGCCACGCGCGCCGCGCCCGGATTGATGCCCACCGCCTGGATGAAGAGTCCCAGCGCGCTGCGCGTGATGCCGAAGTAGACGATCGCCAGCACCAGCGCGGCGATGTACACCGAGAAGGGCAGCCCGAACAGGTAGCCGCTGCCGATGAAGAAGAACGGGGAGTAGTAGATCGTGATGATCTGGCCGCCGGTGATCAGCTGCGCGATGCCGCGCCCGGCCACCATGAGGATCAGCGTCGCGATGATCGGCTGCATGCCGACGCGCGCGACCAGCAGACCGTTCCACAACCCGCAGGCCGCCGCCGCACCGAGCGCCGCGAGGATGGCCAGCCACATCGGGAAGCGGCTGACCTCGGCGGCGGCGCCGTTGGCGACCACCAGCGATCCGCCGATCATCCAGGCCGCGATCGCCGCGGCGATGGCCACCACCGCGCCGACCGAGATGTCGATGCCGCGGGTGGCGATGACCAGCGTCATGCCGAGCGACACCAGCACCAGCGGCGCCGCGCGGTTGAGGATGTCGATCAGGCTGCCGTAGAGATGGCCGTCGCGCCATTCCAGATGTAGGAAGCTCGGGTTGAAGGCCGCGTTGACGGCCAGCAGCAAAAGCAGCGTGACCACCGGCCATGCGAGGCGGTGACCGAACATCCGCCTGAAGGATTCGGAAAACGATGCGCTCATGATTCCGCCGCGATCAGTTCGTAGACCGCGTCCTCGCTGCTGCCCGCCGGCAGCTCGCCCACCTTGCGCCGCTCGCGCAGCACCGCGATGCGGTGCGAGACGCGCACCACCTCGTTCATTTCGGAGGAGATGAACAGCACCGCCATGCCATCGCCGGCGAGCCGCAGGATCTCGTCCATGATTTCCTGCTTGGCCGCGACATCGATGCCGCGCGTCGGCTCGTCGAGGATCAAGAGGCGCGGCCGGGTCGCCAGCCAGCGCGCGAGCACCGCCTTCTGCTGGTTGCCGCCCGAGAGCAGTCCGATCGGCGTCTCGACGCTCGCGGTCTTGATGCCCAGCGCCTTGACGAAGCGCTCCGCCAGCGCCGTCTGCTCGGCGCGCGAAAGCGTGCGGCGCAGCCCCATGCTCGCCTGCAGGGCCAGCGCGATGTTCTCGCGCAGCGAGAGCTCGGCCACGATGCCCTCGGTCTTGCGCTCCTCGGGACACAGCGCGAGCCCATGCTTCACCGCATCGGCCGGGCTGGCGAGTTCGACGGCGACGCCGTCCACGCGCAGGCGGCCGCAATCCGGCTTCGCCAGGCCGAACAGCAGCCGCGCCAGCTCGGTACGGCCGGCGCCCAGCAGGCCGGCCAGCCCCACCACCTCGCCCGCGCGCACGCTGAGGTCGACCGGCTGCAGCTGCCCGCGCTGGCCCAGGCCGTCGGCTTGCAGCACCGCGGGCGCGAACTCCTCGAGGGCCGGCAGCTGCGCAGGGCCGGCGGCCTGCGCCGCGAACTCGCGCCCCACCATGGCGGAGATGAGCGCCTGCGGACCGAGCTCGCTCGCGCGCCACTCGCCCACCCAGCTGCCGTTGCGCAGCACCGTGATGCGGTCCGACACGGCATAGACCTGGTTCAGGAAATGCGTGATGAACAGGATCGCCAGGCCCTCGCTGCGCAGCCGCCGCAGCACCGCGAACAGGCTCTTCACCTCTTCGTCGTCGAGGCTCGAGGTCGGCTCGTCGAGGATCAGCACGCGGGACGAGAGGCCGAGCGCGCGCGCGATCGCCACCATCTGCTGCACGGCCACCGAATAGCTCGACAGCAGCTGCGAAACATCGATGTCCACGTCCAGCCGCGCCAGCAGCGCGCGCGCATCGCGGTTCACCTTCGCCCAGTCGATGCGAAAGCCCTGCGCCGGGCCGCAGCGCGGATAGCGCCCAGAGAACATGTTCTCGGCCACCGACAGGTTCGGGCAGAGATTGACTTCCTGGTAGACCGTGCTGATGCCCATGCGCTGCGCCTCGAGCGGCGAGCCGGGCCGGATCGGCTGCCCCGCGAGCCGCATCTCGCCGGCGTCGGCGGCATGGACGCCGGTCAGCACCTTGATGAGCGTCGACTTGCCCGCGCCGTTCTGTCCCATCAGCGCATGGATCTCGCCCGGCCGGAGCTTGAGCGCGACGCCGCGCAGCGCCGGCACGCCGTTGAACTGCTTGTCGATGCCGGCGAGCTCCAGCACCGGCGCGTCGGAGGAAGCGGCGTTCATCTACTTGTTCTTGTTGTAGACGTCGATGAACACCGCGGCCAGCAGCACCAGGCCCTTGATGACCTGCTGGTAGTCGATGCCGATGCCGAGGATCGACATGCCGTTGTTCATCACGCCCATGACGAAGGCGCCGATGACCGCACCCATCACCTTGCCGACGCCGCCCGAGGCCGAAGCGCCGCCGATGAAGCAGGCCGCGATCACGTCGAGTTCGAAGCCGAGCCCCGCCTTCGGCGTGGCCGTGTTGAGGCGCGCCGCGAACACCAGTCCGGCCAGCGCCGCCAGCACGCCCATGTTGACGAAAGTCAGGAAGGCGAGCCGCTGCGTCTTGATGCCCGACAGCCGCGCGGCCTTCTCGTTGCCGCCCAGCGCGTAGATGCGGCGGCCGACCGTGGTGCGGCTGGTCACGAAGTCGTAGGCCACGATCAGCACCGCCATCACGATCAGCACGTTCGGCAGGCCCTTGTAGGTGGCCAGCAGGTAGCTCAGCAGCAGGATGACCGCGGCGAAGAACAGGTTCTTGACGAGGAAGAAGGCGTAGGGCTCCTGCTCCATGCCGTGCTGCGCCAGCTTGGCGCGGCCGCGCAGCTTGAAGAACACCAGCGCCACCGCCGCCAGCGCGCCGAGCGCGAGCGAGCTCAGGTGCAGGCCGCCGCTGACCCCCAGGTCGGGCACGAAGCCCGAGCTCAGTTTCTGGAAGGTCTCGGGGAAGGGGCCCACCGACTGCCCCGCGAGCAGCGCCAGCGTCAGCCCCTTGAAGACCAGCATGCCGGCCAGCGTGACGATGAAGGAGGGGATACGGAAGAAGGCCACGAACCAGCCCTGCGAGGCGCCGATCAGGCCGCCGGCGATCAGGCAGACGATGAAGGTCGGCACGAAATGCCACTCGTACTCCACCATCAGCACCGCCGCCAGCGCGCCGATGAAGCCGCAGACCGAGCCGACCGACAGGTCGATGTGCCCGGCCACGATCACCAGCAGCATGCCGAGCGCCATGATCACGATGTAGCTGTTCTGCAGCAGCAGGTTGGTGAGGTTCAGCGGCCGCATCAGCGTGCCGTCCGTCAGCACCTGGAACAGCACCATGATCGCGACCAGCGAGATCAGCATGCCGTATTCGCGCAGGTTGTTCTTGAGGAAGCCTGAATGCGCCTCCCCCGCCAGGACCCCCGCGGAACCGGCTTCGCCGGGCCGCTGGGGCTGCGCCCGGAGGGGGGGTGTCTGAGTCACACGAAGGGGGCCAGGCTGGAGGGGAGCCTTTTCACTCATGGACGCTGCTCCCCGAGGCCACGATGGCCCGCATGATCTTTTCCTGCGACGCTTCGGCGGCAGGAAGTTCGGCGACGAATCGCCCCTCGTTCATCACATAGATGCGGTCGCACATGCCCAGCAGTTCGGGCAGTTCGGAAGAAATCATGAGAATGCCTTTGCCCTGGCTCGCGAGCTGGTCGATGATGGTGTAGATCTCGTACTTGGCGCCGACGTCGATGCCGCGCGTGGGCTCGTCGAGGATCAGCAGTTCGGGCTTCACGAACAGCCACTTGGCGAGCACCACCTTCTGCTGGTTGCCGCCCGACAGGTTGAGCACCTGCTGGTCGACGCCGGCGCAGCGGATGCCGAGCGCGCGGCGGTACTCGTTGGCGACCTTGAACTCGCGCGCGTCGTCGATCACGCCGCCGTCCGAGATGGCCGCCAGATTGGCGAGGCTCACGTTCTTTCGGATGTCCTCCTCCAGCACCAGGCCGGCGCCCTTGCGGTCTTCGGTGACGTAGGCGATGCCGTGGTCGATCGCGCGGCCGATGGTGGAAACGTCCACTTCCTTGCCGTGCATGAAGACCGAGCCGCTGATGCGCTGGCCGTAGGAGCGCCCGAACACGCTCATCGCGAACTCGGTGCGGCCGGCGCCCATGAGGCCGGCGATGCCGACGATCTCGCCGCGCCGCACGTGCAGGTTCACGCCCTTGATCTGCTCGCGCTCGGCATGCAGCGCGTGGTGCACGCGCCAGTCGCGCACCTCGAACACGGTCTCGCCGATCTGCGGCGTGCGCTCGGGATAGCGGTGCGCCATGTCGCGCCCCACCATGCCGCGGATGATCCGGTCCTCGCTGATCGGCGCGGTGCGGCAGTCCATGGTCTCGACGGTGGCGCCGTCGCGCAGCACGGTGATCGAGTCAGCCACCTTGGCGATCTCGTTGAGCTTGTGCGAGATGAGGATCGAGGAGATGCCTTGCTTCTTGAGGCCGAGCAGGAGCTGCAGCAGCGCATCGCTGTCGCTCTCGTTGAGGCTCGCCGTCGGCTCGTCGAGGATCAGGAGCTTGACCTCCTTCGAGAGCGCCTTCGCGATCTCCACCAGCTGCTGCTTGCCGACGCCGAGGTCGGTGATCAGCGCGGTCGGCGGCTCCTTCAGGCCGACCTTGGCCAAGAGCTCGCGCGTCTTCGCATAGGCGGAGAACCAGTCGATCACGCCGCCACGCGCCGTCTCGTTGCCGAGGAAGATGTTCTCGGCGATCGACAACAGCGGCACCAGCGCGAGCTCCTGGTGGATGATGATGATGCCGAGCTTCTCGCTGTCGGCGATGTCGTGGAAGCGGCGCAGCTCGCCCTCGAAGCGGATCTCGCCGGAATAGCTGTCGCAGGGATAGACCCCACTGAGCACCTTCATCAGCGTCGACTTGCCCGCGCCGTTCTCGCCCACCACCGCGTGGATCTCGCCCGCGCGCACCGCGAGGTTGACGTTGTCCAGCGCGTTCACCCCCGGAAAGGTCTTGGTGATGCCGCGCATCTCCAGAATCACATCGTTCACCCTGTCTCCTTCGAACCTCCGCCTGCCGCCGCGGCTACTTGATCTGGCTTTCCTTGTAGTAGCCGCTGTCGACCAGTGCCTGCTTCCAGTTCGATGCGTCGACGCTGACCGGCTTGAGCAGGTAGGAGGGCACGACCTTGACGCCGTTGTTGTAGGTCTTGGTGTCGTTCACCTCCGGCGTCTTGCCGGCAAGCATCGCGTCCACCATGTTCACCGTCACCTTGGCCAGTTCGCGCGTGTCCTTGAACACGGTGGCCGTCTGCTCCTTGCGCAGGATCGACTTGACCGAGGGCACTTCGGCATCCTGCCCCGTCACCACCGGCATCGGCTGCTGGCCCGAGCCGTAGCCCACGCCCTTCAGCGAGGAGATGATGCCGATCGAGAGGCCGTCGTAGGGCGAGAGCACTGCATCGACGCGGTCCTTGGTGTAGTAGGCCGACAGCAGGTTGTCCATGCGCGCCTGCGCCACCGCGCCGTCCCAGCGCAGCGTGGAAACCTTGTCCATGCCCAGCTGCTTGCTGCGCACCACCAGCTTGCCGCTGTCGATGTAGGGCTTGAGCACCGACATCGCGCCGTTGTAGAAGAAGAAGGCGTTGTTGTCGTCCGGCGAGCCGCCGAAGAGCTCGATGTTGTACGGGCCCTTGCCTTCCTTCAGCTTCAGCGCCTGCTCGATGTAGCCCGCCTGCAGCACGCCGACCTGGAAGTTGTCGAAGGTCGCGTAGTAGTCGACGTTCTTCGAGCCCTTGATGAGCCGGTCGTAGGCGATCACTTTCACGCCCCTGTCGGCCGCCTTCTGCAGCACGTCCGACAGGGTGCTGCCATCGATCGCGGCGATCACCAGCACCTTCGCGCCCTTCGTCACCATGTTCTCGATCTGCGCGAGCTGGTTCGGGATGTCGTCGTCGGCGTACTGGAGATCGGTCTTGTAGCCCTTCTCCTTGAAGTACTTGACCATGTTGGTGCCGTCGGCGATCCAGCGCGCCGAGGACTTGGTCGGCATCGAGATCGCGATCGGGCCCTTGTCCTGCGCCTGGGCCAGCGGCGCGAGGCCGATCAGGCCCATGGCGGCGCCGGCGAGCAGGGTCTTGAGAAAGATGCGTTTCATGAACAATGTCTCCTTAGGTTGATCCGGACCCCTTCCAGGAACACCACGGAACCGGCTGTGCCGGGCCGTCGGTGTTGCCCCCGGCGAGGGGGAAGGCGCGCGCGACACGAAGTGCGCGAAGCCTGGGGGTGGTCAATACTTCCTTTTCGGGAATTCCTTGGCGGCCACTTCCATCGGGAAGATGCCCTCTTCCGTCACGATGCGCTTCGGAACCGGCTTGCCGGCCTTGATGTCCTTCACCGCCGTCATCAGCTGCGGGCCGAGCAGCGGGCTGCATTCGACCGACACGTTGAGCTTGCCGGCCATCATGGCCTCGAAGGCGCCCTTGACCGCGTCGATCGAGATGATCGTGATGTCCTTCGCCGGCTTCATGCCCGCTTCCTCGATGGCCTGGATCGCGCCGATCGCCATGTCGTCGTTGTGCGCGTAGAGCACGTTGATCTTCTTGCCCTCGGCCTTAAGGAAGGCTTCCATCACTTCCTTGCCCTTGGCGCGCGTGAAGTCGCCGGTCTGAGAGCGGATGATCTTGAACTTCGGATCGGCCTTGATGATTTCCTCGAAGCCCTTCTTGCGGTCGATCGCGGGCGCCGAGCCCACGGTGCCCTGCAGCTCGACGATGTTGACCTCGCCCTTCTGGTCCTTCATCTTCTCGACCAGCCAGCGCCCGGCCTTGCGGCCTTCCTCGACGAAGTCGGAACCCATGAAGGTGACGTAGAGCGAGTCGTCCTTGGCGTTGACGGCGCGGTCGGTCAGCACCACCGGGATCTTGGCGGCCTTGGCTTCGCGCAGCACCGTTTCCCAGCCCGACTCGACCACCGGCGAGAACGCGATGACATCGACCTTTTGCGCGATGAAGGAGCGGATCGCCTTGATCTGGTTCTCCTGCTTCTGCTGCCCGTCGGAGAACTTGAGCTCGATGCCGGCCTCCTTGGCGGCCGACTTGATCGACTCCGTATTGGCGGTGCGCCATTCGCTTTCGGCGCCGACCTGGGCGAAGCCGAGAACGATCTTCTTCTGCGCCAGCGCCGTGCCCGGCAGCAGCGAAGCCATCGAGGCGGCTGCGAGGGCAAGCGTGGTGAGCGTGCGACGGTTCAGTTTCATGGTCTGTCTCCTGTGGTTGTCGTGGTGAAAAAAAACTCAAGCGCCGGGGGTGCCTGCATCAGGCCATCACATACCCCGTCTTGACCGTGGTGTAGAACTCGGCCGCGTAGCGCCCCTGCTCCCGCGGCCCGTAGCTCGATGCCTTGCGGCCGCCGAAGGGCACGTGGTAGTCGACGCCGGCAGTCGGCAGGTTGACCATGGTCATGCCCACCTTGGCGTGGCGCTTGAAGTGCATGGCGCGCTGCAGCGAGGCAGTGCAGATGCCGGCGCACAGGCCGAAGGGCGTGTCGTTGGCCAGCACCAGCGCATGCTCGTAGTCGTCGGCGCGCAGCACGCAGGCAACCGGGCCGAAGATCTCTTCGCGCGCCACGCGCTGATGGGGCCGGGCCAGGAACAGGGCCGGGCTCATGTAGTGGCCGGCAGTCGGCCGCGTGAGCAGCTCGCCGCCCCACACGTGCTCGGCGCCCTCCTCGATCGCGGCCGCGATCGAGGCCATGTTCTGCCCGAGCTGGCGGCGGTCGACCACCGGGCCGATGTCGATGCCGCGCTCCAGCGCATGCCCGACCTTGAGCGCGGCCATGCGGCGGCGCAGGCGCGCGACGAAGGCATCGTGCACCGGCGCTTCGACGATCAGCCGGCTCGATGCGGTGCAACGCTGCCCGGTCGAGAAGTACGCGCCCTGCACCGCGCAGTCGACGGCAAGCTCGAGGTCGGCGTCGGCCAGCACCACGAGCGGATTCTTGCCGCCCATCTCGAGCTGCACCTTGGCGTGGCGCGCCGATGCGGCGCGCAGGATGCGCTCGCCGGTCTCGACCGAGCCGGTGAAGCTGATCGCATCGACCAGCGGGCTGTCGACGATCGCCTGGCCCACCTCGCGGCCGCTGCCCATCACCAGGTTGAAGGTGCCGGCCGGCAGCGCCGCGCGGCTGATGATCTCGGCGAGCGCCCAGCCGCAGGCCGGCACCAGTTCGGCCGGCTTGAACACCACGCTGTTGCCGTAGGCGAGCGCGGGCGCGATCTTCCAGGCGGGAATCGCGAGCGGAAAATTCCAGGGTGCGATCAGGCCGACCACTCCGACGGGCTCGCGCGTCACGTCGACCTGCACGCCGGGGCGCATCGACGACATCGTCTCGCCGCCAGCGCGCAGCGCCTCGCCGGCGAAGAACTTGAAGATCTGGCCTGCGCGCGTCGCTTCGGCGATGGCCTCGGCCAGGGTCTTGCCTTCCTCGCGCGCCAGCAGCACGCCGAGTTCTTCGCGGCGCGCCAGCAGCTCGCTGCCGATCTGGTCGAGCACGTCGGCGCGGCGCTGCGGCGTGGTCCGGCTCCAGTGCGGAAAGGCATCGACTGCCGCGCGGATCGCCGATTCGGTCTGGCTGCGGTCGGCGCGCGCGTACTCGGCGACCACCTCGCGCGTGTCGGACGGGTTTTCGCTCAGGCCGCTGGTCACGCCGGTCTCCCAGCGGCCGTTGATGTACTGCCTGGCGTTCTGTTGGAGGTGGCTGCGCTTCAAAGTGCGGCGAGTTTAGGAATCACACCAATATCTTTCCAATCAATATTTGGATTGAATCGATATCAGAAACAGCATCCAGGTAAACCCCAAATGACCAACTACACCCACTGGTTCATCCGTGCACGCCTCAAGACCCGCCAATTGCTGCTGCTCGTGGCCCTGGCCGAGGAAGGCAACATCCATCGCGCGGCGCAGGTGCTCAACATGACGCAGCCCGCGGCCTCGAAGCTGCTGAAGGACCTGGAGGACGTGCTGGAGGTCTCGCTCTTCGAGCGCCTGCCGCGCGGCATGCGCCCGACCTGGTACGGCGAGACCATGATCCGCCACGCGCGCGAGGCCCTGGCGAGCCTCAACCAGGCGCACGACGAGCTGGTCGCGCTGAAGGCCGGCAGCTTCGGCCAGGTCGGCATCGGCGCGGTCACCTCGCCCGGCCTGGTGCTGCTGCCGCCGGCGATGGTGGCGGTGAAGCGCGAGCAGCCGAACCTGCGCATCTCGCTCGATATCGAGACCAGCCCGGTGCTGTTCGAACGGCTCGAGCAGGGCAAGCTCGACATCCTGGTCGCGCGCCTGTTCGCGGAGCACGACAAGTCGAACCTGCGCTACGAGGCGCTGGTCGAGGAGCCGGTGTGCGCGCTGGTGCGCCCCGGGCATCCGCTGCTCGGCATGAGCGGCCTGGGCCTGCGCGACCTGGTCTCGGCCGGCTGGATCGTGCCGCCGGCAGGCAGCGTGCTGCGCCACCGCTTCGACCTGATGTTCCAGGAGGAAGGCCTCGCGCCGCCGCTCAACGTGATCGAGACCGCGGCGCTGCTGTTCATCACGCGCATGCTGCAGCAGAGCGACATGATTGCCGTGCTCGCGACCGACGTGGCCCGCTACTACGCCGCGCACGGCATCGGCGCCGTGCTGCCGGTCGACATGCCCTGCCACATGGACGCCTTCGGCCTCATCACGCGCACCGACCGGCTGCCCTCGCCCGCGGCCAAGGTGATGATGAAGGCGCTGAAGGCGCAATGCTTGGCGGTGTATGGGCGGCGGCTGGAGGCGGACTAGGGTCCTGCTTGTCGTTCGGGGTGCGGGAGGCGGGCGGTGTGCCCTGTGCCGGCCCACGGCACCGCGTGCCTCCAGACAGGTTCGGCGCGCCCCCCAACCCTCCCCCAGAGGGGGAGGGAGCAAGACGGGATGCGATGCCGCTCTTTCGCGCGCAGCCGGTATTCCTCCCTCCCCCTCTGGGGAAGGGTTGGGGTGGGGGCACCGGGCCCTCGAAGCGCACGCGACACTCGAACACCTACAAAGCCCGGTATGCGGCATGGGTCGGGCGATCCCCTCTGCGCCGCCGAAGCGTCCAAACCAGCGGAAAGCAGAGCCCTACACCCAGCCCGCATCCACCTTGAACTCCTGCGCCGTGCACATCGCCGCGTCGTCCGAAGCGAGGAACAGCACCATGCGCGCGATGTCATGCGGCTGCAGCTTGTCGGGCAGGCACTGGTTGCGCTTGATCTCGCGCTCGCCCTCGGCGTCGAGCCAGAGCTTGATCTGGCGCTCTGTCATCACCCAGCCCGGCGACACCGTGTTGATGCGGATGCGGTCCTCGCCCAGCGGCCTGGCGAGCCCGCGCGTGAGGCCGTTGACCGACGATTTCGCGATTGCATAGCAGGGGTAGGCGCCGCCCTTGCCCTGCCAGCCGGTCGAGCCGAGATTGACGATCGAGCCGAAGCCCAGGCGCCGCATGCCCGGCACCACCGACTGGATGGCGAAGAAGGCGGGCCGCTCGTTGATCGCCATGCGCTCCTCGTAGTAGGCCGGCGTCACCGATTCGAGCGTGTGGCGATCGTCGCTCGCGACGTTGTTGACCAGCACCGCGAAATCGCCCAGCTCTGCCGCCGCCTCGGCGATGCACGACTGCAGCGCCGCCACGTCGCGCACATCGCACACGCGCCACCATGGCGCGGCATGGCCCGCCTCGGCCAGTTGCCGCGCGAGCGCATCGCTCGCGCCCTCGGCGATGTCGACGAAGGCCACGCGCGCGCCCTGCTCGGCGAAGGCGCTCACCATCGCGGCGCCGATGCCGCTGCCGCCGCCGGTAATGAAAACCGGCCTTCCCTTCAGGCTCGGATAGGTGGAAAGTGCAGAGGCGGGATTCATCAAGTCTCCAAAATATGGGATTGCAATTCGCGTATCAATCAATACACAAACAATTAATTTCTAATATCAATATGCCTTGATACGATCCGCCGCGTCAAGGGACACCGCAGGAGACACGCTTGAACAAGACATTCCCGCCCACGGTCCTCGAAGCCCCCCGCTGCATCTGGCCGGCCGGCGCGACGCTCGGCGAAGGCACGCTGTGGTCGGTGCGCGAACAGGCGCTCTACTGGGTCGACATCCTCGAGCGCCGGCTGCATCGCTTCGACCCCGCCGGCGGCGAGCGCAGGAGTTGGGATTTCGACGAGGAGATCTCGGCGCTGGCCGAGCGGGCGCAAGCCCCGGGTCTGCTCGTCACGCTACGCCGCGGCTTCGCGTTCTTCGATCCGGCGGCGAGCGAGCTGCCGCCCACCTATCTGCACCAGCCCGAGCCGGAGCTGCCGGCCAACCGCTTCAACGACGGCAAGTGCGATGCAGAAGGCCGGTTCTGGGGCGGCACCATGGACTTCGCCTGCGAGGCGCCGACCGGCGCGCTGTACCGCTTCGACGCCGACGGCCGCGCAAGCCGCCACGACCAGGGCTTCGCCGTGACCAACGGCCCGACCTGGTCGCTCGACGGCAGGACGATGTACTTCAACGACACCGTCACCGGCCGCATCCATGCCTACGACTTCGACATGACCGCAGGCACGCTCGCCAACAAGCGCCAGTGGCTGCGCTTCGCGCGCGGCGACGGCCTGCCGGACGGCATGACCACCGATGCCGCCGGCAGGCTCTGGATCGCGCACTGGGGCGGCGCCTGCGTGAGCTGCCACGATCCGGTCAGCGCCGAAGAACTCTGCCGCGTGAAGCTGCCGACCAGCCACGTCACGAACTGCGCCTTCGGCGATGCGGACCTGCGCACGCTCTACATCACGAGCGCGACCAGCGGGCTGACACCGGCACAGCGGGAAGCCGAGCCCGAGGCCGGCGGCCTGTTCGCGGTGCGCATCGACAGCCCGGGCCTGCCGGCGCCCTTGTTCGGCGGCTAAGGCCTGGCCCTAGAACTCAGGCAGCGCGATGTCGCGCTGGCGCCGCGCCGCCCCCGGCGACACGCCGATGAAGCGCTTGAAGGAACGGCTGAACGCCGCCTCCGACTGGTAGCCGAGCTGGCTTGCCAGCTCCACCGGCCGCGCGTTCTTTTCCTGCAGCAGCGTCAGCGCGACGTGCATGCGCCAGCGCGCCACGTAGTGCATCGCCGGCTCCCCGACCAGCCCCGTGAAGCGCGCCGCGAAGGCCGAGCGCGACATCGCGACCTCGGCCGCCAGCGAGGCCACCGTCCAGGGCCGCGCGGCATCGCGATGGATCAGCGAGATGGCGCGGCCGATCTGCCGGTCCTGCAGCGCACCCAGCCATCCGGTGCGGGCCGCGGGATCGCGCGCCATCCAGGAGCGGATCGCCTGGATCACGAGGATGTCGGCCAGCCGCGTGATGATGGTCTCGCCGCCCGGCTGCATGGCGCGCGCTTCGGCAGCCATGAAGCGCAGCGTGCTGCCGAGCCAGTCGGCCTCGGGCGACGCCGAAGCATCGATGCGGATCACGCCGGGCAGCAGCTTGACCAGCCGGTGCGCGGCCGGGTGGTCGAAGCGCACCGCGCCGCAGACCAGGTGGGTGGGCGCGCCGCCGCCGCCGTGCCGCAGCACCTCGTAGCGGTCGCTCTGCTCTGCGCGCGGCAGATCGAAGAGCGCCGGAGTCTCGGCCCCGGGCTCGCTCAGCAGCCGGTGGCCCGCGCCGTGCGGCACCAGCGCGAAATCGCCGGGCTGCAGCAATTGCGGCTCGCTGCCCTCGACCTCGAGCCAGCAGGGGCCGGTGGTCACGGCATGGAACATCAGGCTGTCGGCCATCGGCGGCACCGCCACCCCCCAGGGCGCCGTCAACTCCGAACGGCAATAGAAGATGCCGCTCATGCGCAGGAAGTGCAGCGCCTCGCCGAGCGGATCCACGGGCACCAGGATGTCTTTGAGCTTCATGCGGGCAGTATGCGGAGCTCCCATGCAATCGTCCAGGCGGCTTGGACGAATGAGCACGAAAGGGCGATTCTCAAGCATTGATAAGCCTGCTTTCGACGCCGATAGTAGACGCCATGTCAACCCCAACCCAAGGAGCAACGGACATGAGCAACACCAACCCCGCCATCACCGTCATGGGCGCCACCGGCCACACCGGCGGCAAGATCGCCGCGCGCCTGCAGGCCGCAGGCGCCAAGGTGCGCGCCCTCGGCCGCAACCCGGACAAGCTGGCCGCGCTCGAACGCGCCGGCGCCGAAGTGCTGGCGGGCGACACCTGCGATCCGGCTTTTCTCGCTCGGGCCTTCCGGGGCGCCGATGCCGTCTACACGCTGCTGGCCACCGACCGCCGCGCGCCGGACTACCGGGCCCGGCAGGACCAGGAAGGCGAGGCCATCGCCGAAGCCCTGCGCGCGAGCGGCGTGCGCCAAGTCGTCGCGCTCAGCAGCCTGGGCGCAGACGTGGCCGAAGGCACGGGTGTGATCGCCGGCCTGCATGCGCAGGAAGAGCGGCTGAAGCGGATCGCCGGCATCCACCTGCTGCTGCTGCGCCCGGTGTCCTTCTTCGAGAATTTCTACGACGCGCTGGGCCAGATCAAGGAAGCGGGCGTGATCGCGGACACCGTCGAAGCGGACATCGCCGTTCCCATGATCGCGGCCGACGACATCGCCGCGGTCGCGGCCGGGGCGCTGCTGGCGCGCGACTGGACCGGCGTCGCCTTGCGCGAGCTGCTAGGCCAGCGCGACCTGAGCCACAGCGAGGTGGCACGCATCCTGGGCGAGCGCATCGGCAAGCCCGAGCTCGCCTATGTGCAGATCTCCGAGGCCGAGATGACCGGCGCCATGATCGAGGCCGGCCTGTCGCCGAGCTTTGCCGCGCTGTATCTCGAGATGACGCACGCCTTCAACGAAGGCCGGATCGGGCCGAGCGCGGGGCGAAACGCCGCCAACACCACGGCCACGCGCTTCGAGGACTTCGCCGAGGAGTTCGCAAGGGTCTACGCGGCACTGTGACCGGCCCTTCTTCGCTGCGCTAACGCCGCCAGGAAGACCACCAGATGTCTGCGCTGCGAATCGTGATTTCGCTGCAGCGGCTGCCTCCCGCCAGTTGCATCGCAAGGGCGCGCAGCCGCGGCATGTGGCGCTCGAGCGTGGTCGCCAGGCTTTCTTCGTCGGGCGTTGCGCCGAGCGCGATCAAGGCTTCGTTGTTGACGCGAACCGTCACCTTCCCCTGCGAGTTCTCGATCACGAAGTGGTGGCCGGGAAGCTTGAGTTCGGAAGAGCTGACGGGCATCGCGCGTCTCCTGCAAAGTTTTCCAGAACTTCGCGAAGGCCGATAGCGGGCGGCGTAGGAGCAGCGCGCGCGCCTGTTCCCGAAAAGGCTTACAGGGACCGACGGACGAGTCGCTGTCCGACAGCCTGAAGCGCATGCGCCGCGCTTGCGCGACGCCCGGCCGGCACTTCAATGGCGGGCTGTGCATACCCAACACCAATACCAATTCCTCGGTCCCCAAGACGGCTACCTGTTCGCGGAAGGCACCCACTCGCGGCTCTACGAGCGCCTCGGCTGCCACCTCCAGCCGACGGGAGGGGCGGACTTTGCGGTCTGGGCGCCGAACGCCGAATCCGTGAGCGTGATCGGCGACTGGAACGGCTGGTCGGGCGAAGCCGACTGGCTCGAGTCGCGCGGCGAGCTCGGCATCTGGCAGGGCCATGTGCCCGATGCCGCGCCTGGGCAGGCCTACAAGTACCGCATCCGCTCGCGCCATGGCGGCTGGCAGGTCGACAAGGCCGATCCCTTCGCCTTCTGCGCCGAGCTGCCGCCGGCCACGGGCTCGCGCATCTGGGCGCTCGACTACAGCTGGAACGACCACGATTGGATGGCCGCACGCGCGCCGAAGAATGCGCTGGACGCCCCGATGTCCGTCTACGAGGTGCACCTCGGCTCGTGGCGGCGCAAGGAGGGCCGCTTCTTCGGCTACCGCGAGCTCGCGCACGAGCTGGCCGACTATGTGATCGCGATGGGCTTCACGCACGTCGAGCTCATGCCCGTGACCGAGCATCCGTTCTACGGCTCCTGGGGCTACCAGACCACCGGCTACTTCGCGCCCACCGCGCGTTTCGGCACGCCGCAGGATTTCATGTACTTCGTCGACCATCTGCACCAGCGCGGCATCGGCGTGCTGCTGGACTGGGTGCCCTCGCATTTCCCGACCGACGAGCACGGCCTCGGCTACTTCGACGGCACCCATCTCTACGAACATGCCGACCCGCGGCAGGGCTTCCATCCGGAATGGAACTCGAGCATCTTCAACTACGGGCGCAACGAGGTCCGCAGCTTCCTCATCTCGTCGGCCCTGTTCTGGCTCGACAAGTACCACCTCGACGGCCTGCGCGTCGACGCGGTGGCCTCGATGCTCTACCTCGACTACGCGCGCCAGCACGGCGGCTGGATTCCCAACCGCTACGGCGGCCGCGAGAACCTGGAAGCCGTCGAGTTCCTGCAGACCCTGAACCGCGCCGTGTACCGCGAGCATCCCGACACGCTCACCATCGCCGAGGAATCGACCGCCTGGCCGCGCGTCTCGCGCCCGACCGACATGGACGGCCTGGGCTTCGGCATGAAATGGAACATGGGCTGGATGCACGACAGCCTGGCCTACATGAAGGAGGACCCGGTCCATCGCAAGTACCACCATCACAAGCTGACCTTCTCGCTGGTCTATGCCTTCAACGAGAACTTCGTGCTGCCGCTTTCGCACGACGAGGTGGTGCATGGCAAGGGCTCGCTGCTCAACAAGATGCCGGGCGACGCATGGCAGCAGTTCGCCAACCTGCGCGCGCTGCTCGGCTTCATGTGGGGGCATCCGGGGAAGAAGCTGCTGTTCATGGGCGGCGAGTTCGGGCAGCGGCGCGAATGGAACCATGACGACGAGCTCGAGTGGTGGGTGGCCGCGCTCGAGGGCCATGCGGGCCTGCAGCGTTTCGTGAAGGAGCTCAACCGCATCTACCGCGCCGCGCCCGCGCTGCACCAGCTCGACTTCTCGGCCGCCGGATTCGAGTGGGTCGCCGCCGACGACGCCGACCGCAGCGTGCTCGCCTTTCTGCGCAAGCCGCGCGACGGCGCGGCAGCGCCGCTCCTGGTCGTCAGCAACCTGACGCCGGTGCCGCGCACCAACTACCTGCTCGGCGTGCCGGCACCCGGCTTCTGGCGCGAGCTGGTCAACAGCGACGCCGGCGAGTTCGGCGGTGCGGGCTGGGGCAACCTCGGCGGCATCGAGTCGGCGCCGGTGCGCGCCCATGGCCGCATGCACTCCGTGTGCCTCACGCTGCCGCCACTCTCCACTCTGTTTCTCGAGCACGCACCTCATGGCTGAAATGACGCTCTCCCCCAGGCTTCCCCACTTCGTGTGGTCCGCCAACCCCCTCACCGGGGGCAACACCAGCGGCCCGGCAAAGCCGGTTCCGCGGTGTTCCCCAATCGGGCCTGCCTTCGCCGGCCGCGAGCATGAAGCACATTGGAGCAACTGAGATGGCAGCATCCTCGGCGAAGATCGAACGCATGGTCGAGGACGGCCGCGTGCGCGCCGTGATCGACGCCGTCCTGCCCATCGTGGACGGCGGGCGCTTTCCCGTGAAGCGCGTGGCCGGCGAAACGCTGCGCGTGCAGGCCCACTGCTTCGCCGAGGGCCACGACATGCTGCGCGTCATGCTGCGCTGGCGCAGCGAGGACGACGCCCACGGCGCCGAGCTGCCGATGAAGCCTCTGGGCAACGACGTGTGGGAGGCCGAGTTCACGCCGCCCGCGATCGGCCGCTACCGCTACACCGTCGCGGCCTGGGTCGATGCCTTCGAGTCCTGGCATCACGACATGGCACGGCGCGTCGAGCTCGACGACATCCGCATCGCATCGCAGGTCGGCGCGCTCGAGATCGCGGCGGCCGCCGAGCGCGCCAACGGCGTGGACCGCAAGACGCTGGCCCGCTGGGGCATGGAATTGCACAGCGCGGCCGTCGCCGACGCGGCCGATGCGACGATGCTCAAGGCGCTGGCGCTGGACGAAGCCCTGGCCGCGCTCGCCGCCCGCTATCCGGACCGCCGCCTGGCGACGCAGTATCCGCTGGAGCTGCCGCTGGTGGCCGATCGCGACCGGGCGCGCTTCAGCAGCTGGTACGAACTCTTCCCGCGCTCGACGGCGACCGAGGCCGGGCGCCACGGCAGCTTCAAGGACGTGGCAGCGCGCCTGCCCGCGATCGCGGCCATGGGCTTCGACGTGCTGTACTTCCCGCCGATCCATCCGATCGGCCGCGTGCAGCGCAAGGGCAAGAACAATGCGCTGGTCGCCAAGGACGACGACGTCGGCAGCCCGTGGGCGATCGGCGCGGCCGAAGGCGGCCACAAGTCCATCCTGCCCGCACTCGGCACGGCCGATGACTTCCGGCATCTGATCGCGCAGGCGGCCGGCCACGGGCTCGAGATCGCGCTCGACATCGCCTTCCAGTGCGCGCCGGACCATCCGTACGTGAAGGCGCATCCGAGCTGGTTCCGCTGGCGGCCGGACGGCAGCGTGCAGTACGCCGAAAACCCGCCGAAGAAATACCAGGACATCTACCCCTTCAACTTCGAGAGCGAGGACTGGCAGGCGCTGTGGGCCGAGCTCAAGAGCGTCTTCGACCACTGGATCGCCGAGGGCGTGAAGATCTTCCGCGTCGACAACCCGCACACCAAGGCTTTTCCCTTCTGGGAATGGGCGATCACGGAAATCAAGCGCCAGCATCCCGAGGTCATCTTCCTGGCCGAAGCCTTCACGCGGCCGAAGGTGATGCACCGGCTGGCCAAGCTCGGCTTCACCCAGTCCTACACCTACTTCACCTGGCGCAACGACAAGCAGGAACTGACCGAGTACTTCACCGAGCTCTCGGTGGGCCCGGGCAGCGAATATTTCCGCCCCAACGTCTGGCCCAACACGCCCGACATCCTGCACGAGCGCCTGCAGGGCGGCGAGCCCGCTGTCTTCATGGCACGCCTGGTCCTCGCCGCGACGCTGGCCGCCAACTACGGCATCTACGGCCCCGCCTTCGAACTGCGCGAGCACCTGCCGCGCGAGCCCGGCAGCGAGGAGTACCTGCATTCCGAGAAATACCAGCTGCGCAACTGGAACCACGACGATCCGGGAAGCCTCGCGCCCTTCATCGCGCGCGTCAACGGCATCCGGCGCGACAACCCCGCGCTCCATGCCGACCGCAACCTGCGCTTCCTCGCGATCGACAACGACCAGCTGCTGGCCTACGCCAAGCACTCCGACGACGGCAGCAACGTGATCGTGACCGTGGTGAACCTCGACCCGCACAACGTGCAGTCCGGCTGGCTCGAACTCGATCCCGCGTCCATCGACTGCGAGGCCGGGCATCCGTTCCAGATGCACGACCTGCTGAGCAACCAGCGCTTCGTGTGGCAGGGAGACCGCCATTTCGTCCGGCTCGATCCGCACAGCGTGCCGGCGCACATCTTCCGGGTGCGGCGCCGGGTTCGCGACGAGCGCGAGTTCGATTATTTCCAGTGAGATCTTGCGGCCATGAACGCTCCGGTACCCCACCTGGCTCTCGAGACCGTCGAGATCGACAGCAGCGACGATCCGCTGTGGTACCGCGATGCGGTCATCTACCAGCTCAACGTCAAGGCCTTCTTCGATTCCAACGACGACGGCGTCGGCGACTTCAAGGGCGTCACCGCCAAGCTCGACTACGTGAAGGATCTCGGCGTCAACACCATCTGGCTGATGCCCTTCTACCCCTCGCCCCTGCGCGACGACGGCTACGACATCTCCGAATACGAGAACGTGCATCCGCAATACGGCACGCTGGACGACTTCCGCGAGATGCTGGACGCGGCGCACCGCCGCGGCCTGCGCGTGATCACCGAGCTCGTCATCAACCACACCTCGAGCGACCATCCGTGGTTCCAGGCCGCTCGCCGCGCGCCGCCCGGCTCGCCCGAGCGCGACTTCTATGTCTGGAGCGACAGCGACCAGCTCTACCAGGGCACGCGCATCATCTTCACCGACACCGAGACCTCGAACTGGAGCTGGGACCCGCTCGCCAAGGCCTACTACTGGCACCGCTTCTTCAGCCACCAGCCGGACCTGAACTTCGACAACCCCCAGGTGCTGGAGGCGGTGTTCAAGACCATGCGCTTCTGGCTCGACATGGGCGTCGACGGCTTCCGGCTGGACGCGATTCCCTACCTGATCGAGCGCGACGGCACCAGCAACGAGAACCTGCCGGAGACGCACGCGGTGATCAAGAAGCTGCGCGCCGCCATCGACGCGCGCTACAAGAACCGCTTCCTGCTGGCCGAGGCCAACATGTGGCCCGAGGACGTGCGCGAATACTTCGGCGACGGCAACGAGTGCCACATGGCCTACCACTTCCCCTTGATGCCGCGCATGTACATGGCGATCGCGCAGGAAGACCGGCATCCGATCGTCGAGATCATCCAGCAGACGCCCGAGATTCCCGAAGGCTGCCAATGGGCCATCTTCCTGCGCAACCATGACGAGCTGACGCTGGAGATGGTCACCAGCAAGGAGCGCGACTACATGTACCTCATGTATGCCGCCGACCTGCGCGCCCGCATCAACGTCGGCATCCGGCGCCGGCTCGCGCCGCTGATGGAGAACGACATCGACCGCGTCAAGCTGATGAACGGCATGCTGCTGTCGATGCCGGGCTCGCCGATCATCTACTACGGCGACGAGATCGGCATGGGCGACAACTTCTTCGTCGGCGACCGCAACGGCGTGCGCACGCCGATGCAATGGAGTCCCGACCGCAACGCCGGCTTCTCGCGCGCCGACCCGCAGCGCTTGTACCTGCAGCCGATCATGGATGCGATGTACGGCTTCGAGGCGCTCAACGTCGAGGCGCAGGCGCGCGACGCCAGCTCGCTGCTCAACTGGACGCGGCGCATGCTGGCCGTGCGCAAGACCAGCCATGCTTTCGGGCGCGGCAAGCGCATCTTCCTGAAGCCCGGCAACCGCAAGATCCTGGCCTACCTGAGCGAGTACGGCGAGGACACCATCCTCACGGTCTTCAACCTCTCGCGCGCCGCGCAGCCGGTGGAGCTCGACCTGTCGGCCTACAAGGGCAAGGTGCCGGTCGAGATGCTGGGCCGCACCTCCTTCCCGCCCATCGGGGAGCTGCCCTACCTGCTGACCCTGCCCTCGTACGGCTTCTACTGGTTCCGCCTCGCGGCCGATGCCGAGATGCCGAGCTGGCACCAGGAAGGCGTCGGGCTGCAGGACCGGCCGACGCTGGTGCTGTTCGACGGCTGGACCAGCTTCTTCCGCGACCGCGTGATGCCGTGGCGCATCGGCATGGCCGAGCGGATGCTGACGCAGTTCGAGACCGACACGCTGCCGCGCTTCCTGGAGATCCAGCGCTGGTACGCCTCCAAGGGCACGCCGATCGTTCGGGCGCGGCTGGTCGACCATGCGGTGTGGGACGCCGGCGAGTTCAGCTGGATGCTGCCGCTGCTGCAGCTCGACGGCCCCGCCGAGCAGTCGACCTACTTCGTGCCGCTCGCGCTGGCATGGGAGGAGCAGGACGAGGAGCGCTTCAACCGCCTGACGCCGGCTGCGCTGGCCAAGGTGCGGCAGCAGGCCAACGTGGGCGTCATGGCAGATGCCTTCTACGACGAGGCCTTCTGCCGTGCGGTGGTCGAGGCGATCCGCGCCGGCAAGGAGATCGCCACCAGCGCCGGCCGCTTGCGCTTCACGCCCACCGAGGCTTTCAGCGACTTTCCGGTGGACCTCGGCGCGCTGCCCGTGGCCCGGCCCAGCGCGATGAGCAGCAACACCGTCGTCACCTTCGACGAGACCCTGTTCCTCAAGGGCTATCGCAACCTGCGCGACGGCGTGAATCCCGAGCTCGAGATGGGCTGGTTCCTGACCAGCGTCGCACGCTTTCCGCATTGCGTTCCGGTCCTGGGCGCGCTCGAGTACCTCGGCGAGGACGGCCGCATGGTGACGCTGGCGATGGTCCAGTCCTACGTGACCAACCAGGGCGACGGCTGGGTCTACACGCTCGGCTATCTGGAGCGCTTCCTCGAAGAGCTGCGCACCGCTGGCGCCGATGCCATCGCCGCGGCAGCGCCGGCCCAGGCGCACGGCGGCTTCCTCGCGTTGATGGCGGTGCTCGGCCGGCGCACGGCCGAGCTGCACCTGGCGCTGGCCGCGCGCACCGGCGACGCAGCCTTCGACCCCGAGCCGCTCGGCCCCGACGACATCGAAGCCATGCGCGAGCACGCGCTGACCGATGCGGCCGCCAGCATGGCCTTGCTGCGCGATCGCCTGCGGCAGCTGCCCGCGACCACGCAGGAAGATGCGCTGGCCCTTCTTTCGCGCCACGAGGCGCTGCAGCATCGCATCAGCACGGCTGCCGGAAACGCCGACGGCGGCATCAAGACCCGCTACCACGGCGACTACCACCTGGGCCAGGTGCTGGTGGCCGACAACGACTTCGTCATCATCGATTTCGAAGGCGAACCCACGCGCAGCTTCGAGGAGCGCCGCGCCAAGGGCTCGCCGCTGCGCGACGTCGCCGGCATGCTGCGCTCGTTCAACTACGCGCGCTGGTCGGCCTTGCGGCGCGTGGCGCAGAACGCCGACGAGCTCCAGCGGCTCGACGCGCCGGCGCGCGACTGGGAACTCGCAGCGCGGGAGGCCTTCCTCTCGGCCTATACGAATGCCATGGCCGCCGCCGAAGCGGCTGCGCCGATCGACGCGAATCTTCTCGAGTTGTTCGAACTTGAAAAGGCGCTGTACGAGCTGCGCTACGAACTCAACAATCGCACCGACTGGGTCCAGGTTCCGCTGCAAGGCCTGCTGGCATTGGACGGTGCCGGCTCATCGCGCTGAGCGAGCCACTGGAGAAACGCATCATGGAAAGCTTCGGAATCCACCTGGAGCCCCTGCGGGCCATCCTGTTCCAGATCGGCGCGTTCCTGCCGCGTCTTCTGATCGCGCTGGTGGTCGTGCTCGGCGGCTGGCTGCTCGCCAAGCTGGCGCGCTTCACCGTCATCAAGGGCCTGCGCGCGATCAACTTCAACGTGCTCACCGAGCGCGCCGGCCTCGACAACTTCCTGCGCCAGGGCGGCATGCCCGGCGACACCACCAGCCTGTTCGGCGTGCTGGTGTATTGGCTCGTGATCCTCGCCGCGCTGCTGATCGCCTTCAACGGCCTGGGCCTGACCTACATCACCGACCTGCTCGGCCGCGTGGTCTGGTTCGTTCCCAACATCTTCGTGGCACTGCTGGTGCTTGCCTTCGGCTCGTACTTCGCGCGCTTCGTCGGCGACACGGTCACCGCCTACGGCCGCAACATCAAACTGCAGGACGCGGTGTTCCTCGGCAAGCTGGCGCAGTACGCGATCATGGTGTTCGTGGTGCTGATCGCACTCGACCAGATCAAGGTCGGCGGCGATATCGTGCGCGAGAGCTTTCTCGTGATCCTGGCCGGCGTGGTCTTCGCGCTGGCATTGGCCTTCGGCCTCGGCGGCAAGGACTGGGCCGCCGAGCGCATCGAGCAATGGTGGCCGCGCGAGCGCAAGAATCCCGGCGACGGCCCGGACGACAAGCTTCCCAGATGAAGACCAACGATCAGATCACCGCAGTCTGGCCCGGCCGCCCCTACCCGCCCGGCGCCCACTGGGACGGCCAGGGCGTGAACTTCGCGCTCTTCTCCCAGCATGCGCAGAAGGTCGAGCTCTGCCTCTTCGACGAGAAGGGCCGCCACGAGCGGCTGCGCATTGCGATGCGCGAGCGCACCGACGACATCTGGCACTGCTACCTGCCGGAGGCGCGCCCGGGGCTGGCCTACGGCTACCGTGTGCACGGCCCCTACAAGCCCGAGGAGGGGCATCGCTTCAATCCCCACAAGCTGGTGCTCGACCCCTATGCCAAGGACACGATCGGGCAGCTGCGCTGGGGCGACGCGCTGTACGGCTACACCGTGGGGAGCAAGCGCGAGGATCTCTCCTTCGACCGCCGCGACAGCGCGCCGCTGATGCCCAAGGGGCGCGTGCTCGAGCCCGCATTCACCTGGGGCGACGACCGCCGCCCGCATATCTCGTGGCAGGACATGGTGATCTACGAGCTGCACGTGCGCGGCTTCACGATGACCCATCCCGAAGTGCCGCCGCACCTGCGCGGCACCTTTGCGGCGCTCGGTTCCGCACCGGTGGTCGACTACCTGAAGCGCCTGGGCGTGACCACGGTCGAGCTGCTGCCGGTGCACAGCTTCCTGAACGACCACCACCTGGCGGAGAAGGGGCTGCAGAACTACTGGGGCTACAACACCCTGGGCTACTTCGCGCCCGAGATGCGCTATTGCGCCTCGCTCAAGGTCAAGGAGTTCAAGACCATGGTGAAGACGCTGCACTCGGCAGGCATCGAGGTCATCCTCGACGTGGTCTACAACCACAGCTGCGAAGGCAGCCATCTGGGGCCGACGCTGTCCATGCGCGGCGTCGACAACGCCTCCTATTACATCACCAACGCCGACAACCGGCGCTTCTACGACGACTTCACCGGCTGCGGCAACACGGTGAATCTCGAGCATCCGCGCGCGCTGCAGCTGGTGATGGACTCGCTGCGCTACTGGGTCGAGGAGATGCACGTGGACGGCTTCCGCTTCGACCTCGCCGCGGCGCTGGCGCGCGAATCCGGCAAGGTCGAGAACCTCGGCGGCTTCTTCGATGCGATCCGCCAGGACCCCACGCTCAACCGCGTGAAGCTGATCGCCGAACCCTGGGACCTCGGCCACGGTGGCTACCGGGTCGGCAACTTCCCCTACGGCTGGGCCGAGTGGAACGACCGCTTCCGCGACGGCGTGCGCGGCTACTGGAAGGGCGACGACGGCGTGATGGGCGAGCTGGCGCAACGCCTCACGGGCTCGCAGGACCTGTACGGCTGGTCGGGCCGGCGGCCGCACGCCAGCATCAACTTCGTCACCGCGCACGACGGCTTCACCCTGCAGGACCTGGTCTCCTACAACGAGAAGCACAACCAGGCCAACGGCGAGGACAACCGCGACGGCAACAACCACAACCTGTCCTGGAACTGCGGCGTCGAAGGGCCGAGCGACGACCCCGAGATCCTGGCGCTGCGCGAGCGGCAGAAGCGCAACCTCATCGCCACGCTGCTGCTGTCGCAGGGCGTGCCGATGATCCTGGCCGGCGACGAGCGCGGCCACACCCAGAACGGCAACAACAACGTCTACTGCCAGGACAACGAAATGGCCTGGCTGGACTGGAATCCGACGCCGACAGGCGATGCGCTGTTCGCCTTCATGCGGCGCGTGATCGCGCTGCGGCGCGCGCACCCCTCCTTTCGCCGCCGCAATTTCTTCCACGGCAAGCCGCTGGAAGGCAGCTCGGTCAAGGACGTTTGCTGGCTCAAGCCGGACGGCCGCGAAATGACGCCGGAAGACTGGAACGATGCCAATGCGAGATGCTTCGCGATGCTGATCTCGGGCAACGGCATCACCGAGCGGGGACCGCGCGGCGAGGCGCTGCGCGACGACGACTTCCTGCTGCTCTTCAATGCCCACCACGACCAGATCGGGTTCACGCTGCCGGCCGCGGGCCACGGCAATTGGCACTTGCTCATCGACACCGCGACACAGGCATTGCCGCCAGACAAGAGCAGCAGCCCCGAAGAAGAAGCCCCGGCCTGGCCCTCGCCGAGCTACCCGCTGCAAGGGCGGTCCTTCGTGCTGCTGAGCCGCGCATCGCGCGGTGCGGAAGATTCCGAATGAAGCGCGTGCATGCCATGCCTTTCGGCGCCGGCGTGCTGCCTGGCGGCGGCGTGCGTTTCGCGCTGTGGGCGCCGGCCGTCGAACTCGTGATGCTGGAGCACGAGGCCGGCGCCGACGCGCGTGAACATCGCATGCTGCGCGACGCCGAAGGCTGGCACCGTCTCGAGCTGGAGGAGGCGCTGCCCGGCGACAGCTACCGCTTCCGCTTGCCGGACGGCCTGCGCGTGCCGGACCCGGCCTCGCGCTTCAGCCCGGAGGATGTGCACGGTGCCAGCCGCATCGTCGACCCCGCGGCCTATGCATGGCAGCACCATGGCTGGCGGGGCCGCCCCTGGGAAGAAGCCGTGATCTACGAGCTGCACGTCGGCACCTTCACCGCCGAAGGCACTTTCGCAGCCGCGCGGCAACGCCTCCAGGCGCTGGCCGAGCTGGGCATCACCGCGGTCGAGCTGATGCCGCTGGCCGACTTTCCGGGACAGCGCAACTGGGGCTACGACGGCGTGCTGCAGTTCGCGCCCGATGCCGCCTATGGCACGCCCGACGAGCTCAAGGCGCTGGTCGACACCGCGCACGGGCTTGGCCTGATGGTGCTGATCGACGTGGTCTACAACCACTTCGGCCCCGAAGGCAACTACCTGCACGCCTACTGCCCGCAGTTCTTCAACCCCGCGCACCAGACGCCGTGGGGCGCGGCCATCAACTACGACGGCGAGGCTGCGCGCACGGTGCGCGACTTCTTCATCCACAACGCGCTCTACTGGGTCGAGGAGTTCGGCTTCGACGGCCTGAGGATGGACGCGATCCACGCCATACGCGACGACTCCGGCAAGCACATCGTGCGCGAGATCTGCGAGGCGCTGCACGAGGGGCCGGGCCGCGAGCGGCAGCTGCACGTGGTGCTGGAGAACGATGCGAACCAAGCCTCGCTGCTCGAGCGCGATGCCCAAGGCGTTCCGCTCGCGGGCACGGCGCAATGGAACGACGACCTCCATCACGCGGCCCACGTGCTGATCACCGGCGAGGCCGACGGCTACTACACCGACTATGCGGACGCGCCGGTGGCGCGCTTCGGTCGCGCGCTGGCCGAGGGCTTCGTCTATCAGGGGCAGCCATCGGGTTTTCGCGAGGGCGAGCCGCGCGGCGAGCCCTCCACGCACCTGCCGCTGGCCGCCTTCGTGTCCTACCTGCAAACCCACGACCAGGTCGGCAACCGCGCCTTTGGCGAGCGCATCCACATGCTGGGCGATGCGGCGATGCTGCGCGCGGCCACGGCCTGCGTGCTGCTGTCGCCGCATGTGCCGATGCTGTTCATGGGGGAGGAGTTCGCCGCGTCGACGCCGTTCCAGTATTTCTGCGATTTCGGTCCCGAGCTCGCCGCCGCCGTGTCGCGCGGCCGGCGCGAGGAGTTCGGCCGCTTCGCAGCTTTTGCGGACGAGGCGGCGCGCGCGCGCATTCCCGATCCCAATGCCGAGACCAGCTTCACGGTCTCCAAGCTGCGCTGGGAGGAGCGTGACGTACCCCACCACAGCGCCCGCCTCGCCGAAGTGCGCGAACTGCTGGCTTTGCGGCGGCAACGCCTCGTCCCGCTGCTGGCGGGCCAGCGCGGCGCCGGCCGATTTCGCTGCGAAGGCGCGCTGCTGCATGTCGACTGGACGCTCGGATCCGGCGCAGCGCTGCACCTGCTCGCCAACTTCGGGCTCGAGGAGATGGCATGCGCGGCGCCGCCCGGCGACCTGCTCTGGTCCATCGGTGCGGCGCAGACCGAGAATGCCGCGTCGCTGAACCTCGCGCCCGGCGCGGTGCATGCAACGCTGGTGCAGAAAGAGGCCCGCCTTGCCTGAAGCCGCGCGCGGCACGCTGGACGACGACGAAGCGCTGGCCCGCCTGTGTGCGCACTTCGGCATCGCCACTGGGTACGAGGACGTCTGGGGCACGCGCCGTGCGGTGCCGCGCGAAAGCCTGATCGCCCTGCTGGCGGAACTCGACGTTCGCATCGACGCCGCGACGACAGCCGACGACGCGCTCGCCGCGGCCCGCCGCGCCGCATGGACCCAAGCGCTGCCGCCGGTGCACGCGGTGCGCGCGGGGGCACCGGGCTGGCTGCTGCACTTGCGCCTTCCGGCAACGACCGGCCGGCTGCATTGGCAGCTGGACGAAGAAGGCGGCGCGCAGCACCACGGCGAGTTCGACGCCCGGTCGCTGCCGGAGCTCGCGCAGGCCGAGCATGGCGGTGTGCGCTGGTGTGAGCGCGAGCTCTCGTTCGCGCTGCCGCTGCCGGCCGGCTACCACCGCCTTCGCATCGAGGGCCTGGACAGCCCGGTCAGCGAGACGCTGATCGTGAGCGCCCCCGCGAACTGCTGGCGCCCGGCGGCATTGCAGGAAGGCGGCCGCATCTGGGGGCCGGCGGTGCAGCTGTATGCGCTGCGTTCTCCGCGCAACTGGGGCATCGGCGACTTCGGCGATCTCGCGCAGTTGGTCGCGCAGATGGCTGCGCGCGGCGCCGACATCGTCGGCCTCAACCCGCTGCACGCCCTGTTTCCGCACAACCCGGCGCATGCGAGTCCCTACAGCCCCTCCTCGCGGCGGCAGCTCAACGTGCTGTACATCGACGTCGAGGCGGTCGACAGCTTCGCCGATTGCGAAGCAGCCCGGCAGCTGGTGCACTCGATCGAGTTCCAGACCCGGCTGGCGCGCCTGCGCGAGGCGCCGCTGGTCGACTACGCGGGCGTGGCCGCGGCGAAGTTCGAGGTGCTGAAGCTGCTCTACGCGCACTTTCGCGAACAGCATCTGTCGGCCGATGGCAGCGCCGCGCGCGACGACGCGGGCCGCGCCTTCCTGGCCTTCGTGGCCGAAGGCGGCGATGCGTTGTATCGCCACGCGCTGTTCGAGACCTTGCAGGCCCACTTCCACGCAGCAGATCCGGCCGTCTGGGGCTGGCCGGCATGGCCCGAGGCCTTTCGCGATCCCGCCGGCCCCGAGGTCGCCGCCTTCGCGCAGCAGCATGCCGAGCGCGTGCGGTACCACCAGTACCTGCAATGGCTGGCCGATTGCCAGCTCGCGCGCGCCAACGCGTGCTGCAAGACGCTGGGGCTGGGCGTCGGGCTGTACCTCGACCTGGCGGTGTCGGTCGACCGCGCGGGCTCCGAGGTCTGGAGCGAACGCGCCTGCTTTGCCGCCGGCGCCAGCGTGGGCGCGCCGCCGGACGAGTTCAATCCCGGCGGCCAGGGCTGGGGCCTGCCGCCCCTCAGGCCGGACTGCCTGCGCGCCGACCGATACCGGCTCTTCATCGACACGCTGCGCGCCAACATGAAGAGCGCCGGCGCGCTGCGCATCGACCACGTGATGGGGCTGATGCGCCTGTTCTGGATAGCGCCCGGGCAAAGCGCCCGCGACGGCGCCTATGTGCACTACCCGCTCGACGAGCTGCTCGCGATCGTCGCGCTGGAGAGCCGGCGCAACCGCTGCATGGTGATCGGCGAAGACCTAGGCACGGTGGCGCCGGAGGTGCGCGAGGCGCTGGCGCGCGTGGACGTGCTGTCCTACCGCGTGCTGTTCTTCGAACGCACGGAGGACGGCGCCTTCAAGCCCGCGGCCGACTATCCGCCCGACGCGCTGGCCGCGATCGGCACCCACGACCTGCCGACCCTGGCCGGATGGTGGAGCGGAGAGGACCTCCGGTTGCGGCTGCAGCTGGGCCTGTTTCCCGAGCTGTCGCTGTTCGAGAAGCAGCTCCTCGACCGCGCGCGGGAACGCGTGGGGCTGCTTCTGCAGCTCGAGCGCCTGGGTCTGCTGTCGGCAGAGGAAGTCGCCGAGGCCACCGGCCGCCCGACGCTGGCGCCGCGCACGGTGGAGGCGGTCCACGCCTTCCTCGCCGCCGCGCCCTCGGCGATCATGATGGTCCAGTTCGAGGACGCGCTCGGCATCACGGACCAGGTCAACCTGCCCGGCACCACCGCGGAGCAGCCGAACTGGCAGCGCAAGCTGCCGCTGGACCTGCAGGCGCTGGCGGCGAGCGACGAAGTCGCCGGCCTGTGCGCCGCCATGGCCGCATCGCGGCCGCGCCGCGCCCCCGGCATCGAGCGCCGCGGCAGCACCCGCACATCGGTGCCGCGCGCCACCTACCGGCTCCAGTTCCACAAGGGCTTCGGCTTCGACGACGCCATCCGGGTCCTGCCCTACCTCGCCCGCCTGGGGGTGAGCCATATCTACTGCTCGCCGATCCAGCGCGCGCGCGCGGGCAGCATGCATGGCTACGACGTCGTCGCGCACGACGAGGTCAACCCGGAGCTCGGCGGGCGCGAAGGCTTCGACCGCTTCGTCGCGGCCTTGCACGAACACGGCATGGGCCAGCTGCTGGACCTGGTACCCAACCACATGGGCGTGATGGGTGCCGACAACGCATGGTGGATGGACGTGCTGGAGAACGGGCCCGCTTCGCTGTTCGCGCAGCATTTCGACATCGACTGGCAGCCGCTCAATCCGGAGCTCGCGGGCAAGGTGCTGCTGCCGGTGCTGGGCGACCACTATGGCGACGTGCTTGCGGGCGGCGATCTGGTGCTGCGCTTCGACGACGAAGCCGGAAGCCTGGCGCTGCACTACTTCGAGCACCGCTTTCCGCTGGCGCCGGAAACCTATCCGCGCGTGCTCGCGGGCCTCGAGACGCAGGTCGACGACGCGGAGCTCGCGGCGCGCCTGGCCAGCACGGTGACCGCCTTCGGCCGGCTGCCGGGCCGCGATGCCGAGGATTCGATCGCCCGCGCCGAGCGCGCCCGCGACAAGGAACTGCTCAAGGCCGACCTGTCCGGTCTTGCCGCCCGCGATCCGGACGCGGCACGCGCGATCGCGGCGCGTGTGGCCGAGCTCAACCTGCCGGGCATGCGCGACGATCTGCATGCGCTGATCGAAGCCCAGGCCTGGCGGCTCGCCTACTGGCGCGTCGCCGCCGACGAGATCAACTACCGCCGCTTCTTCGACATCAATTCGCTCGCCGGCCTGCGCATGGAACGCGACGAGGTGTTCGAGGCCACGCAGTCCTTCGCGCTCGACCTGGCCGCGTCCGGCCGCGTGGAAGGTTTGCGCATCGATCATCCGGACGGCCTCTACGATCCGGCGCGCTACTTCCGCCAGTTGCAGGAAGGCTATGCGCGGCGCGCGGGCCTGCTGCTCGCAGCGCCGGATGCGGCAGGCCGGCCCGCGCGCCCGCTCTACGTGGTGGCGGAGAAGATCGTCGCCGAAGGCGAGGAAGTGCCCGAAGACTGGCATGTGCACGGCACCACCGGCTACCGCTTCGCCAACGTGGCCAACGGCGTGTTCGTCGACACTGCCGCGGCCACGAAGTTCGAGAAGATCTGGCGTAACTTCACCGGCGTCGAGAAGGACTTCGAAGCCCTGGCGCGCGACGGCAAGCGCGACATCATGCAGAGCGCCCTGGCCTCGGAGCTCACCATGCTGGCCACCGAATTGCTGCGCATCGCGCGCGCCGACCGGCGCACGCGCGACTACACCTTCAATGCGCTGCGCCGCGCACTCGGGGAGATCGCGGCCTGCCTGCCGGTGTACCGCACCTACATCATCGAGGCGCCCTCAGCGCAGGACGAGCGCCTGATTGCCTGGGCCCGGCGCGAGGCGGAGCGCGGCAGCCAGGATGCCGATCTCACGATCTTCGACTTCGTGCAGCAGACGCTGCTCGGCCGCGCGGTGCCCGGCGCCGATGCCGAGCTGCAGCAGCGCGCGCTGCGCCTGGCGATCCGTTTCCAGCAGTTCACCTCGCCGGTCACGGCCAAGGGCGTGGAGGACACCGCCTTCTATCGCTACTTTCCCCTCTGCTCGCTCAACGAGGTGGGCGGCGAGCCGGCGCGCTTCGGCCGCACCGTCGCCGAGTTCCACGAGGCCAGCGCCGATCGCGGCCGGCGCTGGCCGCACACGATGCTGGCCACCTCCACGCACGACAACAAGCGCTCCGAGGATGTGCGCTGCCGCATCGACGTGCTGTCCGAGATGCCGGCGGCCTGGCGCCTGGCGCTGCGTCGCTGGCGCGGCTTCACTCGGCCGGTGCGCAGGCGGCTGGAGGCCCGTGGCGCACCGGCCGGCGCGCCAACGGCGGCGGACGAGTACCTGCTCTACCAGACGCTGCTAGGCACCCTGCCGCCCGGCGGGCTGGACGACGCGGCGCGCGAGCCCTACGCCGAACGCATCGTGCGCTACATGCAGAAGGCGGCGCGCGAATCCAAGCTCAACACCCGCTGGACCTATCCCAACGAAGGCTACGAGCATGCACTCGAAGGCTTCGCGCGCGCGCTGCTCAAGCCCGGCAAGGACAACCCACTTCTCGACGAACTGGGCGTCCTGGCGGCCAGGCTCGCATGGTTCGGCGCATTGAACAGCCTCTCGCTCGCGCTGCTGAAGTACGGCTCGCCCGGCGTGCCAGACCTGTACCAGGGCAACGAGCTGATGGACCTGAGCCTGGTCGATCCGGACAACCGCCGGCCGGTGGATTTTCGCCTTCGCGAGCAGCTGCTCGACGAGCTCGATGCGCTGGCCAAGGGGCCCGATGTCGCAGCGCGCGTGAACGCGCTCGCGCGCGCACCCCATGACGGCCGGGCCAAGCTCTGGCTCATCTGGCGCCTGCTGTCGCTTCGACGCGCGCAGCCCGTGCTGTTCCGCGAAGGAAGCTACGAACGCCTGGCCGCCGGCGGCGCGAAGGCCGAGCACGTGGTCGCCTTCGCACGCCGGCACGAGGAGCATCGCCTGGTGGTGATCGCGGGCCGGCTGTTCACCGGCCTGGTCGGCGCCGAGGGCGAGCTGCCGCTCGGCGACGTCTGGCAGGACACGAGCGTGCGGATGCCGGAGGCGGCCGACGGCGCCGCCTTCGAGAACCTGCTGACCGGCGAGACGCTCGTGGTGCAGGGCGGAGTCATCCGCCTCTCGGCCGCGCTGGGCAGCTTCCCCGGCGCAGCGCTGTGGCAGCGTCCCGAGAGGGCTTAGGGCGTGCCGGTCGGCTGCGCAGTTGTGCGCTTGGCAAGGCCGTTCGGCACCGCGATGCACATCAACGCGCCCAGCGCTGTCACGCCCAGCAGGGCGGAAATCCACAGAGATTGCACGCCCCACCGGTCCAGGCCCAAGCCGAAGAGAAAGGGCGCGCCCGCCTGCACCAGGCGCGCGGGCACCATGAGCAGCCCCTGCCGCCGGCCGTAGCCCTGCGATCCGAACAACAGCAGCGGCAAGGTGCCGATCGCGATCGTGAGGATGCCGTTGCCCGCGCCATGCAGCACCGCGAAGGCGGCCGCAGCCGGCGCGCCCACGAGTCCGATCGCCACTGCGCCGAGCGGATGCGCCATGGCAGCCAGGCGCGCCGACAGCAGCGGATGAAAGCGCTGCAGCACCGTGAACTCCAGCACCCGCCCCGCCACCTGCGCCGGCCCGACCAGTGCCGCGAAGGACACGGCCAGGGCGAAGCCCACGCCGGTTGCCTGCAGCACGCGCGGCAGGTGCGCGGCCATCGCAGTGCTGATGAACCAGGTGACGGCGAACACGTAGGCCATCAGCCAAGCGGCGCGCCGCGCGTCGGCGCCGGCAAGCAGCGGCGCCGTCTCGGGCTGCGCCGACGCAGCCGCATCCGCCGCGCCTGCGTGCGGAAGCCGGGGCAGGCAGGCATTGAGCGGCAAGCCGATCAGCAGGTGCAGCCCGGCCCAGGCCATGCAGGCGCCGCGCCAGCCGAAGTGCGATTCGAGCGCCGCCGACACGGGCCAGCCGACCGTGCTCGCGAAGCCGGCGAACAAGGTGATGCCGGTGATGGCGCTGCGCGCCTGCTGGCCGTGCAGGCGCACCACGGTGGCGAAGGCGGCCTCGTAGAGTCCGCTGCCCATCGCGACGCCAATGAGGGCCCAGGCCAGGAACAACGCAGGCGTGCCGTTGGCCCATCCCAGCGCAGCCAGGCCGGCCGCGAACACGAGGTTGCTCGCGATCAGAACCGGCCGGCCGCCGAAGCGGTCGATCGCCCGGCCGGCATAGGGCCCGAGCGCGGCCGAGACGATGAGCGCCACCGAGAAGGCCGCGAAGACCGTCGACGGTGCAATGCCCAGATCGCGCGCCATCGGCACCGCGAGCATGGCCGGCAGATAGTAGGAGGAGGCCCAGGCCAGCGTCTGCGCCGTGCCCAGGGCCGCCACTGTCGCGAATCGGCTCATTCGGTGAATCTAACCCCAGGGCCTGTCGACAGGCCTTAGTCCTGCTGCTGGCCCGAGGATTCGATCACATTGGGATG
The DNA here is from genome assembly GCF_003984645.1 of Variovorax sp. MHTC-1. Lineage (GTDB taxonomy): Bacteria > Pseudomonadota > Gammaproteobacteria > Burkholderiales > Burkholderiaceae_C > Variovorax. Next base: position 375,907 of record NZ_RWKI01000006.1, read on the forward strand.
GCCCGCAGGATGCAGGCGCGGCTCGAAGGCATTGTGGACGGCCAGGCCGATGAGCGCTCCGATCAGCTCCGCAAGCATGAAGCCCGGCGCGCTCGATGGCGCGATGCCGGCAAAGGTGTCGCTGAACATGCGGCCGAACACCGCTGCCGGATTGGCGAACGAGGTCGATGCGGTGAACCAATAGGCCGCGCCGATGTAGGCCGCGACCATGACCGGCGCACGGCCTGCCGGGGCGCGCAGGATGACCAGCAGCAGGCCGGCCGTGGCCACGGCTTCGGCGATCCATTGCCCCGTCCCGGTGCGCAGCTTGGCCGAGAACTGCACGATGCTCAGGTCGAACATCGCGTGAGCCAGCCAGGCGCCGAGCATAGCGCCGACGAGTTGCGCTGCCGCGTAGGGCACCAGGCTCGAGGCGGGCAGCTCGCGGCGCATGGCCATCACTGCGCTGACGGCCGGATTGAAGTGCGCGCCGCTGATCGGGCCGAAGACCTCGATCAGGATGTACAGGCCGCCCACGGTGGCCAGGGCATTGGCCAGCAAGGCCACCGCGGTGTTTCCGCCGGACAGGCGCTCGGCCATGATGCCGGAGCCGATCACGACGGCGAGCAGCAGCGCCGTCCCCAGCATCTCGGCCAGCAGCTTGCGAGGAAGATCCGCCATGCCTTCAGCTCTGCGAGATCGCGGTGAGCGCCTGCTGCAGGTCTGCGTTGCTCATGGATTCCAGCGGCAGGGCCAGCAGCTGGGTCATGCGATAGGCGATGGCCTGCCGCGTGAGCTCGAAAGCCACGCGCTTGCCCTCCTCGCCGCCAGGCGCATTCGAGGGATCGGCGTAGCCCCAATGCACCTTGACCGGACTGCCGGGCCAATAGGGGCAAGTCTCCTGCGCCGCGCTGTCGCACACGGTGATGACGATGCGCATCACCGGCTTGTCGTCGCCGACGAATTCGTCCCAGCTCTTGCTGCGGTAGGACGACACATCCACGCCGGCCTGGGTCAGCGCTTCCAGCGCGAAGGGATTGAGCCGACCGCTGGGCGCGCTGCCGGCGCTGAAGGCGCGCACGTCCTTGCCGGCCTTCGCGGCCAGGTGGTTCAGCATGCCTTCGGCGAGCACGCTGCGCGCGGAGTTGTGCGTGCAGAGGATCAGCACATTGGTAGTCATACAGCGGCGGTCTTTCCGGTCTTGCCGATCTCGCGCAGTTCGTGCTGGAGCGACAGCGCATCGAGCCGCGCCAGCGGCAGCGCGAGCATCAGCTCGATGCGCCGCTTGAGCGTGAGCGCCGCATCGTGGAAGTGGCGCATGCGCTCCTCGTCCGAGCCCTCGGCCGCAGCCGGATCGGGCACGCCCCAATGGGCGCTCATCGGCTGGCCCGGCCATACCGGGCACACCTCGCCGGCAGCGTTGTCGCAGACGGTGAGCACGAAGTCGAGCCGCGGCGAGTCGGGCTGGGCGAACTCGTCCCAGCTCTTGCTGCGGTAGCCCTCGGTGGGCAGGTGCAGCCATGTGAGCGCCTGCAGCGCCAGCGGGTTCACCTTGCCGGTGGGATGGCTGCCGGCAGAGAAAGCCTTGAAGCGGCCATGGCCCGCATGGTTCATGAGCGCTTCGGCCATGATGGAACGTGCCGAGTTGCCCGTGCAGATGAAGAGCACGTTGTAGGTTTTTTCAGTCATGGAAGACCTCAGCAGCAGGAAGACGCGGCCTTCACGGGCACGGCAATCGGTTTGCCTCGGGAAGACGCGCCGGCGCAGCAGGCGCTTGCCGATGCGTCCGAGCTGACCGGCCGGGATTCGCCATAGACCTGCGCGCTTTCGAGCGTGCGGTAGTGCTCCCACGCGACGCCCTGCGGGTCGGTGACCCAGTGCTTCTCGCTGCGCGAATAGCAGCACAAGGCTTCACCTTCGTCGACGAGCGCCTGGTCCGCCGCTTGGGCGCGCGTTTTCAGCTCGGCCAACTCGGCTTCGTCATCGGCCTGGATGCCGAGGTGATCTACGCCCTTGCCGTCACCTCGCGTGGAGATCGCGAAATTGACGCGCGGATCGTCGAGCATCCATTTCGCATAGTCCTGCTCGACGCGAGCGGGCTCGGCGGCAAACAGCTTGGAGTAGAAGCCGATGCTCTTCGCGAGGTCATCGACGTGCAGGTGAACATGGAAACGCTTCATGAGATCTCCTTCAGCATGAACAAGCGGGGGCGGATTCGACAGCACAGGCTTGACCCTGGCAGCAGTTTTCGGTCAGGTAGCCAATCAGCGCATCCATCCGGTCGAAGGTGGCGCGATAGATGAGGTGGCGCCCGTCGCGTTCCTGGGACACCAAGCCGGAGTGCACAAGCTCCTTGAGATGAAACGACAAGCTCGTCGCCGGCACGTTCAGGCTTTCGACCAGCGAACCGGGGGTCAAGCCGCCGGGCCCGGCGACGACGAGCGCGCGAAAAACCTGCAAGCGAACCGGCTGCGCCAAGGCAGCCAAAGACCGAACGACATCGTTTTCTTCCATGATTCAATAATATTTGCATAATCGCAGGCATGCAATCCCCAAAACCGGAAATCACCATCTTTCACAACCCCGCTTGCGGCACCTCGCGCAACACGCTGGCGCTGATCCGCAACAGCGGCGAGGAGCCCCGCGTCATCGAATACCTCCAGACGCCGCCGAGCCGCGAGACCCTGATCGGCCTGGTCGCGGCCATGGGGATCACGCCGCGCGAGCTGCTGCGCCGCAAGGGCACGCCCTACGACGAGCTCGGCCTCGACGACCCCAAATGGACGGATGAGCAGCTGATCGACCTGATGCTGAAGCACCCGATCCTGATCAATCGCCCGATCGTGGTGACGCCCTTGGGCACCAGGCTGTGCAGGCCGTCCGAGCTGGTGCTGGACATCCTTGCGTCGCCCCAGCGCGGCGCGTTCTCGAAAGAAGATGGTGAAGCTGTCGTTGATGCGGAGGGTCGACGTGTCCGTCACGATGCCTGACCTCCCCAACGTCGATCCGGCGCTGTTCGATCGTCCAACGCTCGACCACCTCGCGGGCCGTGAGCCTTCTCGGCACGCACCGCGCTTTTTGTTGCTCTACGGCTCGCTCCGAGAGCGGTCCTACAGCCGACTCGTGACCGAAGAGGCTGGTCGGCTGCTGGAGGCTATGGGTGGCGAGGTGCGCATCTTCAACCCGATGGGCCTTCCGCTGCCGGACAGCGCGCCTGACGATCACCCGAAGGTCCGTGAGCTGCGGGAGCTCGCGCAGTGGGCCGAGGGCATGGTCTGGTGTTCGCCAGAGCGGCATGGGTCGATGACCGGAATCATGAAGACGCAGATCGACTGGATCCCTTTGAACGTGGGCGCAGTACGCCCGACGCAAGGTAAAACGCTGGCTGTCATGCAAGTGTCCGGCGGCTCCCAATCCTTCAACGCGGTCAATCAGCTTCGTGTGCTGGGCCGGTGGATGCGCATGCTCACGATTCCGAACCAATCCTCGGTGGCGAAGGCATTTCTCGAGTTCGACGAAGCGGGTCGAATGAAGCCCTCTTCGTACTACGAGCGGGTGGTCGATGTCATGGAAGAGCTCTTCAAGTTCACTCTTCTGACCCGAGACGCAGCTCCGTACCTCGTTGACCGCTATAGCGAACGGAGGGAAAGCGCGGAGCAATTGTCGAAGCGGGTGAACGAGCGATCAGTCTGATGAGATCGTCCCATGATCTCCCGCAGCGCCTGGCCGGACACGGCCGGCCCAAGTAAAAACGCCCGTCAGGTGACGGGCGTTCTTGTCGGCATGCGAACCGGAAAGCTTCGTCAGCTGCCGACGCGGCCGCCGTCGTTCTTGGTGATCACGATGGTGGCTGAGCGAGGACGCGAACCGGCTCCATAGCCGGCATTGCTTGGCCAGCGGCTGGTGTATTTCGTCGGATCAGCCAGGTTGGCTTGACTCGTGGTCTCGCCCGGGTGCTGGATGTTGATGAAGATCGCCTTGCCATCCGGCGTTTCGCACATGCCCGTGATCTCGGAACCGACAGGACCCACCAGAAAACGCTTCAGCGTATCGGCCGTGGGCGCCTTGCCCACCTGCGTCGTGACATCCAGCTTGCTGCTGTCAGCCTTGGTGTAGCTGAGCGTCTTGGCTGCACCGTCGCCGACCTGGCCTGGCAATGCGGCGAGCATCATGCAGTTCGTGACGTCCGTGTACGCGCCGTCATCAGTTTGAATCCAGCAGATGCCTGTGGACGGGCTGAACACCAGGCCATCCGGGCTTGAAAAGTCCTGGTCTGCCGTGAGGCTCGAGATGTTGACCATGGCCTTGTCCGCGCCGGCCTCGGCTCCGAACAGATAGACGTCCCATGTGAAGCTGGTGGCAGCCGCGCCTGCCGCACCCTCACGCATGCGCAGCAGATGACCGTTGGGATTCCCCGACTGCGCGGCAGCGCCCTTCATGTCTGTATAGACGCGCGGGTTTGCGCCGTCGGGTGCGAGTTGCGAAGAACCCGACGGGTCGACACGCCGATTGCTGTTGTTGGTGAGCGTCTGGTAGATCTCGCCATTCGCCGGATTCACCGCACCCCATTCGGGGCGGTCCATCTTGGTCGCGCCGACCGCGTCGGCAGCAAGACGAACGTTCACGCAAACATCGGCCTGGTCGGCGAACGCGTAGCCTGCGAAGCCGGACACCACGGGATTCGTGAACGAGAGTTCGCGCCACTCGCCGGTGCCGTCGGCATTGAACTTCGCAGCGTACAGCTTGCCATCGTTCAGGTACTTGTCGCCGATCGCGAGGCGGTCGGCCGGGTTCGCATCAGCAGCGCTCCACAGCGCCGTCGAGACGAATTTGTAGGTGTACTCGTTGCGGGCGTCGTCGCCCATGTAGACCACCAGCGGCTGGCCGGCAACAGGCGTTCCGAAGGCTGCGCTCTCATGCGCGAAGCGACCGAGGGCAGTCCGCTTCTTGGCCGATTTCGTCTTGTCGAACGGATCGACCTCGACGATGTAGCCCATGCCGTTGAGCTCGTTGCGATAGTCATCGCTGCCGTCCGTAGAGACGCCGATCTTGCTGATGATCCAGCGCGCGTACTGGTCATCCGGGCCTGCGGACTCCCAGCCGTGGCGCGAGGCACCGCCTTGCGCACTGCCGTAGCGCTTCAGTGCCGTCACGGTCTTGTCGTTGCCGCGCGCGGTATCGTCGGTGGCGCTGCGGGTGAAATAGCCGAACCAGTTCTCTTCGCCGGTGAGGAACGTGCCCCAAGGCGTCTTGCCGGTACCGCAGTTGTTCAGCGTCCCGCGTGTCTTCAGCCCGGTGGGCGAGTACTTCGTCACCAACAGCGCGTTGCCGCGCGCCGGGCCTGCGATCTCGATATCGCTCAGGGCCGTCAAGCGGAAATTGAAGGCGGAATCCTGAACGGTGGCCCACTTGTCCGCCGTCTTCTTGACCTCGACGACGGAGATGCCGTGAATTGCGATCTCCTTGTCGACTTCGACGGCCGGGCGGGGCAACGTGGTGGTGCCGCCGTTGGCGTGCAGGAAGAACGAGCTGAGCGTTTGGTCCGTGGTCGCTTCGTGATTGACGGCGAGCAGACCGCGGTCGATCGACGTGAGAGATGCCTTGCCGTTCGCGTCCAGGCCAAACCATTCCATGCCGTCATGGTGATCGCCGGCTCGGTTCTCGAAGCCTGTGTCGGTGCCGTCGTTCCTGTACGCGGGCGTCCCGGCGGTGAGCGGATCGCCGAGCGCATAGAGCACGCTGAACGAGTAGCCTGCCGGAATGACGACGGCATCCGCCAGGCTCTTTGAAACGGCTTCGAAGCCGAGAAGCTTTTCGGGCGCTGGAGCTGGGGCCGGTGCCGGCGCCGGTGCCGGAGGCAACACCGGGAAGCCGTTGCCATTGCCGCCGCCTCCGCAACCGACTACGGCGAGACCGCCCAGCAGCGCGGTGCCGGCGGATCCAACGCCGCCGCGCAAGAGACCACGCCGGCTGAGGCGGGCTGCGAGCACCGCGTCGAAAGTCGGGTTCTTGGAGGTGTTGGAGTCTTCGTCGTTGAAATCGATCTTGGTCAGATCGGGAGGGTTCTTCATGGATCGAGCCTTTGGATTCGTGGAACCGTGGAATCTATTGGCGCTACATGACGCTTCTGTGACCCACGCAGACTCTCGTTCCTTCGAGGCGCTGAACAGCATTTCCCTCCGCAAGATCCTCAACCCGCCGAGAAAGGATTCTTCTCTCAACTTTTGACACCGGCTGCCGATATAGGTCTGTCTTTTCTCTTTTTTTCGACCTTCTCGTCTCCCGGAGCCTCCATGTTTCTGAGCAATATCTCGATCGCCAAGCGATTGGCCATCGTGCTGGGCGTGATCCTCGCCCTATTCCTGACAAGTAGCGTGATCGCTGCATTGAAGCTGCGGCAGCTCGGCGTCGAGATCACCGGCATGGTCCAGGACAACGTCCGGACCGAACGCGCCGGCGCCGACTGGCTGCGCCACACCACCTCGGGCGTGCAGCGGGCCGCCGCCATCGCCAAGAGCAGCGATGCCAGCCTGATCGCCTATTTCGCGCCCGCCACGGCGGCGTCGATCAAGGAAACCAACGAGCTGCAGAAGTTCATCGAAGGGCAGATGGTCCAGCCCGAGGAACGCGAGCTATTCCAGAAGGTGGGCGAACTGCGCAAGGATTACCTCGCCGCACGCGAAGAGGTCAGCAAGCTCAAGCTGGCCGGCGACCTCGAAGGCGCCGGCCGCGTTTTCACTGCGCGCTTCGAACCGACTTCGGTCAGCTACCTAGCGGGCGTGAAGCAGATGGTCGATCTGCAGCGCGCCGGGCTCGATGCCGCAGCGAAGCGCGCGGAGGATCTGCGCGCGCAAACCACGACGCTGCTGATCGCCTGCTCCACGCTGTCGCTGATCTTCGGCACCCTGCTGGCCTGGTTCCTGGCGCGCAGCATCACGCATCCGCTGCGCCGAGCGGAGACCATGGCGCAGTCGATCGCCGACATGGACCTGACCGGTGCGCCGCAGACAAGCTATGCCAACGACGAAACCGGCCGCCTTCTGCGTGCCATCGACCTGATGCGCTCGGCCCTGCAGAAGTCGCTGCAGCAGGTGCAGGGCGTGGTGGTGAACGTCTCGACGGCCAGCACGCAGATCGCTTCGGGCAACCAGGACCTGTCTTCACGCACCGAGGAGCAGGCCAGCTCGCTGGAGCAGACCGCGGCCTCGATGGAAGAGCTGACTTCTACCGTCAAGCAGAACGCCGACAACGCGCGCCAGGCCAATCAATTGGCGCTCTCGGCTTCCGAGGTGGCGGTGAAAGGCGGCGACGTGGTCAGCCAGGTGGTCGACACCATGGCCTCGATCAATGCGTCCTCTAAGAAGATCGTCGACATCATCGGCGTGATCGACGGCATCGCTTTCCAGACCAACATCCTGGCCTTGAACGCAGCGGTGGAAGCCGCGCGTGCCGGCGAGCAGGGCCGGGGCTTCGCGGTCGTGGCGGCCGAAGTGCGCAACCTCGCGCAGCGCTCGGCCGCGGCGGCCAAGGAGATCAAGGGCCTGATCGACGACTCGGTGGGCAAGGTCGATGCCGGCAGTGCACTGGTGGGCGAAGCCGGAAAGACCATGGAAGAGATCGTCGGCAGTGTGAAGCGCGTGACCGACATCATCGGCGAGATCACGGCGGCGAGCCAAGAGCAGACGCAGGGCATCGAGCAGATCAACCAGGCGATCACGCAGATGGACCAGGTGACGCAGCAGAACGCGGCATTGGTCGAAGAAGCGGCGGCTGCGGCGCAGTCGCTGCAGGAGCAGGCCGGCAGCCTGTCGCAGGCCGTCAGCGTATTCAAGCTCGACGGGCGACCGATGATCCGGCCCGTGGTACCGCTCGCACGAAAGACGGCAGCGCAACTGGCCCGCGCCCGGCAAGCCATCGCAGCGCCGCAGCGCAAGCAGCTCGCAGCAGCGGCTGCGCCCACCGGCGATGGAGACTGGGAAACGTTCTAAGGCTTATGCCTGGGCCGCCTGCAGCCGCGCCGCCCGCTTGAGCGCCTGCGGCGGCTGCCCGAAGGCGCGATGGAATGCGCGGCGCATGCGCTCCGGATCGGCGAAGCCCGCCTTCTCCGCGACCCGGTCGATCGAATGCCCATCCTCGATCAGGGCGCGGGCCGTTTCCACGCGCAGCTTCTCGATCGCGCGGGCCGGCGACTGGCCGGTCTCGGCGAGGAAGGCGCGGCTGAACTGCCGCGGGCTCAGATGGGCCACCTCCGCCAGCTGCTCGACCGACAGCGTGAGATGCAGGTTCTTCTTGGCGTAGTTCAATGCGTCGTGGATGCGTTCCGACCTCGGCTCGAGTTCGAGGAAGGCGGAGAACTGCGACTGCCCGCCGGTGCGGTGCGAGTGGACGACGAGCTTGCGCGCCACCGCGCGTGAGACCTCGGTACCCAGGTCGCCTTCGACCAGCGCCAGCGAGAGATCGATGCAGGCCGTCATGCCGGCCGATGTCCACACCGTGCCATCGGCGATGTAGATGCAGTCCTCCTCCACCTTCACGCGCGGAAAGCTTCGCTGCAGCTCCCGCGCATAGTGCCAGTGCGTGGTGGCGCGCCGGCCGTCGAGCAGGCCGGCCTCGGCGAGCACGAAGGCGCCGGTGCAGATGCTGCCGATGCGTCGCGACTTCTCCGATGTGTCGCGCAGGAAGGCCAGCAGCCCCGGCGACGAAGGCCCGATGTCCATGGTGCCGGCGACCAGCAGCGTGTCGAACTTCGCACCGCCGAAGGACCGCGTCTCGACCTGCACGCCGGACGAGCTCTTCACCGGCCCGCCGTCTTCCGAGACCACCTCCAAGGCATACGCAGGCCTCGGCACCGCCGCATTGGCGAGCTCGAAGACCGAGACCGCCACCATGTCCAGGATCTGGAAGCCGGGAAAAACCAGCAGGCCGATGCGCTTCATCACATTGTCCTAAAACGAGGGAAACATGACTTTTAAGTCATCAGTCTGCGGCCTAATGTTCGTCTTGTCAATCCACCGCTTCGAACCTGAAGGACATACATCATGAGCAAGCAGCAACCTCAAGGCACCGCGCTGATCACCGGCGCGTCATCCGGCATCGGCGCGGTCTACGCCGACAGGCTCGCGCGGCGCGGCCACGACCTCATCCTCGTGGCGCGCAATCGCGCGCGGCTCGAGGCCCTCGCCGACAGGCTGGGGCGAGAGACCGGGCGCCGCGTCGAAATCATCGTCGCCGACCTGGGCGCGGCAGCAGACCAGCGGCGCGTCGAAGAACGCCTGCGCGCCGATCCCTCGATCACCACGCTGGTCAACAACGCCGGCACCGGCGCCACCGCCTCGCTGATCGACTCCGACCCGGACGCGCTGGAGACGATGATCCAGTTGAACGTGATCGCCCTCACCCGCCTGACGCGCGCCGCTGCGCCGGCCTTCGTCGCGCGCGGCCGCGGCACGGTGATCAACATCGCATCGATCGTCGCGCTGTCGCCGGAGCTGCTCAATGGCAGCTACAGCGGGACCAAGGCCTATGTGCTCAACCTCAGCCAGTCCCTGCACCACGAGCTGAAAGACAAGGGCGTGCAGGTCCAGGCCGTGCTGCCCGGCGCGATCCGCACCGAGTTCTGGGACGTGGCGGGCCTGCCGGTGTCGAACCTGCCGCAGGAGATCGTGATGTCGGCGGAGGACCTGGTCGATGCGGCACTGGCCGGGCTCGACGCACGCGAACTGGTGACCATCCCCTCGCTGCCGGACGCCGGCGACTGGCAGCGCTTCGACGCGGCGCGGCGCGAGATGGCGCCGAAGCTCTCGCGCACGCAGCCGGCCGAGCGCTACATCGCGAAGGCGGCGGCTCCCGTCGCCCACGCCGAATAAGGCACGGCGGCGATCAGGCGAGCCGCCCTTCCTCCCGCAGCCGCGCGCCGATGCGGCGGATCTCGGCCTCGCCTCGGTCAAGCGCCGCCTTGCTGGTGTGCACCGAGTAGCGGCCCATCACCAGTTCGTGCGGATGCTTCACGGCCGAGCCCAGAACGAAGGCCGTGTCGCCGTGGGCCACGAAGTCGATGGCCGCGCCGGATTCCTCGAAGATCGCGAGCTCTCCGGCATCTACCGGCCCACCCGCATCGAGCCGGCCTGCGTTGACCGCGACCCAGGCCACGGTGTGGCCGGCGGGCGGCGTGTAGCGCCAGCGCTCGCCGTCCTTCAGACGCACCGCCAGGTAATTTATCGACGCCGGCGCGGGGATGGCGCTTTGCGCCTCGCCGTAACGCCCGAGCAGCACCCGTGCCGGACCGTCTTGCGGCACTTGCGAGGGCGCGAGGTAGAGACTTTGGGCCGGCGCATTTTCTTCCGCTGCAGGCAAGGCCACCCAGAGCTGGAAGCCCAGCACCGGCGAGTCGCTGGCCGGCGCGCCGTCGTGCCACACGCCGTTGCCGGCGCGCATCCACTCGATGCCGCCGGCGGGCAGCACGCCCTTCTTGCCGGTCGTGTCTTCGTAGCCGCCGTCGCCTTCGATCATGAAAGTCAGCGTCGCAATGCCCGAGTGCGGGTGCATGCCGAAGCCCTTGTGGCCGGGCGTGGGCTTGAAGTCGAAGAGGTCGAGAAACACGAAGGGCTTCAGGAACTCGCCCAGGTCGCCCGGGCTCACGAGCCGCGTGATCGGCCCGTGCGTGCTGCCGCGTGTGCGGTGAACGATGGCGCGGGTTTTGATGTCGGTGGCGGCGGTCATGCGATTTCCTTCAGCGCCGAGAGCGAGACGGGCCGCAGCCGCCAGGCCACGAAGGCCGCGAGCGCACCGAGCACCATGGCCGGCGCGGGATTGCCGCCGATCAGCAGCACGTGCGTTGCCGCCGCACAGACCATGGTGGCGGCGAGCAGCAGGCCGCCGAAGAAGCCGCCTGCAGGCACGACCAGCAGCACGGCGCCTACGACCTCGACCGCACCTGTCAGGTAGCGAAACCACTGGCCGAAGCCGATGGCATCGAACACCTGGACCATTTGCGGCACGCCGGCCAACTTGGAGATGCCTGCCGCGCCGAAAGCCAGCGCTAGAAGAATGCGAACACCCCAAACGATGCGGCGCTGCGTGGGGGAAACGGGAGAAAGAGTCATCCACGGAAGATTAGGGCTGCGGCTATTGATCGACTAGACGGCACAATCGGATTGCACTCGTCCATCGACAGAAGGAATTCCAAGGCCATGCTCGACCTGAACGACATCGCCATGTTTGTGCAGGTGGTGCGCCATGGCAGCTTCGCCGAGGCGGGACGGCGGCTGGGCCTGCCGCCCAACACCCTGAGCCGGCGCATCCAGCAGCTCGAGGCGCAGCTCGGCACGCGGCTGATGCAGCGCTCCACCCGCAAGCTCACGCTTACCAGCGCCGGCCGGGCTTTCCACGAGCGCTGCGCGGGCGCGGTCGACGGGCTGGTCGAGGCCGGACAGGCATTGATGACGGGCAGCCAGGAGCCCAGCGGCCTGGTGCGCGTGGCGGCGCCGGCCGATTTCCTCGACTTCTTCCCGATGGAGTGGGTGGCCGAATTTCTGGCTGCGCATCCGCTGGTGCGGCTCGACTTCGCGCTCAGCGACGCCAAGGCCGATCTGATCGCCGAGCAGATCGACGTCGCGTTTCGCGGCGGCCCGCTATCCGACTCCGGCTATGTCGGCCGCCAGCTCCTCGGCGCCCGCAGCGATGGCATGGTGGCCAGCCCCGCCTATATCGCCGCGCGCGGCACGCCCGCAACGCTGCAAGACCTGGCCGACCACGACTGCGTGACCACCGCCCATCCCAGCGGCCGCAGCACCTGGCGGCTGACAGGCCCCGATGGCGGGGAGGAAGAGGTGCAGGTCGCCGGCCGCTTCAGCGGCAACACGGCCCAGGCGCTGCGCAAGGCCACCGTCGCCGGGCTCGGCATCGCGCTGCTGCCGCCCGCCATGGCCACGCCCGATTTGCAGGCCGGCCGGCTCCAGCGGGTGCTGCCGCAATACCAGCGCACGGGCCAGGGCCTGAGCGTGCTGTACCCGAGCCGGCGGCACCTGCCGCTGGCGGTGTCGGCGTTCATCGGCTTGGTGACGGAAAAGCTGAGCGCGGCCGATGCGTTGCCAGAGGTGCTTAGGGCACGTTCGAAGTATTGATCTGGTAGGGCCGGCCCTGCATCTTGAAGCCGCCGCCGAATTCAATGGCAACGCCGCCCGTGGACTTCACCGGGCAACCGCCCGGCGGCTGGCAGGCCCATTGGGCGCCCCGGTCGGCGAACACCACCGGCCCGTAGCGGTAGTTGAGCACCGAACGCCCGCCATAGTCCGCCACGCTGAGCGTCAGGCCGACATTGGCGAAGTTGTCGATGTCCTCGCTCGCGATCGGGTCGACGATGCGGCTGTCCTGCAGCGTTCGCACCACGCGGCCGCTCTTCCCGTCTTCCGAGAACCGGACCCACTGGATCTTGCGGTCGCCGCGCGAGGTCACGATCACCTGGCGATTGAGCGGGTCGTCCCGCATGTCGGCATCGGGTTCGCCCTTCGAATTGGCGAGCGAGGTCGGATTGCGGCCGACGGCCACCTTGCCCTCTGCCGCGATCGCCTGCGGCGAACCCGAGCGCGGCTCGGCGCCCGGCGCATAGCCGCCCAGGCTGAAGATGCGCAGGCTGCCCTCCTGCGTGGCGATCCAGGCGCGGGCATCCTTGGTCCGCGCGATGGTCGTCTTGACGGCCGTGGGCGGTGCGTCGAGCGCGATGGTCTTGACCACCACCGGCCGCGCCTGCGGCTTGAAGCCGAAGCCGTGCGGCCACTGGCGCTCGTCCTGGCCGACCGGGCCGATGCTGCCGACGGCTTCGCTGAAGTAGACGCCGTTGAAGTAGCCGAAGAGCGGCTTCAGATCGATGAAGGCCGCCTTCTGCTCGGACTTGGACACCACCACCGCCACGCCGCCCTTGGCGTAGCGCTGGTAGTTGTCGCCCGAGCGCGTGAACGATCGCCAGTGCCTGCTCAGGGGCGAGTGCGCCTGCCCCATGAAGAGGCCGCCGCCCAGCACCGTGTTGAACGGATGCATGCCGGTGGTGACGGCGATCTCGGTCGGCGCCTTCATGTCGGCCGGCAGGTCGACGTAGCCCAGCACCTTCATGAAGGCGATGTTGCCCATGTTGGGCAAGCCCGGATAGACGCCCTGCCATTCGTTCCACCACTCATAGTACGGGCCCTCGAGCTTGCAGCCGTCGCACAAGCCCGCCAGCGCGACCACCGCGACCTGGCCCTTCAGTTCGGCCGCGTCCCAGACGGTCACGAAGGCGAACTCGCTGTTGCTCGTCATGGCGACGGCAGTCGGCACCTTGTTCGGTGCCAGCTGCGCGGTGGCGAGGTTGTGGGCGGTGTTGCTGCCGGTGGTGGCGAGCAGGCCGTTCTGGAAAGCGATGACGGAGGTCGGGCAATTGCCCGCCGGGCCGCTGCAGCGGCCGGCCGCGACGGGGCGGGCGCTGCCGTCGTTCGGCAGCAGGCCTGCGGCGCGGTATTTCACGACATTCACGCTGTCGAGGCCCCCGCCCCCGTGCTGCCACGGCAGTTGCGGCTTCTGTGCGTAGGTGTTGGTCTCGAAGGCCGATGTCTGCAGATCGCCGACACCGGCGCGCTGGACCGGATCGTCGGCCAGGAACACGACGCTGGACTGGTTGGTCGAGTAGGAAAAATCAACCTCCTTGCGCGGACCGCCGACCTGCCAGGAGGTGAGGCAAGCGCCCTTTTCGTTGCAGCGCGCGAGATGGTCCTGCCGCTCGTACAGGGTGGGAAGCTTCGCGTTGACGGCGCCGTAGTGCGCGGCGTCCGGGCCGTAGCGGTACGCGATGCCCTCCGCCTCGCTCATGGCCGCAGCCATGGCGCGGTAGGCCGCGGGAACGATCTTGCCTGCGCGATCCACCACGTCGGCGACGCCGCTCGCCGCAGGCTTCGACGAAGCCTCCATCGCCCTGGACGCCCTTGCCGGGACGGGACCGATGACGGTGCACGACTTGCGCTCGTACGGTGCCGGGTCGGTGCCGAAGAACTCGTTGGTGCAGCTTGCCGGACCGCGAACGATCTTCTCGACCCAGCGGTCGCCGGCGCCGTAGCGAACCCGCGCCGAAGCGGCGACGACGAAGTTCTCGCCTTCCTGCGCCTGGACCGTTGCGGCGGCAGCGCTCTTGCCAGCGAGAAGCACCAGGAAAGCGATCAGGGCAAGTGCGAATTTCATACCGCCCATTGTCCAGAAGCTCGCCAACCGATCAAGCTCTGCGCTTGAAATCCGGTCAGAGAGAGCTGCAGTCGGAGATTGCCAAGGTCAGGAAATGAGCAGTGGCATTTCTCCGCTTGAGCTCGTCAGTCTTGCGCGAGCTGTCAATGGGACTAAAGTCGAGTCCTTTCAACATTTCGGGATTCAGGTCGATGACTCAAAGCTACAAGCAGATTCAGAAGCAAATCGAAGCACTCCAACGACAGGCTGAGAAGCTGCGCAAGCAGGAGGTGGATGGCGTGGTAGCGCGTATCAGGGTCGCGATCACACACTACGGACTCACTGCAGATCAGTTGGGCCTCGGATCGGCAACCAACAGCCTCAAGGTGAAGAGGAAGTCGAAAGCTGGAAAGGCGACTCCGCAGCGATCGGCGAAGTACAGCGACGGTCAAGGCAATTCCTGGTCAGGCATTGGAAAGCGCCCGTACTGGCTGCGAGATGCATTGAATGCCGGCAGGACACTCGATGAGTTCACTGCAGAAGCCTCGTCGCCGACGCCGAAGAGCGCAAAGCTCAAGACGTCGAAGAAACGGAAGTCGAAGGTTGTCTACCGGGACCAGGCCGGACACACCTGGTCGGGAATGGGCCCGCGACCGCGTTGGCTCAAGGAGGCACTGGAGTCGGGGAAGACACTCGACGAGATGACCGCCTGATACATAGCGTGTCGGACGGCGCGCAAGCGAGCACTCCGGATGGAATCGCATTTGGCGCCAGAATGCGGGCATGAGCCGCCATAACGACGCGCAGGACACTGTCGAATACATCCCTTTCGAGGAATTCCGCAACGGGCTGCCGCATGGCCGCTTTCGCGTCATCGTCAACCCGGCGCTGGCGGTGCCCTTCGTGGCCCATCGCACGCATGCCACGATGCTGGCGATTGCGCTCATCGGCCCGGGCATCGCCGCGACGCTGGCCGGCCACCCGTGGATAGGCGGGCTGCTGGTGGCGACGGGCATCCTGTTGCGCTGGTCCGTGAAGACCCAGGCGCCGCGCATCCTGCTGCACCTGGCCACGCGCGTGTCCTCGGTCTACGAGCAGGCCACCGAGCACGGCGTGATGGAAGTGCGCCGCGCCTGAGGCCACAAGCCGCGCGGTGCCCCGCGCATTGGGTTGCATCCTTGCCTGCGCACTTTGAAGTGACGCCTGCGCCGAAGACTTGATCCTCGCGCTGCCGCCGACCAGCTCCTTCGGAAGGCCGC
>NZ_RWKI01000059.1 GCF_003984645.1 Variovorax sp. MHTC-1
GCGCGACGCCTGGCGCAACGAGGGCAAGCCGATCGAGGTGCCCTTCGTCGAAGGCGGCGACAAGCCCTACTACGCGGGCTGCTGCTTCGACCTGTCCTAGGGCCAAACTCGAACGAGCGACTACGAGCCATGCGCTTCGTCACGGTGAAGTCGGTCGAGCAGCAGGATATTCAGGCGATACATCGCGTTCGCGAATCATTGGTGCATCAACGCACAGCGCTCATCAACCAGGTCAGAGGCTTGCTCGGCGAGCGTGGCATCACGATCGCCAAGTCACCCGCAGCCTTCAAGCGCGCGATGCCCGAAGTCCTCAAGGAGTGCGAAGGCGAACTCACCCGCTTCTGCCAAACGCTCATGATGGAGCTCTGCCAGGAATTCCACGCACTCGAAACGCGGATTGCTCTTACCGAGACCTACATCAAGTCGTTCATGAAGCAATCGGCCCTGTGCAAGAAGATCGTGGCCGTGGCCGGCATCGGACCGATCACGGCCACCGCCATCGTTGCAGCCATTGGCGAGGCCAAGGAGTTCAAGAACGGCCGGCACCTCGCGGCTTGGCTTGGTCTTGTGCCCAAGCAGTATTCATCGGGCGGAAAGTCGCGCCTCAGGGGCATCAGCAAGCGTGGCAATACCTACCTACGCACTCTACTGATCCAAGGAGCGCGCGCTGTGCTGATCTACGTCGCTGGCAAGAGCGACGCGCGTAGCCGTTGGCTGCAGGAGCTGATCGTGAGGCGTGGGTACAACCGCGCGGCGGTGGCCCTGGCCAATAAGAATGCGCGGGTCGTTCAAGCCTTGCTGAGCAGCGATGCGCCATACGGGGTCGCCAGCGCGCCCTGATTCGACTGTCGCCTGCAGATTTGGTCAGCATGAAGAGCGGAGGAGGGAATACCCAGCACTGGTTTGCGATGCTTCTCGAGTGTGATGACGAAACTGGTTGAACCAGCGTTCCGGGAGCCTGTACTGTCTATCGGCTGAATATCTCAAGCCGTACTGCTGATAAGGCCGGGGCGCGCGGATCTCATCAAGGCTGCGGGCGTGTATCGGTCGCCCATCAAGCAAGCCGAATACATGTGTGCAGACTGTTTCTCATCGTCAACGAGAGCTTGCAAAAGGCGTCGGGTCCATACATGGAGGCAGTACATGCGCAGCATCCGGGGAACACCGATCGGCTGGCGACCGACGCGCCCGCTCGTGGGGTACAGCGGCTCGATCACGGCGATCAAACGAGACCACGGCACGACGCGCTCCATGTCGGCCAGAAACTTCTCGCGCCGCGTGCGCTTCTTCTTCATCGCGTACTCGGCACTGGCAAAGCTGCGTTGGTTCATCTCGGTGGTGCTGTGATCTGCGGTTTCTTCACGCATGCACGGGCCGTGCCCGAAACAACCTATTAATCAGCATTTCCCTAGGGTGGCTTGGCGTAAGTGCGCGACCGTTGATCGCCGCAGAGGTCTTGGAGCGCGGCAACGGTCCCATAGGCCTCTTAGCCCGGCTCACGAACGAGCGTGGCCGGAGGAATCCGCGCTCAAGGCCTGGATTCACAACCGCGCCGGATTGAGGCTTGGCCTTCATCGATAGGGGCGGCAGAATTTAGGTGCAGTACTCGGCCCTTCGCGACCACAATGAACTACTGACGCAACCGACGGGGGCTACCGTGATACACAAGGATCCGGATCCGGCGACCACGATTCGCCGCATGGTTGACGGCTATCAGGTATCTCAAGCGATTCACGTCGCTGCAACGCTTGGCATCGCCGATTTGCTCGCCGACGGAAGCCGAACGAGTGATGAGCTGGCCGCGGCAACGGGCACGCATCCGGCCACGCTGTACCGTCTGCTGCGCGCACTTGCGAGCGTGGAGGTCCTACATGAACTCGACGGCCAGCGCTTCGAGCTCACACCGCTCGGTCAGCCGCTGCGATCGGAGGTCCCAGATTCGATTGCCGGATGGGCCGCCTTCATTGGCCGCCCTTACTACTGGCAGGCTTGGCCCGGGCTGCTGCACAGCGTTTGCACTGGCGAGAATGCATTTCAACATGTCCACGGCACCGACGTTTGGACATACCGCTCGACCCGTCCCGACGAGAGTGCTGTTTTCGATCGCGCGATGACGTCGCTCTCACGCCGCTCCAATGCCGCGCTGCTCGCCGCATACGACTTCGGGCGTTTCCGCACGGTCGTCGATGTCGGCGGCGGCAACGGCGCTCTGCTCGTGGCGGTCCTGGCCGCGAACCCCGGCGTTCAGGGCGTGTTGTTCGACCAGCCGCACGTCGTATCGGGCGCCGCCTCGTTGCTCGAGCGCGCCGGGGTCGCCAATCGTTGCCACACGGTCGGCGGCGACTTCTTCGAGTCGGTCCCGGAGGATGCCGATGCCTACATACTTCGCGCCGTCATCCACGATTGGGACGACGATGCATCCATTCGCATTCTCACGGTGGTCAGGCGCGCCCTCGCGGAAGACGGAAGGGTGCTGATCGTCGAGCGCGTGATCGCGCCGGCCAACGAAGGACGCGACGCGAAGTTCTCCGACCTCAACATGCTCGTCGGTCCGAGCGGCCGCGAGCGAACGCGCGAGGAGTTCGCTGAGCTTCTCGAAGCGTCGGGCTTGCGGCTCGCGCGCGTGCTCGACGCCGGAAGCTTCTGCGTCATCGAAGCCGCCTCCGCGTGATGCGAGGGTCTGCTTCACTTGGTCTCGAACAGCCGCTAACCGTAGATGGAATCGGCGTATTCCGCGGCCATGTACAAACAGGTGAAGGCGACGTACTCGGGCGACGGGCTC
>NZ_RWKI01000060.1 GCF_003984645.1 Variovorax sp. MHTC-1
GCCCGTTGCGGAAGTTCGCGCTGCTCGAAAGGAGACGTTGATGCTGCCTCGGCTGAAGAGAACAGACATCCCCGCGGGAGCCGAGGCCAACACTTGCGACGCGCCGTCCTGGTTGGTCCTCGAGAGCTCCATTGCCGCGGCCGTGATGATTACAACAGATCGCCAGGGACTCACCGGTAGGTAGATCTGCGCTATCCGTACGAATTTTGGCTTGAACGATCCTTGCTGGCTTGACCAAGCCACCTTGGCGGATTCGGCGCCCATTGCGACGAAAAGTCCTTTTCGAGGAGTGCGCAGACCACCGCGCCAAGGTTGACATGCAGATGCTCCTGCGCCGCTACTTCTCCTGCGTCCTTTGCGTCGGCCTGGAGCACGAATCCCGTGAACGTGTGCCAGTCCTTTGCAAACTGCGCCACGATCAGTCGAGCGAGATCATAGGAAAGCATGCTTCCGTCATCGGTCCGACCGAATGATTCGCCTGACCAGAACTCCTGAATTACTTCAGGGCCCCAGAAGCCCTTGTGCCTGTTGTTCAAGGCGCGCGCCCTTAGCTGCGCTGCCGAGCCTCCTGCGATCCGATTTTCGACATTTACCGCCAAGCCTTCGTTCAGCCACAACGGGAGCGGCAAGTGCGCGAGGCAGGCGTGGGTCATCTCATGAGCGATGACGGGCTCGATGGCTCCCAAATCTGTTTTGACTGAGACAAAATGTGCACTGTCGCGATCGATGTACATGCCACTGCTGAATGCGAACTCACCCGCATCGGGGTAGTAGTGTGAGACGTATCTGTAGTAGCTCTCAGCATCGTCAAAGACAATCAGGATGTCTTTTCCCCATGGCGGGATCTGTGCTAGACCGTTCAAGATGGACGCCACACGCTGGAGTGTTCGCTCCATATAGCTGAGGGTAGCCGCAGCTACACCCGCTTCCATCGACGAAAGCAGCATCGCGGTCTTCGATTCGCGAAGAAGAAACTGCGGGCCTAGTGCTTCTCGAAAGTGCTGCAACCACCCTCTCTCCATGGCTTCCCATGCCGCAGCCTGCGCAGCCGGGGACTCCAATCCACTCAGCCAAATTTCGACCTCGCTCCACCTCAACAGCGGAAAGCCTTCGTAATAGTCGAGATGCTGAACAAGTTGGAAGTCGGCCAATCCTTCCATGGAGATCACAGCAGGAGGCGATGAGTGATTCTCCACTGGGCCAACTTCTGGCCGCGGCGGGCGCGGTTTCGTCCTCAGCAGCAAACGCATCCAGTTCAGCATCGTGTCATCATGATTCTCGGGCGTGGCATCAGAGACCCGGCGGCAATGAGCGCAGCCGCAACCCATGACGCCGCACGAGTCGGTCTTTAATCACCTGCCCCTTGAATTCTTGGGTAGAAGTAAGGACAGCACGACCAATGCTGCTCCAACTGTCACGACAAGATACTTCCCGCCCCACTCTTGGAATGGACTCAGTAGCCAGTACGCAAGGTATGGAAGTGCCGATTTCACGCCACCGCTATGGGTAGGCACACCCTCTTGGGCTCCCATCGCGATAGCGATCAAGGCGCACCCGATTATGAACAATATTCCCCTCATCGCCGGATCAGTCTCGAGCCAGAGCGCCAGTTGTCCCGTACCTCGTTCGCATTGGTGTAGGGATCGATACTGGGATCAAACGGCAACTGGAACGCCGGATCTCGTCCAGCAGATACGCAGCGACAACCAGGAGGTGTTTCCGCCGTAGTCCGCGCGGGCGGAAGAAAGTCCGTAGGGCTTTTAATGTCATTGGGTTTACAGCCTGACGGGCCGGAACAATCCCACTGAATACAAGGTAGATCCAGCGGCGCGCCCGGATAGGGAGGATTGGGAGTCTGGATCATGCTGGCTGCGGCCTCATAGGCAGCCCGAGTGGGTAGATCGCTGTGTTGGATTGTTCGTGGCGGGACTCCCCGTGCATAGTACGCTCCCGACGATGGAGGACCGAGGCTGCGCAGTCCCTCCGGGTCAACGAGGCTAAGTGGGTTCGCATCCACGTAGCCGAATCGATTCCAGCCCCCATCGAGTCCGATGGGGTCGCTCTGGGTGTATCGCCCTGTAGTCGAACTGTAGCTGCGGAAGTAGTTGTAGAACAGCCCACTCTCCGTGTCCGCGTACTGCCCGGGGTAGCGCAGGTTGTATGTGACTGCTGATGCGCCAGTGATGCCTGTTGTGGGATTGGTCGTTGCGCTTGTGAACCGCTTCGCCGCGACCGTCGGCTCCTCATCCCCAAACGCAGAATACGCCCACTGCCAGAGCACTTGCCCATCGGCCGCTGTGATGCGTCGCGGAGTACCTAGATGATCCGGATGGACTGCAAAGGCTATGCCGTCGATGATGGTGGCTACGGGTGTTGGCCCGC
>NZ_RWKI01000061.1 GCF_003984645.1 Variovorax sp. MHTC-1
AGCCTCGGGATCGATCCCGTTGAGCTTGGCCGTCTCCACAAGGCTGTAGATCGCCGCAGCGCGTTCGCCTCCCGCGTCCGACCCCATAAAGAGGTAGTTCTTGCGGCCGAGGCTGACGCCGCGCAGCGCGCGCTCGGCGGCATTGTTATCGATCTCGATGCGGCCGTCGTCGACGTAGCGCGTCAGCGCCTTCCAGCGTGTGAGCGAGTAGCCAATGGCGGCGGTGATCTCCGACTTCGCCGACACGCGGCCCACCATGGCGCTCAGCCAGGCGTGCAACTCGTTGAGCAACGGGCCTGCGCGTGCCTGGCGCTGTCGTCGTCGCTCGTCGGGCGGCTGGCCACGGATGTCGGCCTCGACAGCGTACAAGGCAGCGATGCGCTTGAGCGCCTGCTCGGCCACTGAGCCCGGCGCTCGTCCCAGACTCAGGTGCAGATCCCACCACGGTCGTCTCGCATGAGCCCAGGAAGCAGCTTCCGTGACGCGGCCGCTGCCGTACAGCTTGCCCCAGCCGCCGTAGGCGTCGGCCTGCAGAATGCCAGTGAAGTTCTTGAGGTGCGTCTGCGGATGCTCGCCCTTGCGATCAGGCGAGTATCGGAACCAGACAGCCGGTGCATCCTGGCTCGCGGCCGGGCGATCGTCTCGCACGTAGACCCAAAGCCGTCCTGTCTTGGTGCGCCCGCGCCCCGGGTCGAGGACGCCCACCGGCGTGTCGTCGGCATGCACCTTCGCACCCGCCAGCGCGTAGCGCCCGAGTGCGGCCACCAGCGGGTCGAGCAATTCGTCGCCCTGGTCGACCCATCCAACCATCGTGGAGCGATCGATGAACACGCCGTCGCGAGCGTAGATGCCGCTCTGCCGGTACAGGGGAATGTGGTCGCAATACTTCGAGACCATGACATGCGCAAGGAGCCCCGGCCCGGCGACGCCACGCGCGATTGGCCGGCTCGGCGCGGTGGCCTGGAAGATCGTCTCGCAGGCCACGCACGCGAGCTTCGGCCGGACATGGCGGATCGCCTTGAAGTGCGCGGGAACGTACTCGCTGCTCGGAGACGTCCTGGCCGATGAGGCGCAGTCGGCCACCGCAAGCGATGCAGCCGCATTGCTGACCGTTCGCGTCATGGTGGTCGGGGGTCGTCTCGGGGCGATAGGTCTTCGTGTCGCGCGGCAGGTGCGCCGGCAACTTGCGATCGGACTCTGGTGTGTTGGCAGCGTCCTTCTTCGGGGGCGTCTTGGACCCCAGAAGTTTATCCAGTGGTTGGCCTTCGATCAGGGCGAACTGAGGGCTGTCCAGTTGTTCGCTGGAAGCTCCGAACCGGGCACGATCGCGCCGCAGTACCTGCAGCTTGAGCTTGTCGATCATCAACTTGAGTAACGCCACTTCCGCCTCCTACGCCTCGACGACGCGCAGCAGCGAATCGACAGTGTGGGGCGGGTTCGAAGTGGTCGTCACAGGGCTCTACTGTGCCCGGCCCAACGGGTCTGGACCATCGGGTCTGCACCCGAGTCCAATTCATACAGTGGTTCAGGCAGCGAGTTCCGGCTCGTGCGTGCGCATCGGCATGCGCCAGTCGATGCCTTCGAGCAGCATCGACAACTGCGCGGGCGTCAGCGAGACGCTGCCAGACGTTGCCTGCGGCCAGACGAAGCGACCGCGCTCCAGCCGCTTGGACAGCAACATCAGCCCCTGACCGTCGAACCACAGCACCTTGAGGATGTCGCCGCGTCGACCGCGGAAGACGAAGACG
The DNA here is from genome assembly GCF_003984645.1 of Variovorax sp. MHTC-1. Lineage (GTDB taxonomy): Bacteria > Pseudomonadota > Gammaproteobacteria > Burkholderiales > Burkholderiaceae_C > Variovorax. Next base: position 1,749 of record NZ_RWKI01000061.1, read on the forward strand.
TGACCGCAGAACGGGTTGGCCGCGAGAGCGGTCTGCACCATCCCGGCCAGGCCGTCGAAGCCCTTGCGCATGTCGGTGTGGCCAGCGACGATCCACACGCGCGTGTTGGCCGGCGCGCCGATCATGCGGCGCCGCGCAGCGACTGCAGAACGCAGCGGACGGTCGCGTCATCGACGACACCGCGAAGGCGCACACGAGAGCCTCCGATGTCGATCTCGATCGTGCCGGTTGCGGGGCGACCCGCCGGTGGCGCCGGTGTGGGCGCGACGACATCGACTCCTTGCGGCGCCTCGATCGATACCGGCAGCAGCACGGGCGTTGACGGCCCTGGGGTTTGCCCAGCCGAATTGCGCTGCGCGCGGCGCCACGTGAACAGAAGATTCGCGTTGATGCCGGCGTCCAACGCGATTGCCGACACGGACGCGCCAGGCAGCAGGCTTCGCGCAACCAGTTCGCGCTTCAGCTCCGGGCTGTGTTCGCGCCGCCCACGGGCGCCTCGAGTGACTCGATCGTTCATGATGTGCATTTCCGCCTTGATGCACACCATCGCAGGTGCGCTCGATCAGACGATCGTGCGCATCGGCTGGCGATCTGAACAGAGGGCCCTGGGGCACCGCTTACGGACATCTGAC
>NZ_RWKI01000062.1 GCF_003984645.1 Variovorax sp. MHTC-1
AATACCGGAACTTCGTCACGCCCCTCCAGTTTTTTCTGTGGCAGTTCTTAGCAGGCGCTCCAGCGCTGGCTACAGTCGGCCCAGGACCAGCCATTCGGCGGGCACGACAGCATTCGGACTAGAACCTGTCTCTGAAGCACTCGATCGATCGCTGCCCCCCGATACTCTGCTGGAGGGCATGAACGGAAGTTCGGGGAAACGAAGGACCGAACTCACCCTTCCCCGGCTCTCTCGCGGCCGAACCCACCAAAGGTGAATTGACGCATTGCTCTCCGTGCAAGTAGAGTGGCGCGGCCACAGCGGATGCCCTGCGGCGGAGGAGAAGATGAAGAATCAAAGGCCCTCATCGGCCATGCTTCGCTCGCGCGCTCGCCGCTGGTCTGGAGCATGGATCGGACGCCTGGTGTGCGCTTTGCTGGTTCAGCTCTTTCTTCTGGGCAGTGCCCACGCGACATTTCCCGCAACGGGAACGTGGGTCACATACAGCCTCTCTTATCCATTCCATGTGGTCTGGGGGCCCGGCCTGATGCCGGACGCCGGCGCATGTGTCGCAACGTTCGATGCGTGGAACGCCGAGATCAACGCCAACCCGGACCTTTACTACATTGTCGGAGTTGAGTACGTTGGATTCAGCAACTCGTACCCGTGGGTCTGTTCATATAACTCGATAAGGCCAGACGGCACCAAGCAACCGGGTACCTATTCGATTCGTCCTGCGGGAAATATCTGCCCTACCGGGAGTACGCTCACCAGTGGTGCCTACTGCATGTGCAATGCCGGGTATGTGGAAGAGGGTAACGGATGCATTGTTCCCAAATTCGGAGGAGCGCTCTCCTGCAGGGTTGACGGATTTCAGAAAGGTCATCCGATCCTGCCAGCGACGGCTGAGAAGTACCGTGCCGAGCTCGATTGGTCGGATCGCGGTCCCGCCCCATTGTCCTTCGAGCGGTATCACAGGAGCAGATGGAGTACGGGCTCTTCTGGGCCACAGGCTGGAATGGGGCAGACCTGGTCGCATAGCCACCATTTCAGTCTGTCGATCACCTCGGACGGCAATCTTACGACGGCAACTGTTGCCGCTCCCAACGGAGAAACCCAAACCTTCACCAAGCCCTCGGGTGCCTCGACATGGAGTGCTAACAACACCGCCGATACGCTGGTCGAGCTCGGCCCGAACGCATTGGCGTACAAGCGCGCCTCCGATGATGTGACATTCAACTTCGACGGAGTCGGGAAGCTGCAAAGCAGGGCCGAACGCAATGGCTGGGTCACTGTCTATGCCTACGACGCGGCCGGCCGTCTTGCCACTGTGGCCAATCCGTTTGGTCGCAGCCTGACCTTCGTCCACAACGGTGCGGGACAGCTCACCGGAATCACGACGCCGGATGCCCGCACCATCAGCTTCGGCTATGACGCTCAGGGCCGCCTCGCTTCGGTTCAGTACCCCGACGGAAAGAGTCGCAGCTTCGTCTATGAGAACGCTAGCTTTCCGCAGGCGCTCACCGGCATTCTCGACGAAAGTGGGGCCCGATGGGGCACCTTTGCATACGACAGCTTTGGGCGGGCCGTCACGACCGAACTCAATGGGGGAGTCCAACGCTATCAGGTCAGTTATGGATCACCCGGCACCGCGACAGTGACCGACCCTTTGGGCACCGGTCGAACCTATCGATATGGCTTCAACGCCAGCAAGATCGTGGTGACGTCCGGGGGGCTGACATCCGGAGAAGACGAAGTCGATGCCAAGACGCGCGCCCAGGACGCGAACGGCTTGGTCACCAGCGAGACAGATTTCAAGAACGTGCGCACGGATACCGGCTGGGATACCGCACGCCGCCTGCCAACGTCGGTGACCCGCGCTGTCGGTACTCCCGAAGCCCAGACCATCACCACGCAGTGGCATGCCAGCTTTGGACTTCCTGCGCTGATCACTGAGGCCGGCCGAACCACAGCCTTCAGCTATGACGGGCAAGGCAATCTCACCAGCAAGACCGTCACCGATAGGAACAGCCCGCCCAACACCGCTCGCACCTGGCAGTGGGCCTACAACGCTCAGGGTCTGGTTGTCACGGAGACCGCGCCCAACGGCGCGGTCACCAGCCATGAGTACGACACGTCGGGCAACGTCACGAAGTCGACGAATGCGCTGGGCCACGCCAGCCTGTACGGCTATGACAGTGCCAACCGCCTCGTAACCCAGACCGAAGCCAATGGACTGTCCACCACATACACCTGGGATGCGCGTGACCGGATGCTCACACGAACGATCGGTGCCGGCACGAGCGGGT
>NZ_RWKI01000063.1 GCF_003984645.1 Variovorax sp. MHTC-1
GCCAAGACCAGCCGTTCGGCAACGGCGCTCAATTCGGCGCGGAGCCCCGTCGCGTCGCGCACACAACGGTTTCTGCAAGTCTGGGCGCTGCTGGCTCTGAAGCGCGTGCACACCAACTGAGGGCACATAACAATCGGACGCCGACCTCCCACATCCACACTTCATATGCCCCAAGATTCCGCAGCACCATCCAACCAGCGAACCCAGCCACAAAGTCTCAAGTGGCTTGGGCGTTATGCGGTCTGGGGCATGCCCTTCTCGTATCTCGTCCTGGTCGGCCTGTCCCCACTCGGCCTCAAGGTGCCGACGGTGATTTTCAAGGTGTTCGCCGGCGGGGGAGCCATGTTCGGCTTGCAATCGCTGCTTAAAAAGGAGCCGGACAACGAATACGCTTTAGCTGCGCGCAAGACAAGCCGCATCCAGATGGCGGTGATGCTCATGGCCGAGCTCATCACGCTTCCGTTCTTGCTTGTTCTGCCGCGCGAGCATTGGGCGTCGGCGGCAGGCATCGTGGTGTTCGCGGCGTTCGGGGTGCACATCTTTGTGGGCATTTTGGGTTCGAACCGTCTCCAGGCCATTGCCGAGCGCTTCGCCTAACGGCCAAGACTGGAAGTTCGTCACGACCCTCCAGTTTTCCGCCAGCGGCGCCTTACAGCCGCTCTCGAGCTGGCTAAAGTCGGGCAGAACCGGACCTTCAGAAGCATTCCCGCCCATGCTCTTCAACTTCGCGATGGTGCCTCTCGAAGAGGTTCAGCCCTGGGGCAAGCCCGGCAGACTGAGCCTCAGCTGGTTCGGATTGACCGACAGTCAATACTGGGTGCAAGCTGGCACGTCCGTGCTTCTGGAATACAGCGACGTCGCGCGGAGGCTCGGAAGCTCGCGGTACTGCGACTACCAAGTTGCCCGCCTATACGAAGATGTGATGGCGTTGCTTCCATACATACTTGAGCCGGTGCCGGCCGATCTCATCCAATATATTTCGGGCGATCGCAGCTGCGTGCTGGAGCGAGCGACCGCTTGGCACGCGGCGAACAGCGAGCGCGACGACGATCTCTATTGGGAGATCATCGATGGTTCGAGCACCTGGATCGGCAACCGTAGCCTCCACTTCTCCTACTTGTCGCCGTCCGCAAACATTCTCATGTGGTCAGATGAGTCTCTGGTACACATCGAATGGGACAACCGGGCGAAGCTCGTCGATGGTGTCTGCGCATGGTCGGCTGAATGTGGCTCTCACAGCCTGCCTCGCAGCGAGTTCGAAGAGGAAGTCCGATCGTTCCACAAGCGGCTCATGGATGAAATGTCTGTTCGAGTGAGTCGCGTCGTCGCGGGCGGGCTTCCGGCAGACGTTCATGTTGATGTACCAGGCCTTCTGCGCGAGCATGAGCAGCGGAAGCTCCTACCGGCGTCAGCGTTCGAACTGCCTTCACCACATACCGATTGGCAGGCAGTTCGAAAGGCGCTGCTCGCCATCGATTGCCAAGGTTCGGCCGACCGATGGCGTTGAAGCAGGCCTTTTGGATGGTGTTTGGCTATTCGGTGGCAACGCTCGTCTTACTTGCCGTGTTGACCATCGTCGGGTCACTATTGATCGCAGCGGTTCTTCCACGGGGACATCCGATAGCAGATCGGCTGAGAGCATTCGCCGGCCAGGTCCCAGGCTTGGTTGTACGCGGCGCTGTGTGGCTCCGGACGCTGATTGTTGTCGGTGGACTAGCCCTACTCGTGATCCTGATTCTGGTAAACCTCTAGCCCTCGTGCTACGCCAGAATGCGGGCCACAAGCTGCCATTCGCACTGAATGCCCCATGACAACCTTCGGATTCCTCCTCGCAACGGTCTTCTTCGGATGCCTGAGCTACGACGCCTACCAGTTTCGGCACTCGGCAAACTATCGGGTCTGGGCCGTTCCGTCGCCAATCATGCGTAAGGGCGGGGACCCGCTATCGCTTCGAGAGCAGGAGCGTCTACAGACAAACAAGCTGACAGCGATCGGCGGGATTCCCGGGCTCCATTGGGTTTTTGGGATTCTTGCCGTAGGCTCTGCCGCATGTTCGTTATGGTCCGTCCTTCGATGAGGCTCGAGATCTTCGAATGAACTCGGCATCCGGCGATCGGCGCCTCAC
>NZ_RWKI01000064.1 GCF_003984645.1 Variovorax sp. MHTC-1
GCCCTGAACAGTCTTTCCCGCCCTCCTTCCCGAACCCTACAGATCCCTTCCTGTCGAAAAAAGCGCTGCAGTCCGATCTATGAATCATTGTCTAATACGCCCTCGCGCTGGACAGCAAATCGTGAACTGCGACAGAGACGTAATCGATTTTTGCCCTTGCTCATCAGGATTCGGGCTCGTTTTCCTCGAAACCGCGCCTGCGGGGGGTGCGATTTTCATCTGCTCTACGCCACCCCTGTCGGGACCACGTGAAGATCTTCCTTTAAAGGCGCAGCCCACGTCTTCAGGTGCAAGCCTTCGCTTTAACCGAGGCACCCTTTCGACCGGCATCGTTTCGACTCACTTCCAACGCGCCCGCATGCCGCGTTCGCGCCGTCCGGAGCACGCACGCCAAACCACGGACCATTGGCACGTCCTGCCTCCTTTTGATCCAATGAGAAAGCGCGCTCTGGCTCAAGCCCGCTGCGGCAGCAACCTGCTTGCAGCTCGCTTTCGTTGCCTGAGTGGGCAGAGCTGAGATGGCCCTGTGAGACCGGTCCCACGCCGCGATCTGCCTTGGGGGCATCTCTTCAAGATAGATCCATGCCTCCGCCGCGCCCAACTTGTTCCTCCAGGCACCCAGTCGATACTCCGCGGGATCAATCCTGCGTCGGAACAGCTCGCCAATATCGAGCGCTTGCAGTTCGCTGAGAGAGACACCCAATGCTTCAACAAGGAACGGGTATTCCAACAGCCTTCCAGCTATCGATCTCCTTTGCCTTTCGATTTGCGGTCCGCGGGGAGGCCAGATGATCTGCGACACCGTTCGGAGCGCTTCCTCGCGCGTTCTGAACATCCACCTCGCTTGCTCCGAAGGATCCACGCCAGCAAACTTCAGGATGGCCCTTGCCTTGGCATACCGCGCCTGCCGCTCCAACCGATTTCCACCCGCGTCGCCTGACAGGGAATGTCGGACACACGTGGAGTGACCCGGCATTGCCCATCTGAAGCAAAGCATGCACTGATGAACTCGCGTGATGCACCTTAGGGCAGCACGGAACAGCAGCAGCGCGTCAACGTCGAGGCTCGACAGTTCTCGATTTGGTCTATTGGCATGCAGTACAGCAACGCACATACGGACCACCTCGAACGGAGACGTTCCCTCAGCTTCAGCGAGGGACCACATCTTCGGACCGTCGATGTACCACCGAGCCTCTTCGCAATAGGCGCTTTGGACCCTCGCTAGGGCATGTGCCAATCCTTGTCTTCCTGGGGGCGACCGACTGGCGATGCGAGGATCGTAGCAACGCTCCACGGCCCAACACGCGAACCCCCACACCCTGGAAAGCGCCGCGACGTCCATGAGACGGTGCAAAGAGCGCCCCAATGGGTCCATCTTGGCTCCGATCGCGCTCTCCACGCAATCATCGTAGTCCGCCATGGAGCCGATGATTGCGCGATCCGGGATCTGCAGACGCTGGTACACGCTTCCAAGCCTCTCGCGCAGACCATCCAGATCAGAGCAGCGCCAAGGTCCAGTCCGTGACACACCCTCCGCGATCACGGCAACCTCAATGAAATCTGTCATGGCGTGCATTGCACGCATACAAGTCGACGCACTGCCCACCGCCGATCCGGCCAGCCAGTGGGGAAGCGCAACTTGTTCAAATGTTCGCCTCATGGTGCACGGCAAAGCTACTGCCATCCGGTCCAAGAGGCAAGATGACATGTACCTTTAGAAACAAATAACCCTACGGGGGTTGCACGAGCCACCATCTTGAAACCGATGCGCCCTGAAAGGGTGTCGCCCCAGATTCAACCGACCGCAAAGAATGAGATGGAGATGCACATGAATGCTGCATTGGATGAACTCATGCAAGAAGTAACTAGGCACGTTCAAAGGCGCAACCTACGGGCACACGAACGGAGCCTCTACGCCCCAGCTGACCTAGCGCGGGCTTTCGTCGTTGGAAGATCAGGTGTGGGAAAAAGCTTTGTGCTTCACGAACCAACGCCCTCTGAGCTGTTCAGTCCTGGGCGACGATCCCTTCTTGTGCCTCCTGCCAACTCTGCGCGGGTCAGATGTGGAGCTGCCCCGGATGTCTATGACGCCCAATCGACTCAGAACACCCTCCAAGCGCCAA
>NZ_RWKI01000065.1 GCF_003984645.1 Variovorax sp. MHTC-1
GACTGCAGCCTACGCCGAAGGCGCCCTGAGTTTGGGGTCTTCAATCAGCGCTTGTACGTTGCGCTTCAGCTCTTCAGGCTCCATGTCGAAGCCAGTCGCCCTTGGCCCGCTCCAATTCACACCGACAAGCAGGCCGTCCTGCATTAGGTCCGGCACCCACGTTTCGCAGAACCTGTCCCACGGGATGGCGACCGGAGAAAAGGCCGCGTACGCTGGCACCTCGGCTACGACCTTCGCAGCCCGCGATTGAGATGACCAAAAAGGCTGAGCACGACGCCCTTCGGCTGTCTTGGGGGCTGGATACCCAACATCGTCCTCGACAGTCCATAGCGTCTTGGCGGCGGCAACTTCGCGGTAGAAGGCCCAGGCTTGCGATGCGGATTGAGTCATAGATTGAAAGTCGGGTTCGGCCGATTGTTCATGGCCGCCGGTCTGTGTGCACGCGCTTCAGGTCAAGCGACATCAACCCCGAACCTAATCGTTGTGCGCGCGCCGCGAACGTCTGCTATGCCTCGAATTCTGCGGCGCGGCCGACCGGCTGCTTTTGGCCGGGGTCCGAGTGCCCCTGAGTTGTGGGTAAAGAGCATTGGGTCACAGGCAATCAGAAGCGCCAGCGTTTCCACGCATCGGCTTCCGACGGGGGGCAGATACGTGCACTGAATGACTTGGCCACGACGAGCGCGCCGGCCTCGTAGGTACACAGCATTTCTTGGGTTCGAAGCCATTGCAGACTTCCATTCAGGAAATAGCTTGTTGAGTGGGATGTCATCGGGGCGCGGCTGCCAACGTAGCGAAACCATGAATATTGGCAACCACTGTAGCCGGTTGGTATGGATTTTGGAATCGCGGCCCATTCGACCTCACCGTTGACTTGGGTCCTTGTCCCTGTGTCTGGAAGAGCTTCAGGGCACAGCTGGGCCGCCGCACGCGAGAAGCCCAGCACCCTGACGCCCACTAGATCGTCGGAGCCCATCTGCATCTCTGTTCCAACGGGGTATTCGAAGGTCGACAGAGAGGCGTAAAGGGGTTGGCAAATTGACCCGATTGCAGCTTTCACGAAGGTGAACTCTCCCGACGTGGGAAGCGCTGCGTATGCGCTATCGACAATGCGAACCCGCAGACCTGTCAACCTCGCCGCGGGGCGCAATGGCCCGACTGTTGTCGTGACTGGCTCCTCTCCGAGCACGACTGCCCAGAACCTGTAACGGCCCTTGAGGCTCTCATGAAGTTCGGCTCGGTCGGTCGGATCGATGGGTGGGGAGCACGCCATCGAAGAAGCGCCATAGGAAAGCAACAGAAATGCGATGCCGAAAGCGCGGTTTGTATGCAAGAGGATCTCTCAAATCGGAACGTGGCGGGTTATTGGACATCCCCCGCTCAGCGAACACGGGTCGTCGAATTCTTGTTATTGAGTGTCTGGTCGTGGCCGACTGTAGCCTGCCGCGGTTGTTCGAGCATTGGGCCCCTAGCGGTGATCGACGGGCCGAAGCGATCGTGGCGCTCGCAAGCGAGACGTTGGGCATCGCTGAGGTACTACCGGGCCATGACTGGTACTGGGTACCTGGCAGGATGCTCCGGCTGCCCGTCGGGGGTCAGCCTTGTCTTCGCAAAGCAGTCAATCTCTGCAGGCAGGGCGACTCCCGACTGTGCCGAACGGGTCCAAATGTTCGAAGCTATCTCCACCGCGTTGGGGTTGTCGTAGCAACCCCGCGAGACTGCGCGGAGATTCGGCCAGCGCTCAAAGGTAAGGCCGATGGTCGTGCCGCAAGTTGGGCAAAACTCAACGTAGACCTTCTTGCCGCTTCCATCGGATGTGTGCTCGTACTTGCGTACCTCGCCATCGTTGAACTCGACTGCCTCAACGGGGAACACGGAGTTGGCGTAGAACGAGGAGCCTGTCATCCGCTGACAGAACGTGCAGTGGCAAACAAGGGTTCTAAGCGGCGCCTGATTGACGTGGAACCTGACCGCTCCGCAGAGGCAGCCACCGTCAAGAACAAACGACATCGTGAAGCTCCTGGTTCAATTCTTTGATGACGCGAGGCGGCATCTTGAATCCTGCCACAGGTTTGACCGTCCGCTTCTCTGATT
>NZ_RWKI01000066.1 GCF_003984645.1 Variovorax sp. MHTC-1
ACACGCCACCCGGAGCGTTGTTTCTCGTTCCGATGGTTGCTGGGCGCGGCGGCTTGAGGCCACTTCTGGCGCATTCGCTGCGCCGCGGACGCACTCATCCCTGGGCCTCCAGCAATTGCCGGCGCGCCATCCACAGGTTCGACAGCGCGAACAGCGTGACGAGCTGCGCCGTGTTCTTCGCTAAGCCTCGGTAGCGCACCTTGGTGAAGCCGAACTGGCGCTTGAGCACGCGGAACGGGTGCTCGACCTTGGCGCGGATGCTCGCCTTCATCTTCTCCACACGCTCGGCGATGAACTCCGGCTCGATGAACGGGTTGAGCTTCCTGCGCAGGCCGGGCGCATGGCCACGTGCCACGTCGGACCCGCGGCCTCGGGTCGCTTGTGCACGCCCTGATAGCCCGCATCGCCGAAGGCCGCGTGCTCTTCGCCGTGCAGCAGTTGTCCAGCGACGTTGAGGTCATTGACGTTGGCCGCCGTGCCAACGACCGTGTGCACCAGGCCCGAGGCGGCGTCCACGCCGATGTGAATGAAAGGGACTTCCCCGTCCCGAGCTATCCGCAGATTGCCCCTTGGGCGTTGCGGCAAACGGCATCCAAGTGCCACGATGGGAAGTCAACACCTCATCAACTCACTCGGAAGGGGAAGTCCATGGCCATTTTGACCCTCGGCATCGATCTTGCCAAGAATGTGTTCGCCGTCCACGGCGTGGATGAAGCCGGCAAGCCGGCACTGGTTCGCCCTGAGGTGCGGCGCAACAAACTCGTGGAGGTCATCGCTTCACTGCCACCTTGCGTGATCGGGATGGAGGCGTGTTCCGGCGCTCACCATTGGGCGCGAGAGTTCGAGAAATTCGGTCATACGGTGCGCCTGATGGCGCCGAAATTTGTGGCTCCCTACAGGATGGCGGGAAAGCGCGGCAAGAACGATGCAAACGACGCTGCGGCGATCTGCGAGGCAGTCACGCGGCCCCAAATGCGATTCGTACCCATCAAAAGCATCGATCAGCAAGCAGAGCTATTTGTACACCGGGCACGCCAGGGATTCGTGCAGGAGCGCACCGCTGTCATCAACCGAATTCGCGGCCTGCTCAGTGAGCTCGGAATCGTTCTGCCGCTCCAACCTACTACGGTGCGCAGAGAAGCGCACAAGGTATTGGAGGATCTGCCTGGCTGGTGCAACATCGTCATTGGTGACCTGCTGAGCGAGCTCACCCGGCTGGATGGGCGCATCGCCGAGTACGACACACATGTCAGGCATATGGCCCAGCATGATGACAAGGCCCGCCGATTGATGCAACTCGCTGGCATCGGTGCCACGACGGCATCGGCCATAGTTGCCAGCGTGGGCAACGGGCTTGAATTCAAGAGCTCCAGCCAGTTCAGCGCTTGGTTGGGCTTGACACCCGGCCAGCACAGTTCGGGGGGAAAAGCGAGGCTGGGGCGAATAACAAAGGCTGGGGACAGCTATCTGCGTAGCTTGCTGATCCTAGGGGCAAGAACGGTGTTGAATGTGGCCGCAAGCAAATCAGATCCGGTGAGTCGCTGGGCTATCAAAGTGCAAGAGCGCCGCGGGTACTGGCGCGCTGTCGTTGCCATTGCGTCCAAGAACGCCCGGATGTGCTGGGCGGCACTTCGGATGGGAGAGGCCTTCAAAGTTCCTGCATAGCCAGACGTAGCAGACAGAGAGAATGGGCGTCGCCGGAAAACACACGGCGTTGTTGGAATCGAACTTGGCATCGCGTGTTGTGCCGTTGTTGATGAGTGAAAAGGTTGGACCTGCGCTGGGGAGTTCTCGAATGAAGGCCCGGGCTCTTGCCCTGATAGCCGAGATGTGAATGGAGACCCCGGCGCGCGTCTTTCATCAGGGACCGCTGCCAACGAGTGCAGCAACAATGTCCGTTTGTAGTCTTGCCGTCCGCATACCTTGAACTCAAAAAGCAGCAGCAGTCGGTGCTGAGGTTCTCAGGAGCTATTCAGCCGACGCGTTCGATCATTCCGGTCCGACGCGGTGGATCGGCGTTTGACAAACTGAGGGAAGCCCTTGTAGGGCCTTCATCC
>NZ_RWKI01000067.1 GCF_003984645.1 Variovorax sp. MHTC-1
CTGGGTAGCGCTTGGATCGTTCGTCCGCTGGAGAGCCGCAAGGAGACTGGCGGCCCTGCTGCTCGCCCAGTTCTTTCTGCTAGCAAGCTCTCACGGATCCTTCCAGTCAACCTCTCAGTACGCCACCTACAGCCTAGGTTATCCCAAATACATGGTTTGGGGTCCAGCAGTCATTCCAGATGCAAATGCGTGCGTAGTCACAGCTGCGGATTGGACTGCTTACGCTCAAGCTACCCCCGGGGGGGTTGAGTCCTATAGCTTGGCGGAATTCATCAGCTCTCAGTATGGTCCATACGTCTGCAACTTCACTGTTTGGTCTAGCAACGGCAGCACCGAGCAATTCTTCTACTACATTGTCCGGTTAGCTTCCATATGTCCATCGAATAGCACAATTTCGCCGGGCGGCACTACTTGCGATTGCAATGCTGGGTATATACAGCAAGGGAACGGTTGCGTACTTCCCATGCTCGAGGCGCCGCCCTCATGCAGGATCACTGATGGCATTCAGAAGGGGCAGCCGATACTGCCCGCAACGGCCGAGAAGTACCGCTCAGAGCTTGATTGGTCAGACGGCGGTCCTGCACCGTTGTCCTTTGTCCGGTACTACCGCACCAGATGGAGTGCAGGTGACTCGTCGCCGCAGGCGGGAATGGGGCAAGTCTGGTCCCATATCCACCACTACCGTCTTACGGTAACTTCGGCCGGTGATCTCAGCACCGCGACCGTTTTTGGTCCCGAGGGAGATGTGCGCAGCTTCACGAGGGCGGTGGGCTCGTCGGTCTGGGGCATCAGCAATAGCGCTGACACGCTCGTCGAGCTCAGCCCGAATTGGCTGGCGTACAAACGCGCCAATGATGACGTAACCTTCAATTTCGATGGTTCAGGCAAGCTGCAAAACAGGGTTGAGCGCAATGGCCGATCGACCGCTTACACATATGACTCTTCAGGCCGCCTAGCTGGCGTCACGAACTCCTTCGGTCGCAGCCTCACCATCGCCTACAACGCTACTGGGCAGCTGACCTCCGTGACGACGCCGGATGCTCGTAGCCTCGGCTACGCCTACGACTCCGTGGGCCGCTTGGCCTCCGTGCAGTATCCCGATGGCAAGAGCCGCAGCTTTGTGTACGAGAACGCATCTTTTCCGCAGGCGCTGACCGGAATTTTTGATGAGAACGGAGCCCGATGGGGCACCTTCGGCTACGACAGGTGGGGGCGCGCAATCACGACGGAGCTAAGTGGAGGCCTCCAGCGATATCAGGTCGGCTACCTAACTTCGGGTGCGACGGTGACCGACCCCTTGGGCACAAGTCGCACCTACTCCTATGGGCTGAATGCCGGCAAGCTTGCCGTCACTTCTGGAAGCAGACCCTCCGGCGAGGGCGAAGACGACGCCAAGACACGGGTGCAAGATTCCAATGGCCTTGTCACTAGTCGAACTGATTTCAAGGACATTCGCACAGATACCTCGTGGGATTCCGCTCGCCGACTCCCCACTTCCGCCACCCGCGCCGTCGGCACTGCCGACGCGCAAACCACGACGACCCAGTGGCACGCCAACTTCAGTCTTCCAGTGCTCATCGCCGAAAGCGGCCGCACGACTGGGTTCAGCTACGACGCCCAGGGCAATCTGCTGAGTAGGACCATCACCGATACGGCAGGTTCGCCGAACACGGTGCGCACCTGGCAGTGGACCTACAACACCCAGGGTTTGGTCGCCACCGAAACCGCGCCGAATGGTGCAGCCACCAGCTATGAGTACGACACCCAGGGCAACCTTACAAAATCTACCAATGCGCTAGGCCACGCGACGCTATACGCCTACGACAGTGCAAACCGCCTCGTGAGTCAGACAAGCCCCAATGGGTTGAACAGTACCTACACCTGGGATGCGCGTGACCGGCTGCTCACACGAACGATCGGTGCTGGCACGAGCGGGG
>NZ_RWKI01000068.1 GCF_003984645.1 Variovorax sp. MHTC-1
TCGCATTGACTCGTCGGATTTGCTACCCGCGCTGACCCGTTGCCTCACGTAATTTGCTACCCGCCGGATGGTCCGGCGGGAGCAGCACTACGTGACGAGGCGAATCAGCATGGCAACACGCAAGGAGTTGATCGATGCGCTACGAGCGCGCTACAGCGGCGCGCCACCGATGGAGAAGACGAAGATCCTGGATGAGTTCGTGGCTCTGACCGGATACCACCGCAAGCACGCAACCAGGGTGCTGGGCGGCGCGCTTCCTGAGAAGCGACCTGCGGGTTCACGCAACCGTCTTTATGACGAAGCGGTACGTCAGGCGCTTCTCGTGCTTTGGGAGGCCGGCGACCGAATCTGCGGCAAACGGCTCAAGCCGCTGGTCCCAGTCCTGATCGACGCCATGGAGCGGCATGGCCATCTGTCGCTCGATCCGCAGGTCAAGGCAAGACTCCTGCAGATCAGCGCCGCAACGATCGATCGCGCGTTGAGTGACGCCCGAGCGGGCATCGACGGACAGCGTCGACGACGAGCAGGCGTCGGTGCGGCCATCCGGCGCAGCATACCGGTGCGCACATTTGCCGACTGGCGCGATCCGCCCCCCGGCTTCCTCGAGGTCGACATGGTCGAGCACTGTGGCGGGTCCAAGACCGATGGGGACTACGTTCACACGCTGGTTCTGACCGACATCGCGAGCGGATGGACCGAATGCGTCGCCATGCCGGTACGCAACCAATCGCTCGTGGTGGAAGCGTTGATCGTGGCCGAAGACGATCTGCCCTTCGCAATGCTCGGCATCGACACCGACAATGACAGCGCCTTCATGAATCAGACCGTCTTCGACCATTGCAAGACGAAGGGACTCGAGCAGACACGCTCGCGCGCCTACAGGAAGAACGATCAAGCGTGGGTAGAGCAGAAGAACGGCGCGATCGTGCGTCGCCTGGTGGGCTACGGGCGGTTGAGTGGACTTGCCGCGACACATGCACTGGCCGAGCTCTACGCGGCCTCCCGCCTGTACGTCAACTTCTTCCAGCCCTCGTTCAAGCTCAAGAGCAAGACGCGCGATGGCGCCCGCGTGAGCAAGACGTATCACCCTCCCGCTACGCCGTGCGACCGGCTGCTCACTTCGGCGACGATAAGCGAGGAGATCAAAGGGAAATTGCGCGAGCAATTCGATGAACTCGACCCCGTGTTCCTCCTGCGAGACATCCGGGCGGCTCAACGGGTGCTCAGCGACATGGCATCGGGGCAGCCACCGCAAACCGATGGGATGGCTTCCACCATGCCCGACCTCTCCTCGTTCCTTCACGGCCTGGCCACCGCGTGGAAGGACGGCGAGGTCCGCCCGACGCATCGAACGAAGCCGGCGGCCGAGCGGTGGTGGAGAACGCGCCAAGATCCCTTCGAGCATGCCTGGCCGATCGTCGAAGGTTGGCTTGCCGACGAGCCCACAACCACCGCCAAGGAGCTCATGGATCGACTGGCAGGTGCAGTGCCTGATGTCTACGCGAGCAAAGCGCAGCTGCGCACCTTGCAACGTCGAATCAAGGCATGGCGCGCCGAAAAGGCGAAGGACTTGATTCTCGGAAAGCTGAGAAGGTCGCCGGCATCCATGGAACCTTGAAAACAGAGAAAAACAGCATGGCCGCGGGGGCCGGGCGCTGCGCGCCCGGCAGGCTATGGACATGTGGACGATGCGCCTTCGGCGCACCGGGCACGGCGGTGGACAACGCGGCGCTACGCGCCAGGCGTCGCCCACCGCCGCGCCCTTCGCCCACATGCCCACAGCCTTCAACTACAAGATCAAGAAAAGACGGGTTCGGCGACAACCGGCCATTGGGTAACATTCCTTCGTGAGGCGACACGACCGCTCAAGATAATTGTCGCTGGCCA
>NZ_RWKI01000007.1 GCF_003984645.1 Variovorax sp. MHTC-1
TGGGCACTCGCTGCTCGCGACCCAGCTGGCCTCGCGAATCAGGAAGTCCTGGCGCCGGGAGCTCTCTCTCAGGAAGGTCTTCGAGCACCCGGTGCTCCATCGGCTGGCGGCGACGCTCCAGGTGCATGGCATGCCGGCGCGCTCGGGACCCGTGTTCGCACCCGCGGGCCGCCATGGAGATCGCAGGCCCTTGTCACATGCCCAGCAGCGCTTGTGGTTCCTCTGGAAGCTGGAACCGGCCAGCGCGGCCTTCAATATTCCTGCGGCCTTCAGCCTGAAAGGCAGGCTCGATCCCGAGGCCTTGCGTTTCGCATTCCAGCAGCTGGTCGAGCGCCACGAAGTCCTGAGAACGGTCTTTCGTGAGGAAGACGGGCAGGGCTGGCAAAGCATCCAGGACGCCTTCGTTCCCGAGGAGTCCATCATCGACTTCGCTGCCGTGCAGGAGGCGCTGCAAGGCGATCGCGTGCAGCAACTCGTCGATGACCAGACGCGCCAGCCCTTCGACCTGGAACGCGGCCCCTTGCTGCGGATCAGCCTGATCCGCCTGGCAGCGGATTCGCATCTCATGGTGGTGGTCATGCACCACATCGTGACCGACGGCTGGTCCATCAGGCTGATGATGAGCGAGTTCGTGCGCTCGTACGCGGCCAGGCTGGACGGACGAACGCCGGAGCTGCCGGCGCTCGGAATCCAGTACGCCGACTTCGCGGCGGAGCAACGCCGCTGGCTGGACGCTGGGGAAATGGAGCGGCAGCTGGCCTATTGGAAAGGCAAGCTCGCGGGTGTCGCGCCCTTGGTGCTGCCGCCCGACAAGCCGATGCCCGCGCGGCGCATGCATCCGGGCGGCGCCGCCAGCCTCTCGCTCGATGCCCGCGCGACCGCGGCGTTGAGGAAGCTGGCACAGGCGCACGACGCGACACCGTTCATGGTCCTGTTGGCGGTCTTCGCGATCGTGGCTTCCGAGCGCTCCGGCCAGTCGGCCTTCTTCGTCGGGACCGACACGGCCAACCGCAACCGCGAGGAAACCGAAGCGCTGGTCGGCTTCTTCGTCAACCAGCTGGCCCTCGCCATCGACTGCGCGGCAACGCTGTCGCTGTCCGAGCTGCTGGCGCAGGTGCGCAGCACCGTGGCGGATGCGTCCGATCACCAGGACCTCCCTTTCGATCGCCTGGTGGAATCCATTCGCGTGGGCAGGCGCAGCGGCCGCGCACCGCTGTTCCAGGTCAAGGTGATCTACCAGGAAGATGCCGGCGCGTCCTTCGTCCTTCCCGGGCTCGAGGTGGCAGACCATCCCGTCGGCGCGAAGGAGGCGGAGCTCGACCTGATCGTCGCATTCATCGCCGCCGAGGACCACGTCGAGGTCTCCCTCAAGTACGACCGCGAGGTTTTCGAGGACAGCAGCATCGAGAGCCTCGGCCAGGAGATGGTCGCGGTGCTGCGCGCATGCGTGGCCGATCCCTCGGCGCGCATCGGGGCACTTCGCGCCGTGGCGGCAAACGTGCAGAGCGCCGCGAGCGCCAGGACGGCACACGAACGCACGCGGCGACTGGCCGGGCTGCGCTCAGCGCTGAAGCCGCGAACCGCGCCCTTGGCACGGCAGCCATCGCAATCATGAATCGACAAGGAGCAAGCATCGTGAACATCACCACAAGCAGGCCGAAGATCGGCGGCGTGCGGCGCCAGACCCTGTCCGGCACCAGCCCGGAGCTGGTGCGCTGGAGCCGCATGTTCGAGTCCGGAGAATTGCCCGCGCTGTGCGAGCCCGAGGTCGCCGGGGTCCGCTTTCCGGAGTGGGCTGCGCAGCATCAGGAAGAGATCCATCGCCGCCTTCTCGCGCACGGCGCGATCCTGTTCCGCGGCTTCGCAGTGACGAGCGCGGAGGACTTCAATCGCTGCATCGATGGCGTCTCGGGCGGCGCGCTGGAATACAAGTTCCGGGCATCGCCGCGAACGCAGATCCAGAAGGACCTGAACGTCTACACATCCACCGACTACCCGGCCCAGGAGAGCATCTTTCCGCACAACGAGCATTCGTACTCGCCGATCTTCCCGCTGCATCTCTTCCTGTACTGCGACACGCCGGCGCTGACGGGCGGCGAGACGCCCATCGGCAGCACCCGGCTGCTGCTGAGCCGCATTCGTGCGGATGTTCGCGAAGCTTTCGAGCGCAAGAAGATCATGTACGTGCGCAACTACGGCGAAGGCTTCGGCCTGCCGTGGCAGACCGTGTTCCAGACCACCGACCGCAGCACGGTCGAGAGCTACTGCCGCGGCGTGGGAATCCAGGTGGAATGGAAAGGCGGCGACCGATTGCGCACGCGCCAGGTCGGCCCGGCCCTGATGCGTCACCCGAAGACGGGCGAGGCCGTATGGTTCAACCACGGCACCTTCTTCCACGAACTCACGCTGCCGGCGGTGGTGCGCAGCCAGCTGCGCAGCGAGTTCGCCTCCGAGGAGCTGCCGCAGAACACCTTCTACGGCGACGGCTCGCCCATCGAGCCCGAATTCGTCGAGCACCTGCAGGCCGAGTACCAGGGCGTGATGGTCCAGTTCCCCTGGCGGAAGGGAGACGTGCTGATGCTCGACAACATGCTGGCCCTGCATGGCCGCGGACCGTTCAGCGGGCCGCGCCGCGTGATGGTCGCGATGGCGCAGGCCTGCAGCAGCGCCGAGCTGGCGATGGGAGAAGCCGCATGACGGCGCAGAACGAAATTCTCGAAGGCTACCGGCTGTCCTCCCAGCAGTGCGGCGTGCATGTGCCGCATCCACTCGCATCTGGGCAGCAGGCCGTCCCGGTGACCGCGGTGCTGGTCGAAGGGCCGGCGCCGGGCAGCGTGCGGCCGGAGGCACTGCGCCGCGCGCTCGAGCGGCGGATCGAGCAGCACGAGATCCTGCGCACCGTGTACCGGCCGGTCGCGGGCCTCGACTATCCCCTGCAGTACGTGATGCCGCGGCTGGCGCCCGCATGGACTGTGCTCGACGGCGCGATCGAGGACGACGCCTTGATGAACGCGGCGCGTGCCGCCGTCCACCCGCAGGACGGCCCCGTGCTGAGTGCCGTGCTGGCCGTGGCTCCGGAAGGAGGGCTGCGATGGGCGCTTGCCGCACCCGGCTACGGCCTGGACGCCGTCGCCATCCAGGAGCTCGTGGCCTCCTGCCTTCAGGCCTGCGCCGCAGGCGAGGCGCCGCCGGCCGGCGAGGACGAAGTGCTGCAGTACCCAGACTACGCGGCCTGGCAGCGCGAGTTGTTCGCCGGCGAGCTGGGGCAGGAAGGCGCGCGCTTCTGGCAAGCGCAGGCCGGGCCGGCCTTGCGCCTGCCCTTCGAGACCCAAGGGACCGGAGGCCGCGGTTCCTCGCAGACGCTGGCACTGGACCCCGTGGCGGCCCGCGCCGTCTCCGGCCTCGGCCGACGCATGGACCTGCCCGTCGAGTCGATCCTGGCAGGCCTGTGGACAGGCTTCATGGCGCGGATCGCGCAGACCGACGGCCTGTTCTTCGATTGGCATTGCAGCGCGAAGGCCGACGAGTTGAAGGGTGCGCTGGGCTGCTTCGTCAACCGGCTGCCGGTGTCGGTGAAGATCGATGCCGAAGCGCCCGTCGATGCGCTGGTTCGCTCGGTGGCCGATCAGCTGCGGGACGCTGCGTCCTGGCACGAGTGCTTCGACAGCGCGAGCTTCCTCGACGGCCTGGCGCGCGAAGGCCGGCGCAAGCAAGGCCTGGCGTTCGCTCATCTGCGCCTGCTCGACCTGCCCGGCGGCTGGGTCTGCAGGCGCGTCGATGCACCCGCGGACGGCGCACGCCTGCGCTGCGAGTGCATCGAAGCCCAAGACCGGTGGATGCTGCGCTGGACGGCGACCGATGCCCATGCGCCCGAGACGATCGCCACATGGATGCGCCAGTTCGCGACGCTGCTCGCGAACGTGCAGACGGATCCCACCCTGCCATGGCGCCGCAGGTCCGTGCTGGGCGTTGCGGAACGCGCCCGGATCCTCGGCCACGCCGCCCGGCCTTGCATCGCCCCGCGCACCGACACCTTGCACCGGCTCTTCGAGGCGCAGGCCGAGCGCGATCCGGACGCCGTCGCGCTGGTCTGCGGCGAAGAGCGGCTGAGCTATAGCGAGCTCGATGCGCGTGCCGATCGCCTCGCTCACCGGTTGCGGGCACGCGGCGCCGGCATCGAGCAGGTCATCGGCGTTCACCTGGGCCGCTCGGTCCACGCGATCGCCGCCATGCTGGCAGTGATGAAGACCGGCGCCGCCTATGCGCCGCTCGATCCGGCCTACCCGGCGGAGCGGATCGCGCTGATGGTGGCGGATGCGCAGATCTCGACCGTCATCGCGCAGAGTGCGGAACGTCCACAGTTGAGCGGCCTCGACGTGGACGTGGTGTGCGTCGACGACGAGTCCGGAAAGGCGGATGCCGGCGTCGCATCGCGGCCCGTGGTGGCCGGCGGCAACCTGGCCTACTTGATCTACACCTCGGGTACGACGGGCCGGCCCAAGGGCGTGATGGTCAGCCATGCCAATGCAGTGGCCTCCACCGTCGCCCGGTCCACCTTCTACCGCGAGCGCGCTTCGCGCTTCCTGCTGCTATCCCCGTTCTCGTTCGACAGTTCGGTGGCCGGCATCTTCTGGACCCTGGGGCAGGGCGGAACGCTGTACCTGCCGACCGAAGACGCCCATCGCGATGCGGCGCGGATCGCGGGCCTGATCGGCCGCCACGGCATCTCGCATGTGCTGACGCTGCCTTCGTTCTACAAGCAGATCCTGGAAGGGCTGGATGAAGGCAGCAGCCTGCGCTGCGCCGTTGTGGCGGGCGAGGCCTGTCACGCCGACGTGGTGGAGATGCACCAGCGCCGCGTGCCTGCTGCCGCGCTGGTGAACGAGTACGGCCCCACGGAGGGAACCGTCTGGTCCAACGCATTCCGGATCGAAACGCCGGCCTTCGAAGGCCAGCGCATTCCCATCGGGCGTGCCATTCCCTCGATGCGCGGCTACGTGCTCGACGAGGAGCTGGAACTGTGTCCCATCGGGATGCCGGGCGAGTGGTACATCGGCGGCGATGGCATCACGCGCGGCTACTGCGCGCGGCCCGGCCTGACGGCGCAGCGCTTCGTCGCCGATCCCTTCGCGTCCGGCGAGCGGCTCTATCGCAGCGGAGACCGGGTGCGGCAGCGGCCCGACGGAGAGATCGAATACCTGGGCCGGATGGACAGCCAGGTCAAGCTGCGCGGGCATCGCATCGAACTGGGCGAGATCGAGGAGGGCCTGCTCGCCCATGAACGGGTGCGCGAGGCCGTTGCCCTGGTGCATGACGACACGGACCTCGGCCAGCGGCTGCTGGCTTGCGTTGCGGCCGATACCGAAGGGGAAGCCGATGCCGGCGCCTTGCGCGAATCGCTGGAGTCGCACCTGCGCCGCCGCCTGCCCGCGTTCATGGTGCCGGCGCGCTTCGTCGTGGTGTCCCGCTTCCCGGCCATGCCCAACGGCAAGATCGACCGCCAGGCCTTGCTGGCCTTGAGCGACGCGGGCCCGCGCCCGGCCTTCGTCGCGCCCCGCAACGAGGTCGAACGCACCCTGGCGGAGATCTGGGAGGCCGTGCTCAAGGTGGAGCAGGTGGGTCTGGACGACAACTTCTTCGATCTGGGCGGGCATTCGCTGCTGGCCACGCAGGTCACGGCCCGGATCCGGCAGCGGCTGTCGGCCGACCTGCCGCTGCGCGAGCTGTTCGACGTGGCCACCCTGAGCGAGCTGGCTGCGCGCGTGCAGGCGCACATCGATGCGGGAAAGGACGAGGTCGCGCTGATGGAAGACCTGCTGGCCGATGCGGAGGCGGGCCGGTGACGAATGCGGGCACATTGACGCGCGCGCAGACCGAGTCCATCGCGCGCCGCCTGTTTTCTCTCGAGCCCGAAGCGCGCCGCGCGGTGCTGCGCAAGATGATCGACCAAGGCTTGAACCCGGGCCGGCTGCCGATTCTCGCGGGCCGGCGTCAGGCGGCCGATGCGCTGTCCTACGCGCAGGCGCGCCAGTGGTTCCTGTGGCAGCTGGAGCCCGAGGGCACGGCGTACCACGTCACGGGCGCGCTGAGGCTTAAGGGCGAGCTGGACGAGACCGCCTTGCGCAGCAGCTTCGAAGCACTGGTGGTGCGCCACGAGGCACTGCGCACGGTGTTCCGCGCGAACGCCGAAGGCATGGCCGAGCAGATCGTGCAGGAAGCCATCGAACTCGACCTGCCGCTGATCGACTTGCGCCTTGCCGATGGCGCCGAACGCGAAGCGCGAGCGTTGCGGGAAGCAAGGCGCTTGAGCCAGATGCCCTTCGATCTGGGTACCGGCCCGCTGCTGCGCGCGGCGCTGATCCGCATGTCCGTGGACGAGCACATCCTGGTGGTGGTGATGCACCACATCGTCTCCGACGGCTGGTCGATGCGGCTGGTGGTGGACGAGTTCGTGGCGCAGTACCGCGCACGCGTGTTGGGCGGACAAGTGCAGCAAGCGCCGCTGCCCATCCAGTACGCCGACTATGCCGCCTGGCAGCGGGAATGGCTGGAGGCCGGCGAACAGGAGCGGCAGCTGCGCTACTGGAAGGCACAGCTCGGCGGCGAGCATCCCGTGCTGCAAATGCCCACCGACCATGCAAGGCAGCCCGAGGGACGCTACCGTGCCGGCAAGCACAGCATCGAGCTGCCGCCCGACCTCGTGCAGGGCCTCGCCCGGCGAGCGCAGGCGCATGGCGCGACCCTCTTCATGGTGCTGCTGGCCGGTTGGCAGGCGCTGCTGCACCGCTACACCGGCCAGGCCGACATCCGCGTGGGCGTGCCCATCGCCAACCGCCACCGGGTGGAGACCGAGGGCGTGGTGGGCCTGTTCGTCAACACACAGGTGCTGCGCGGCGTGGTCAATGGGCGCATGAGCCTCGCGCAACTCCTTCAACAGGCCAAGGAAGCCGCCCTGGGCGCACAAGCGCACCAGGACCTGCCCTTCGAGCAGCTGGTGGAGGCCCTGCAGCCGGAGCGCAGCCTGAGCCACAGCCCGCTGTTCCAGGTGATGTACAACCACCAGCGGGAAGACTACCGTGCGCTGGCGCAGTTGCCCGGACTCACGCTGCAGAGCTACGCGCTGGGCGAGCAGGCGGCGCAGTTCGAGCTGTCGCTGGACACCGACGAACACCCCGATGGTCGGATCGACGCCGCCTTGACGTACGCGGTGGAGCTGTTCGAGGCGAGCACCATCGAGCGGCTGGGCATGCACTACCTGGCGATGCTGAAAGTGCTGGCCGATGCGCCGCAGCGGGCGGTGGGCGATATCGATCTGCTCCATGAATCCGAGCATCGGCAGCTTCTGCAGTGGGGCGTGAACGATCAGCGCTATCCCTATGCGCAGCCGGTGCACCGCTTGATCGAGCAGCAGGTGCGCAAGAGCCCGGACGCCTCGGCACTCGTCTTCGGCGATGCGCAGCTGAGCTACGCCGAACTCAACACCCGGGCCAACCGCCTGGCGCACCGCCTGATCAGGCAGGGCGTGGGTCCCGAGGTGCGGGTGGGCATTGCGCTGGAGCGCTCCCTCGAGATGGTGGTGGGCCTGCTGGCGATCCTGAAGGCCGGTGGCGCCTATGTGCCGCTGGACCCGGAATATCCGGCCGAGCGCCTGGCCTACATGGTGGGCGACAGCGCCATCGCGCTGCTGCTGACGCAGAGCCATCTGCGCCATCTTCAGCCCGAAGTGCCCACGCTCGAGATCGACACGCTGGACTTGAGCGACGAGCCCGACCACGACCCCGAGGGCGAGGTGCACGGCGACAACCTCGCCTATGCCATCTACACCTCAGGATCCACCGGAAGACCCAAGGGCGCAGCCAACCGCCATCGCTCGTTGTTCAACCGCCTGGCCTGGATGCAGAGCGCCTATGGACTCGGCCCGACCGACACCGTGCTGCAGAAGACCCCCTTCAGCTTCGACGTCTCGGTGTGGGAATTCTTCTGGCCGCTGATGCACGGCGCGCGCCTGGCCGTGGCACGGCCCGGCGACCATCGCGACCCGGCGCGCCTGGTCGCACTGATCCGCCAGCACGGGATCAGCACCATCCACTTCGTGCCCTCGATGCTGCAAGCCTTCCTGGCCCACGACGACATCGAGGCCTGCGTCAGCCTGAAGCGCATCGTGTGCAGCGGCGAGGCGCTGCCAGCGGAGCTGCAGAACCGGGTCTTCGAGCGCCTGCCGCAGGCGGGGCTCTACAACCTCTATGGCCCTACCGAAGCGGCGATCGATGTCACGCACTGGACCTGCAGGCCGGACGGCCTGAACCACGTCGCGATCGGGCAGCCCATTGCCCACACGCAGACCTGGGTGCTGGACGCCGCCCTGAAACAGGTGCCCGCGGGCACGCCGGGCGAGCTCTACCTCGGCGGTATCGGCCTGGCGCGCGGCTACCTCAACCGCGCCGGCCTGACGGCCGAACGCTTCGTGGCCGATCCCTTCGACGACATGGGCGCGAGGCTCTATCGCACCGGCGACCTGGTGCGCTGGAGGCGGGACGGGCAGTTGGAGTACCTGGGCCGCGTCGATCACCAGGTGAAGATCCGGGGCCTGCGCATCGAGCTCGGAGAGATCGAGGCGCAACTGCTGGCGCAGCCTGCCGTGAGGGAGGCGGTGGTGGTGGCGCAGGAGGGCCCGGCGGGGGCACGGCTGATCGCCTACGTCTCTGGGGCTGAACCCAATGTGAGCGAGCTGCGCAGACAGCTGGCGAAGAGCCTGCCGGAGTACATGGTGCCGGGCGCGATCGTGCTGCTGGAGACGCTGCCGCTCAATGCCAACGGCAAGGTGGACCGCAAGGCGCTGCCGGAGCCGGGGCCGGGCGGCGGCAGCGAGCAGGCCTACCAGGCACCGCGGGGTGAAGTGGAAGAGGCGCTCGCGGCGATCTGGGCCGAGCTGCTGGGCATCGAGCGCGTCGGGCGGCACGACAGCTTCTTCGAGCTCGGCGGGCATTCATTGCTCTTGCTGAAGCTCTTCAAGCGGGTTCAGCTTCGCTTCGGCGAAGACAAGATTGCATTGGCGGACTTCTTCAATTCTCCGGCGCTGCACCAGCAGGCAGCCCAAATCGAAGGACTGGGCCCGGCATCGGCCGACGTGGTCGTGCTCAACGCGGGAGGGTCGGGCGTTCCGCTCTACTGCTTCCCCGGCATCTATGGGAACGCGACCGAGTTCGCGGAGATCGCCAAGGCGGTCGGTGCCGATCGACCCGTGTATGGCTTCGTCTGCCACAGCCTGTCGTCCGACGAGCGTTGGGTGAACCGCAGCGTGGAGGCGCTCGCGGCACGGCACGCCCGCTTCATCGTCGAGACCGCGACGGCCGGCAGCTGCGCATTGCTCGGCTGGAGCTTCGGCGGCGATCTGGCGCACGAGACGGCGAGGCAACTGGAGGGCGTCCTGGATGTGCGCTTCGCCGGCGTCATCGATGTTTCCGAACTCGATGCCGGTGTCTATCGCGAGGCACAGGAGGCGGCGTCGTCCGCGGACCAGGACCCGGAGCGCTGGATCGCAGGCTCGCGCATGAAGACACATTGGGAAGGCCTGTTGGGCGCCATGCGGCAGGACGACAGGAACGCGGCCCTCGACCACCTGCGCCGGGTGGCGGCGTCGGTGCCCCGGGACGGCCCGGAGATCGGGTCGCGCGAGTACGACCTGTGGGTGGTGATGCGGCTGGCGTGGATGATGCGCAACCACAGCCGTCGGCGCGCGCGCGTGCCGCTCCATGTCTGGGCCGCCGAAGCCACGCTGAGGGATCGCCGCCTGGTCATGCGCCCGTGGGCATCCTTCACTGCCGTCGCTTCGAACCACGTGATCGCCGGCGTGACGCACAAGAGCATCCTCGGCCACCCGGAACTGCTGAACCGGCTCAAGAACCTCTTGAGCGAAGCCGATCCTGGAGGTAAGCGTGCCTGCGATGCGAATGGCTGGTCCGCTGGAGGACCTGCCGCGCCTTGCGCTTCTTCCACCAGATCCATGCACCCGTGATCGACAGCACCGTGACCACGACACCGAGCAGCGCGACGAGGACGCGGTAGAAAGTCCCGAAGACCCTGCCCGTGTGGAGAGCGCGCAGCCATTCGGACAGCACATTGCCGCGCGCGGCACTGCGCTCGAAATGCATGGCGATCGCCTGGCCGCTGCGGCCGTCGATCCAGATGTCCGAGGCCGCGCCGTGCTCGCGGATGTCGAGCGCCGTGTGCGATCGGTACAGGTACGCGCCCAATGCGGGCCGGTACCAGAGACTGCTTTCCGCACGGATCGCAAAGCCGCGGTCGGCGGCTTCGCGTTGCAGCAGGGCGCTGCCGATGGCACGGGCCTCGCGCCAGGCGATTCGGGGCTGGTAGTCTGGCTCGGCCAGGCGGCGGATCTCGGTGTCGTCGAAGCGGAACGCCAGGGACATCAGCGGTTGATAGACCACCGTTCTCAGGTTCAGCATCACGCTCGACCAGGCGAAGACCAGGAGCAGCAGCCAGCACCACAGGCCGAGGGACCGATGGAGGTCGAACATCCGTCTGAAGGCCGACGCGCCGCGCTTGATGGACCAGGCCGCCTTCCACTTGGCGAACAAGGGCGACCTGCCGGGCAGCGTGAGCACGAAGCCGATGAAGCAGTCCAGCGTCCACATCAGCGCGACCACGCCCATGAACAGCTTGCCCCACGGATGGGGCAGGGCGAGCGCTTCGTGAACACGCCAGATGAAGGGCACGATGTTCTCGCGCCGGAAGACACCGTCGTCGAGGAGCGCGCCCCATTTCCTGCCGCCCAGATAGTCGCCCGTGTACGGGTCGAAGAAGACCTCGTCCATGTCGAGCGCGGGAAGCCGAGCGTCTGCTGCGCCGGGACGCGGCCACAAGAAGAATTTCGCGGAGGCGCCGGGGCCCGGAAAGGGCAGGTAGTCGGCCCGCGCTTGCGGGAAACGGGCTTCGACCCGCTCGCGCAGGACGAACGGGTCGATCGCCGCAGCGCCGGGCCTGGCCTCGACGACGAAGAGCCGCGGGTTAATCAGCGCCTCGAGTTCGTCCTTGAAGGCCAGCAGGCTTCCGGTGAGTCCGGCCAGGCCCAGGAACAGGGCCGTGGCCAGTCCGATCCAGCGGTGCAGGCGAACGAATGCGTGGCGCATGCCGCGTGCCGGGGCTACCAGCGGTAGCTGACCGTGGCCGTCACCGTTCTCGGATCGCCGTAGCGGCATCCGTAGAAGTAGCACTCGCCCGAGATGTACGTCTTGTCGCTCAGGTTCTTGATGTTCAGCGCGTAGCTCATCGGACCGCGTTCGTAGCTCAGGCGCAGATCGACCAGCGTGAAGCCGGGAGTGGCCTTGCCGCCGTTGTAGTAGCCCGGATTGTCAGAGCTGTGGCGCACGCCGCCGCCGATGCGCCATCCCGGCAGGCCGAATTCACCCAGCCCGTAGTCTGCCCACAGCGAGAACAGGTGATAGGGCGCACGGAAGCGCGTGCCGAGTTCCTCGGGCGTGTTGCTCTGGGTGACGCGCGCGTCCGTGTAGCTGTAGGCCGCGATCAGGTTCAGGTTGCGCGTCAGGCTGGCCTTGGCTTCCAGTTCCAGGCCGCGGGAGCGGACCTCGCCGGTCTGGACGGAATTGCGGTTGTCTATCGGGTCGACGGTGATCACGTTCTGGCGCCGCAGGTCGTAGACGGCGGCGCTCAGCAGCATGTTGCTGTCCTTCGGCTGGTAGCGGATGCCGAACTCGTACTGCTCGCCCGTGGTCGGCTTGAAGCGGCTGCCCGCGCGATCGGAACCGCTCACCGGCTCGAAGGATTGGCTGAAGCTGGCATAGGGCGCCAGGCCGTTGTCCGCGAGGTACACGACGCCGGCGCGGCCGGTGAACGCATCGTCCTTGCGGTTGTCGCCGATGGGGTCCTGGCTCAGGTCCTTTTCCTTGCTGCGGACCCAGTCCTGGCGCCCGCCGAGCAGCAGCACCCAGCGGTCGGTGATCTTCATCTGGTCCTGGACGTAGACGCCGAAGCGCTCGTTCTCGCGCCTCGGGTTTTCGTCGCGGATGAAGGCGAGGGGCGCCTTGCCATAGACCGGCAGGAAAATGTCGATCGGGGCGAGCAGATCCAGCCGGCGATCGCTGTCGTACGTATCGCGGCTGTAGTCGAACCCGGCCAGGATCGTGTGGCGGACAGCGCCGGTCCCGAGCGTGTATTCCAGATGCGTGTCGGTGGTGGCCACGGTCGCACGGTCGTCGAAAGTCCAGCCCAGGCGGCTGCGGGTCCGATGGTCCGTCGGCTCGAAACCCAGGTCATACTGGTTGAAGAGGTCGCTCTTGAGGTAGCGGAAGCCGTGGTGCAGCTTCAGCGTGTCGGAGAAGGCGTGATCGAACTGCCAGCCGACGCTGGTCGTGTCGTTGTTGAAGTCGTTGCGGCTCGGTTCGCCGAGGAAGCGGTCGCGTGGCAGCTTGCCGTAGGGATTGGGAAGGAGCGTGCCCTCGGCCGGCAGCGCGCCCGAGCTGCTCGTGCGCATGCGCTGGTAGTTCGCCAGCAGCGTCAGCGAGGTGGCCGCCGAGGGGCGCCAGGTCAGTGCCGGCGCGATGTACACCCTGTCGTCGCGCGTGTAGTCCACGGGCGTGTCGCTGTCGCGCACGAGCGCCGTCAGCCGGTATGACCAGACGCCGTTCTCGTCCAGCGCGCCGCCGAAGTCGGCCGACGCCTGCTTGCGGTTGAAGCTGCCGTACTCCAGATTCAACTCGCGAAGCGGCGTCAGCGTGGGGCGCTTGCTCACCGAATTGATCAGACCGCCGGGCGCGACGGCGCCGTAGAGGACGGACGAGGCGCCCTTGATCACTTCAAGCCGTTCCAGCCCGTAAGGTTCCTGCTTGCCGCCGAAGATGGTCGTCATGTAGCGCATGCCGTCGCGGTAGAAGTTGCCGGACTCGGGCACGGACTCGAAGCCACGCAGCAGCAGCGAGTCCGAAGTGAGCGGATTGGCGTTCACCACCTGCGAGGCGACCCCCGCGGTGTAGCCGAGCGCATCCTGCAGCGACTGGGCCTTCTGCACTTGCATCTGATCGGCCGTGACCACCGAGATCGATTGCGGCGTTTCGATGATGGGCGTGTCGGTCTTGGTGCCCGTCGCGCTTCGCTTCGCTACATAGCCTGCGACCGGCCCGGTGGCGGACTCGCGATCGGCGGTGGCTGTAACCCGGATCTCCTGCAAAGTTGCGCCGGTGGCTGCTTCGGACGCGCGGCGGATGGCGAATCCACCGCTCGTGGTTCGGGTCGCCTCCAGGCGCGTCTCCGCCAGCATCGCAGCCAAGGCCTGTTCCACCGTCAAGCGCCCGCTGACGGCGCGCGAACTGACGCCGGCCAGCAGGTCGGCACCTGCGAACACCTGCGCGCCCGTTTGCCGCGATAGCTCGTTGAGCGCCGAAGCCAACGGCTGCGAAGGCACCTGGAGGTCGAACACCTGCGCCGGCGCTGGTGCGGCTGCCTGCGCCGCGCTCGGAATGCTCCAGGTGGCGAGGACGGACCCGAAGGTTGCGGCCAGGGTGGCGGCCAGCAGGCGTTGGCGTGGTCGATTGCGCATGAGATCGATGCTCCAGAGAGAAATGAATGAGAGTTATTCCCGATATAGGGCGCTCGAAGCCGCTGAAACGCGGGCGTTCTTGCACCTTCCTCCCTGTAAGACGTTTGTGATCAAAAAACCAAGACAGTCGGCTTTGCGGCGGCTGTCGGCTGCCTGCGCTCAGCGCGCGCGCAGGGTCACGCTTCCGTCGGGATGGGTTTGCGCGATCACCGGCAAGGTCATCGGCAGCGCGTCCACCAGGCTTGCCGAACCGTTGGCCCGGAAGCGCCCAGACAGCCGAAGCGCGTTCACGCGCGGGTCGGGAGAAAGGATCGGCTGCGGCCGGTAGGCGTTGATCGTTTCCAGCGCCTCGCCGAGCGGCGTGGCGTCGAAGACGAGCCAACCCTCGCGCCATGCGGCCAGGGAGGCGGCGTCGACCTGCTGCACCGGGTCGGGCACTCCATCGCGCAAGCTCAGGGCTTCGCCGGCTTGCAAGTCGACCCCGCTCTCCATCGAGGAAGACGCGTCGGCATCGCCGCGGCGTTGCCTGACGGTCACGCGGACCTTTCCGCGTTCGACGGCGACCAGGATGGGCCCGCCGCGGTCGCGGACGGTGAACGCGGTGCCGATCACCCGGATGACGGCATCGCGCGTCCGCACCTCGAACGGCCGCTGCGCGTCCGCCGCCACTTCGAAGCGCGCCTCGCCGCCGGCGAAGTCGACCACGCGCCGCTGCCGGTACAGCCTGACCGTGACCTTGCTTTGCGCACTGAGTTCGACCCGGCTGCCCGGCGAACCGTCCGGAAGAAGAACCTTGCGCAGTTGCGCGGTCTGCGTCGAGAAGTCGGCGGCGAAGAGCGGTTGCTGCCAATACCACTGAAAGCCCTTGCCCGCGAGCACGCCTGTGCCTATCAGGCCGGCCACGGAAAGGACGAGGTTGCGGCGCTGGCGTCCGCGCGCCGCTGCGATCCGCGTGTCCGGCTCGGCGAAGCAATCGCGAAGATCCGAAGCCAAGCCGCCCAGGGCATCCCAGCGCTGCTGCGCTTCCACCGCCGCCGCTTCATGTGTCGGCGAAGCCGCTCGCCATTCGCGCAGTGCCGCCGTCGCGAGTTCAGCCGACGCGGGGCTCGCGCCTTCGCTTCGGACGATCAAGGTGAGCGCATGCTCGACCAGCTTCTCGCTTCGGGGGATGGCCATGGCGCAAGCGGGTCAGCAACTCTCTTCAGCCAGGGAGGAGACGAATGCGGAGCGCATGGAGGGCAGCTGCGGCTCGACGATCTGGGTGCGCAGTTCGGCCAGCGTGCGCGAGCAGTCGAGTACCGCGCGCACCAGGTGCTTGGCGACCGCCATCTCCGTGATGCCGAGGCGCGCGGCGATTTCCGCGTGCGTGTACCCGTAGGCGCGGAACAGCAGGAACACTTCGCGCCGGCGAGGCGGCAGCTTCTCGAGGGTCTGGACCACGCGTTCCAGGATCTGCCGCTGGGAGATGAGGTACTCGCTCGACGGCGCGCTGGTCGCAACATCGGTACTGCTCCGGTCCCGTGCCCATTCCTGGACCACCTGCCGATGGCGGGCCGCGTCGATGCAAAGGTTGCGAGCGACGCGAAACAGCAGGGCGCGCGGAGAGTCGATCTTCAGGCTCAGGTCTTCGGAGCCGCGCGCCGAGCCTTTCAGCCCGAGCGCATGCGTGTACACGCGCTCGAAGCTCGACTGCGCGATGTCCGCCGCGTGTTCCGGATCGCGCAGCTCCCATGTCAACTGCTTGCGCAGGTCCCTGTAGTGCTTGACCAATTCCTGTACCAAGTCGTGCATGCAGCTCGCCCCTCCGACGACCTCGAAGGGGGACGCGATGCGGCGCGACGCCCAGCTCTTCAGGTCATGAATGAGAATTATTCCCATCCAATCTTACGACACAAAAGCTGCAGCTGTGAGACGCCATTCAAAGGTGCCTGGCGACGGCCTCCAGGCCGGCCGCAACGATCTCGGCGATGTGGTCGACTTCCTTCTCGGTGACGATCAGCGGGGGCAACAGCCGCACCACGCTGCCGTGCCGTCCGCCCAACTCGAGGATCAATCCGCGCTGCAGGCAGGCCTGCTGCAATCGGGAGGCGAGGGCGGGCGCTGCGGACGGCTGGCCGAGCGCATCCAATGCGCCGTCGGGATCGATCATCTCCATGCCGATCATGAGACCCCGGCCGCGCACGTCGCCGATGCAGGCGTGGTCGCGCTGGAGGTGCGCCAAGTAGCCCCTCAGGCGCGCGCCCATTCGCTCGGCATGTTCATGCAGGCGTTCCGCGCGGATGTGCCTCAAGGTCGCCGAGCCGGCGGCCATCGCGAGCTGGTTGCCGCGGAAGGTGCCGGCATGCGCGCCCGGGCGCCACTGGTCGAGTTCGCCACGATAGACCACCACGGACAGCGGCAGGCTCCCGCCGATGGCCTTCGACAGGACCAGCACATCGGGCACGATGCCCGAGTGCTCGAAGGCGAACATCTTTCCGGTTCGCCCGAAGCCGCTTTGCACTTCGTCGACCAGGAGCGGAACGCCGACACGCTGCGTGATCTCACGGACACCGCGCACCCAGGCGTCCGGCGCCGGAATGACACCGCCTTCGCCCTGCACGATCTCCATCACCATGCCTGCCGGCGCGGGCACACCGCTTTCCGGATCGGACAACACGGTTTCGATGTAGTGCAGGCTCGCCGCCATGGTGGCGTTCGGGTCCAGGCCGAAGGGGCTGCGGTATTCGTAGGGGTAGGGCAGGAACTGGACGCCCGACACGAGACCGCCGATGGCGCTCTTCGGTCCCAGGTTGCCCATCAGGTTGAGCGTGCCCTGCGTCATGCCGTGGTACGCGCCGTGGAAGCTCAGGATGGTCTGGCGGCCGGTGGCGATCTTGACGAGCTTGAGCGCGGCTTCGATCGCATCGGCGCCGGTGGGGCCGCAGAACTGGATGCGCGCGTCCTTGGCGAACTCCGGCGGCAGCAGGCTGAACAGGGTCTCGACGAATTCGTCCTTGACGGGCGTGGTGAGGTCCAGCGTGTGCAGGGGAATCTCATCGCGCAGCACCTGCTGAATGGCCTGGACCACGACCGGATGGTTGTGCCCGAGCGCCAGCGTGCCCGCGCCGGCCAGGCAGTCGATGAAGACGCGGCCCTCGACATCCTCCACGTAGATGCCGCGGCCGCGCTTGAGCGCGATGGGCAGGCGCCGGGGATAGCTGCGCGCGCTCGATTCGCGCGCGCTCTGGCGCTCCAGCAGCGGATTCGTCGTGAGCTGGTAGGGCTGCCTCAGGGCGTCGTGTCTTCGGCCGAAGGGTTCCTCGGTGTCGGACGCGCGTGTGACGGGAAGGGACAGAACACTGGACATTGGGTCTCCGTTCGCGGCAGTGGGATCGGCGCTTCGCGGCGAGTTGAGCAGGGCTCGCTGGCGAGAAGCTCCGTGGATCCCGGTGTGGATATCTGCATGCAGCGCATGGCCGAAGGTTTGCCGCCTTCTGCGAAGTAGATGACGGCCTTGCCTCTTCTTTGTTTAGGGCCTGTTAACGCTATTTGCGGGGTCGCGAAGGCCTGCCAGGGCGGGCCAATCAAGGCGCGCGACGCCGTGCGTGCGTCGGCACGCACAAGGAGCGCAACGCCGAGTGGCGCGCCCTGGCAGGCCTTCCCTTCGGGTTGCCCAGCCAAGGGGCCGTCTGCGGCGTTGCCCGCGCTTGCAAGGCGTGAGCCTTGCATCCAGCCCCTTGGCTGGGCAACGCGATCCCCGCAAATAGCGTTAACAGGCCCTCGCCGCGCCCATCTAAACATCCGGGGCCTCGAGCCGTCTTCTTCAGCGTGCGATCCCTGAATCCCCGAAAACCGTGGCGGATGTCGGCTCCTCCTTCATCGAATCGTCTCGCGGCCCTCGGGCTGGCGATCGCGCTGGGCCAATCCCTGGAAGCGCCGGCATGGGCGTCCTCGCAAGAAGGCGCGGACAGAGAAGCCCATCCCTCCGCGCTGAACGAAAGCGGCGGCGAACGGCAAGTGCTCAAGTTCAACGATCTGGGCACCAGCGTCGGCATGGCGCCGCCCTCGAACCATGCCGGCTTTGCGGTCAACCGCGAGCTGCTGCGGGGTTTCCCGAACGAGAGCGCCCTGCGCAACGGCTACCGCGATTTCGGCTATCTGGGTCTGGAAAGCACGGTGGCGCGCGAGGGGGTCGAAGTCTTCAGAGGGCCGGCGTCCGCCCTGTACGGCAACGGCAAGCCGGGCGGAGACCTCAACGTGCTGACGCGGCAACCCGATGGGGTGCGGCGAAGGGACGCGCAGCTGTCGAAATCGCGCCAGGGGTACCGAAGCCTCAAGGCCGATCTGAGCGATGCCGTGGGTGACGACGTCGCGCTGCGCATCAGCCTCGGCGCGGAAGGCGGGCCCAGCCGCCGTCAGTTCGACGACGAAAAAAGCTATGGCGTGACGCCCTCGATCGCCTGGCGCGTCGGCCCACGAACCCGGGTGGCGCTGGAGTTCGATCTGTTCAGGCTGCGCGACCAGGTGCAGCCCGACCGCTTGCCGCTGGCTCCATTGCTCGCGTTCTCCGATCGCAAGACGCTGGGAGAAGCAAGGGACTGGGCGCGCGAATCGGGCAGCACCTGGCGCCTCGCGCTCGAACATGCCCTCGACGAGAACTGGCGAATGCGCCAGGCCTTGTTCGTTCAGCGAAGCCGTTCATCGCGCGACGCCACCGAACTCGACGTCTACGGGATGACCGGCGACGGGATCTTCACGGACGACGACCGTTCGGTTCGCCGGGTGGCGGCGCGCCGCAGCGAACGCATCGTGAGCGATGTTTCGCAGACCGAGATTCAGGGGCAGTTCGATCTGCACGGAGCGAAGCATCAGATCCTCGCGGGCATCGAACTCGGCCGGTATCAGGTGCACTCCCTCGGCGGCCGTGCGCCGCTGGCCGCGTTGGACCTGTCGGCCCCGGTCTACGGCGCGCTGCCGGATGCCTACGTTCCCGATACCGCTCAGGTGCAAGACGGGCGGAACTCGGTGCTGTACCTGCGGGATCGCATGCGCTGGGGGAGCCACTGGCAGTTGCTGCTGGGGCTGCGGGCCGAGCAGTCGCGCGCGGCCAGCGAGGATCGGCTGAGCAGCGATGTCAATACCGGCCGCAGCAGCCTGCTCTCGCCGCGCGCGGGACTGGTCTATTCGCCGCGGCCGGGGTGGTCCTGGTTTGCGAGCTGGACGCAGTCTTCACGTCCCCAGATCGGCGAGGTCGCGGCGGATGGGGCCCTGCTGCCGCCCGAGAAAGGAAGGCAGATCGAGGCCGGGCTTCAGTGGGGCGATTCCAAGCAAGGAATGCTGGGAACGCTTTCCCTGTATCAGCTGCGCCGCCAGGGCCTGGCCGCGACCGACCCGCGCAATCCGAACTTCGTGGTGGCGGGCGGCGAGCGCCAAAGCCATGGCATCGAGCTCGAGTTGCGGGGCGAGCTGATGCGCGGGCTCAGCCTCGACTTCAGCCTGGAGGCGCTGCGCGCGCGCGTGCGCCGTGACACCGCGGTGGCATCGGGTACACCGCTGCCGGGCGTGGCGCCCTGGTTCGTGAGCGCATGGCTGACGAAGCAGCTGTCGGAGCGCTGGACGCTGGGATGGGGACTGATCGGGGAGGGGCCGCGCCGCGCCGCTTGGCCTCCCAACGACCTGCGCTTGCCGGCCTACGTGACGACGGACCTGGCGCTTGCGTATCGCGGGGCCGGCTGGCGCCTTCAGGTCGCCATGGGCAACGTCCTGGGCCGCCGCGCGATCGTGTCAGACGGATATGCCATCAGCTTCACCGAGCCGCGGAGCCTGTCCGTCACGGTGTCCATGAGGCTCTGAGGCCTTATCGGAATACTGCGGGGCGCGCCCGCTAAACATTCCGGCGCGCCAAGCGTCATCCCTGTAGTTCCTGCCCATTTCGAGGTTCTCGTGCTCATCTTCCTCATCAAGCGATCGCGCTGGCTGCTGCTGGCGGCGTCGATCGCGAGCGTTGTTTCCGGCGTCTGCGGCGTCCTGCTGGTGACCCAGATCAATGCCGCACTGACGGCCGACGAGGCAACGCGCGCTCGGCTGCCGTGGAACTTCGCAGCCGTCGTACTGGGAGCGCTGATCTGCGGCGTCTGGTCGAAGATCCTGTTCGAGCAGCTGCGCCTGCGCGCGATGTCGGAATTGCGCCGCTTCGTCTCGGACCGCGTGATGGACGCGCCGATCCGGCGACTCGAACAGGTCGGCGCCGCCAAGGTCCAATCGGCGCTGGCCGATCATGTGACGGACGTTGCACGCTTCTTCGTCACCGTGCCTGCCATCCTGACCAATGGCGTGATCGTGATCGGCTGCCTGATCTACCTCGCGGTGCTCTCGATGCAGGTCTTCACGGCCGCCGTCGGGGTTATCGTGATGGGGTCTGCAGGCTACCTGTTGGCCCAGCGCCGCGCCGCGCGCCATCTGGTCGCCGCGTCCAGGGAGCAGGATCTGCTGTTCGGATACTTCCGCTCGCTCACGGACGGCGCCAAGGAGCTGCGGCAGAACCGACGCAAGAGGAGGCTGTTCGGCTCCGATGTTCTCGCAACCTCGATCGAGCAGGTCAGGCGGCACCGCATGCGCGGCATGGCGATCTTCGAGACCGCTTCGGGCTGGGGCAACTTCCTGATTTATGCCTTCATCGGGCTGGTGCTGTTCGTGCTGGTGGGCGACGTCCCCGACCGGGCCCGCGTGATGACCGGCTTCGCGCTGGTGTTCGTCTACATGGTGACGCCCCTGCAAAGCCTGCTCAACTGGCTGCCCGAGGCCAATCTGGCCCGCGTGTCTTCCGCCCGCATCGAAGAGGTGACTCAGCGCATGGCGTCGCCCGAAACCCCTGCGGACGAAGCTTCGCGCGCC
Source organism: Variovorax sp. MHTC-1 (assembly GCF_003984645.1). GTDB lineage: Bacteria > Pseudomonadota > Gammaproteobacteria > Burkholderiales > Burkholderiaceae_C > Variovorax. Next base: position 20,447 of record NZ_RWKI01000007.1, read on the forward strand.
GCGTTCGCCAGCATCGAACTCAAGGGGCTGAAACATCGCTACTACCACGAGCAGAGCGGGGACTTCTTCGAGCTGGGCCCGATCGATCTGCGATTCTTTCCTGGCGAGGTGGTGTTCCTGGTGGGCGGCAATGGCAGTGGCAAGACGACGCTCGCCAAGTTGATGGTGGGACTCTATCCCCAGGAGGCGGGAGAGCTCCTGCTCGACGGCGAACGCGTCGGGGACGCCAGCCGCGATCGCTACCGGCAGCTGTTCTCGGCGGTCTTCTCGGACTTCCACCTGTTCGACCAGCTGCTGGAAACAGGGCGGCCGGAGATCGACGCGGAGGGCAACCGGCTGATCGAGAAGCTCCACCTGCAGCACAAGGTCGAGGTGCGCAACGGCGCGTTCACGACGCGTGAGCTGTCCCAGGGGCAGCGCAAGCGGCTGGCCCTCGTCGTCGCCTGTCTGGAGGATCGCCCGTTCCTCGTCTTCGACGAATGGGCGGCCGACCAGGACCCCGTCTTCAAGCGCTTTTTCTATCACGAGGTGTTGTCGGAGCTCCGCGCGATGGGCAAAGCGGTGCTCGTGATCTCCCACGACGACCGCTACTTTCATATGGGGGATCGCATTGTTCGCCTGGAGAGCGGAAAGATCGTATCCGTGGATGTCTCCCATCGGCCGGGCGGCGATGACACTGGCGGGGAAAGTCCGGCGCCCGGAGGAAATGCTGACGCAGAAAGAATCTGGACGCGGGTGCTGGGTCAAGCTCTGCGAAAGAATGCCGGTGCTGAACATCCCGCGTGATCTTGCGTTTGTAGGACGTTGTGAGACACAGATGGGAGAAAGCGATGCACACCAGAAACCATGAACCCACCGATCCGGCTTTCAGCGCGGCCTGGCAGCTCTTCCGGACCATGCATGACTCTCCGTCGCTAGCGAACGCGGAGCAACTCATACGATGGCTTGGTCGAGATCCCAGGAATGTGCGCGCGTTGGACAATGCGCTCACCGTGTGGGCGCTTGCGGGCGCCGCGCTTGTCGGTTCTGAACTGGACGGCGAGTCGGGATCGGGGCGCACCTTACAGTGACAGAACGGCCGCCAGCGCGCCTGGGAGTGCTCGTTTCGCACGGCGCACGGCTTGAAGCCTAGGGCTTCGTCTGAGCGCAAGGCGGCGGTTGCTGCACCCCTTCACAGCGACTAGGGCCTGTTAACGCTATTTGCGGGGATCGCGTTGCCCAGCCAAGGGGCTGGATGCAAGGCGCCCGTGCGCAGCAAGGCTTGCGCCTTGCAAGCGCGGGCAACGCCGCAGACGGCCCCTTGGCTGGGCAACCCGAAGGGAATGCCTGCCAGGGCGCGCCACTCGGCGTTGCGCTCCTTGTGCGTGCCGACGCACGCACGGCGTCGCGCGCCTTGATTGGCCCGCCCTGGCAGGCCTTCGCGACCCCGCAAATAGCGTTGACAGGCCCTAGCGCCAACGATGAGCCAGGAGGAATCACGCAATGGACGTGGCTTCTCGAAACGTTGAGTGTCTGGTGAAAGAGCACCGGACGCTGATGAGCCACTTCGGCCGCGTGCAGATCCATTGCAGCCGGTTGATGAGCGCGCAGCTCGCCGAGATCGAAGATCTGCGCGCCCAGGCGCGTGCAGGATCACTGCAAGCGCACCGGCACCTTGCCCAGGCTGCAAGTACTCGAGATCTTCCGCTCCAGTGAATCTCGGCATCTGTCGGCAGAGGAGGTGTTTCGGCGGCTTCTCTATCACGGCTCGGACGTGGGCTTGGCCACCGTCTACCGCGTGTTGTCGCAGTTGGAAGGTGCCGGACTTCTTTCGCGCAATGTGTTCGACGGCAGCAAGGCGGTTTTCGAGATCAATGAGGGGGGACATCCACAGCCTTCGGGCCTCGGATCCGTCGACCCATGGTGAAGGCGGTACGCGCGCGGCCCCATTCCGCCGTCGCTGGATCGGTCGAACTGGAGGACGATGTCTATTGGCGACTTAGCTCTCGGCAGCCAGCATGCATTCGTGGCCAATGCGCCTACGTCGGCGGCAGGCGTTGGCTGACCCGGTGCACTTCGACCGCGATGATCATCATCGCCATGGGCAAGCGTGGCCTTTTTGCGCTCATGCTGGCGTTGCTGGTAGGGCCGCTGCTTGCCCAGCAATCTCCTCGTCAGCCAATTGTCTATGTCGCGGCGATCGAAGGCCCGGTCGACATGGGGCTTGCGCCCTTCGTTCAAAGGGTGCTCGACGAAGCGAAAGCGGCCGAGGCGGCTGCCGTGGTGCTGAAGATCAACACCTTCGGCGGGCGCGTCGACGCTGCAGTGCAGATCCGGGACGCACTTCTTGCCAGCAGCGTTCGCACGGTAGCGTTCATAGACAAGCGAGCAATCTCGGCCGGCGCCCTCATCAGCTTGGCTTGCAACAGCATCCTCATGTCCGGTGGAAGCACGATCGGGGCGGCAACTCCAATGCAGGCAGGGCAAGGTGGCGCCGTCGCACAGCCGGCAGGAGAAAAGGCGGTTTCCTATGTGCGAAAGGAGTTCCGGGCCACCGCTGAGAGCCGCGGCCGGCCGCTGCTCCTCGCTGAAGCCATGGTCGATGCGGACGTGGCCATTCCCGACGTCGTCGAAAAGGGGAAGCTTCTCACCTTGACTACCGAGGAAGCGATCAAGCATCGGCTCGCTGACGCAAGAGCGGACACCCTGGAAGCAGTGCTTCAGCACGAAGGCCTCGCCGGTGCCGAGATCCGCAGCACCGCGCCGAACTGGGCCGAACGCCTGGTGCGTCTGCTGACTGAGCCGCTGGTGAGCTCGCTCCTGATCACCCTCGCGACGCTCGGCCTCGTGGTGGAGCTGCGTGCACCGGGGTTCGGCGTTGCCGGCGCTGTAGGTCTCTCGAGTCTGGCGTTGTTCTTGTGGGGGCACTGGCTGGTGCAACTGGCCGGCTGGGAAGAATTGCTTTTGATCACCGCGGGGGTCGGCTTGCTCGCGCTGGAGGTGTTCGTGATTCCGGGATTCGGGATTGCGGGAACGCTCGGGATTCTCGGCATCCTTGCTGGCCTGGTGCTCAGCGTTCTGGGGCCGGAGCCGACCGGACAGCTGATTGCGCAGGCTGCGGTGCGCGTCGGGATCTCGCTTCTGATCGCACTGGCTGCCAGCATCGTTCTGCTTCGTTTCGTCACTCGCCTGCCGATCGGACGCGGGCTGGTCCTGGACAGCGGTCTGCTCTCGGCGCAGGGCTATACATCCGCATCGGATGCAGATCAGCGCTGGCTCGGGCGCAATGGAGTGGCTTTGACCGCGCTGAGGCCTGCAGGCATCGCCGAGATCGATGGTCAGCGCATCGATGTGGTGTCGAACGGGGAACTCATCGATGCTTCCGAGTCCATCCAGGTGGTGCGCGTCGACGGAAATCGCATCGTGGTCGCGCGTTTGCGCAACGCTTGAGAAGGAGCCCACATGTTTGGCTTGGAGACAGGAATGCTCGGAACCGGCGCGTTGATCGTCCTCATCATCGTCGTGCTCGCAGCTGTGCTGTACCTGGTGCCGATCCCGCTGTGGATCGCCGCATGGGCGTCCGGCGCCTACGTGGGCATGTTCACGCTGGTGGCGATGAGGCTGCGGCGCGTGCCGCCGGGCACCATCGTCACGGCCCGCATCAGTGCGGTCAAGGCTGGCATCGACATTCCCCTCAATGACCTCGAAGCGCACTTCCTGGCCGGCGGCAATGTGGTGCGGGTCGTCAACGCCATGATCTCGGCCGACAAGGCCAGCATTCCGCTGACCTTCAAACGTGCGTCGGCCATCGATCTCGCTGGCCGCAACGTCCTGGAAGCGGTGCAGATGTCCGTGCTGCCCAAGGTAATCGAGACTCCCCGGATAGCGGCGGTTGCAAAGGACGGTATCCAGCTCATGGCGGTTTCCCGTGTGACGGTTCGTACCAATATCGAGCGGCTGGTGGGCGGCGCGGGCGAAGAAACCATCATCGCGCGGGTCGGCGAAGGCATGGTGAGCACCATCGGCTCTGCAGTGAACCACAAGAGCGTCCTCGAGAATCCCGATCACATCTCCAAACACATCCTGAGCAAGGGACTGGACGCCGGCACAGCGTACGAGATTCTTTCCATCGACATCGCGGACGTCGATGTCGGGGAAAACATCGGCGCGAAACTGCAGATCGATCAGGCCAACGCGGACAAGCAGATCGCTCAAGCCAAAGCGGAGGAGCGCCGCGCCATGGCTGTCGCCCTCGAACAGGAGATGAGCGCACGCGTTGTCGAGGCGGAAGCGGAGGTGCCGCGTGCGATGGCCGAGGCCTTCCGGGCGGGCAACCTCGGGATCATGGATTACTACCGGATGAAGAATCTTCAGGCCGACACCGAGATGCGAAGCGTCATCGCGAGCCCCGAGGAAGGTGGCCAGGGCCAGGGAGGCAGACGCCCGTGATCTCTGGAGATCTGTTCTTCTACCTCTTGCTCGCCGCAGTTGTGCTGGTGCTTGGCTACGCGGTTAGACGAAACGCGAGACCCAGGCAGAGACAACCCGCGCCCGGGCAAGCGCCGACGACAGTATTCGAGCCGAGTACAAGCGACGAGGCGCGGAGGATCCTGGCAGAAGCGGAGCCCCGCCGAAGACCTTATCAGCCGCCCGTATCGATTGGTCACCCTCGTCGCAGGCGAGCCCAAGCGCTGTTCGATTCGAGACAGGGCTTGCGTGATGCGGTGGTTGCGGCGACCGTGCTGGGTGCTTGTCGCGCGCTCGAAGCTCCCGGTACGCAGGCCGACAGCGTCGCTCCCGCCATGAAGGCACCGGGAGACGTTCGTCGGCCATGAGCTATTCGGTAGGCCGGCTCCGGGGTGGCGGCGTTCCTGCTGGCGCAGCTCGATCGGCGCACGCCGGACTTCCGGGAATCGCATGCGATGGCTGCTCAGGAGCCGATGTCGATCAGCGCCAGCCCCGTCTCCCGGTCGCATTTCTTGCGCAGGTAGCCGGGCGACTCGACCAGCACCACCTCGAGCGTGGGCCGCACGGTCGCCTCCAGCAGGTGGCCGCCCACGGTACTGCCGTCGCGGCGCCCCAGCACCGTGTGCGCATGCACCTTGGGCTGATCACCATCGAGTGCGATGTCGCCGTTGAGCGAAAGCACCTCGACCTGCTCCGGCACCGGAATACGCTCGTAGTCCTTGCGCTCCCAGTCGAAGTAGCCCAGCACGGCGCCCTCCAGCGCGCCGATGGCGCTGAAGCGGCTGGCCGTGAGGCCATGCTCCTTTGCGAAGCGCTCCAGCGTTGAAACCACCTCGTCGCCCTTGTCGAAGACGAGGGCAATGGTCCGTTCGGGACCGTCGTTGATCACCTTGGATTTCATGGAAAGTCTCCTTGCGTGAGCCTTGATGTCCCAGAGTTCCGCATCGCCGGCATGCGAAAAGCGCCCACTTCGACCTTGGCGATGGGTGCGTCCTGGTCGTGTCGCATCCCGAACTCCTCAGCGGCGGGCGTCCTTCGGCGGGAACATGCCGTCCCACCATTCCTTCGCCGTGGCGATCAGCATGCCCACCGAATCGGGGTCGCGCTTGAGCACGGCCGACAGATAGCCCTTGACCTGCTTGGCGGTGACATGCGGCGGCACAGGCGGGACGTTGGGGTCGGTCACCATCTCCAGGACCGTGGGCCGGTCCGCGGCCAGTGCCTCGTCCCAGGCCGGCCCGACGCGGTCCGGCCGGTCGACCCGGATGCCGTGCAGTCCGAGCAGCCGCGCCTGCTCGGCATAGGGATAGGTGGGCAGATCCTGCGAGGCCTCGAACTTCTTCTCGCCGGCTCCGATGCGCTGCTCCCACGTGACCATGTTCAGGTCGCCGTTGTTCAGGACCATGATCACCAGCCGCGGATCGCTCCAGTTGCGCCATTGGTGGGCGATCGTGATCAGGCCATTGATGCCGATCATCTGCATCGCGCCGTCGCCCAGCAGGGCGATGACGGGCCGTTGGGGGTAGGCGAACTTGGCGGCGATGGCGTAGGGCACCGCCGGCCCCATGGTGGCCAGCCCGCCCGAGAGCGAAGCCATCATGCCGCGCCGGATCTTCAGATCGCGCGCGTACCAGGCGGCGGAGGTGCCGGAGTCGCAGGTCAGGATGCAGTCGTCGGGCAGCCGAGGCGAGAGCTCCCAGAACACACGTTGCGGGTTGACCGGGTCGGCATCGTTCATGGCTCGCGCTTCCAGCACTTGCCACCACCTGGCCACGTCCTCCTCGATCTTGCCCCGCCATGAGCGGTCCGCCTTGTGCTCCAGCAGCGGCAGCAGGGCACGCAGCGTCTCGCGGCTGTCGCCGACGAGGTTGACTTCCATCGGGTAGCGGATGGAGAGCTTGCGTGCGTCGCGGTCGATCTGCACGCCGCGCGCCTGGCCTTCCTTTGGAAGAAACTCCGAGTACGGGAAGCTGGAGCCGACCATCAGCAGCGTGTCGCAGTGGCTCATCATCTCCCAGCTGGGCTGCGTGCCCAGCAGGCCGATCGCACCGGTGACGAACGGCAGCTCGTCCGGCACAGCCGCCTTGCCGAGCAGCGCCTTGGCGATCCCGCCGCCGAGACGCTCGGCCACCTCGACCAGCTCGTCGGTGGCGTGCAGTGCGCCGGCGCCGGCGAGGATCGCCACACGCTGGCCCGAATTGAGGACATCGGCAGCCGCACGCAGGCTGTCGCCACCGGGCACCAGCGACAAGCCGGTCGTTCCGATCCCGCTGTGCACCGTGCCGTGCTCGCGCGGCGGCGTCTCCGCATCCATCTCCTGCAGGTCATTCGGAAGGATGATGCAGGTCACCGCCCGCTGGTCGCGGGCGATCCGGTACGCCCGGTCCACCAAGTGCCGCACCTGGGCCGGCACCATGGCGGTATGCACGAATTCGCTCGCCACGTCCTTGAAGAGGTTCTGCAGGTCCACTTCCTGCTGGTAGTCGCCCCCGATCGCCGACCTTGCGGCCTGGCCGACGATTGCCAGCACGGGCTGGTGATCGGCCTTGGCGTCGTAGAGCCCGTTGAGCAGGTGAATTGCGCCCGGCCCGGAGGTCGCCATGCACACGCCGACCTCGCCGGTGAACTTGGCGTGGGCGCAGGCCATGAAGGCGGCCAGTTCCTCGTGGCGCGCCTGCACGAATTCGATCTTGCCTTGCAGCCTGTCGAGCGCTCCCATCAATCCGTTGATGCCGTCGCCTGGATAGCCGAACACGCGGCGCACGCCCCACGCATGCAGGCGCTGCAGCAATTGGTCACTGGTTGTTTCGCTCATGATGACTCCATGAATGGCAGCCCTGATTCGCCCCGGCGAGGACCCATCGAAATCACTCTGGGGGTCGCCGAGCGGAAAGCGTGTAGGCGAACTTCCAGCATGTGCATGTGTCCGCATTCATTGCCGGAGCGTGTCGCAGGCCTAGGCTGCTGCGCGGCATGTTCCCTGCCGGGATGATGGAGCGGGGTGCGCAGCAGCAGGTGTCTTCAACGCGCCGAATCCTGCTCGCAGAGATCGGCCGGGCCCCTGCAGTCGTTCTCCTTGGTCGGCAGTGCGCCACGATCCTCAGGATTCCTGACCGCTGGCGGCTTCTTGAATATGCCAGGGTCTACCCGAGGCGGCGGTGCTTTGATGGACTCGGGATCGACATGGGCGGGGGGTGTTTTCACAATGCCGGGATCCACTGCGGGAGCGGATGCCGCTGGCGCCGGCGGCTCAGCGTCATGAGGCCGCGGCAGGGGCTGGGCAGCCAGGACGAGACAAACTGCCGCGAGGGCGGCGGCCGTGACGAGTTGCACTGTCTTCATGGGTTCCATCCACTTGCGTGCGGCGACAGTCATGGTGGCTCTGTTCACTCTACGGCGAGGCCACGCCCAATGGTGTAGGCGCTTGCCGTCTGGACGGACGGGAGGCGGCGCCGCTCCCTCCGCGGCGCGGGCGGTGATCTCCTTCGCGGTGTGCGCGCCAAACGGGCCGCTTGCGGAGCGATGGTTCGGCGGATGCAGCGCATGCGGAACTCGTGCTCCGCGCCCGGTCAAACATCCACATGACGTTCTGATCCACCTTCCAAGTGAAAGGAGATGCAGATGACCAGATTCGCACCACGGGCTGTTCTTCTCGCGGCCGTCGTCAGCAGCCTTGCCCCGCTGCACGCGTCTGCTCAACTCAGGCAGGCGCCTCCGCCCGACGTCGAGTACCTGAGCGGCGGCATCGGACAGGCGGAGGCTCAGCAGATGAAGCTTGCCGCGCGCGACTACAGTCTTTCGCTTCTGTTCGCGACACCTTCAGGCCAGTACCTTGCTGCCCGCAAATAGCGTTAACAGGCCTAGTCAAGACGACTGCCGTGATGTTGCCTTTGTTGGCATTCATGGCCATGCCGGTGTCTCCGCAATCGAGCAAGGACTCCCGCGTCGCAGAAGCCGACCGCGAGATGATGGTCGATGTGGCGCAGGCCAACCTGGCAGAGATCGCGACGGGAAAGCTGGCGCTGGACAAGTCCCAGGACCCGAAGATAGACAAGTTCGCACAGCAGATGATCGACGACCATACCAAGGCCCTGGACGATCTGAAGAAGATCGCGCAGAGCAAGGGTGTGGAGATTCCCGGAGAGCCCGATCTCGCGCACAAGGCGCCTCGTTCCCTGCAGGCACTTCCTGCGCGCAAGCTCTTGTCTTCCTGACAACCAGGAGATTCTTGATGAACCGAATCTTTCCACACGCGCTCTGGTGGGTTGCCTCGGCCATGTTGGCGTCGGGTGCCGCCTGGGCTGCGCCCGAAGGCGCTTCGGCAACCGACTCCTCGCGATCGGCTTCGGGCACGAGCAGCGCTACCTTCGACGTCATCTTTGCGCAGCCCGAGGTGTCGGACCGAATTCGCGCCCGTGCCGCCGATGGGTGCTGGGTCATGTTCCATGACGGTGTCGACTATGTCGGGCGCCGACTGACATTGCTGGGCCCGATAGCCGTGAGCGATTTCTCGTCGTCCATGCCCGACTGGCGGCACTGGGACAGCGCCATCGTGGGTCCGCGGGCGCGCGTCGCGGCCTTTCAAGACACTGGGTTCAAGAAGCAGCTTGCAGTACTGCAGCCGGGCCAGCGCGTCGGCAATCTTGACCAGAAGGAGTTTGGTTGGCGCAAGGACATGGCTTCCGTGCGCATTACTTGCGCTTGACTCCGATGAATCTTCAGCACAAACAAGCCCTGGTCACCGGCGCCTCGCAGGGCATCGGCAAGACGATCGCGTTGCGGCTTGCGCAATCGGGCGCCGACATCGCGCTCAACGTTCTGCAGGCCGACGAGCGCTCTGAACAAGTGCGACAGCAGATCGAGGCCATGGGCCGGCGCTGCGTCGTGCTGCCTTTCGACGTGTCGAAGCTCGGGCCGATGCGCGCGGCGCTCGAGCATGCTGCCCGCGAGCTCGGCACGCTGGATATCCTGGTCAACAATGCAGGAATCCAGAAGCGCGCCGACTTCCTCGATGTCAGCGAAGCCGACTACGACAGAGTGATGGAAGTGAACCTCAAGGCAGCGTTCTTCCTCACGCAGGCCTTTGCTGCGCAGTGCAAGGCGGCTGGGCGCGGCGGCAAGGTGATCAACATCAGTTCGGTTCACGAGGACTTGCCGTTTCCGCATTTCGCTTCCTATTGCGTCAGCAAGGGCGGCACGAAGATGATGATGCGCAACCTGGCGATCGAGCTCGCGCCGTTGGGCATCACAGTCAACAACATTGCACCGGGAGCGATCGAGACGCCCATCAATGCCCAGCTGCTGAACGACCCGAAGCTGCACCAGGCGCTGCTCGCCAACATTCCGCTCGGGCGCCTGGGCCAGCGCGAGGACGTCGCAGGCGTGGCGGCGTTTCTGGCGTCGTCGGAGGCCGACTACATCACCGGCACCACCACCGTGGTCGACGGCGGGCTGCTCTGGAACTACGCCGAGCAATGAAAGCCGACGAGGGCAGGGCGGCGCCTGCCGGCGCGCAACGTTCGAAGCAGGCCTCCGAAGCACCGGCGCCCGACGTCCTGACGCCGACGGATCGCTACCAGGAGCTGTTCGCTGCAGTTCAACGCGAGGGCGTGTTCTCCGACAGCAAGACCTTCGTCGACTGTGCGCCGCTGGGCGAGCCGGCCGCCATCATGGCCGCTTATCGCTCTCTCTGCCATGAGCCAGGCTTCGACCTCCCGCAGTTCGTGCATGCTCATTTCAGGGCCATCCAGCCGGCCCCCAGCGAGTACGAGTCGATCCCGGGGCAACCCATCGGCGCGCATATCCAAACGCTGTGGCAGGTTCTCACCCGGCATCCGAAGGCCCATCCGCCGCATGCGTCGCTGCTGCGGCTGCCGCATCCCTACGTGGTGCCGGGAGGCCGGTTCGGCGAGCTCTACTACTGGGACTCGTACTTCACGATGCTAGGCCTGGCCTGTGCCGGCCACACCCGGCTGCTGCAGGACATGGTGGAAAACTTCGCCTATTTGATCGATACCTACGGGCTTGTGCCGAATGGCACGCGCACGTATTACCTGAGCCGTTCGCAACCGCCCGTGTTCTCGCTCATGGTCGACCTCGCCGAACGGCATGGCGCCATCGACGCGCTGGACTTTCTGCCGCAGCTTCGACAGGAGCACGCCTACTGGCTGACCGGCAGCGAGGGCTTGGCCGCCGGTGCGGCCTGCCGGCGTGTGGTGCGCTTGGGTTCCGGCGTGCTGCTCAACCGCTACTGGGACGACCGCGACGCACCGCGCGAGGAGTCGTGGCTGGAAGACGTGACGACCGTCGAGGGCTGCAACCGCGAGCCGGCCGAGGTGTACCGCGATCTGCGCGCGGCGTGCGAATCCGGCTGGGATTTCAGCACCCGCTGGCTTCGCGAGGCGCCGCCGCGCAAGGCCCCGCATGGGCCGGTTCATGTTCGCGCCGCCACTGCCCCTTCGCTGGCGAGCATCTGCACAACCGACATCGTGCCGGTGGACCTCAATGCCTTCCTCTACGCGCTGGAAAGCCGGATCGCCGCATTGGCGAAGCGGGGCGGCGATGCACGCGCCGCGCGCGAGTTCGGGCAGCGGGCCGACGCGCGCAAGGCGGCGATCATCGAACTGTGCTGGGATGCCGGGCAAGGCGCGTTCTTCGACTACGACTGGCGGGCCGGGGCGCGGCGAAGCTGCCTGACCGCCGCCTGCGTGGTGCCGCTGTTCGTCGGCATGGCCGACCCGCCGCATGCGCAGGCGCTGGCCGCCACCGTGGCGGCGCGGCTGCTGGCGCCCGGGGGCATGTCGACTACCGAATGCGCGAGCGATCAGCAATGGGACCGGCCCAACGGCTGGGCTCCGCTTCAGTGGATGGGCAGCCGGGGGTTTGCCGACTACGGCTGCCACTGGATTTCAAACACCATCGCCAGACGCTGGCTTGCGACCGTGGCGGCGGTCTACGAACGCGAAGGAAAGCTGGTCGAGAAGTACGCGCTGCGGCACGTCGAGCACGAGGACTCCGCGGGCGGCGGTGGCGGCGAGTACCCGCTGCAGGACGGCTTCGGCTGGACCAACGGCGTCACCTGCGCCTTGCTGGCGGCGCAGCCTCAGCACACCGCCAACGCATCCGTTGCGCACGATTCCGTCCACCGGCACCGCTGAGATGTCTCCGGCTCGAAGATGCCGGCCGTCCCCGCGCCGCTCCTCGGTGCACTCAATTCGCGAACGAGTCGATGAACTTCGCAGCACGGAAACGAATCAATCTTCGAGCAACGTTCTCATTCGTGTCGTCGCCCAGCTCTGCGGAGCAGGCATCGTCAGCCGCATAGAGCCGCCCGGCGCCGGGCGCGCTCGGCTTACGCCCATACCTTGACTTCGCGCGAGGGCATAGGGCGTCCGGCGAATGGGTTCTCTCGCCAGCATGGCCGATGGCGAGCGTTTTCCCCAATACGGCCGACAAGGAAGCACCGTGCGTCAACACAACCGAGTGTCGCCGGACTGCAGAATGCGGCGCAACCTCGTTCCCGGTGCTTGAGGAACTGACCCATGCTTCGCCCCGCAGCCCATCTTTTCGTCTCGGGACTGGTGCTCCTTCTCGGCGCGTGTGCGGCCAGCCCAGGGCAAACGCCTGCGGCAGGAGTCGGCACCGAGGCCCGCGCACTGCACGCGCCTGCCTTCTCGTCGCTCGTGGCCAGCCGCCGGGCATCGGTAGTCGACATCACAACCCTGCGTGTCGGTCGCGACGAACACCATCCGGACATTGAACTGGAGTTCGCACCCGAGAACGACTTCGCCGATCGCTTGGCCTGGCCGCTTCCCGCCAGTGTGCGGCTCAGCCAGATCCGAGATCTCGCCTCGGGCGTGATTCTCGCGAGCGACGGGCTGATCCTCACCAGCGCGCACGTGGTCGCGAGCATCGATGAAGCCCAAGTCCGGCTGGACGACGGCCGCCGATTCAAGGCACGCGTGGTCGGCGTCGACAGGCGCACCGACGTGGCCTTGTTGAAGATCGAGGCGAAGGATCTGCCGGTCGCTGTCATCGGCGATTCTTCTCGACTCGCTCCAGGCGACTGGGTCGCCGCGATCAGCGCGCCCTTCGGCTTTCACGGAAGCGTCACAACGGGCGTGGTCAGTGCAACGGATCGATTCATCGGCGGTGCCGGGGAGATTCCCTTCATCCAGACCGACGTCGCCATCAATCCCGGCAGTTCGGGCAGTCCCCTGTTCAATAGCCGCGGCGAAGTCGTTGCAATCAATTCCCTGATCTACAGCGGAAGCGGCGGCTACATGGGTCTTTCCTTCTCCATCCCGATCAATCTCGCGATGAAGATCGCCGCTCAGCTGCGCACGCACGGCACGGTTCCACGCGCTCATCTTGGTGCCGAAGTCCAGGAAATGACGGCGGCCCTGGCCCGATCGTTCGGAATACCTCAGGCAACCGGTGCTCTTGTGGTTCGAGTGGATGCTGACAGTCCCGCCCAGGCTGCCGGCTTGGCTCGAGGCGACGTCATCGCCAAGTTCGATGGCGTTCGCATTTCGCACTTCACCGATGTGCTGCGGCACATCGCCGACTGCAGGCCTGGGACCCGCAGTCGGATGGATGTGTGGCGGCGCGGCAAGATGCTCACCGTGTGGGTGACGCTCTCGGAACCGCCGGCTTCCAAGATCGCTTCGTTGACCGATGACGCGGCTGAATGGAACGATGGGCTCGGCCTGAGCCTGGGCGAGCTGTCGCACGCACGGCGCCTGCGCTTGCGCATCGATGGCGGTCTGCTCGTTCGCGAAGCCGCCGGGTTGGCGCGCAGCGAGGGCGTTCGCGCCGGCGATCTCATCATCGCCGTGAACGACATGCGGCTCGAGAACGTCGACGATTTTCGGCGCAGCCTGTCGCGCATACCGGCAGGCCGAACGGTCGCATTGCTGGTCATGCGAGACCGACGGATGGCCTACGTGCCGGTTCGGATCCCCATGCAGGGAGTCGGTTCACGGAGCCGGCTGTATTCCGCCGGCCCGGACGCGTTGCTTCAGCGCATTGGGGTTGCGGGCGAGGAGCAACAGTGATCCGCCTCGCAGACTTCAAGCCCATGCTGCTGTCAGCGCGGCAGCTCGACCTCGAGGAACCCGGCTGGATCTATGAGCTGGAATACGACGGCGTACGCGTCACAGCAGAATTCGGAGCGCGTGCCGTGCAGTTGCGAACGCGCAATGGCGCCGACGCGACCAAGTGGTTTCCAGAGATCACCGACAGCTTGGCCGAAGTGTCGGGCGGGCCGTTTGTCGTCGATGGAGAGGTCTGCGTGCTGGACGATCTCGGCCGCAGCGACGTCGAGGCACTTCAGAAGCGCGCCCACCATCGGCGCTGGTACGAGAGGGCGAAGCCGGTTGTCTACTGTGTCTTCGACCTCCTCGTCGACCGAGGCGCAGATATCACGACCCAGCCATTGTTGCTCCGCAAGGCCGCTCTGAGTCGCTTGTTTACCGAGCCGTCTCGGGGCATCGTCGTGGTGGAGTACTTTGAGGAGGGCGCGAAGCGGTTGCTGAAGGGGACCGTCAAGCTGCTCGGGATGAAGGGCCTCATCGCGAAACGCCGCTCCAGCATCTATCTGCCGGGTGTGCGGTCGAGCGAGTGGATCAAGGTGAAGTTGCCGCCAGGGAAGTCCGAGCAGCAGCAGGGCTGACCGGTTTTCTTGTCGAGCCTCGCCCAAGAGCCTGGCGCCGCTGCCGCAGCGTGTGACACATTGTTCCAGTCCTGGGACATCAGCGGCACGCACCACGAGCCAAGGCCCGGCTCGGCCCTGTGGGCGCGGCGGCGGAACGGCACTTGCTTTGACAAGCGTCCATGACCTCACTCGACCCCGCCCTTGCTTCCAGGCCCCACCTGAGCGTGCGCACGGTGTGCGTGGACGCGCCCGGGCGGCTGCACCTGGGCTTTCTCGATCCCGCCGGCTCGCTGGGGCGCGCGTTCGGCAGCCTCGGGCTGGTGATCGATGGCTTCACGACCGAGGTCGAGCTGGCGGCGGCGTCCTCGGACCGCATGACGGGGGATACGCCGGCCGCGCAAGCAGAGCTCGATCGCGCCGGCGCCTTCCTGCAGCTGCTGCGCGAGCGCAGCGGCCGCCATGCGCCGCTGTCCCTGCGGCTGCGGCAAGTGCTGCCGCCGCACGCAGGCTTCGGCTCCGGCACCCAGCTCGCGTGTGCCATCGGCCGGGCCTTCGCCACCTGGCACGGCCTCGATCTGAGCACCGCCACGCTGGCGCAGTGGCTCGGCCGCGGTCTGCGCTCGGGCGTCGGGATCGCGGGCTTCGACGCCGGGGGCTTGCTGGTCGATGGCGGCCCCGGCACGGACGGCCTGCCCGCACCGCTGCTGTCGCGCGTGGCTTTCCCCGCGGCATGGCGCATCGTCGTGGCCCAGGACCCTTCGCATCGGGGCCTGTCGGGCAGCGCCGAGAAGAAGGCCCTCGCCGCCTTGCCGCCCTTGCCGCAGGCCAGTGCTGCCGACATCTGCCACCAGGTCCTGATGCGCATCCTGCCGGGAGCGGCGAGTGCCGCATTCGCGCCGTTCGCGGCGGGCGTCCACCGAATGCAGCAACTGCTCGGCGAGCACTTCGCGCCGGCGCAGGGCGGTGCCTTCACGAGTCCGGCGGTCGGCCGGCTGATGCAGTGGATCGCCGAGGCGAACCGCGACGCGAAGGCCGGGCCGTCGGCCGCGATCGGTCAAAGCTCGTGGGGACCGACCGGCTTCGCCATCGTGCCGTCGCAAGCGCGCGCCGAAGCGCTGGTCGAAGCCGCGCGGGCAGCCGGTCAGGTCGACGCCCATCTGATGCTGCGCATCGTGTCCGGCCGCAACCACGCGGCGACGGTGTGCAAAGTCAGCTCGGACCCGCGCATCGATTGAACACGCCGCAGACAACCCTCCACACCGAAAGCTCCCATGGAACGTCCCCGCATCCTCCACATGTTCACGCCCGGCCGCCAGATGAGTCCGTTCGACATCAACATGGCGGCGGATGCGGGCTACCAGATCATCGCGCCTTGCTGCGAAGTGGACCTCGACCGCATCACCGCGCTGACGCAGGACACCATCTTCTCGCGCGGACCGAAGGGCGTCGCGCGCACCGGCATCTTCATCGGCGGACGCGATGCGCAGCTGGCCGCCGACATGCTCGAGCGCGCGCGTACCTCGATGGTCAAGCCCTTCGTTGTCTCCCTGATGGCCGACCCGAGCGGTGCCTACACCACGGCCGCGGCCATGGTCGCCTGCGTCGAGGCCGCCTTGAAGCGCTACCTGCCCCAAGGCCTTGAAGGCCAGCGCGTCGTCATCCTTGGCGGCACGGGCCCGGTCGGCCGCGTGGCCGGAGTGATCGCTGCGCAGGCCGGCGCCCAGGTCTTTCTGTCCAGCCGCAACGGCATCGACGCGGCCGAGGAAGCCGCTCAGGAAACCGGGCGCCGCTTCGGCGTCACCCTGCACGGCCTGTCCGGCGGCGACCCGGCTGCCGTGCGCAGCTCGATCGCCGAGGCCGATGTGCTGCTCGCCTGCGCGGCGGCCGGCGTCCAGGTGGTGTCGAGCGAGGCGCTCGGCGCCGCCACCCGGCTCAAGGTGGCGGCCGACGTGAATGCCGTGCCGCCCGAAGGCATCGCCGGCGTCGGCGTGATGGACGACGCCAAGCCATTGGCCGGCACGCAGGCCGTCGGCATCGGCGCGCTGGCGGTGGGCAACGTCAAGTACCAGACGCAGCATCGCCTGCTGGTGCAGATGTGCGAGGCCGAGAAGGCGCAGGTGCTGAGCTTCCCCGAGGCCTTCGCGGTCGCCCGAGCCTTCCTGGCCGAGCAGGCCGGCAAGGCGGCGTGAGGCGCGCTCGCGCGATGCAGACGCTCGCAGTCGCCGCCATCTCTGCGCGTGCCATGGCCGAGGCGGCAGCGGACGACGGCTTCGACGTGGTCGCGCTCGATCTGTTCGGCGACGTCGACACGCGCCGCGCCGCTTCGCGCTGGCTGCCGATCGGCGCGCCTGGAAGCCTCCATATCGATGGCGTGCGGGTCCTGGCCGCATTGCGCGAGCTGGCACGCGAACGCGAAGGCGGGGAACCGGTCGTGGGCTGGGTGGCCGGCAGCGGTTTCGAAGGCGAGCCCGGCTTGCTCGAAGAGGGCGCGGCCATGCTGCCGCTGATCGGCACCGCCGCGGCCGCGGTGCGCCGGCTGCGCGATCCGGCGGCGTTCTTCGGCTTTCTCGCGGCGGAGGGCCTGCCGCATCCGCAGGCGAGCTTCGAGGCGCCCGAGGATCCTGCAGGCTGGTTGATGAAGGACGCACATGGCTGCGGCGGCTGGCATGTTCGTCGCGCGCCCTGGCCCGAGGACGAGCGGTCTTCCGCGCATCGCTACTACCAGCGCGAGATGCCGGGGCTGCCGATGTCGGCCACCTTCATCGCCAATGGGCGAGATGTCCATGTGCTCGGCTTCAATGAACTGAGCGTGCGCCGCTTCGGCGCGCGGCCTTTCGTCTTTTGCGGTGCGGTCGGCCCCGTCCCTGTGGCGGCCGACCTGGCGCGCCGCGTGACGGCCATCGCGCTCGCGCTCGCTGCGGAGTTCGAGCTCTGCGGCCTGTGCAGCCTGGATTTCATGCGCGACGGCGACGCCATCGGCGTGCTGGAAGTCAATCCCAGGCCGCCGGCAAGCATGAGCCTTTATCGCGCGCGGCCCGGCTCTGCGGGCCTGATGCAGGCGCACTTGCGCGCCTGCCTGGAGAGGGAGCTGCCCCCGGCAACGCCCTCGCATGCGCAAGACATCGAGGGCATGGAGATCGTCTTCGCGCGGCGACCCCTGCAGCTCGACGCAGCCGCAGCGCGGAAGCTCGCCGCATGGCCCGGCATTCGCGACCTGCCCGATGCCGGCCAGCGCTTCGACATCGACGACCCGGTGTGCACCCTGACGGCGAGCGCAAGCAGCGCCCTGCAGGTTCGCACGCGCTTGAACGAAGGCCGCGAGCGGCTGCTGCAATCACTGGAGACCTTGGCATGAGCAACACTTCCTCTCCGGCGGCGGCCGCGGGCCTGAGCGTCAACCTGCTGGCGCGTCCGCTGGTCGAACGCCTGCTGGCCGATGCCGATGCGCTGGGCCTGCATGTGCGCCGCGACGACACAGGGGTCCGCATCGTCGATGCCGGCATCGAGGCACGCGGCAGCGTGGCGGCCGGGCTGCGGATCGGCGAGATCTGCATGGGTGGATTGGGACACGCGCACCTGCGCAGCGATGGTGGCGCCGAAGGCTGGCCGACATGGCTCGACGTGCGCAGCTCGCAGCCGGTACTGGCCTGCCTGGGCAGCCAGTATGCGGGCTGGAGCCTGTCGGCGACCAAGGAAGAGACCGGCGGCAAGAAGTTCTTCTCGCTCGGCTCCGGTCCGGCGCGCGCGCTGGCGGTCAAGGAGAAACTCTTCGCCGAGCTGGGCTACCGCGATCGCGCGGACTCCGGCGTGCTGGTGCTGGAAGTCGACCGCGCGCCGCCGAAGATCGTGATCGACAAGCTGCTGCGCGACTGCGAGCTTTCGGCGCCGGCGCTGACGCTGATCCTCACGCCCACCACCAGCCTCGCAGGCACCACGCAGGTCGTCGCGCGCGTGCTCGAAGTGGCGCTGCACAAGGCGCACGAGCTCAGCTATGCGCTGGCGGACATCGTCGACGGCGCCGCCAGCGCGCCGCTGCCGTCGCCCAGCAGCGATGGCATCGAGGCCATGGGCCGCACCAACGATGCGATCCTGTACGGCGGCCGCGTGCATCTGACCGTGCGCGGCGACGACGACGCGGCCCGCGCGCTCGCGCGTGCGCTGCCCTCCAGCAACTCGCGCGACTACGGGCGTTCTTTCGCAGAGATCTTCAAGGAGGCGGCATACGACTTCTACAAGATCGACGGCGCGCTGTTCGCTCCGGCCGAGGTCTGGGTCAGCAATCTCGACAGCGGCCATACCTGGCACGGCGGGGCGTGCGACATGGCGCTGCTGCAGCGCCTGTGGCTGCAGGAGGCCTGACATGACCATTCGCGTGGTCATCATGAGCGACGAGATCGGCTGGCACACGCGCCAGCTGCAAGCCGCGCTGCGCGCGCGCGGCGCGGTGGGCCGCTGCGTCGATCTCGCGGCCTGCCAGATCGATACCACTGCGGCTTGGCATGGCCTGGTCATACCCGGCTACGGGCGCGAGCTGCCCGACGCGGTCCTGGTCCGCGGCATTGCCGGCGGCAGCTTCGAGCAAGTCACCAAGCGCCTCGGCGTGCTGCACGCGCTGCGCGAACTGGGCGTGCCGGTCTACAACGACGCCCGCGCGATCGAGCGCTCGGTGGACAAGTCGATGACCAGCCTGCTGCTGCATGCCGCGCGCATTCCGGCACCTGCCACCTGGGCGACAGAATCCGCGGCCCAGGCCCGGCGCATCGCGATGCGCGAGACGGCAGCGGGCCATGCGCTGGTGCTCAAGCCCTTGTTCGGCTCGCAGGGCAAGGACCTGCAGCTGGTTGGCGAGGTCGACGGCGTGCACCATCCGATGCCCGACATCGACGCGCGCTACGCAGGCCTCGCTTATCTGCAGCGTTTCGTGCCGCCGGTGGCTGCGCCCGGCTTCGACTGGCGCGTGCTGGTGGTGGGCGGCCGCGCGCTGACCGCGATGCGGCGCGTGAGCACGCACTGGGTCCACAACGTGGCCCAGGGTGCGCGCTGCGAGCCAGCCGAACTGGAGCAGCCGCTTGCGCAACTCGCCGAACGCGCGGCGCTTGCGCTGGACATGGACTACGCGGGCGTGGACCTCATCGCCGCGGCGAGCGGGCCGCGCATCCAGGTGCTGGAAGTCAACGGCGTCGCTGCCTGGCAGGGGCTGCAGCGCGTGACCAGCTTCAACATCGCCCGCGCCATCGTGGACGACTTGCTCGACCGCAAGATGGCGCAGACGCGCCGTCGCCTGCAGGAGGGCATGCCTCCGGAGCGCCGCGCCTGATGAGCACGCAGCAGGCGGCGGTCGAACGCGCCCGGGCTTCATTCCTGCGGGCCTGCTGGCTCGACGTCGCGGTGCGCAAGCCGGGCAACGTCAGCCTCGTTTCTCCGGGGCACGGCATGCAGGCCTCGATGTTCATCGCCAGCGCGCAAGCCGCGGCAGGCGCGCTGTTCGAGCCTGGCACGAGCGTGGGCGCGCGCATCGAGGGCGCGGTGGCCGCGACCTGGGCGGTCGCCGGATGCAACACCAACCTCGGCATCTTGCTGCTGTGCGCCCCGATCGCGCTGGCCATGGAGCGCCACCCCGGCGCCACGACCCGCGCGGCCTTGCAGGCGGCCGTCGAGTCGGTGCTGGCCGCGCTCGACATCGACGATGCACGCGCGGCCTATCGCGCGATTGCGCGCGCACGCCCCGGTGGCCTGGGAAGCGCGCCGGCCGAGGATGTGCGCGACGTTCCGAGCGTCGACCTGCGCGCCGCGATGGCCCTGGCTGCCGAGCGCGATCTGATCGCGCGGCAGTACCGCGACGGCTTTGCGGATCTGTTCGCGCTGGCCTTCGAGGCGCGGGTCTGCGGGATGGCCTGCGGCGAAGCGCCGGGCGGCACCGAGGCGCTGCCCGATGCCGCCACTGTGGCTTCCGTCCAACGGCTGTACCTGGCTTGGCTGAGCGGCTTTGCCGATTCACACATTGTTCGAAATCACGGCGAGGGCGTGGCACAGACTGTCATGGCGGCGGCGCAGGCGTGGCGCGAACGGGAGCGTGCAGGCGTCGTGCTCGATGCCGACTCCGGCTTCGCCGAGTGGGACCTGTCGTTGAAGGCGCAACGCATCAACCCCGGGACCAGCGCCGATTTGACCGTGGCGGCGCTGCTGCTCGCGGGCTGGATCGGGCCGTGCGCAGCGCCCGCGCGCGAGGCGGCGAGCGGATGGCACGGATCGTGATACCCATGACATTGCGCTGGTCATCCTGGCCGGTGTCGTAACGACCGTATCACCTCTAGAGGAGACCCGAAACCATGGCAAAAATCGATCGACTGATGGTGGGCGAATCGCTCGTCGGCGAGGGCAATGAAGTCGCCCACATCGACCTGATCATCGGCCCGCGCGGCAGCGCTGCCGAGACGGCATTCGCGAACGCGCTGACCAACAACAAGGACGGCTTCACGTCGCTGCTCGCTGTGGTGGCGCCCAACCTGCTGACCAAGCCGCCGACGGTGATGTTCAACAAGGTGACCATCAAGGGCGCCAAGCAGGCGGTGCAGATGTTCGGGCCGGCGCAGCGCGCGGTGGCGCTGGCGGTGGCCGACAGCGTCGAGGACGGCACCATCCCCATGGCCGAGGCGGACAACCTGTTCCTGTGCGTGGGCGTGTTCATCCATTGGCTCGCCGACGACGACAAGAAGATCCAGGACTACAACTACCAGGCGACGCGCGAAGCGATCCAGCGCGCCGTTTCGGGCTCGCCCACGGCCGCCGAAGTAGTGGACAAGAAGGGCACGACCGCGCATCCGTTCGCAGCGCACCTGTAGTCATCTGTAGGCCGCAAGCACTAACGAGAAGAAGCCGGCGCGTGAATCGGGCCGGCTTCTTTTCCTTTGCCTCCGAGCGAGGCAGGGCGCGCTCAGCGCTTGGCGGGCACCATGCCGCTGGCGAGAAACTTCAACACCGTCGCGCCGTGGGCCGATCTACCAGTGCGGTGCGCCGGCGCGTGGCGCTCGATCTGGACGCCGACCGATTGCACGTCGTCGAACTTGCGTGGCTTCACGACCTTGACGCGGACCCAGCTGGCGCCGAACTCGTCGATGAGGATGTCGGCGATGGCCTCGGCGAAAGCCTCGAGCAGCTGCAGCCGGTGTTCGACGAGCAGCCTGTGCAGCCGCTCGCGCACGACGCTGTAGTCGATCGTGTCGCCGATGCGGTCGGTGTCGCACGCATGCGCGCGGGGCAGGCCTGCGTGGACGTCGATCAGGAGCGGCTGCGGACGATGCAGTTCGGACTCGTGGATGCCGATCACCGTTTCGCCGTTGAGGCCCTCGATGAAGATCAGGTCCATCGGTGCGTGCACGTCGGCGGTGTCGGAGACCTGGGAGACATCGGAAGGGTGGCCGATGGAAGGACGCAGGCTGGTGTTCAAGTGGTGTCTCCAGGTGAATTCGAATGTGTTTGAAAGTGTGTCCGCCGGCGAGCCGAACTCCCCATGCGGGATTCATCAACGCAAAATGCAGGCCAGTGAACGCAGCTGCTCCGGCACTGTCGCGGCTCGGTGTTTCACCGGGTGCGCAGCCTGCCGGCAGGCACAACAATGGGCCGACCAAGGAGACACGATGGAACGAGCCGGAGGACCCCAATGACACTGATGCCGCGGCAAGGTGATCGACACGCCGACCGTGTGCTCGATGTCGTGAGACGAGGTTTTCACGAGGAGGGCAACGATCTGGTCACGCGCTCGTGGAGCCGCTGCCTGAATCAGTACCAGCTCGACCCGGGGCGCGCGCGCGAACCGGTGGTGATCGAGTCTGCGGCCTTGCAAAGCCGGCGCAACCAGCATGCCGACGTGATCGAATGCGCGCGCTACGAGATGACCACGCTCTATCAGCAGCTCGCGGACCCGGAGTGCGCGGTGGTGCTGACCGACACCGATGGCGTGATCGTGCACATGGTGTCCTCGCCCGAGTTCGCCGCCGAGGTCGAGCCCATGGGCCTGCATGCCGGCGGCATGTGGGGCGAAGCCGAAGCCGGAACCAATGGCATGGGCACTTGCCTCGCGGCCGCGCATCCGATCTCCGTGCGGCGGGAAGAGCATTTCTTCAGCCAGTTCACTCAGCTCACCTGCTCGGCGGTGCCGGTGCTCGATCCGACCGGCGAGATCATCGGGGTGCTCGACGTCACCAGCCGCTCCAGCCTGATGCAGCAGCATGTGCTGGTCCTGCTGGGCATGACGGCGCGCATGATCGAGAACCGGCTCATCGACAAGCGCTTCTCGAATGCGCACCCGCTGCATTTCCACAGCCGCCCTGAATTCGTCTACACGCTGCACGAGGGCAAGCTCGCAGTCGGCGACGACGGACGCATCCTGGCAGCCAACCGCAGCGCCTTGTTCCAGCTCGGCCTGCAATCGATGGACGAGATCCGCACGCAGCGCATCGACGACCTGTTCCAGACCTCCCTCGAAGACATCCTGCAGCGCAGCCTGTCTTCGTCCTTCCACCCGGTCGTGGCCTACCGCGCGAAGGCTGCGCTGCGCTTCTTCGCGGTGGCGCGCCGGCCGGCGTCGGATGCCGGCACGCCCGCGCGTGCGCGTGTGGCGGGCACGGGCGTCGTGGCACTGGACGAGGCGCAGGGCGAAGGCTTTCGCGTGCCGTCCCGCGTGCCTGCCGGACGCGGCGCGCCGATCATCCGCACGTTCAAGGACGCGCGGCTCGTCGCCCACCTGGACACCGCGCAGCGCGTGGTCGCGCGCCGCACCCCGGTGCTGCTGTGCGGCGAGACCGGTTCCGGCAAGGAGGTCTTCGCACGTGCGATCCACGAGACCAGCCCGCATGCCGATGGCGCCTTCGTCGCCGTCAACTGCGCCAGCCTGCCCGAGACGCTGATCGAATCCGAGCTCTTCGGCTACAAGGCCGGCGCCTTCACCGGCGCGCAGCGCAGCGGACGGCGCGGCAAGATCCTGCAAGCCGATGGCGGCACGCTGTTCCTCGACGAGATCGCCGACATGCCGCTGGAGTTGCAGGCCCGCCTGCTGCGCGTGCTCGACGAGCGGCAGGTCACGCCGCTCGGCACCGAAGAAACCCATCCGGTGGACTTCCAGCTCGTGAGCGCAAGCCATCGCCATCTGCCGAGCCTGGTGCGCGAAGGCCGATTCCGCGAGGACCTCTACTACCGGCTCGCCGGCATCGAGCTGGACCTGCCGCCACTGCGCGACCGCAGCGACAAGCGCGAGCTGATCCAGGCCGTGCTGGCCGATGAAGGCGGCGGCGCGTGCAGGCTGGGCGAAGAGGCCGAGCGCCTGTTGATGGCCCATCCCTGGCCCGGCAACCTGCGGCAGCTGCGCCATGTGCTGCGCACCGCGGCCGCGCTGGCCGACGGCAAGACCATCACGAGGGAGCACTTGCCTTCGCTCGCGGCGCGGCAGGCGCCGTCGTCCCTGCACGCCCATGCGGCGCTGTCCGCTGCCGCGGAGGCCACGGGTGGCGAGGCGAACACGGCGTCCCCCGACGCGGCGCCCGCGGCCAAACTCAATCCGATCCAGGCCAACGAGCGGCAGGTACTGTTGCAGATGCTGGAGCAGCATCGTTGGAACGTGAGCAACGTCGCCAAGGCGCTCGATGTCAGCCGCAACACCTTGTACCGAAAACTCCACAAGCTCCACATCGAAATCTCCCCGCCGGACTGAGTCCGCGCATCCATCGGCCATGGCCAATGAGGAGCATTCCGATGCGGGCGCCTTCGACCCGCGCGGCACCGGCCTGGCTCTCGAAGCCGGCGAGCCGCAGCTGCCCGATGCTCCGCCGCGCTCGCGCCTGGCCTGGTGCATCACGGGCTCCGGCCATTTCCTCGAGGAGTCGCTGGCGCTCGCGGCGCGGCTGCCGGCGGTGGATCTGTTCCTCTCGGCCGCTGCCGAGGAAGTGCTGCCGATCTACAAGCTGCATATCGAGGCGCTGAAGCCGCGCTTTCGCGTGTTTCGCGACAAGACGGCCAGCGGCGTGCCGGTGGGCATGCTCTACGACGACATCTATCACACGGTCGTGGTCGCGCCGGCGACCAGCAACACGGTGGCCAAGTGCGCGTTCGGCATCAGCGACACGCTGCCCACCAACATGTTCGCCCAGGCCGGCAAGCTCGGCATCCCTGGCATCGTGTTTGCATGCGATACCGAACCGGTGGTGGTGACCAAGTCGCCGCACGACTGGGTGACGCTGCGCCCGCGGCGCATCGAACTGGACAACGTGGAGCGATTGCGCGGCATCGACTTCTGCCGGGTGGTCTCTTCACCGGCCGAACTCGAAGCTGTGCTCGATGCACGCCTGAAGGAACTCTCTCTCGCATGGAACACATCGTCTTCCTGACCGGGCGCCTCGCCCAAGCCAGCCTCACGCGGGTGCTGGCCGGCATCGAGGCGGCCCCGTTCACATGGGAAGTGCGAGAGATCGGTCTGCAGGTGGCCGCGCTCATGACGGCCGACTTGATACGCCGCCGCGTGGCGGCGCCCGTGTTGAGCGAAGGCGAAGGCGAAAAGCGGCGTGCCGATCGCATCATCGTGCCGGGCCGCTGCCGCGGCGATGTCGAGGCCTTGAGTCTTCACTATGGCGTTCCGGTGGAACGCGGTCCGCAGGAGCTGAAGGACTTGCCGCGCCACTTCAACCGGGCCGCGCAGCACATCGACCTCGACGAGTACCAGGTCGCGATCTTCGCCGAGATCGTCGATGCGCCGCGGCTGTCGGTGACGCAGATCATCGAGCGGGCGCAGCGGCTCGCCGCCGACGGCGCGAACGTCATCGACCTCGGCTGCCTGCCCGAGACGCGCTTCGATCATCTGGCCGAGAGCGTGCAGGCGCTGAAGGCCTCCGGCTTCCAGGTCAGCGTCGATTCGAGCGATTCCAAGGAACTGCTGCGCGGCGGCAAGGCCGGCGCCGACTATCTGCTGAGCCTCACGCTCGACAACCTGTGGATCGCCGACGAGGTCGCCGCGACGCCGGTGCTGATCCCGCGCGTTCCGGCCGACGAGGATTCGCTGTACGAAGCGGTGGCGCAGATGCAGCGCCGCGGGCGCGCCTTCCTGGCGGATTCGATCCTCGATCCGATACCGTTCGGCCTCACTGCCTCGATCGTGCGCTACCACCGGTTGCGCACGCGTTTTCCCGACGCGCCGATCATGCTCGGCGTCGGCAATCTCACCGAGCTCACCGAGGCCGATACGAGCGGCATCAACGCCGTGCTGTTCGGCATTGCCGCCGAACTGGATGTCGCCGCCGTGCTGACGACACAGGTCAGCCAGCATGCGCGCCGTGCGGTGTGCGAAGCCGACTGGGCGCGCCGCATCATGCATGCGGCGGCTCAGCACGGCACCCTGCCCAAGGGCATGAGCGATGCGCTGATGACGGTGCACGCCAAGCATCCCTTTCCCGATACGCCGGAAGAGATCGGCGAGATCGCGGCGCAGGTGCGCGACCCGAACTTCCGCGTGCAGATCTCGCCCCTCGGCCTGCACGTGTACAACCGCGACGGCCTGCGCCTGGGGCAGGGCGCCTTCGAGCTCTGGCCGCAGCTGAAGCTGCACGACGACGCCGACCATGCCTTCTACATGGGCGTCGAGCTGGCGCGAGCGGAGATCGCCTGGCAGCTGGGCAAGCGCTACGTGCAGGACCAGCCGCTGGACTGGGGTTGCGCCGCACCGCGCGCCGCCGAAGACCTGGCGCGCTGGTGTGCGCCTGGGACCACCATGAAGACGCCGACAAACAACGCGGCCGAGCCCGGGCCATGAGCACTCCGATGAACGACCAGATCTTCGAAGCCGTGGTGACCACCGTAGCGCCCGGCGGGCAGGCGCACGTGGCGCCGATGGGAATCCGCTACCAGGATGGCGGCATCGTGCTGATGCCGTTCAAGCCCTCCACCACGCACGACAACATCGTGGCCACCGGTCGTGCGGTGCTCAACATCGTGTGCGACACCCGCGTGTTCGCCGGCTGCGTGACCGGCCGCAAGGTCTGGCCCACGCATGCGGCCGAACGCATCGAAGGCGTGCGGCTGGCCTGTGCATTGCGCCACGTCGAACTGGAGCTGGTCGAACGGCGCGACGACGCGCAGCGGCCGGTGTTGCGCATGAGGGCCGTGTACGAAGCTACGCATGCACCCTTCGCCGGCTTCAACCGCGCCCAGGCCGCGGTCATCGAAGGGGCCGTGCTGGTCAGCCGCCTGCATATGCTGGCACCCGAGAAAGTAGAAACCGAGATGAGCTATCTGCAGATCGCGATCGACAAGACCGCGGGCCCCGAGGAGCGCGAAGCATGGCAGTGGCTGCGCGCCGCGGTCGCGCAGCACAAGGCCCGCGCGCAGGAGCGCACGTCATGACGCGCATGCTCGTGAGTGTCCGCAGCGTGCCGGAGGCCCTGCTCGCGGCCGGCGGCGGGGCCGACTTCATCGACCTGAAGGAGCCCGGCGAGGGCGCGCTCGGCGGCTTGCCGGTGGCGACGATCGCCGCCGTCGTGAGCGCCTTGCGCGCGCACGGCATCGCGCTGCCGGTGAGCGCGACCATCGGCGACCTGCCGATGCACGCGCTGCCTCGCATCCTGGCCCAGGTCGAGGCCGTCGGCGCCTGCGGCGTCGACTACGTCAAGGTCGGCATCGAGCGAGGGCCCGAGGCGTTCGCTGTGCTCGACGCGCTGGCTGACTGCGGCTGGCCCGTGGTGCCGGTCTTCATTGCCGACCGCGGCCTGGATGCGGCGCTGCTTGCGCATGCCTGCGGCCTCGCGTTTCCGGCGCTCATGGCCGACACCGCCGACAAGCACGCCGGCAGCCTGTTCGATGCGGTGCCGATGACGCAGCTGCGCCATTTTCTGGCACAGGTGCGCGCTTCGGGCCGGCTGGTCGGGCTGGCGGGCGCGCTGCGCACGATGCATGTTCCCTTGCTGCAGGCGCTGGCGCCCGATTTCGCGGGCTTTCGCAGTGCGGTTTGCGTCGGCGACCGCGAGACGGCGCTGTGCCCGCAGCGGCTGGCGGCGCTGGCCGTGCTGCTGCGCGGGCAGGCCGTCGAGCCTGCGCCTGCCTGACCATTCCTGCGCCGGCGCTCAGCGCGCAGCGTAGTTGGCTTCGCCCAGCAGCAGCGCCCGCATGGTGGTCACCTGGCTCTTGTGGAGCAGGGTGATCGGGAAGGCGGCGTCGTCGGAGAGTTCTGCGAACTGCGGGTCGACCACGCCGGTGTCGCCCAGCTCGGCCAGCGTCAGCGCCGGGTCGATGGCGCAGGACTTGACCATCACGAGCTGCTCGGCGTTGAGGTGCTTCGCCAGGTCCAGCGCGATGGTGTCGGAGGTGGCGTCCCAGCCGGTGCGTGCGTCCGGCTGGTCGCGCCTGAGCTCGAGGGGCAGCCACAGCGCGGTCTTTCCCTGGTGCAGCAGGTCGGGGATGTCGGTCCTGCGCGTGGCCAGCTGCAGTGCAGGATTCAGCGCGTGCAATTGGTAGGCGGTCTGCGCCATCGCCAGCACCGCCATGTTGTGGGCAGCCAGGTCATCGAATTGCCAGTGCGCCTGCACGCGACGCACTTCGTCGGCGAAGCTGCCGCCGCCGCAGACGATCGTGACGCGGCCGCCTCCGATCTGCGTGAGCAGGTCCAGCCACTGCAGCAGCACGGGGTCGGCACAGAGGCTGCCGCCGATCTTGACGACCCACATCAGTCGTGCTCCCGTTCGAACAGCGCCGCCACCGCGACGCTCGGGGCGCACACCTGCGCCCAGCCGGCAGTGCCCGCCGCCGCGTCGCGCGCCACCTTCGCGACATCGCTGCCATAGGCGGCGAGCCGACGCGGGGCTGCGTCGACCGCTGCCGCTGCGAGCTCGGGCGCCAGGAAGGCGCCGCAGCCCGCGCCGACGATCACGGCGCGATCGGAGAGCGCATGAGCAGCCAGCACGCGGCGCAATTGCGCGGCCAGGGCTTCGAGCTGCGCACTGCGCCAGGCCCGCGCCAGCTCCAGCCATTCGTCGGCGGTGGCATCGCGCTCGTCCAGTCCGACCATGCGCGCGAGGCGCCGGCGCGTCGCCGCCGGACTCTTGGCTGCGTTGTCGGCACTCGGGTGCAGGTCGTGCGCCGGATCGAGCTCGCCGCTGAGCCGGTAGACGTCGGCCGTGGTGGCGAAGAATTCGTTCATCACATGGCGCGCGTGGCCGCGCCATGTGATGCGCTGGGTCAGCGCGCACAAGGGTGTGCGCACCACGCCATGGTAGGCCAGCTCGCCGCTCACCAGGCGTTCGGCGTCGCTGCGGCTCGCGGTCAGCACGCGCGCATTGCCGAACGCGATCAGGTCGGTGGTCGTGCTGCCGATGTCGACCAGCACGCCCTCCGGCAGCGTGAGCGCGGCATGCCGCGCGGTCGCGAGCCAGTTGGCCGAGGCGACAAACGCCCATTGCCGGGCCACCTCCGCGGCGGCGCACCAGCCGGCATCGCCGGCAAAGAAATGCAGCGCGTCCGGCGGCACCGGCAGCGACGCGGCCAGCGTGGCGGCGATGCTTCGAACGCCGTCCTCGCGGTCGGGGAACAGATCGACCATCTCGCCCGTCATGGTCACGGCATGCTGCGCGGCCTCGAGCGCGGGCCAGCGCGTGCGCGCGGCTCGCAGTGCGCGCACCAGATGGTCCAGGCCCTGCCAGAGCGGGCATCCCCATTGCGCCACGTCGACGACCTCGCCGCGTTGCAGCAGGCAGGCCTTGACGTGTGCGCCGCCGATGTCCCACCCGATGGTGGTGCGTTCAGGCGTGGGCACGCGCAAGTTCCCGATCCTGGAGGTTGCCGTGCAGGCGGCTGGCGATCAGTTCGGCCGCCAGGTTGCGGCCCAGTGCCGCCGAGAGCCCGACATAGGCGCATGTGACGCGCGGATTGACCTCGATCACCACCGGCCCGCGCTGCGGATGCCAGACCAGGTCGATGCCGGCGAAGCCGTGCAGGCCCGGGATGGCGCGCGCCACCTGCGCAGCCAGCGCGGCCAGGGGCTGCGTGCGTGGATCGTCGCGGCCCAGCGCATCGACCGTCACGCCTTCGAAGCAAAGTCTGCCGTTCGCATCGATCGCGATGCGCTGGCGGTTGACGCTCAGCATCTCGGCATTCTGCGCCGTGCACAGCAGCGACAGGCTCAGGGCCTCGCCTTCGACCCAGGGCTCGAGCGTGACGGCCGCGCCGGCCTGCGCGCGCCGCGCCTGGTCCTCGAGTGAAGCCGTGCGGCTGGTGTGCACGTGGGTGGCGACGCCGCCGGCGCCGTCGTCGGGCTTGACCACCCAACGCTGGATCTCGGGCGCATGCTCGAAGGCCAGCGGTGTCGTCACGCCGTGCGCGGCCAGGTGTGCGAGCGTGGCCCGCTTGCCGGCTGCGAGTGCGATGGCCTCGGCGCTGCAGCCCAGCCAGCGCGCGTCGCCCACGATGCGCTGGAAGCTAGCCAGCAGGCCGTTCGTCTCGGGCGCGACCAGCCAGACCATGTCGTGCAGCGCACTCTGCCGCGCCACGAAGGCGAAGGCCGATTCGCCGGCGAGCGGACGCAGCGGCGCGGCGCGCGCGGGCAGGGTGTTCACGGGGACGCAGGTGGCCGCCGACACGGAACAATCGCGAACCCGCATCAGGTCGGCGACCATGGCATCGCGCATCGACAGCCCCAGCGGCAGCAGCTCGTCGGCCGCCGCCTCGTCGCCGTAGTCGGTCCAGCCTCCGCCGCTGAGATACTCGTAAACAAACACGCGTGTGGTCATTTCCATCCTCTTTCCGGGTGCTCACCCATGATCTCCGAACTGAACCTGATCCCCGTCATCGACCTGCTGCAGGGCCAGGTGGTGCGTGCCGTGCGCGGCGATCGGCAAGCGTACCGGCCGATCGTGTCGGCGCTGTGTGCCAGCAGCGATCCGGTGACGGTGGCGCGCATCCTGTGCGATCACTGTGCGGCGCGGCAGTTGTACGTGGCCGACCTCGATGCCCTGCAGGGCCGGGCCACGCAGATCGCGGTGCTGGTCGATCTGCTGCAGGCGCTGCCCGGGATCGAGCTCTGGCTGGACGCGGGCCTGGCGGATGCATCGGCCGGCCAGGCACTGCGCAGCCAGCTGGCGCCGTACGCCTCGCGCATCGTCTTCGTGTATGGCAGCGAATCCCTGCGTTCGCGCGAGGCGCTGGAGCGCTGCTTCGGCAACGGCGCCGGTGAAGACGAGGTCCGGGCCGCGCTGTCGCTGGACCGGCGCGACGGCCAGCGCCTCGACGCCGCCGGCTGCTGGGACGCGGTGGCGCTGTGGCCACAGCGGCTGATCGTGATGACGCTCGAGCGCGTCGGCTCCGGCGCCGGGCCGGACCTGGAGACCTTGCAGGAGGTGCGCCGCCTGGCGCCGGGCGCGATGCTGATCGGTGCGGGCGGCATCCGCAGCGAGGACGACCTGGCGCGCGCCGGCGCGGCGGGCGCCGATGCCTGGCTGGTGGCCAGCGCGCTGCACGACCTGCAGCTGCCGCGGACGCGGCGCTGAGCCGAGGATGCCGGTGGCAGGAGGGTTCGGGGGCATGCCATCAGCGCCCTGCACACACGAACCGTGCCATCCCGCCAACGGCTCGCGCGCCCCGCCATCGGCGCTTTC
This sequence comes from Variovorax sp. MHTC-1, assembly GCF_003984645.1. Lineage (GTDB taxonomy): Bacteria > Pseudomonadota > Gammaproteobacteria > Burkholderiales > Burkholderiaceae_C > Variovorax. The sequence goes on from NZ_RWKI01000007.1 coordinate 51,170, forward strand.
CGGCGCGCATTGACCGCCCGAAAGCGCAACACTCTGTCTCATAACGCGTGTGTCAGCCAGCCCGCCCCAGGCGCGGCCCGCCTGGCGAGCGAATGGCACGTGCTTTGCGTGGTTGCCTGTCCATGACTCCAGTCGACGCAACCGCGCAGCCCGGCCAAGCCCCGTGGACCTGTCCTTTCTGCCCCTTGTTGTGCGACAGCTTCGGCGTGGCGCTCGGGCCGCCCGGCACGCCGCCCAGGCTGACCGGCAGCGAGTGCCCGCGGGCGCGCACAGCGCTGGCCGCATTCGATGGCGCGGCCGCAACCGAGCGCCCGCGGGTCGACGGCCGCGACTGCGATCTCGATACCGCGCTCGCTGCCGCCGCCTCGTTGCTCGCGGCCAGCCGCCAGCCCCTGTTCGGCGGCCTCGGCACCGATGTCGCGGGCGCCCGGGCGCTCTATGCGCTGGCCTGCGAAACCGGCGCCATCTGCGACCCGGCCCGCGGAGCGGCGCTGATGCACGGCCTGCGCGCGCTTCAGGATCGCGGCGGCTTCTCGACCACGCTGGCCGAAGTGCGGACGCGGGCCGACCTCATCGTCTGCATGACCGCGGAACCCGCGCCGCGCTATCCGGAATTCTTCCGCCGCTGCGGCGTCGGCGAGCCGGAGGGCGCGCGCACCGAGATCCTGCCGCTGCACGGCGACCTGTTCGATACCGTGGCGCTGCTCGCGGCGCTCGTTGCCGGCCGTCTCGCTGCGGACGATGCGCGCGTGCCGGCCGACCTCGCCGCGCTGTCGGAGCGCCTGCATGCGGCCCGCTATGCGGTGCTGGTGTACGAGCCCGGGCGCCTGCCGGCGCAGGGCGCGCTGATCGTCGAGGGCATCCAGCGCATCGTCGCCACGCTCAACCGCAGCACGCGCGCGGCCTCGCTGGCGCTGGGCGGCGACGACGGCGCGGCGACCGTGAACCAGGTGTTCGCCTGGCTGTCCGGGCTTCCTCTGCGCTCGCGTGCCGGGCCTGAAGGCCTGGAGCACGAGCCGCTGTGCTTCGATGCAGAGCGCCTGCTGGCCGACGGCGCGGTGGACCTGCTGCTGTGGGTGTCGAGCTTCGGCCCGCAGCCCGCACCGCCGCCTGTGGACCTGCCGCGCATCGTGCTGGGCCATCCGCGGATGCGGCTGTCGCAGGAAGCGCAGGTGTTCATTCCCGTCTCCACGCCGGGCATCGGGTCCGGCGGCCATCTTTTTCGCACCGACGGCTCGGTCCTGCTGCCGCTGCGGCCGCTGTACGACGACGGTCTGCCCGGCGTGGGCGAGGTCGTGAACCGCCTGACGCAGGCGGTGCGCGCATCGGGGCAGGGGCTTGCGCAATGACGACCCTTTGCCTGCGCGGCGGCCGCATCATCGATCCGGCGAACGGATGCGACGAGGTGCGCGATCTCCATGTGCGCGACGGCCGCATCGTGGAGGCGCCGCCGCACGGCGCCGCGAGCGAGGACATCGATGCGAGCGGCTGCATCGTGATGGCCGGCGGCATCGACATGCACACCCACATCGGCGGCGGCAAGGTCAACCTCGCGCGCATGCTGATGCCGGAGGACCATCGGTCGAACGCGAACCCGCTTGCGCTGCCCGACAACGCACTCGAGCTGGCCTCCTGCGGCACCTGCACCCCCGGCACGCTGGCCACCGGCTACCGCTATGTCGAGATGGGCTACACGGCCGCCTTCGAGCCGGCCATGATGGCCTGCAATGCGCGCCATACGCACATGGAGATGGGCGACACGCCGATCCTCGACCATGGCGCCTACGTGATGCTCGGCAACGACGAGCTGTTCCTGCGCATGCTGGCCGAGCGCTGGGATTTCGAGCGCATCCGCGACTACGCGGGCTGGACCCTCAACGCCAGCAAGGCGATGGGCGTGAAGGTGGTGAACCCGGGCGGCATCTCGGCCTTCAAGTTCAACCAGCGCAAGCTCGACGTCGACGAGAACCATGTGCACTGGCAGATCACGCCCAGGCAGGTGGTGCATACGCTGGCGCGCGCGCTGCGCGAGCTCGGGGTGCCGCATCCGCTGCACATTCACGGCAGCAATCTCGGCGTGGCCGGCAACATCCAGTCCACGCTGGACACCATCGCAGCGCTCGACGGCCTGCCCGGCCACCTGACGCACATCCAGTTCCATGCCTACGGCACCGAGGGGCCGAAGAAGTTCTCCTCGGCCGCCCTGCAGCTCGCCGAGGCGGTCAACGCGCACAAGAACGTCAGCATCGATGTCGGCCAGATCATGTTCGGGCAGACCGTGACGGCGTCGGGCGACACCATGCGCCAGCATGCGCAGTCGGGCCTGGCCGATCCGCGCAAATGGGTCGGCGCCGACATCGAATGCGAGGCCGGCTGCGGCGTGGTGCCGTTCCGCTACCGCGAGCAGAGCTACGTGAATGCGCTGCAGTGGGTCATCGGCCTGGAGATCTTCCTGCTGGTGGACGACCCGTGGCGCGTGGTGCTGACCACCGACCATCCCAACGGCGGTCCGTTCACCAGCTATCCGCACCTGATCCGCCTGCTGATGGACCGCAGCTTTCGCGAGGAGCAACTGGCCAAGCTGCATCCCGAGGTGGCTGCCAATGCGGCGCTGCGCTCGATCACGCGCGAGCTGTCGCTCTACGAGATCGCGATCATGACGCGCGCCGGTCCCGCGCGGCTGCTGGGCCTGCGCGACCGCGGCCACCTGGGCGCGGGCGCGGCCGCCGACATCGCGGTGTACCGGGAGGACGGCAACCCCGAGGCCATGTTCGCGACGCCCGCGTATGTGTTCAAGGATGGCGTCCTGGTCTCGCGCGCCGGACGCGTGACGGCGGTGCCGGTGGGCGGCACGCACTTCGTCGCGCCGGAGTACGACCGCGGCATCGAGCAGCGGCTGCGCCGGCACCTGGCCGCGCAGGGATCGGTCAACTTCGACCACCTCGCGATCGGCCACGACGAGCTGTGCCAGTGCTGCCGCGGCGGGCGCCTGCTGCCGGCGGCCTGTTTCCAGGAGGCATCGTGAAGCGCAACGGCGTCGTCATCGACGACACCTTCGCGGAAGCGTTTCCGATGAAGGCCACGCGCATCATCGTCACCGCGCACAACATCGCCTGGGCGCGCCACGCGGCGGTGTCGGCCACCGGCTTCGCGACCTCGGTGATCGCTTGCGGCTGCGAGGCCGGCATCGAGCGCGAGCTCGGCGCCGCGGAAACGCCCGACGGCCGGCCCGGCGTGAGCGTGCTGATGTTCTCGATGTCGGGCAAGGAACTCGCCAAGCAGCTGGAGCGCCGCGTCGGCCAGTGCGTGCTGACCTGTCCGACCACCGCCGTATTCGCCGGCCTGGCGCCGGGTGCAGCGGGCAGCAGCGATGCCGCCGCGCTCGGCAAGAACCTGCGCTTCTTCGGCGACGGCTGGCAAATTTCCAAGATGATCGACGGCGTGCGCTACTGGCGCGTGCCGGTGATGGACGGCGAGTTCGTGGCGCAGGAAGACACGCCGGTGGTCAAGGGCGTGGGCGGCGGCAACCTGCTGTTCCTGGCGCGCGACACCGATGCGGCGCTGGCCGTGTCCGAGGCGGCGGTGGCGGCGATGAAGCAGCTGCCCAACGTCGTCATGCCTTTTCCCGGCGGCGTGGTGCGTTCGGGCTCGAAGGTCGGCAGCCGCTATGCGAACTTGAGCGCCTCGACCAACGATGCCTTCTGCCCCAGCCTCGTCGGCCTGGTGGCGCACAGCGAGCTCGCGCGCGGCGGCACGCCGGCGGAGGAGATCGGCTGCGTGATGGAGATCGTGATCGACGGCCTGACGGAGGCCGACGTGGGCGCGGCCATGCGCGTGGGCATGGAGGCGGCGGTGGCGATCGGCCGCGCCGGCGGGCTGCTGCGCATCTCGGCCGGCAACTACGGCGGCAAGCTGGGGCCTTATCACTTCCACCTGCACCGGCTGCTCGCGGGGGGAGACGTGCCATGAGACATCCGGTGTCGATCCTGGACTTGCTCCCTCCCCCTCCGGGGGAGGGTTGGGGTGGGGGCACTGGGCCTTTGGATCGTTGCTGTTCTCTGCTGAGGCCGGAGCCGGGAGTTCGCCCCGGCGGGCGAGTCACTTTCTTTGTCTCGCCAAAGAAAGTAACCAAAGAAAGGCGACCCCACTGTCTGCGACCCCGCAGCTGCGCTGCGGGGCAACCTGCGGTGCTCGGTTCGCCGGCCTGCCGCAGAACTCGCTGCGTTCACTTCGCTCACTGCGCTCAAACAGCTGCGGCAAGTCAGTCCACGAAGCACGCCTGTCCTTCGGCAGGCGTGCGGCCGGCGCCCCTGCGCTCCTCGGCGCAGCCAGAGGGGAGTGGGTCGGGCCTTCGCTTCGCTCGGCCGCCAACGGCCACGCTGCGCGTGGCCTGGTCTCTTCGTTCTTTGAGCCGACGCAGCGGCGTGCGCGCAGGTCGAGTGCCGTCGCTCACCCTTGCACCCCACAAATACGCGCCATGGCGCGTTGGAGTTCGATCCCCTCTGTGCGTGCCGAGGAGCGCAGTGGCGCCGGCCGCACGCCTGCCGAAGGACAGGCGTGCTTCGTGGTCTGACTTGCCGCAGCTGTTTGAGCGCAGTGAACGAAGTGAACGCAGCGAGTTCTGCGGCAGGCCGGCGACGCGAGCACCGCAGGTTGCCCGGAGCGCAGCGGAGGGACACGCGCAGTGGGGTCGCCTTTCTTTGCCTACTTTCTTTGGCGAGACAAAGAAAGTAGGTCGCCCGCCGGGGCGAATTCCCGGCTCCGGACTCAAGATCAAGCGCAACGTACAGATCAAAGGCCCAAGGGCCCCCACCCCAACCCTCCCCCGGAGGGGGAGGGAGCCATACCGCCTTGGGGAGGCGACCCGATGACCGGCTGGCACCTCAGTCTGCGGCAGGCGCCTGCGCTGCGGATCAACCTGCGCGGCATCACGCCCGCTGCGCTCGCAGGCCTGTCGCTCGAGCAGATCGAGCGGCTGCCCGTCGGCCATGGCAACACGAGGCTGGCGCTGGCGGAGCTGTTCGACATCGGGCCGGGCGAGGAAGGCGTGCTGCACCTCGAAGGCAATCTCGAACGCTTCGACCGCATCGGCTGGCAGATGGACGGCGGGCGCATTCGCATCGCAGGCCATGCCGGCCACTATGCCGGCGGCTGCATGCGCGCAGGCGAGCTGCACATCGAGGGGCGCGCAGGCTTGCTGGCCGCCTGCGAAATGGCCGGAGGCAGGCTGACCGTCGAAGGCGATGTCGGCGACTTCGCCGCCAGCACCTTGCCCGGCAGCATGGACGGCATGCGCGGCGGCACCTTCGTCGTCCGCGGCAATGCGGGCGAGCGCTTCGGCGACCGCATGCGCCGGGGAACCGCGCTGGTCCATGGCGACGCGGGGGCTTTCCTCGGCTCGCGCATGGTCGCGGGCACGATCGCGGTGGGCGGCCGCGTCGGCGTCCACGCAGGCCATGGCATGCGCCGCGGCAGCGTGGTGTTCGCGGGGCCCGGCGCGGCCCTGCCGACGGGCGTCGAGACGATGCCGACCTTTGTGGCGAACCGCGCCGCGACCCCCGTGTTCTGGGCCTTGCTGGCGCGCGACCTGGCGCGCCATGGCGGCGCTTTCGGCGAACTGCCGGCGCGCCGCATCGAGCGCTATCTGGGCGATCTCGCAGCCGATGGCAAGGGCGAGCTCATCTTCATGCACCCCTGACTCCTGGAGACCCTGTGGCACATCCCTATCTCTTCCACGCCGGCGAGGCCACCGTGCTCGCCAGGGAAGGCCAGTTCACCGATGCCATGCCCGAGATCCTGATCGGCCTCACCGACGGGCCGGTAGGCATCGCCTTCGCCGGCATGATGGCGCAGAGCAAGGGCCATACCGCGATGTTCGCGATCCGGGCCTGCAACCAGCTTGTGCGGCCGGCCACCATCATGGTGCCGAAGGTCACGCTCAAGGACACGGCCAACATCGAGCTCTTCGGCGGCGTGGTGCAGAGCGCAACGGCCGACGCGGTGGTCGATTGCCTGATCGAGGGCATCATCCCCAAGGAGCTGGCCAACGAGCTGTGCATCATCAGCCTGGTGTGGATCGATCCGCGATGCGCTAGGGACGACAATCTCGACAAGAAAGACATGTACCGCACCAACTACGAGGCGACGAAGCTCGCGATCCGGCGCGCGTTGAACAACGAGCCCACGGTGGACGAACTGATCGCCAACCGCCACCGGATCAAGCACGACATGAACGACTGGAGTTGAATGCCTAGCTTCGCGCTGCTCGACGACTGCGCCTCGACGCGCGAGCGGCCGATCAGCCGGCTCTACACCGGCTTCGTCCGCGCGCACCGCTGCACCGACCCGGCGGGTCTCGACACCGCGTGGGACCAGGTCGATGCCGATCTGCGGCAAGGCCTGCATGCGGTGCTTCTGGCCGACTACGAATGGGGTGCCAAGCTGCTGCATGCCTGCCAGGCGCGGCTCGCAGCGGACGATGCGTCCGCGCTGCGGGTGCTGATGTTTCGCCACTGCGCGAAGCTTTCGGCGGACGAGGTCGGCAGTTGGCTCGCGCAGCGCGAACAGAGCGAGTCGTCTGCGTCGTGCGAGGGCGGCGAGCCGCAGGCCGCCGGCGCGATGGACCTCGTCTCCAGCATCGACGAGGCCGCCTTCACCGATGCCATCGCGCGCATCCACGCCGCCATCGGCGCGGGCGAGACCTACCAGGTCAACTTCACCTACCGAATGCAGGGCAGAAGCTACGGTTCGCCCGTCAGCCTGTACCGGCGGCTGCGCGCGCGCCAGCCGGTGGCCTACGGCGCGCTGATCGCGTTGCCGCAGAGCGGGCAGGGCGGCGCGGGCGATGCCACGCACGTGCTCTCCTGCTCGCCCGAACTCTTCCTGCGCCATGACGCCGGCGTGCTGACGGCGCGTCCAATGAAAGGCACGGCCGCGCGTGCCGGCGCGCCCGAGGGCGACAGCGAGATGGCACGCCTGCTTGCGGCGGACCCCAAGAACCGCGCCGAGAACGTGATGATCGTCGACCTGCTGCGCAACGACATCGGCCGCGTGGCGCGCATCGGCTCGGTGACGGTGCCGGATCTCTTCGCCGTCGAGCCCTACGCGACGGTGTTCCAGATGACCTCGACCGTTCAGGCGAGGCTGCGTGCCGAGGTCGGCATGCCCGAGCTGCTGCGCGCGGTCTTTCCCTGCGGGTCCATCACCGGCGCGCCCAAGCACCGCACGATGGAATGGATCGCCGCACTGGAGAACACGCCGCGCGGGCTCTACTGCGGCGCCATCGGCTGGATCGATGCGCCGCCGCCAGGCGCACGCGTCGGCGACTTCTGCCTCTCGGTGGCCATCCGCACGCTCACGCTCGGCGCCGAGGCGGGCGGGCTGCGGCCGCTGCGATTGGGCATCGGCGCCGGCATCGTGCAGGACAGCCGCGCCGCCGACGAGTTCGAAGAGTGCCGGTTGAAGGCCCGCTTTCTCACCGGGCTCGACCCCGGCTTCGAGCTGTTCGAGACCATGCATGCCACCCGGGAAAGCATCCGGCACCTGGAGCGGCACCTGGCGCGGCTGGCGCGCAGCGCCCGCGCGTTGGGCTTCGTCTTCGACCGCGACGCAGCGCTCGCGGCCTTGCGCGACGCGCTGCCGGCCCTCGCGCCGGGCCAGCCCTCGCGCCTGCGCCTGGCGCTGGCGCATGACGGGCGGCTTCGTCTCACGCACGCGCCGCTGGCGCCCCTGGCCGGCGGCGCAGTGAAGCTGCTGATCGCCGGCGAGCGCTTGCCCGATGCGAATCCCTTGGCCGCGTACAAGACCACCTTGCGCCAGCATTACGACGCCGGCGTGCGTGCCGCAGAAAGCGCGGGCGCCTTCGACACCCTGTTCTTCACGGCCGACGGCCGGCTGGCCGAAGGCGGACGCAGCACGCTGTTCGCGCGCATCGATGGACGCTGGTGGACGCCGCCGGTCGCCGACGGCGCGCTGCCCGGCGTGATGCGCGAGGTGCTGCTCGAAGATCCCGCGTGGCAGGCCGCCGAACGCACGCTGCGCCGGGAGGACCTGCAGGCGGCGCAGGCGCTCGTGGTGTGCAACGCACTGCGTGGCGCGCTGCCGGCGCAGCTCCAGGCTCAGGTGCACGAGGCTTCGGTGGCGTGATGCGCGTTTCGATCCAGGCCCCGCCATGAAGCTGGCGCTCTTCGATCTCGACCACACCCTGATCCCGTTCGACAGCGGCATGGCCTGGACGCGCTTCCTGGTCGCGCGCGGCGTCCTGCCGGCCGATGCGGAGTCGGTCTACCTGGGCTATTGCCGGCAGTACGTGGCCGGCACGCTGGACATCCGCGAGCTGCACCAGGTCAGCGTCGCGCCGCTGGCGCGCTTCGGTCTCGCCGTGCTGCGGCAATGGGCGGCCGAGTTCGAGGCCGAGATGGCGCCGCAGCTGCCGCAGGCGATGCGCGCGCTGGTGCGCGAGCACCAGGACGAGGGCCACCTCTGCGCCATCGTGACCGCCACCACTTGGCTCATCGCAGATCCCTTCGGCCGGCTGTTCGGCGTTGCCGACGTGCTGGCGACGCAGTCGCTGGTCGTCGACGATGCGCTCGACGGGGCGATCGACGGCGATCCGTGCTTCGGCGCCCACAAGCTGATGCATGTGAAGCGCTTTCTGGCAACGCGAGGCTTGTCGTTCGAGGCGCTCGAGCGATCGTGGTTCTATTCCGACTCCATCAGCGACCTGCCGCTGCTGGGCGCGGTCTCGGACCCGGTGGCGGTGTGTCCGGACGAGCGGCTGCGCGCCCTGGCGCTGCATTCCGGCTGGCCGATTCTCGAACGCGCCTGACGGACGATGTCGAGATGCCTTCGTCAGCGCACGAAGCAGATCGGCGCCACGTCGGCGCTTTTGCAAGTAGTGTTGCTAGCCAGCCTCGCGAAGTCGCACTGTGTTCGTTAGCGTACAGACGGTGCATCCGAAACCTATACTAATTGCGTCGTCGTAGTGGCATCCTCTTCGTGATCCCCGGCGCCCGAATGGTGTGGAGTCCGAGATGGTCGCAGTCCCTGATGCCGGAGCAAATCATCTGCTCGCGGCGCTGCCCGATGCCGAACTGCAGCGGTGGCTCCCTCAGCTTGAACATGTGGACCTGCCGCTCGGCCATGTCCTGTACGAGTCTGGTGCGACGCTCAGTCACGTGTACTTCCCGACCACCGCCATCGTCTCGCTGCTGTACGTCCTGGAGAACGGCGCTTCGGCCGAGATCGCCGTCGTCGGCAAGGAGGGCATCGTCGGCATCTCGCTGTTCATGGGCGGCGAATCCACGCCGAACCGCGCAGTGGTGCAAAGCGCCGGCAAGGGGCTCCGGCTCAGTGCTGATGCGCTGAAAGCGGAGTTCAATCGCGCCGGCGCCGTGCTGCACCTGTTGCTGAGGTACACCCAGGCGTTGATCACCCAGATGTCGCAAACGGCGGTGTGCAATCGCCACCATTCCCTGGATCAGCAACTGTGCCGCTGGCTTCTGCTCAGCCTGGATCGCCTGACCGGCGACGAGCTTGTGATGACCCAGGAACTGATCTCCAACATGCTGGGCGTGCGCCGCGAAGGAGTGACGGAGGCGGCGCAGCAGTTGCAAGCGGCAGGTCTCATTCGCTACGCCCGCGGGCGCATCACGGTGCTCGACCGTGATCGCCTGGAGCAACGCTCGTGCGAGTGCTATGCGGTGGTGAAGAAAGAGTACGACCGCCTGCTTCCCGACGAGCGGGCGAAATAAGCCCCAGAGCGGCGCGCTGGGGCGCATACTCTCTACATCCACTCGAAACGGCAATCGGCCCCAGCGTTCTGCTCCTGTTCGCCCCCGTCATTCGGAGGCGCGAGCAACATGGGAGCCGATATGGCCACTGTCCAGAATCACCTGATCAAGCTGCTGCCGCGCAGCGATCGCCTGAAGTTTCTTTCACGCTGCGAAGAAGTGCAGCTCGTCCTCGCGGACGTGCTATCCGTACCCGGCGAGGCGACACCCTACGTCTACTTCCCCGTCGACGGCTTCATTTCGCTGGTCGCAACGACTGACGGCAGTCCATCCCTGGAAGTCGGAATGGTCGGCAGGGAAGGCATGGTCGGCGTACATGTAGCCCTGGGTGTGCTGACCGCACCGCTGCGCGCCGTGGTGCAAGGGGCGGGCTCGTCATGGCGCATCAGCAGCAAGGCCTTTCAAAAGGAGCTGGCAGCGAGCGAAGCCTTTCAGCGCGTGGTGGACCGCTACGTGTGCGTCCTGATGGCCCAGCTAACCACATCGGCGGCATGCCTCCGCTTTCACGAGATCGGTCCACGGCTCGCCCGCTGGCTGCTCATGAGCCAGGACCGCGCGCATTCCGACAGTTTCCGTATGACGCATGAATTCCTGGCCTACATGCTGGGCGTGCGCCGCGTCGGCATCACCGCGGCAGCGGGTGCGCTCCAGCAAAGCGGCCTGATCGAATACACGCGGGGTGATCTCACGGTGCTCGACCGCGCCGGACTCGAAGCAGCGGCATGCGGCTGCTACACCGCTGACCGCAAGGGCTACGCGGATCTGCTCGAGTAGATAGAGGCCGACGCGTCGGCAATCCAGCTTCTCCCAAGTTCTTTTGACGCTCTGTACGGCGCCGCACAGAGTTCCCAAAGTGTCCGCGATATGGTGGGGGCTCCCGGCTTCGAGCGGGGGAAAGCCTATGACCACTTCCAAAGTTGCAGCCCGGATCCTCGTGCGCGCGTACCTCGACGGGAGGACGATGGACGAGTTCATGTTCAGCGCCGTCGTATGGATGGCCGACAAGCGGCTGACAGGGGGAATCGTGCCCGCGCTGGATCAAACGCTGCGCGATGACATCGACAATCAGGCCGGGCCGGTGGTGGCGTTCAAGCAGATCCGGGGGGCAGCGCCGTACAAGTTTGCGGTCCCGCTGCCGCAGTGGTTGAGGCGGGCTTGAGCATCGCAGCACAGCCTTTTGCGCGCGCGCCACGATGAGCATCTATGTCGTCGATGATCACGCCATGATGCGCGACGCCATCGCCATGGTGATGCGCAGGCTGCACCCCCACCGGAACGTCGTGGAAGTCGGATGCCTGGGCGAACTCATGCCGAGCGTGGATGCGATGGGACCACCCGGCTTGATCCTCCTGGACCTGAACCTGCCCGACGCGACGGGTTGCTCCGGGGTTCACAAGGTCAAGCGGCAGTTTCCGAACGTGCCCCTGGCCGTCTATTCGGCGTCGCCTGCCGTTGACGTGGCGGGCGATTGCATCGAGGCCGGCGCCGACATCTACATCGAGAAGACGGCGGGGGCAAGCGAACTCGTCGCCGCTCTTCGCAACTTGCTCTTCGACCTACCGCTCTCGAACCTGCGAGTGGCCCGCGACCAGGGGCGACACCAGATGGCCTTGATCGCAGAGGCCATGGACCCACATGGCTGCCGTCCAGCCTCCAGCTGAGTCATGGCCGCATTCGGCGAGTCCCGCCGGGCAACTGCTCAAGCGCGAACCACGCGACGTCATCGTGATCGGCGCGGCGCTGGGCGGCTTGACAGCGCTCTGCAAGGTCGCCGGCGGCCTGCCGCGCGAGTTCGATGCCGCGATTCTCATCGCGCTGGACATCGCCTCTCAGCCGGCGTCGTCGGTGCAGCAGATACTCGGCAGCTATTCGCAACTGCCGGTCGGCTTTGCAACGCACGGCGCTTCCGTCCTTCGGGGGCGCATCGTGCTGGCGCCTCTGAACCATCACATGCGGATTGCGCAGCCGGGAATCATTGCGCTCGAGGCCTGCGGGGCGCTCTCCGATGCCGGGCCCTCGGTGGACGGGCTGTTCGAGACGGCCGCTGCCGTGTACGGAAAGCGTGTGATCGGCGTGGTCCTGACCGGCGGCTCCCACGATGGAACGCGCGGATCCACAGCGATCGAGGCAGCGGGCGGTGTCTGCGTGGTCCAGGACCCCGACGAGGCGGTTGACGCTGACATGCCGTTGAGCGTGATCCGCGGAGACCACCCCGACTATTGCATCAGGCTCGAGCAGATGGCGCCCTTGCTGGTGCGGCTGGCAGCCGGCGAGCTGCCGCCCAGAGGGTGACGCAGCGCGGCCGTCCGGTGCACGGCCCTGGCCCGTCCGTTCTGCGCTGCGCGCGACGAGCCCCGGTGCAAGCGGATCACCAAGTGTCGAATCACGCTTACAGACGAGCCGCCCTTTGGCCACAAAGCTATCCGTTCCTGCACACGCGTGAACAGGAGAAGCGCAGATGTACGTCATCATGGGTGGAACGGGTCACGTCGGCTCGGCGACAGCGACGGCGCTGCTTGCCCGCGGCGAACAGGTAGCGATCGTCACGCATGACGCGAACCGCGCTGGCGCGTGGCTGAGGGAGGCGCCGAAATCGTGGAGGCGAACGTCAACGAGGTGGCGTCGCTGCGCGCTGCATTCCGGCGCGGTAGTCGTGCCTTCCTGCTCAACCCGAACGCCGATACGTCTGCGGACACCGATGCAGTCGAGAGGCGAACGGTCGCGAACATACTGTCCGCGCTGGACGGGTCGGGGCTGGAGAAGGTCGTCGCGGCATCGACCGGTGGCGCGCAGCCCGGCGATCGCATCGGCGACCTCAACGTCCTGTGGGAACTCGAAGAAGGGCTGCGCCGGCAACCGATCCCCGCGGCGATCAACCGTGGCGCGTACTACATGAGCAACTGGGACGGCCAGCTCGACGCTGTTCGCAAGACTGGAAAGCTGCAGACGATGTACCCCGCCGACTTGCTCATCCCGATGGTCGCGCCGCTCGACTTGGGCGAGATCGCAGCGCAGAGACTGGTGTCCACGCCGGACGACACCGGCATCCGATATGTGGGGGGCCCGAGACGCTATTCCTCGGCGGGCGTGGCGAAGGCCTTCTCGCAGGCGCTCGGCGTGCCCGTGAGCGTCGATGTCATCCCGCGCGACGAGTGGAAAGAGGTGTTCCAGGGCCTCGGCTTCTCCGAGGCTGCTGCGGACTCCTATGCGCGCATGACAGCGGTCAGCCTTGACGGCGGCTTCGACATGCCCGACGACGCGCTGCGGGGCGCGACGACTCTCGAGGCCCATATCCGCGATCTGCTTGCGAAAGCCTAGAGGCCGAGCGCAAACCGGCGCGAAGGTCTCGTCGGCATTGTCGGCGGTCGACCGCCACCGAACTCTAAGGAGCGTATGCATGGAAACACAGGAGTTGCACCGCGGGCGCTTGATCGATCACATCCAGCTCGTCGTGAGCGATCTCGCCGCGAGTCGAGCCTTCTACGCGGCTGTCTTCGAGACGCTGAAGATTCCGATGGGCGGCACTGGCAAGGACTATTTCTGGGCCGACGAGCTTTTCGTCTCGACCGCCGACAGCGCAGCCGCTCAGGGCCGGCTCACCGGGCGCCTCCACCTGGCTTTCCAGTCCGAGGACAAAGCGATGGTCGATGCGTTCTACAAGGCCGCGCTCGCGCATGGCGGCACGGACAACGGAGCACCCGGCGAGCGGCCGTATCACCCAGGCTACTACGCCTGTTTCGTGCTCGACCCCGACGGCAACAACATCGAGGCCGTGTTCCACGGCGAGGCCCGGCGCAGCGCGCCCTCGGTCAAGGTGACGTTCTGATCCTGCGCATCGCACGCGGGCAGCGGAGCCGGCATCGGCGCGCTCTCTACACCTGAATCAGTCCCCAGCGCAGCGCGACCCAGGTCAGTTCCGCCTGGTTGCTCGCCCCCAGCTTCTGCTTGACGCGGTACAGGTGCGACCCGACCGTGCTGACCGAAAGGTTCAGCGTGGCGGCTATCTGCGCCACGGTCATGCCGCGGGCGAGCTGGATGAAGACCGAGAACTCGCGCTCGCTGAGCAGTTCGGCCGGATTGGCATCGCCCTCGATCTGAGCCGTCGCCAGCGCCTGCGCGGTGTGGGCATCGATGTAGCGTTCTCCGCGCGCCACCGCCTTCACCGCGGCGATCAGCGCCTCGGGGGCGCTGCGCTTGGCCAGGTAGCCCAGCGCGCCAGCGCGCAGCACGCGGCGCGGATGCGCGCTGTCCTCGTGCGCCGACAGCGCGAGCACGCGCGCCTTCGGATCGTGGGCGAGCAGGCGCCGCAGGGCTTCGAGGCCGCCCATGCCGGGCATCGACAGGTCCATCACCACCACGTCGGGGCGTACCTGCGGGTAGTCGTGGCAGGCCTGCTCGCCGGTGTCGGCTTCGGTCACCACCTCGATCTTCGCGTCGGCCAGCAGCATGCGAAAGCCCATGCGCACCAGCGCATGGTCGTCGACCAGCATCACCCGGATGGTTGGCGTCTCTTGGTTCGCTTGGGTCATGGGTTCTCCGCGCCTGCCGCCGGCAAGGGCAGCCGCACCGTCAATTGGGCGCCGCTGGGCAGCGCAGGTTCAAGTCGCAATTCGCCACCCAGATTCTCGATGCGCTCGGCGAGCCAGCGCAGGCCATAGTGGCCGCCACCCGTTTCGCCGGCGGCTTCGGGGCCCGGCAGGCCGCGCCCGTCGTCGGTGAGCGAGAGCGTCACCGTTTCTTCATCGCCCTGCAAGGCAAGCACGATGCGGCGCGCCTGTCCGTGCCGCAGGGCGTTGGTGATGCCCTCCTGCGCGGCGCGGTACAGCACCAGCGCCGCGTCCGTGTCCAGCGGCACGCGGTCGAGTTCGAGCCCGAGCTTCCATTCGACCTGTACGTCGCCGTGGCTCGTTCGCGTGCGTTCGACCAAGTCCTCGAGCGCGGCCACCAGCCCGAACTTGTCGAGCACCAGCGGTGTCAGGCGCGGGATGATGCCGTGCATCGCGGTGTAGAGACGCGCCGATTCGTCGGCGATCACCCGCGCCGCCTGCTCGGCCTGCGGATCGAGCACCTCCATGCGCTGGGCGATCGACAAGGCCATGCTGCGCATCGCAGTGACCGATTGCCCCAACTCGTCGTGCAGTTCGCGCGCGATCAGCCGGCGCTCCTGTTCGATCTTCTGGTCGACCCAGCGGCCCAGTTCGCGGCTTTCGGACAAGCGGCTCTCCGCCCGCACCGCGCGCCGCTCGGTCTCGATGTGTTGCTGCAGCATGCCGACCATGCGGTTGAAGGCGGCGCCGATGGCGGCCGCCTCGCTCCCTGGCAGGGCGCGCAGCGCGACGTCGAAGCGCCCGTTCTCGAGCTGGTTCAGCGCGTGCACGATGTCCGCGAACGGGCGCGTGGCGCGCCCGACCAGCCAGAACACGAGCGCATTGACGATCAGCAGCAGGCCGAGTGCGCTGAGCATCAGCAGCACGGCGCTGTCCCAGGCATCGAGCACCGCGCGCGACGCGTTGGAGCGCACGATCAGCTTGCCGCCTGGGAAGGCGATGGACATCTCGTTGGGCGGAGGCGAGACGAGGCCGGCGAACCAATCCGGCGCGTCGCGGCCGGCCTTGTAGACCGAGGTCGGCGAGCTGTACAGCACTCGCTCCTCGTCATCGAGCAGCGCGATGTCGTTGGAGCGCACGCGGCCCACGCCCTGCAGGAAGGACAGCATCGCCGGCGTGCCCTGGGCGGCGTAGAGCCAGGCCGTGCGGTTCAGCAGCTGCGCAGCCACGCGATTGGCCGCCACCACTTCCTCCTGCACCGATTCGCGCATCGCGCGCAGCTGCAGCGCGAGCATGGCGGCGACGAACAACAGGGTCAGCAGGCTCACGATCAGGTTGATCTTCAGGCGCAGCGTCATTGCGGAGGCCCGTCTCCGAAGTGGCCTTGCAGCGCGTAGCTGTCGAGCGCGGCGACCATCGCAGACGCCATCGCAGGATGCGCCGGATCGTGGCCCGCGCCATCGACCCAGCGAAGCCGGCTGTGCGCGACGCGCTCGTGCACAGCCTGCGCGCCGTCCGGCCGGCAGACGCGGTCGTCGCGGGAATGCAGCAGCAGGGTGGGCACCTGCGGCAGCGTGCCGAGGCGATCCAGCAGCGGGGGCGCATCGAGCCAGCAGCGATGGACCAGGTAGTGGCTCTGCACGCGGTAGCGGTCCGCGAGGGCGTCCAGCATCTCTGGCTTGGCGTCGATTTCGGCAGAGGCCACGGACGTGCCGCCGGCCAGCGTCCGCTCCCAGCGCCACCACGCGAGGGCGAGCTGCCGCTGCAGTTGCGCGCTGCCGGCGCTCGGCGCCTGCTGCAGCGCACGGGCCAGAAAGCCCAGCATGTCGTGGCGCTGATCGGCCGGCGCCACCGCCGCGAACCGTGCCCAGTCGGCGGGCGCGCGGCCCGACGGGTCCTGGAAGAAGTTCTCGATCTCCTCGCTCGTTGGAAGGAACACCGAGCGCAGCAGCAGGCCTGCCACCGCCTGCGGCTCGAAACCCGCATAGGCGAGCGCCAGCGTGGCGCCCCAGGAGCCGCCGGCCACCAGCCAGCGCGGCACCTCGAGCCGCTCGCGCAGCGTGCGCAGGTCTTCCAGCAGCTCGGCCGTGCGGTTGTGCGCCGTCGCGCCGCGCGGACGGCTGCGGCCTGCGCCGCGCTGGTCGATGCTGATCACGCGAAAGCGCGCCGGATCGAAGAAGCGGCGCAGCAGCGGCGAGCAGCCCGAACCGGGTCCGCCGTGCAGCACGAGCGCGCAGATGCCCGCCGGATCGCCGCTTTCCTCCACATGCAGCACATGGCCGTGCGATACCGCCAGTGCATGGGTGCGCAGGGGCGGCGATTCGGGGTACAGGCCGGAAGGAAGCACGTGGCCATGGTAAGCGCCGACCCCTTCGACGCTATTCATGAAAATCATGAAGTGCGAATCATGATTTCATGGCTGGAGCGCGGCGGCCCCGCGGTCCAAGATGCGCAAGGGACACCACGGATCCCCGCGGCGGCCACCCGGCGCCGTGCAACGCTTCCAGGAGACTCACACATGAAATGGGAAACACCGACGGCCACTGATCTTCGCTTCGGCTTCGAGATCACGATGTACGTCAGCGCCCGCTGAGTGCGCGCCTCGTGACGACCCGCCCCGGCACTCCGGGGCGGGTTGTTTCGACCCCCTTCTTTACCCTTTTTATCGATGCGCATCACTGTTCTGGGCTCGGCGGCCGGCGGTGGCTTTCCTCAATGGAATTGCAACTGCCGCAACTGCGCAGGGGTGCGCGCCGGCACCGTGCGCGCCAAGCCGCGCACGCAGTCCTCGATCTTCGTGCGGCCGGACGAGGGCGACGACGGCGTCCTCTTCAATGCCTCGCCCGACATCCTGGAGCAGATCCGCGGCAACCCGGTGCTGCAGCCGGCGCGCAAGCTGCGCGACAGCGCCATCGCCGGCGTGGTGCTGATCGACGGGCAGGTCGACCATGCCACCGGTCTCTTCATGCTGCGCGAGCGCGGCGCGCCGCTGCCGCTGTGGTGCACGGAGCCGGTGGCGGAAGACCTGAGCCAGGGCAATCCTGTGCTGCGCGTGCTGTCGCACTACTGCGGCGTGGCGCGGCATCCGATCGCGATCGACGGCAGCGCCTTCGAGGTGCCCGGCGTGCCCGATTTGGTCTTTCGCGCCCTGGCGCTGAGCGGCAAGGCGGCGCCGTACTCGCCGCACCGCGAGCATCCGGTTGCGGGCGACAATATCGGCATCACCATCCGCGACCGCACAAGCGGCAGGAGCGTGTTCTACGCGCCGGGCCTGGGCGCCATCACGCCGCCCGTGTTCGACGCCATGGCCAATGCCGACGCCGTCATGGTGGATGGCACCTTCTGGACCGACGACGAGATGGTCCGCCTGGGCGTCGGCGCCAAGCGCGCGCGCGAGATCGGCCATCTGCCGCAGTCGGGCGAGGGCGGCATGATCGAATGGCTCGCGCGGCTGCCTGCGAGCACGCGGCGCATGCTGATCCACATCAACAACACCAATCCCATCCTCGACGAGGACTCCGATGAGCACGCAGCGCTGCAGCGCGCGGGCATCGAGGCCTGCGAGGACGGGATGACGATCCATCTCTGAGACCGCGAGCCCACACCCCATGCACGCCGACAGGATCCAGGAGCCGGTTCGCCCGGCCACCGACAGCGGAAAAAGCGCAGCGCCATGGAGCCGCGAGGAATTCGAGCTGCGGCTGCGCGAGCGCGGGCGCAGCTACCACATCCATCACCCGTTCAACGTCATGCTCAACGGCGGCCGGGCCACACCCGAGCAGGTGCGCGGCTGGGTGGCGAACCGCTTCTACTACCAGATCGCGATCCCGATCAAGGACGCGGCGGTGCTCTCGAATTGCCCCGACCAGGAAGTGCGGCGCGGCTGGGTGCAGCGCATCCTGGACCACGACGGCTTCGAGCTCGGCGGCGTGAAGGACGAAGGCGGCATCGAGGCCTGGCTGCGCCTCGCCGAGGCCGTCGGCCTGGCCCGCGAGGAGGTGCGCGACCTGCGCCACGTGGTGCCCGCCGTGCGCTTTGCGGTCGACGCCTACGTCAACTTCGCGCGCCGCGCGCCGTGGCAGGAGGCGGTGTGCTCGTCGCTGACCGAACTGTTCGCGCCCGAGATCCACAAGCAGCGCCTCGCCACCTGGCCGGCGCACTATGCGTGGATCGAGCCGGCGGGCTTGGACTACTTCCGCAATCGCGTGAGCCAGGCTCGGCGCGACGTGGAGCAGGGCCTGGCGATCACGCTCGATCACTTCGACACCCGCGCGCTGCAGGAGCGCGCGCTGGAGGTGCTGCAGTTCAAGCTCGACATCCTGTGGGCCATGAACGACGCGATGGCGACGCGCTACGGGGTGAACAGCGCATGAACGAGATCAAGAAAGTGCTGAGCGCCGAAAGCAGGCCCCGCATCGGGCCGGGCTTCCGCCTGCAATGGGAGCCGGTGCAGGACTGCCATGTGCTGCTCTATCCCGAGGGCATGGTGCGGCTCAACGGCAGCGCGGGCGAGATCATGAAGCGCTGCGACGGTGAAAGCAGCGTCGCAGCGATCGTGGCCGATCTGGAGCAGGCCTTCGGCACCACAGGGCTCGAACCCGAAGTGCGGGGCTTCGTCGAGCTGGCGGCGCAGCAGAACTGGCTGCGCTGGGACGCATGACGCAGGCACCGCGCCCCGGCCCCCCGCTCTGGCTGCTGGCCGAGCTGACCTACCGCTGCCCGCTGCATTGCGTGTTCTGCTTCAACCCGGTCGATTTCGCGCAGCAGGACAGCGAGCTCGGCACCGAAGACTGGCTGCGGGTGCTGCGCGAGGGCCGCGAGCTCGGCGCCGTGCAGTGCGGCCTCTCGGGCGGCGAGCCGCTCCTGCGCGACGACCTGGAGATCATCGTCGCCGAGGCCAAGCGGCTGGGCTACTACACCAACCTGCTGACCTCCGGCGTGGGCCTCCACGCCGACCGCGCC
The DNA here is from genome assembly GCF_003984645.1 of Variovorax sp. MHTC-1. GTDB lineage: Bacteria > Pseudomonadota > Gammaproteobacteria > Burkholderiales > Burkholderiaceae_C > Variovorax. Next base: position 70,470 of record NZ_RWKI01000007.1, read on the forward strand.
GCCGCCCTGAAGGCTGCCGGACTGGACCACGTGCAGCTGTCGTTCCAGGACTCCACGCGCGAGATGAACGACTTCCTCTCGCACACCAAGACCTTCGAGCTGAAGAACCGGGTGGCGAAGATCATCAAGGACCAGGGCTGGCCGATGGTGATGAACGTGGTCATCCATCGAATGAACATCGATCACATCGACCGCATCATCGAGATGGCGCAGGAGATGGGCGCCGAGTACCTCGAGCTCGCCAACACGCAGTACTACTCGTGGGCCTTCGTGAACCGCGACCAGCTGCTGCCCACGCACGAACAGCTGCGGCACGCCGAGGAAGTGACCGACGCGTGGCGCGCCCGGCTGGGCGAGCGCATGCGCATCTTCTTCGTCGCGCCCGACTACCACGAGGGGCGCGCCAAGAAATGCGTCAACGGCTGGGGCAGCATGTTCCTCACCGTGGCGCCGGACGGCACGGCGCTGCCCTGCCATACCGCGAAGATGCTGCCGGGCCTCGAGTTTCCGAACGTGAAGGCGCGCAGCCTGCGCGAGATCTGGTTCGAATCGGAAGGCTTCAACCGCTACCGCGGCACCGGCTGGATGAAGGAGCCCTGCGCGAGCTGCGACATGCGCGAGCAGGACCTGGGCGGCTGCCGCTGCCAGGCCTACCTGCTGGCCAACGACCCGGCCGCGGCAGATCCGGTGTGTGCGAAGAGCCCCGACCACCACCGGGTGGTGGAAGCGGTGCAGCGCGCAGCGGCGCGCGACCCGGCCGGCCCGGTCGAGCATCCGCTGGTGTTTCGCGATCCCGCCAACTCGCGCCGCCTTGCCGCGCCTGTCACGCCGGGTGCGTGAGGCCTGGCCGCGGCGAGCGCTGTCGCGCAAGACCTGGGCAAAAAGCCCTACACGGCCGCTTGCGGCAAAGATGTCTGCTCTCCAAACTGACTTTCGGTGTCGGCGAAAGGAGCGCAGCGTGCAAGTGCGAACCGACGTGTACCGGGCACAGGGGGACGACGGGCAGATCTACATCGTCTTCCGGCGTACTCAGATCGTCTCCGTGAAGACCCCGTACGGGCTGGTCAAGAAGCAGCGCGAGCCGAAGTTCTACCTTGGCAACGGTGACTTGCTGGAATGTTCCGGCAGCTACGACACCTTCAAGACCGTCGACGGCAAACTGGTGCTTCGACTCATCCCTGCAAAGGCAGGAGCGGTCGGATAGGCTTCGGCGACGATGTCTCATCTGCAGAAGCTGTCTCCCATGCTCCTGGACGAGCGGCTGCTGGACCTCGAGGAGCCGGGATGGATCTACGAGGTCAAGTACGACGGCTGGCGCCTGATGGCGGAGTTCGGGGACGGCAAGTGCCAGCTGCGCACCCGCAGGGGCGCCGATGCGACCGGGTGGTTCCCGGAGATCACCAGCGCGCTGGCGGGCATGAAAGGGGGACCCTACCTCACGGACGGAGAAGGCTGCGTGCTCGACGACCTGGGGCGCAGCGACTTCGACCGATTCCAGGCCCGCGCGCAGCGCAAGGGCTGGTACGAGGGCGGCGACCCTGTCGTCTACTGCGTCTTCGATCTCCTCGTGGACAAGGGCGTCGACATCACCCGGCTGCCGCTCGTCGAACGCAAGAAGCGGCTGGCCGAGCTGTTCGCCGTGCCGCCGCCGAGCGTGCTGCTCGTGCACTACTTCGACAACGCGGAGCACGACATCCACCGAGTCTTCCACGAGGAGGTGGTGCCCTTCGAGCTCGAGGGCCTGGTGGCGAAGAGGCTCGACAGCGTCTACACGCCCGGCACGCGGACCACCGACTGGGTGAAGGTGACGCGGAAGAACGCGATCGCGGCCCAGCGCGTCAGGCATGCACCGAAGAGCAAGGACATCTCGATCGGCCCGTAGGAAGGCGCGACCGGGAGCGGATTGCATGCTGAAGCACGCGCATCTCGACAAGGCAGACATTGCCGCGCAGTTGGTCCGGCGAGCGGATGAGTGGATTCGCCGCGCCGAGCCGAAGGATCTGCTGCGCGTCATGCTGCGTGGCGGCCTGAGCCCGGTGATCGTCGAAGAGGACGGCCGGATACTCACCGGCATCGCTCTGAGCGAGCGCCCGGGCCTGCTTTCCGAGCTTGGAATGATCTGGAAGGACCTATCGGCCGCCGAAACGCTCGCGATCTTCGCGCAGGTGTGGGGCGCTTCCGATCCGCCTGCATCCAACGATTCGCAGGAAGCCTGGATCGCTGCAGACCCTTTGGCCCAAGCCGGAGCACGGCGGTTCCTGCACGACGAAGTCGAAGAGAACATCGCGTTGTTCGGAGCTTGCGTCGATGAATGGCTCGAGCGGCGATGCGATGCGCGCGGCGCGCGTGTTCGACCGTTTCTCTGAATATCGCAGCTGGTCGAAAGCGGTAAGCAGAAAACACAGATGTACGATTTTGTGCAGTGCAGCACAAAACGGAAATCGAAGTCTAAACTTTGACGCAGGCCCACGTCATAGGGCGTCCTCGGTGGTTCTGCACGCGCGTTCGCCGCCCTCTTCACTCTGAACCACCTTTCTGGTCGTATCAACTTCAGAGGTCATCCAATGGGTATTGGTTTGCACGAATTCAATTTTTTGCGCTACTCGAAGCAACAAAGAGACTTTGACCAAACGGTGACGATCGGCAGGCAGGAGCTGCATGTCCCGGATTCGAACGTGCGGGACGCATTTGCACTGAGCGCCGAATACAAGAACGACAAGTATTGCGATCAGCTCTTGAGAGACCAGTTTGGCGCTGGCCAGGTCGACTCGATCGACTATTCCGAGTACGAAGATGCATCCATCGTCCACGACATGAATTTGCCATTGCCCGAGCATGTCGCGCGACGCTATGACACCGTCATAGACGGCGGGTGCCTGGAGCACATCTTCAACGTGCCGCAGGCGCTGCTGAACTGCTCCAGGTTTTGCAAGCCTGGAGCCCAGATCCTGCACATGCTTCCCGCCAGCAACTGCTGCGGCCATGGCTTCTGGCAGTTCTCCCCAGAACTGTTTTTTTCTCTTTATTCCAATAGAAACGGGTATAGAGATACGGAGGTGTTCCTCGCGGATCTGTCAAAAACGTCCAAGTGGTTTCGTGTCAAGCCGCCTGGGCCCGGCGAACGGATCAATGTGCATTCGACTTCCGAAGCCTATGTGCTTGTCAGGACTGTATTGAAGGAAGGCGCCTTCGATCATTCGGGAGTTCAGCAAAGCGACTATGCATTCGAATGGGAAAATGGCGGCCTTGCATCCGAACCTGTCGGCGAGCCGAGCCCAAGGGGCGGGATCGCCCGTTTTCTGAAGCGTTTTCCTCTCTTGCACAAAGTGGCGGCTTCGGCATATCACATGTACCGACCTGCGGATTCGATGTTGCAGCTGAGTTTGCACAATCCCCATCTGGAGGAACTGCCGGTATCGGCCTTGACTGATCGCGCGACGGATTGAGTTCGATCCGGTGCAGATCAAGGAAGCGGGGACATGGGGCTGAATGATCTTTGGCGCACGCGTAGCCGCAGCAGCCGGCGGCCGCGCAGCAGCCCGAGATCCGGCGCGAAGCGCCAGGCCAGCAGCAGTAGGGCGAGCAGGGCCGGGATCCAGCGCAGATCCGTGTCCGCCGCCTGGTGCTGCGCGAAGCGGCGGTCCAGCATGGCCGCCTTCAGCGCATCCGGCGTGTTCAGGCGCAGGTAGTCCACGCCGACGAGCTTGGCCAGCGTTCGCAGATGGTCCTCGCGCAGCTCGGACAGATGCTCGTGGTTCTGCGTGCCGCCGATGGCGGAGCCCTGCACCACGTCCTCGGGCTTCCAGTAGCCCGCGGGTTCGCCGTTGCTGCCGGTCTTCGGTATCGGCACCGGCACGTCGCCGCCGATGCCGACCAGCCAGCCCTTCACCTCGCCGGGCGTGACGTCGACCATCGGCGGCGTGTCATTGGCCCGCAGCGGCGGCGACTCCTGGCCATCGGTGATGAAAACGAATGCGGTGTGCGGACCGATGCTCCGGGCGCCGCGCACGGCCCAGGTCACGCCCTTGCCGATGTTGCTGGCGTTGGCCCAGCGCATGCGGGCATCGATGCGCTCGAGCGAGGCGAGCAGCTCTTCGTAGTGGCTGCAGACCTCGATCGGCGCCAGGATCACCAGCGAGCGGTAGTCGGCGAAGACGCTCCAGCCCACCTTGGAACCGCATGGCAATGCGGCCAGCGTATCGCGCATGGCTGCGCGCGCCAGCGTCAGCCGGCTGACCGCGGCATGGTTCAGCTCGACGTCCTCGACGTTCATGCTCTGCGTGATGTCGAAGCTGACCTGCCATTCGAACACCGGGCGCTGCAGCTGCATGCGCGGCGGCCAGGCCGCCAGTGCGAGCAACAGCAGGGCCGCCATCAGCGGCCAGTTTCCGCTGCTGTGGATGCGGCGCCAGAGAGTGTTCATTGGATCGCCTCAGGTCTTGCTCCCTCCCCCTCCGGGGGAGGGCTGGGGTGGGGGCTCTTGGGCCTTTGAATCGGTTGCATGCTTTGTTGAGGCCCGGAGCCGGGGCGAACTCCCGGCTCCGGCCTCACACCAAGCGCAACGCCGAAGCAAGCGCCCAGTGCCCCCACCCCAACCCTCCCCCGGAGGGGGAGGGAGCAGGACCGAAGCCTCTTCACGCGGCCGTGCCCGGCTCATGGCAAATCCCCCGCGACGAATCCCGGAATCCGGACCCGCCGCTGCTCGACCGACTGCTGCTGCTCCGCGGAAAAGGCTTCCTGCTCTTCCGGCGCCAGGCGCAGCGCGCGCTCCAGGTTGTAGCGCGCATCCCAGTCCTGCGGCGCCACCCGCAGCAGGTCGCGCAATCGCTGCTTGCCCAGTTCGAACAGCGGCACGGCGCCGGTCTCCTGTGCCAGGCCTTGGCGCAGGTACATGTTGGCCAGGTTGAACAGCGCCTGCTGCGCGACGGCATCGCGCTCGCCGTTCTGGATCAGGCCTGCGTAGCCCTTGAGCGCGGCCTCGTGATTGCCGGCTCTCGAGAGGGCCAGCGCCTGCGCCAGCTGCAGCTCTCGCGCGGAGCGCCGGGGCAGGGCCGCGGCTTCCTTGCCAGCCGGTGCGGCGGCGATGCGGGCGATCTCGGCATTGAGGCTCGTCGCCTGGCGCAGGCGCAAGTCCCGCTCCAGCGCTGCGCCGGCGCAGCACAGGCTCAGAACGCCGAAGAGCAGGTGTACGGTGCGTCGCTTCATCGCCAGCTTTGCAACTGCAGCGCGCGGCAGGCCAGCAGGCCGGCGCAGCACAGCATCGCAGCAAGGTAGAAGGCGCCGCCATGGTCGCGCCGCGGCACCCGCTCGTGGATGGTCAGGGGGAAGTTCTGCTGCCGGTCGATCTCGGCCATCGCAGCGGCCATCGCGTTGGAGTCGTCCACCTGGTAGAGCCGGTAGGGCGTCGCCAACGTCTTGAAGAACTCATGCAGCGCCAGTTCCTCGCCGAGGCCATAGGCGCTCGCTGTGCTGGTGTTGAGGTTGGGCGAGTTCGGGCCGCTGCGCACGTAGATCCAGTAGAGGCCGATCTTCTCGCGCGCGAGGCCTGCCTGGATGCGTTGCCGCGTCGCTGCGTCGAGCTGGGCGCCGCCGTCCGAGACGATCAGGATCACGCGGCTTCCCGAGTAGCTGCGGTTCTCGAACTCCTCGATGGCGGCCAGGAGCGCGACACCCATGCGGGTTTCGGGCAGGCCGCGGCCGATGGCGCTGGCGGCGAGCGCGGCCTGTACCGTGTCCGTCTTCTGCGTGAAGGGCACGACGGCGATCGGCACCGTGCTGAAGGTCATGAAGGCGAAGCGGTTGTCGGGCCGCTTGGCGACGAAGTCACTCAACAGGTCGCGCACGACTTTGGCCTTGGGCTCCTGCGACATGCGGCCGGCCGTCTGCAGGCCGTTGGTGTGGACCGTGGCATCCATGCTGCTGCTGCGGTCCATCAGGATCAACACCTCGGCGCCGCGGCCGGTGCGCTGCACCTGGGCGCCCGACTGCCCGGGACCGGCGAGGCCGAGCACCGCAAGCGCCATGGCTGCGACCGCCAAGCCGCGCCAGAGGAAACCGAGAAGGCGGCCGACTCGGTCGGCCGGCAGCCAGGCCAGGTAGGAGAACTCCAGCGTATCGCTGCGCCTGCGCAACAGCGGCAGCAGCGCGAGCGGCAGCAGCAGGAGCATCCAGGGCTGGGCGAAGTCGAAGTGCATGGTTCGCCTCAGGCCCGGTGGCGCTTCTCCGCATCGCGCAGGGCACGGCACAGCGGCTTGAGCGGATAGGGAGGGCCGGTCTCTGCAGCATCGGCGTTGCCCGCGAAGAAACGCCTCGTGGACTCGCGGTAGAAATCCTCGAGCCGCGCCTGCAGCGGGCGCAGATGGGGCGCCTCGGCCAGCAGCCGGGGCAGGCTGGCGCCGTGCACCACGTGCCCGGCGCTCGTGTTCAGCGCGCGATGCACGACGCGCCAGGCCTGCGCGCTGCCCGGGTCGTCGATGCGCTTGAGTTCGCGCCAGGCCTGCGCGAAAGGAAGGCGCCGCGCTTCGAGCGCATTGCGCCAGGCCCACCAGGCGAGCCAGGCCAGCAGCACGGCCAGCAGGGCGGCGAGCGAAAGCCGCAGTTGCCGCTCGATGGCATCGGTCGGAAGCGCAGCGACCGGCCGGTCCGGGCGCAGCGGCTGCAGATCGCCGCGGCCGAAGGCTTCCGGCGGCGTCAGCGGTGCGATGCTGACCGGCCATGCGGGCAGCGCGAGTGTCGGGCCCGAGGCGGTGGCGATGCGCAGGGCCGGCAGCGCGATGGCGCTCAGCGCGCGCGGCGCGTTGATGAGCTGGTAGTCGACGACCAGCCAGCGCCGTCCCCGCGCATCGGTTTCGATCCGCGCCGTCCTGCGCTCCAGCCAGAGGTCGATCCGTCCCGGCGCCGGCAGGGCGCTGGGCTCGAGCGGCCGGTCCGCGAGCTCGAGCAGCACGCGCTGCGTCAATACGTCGCCCAGCACATGGCCGAAGCTGCGCGGTTGCTCGACCGTCGCGGCGACGGTGGGGCCCGCGAACTTGGCCGGATCTGCACTCAGCGCGAGGCCACTGGCGGCGCCGAGCGCCAGCGCCAGCAGCGCCGCCCGGACGGCCTTCATGCCGCCGTCTCCAGGAAGTAGCGGGTGAGGGCTTCGGCGTCGAAGCGGCCGTGCAAATGGAAGGGCGGCATGCCGTGCGCGTCGAACAGCGTCCTGAGCTCGGCGCGCCGTTCTGCAACAGCGTCGCGCCATCGGGCGCGCAGCGATTCGCGCATCCACAGGCTGCGCCGCACGCCGCTTTCCGCATCGCTGAGGGCGACCAGCGCGCGCGCGGGCGGCGGCTCGGTTTCGGCCGGGTCCCAGACCACCACCGGGACGACGCAGGCCGGCGCCAGCTGCCGCAGCAGCTCGCCGAGCGCAGCGATCGGCCAGTGGAAATCGGAGGCGAGGAAAACCAGGCCGCCGCGGCCGACCAGGCGCTCGGTCGTGCGGCGCAGGCCGGCGAGTGCGCTGCTGCTGCCGTGCGGCACCGTGCCCGGCGCCGCGCGGCAGTCGCGCAGCATGCGCGCCATCAGGCTGCCGGTGCCGCGGCTGTGGCGCGCGGGCACGAACAGATCCTCGCGCTCGCGCTGGTCGAAGGCCAGCAGGCCCACCGTGTCGCCGCTGCGGAATGCGCTGTAGCCCAGCGCCTCCGCCAGATCGGCCACGACCTCGAGCTTGCGCCTCGCGGCGCCGAAATGCATCGAGGCCGAGACATCCACCACCAGATGCACCGGGATCGCCACGCGCAGCCGATGGATGCGCACCAGCCAGTCGCCGCGACCTTCGCGCACGCTGGCGCGCAGATCGATGCGCCGCGGATCGGGATGGTCGAAGAGGCGCCGGTGCGCGGCGAACTCCTGTCCGCTGCCCTGGCTCAGGCCGCGCTGCGCGCCCGGGCGCCAGCCGCCGAAGCGGCGCGGCAGCTGGTAGTGGAATTCGTCGACGCGCTCCATCGCTGGCTCGGTGATTCAGGGGGCGGCGATCTTGTCCATGATCTGTGCCACCAGCGCCTCCGACAGCTCGGCCCGGCGCAGCTCGTAGACCGGCGTGAAGAAGATGCGGTGCCCGAGCACCGAGGGCAGCACGGCCGCCAGGTCCGCCGGCTCCAGGTGCGTGCGACCCTCGAGCCAGGCCACGGTGCGCGCCGCCCGCAGCAGCGCGCTCATGCCGCGCGGGCTGGCGCCGGCGAGGATCAGGCGGTCCATGTCCACGCCATCGAGCCGGATGCCGAACTTCTGCGGCGTCTCGCTGGCTTCCCAGAGATCGAGCACATAGCGCTCGATGGTCTGGCTGGCGCGCACCGTGCGCTGCACCTGTGCGCCGATGGCGTTGAGCCGGTCCCACGGCAGGATGGCGGACGCCACCTTGTCGATCAGGCCCTCGGTGTCGTGGAAGGCGGTGTCGAACACCAGCGACTGGCGGATGGCGCGGTCGGCGGGCTTGGGCATGTTCAGCTCGAACATGAAGCGGTCGCGCGCCGCGGATGCCAGCTCGAAGGTCTCCTCCCGCTCGACCTTGTTGCGGTCGGCGAACACCGTCATGTGCGGAAAGCTGTACTCGCGGTCGAAGGCGGAGACGGTGCGCTCGGCCATGGCGCGCAGCAGCAGCGACTGCACCTGCGGCCGGGCCCGGTTGATCTCGTTGAAGAAGAAGGTGACCAGGCGCTCGCCGTGGCGCAGCAGCGGTCCGGGGTCGATGCGCGGCCGGCCTTGGGCATCGACATAGGTGTGATAGACCAGGTCGCCCGGCATCAGGTCGACCGTGCCCTCGACGCGCTCGAAATCGCCGCCGATGGCGCGCGAGAAGGCGCGCAGCACCGTGGTCTTGCCGACGCCGACGTCGCCTTCGAGCAGTACGTGGCCGCGCGCGAACAGCGCGACGTTGATGAGGCGGATCGTCTGCGCCTGCCCGATCACCGCTTTCGCGACCTCGGCTTCGACGCGCAGCGCGAGTTGGCGCCAGTCTTCGAGTTGTTCTTGGGAGCCCATGGTGTCGGTTCCGGCGCCGCTACTTCGACTCGATCAGCTTCTTCAGGTTGTCGAGCCCGCTGCGGTAGACGCCGGTGACGGCCTTCAGCGCGGCCTCGTCGTTCTGCTCCGGCGGCGGGTTGTTGTTCGGAAAGCCGCGATAGAAGGCGCCGCGCCACTCGACCGTCGACTTGCCGCCGTCCGCGACGACCGAGAGCGTGGAGGTGTAGTTCGTCACCGGCAGCGCGCCGCCGTCCTTGGCGCGGTAGCCGTACTTCTTCTGCGCATCGTCGTAGCTTTCGAGTGTCTCGACGAGCGTGCCGCCGTCCTTGAGCTTGAGGCTTCTCACCGAGCCTACGGCGTTGCCCTTGTCGGCGGGGCTTTCGGCCACGGCCGGATGCCAGTCCTTCAGCGCGTTGAAGTTCTTGATCGCAGCCCAGACGGCATCCGCCGGCGCCTCGATGGTGACTTTTTCCGTCACCTTCTGGCGCGTCGGCCCGTGGGCCAGGCTGGAGGCCGATGCGGCGAGAAGCAGGGACGCAACGAGGATCGGGAAGGCCCGTCGGCGGGAAGCGTATGTCGGCATGGGTGTTCCGTGATGGGTAGGTGGTGCGAAAGTCTTCAGGGATCGGCCGGCGCGCCGATGAAGGCGCCGAAGCCGCGGCTGTTCTTGCCCGTGGCGATGGTCTGGAGCTTGCGTCCGCTTTCGGCCTCCAGCACCTGCACGTTGTCGTCCATCCAGTTCACGACATAGACGCGGCCGGCGTGCGCGGCGATGCCCTCCGGGTAGGCGAAGCCGGGGAGGGTGCGCAGCACGCGCAGCGAATCGGCATCGACCACGCTGACGCTGTCGTCGCGCTGGTTGGTCACGTACAGCAGCGCGCCGCCCTGCGCCAGCGCCGCGCCGTAAGGGGCCTTGCCGACCTTCACGGTCGCGACGACGGCCGGCCGCCGCGTGTCGCGCACGTCGATCACCGAGATGTCGTCGCTCTGCACGTTGAGCGCATAGAGCCTTGCGCGCGCCGCGTCGTAGAGCAGCGCGAAGGGATGGCTGCCGACGCGAACGCGCGCCAGCACCCGCCGCGCTGTCGTGTCGATCACCGCCACGCTGTCGTCGTCGCGCTCGGCCACGAACACGGTGGCCTCGTCGGTGTGCGCGGCCACGCCGGCCGGCGCGCGGCCCACCGGAATCGAGGCCAGGGGCGGCGCGGCCCCGCTGGCATGCGCGTCGAACACCAGCAGCCGGCCGGCGTACCAGTCGGCCACGTACAGCTGCCGGCCGTCGCCCGAGATGTCGAGGCCTACCGGCCCGTCTCCCGCTGGAAGCGTGCTCACGACCTTCTGCTGGCGCATGTCGATGACCGAGATGGTCTTGCTGTCGGGGTTGGAGACGAAGGCGCGGCCGGCACGGCCCGACGCCACCACGCCGGCCGGCGACCGGCCGACCGCGACCGTGGCCACCACCTGCTGCGACGCAAGGTCGATCACCGACACGTCGTGGCTTCCCTGGTTGGTGATGTAGGCGAAGGGCGAGGCGCCGGCCGTGGTGCACAGCAGGAGGGCAGCGACCCATCCGCTGCGCACGGGTGTTGCGGCGCCCCTCATGGCTGTGCGCGTCGGCGCCGTTCAGCGCCCGTTGGCCGGGCCGATGAAGCAGCCCTTTTTCACCTTGGCCTGGAGCGCGCGGTAGCGCTTGATATCGGCCTGGAGCTGTTCCGAATCGCGGATGTAGCCGCCGCGCTCGCCGCCGATGGTGGTGGCCTTGCTCGCGGTGCTCAGCTGCACGTAGTTCGCGTACTTCACCTCCTTGGCGAGCGCATCGAGCGCGCACGAGCACTTGTTGATCATCTCGAAGGTGCCGGCGCCTGGATGCGCGGCCATGCATTCCTGCACGTAGAGCACGCGGTCCACGGTGGGGAAGTCGTTCGCGGGCGAGGCGGCGTGCACGGCCATCGGCAGGCCGAGCAAGCACAGGAGGCGGAGCGTGTTCTTCATTGGCATGCGCTGGAGTTCGTTCGAGGCGGCGCGTCAGCGCGCCGGCGCCTGGGCGCCGTCGATGAGAAGTTCCTCGACGAGCAGGGGTTTGGCGATCAGGCCTTCGCCCCGGATCTGGGTCCGGATGCCATAGACACCTCCGGGCACGGCGGTCGAGAGCAGGAAGCGGTAGTTCTTCTTCGCGAACTTTTCGTACCTCGGCCGGTTCGGGTCGTCCAGGAAGGGGCTGAACACGATCTCCTTGCCCTTCACCGCGCGCCCCTGGTAGCGAATCGTCACGTCGCGCACTTCGGCGCCCTGGTAGATCGCCATGCGCAGGCGCTTGCGGAAATGATTCTCGGAGCCGCCCGTGAGGCGCTTCATCTCGCGCACGTCATGCTCGAGGAAGTAAAGGATGACGGGGTTGCCTTCGGCCGCCGCCACCTCTGGCACCTGCAGCTTGCGCGCGCCGCTCAGGAATGCGCCCTTGGCATCGCAGCAGCTGCCGTCGGCCTTGGCGCTCAAAGCCACGGTGACGCTGTCGGCGAAAGCATCTTCCAGGCTGCCTGTCTTGCTGAAGGTGTAGCGCAGCAGGGTGGGCGGCTGCAAGGTCTGCAGCTGCGGCGTCATGAACAGCAGGCGCTCCGCGGGCGAGAAGTCGGGCTTGTCGCCCTCGGCCTGCGAGGCCAGGGGCGAGACGAGCAAGGCGCAGAGCGAGGCGGCGATGGCGAAGCGCATGGAATTCGGCTCAGTTGTTGGGCGCCCCGAACGATGCATCGACCAGCGGGACCCCGTATTCCTTGAGGATCGCCTGGATCTCGGGCGCCTTGGATTCGATCAGCCCCTCGACCTGCTGCTTCCATTCGCGTTCGCCGTAGCGCACGCCCATGGCCATCTGGTAGTCGAGCCGGATTCCTTTTTCGGACTTCAGCGGCACCACGACCAAGGCCGGGTTCTTGACCCGCTGGGCGAAGAATCCGGCGATCGGACCCCAGACGACCACGGCGTCGAGCTTGCCCCCGGCCAGGTCCCGCTCGACGATCTCACCCGGATACTGCGCCGGGTCGGCGCTCATGAGCTTGTAGGGCACGCCTTGTTCGAGCAGGCCGTGCCGGCCGAGCCATTGCGAGGCCGGCGAGCGGTCGTAGATGCCGATGCGCAGCGACTTCAGCTTGGCCGGATCGAGCTTGAGGAAATCCTCTGCCGAGGCGACATGGTCCATTCCCTTGCCCTTCGGGAAGACGAGCGCGTAGGTCGAGCGGTAGTACGGCTTGGTGACCGAGACCTCGTCGAGCCCGACGGGCACGCCCATCACGATGTCGCAGGGATAGTCCTGTCCCGGCAGCTTGAAGCGCAGCGTGTTGCGGAAGAAGGCCAGCCGCTGCGGGAACGAGTAGTAGGTGACCGGAAGTCCGAGCGCCTTGCCGAACAGCTCGGCGATGCGGTTCTCGATGCCCTCGCCCTTGGTGTTGGAGAAGGGCATGTTGTTCGGATCCTGGCACACGCGCAGCGCCTTGCGCGCCGGCGTGTCCTGGGCGATGGCGGGAATCAGCGCGCAGCAGCATGCCGCGCCCACGACGCCCGCGCGCAGACGGGCGCCGAAGGGCCGCGGCCTGCCAGCAGGCTGCCGGTCGGTCATTTGATTTCTTCCACTCTGGCGCGCGTGATCGCGCCGTCGGATCGGCCCTTGAGGTAGGCGTAGAGCTGGTTGATGTTGTCCATCACCGCAGGGTTGTTGCCGAAGCTCTGCATGCCCTTGTCGAGCTTTCCGTCGCGCACGATCTTGATGAACTCTTCCTTCTTCAGCGTCTTCAGGCTGTTGATGAGAGAAGGGCCGACCATGCCTTCCTGGTTGGGGCCGTGGCAGCGATCGCAGGCGGCGGAGCGCCAGGCGCGAAATCCCTTCATGGTTTCCGGGTCCACCTTGTAGCCCTCCGTCACCTTGTAGGGCGCGGGGTCTGTCGCGGCGACAGCCATGGTGCAGGCCACGCCCGCGAGCAGAAGAAGGGAAGGCAGCAACGTTGACGAACGAAATTTCATGGCTCCTGGGTCTCCGATATCTTTGGAAAGGTAAAGGGGGAGAGCCCTCTCATGAGTGCTCTCCCGGTCCGCCCGCCTATCGCGGCTTGCGGCTTGCGGCTCAGTTCGGCAGCGCGAACACAGTCAGCGAGCCGCCGAGCTCGGTGTACTGGCTCAGCTCCTTGTAGCCGCCGACAGCGCCGAGCCCTTCGGTGCTCTTCTCCGGATCGATGCCTGCCGCCATGCCGATGCCGGCCCAGCCGCCGATGCCCGAGAGCACGCCGATGTACTGCTTGCCCTTGTTCTCATAGGTGAACACGTTGCCGATGATGCCGGAAGGGGTCTTGAACTTGAAGAGCTCCTTGGTGATGTCCTTGGCATCGACGCACTTGAGGTAGCCCTCCAGCGTGCCGTAGCAGGAGATGCCGCCCGCGGTGTTCAGCGAGCCGCTCCATACCGAGAACTTCTCCGCCTTGCTCTGCACGATCTTGCCGGTGCCGGCATCCCAGGTGATGTAGTTGCCCATGCCACCGTGGCTGCCCGGCGTGGGATACATGGAGAGCGTGGCACCCACGTAGGGCTGGCCGGCCGTGTATTCGACCTTGAACGGCTCGTAGTCCATGCAGACGTGGTTCGTCGGCACGTAGAAGAGCTTGGTGTTGGGGTCGTAGGAAGCCGGCTGCTGGTCCTTGGTGCCCAGTGCCGCGGGGCAGATGCCCTTGGTATTGACATCGGGGCCGTTCTTTGCGGTCGAGTACTTGGCCACCACCTGCGGCCGGCCGGTCTTCATGTCGACGTGCGTGGCCCAGTTCACCTTGGGGTCGAATTTCTCGGCCACCAGCAGCGCACCGGTCACGCGGTCGAGCGTGTAGGCGAAGCCGTTGCGGTCGAAGTGCACCAGCGCCTTGGTCGGCTTGCCCTTGACGTTGATGTCCGCCAGGATCATTTCGTTGATGCCGTCGAAGTCCCATTCGTCGAACGGCGTCATCTGGTAGACCCAGTTGACCTTGCCGGTGTCCACGTCGCGCGACCAGATGCTCATCGACCACTTGTTGTCGCCGGGGCGCTGCGATGGATTCCAGGTCGACGGATTTCCGGTGCCGTAGTACACCGCGTTGGTCGCCTTGTCGTAGCTGTACCAGCCCCAGGTGGTGCCGCCGCCGATCTTCCACTGGTCGCCCTGCCAGGTCTTCAGCGAGGAGTCCTTGCCGACCGGCGCGAGCTTGCCGTCGGTCCAGGTCATGGTCTTCGCAGGGTCCATCAGCATCTCTTCGTCCGGCCCGGTGCTGTAGCCCTTCCAGGCCAGCTTGCCGTCCGAGATGTTGTAGGCCGCCAGGAAGCCGCGCACGCCGAACTCGCCGCCGCTGATGCCGGTGATGACCTTGTCCTTGAAGACATGGGGCGCATTGGTGTTGGTGGCGCCGACCTTCGGATCGCCGTTCTTCACCGACCACACCACCTTGCCGGTCTTGGCGTCGAGCGCGACCAGGGTGGTGTCGGCCTGCTGCAGGAAGACCTTGCCCTCGGCATAGGCCAGGCCGCGGTTCACCGTGTCGCAGCACATGACCGCAATCACCGACTGGTCCTGCTTCGGCTCGTACTTCCACAGGATCTTCTGTGTATCCACATCGAGCGCGAACACCTTGTTCGGGAAGGGCGAATGCAGGTACATCGCGCCGTCGACCACCAGGGGCGAGCCCTCGTGGCCGCGCAGCACGCCGGTGGAGAAGGTCCACGCGACCTGCATCTTGCCGACGTTGCTCTTGGTGATCTGCTTCAACTTGCTGTAGCGCTGGTTGAACATGTCGCCCGATTGCATCGCCCAGTTCTTCGAGTTGGCGACGTTCTTCTCTACATCGGCATTGGCAAGCGCCAAAGCCGGAAGAGCAAGCATCGCGACGCCGACATGCCGTACGAGACGGCCGACGATCTGCCTGGAAAACTTCATAAATGTCTCCTCACATTTGACAGTGGGTATCGAACACGAATTGGCAGCAGCCTTCGGATCTATTCGATCGGTTTGGCGAAGGCTGCGGACCGCAACATCCATGCCCACCATGCCGCAACGCAATCGCCGGTCTCGTCGATGCGGCTTCGATCGGCAGGGTACGCTGTCTCTTCGGCGGATGCCGGTTTCGGGCGCTGCAAGAGGACGATCGGACCTAGGGAAATCCCCAGCGTTGGATGCCTTCGCCGCGCCGCACGTCACGCATCGCCGCGGCAGTGCGCCGCGTGCGCATCCAAATTTGACGCAAAGTGTCTCGCGCCAAGTGCCGATGTCGAGCGCCGAGGGGCGGCAGAGGCGCTTGCTCAGGCAAATGTGTAGGACGGATTCCAGTAAAACCCTGAGGCGGGCAGAGGCACAGAATTTGCGATTCGATGACAACCGGCACATACATTGAGACAGCTCGACGCATCCCTTCGGCCTCCATGCTGCGAACCATCGACTTAACCAAGCGCTATGGCACGCGCACGGCTCTGCAGTCGCTGTCCTTGCGCGTGCCTGCCGGCCAGTTCGTGGCGCTGCTGGGGCCCAACGGCGCCGGCAAGTCGACCCTGTTCCAAGTCCTGACCGGCATGTTCGCGGCCGATGAAGGCGAGGTCGAAGTGGCCGGCCATTCGCTGCGGCATGCCGCGACCGCGGCGCTGCGGCATATCGGCGTCGTGTTCCAGCAGATGTCCCTAGATCTCGACCTCAGCATCCGGCGCAACCTGCTGTTCCAGGCCGACCTGCATGGCCTGCCGCGGCGGCTGGCGCAGGAGCGCATCGCATCGGCCTGCGAGCGCTTGAACATCGATGCCGATCTGGACCGCAAGGTGCGCGAGCTGTCGGGCGGCAACCGGCGCAAGGTCGAGCTCGCGCGTGCGGGCCTGCATCGCCCGGCCGTTCTGCTGATGGACGAGGCCACCGTCGGGCTCGATCCGAAGTCGCGCCAGGATCTGCTGGCCGCCTTGCGCGCGGACGTGCGCGAACGCGGAGTGTGCGTGCTGTGGGCGACGCACCGGGTGGACGAAGCCGAGCAGGCCGACCGCGTGCTCGTGCTGCACAAGGGGGCCCTGCTGGCGGACGGCACGCCGGCGCAGGTGGGCCGGCTGCTCGGCGGCGACACGCTGGAGGAGGGCTTCATCGCACGCACAACTTGAAACTCGCCGACCCCGAAAACAAAGATGGAGACATGCATGCAAAGACCTTCCCTTCCGATCCTGCGCACGCGGCTTCGCACCGCCGCCGGCGCACTGGCGCTGGCGGCCGCGAGCCAGGCCGTGCTGGCGCAGGGCACCGCCTACGTGTCGAGCGAGAAAGACAACGCGCTGACGGTGATCGACCTGGCAACGCTCGCCGTCAAAGGCACGATCCCCACCTGCAAGCGCGCGCGCCATCTCCAGCTGACGCCCGAGCGCCAGCTCATGGTCGCCTGCACCGACTCCAACGAGGCCGACCTGATCGACCCGGCCAGCGGCAAGTCGGTGCGCCGCATCCCGCTGGGCGACGAGCCCGAGGCCTTCGATCTGTCGCCCGACGGCAAGGTCATCTATGTCTCCAACGAGGACGCGGGCGAGGCCAGCTTCATCGATGCGGCCAGCGGCAAGAAGCTGCGCGCCGTGAAGGTGGGCGCGGAACCGGAAGGCGTCAAGGTGAGCGCCGATGGCAAGACCCTGTACGTCACCTCCGAGGTGGCGAGCCTGGTGCATGTGATCGACACCGCGAGCGGCAAGGTCGTCAAGAACATCCGGGTCGGCAAGCGGCCGCGGCGCATGGCGATCACGCCCGACGGCAAGGAGCTGTGGATCACCAACGAGCTGGGCGCCACCGTCAGCATCGTCTCGACCGCCACCAACGAGGTGATCGACACCGTGAAGTTCGAGCTCAAGGGTGCGCGCGCCGAGGACATCACGCCGGTCGGCATCCAGATGACGAAGGACGGCCGGCGGGCCTTCGTCGGCCTCGGGCGCGCGAACCACGTCGCCTTCGTCGATGTGGCCAGCCGCAAGGTCGGCCCGCTGGTGCTGGTCGGCAAGCGCGCCTGGAACGTCGCGCTCGACAAGGCAGAGGCGCGGCTCTACGTCGTCAACGGGCTCTCCGACGACGTGACGGTGGTCGATGTGGCCGGCGCCAAGGCGATCAAGAGCGTTCCGGTCGGACGCGTGCCCTACGGACTCGTGATCGTGGAATGAGGACGCGCACACCGCTTTCCCGGCTCTCGCTCGCATGGCTGGCGGCGCTTCTCGCCGCGCCTGCGCCGGCGGCCGCGGCGGTGCTCAAGGCCACCCTGATCACGCCGGCGGACGATGCCCGCATGGAGCGTTCGCGCATCGAGCGCGCCTACCTCGGACATCCGGGCGGCGCGCTCGCGGAGGGCCTGGAGCTGGCCGTCGACGAGGCCAGGTTCGAGCTGGAGGCCGCGGGCGCGGAGGTGGCGCTGGCCAGCGCGCCGGCCGCTTCGGTCGATGCGGCGCGCGCCGCGGCCGTGGCGGCCGAGAAGAACGGCGCCGCGGTGCTGCTGACCGACCTGCCCGCCGAATGGACGCTGGCGGTTGCCGATGCGGTGAAGCTGCCGGTGCTGAATCTGAGCGACGCGTCCGACCGCTTGCGCCAGCAGGATTGCCGCGCCCGCCTGTTCCATCTGATTCCGAGCGAGCGCATGCGCAGCGATGCGCTGGCCCAGACGCTGGTGTCCCGCAAATGGAGCAAGCTGCTCCTGCTGGTGGGCAGCAGCGCCCAGGATGCCTCGCGCGCGGCGACGGCGCAGGCGTCGATCAAGCGCTACGGACTGCAACTGGTGGGCAGCAAGCCGTTCAAGCTGTCGGCCGACCCGCGCGAGCGCGACCTGGCCAACCCGCTGCTGCTGACCGCGGGCAGCAGCTACGACGCCGTCTGGGTGGTCGACAGCGACGGTGAATTCGCCCGCACGCTGCCCTATCGCACCGTGCTGCCGCGCCCGGTGGTGGGCGACGGCGGCCTGGTGGCGCTGGCCTGGCACGCGCAGTTCGAGCGCTACGGTGCGCCGCAGGTTGCGCGGCGCTTCGCCAAGGCGGCGAAGCGGCCGATGACCGCGCACGACTGGGCCGCGTGGATGGCCGGCAAGACGCTGACGGCCGTGGCGATCGCCGCGCCCAAGGGTTCGAACGGTGCCTGGGCCCAGGCCTTGGCGAAGAGCGCCCTGGATGGCTCAAAGGGCACCGGCCTGAGCTTCCGCGCCTGGGACGGCCAGCTGCGCCAGCCCATGCTGCTCACCGACGGGCAGGGCGTGATTTCGCAGGCGCCGGCCGAAGGCCTGCTGCACCCCCGCAACGTGCTCGACACGCTGGGCGCGGATGCGCCGGAGAAGCTATGTCCGAACGCGCGCTGAAAACCCCGCAGGACGCGAGCGTCGAGCCGATGGCGCGGCGCGGGCTGGGCCACGCCTTGCAGGCGATGCGCGCCATCGTGCTGCGCGAGCTGTACAAGTTCTCGCAGCAAACGGGACGGCTGGTGTCGGCGCTGGTTCGGCCGCTGCTGTGGCTGGCCGTGTTCGCCGCGGGCTTTCGCAACGTCTTCGGCGTCGCGATCGTCGAGCCCTACGACACCTACATTCCGTACGACGTGTACATCGTGCCGGGGCTGGTCGGCATGGTGCTGCTGTTCAACGGCATGCAGTCCTCGCTCGCGATGGTCTACGACCGCGAGATGGGCCTGATGCGCCTGCTGCTCACCGCGCCGCTGCCGCGGCCCTGGCTGCTGTTCTCCAAGCTGTGCGCCACCGCGCTGCTGTCGGTGCTGCAGGCGATCGCCTTCGTGGCGGTGGCCGCGGCGATCGGCACCGAACTGCCGCTGTTGTCGCTCGCCGGCCTGCATGCGCTCGCGGCGCTGGCGGCCGGCGCGCTCATGCTGGGCGCGCTCGGGCTGCTGCTGTCGGTGCACATCAAGCAGCTGGAGAACTTCGCCGGCACGATGAACTTCGTCATCTTCCCGATGTACTTCCTGTCGACCGCGCTCTATCCGCTGTGGAAGCTGCAGGAGTCGGGCGCCGAATGGGTGTACCAGCTGGCGCGTTTCAATCCCTTCACCTACGCGGTGGAGTGGATCCGCTTCGCTCTCTACGGCAAGGACCCGGGTCTCGCGCCCTATGTCGTGCTCGGCTGCCTGGTCGTCTTCTTCGGCCTCGCCTGCTGGGGCTACGACCCGCAGCGCGGCTTTGGCGGGCTGACCAAGCGGGGAGGCGGCGGATGAGACACCTGATGCCGGTCTTGGACTTGCTCCCTCCCCCTCTGGGAGAGGGTTGGGGTGGGGGCACTGGGCCTTTGGATCGTTGCTGTTCTTTGCTGAGGCCGGAGCCGGGAGTTCGCCCCGGCGGGCGAGTCACTTTCTTTGTCTCGCCAAAGAAAGTAACCAAAGAAAGGCGACCCCACTGTCTGCGACCCCGCAGCAAAGCTCCGGGGCAACCTGCGGTGCTCGCGCAGCCGGCCTGCCGCAGAACTCGCTACGTTCACTTCGTTCACTGCGCTCAAACAGCTGCGGCAAGTCAGATCACGAAGCACGCCTGTCCTTCGGCAGGCGTGCGGCCGGCTGCGCTCCGCTCCTCGGCGCAGCCAGAGGGGCGGGGAACGGGGACAGGCCTTTGCTTCGCTCGGCCGGTTGAATACCAACAGCCAACCCAAACCACAAGGACGCGCCATGGCGCGTTCTTGTTCAATCCCCTCTGGGCGTGCCGAGGAGCGCAGCTTCAGGCGGATAAAGGGCCGCGCGTGTTTGAGCCGAAGGCGAGTTTGCGCGGACCCCGCCTGAAGCGAGCACCGCAGGTTGCCCGGAACGAAGTGGAGGGACACGCACAGTGGGGTCGCCTTCTTTTGCTTACTTTTCTTGGCGAGACAAGAAAAGTGAGTCGCCCGCCGGGGCGAACTCCCGGCTCCGACCTCGGAACAGGCGCAACGCCGAAGCAAGCCAACGGTGCCCCCACCCCAACCCTCCCCCAGAGGGGGAGGGAGCAAGTCAGGGCGCGGCCGCCCGCGGCTCGCACCGCAGCCCGAAGCACGGAGCCTACTCAATGAGCCCGCACGATCGCCTCGATCGGCGCCGCTGGCTGCGCCAGGCAGGCGCGCTGGCGCTGGGCTCTCTGCCGCTGGGCGCCGCGATGGCTTCCACCGAGCCCTTTCCTTCGCGCGCGGTCACGCTGTGGGTACCCTGGCCCGCCGGCGGCGCAACCGACATCTCGCTGCGGCTGCTGGCCGAGCTGGCCTCGGCCTGGCTCGGCCAGCCGGTCCTCACTGAGAACCGCGGCGGCGCGGCCGGCACGCTGGCCATGCCGGTGCTGCAGCAGGCGCGGCCCGACGGCTACACCGTCGCCCAGATGCCGCAGACGGTCTTTCGCGTGCCGCACACGCAGAAGGTGCTGTGGGATCCGATCCGCGACGTGACGCCGATCCTCCAGGTGTCCAGCGTCACCTTCGGCGTGCTGGTAGCGGCCGGCAGTCCCGTGCGTTCGCTCGACGACCTGTTCGCGTTCGCACGCGCGCATCCCGGCGAGCTGACCATCGCCACCAACGGCATCGGCACCACGCCGCACATGGTGCTCCAGGAGCTGTTCACCGCCCGCGGCCTGCGCTACATCCACGTGCCCTACAAGGGCACGGCCGAACAGTTGAACGCGATCGCCGGCGGGCAGGTGATGGCCGGCGTCAACTCCACCGGCTTCGGCCCGGCGGTGGACACGGGCACGCTGCGGCTGCTGGCGACCTTCGGCGCGGAGCGCTCGAAACGCTGGCCCGAGGTGCCGGTGCTGCGCGAGTTCGGCTTCGACATCGTGGCCAAGTCGCCCTTCGGCCTGGCGGGCCCGCGCGGCCTGCCGCCCAGGGCGGTGACGGTGCTGCACGACGCCTTCAAGAAGGCGATGTTCGACCAGCGCTTCAAGGACGAGCTGGCCAAGTACGACCAGGAGGTGGACTACCTCGGCCCCGAGGCCTACGCGCAGTCCTGCCGCGAGATCTTCGCGCAGGAGCGCGCCATGGTGGACAAGCTGGGCCTTGGCCGCACCGGCAGCTGAAAGGAGCCGCATCGGTAGGCCATCGCCATGCTCAGGCGCGCGCCGCGCTGCGTTTGCGCGTCGGCTTGCGCACCACCGGCAAAGGGCCGAGCTGCTGCTGGATCTGCGCCTGGCCGTGCGTACGCAGGTAGTCCTCGAAGGCCAGCGCGACCTGCGGCAGCTGCCGCGACGCAAGGTGCATGACGTACCAGTCCCGCACGATCGGATTGCCCGGCACGGGCAGCAGGCCGAGCAGGCCCGCGTTCATCTCGAGCACGCAGGTGTGCATCGACAAAAAGGCAATGCCGAAGCCCGCGGCGCACATCTGCTTGATGGCCTCGTTGCTCGACAGCTCGGAGCCGATGCGCAGCGGCAGTCCGTTGTCCTTGAAGAAGCGCTCGACGGTGGTGCGCGTGCCCGAGCCGCGTTCGCGCACCAGCATGCGCGTGTCCGACAGCAGCGCGAGGCTGGGCTTGGGCGCCGACATCAGCGGATGGCCGGGCGCTGCGAGAAAGGCCATCGGATGCTTGGCAAAGGCGCTCGAATCGGTCTTCAGCTCGGCGGGCGGGCGGCCCATGATCGCGACGTCGATCTCCTGGCCGGCCAGCATGCGCACTATCTCGTCGCGATTGCCGACCTGGAGCTTGAGCTTGACCTTCGGATGCTCCTTGGCGAAGTTCACAAGGATGGGAGGCAGCAGGTACTCGGCCGTGGTGATGGCGCCGACGCGCAGCGTTCCGGAGAAGACGCCCTGCAGCGTGGCCATTTCTTCGCCGGCCTCGCGCCACAGGTCGAGGATGCGCCCCGCATAGCCGGCCAGCAGCTCGCCGGCCTCGGTCAGCCGGATGCCGCGGCCGGTGCGCTGCAAGAGCGGCGTGCCGGCGGATTCTTCGAGCGTTCCGATCTGGATCGATACCGCGGGCTGCGTGAGATGCATCTCGTCGGCCGCCAGCGACACGCTGCCGAGCCGGGCCACCGCGTGGAAGGTGTTGAGCTGGCGAAAGCTCGCGTGCTTGGAAAGAGGCATCGAACGATATTAGGTTTGCGACATACCAATGTCAAAAGATTTAATTTTTCCTAATCGTTGGAGCGGCCTACATTCTCCTCATCGACAGCACGAATCCATTCATCTCGAGAGGCGAAACCCATGGGCAACATGAACGAAGCGATCCAGATCACCGATGCGAAGAAGCGCTACTCGGCCGGTGTGCTGAAGTACGCGCAGATGGGCTACTGGGACGGCGACTACCAGCCGAAGGACACCGACATCCTGGCGCTGTTCCGCATCACGCCGCAGGAAGGCGTGGACGCCATCGAGGCCGCGGCGGCGGTGGCCGGCGAATCGTCCACCGCGACCTGGACCGTGGTGTGGACCGACCGGCTCACCGCCTGCGACATGTACCGCGCCAAGGCCTACAAGGTCGAGCCGGTGCCCAACAATCCGGGGCAGTACTTCTGCTACGTGGCCTACGACCTGTCGCTGTTCGAGGAGGGCTCGATCACCAACGTGACGGCCTCGATCATCGGCAACGTCTTCAGCTTCAAGCCACTGAAGGCCGCGCGGCTGGAGGACATGAAGTTTCCGGTCGCCTACGTCAAGACCTTCGCCGGTCCGCCGACCGGCATCGTGGTGGAACGCGAGCGGCTCGACAAGTTCGGACGCCCGCTGCTGGGCGCCACCACCAAGCCGAAGCTGGGCCTGTCCGGACGCAACTACGGCCGGGTGGTGTACGAGGGACTGCGCGGCGGCCTGGACTTCATGAAGGACGACGAGAACATCAACTCGCAGCCCTTCATGCACTGGCGCGACCGCTTCCTGTTCGTGATGGATGCGGTGAACAAGGCGAGCGCGGCCACAGGCGAGGTCAAGGGCAGCTACCTGAACGTCACCGCCGGCACGATGGAGGAGATGTACCGCCGCGCGCAGTTCGCCAAGGAGCTCGGCTCGGTGATCGTGATGGTGGACCTGGTGATCGGCTACACGGCCATCCAGTCGATGAGCAACTGGTGCCGGCAGAACGACATGATCCTGCATCTGCACCGCGCCGGCCACGGCACCTACACGCGGCAGAAGAACCACGGCGTGAGCTTCCGCGTGATCGCCAAGTGGATGCGCATGGCGGGGGTGGACCACATCCACGCGGGCACGGCGGTCGGCAAGCTCGAGGGCGACCCGATGACGGTGCAGGGCTACTACAACGTCTGCCGCGATACGCGCACCTTGGTGGACCTTCCGCGCGGCATCTACTTCGACCAGGACTGGGGTGCGCTGCGCAAGGTGATGCCGGTGGCATCGGGCGGCATCCACGCCGGCCAGATGCACCAGCTGCTGGACCTGTTCGGCGACGACGTGGTGCTGCAGTTCGGCGGCGGCACGATCGGGCATCCGCAAGGCATCCAGGCCGGGGCCACGGCCAACCGCGTGGCGCTGGAAGCCATGGTGCTGGCGCGCAACGAAGGCCGCGACATCGCCAACGAAGGGCCGCAGATCCTGCGCGATGCGGCCAAGTGGTGCACGCCGCTGGCGGCGGCGCTCGATACCTGGGGCGAGATCTCTTTCAACTACGCCTCCACCGACACGTCGGACTATGTGCCGACGCCGTCGGTGGCCTGACCCGGTCCACGAGGAGAGACAGACATGCGAATCACGCAAGGCACCTTTTCATTCCTGCCTGACTTGAGCGACGAGCAGATCAAGCGCCAGGTCGAGTATTGCCTCGGAAAGGGCTGGGCGATCGGCATCGAGTACACCGACGACCCGCATCCGCGCAACACCTTCTGGGAGATGTTCGGCAATCCGATGTTCGACATCCAGGATCCGGCCGGCGTCATGCTCGAGCTCGCGGCCTGCCGCAAGACCTTCGGGCAGCAGTACATCCGCGTCACGGCCTTCGACTCGACGCACGGAACCGAGTCGGTCGTGATGTCCTTCATCGTCAACCGGCCGGCCGACGAGCCCGGCTTCCGCCTGATCCGCACCGAGGAGCCGGGCCGCACCATCCGCTACAGCATCGAGAGCTATGCCGTGCAGGCGCGGCCCGAAGGCGCGCGGTATTGAGCCCGGGCCCGACGCGAGACAACCGCATGGATACCGCCCAGTCCGCCGACTCCGCCACCGCGCCGAGGCAGCTCTTCGAGTCCTCGGGCGTGAAGGCCCTGCTCGACCAGCTCGATGCCGAGCTGATCGGCCTGGCGCCGGTCAAGGGCCGCATCCGCGACATCGCCGCGCTGCTCCTGATCGACAGGCTGCGCCAGGCGCAGGGACTGCAATCGCAGCCGCCCTCGCTGCACATGTCCTTCACCGGCAATCCCGGCACCGGCAAGACCACGGTGGCGATGCGCATGGCCGAAGTGCTCAAGCAGCTGGGCTACGTCCGCAAGGGTCACCTGGTGGCGGTGACGCGCGACGACCTGGTGGGCCAGTTCATCGGCCACACGGCGCCCAAGACCCGGGAGGTGATCAAGAAGGCCATGGGCGGCGTGCTGTTCATCGACGAGGCCTACTACCTCTACCGGCCGGAGAACGAACGCGACTATGGACAGGAATCGATCGAGATCCTGCTGCAGGTGATGGAGAACCAGCGCGACGACCTGGTGGTGATTCTTGCGGGCTACAAGGACCGCATGGAGACCTTCTTCGGCAGCAATCCGGGCATGGCCTCGCGCATCGCGCATCACATCGACTTTCCGGACTACAGCGAGGCCGAGCTGATGCAGATTGCGCAGCTGATGCTCGAGCGGCTGAACTACAGCTTCGACGAGGGCGCGGCATCCACTTTCGCGCGCTATGTGAGCCTGCGCCGGCGGCAGCCGCATTTCGCCAACGCGCGATCGGTGCGCAATGCGCTGGACCGCATCCGGCTGCGCCACGCCACGCGGCTGTTCGCGAGCGAAGAAGCTCTCTCGCGCGAACAGCTCTGCACGCTGGAAGCGCAGGACATCCTGGCGAGCCGCGTGTTCGATCCGCGGCCGGACGCCGCGCCTGCCGAAGGAGTGCGTGCATGAGCATCGAAGCCCTCGTGTTCGACGTCGACGGCACCCTGGCCGACACCGAGGAGGTGCATCGCCGCGCCTTCAACCTGGCCTTCGAAGAGCTCGGCCTGGACTGGCGCTGGGAGCGCGCCGAGTACCGGGCCCTGCTCGCGGTGACGGGCGGCAAGGAGCGGCTGCGGGCCTACATCGATGGCCTGGCCTCGAGTGCCCCCGAGAAGAAGCGCCTGCACGAGCGGGTGCCGGAGCTCCACGCCGCGAAGACGCGGCACTACACCGACATCGCCCGGCAGGGCGGCATCGAGCTGCGTCCCGGCGTGGCGCGCCTGCTCGACGAGGCGCTCGGCGCGGGCTTGCGCCTGGCGATCGCCAGCACCACGACGGCCGTCAACATCGACGCCTTGCTGCTGGCGACGCTGGGCCCGGGCGGCTTGTCGATGTTCGACGTGATCGCCTGCGGCGACCAGGTGCGCGCGAAGAAGCCGGCGCCCGACATCTACCGGCTCGCGCTCGACACCATGGGCGTGCCGCCCGAGCGGGCGATCGCGGTCGAGGACTCGGCCAACGGCGTGCGCTCGGCCGTCGCTGCCGGCCTGTGGACGGTGGTCACGCCCACGTTCTGGACCGAAGGCAGCGACTTCAGCGGCGCCGGGCTGGTCCTGCCCAGTCTCGCGGACGCATCGCTCGGCGTCGAGGAACTCACGCGCAGGGCCACCGCGGTGCGGCCGCCGAATGCGGTTCAAGCGCTCTACCGGGGGGCATGAGATGCGGCAGAACGAAATCTCTGCGCGGCCCGGCTCCGCCTCGACCATGCGGATCGCGCCCAGCCTGTTGTCGGCGGACTTCGCGCGCCTGGGCGAGGAGGTGAGGGCGGTCATCGAAGCCGGCGCCGATCTGATCCATTTCGACGTGATGGACAACCACTATGTCCCGAATCTGACAGTCGGCCCACTGGTGTGCCAGGCCATCAAGCCCTACGCCACGGTGCCCATCGATGTGCATCTGATGGTCAAGCCGGTCGATGCGCTGATCCCGATGTTCGCCGAGGCCGGCGCCTCGATCATCTCCTTCCACCCCGAGGCCAGCGAGCATGTGGACCGCACCATTCGCCTGATCAAGGCCAGCGGCTGCAAGGCCGGCCTCGTGCTCAACCCGGCGACGCCGCTGCAGGTGCTCGACCATGTGCTGGACCAGCTCGATCTGGTACTGCTGATGTCGGTCAACCCCGGCTTCGGCGGACAGAGCTTCATCGAGAGCGTGCTGCCGAAGATCGAGGCGGCGCGCCGCCGCATCGACGCGAGCGGCCGCGACATCTGGCTCGAGGTCGATGGCGGCGTGAAGGCCGACAACGCCCGGCGCATCGGCGCCGCGGGCGCCGACACGCTGGTGGCAGGCTCGGCGGTGTTCGCCGGCGGCCGCTATCGCGAGGCGATCGAGGCTATCCGCACGCGGGCGCTGGCGGGGTGCGCCGCATGAAGGATCTGCGCGCCATCGACGCCATCGCCTTCGACCTCGACGGCACGCTGGTCGACAGCGCGCCGGACATCCGGGATGCCTTGAATGCCGCGCTCGGCGAGGCGGGCCTGGAGGGCTTCGAGCTGGACACCGTGCGCGCATGGATCGGCGACGGCCCCGACGCGTTGATCGCGCACGCCTTGTGCTGCCACGGCTTCGACGCCGACGAAGCACCGCACGCGCGGCTGCGCAAGACCTTCGATGCAGCCACGCTGGCCGCGCCATTGCAATCCGGTCGCGTCTTCCACGGCATCGCCGAGCTGGTCGCCGGGCTGGCCCGGCGGCTGCCGATGGTGGTGGTCACCAACAAGCCGACGCCCCTGGCACGCGCTGTGCTGGATGCGGCCGGACTGCTGCCTTTTCTGAGCGGGGTCCATGGCGCCGACGCCGCCGACCAGCGCAAGCCGGCGCCTTTCCTGCTGCTGGCCGCAGCGCATCGGCTCGGCGTGGCGCCTGCGCGCCTGCTGATGGTCGGCGACGCGCCGCCCGACCTGCTCGCCGCGAGGGCTGCCGGATGTCCGGCTGCGCTGGCGGCATGGGGCTACGGCGGGTGCGCGGTCGCGGATGTCTTGCCGGGGGCGTGGCGGCTGGCGACGCCGCAGCAATTGCTGCTGACCGCATGCGAGTCGCGCGCCATGCGCAGCCAAGAGATGACAAGCAACTAGGAGATCGACATGCCAATCGCAGGCAAGGCCACGCTGACCCAGTACATCATCGAGGAACGCCGCCGACATCCGGGCGCCACCGGGGCGCTGAATGCCGTCATCACGGACGTTTCGCTCGCCTGCAAGGCGATATCGCGCAAGGTGGCGCTGGGCGCGCTCGCGGACATGCTCGGCAGCGCCAGCAGCCACAACGTGCAGGGCGAGGAGCAGAAGACGCTCGACGTGCTGAGCAACGACATGTTCCTGCGCACCAACGAGTGGGGCGGCCACGTGGCGGGCATGGTGTCCGAGGAGATGGAGGCGCCCTACGTGCCGCCGCAACAGCAGCCGCGCGGCAAGTACCTGCTGCTGTTCGACCCGCTGGACGGCTCGTCGAACATCGACGTCAACGTGGCGGTAGGCAGCATCTTCTCGATCCTGCGCGCGCCCTCGCCCGAGCGCGACGCCAGGCCGGAGGACTTTCTGCAGCCCGGCGTGCAGCAGGTCGGCGCCGGCTATGCGATCTACGGGCCGTCGACGATGCTGGTGCTGACGCTGGGCAACGGCACGCATGCCTTCACGCTCGATCCGCAGCTGGGCGAATGGGTGCTGAGCCATCCGAACCTGCGCATTCCCGCGCGGACCAGCGAGTTCGCGATCAACGCGTCGAACAGCCGCTTCTGGGAGCCGGCGGTGAAGCGCTATGTCGACGAATGCCTGGCCGGCCGGGAAGGCCCGCGCGGCATCGACTTCAACATGCGCTGGATCGCCTCGCTGGTGGCCGAGACGCACCGCATCCTGATGCGCGGCGGCGTGTTCATGTATCCGCGCGACAGCAAGGAAGCGGGCCGGGCGGGGCGCTTGCGCCTGCTCTACGAGGCGAACCCGATCTCCTTCCTGATCGAGCAGGCCGGCGGCATGGCCAGCACCGGCCGCCGGCGCCTGATGACGGTCGAGCCGGAGGCTATCCACCAGCGCATCGGCCTGGTCTTCGGCTCGTCCGAAGAGGTGGCGCGCGTGGAGGCCTACCACGCCGAAGCGCCGCAGGACACCTACCAGGCGCCGCTGTTCGGCAAGCGCGGCCTGTTCGCGACCGCGGCCTGAACGGCGCCGGGCCGTCCGCACGAATTCTTCATTCCCGAGGCCACCATGTCAGCCAAACATCCCATCGTTGCCATCACCGGCTCCTCCGGCGCCGGCACCACTTCGGTCACCCGAACCTTCGAGAACATCTTCCGCCGCGAGAGCGTCCAGGCAGCGATCGTCGAGGGCGACAGCTTCCACCGCTACGACCGCAACGCCATGAAAGCGGCGATGGCCGAGGAAGAGGCCACCGGCAACCGGAACTTCAGCCATTTCGGCGAGGACGCCAACCTGTTCGCCGAGCTCGAAGCGCTGTTTCGCGACTACGGCGAAGCGGGCGTCGGCCGCAGCCGGAAGTATCTGCATGACGGGCACGAGGCGGCGCCCTACGAGCAGGAGCCCGGCACCTTCACGCCGTGGGAAACGCTGCCGGCGAGCGAACTGCTGTTCTACGAAGGCCTGCATGGCGGCGTCACCACCGACAAGGTCGACATCGCGCGCCATGTCGACCTGCTGATCGGCGTGGTGCCGGTGATCAACCTCGAATGGATCCAGAAGCTGCATCGCGACAAGAGCACGCGCGGCTACTCCACCGAGGCCGTGACCGACGTGATCCTGCGCCGCATGCACGAGTACGTGCACTACATCTGCCCGCAGTTCACGCGCACCCACATCAATTTCCAGCGGGTGCCGGTGGTCGACACCTCCGATCCTTTCATCGCGCGCACCATCCCGAGCCCCGACGAAAGCCTGGTGGTGATCCGCTTCGCCAACCCGACGGGCTTCGACTTTCCCTATCTGCTGAGCATGCTGCACGACTCCTTCATGTCGCGCGCCAACACGCTGGTGGTGCCGGGGGGAAAGATGGAGCTCGCCATGCAGCTGATCTTCACGCCGATGATCCTGCGCCTCATGGAGCGCCGCAAGAAGGCGTATGCCATCTAGGAACTTCGTCATGACCACTGAAAACCTCGTCTTGCGCACGCAGTGCGCCAACGCCATCCGCGCGCTGGCCATGGACGCCGTGCAGGCCGCCAACTCGGGCCATCCGGGCATGCCGATGGGCATGGCCGACATCGCCGAGGCCTTGTGGCGGCATCGCCTGCGGCACGATCCGGCCCACCCGCGGTGGATCGACCGCGACCGCTTCGTCGTCTCCAACGGGCACGGCTCGATGCTGCTGTATGCGCTGCTGCACCTGAGCGGCTACGCGCTGCCGATGGAGGAACTGCGGCGCTTTCGCCAGCTGCATTCGCGCACGCCCGGGCATCCCGAGGTCGGTGTCACGCCCGGGGTCGAGACCACCACCGGACCGCTCGGGCAGGGCATCAGCAATGCTGTCGGCATGGCGCTGGCGGAGAAGCTGCTGGCCGAGGAGTTCAACCGGCCCGGCCATCCGGTGATCGATCACCGCACCTATGTGTTCCTCGGCGACGGCTGCCTGATGGAAGGCATCAGCCACGAGGCCTGTTCGCTCGCGGGCACCTGGCGGCTGAACAAGCTCGTGGCCTTCTACGACGACAACGGAATTTCCATCGACGGCGAGGTCAGCGGCTGGTTCGGCGACGACACGCCGGGCCGCTTCGAAGCCTATGGCTGGACCGTGCTGCGCGATGTCGACGGCCATGACGCGCAGGCCCTGGACGCGGCCATCGCCGAGGCCGCGGCCGCCGACCGGCCGGTGCTGGTGTGCTGCAAGACGCGCATTGGCCACGGCTCGCCGAATCGAGCGGGCACCGCGAAGGCGCACGGCGAGGCGCTGGGCGAAGCCGAGATCGCGCTCACGCGGCAGGCGCTGGGCTGGAGCGCGCCGCCCTTCGAACTGCCGCCCCGGGTCGCGCAGGCCTGGTCGGCGCGCGAGTCGGGCGCCGCGCTGCACGCGGCGTGGCAGGCGCGCTTTGCCGCCTATGCGCAGGAATATCCGGCGCTCGCGCGCGAGCTGCTGCGCCGCCATCGCAGCGACGCACCGCTCCCCGCACAGGTCGAGGCGGCGCTGGCTTCGGCGGCAGCGGCCGCGGAACAAAAGCAGGCGGCCGTCGCCACGCGCAAGGCCTCGCAGCAGGTGCTCGACGAGCTCGGGCCGGCGATGCCGGAACTGATCGGCGGCTCGGCCGACCTCACCGGCTCGAACCTGACCGACTGGAAAGGGCACCGCGCGCTCAAGGGCGCGGGCACCGGCAACCACGTGCATTACGGCGTGCGCGAGTTCGGCATGGCGGCGATCATGAACGGGCTGGCGCTGCACGGCGGCTTCCGCCCCTTCGGCGGCACCTTCCTGACCTTCTCCGACTACGCGCGCAACGGCGTGCGCATGTCGGCGCTGATGAAGCTGCCGGTCATCTACGTCTTCACGCACGACTCGATCGGGCTCGGCGAAGACGGGCCTACGCACCAGCCGGTCGAGCATGCCTCGAGCCTGCGCCTGATTCCGAACGTGGATGTCTGGCGGCCTGCGGACGCCACCGAAACGGCCGTCGCCTGGCGGCAGGCGCTGCGCCGCACGGACGGGCCGAGCTGCCTGCTGCTGACGCGCCAGGCGCTGCCGCACGCAGGCGGCGGCGAGCGCATCGAATCAATCGCGCGCGGTGCGTACGTGCTGCAGCGTCCGGAAGCGGAGCGCATTGCCTTGCTCGCGAGCGGCTCGGAGCTCGCAGTGGCTCGGGGCGCTGCGGCCTTGCTGGCGCGGGAGGGCATCGCGGCCCGCGTGGTTTCGGTGCCCTGCATGGACGTGTTCGAGCGCCAGCCTGCGGACTGGCGCCATGCGGTGATTCCGCGCCATTTGCCGCGCCTCGCGGTGGAGGCCGGCAGCACCGGCCTGTGGTGGAAGTTCGTCGGCGAGCACGGCGACGTGGTCGGGCTCGACCGCTTCGGCGAGTCGGCACCGGCCGGCGAGCTGTTCAAGCTGTTCGGCATCACTGCCGAGGCGGTGGCCGAGCGCGCCCGGCGCCTGCTGGCGCGCGTCTCGCATGCCGGCGTGAGGGAGACCGCATGAGGCGCTATACCCACTTCAACAGGAGCCTGCCATGGCCATGATTTCACTGCGCCGGCTGCTGGACCACGCGGCAGAGCGCCAGTACGGCGTGCCGGCCTTCAACGTCAACAACCTGGAGCAGATCCAGGCCATCATGCAGGCGGCCAGGAAGACCGACAGCCCGGTCATCCTGCAAGCTTCGGCCGGCGCGCGCAAATATGCCGGCGAGCCTTTCCTGCGCAAGATGGTCGAGGCCGCCGTGGAGATGTACCCCGAGATCCCGGTCGTGATGCACCAGGACCACGGCGCCAGTCCGTCTATGTGCATGCAGGCCATCCGCTCGGGCTTCACCAGCGTGATGATGGACGGATCGCTGATGGAGGACGCCAAGACCCCGGCCAGCTACGACTACAACGTCGGCGTGACTCGCCGGGTGGTGGAGATGGCGCATGCGGTCGGCGTCTCGGTCGAGGGCGAACTGGGTTGCCTCGGATCGCTGGAGTCCGGCATGGCCGGCGAGGAAGACGGCAGCGGCGCCGAGGGCGTGCTCTCGCACGACCAGCTGCTGACCGACCCGCAGCAGGCGGCGGACTTCGTCGCCAGCACCGGCGTCGATGCCCTCGCCATCGCCATCGGCACCTCGCACGGCGCCTACAAGTTCAGCCGCAAGCCGACCGGCGACATCCTCGCGATCGACCGCATCAAGGACATCCATGCGCGCATTCCGCAGACGCACCTGGTGATGCACGGCTCCTCGTCGGTGCCGCAGGAATGGCTGGCGGTGATTCGCGAATTCGGCGGCGAGATCAAGGAGACCTACGGCGTGCCGGTCGAGGAGATCCAGGAGGGCATCCGCCACGGCGTGCGCAAGATCAACATCGACACCGACATCCGGCTGGCCATGACGGGCGCCATGCGCCGCGCCATGGGCCGCGATCGCAGCGAGTTCGATCCGCGGAAGTTCCTGAAGGACGCCACCGCCGCCGCGCGTGATCTCTGCATCGATCGCTTCCAGGCTTTCGGGAGCGCCGGGATGGCGGGCAGGGTCAGGCCGGCGGTACTGGGGGAGCGCTGAAGCGCGCCGAGGAACTCAGCGCGCTGCGTCCACCTCGATCTCGACGCGCCGGCTCGGCGCCAGGCAGGCGATGAGCTCCTCGTGTTTCTAAAGGGTCGGGGCAGGGCAGTGCTCGGTGCGCACAGCGGCGTTGGCGCGCGGTGGCATTGGCCAGGGCGGAGAAGGTTGGAGTCATTGGGAAGCTCCGCGCGGGCGCTGTCCTTCAGACGCTGCCTGTGAGCGCCTGCACGTCGACGCTGCGGTAGCTGGGCAGGATGTCGCCCAGTTCTTCAAAGGCGACAGAGATGCCCACAGATCCGAGTACTCCAATTTCAGACGGCCATTCATTTGCCTACCGCGGGTTTCGTTTCGCGCTCGCAGCAGAGCCAATGAACGGCAGCATGTATCGGCCGGTCGCGGTCCTGCTCGATGGCCCCGTGGACCTCACGGAAGCCGAGTTGCCGAACGACACCGACGAAATTGCCTACCGCACGGAGGCAGAGGCGCTGCGTCACGCCGAGCAGCAGGCGATGCGGTGGGTGCACGACCGGACGGGCACCGGGCAGGCGCAGTTTTGAACGAGAGCGCGAACATCACCCTGCTGCGCCGCGATCCGCGGAAGTTCCTGAAGACGCCACCGCCGCCGCGCTGAAGCGCGCCGAGGAGCTCAGCGCTCTGCGTCCACCTCGATCTCGACGCGACGGTTCGGCGCCAGGCAGGCGATGAGCTCCTCGCGCTTCTTCTGCTCGCATTGCACCTTGGGCTCGGTCTCGCCCTTGCCCTGCACCTGCATGCCCCGCGCCGGCACACCGGCTTGCACCAGATGATCGCGCACGGTCGTGGCGCGCGCGAGCGACAGCTGTTCGTTGAAGGAGGTCGATCCCAGACGATCCGTGTGGCCGGTGATGCGAATCCGGCTGGTTTCGCGCGCGCCGCGCAGGCCGGCGGCCAGCGCATCTAGCTCTCGCCGGCCCTGCGGTAGCAGGTCGGCCGGTCCGGAGCGGCCGAAAGCGAAGAGCGCATCGGCCGACAGTTCGACCCGTTGCGGCATTGGTGTCTTCTCGGCAATGCGCTCGACGGAAGGCGAAGCCACCTTCAACAGCTCGGCGCAATCCGCCGGCAGCCAGTGGAAGCTCTGAGCCCGCAGCGCCGTGTCGTAGATCACCTTGAATTGGCACGTCTTCACGCCGCCCGGGACGCGGAAGTTGAAGATGTAGTCCCACTCGCGGACCCCGAACAGGCTTTCGCGGAAGTGGGGCCGGCCCACGAGGTCGTAGAGCTGGTCCTTGGTGACGCCGGGCGCGATGCGGCGCAGGTTGTCGAGGTTCGGAAAGGTGCCTTCCTTCAGCCAGGCGTCTTTCCCGATGTCGGGGAAGACGACTTCGCCTGCGCGGCCGTCGTCCGAGATGTTCTTGCTGACCGTGGACGTGCCGCAGCCTGCCAGCGACAACAGTGCCGCGATCGCCAGCGCTGCGCCGGCCGCTTTGATTTGCTTGTTCATGAATGGTCTTGAAAATGATTGCGATCGGGTGCTTACCAGTGGAAGCCCATGCCGGCGGCGACGCCGACCTTGCCGCGCGAGTTGGCCGTGCCGCTGAACTTGACGATCCACCGGCCGTTGTCTGCCAGCTTCGACACGCCAAGCGCCACTGCGGCCTGGCCATCGAAGCCTGCGACACCCGCGGCCACCATGCTTTTGCCGGGGATGGCAGCCTGCGGCAGGTTGGCCATCGCCATCGCGCCCGCCGCGGCGGCGTTGGCCTCTCGGCTTACCTTGTCGAGGTTGGCCTGGACCTGGCCGAGCTTGGCGTCCGTGTACTGATTGGCGGCCGCCAGGCCGGCGTTCAGCTGATTCACGTTGACCGCATCGTTGCCTGCCACGCCGTCGGCGACGTTGTGGACAGTCACCGGGGCGTTCGTGTTCGTGCCGCCCAGCGTCACGCTGTTGTAGTTGGTGGTGCCGTCCGCGTTGGTCTCGTACTTCACCGCGGACTGGTCGATGTTGGTCACCGTCGTCTGCACCGCCTTCAGTTGCGACACGTTGACCGCGTCGCTGTCCAGCGAACCCGCCGCCACCCCGGTGATCTGGCGGAACTGGCCATTGGAAGCATCGCCCACCGACACCGCCGACAGCGTGCTGGTGGTCGCGTTGATGGCCGCGGTCTGCGAGGTGGAAGCACCCGTGGGCACATAGCCGGCCGCACCGGCCGCAGTGGAAGCGACCGAGCCGGCGCCTAGGGCCACGCCACCGGCCTGGGTCACGCTGGTGCCTGCGCCGATCGCAACGCCCTGAACCGCTGCCGCGGAAGACTGGGTGCCGATCGCGATGGAGTCCGCCCGGTGCGAAGTCGCACCCTGGCCGACGGCCACGCCGCCCGGGGCGGTCTGCTGAACCACGGCGCCGTTGCCGATGCCCACCCCGTTGTCGCCGTTGACCACCGTCTGCGGGCCGACCGCCACCGACTCGGCACCGATGGCCAGCGAATCCATTGCGGTGGAGTTCGCATGGAAGTACTGGAGCGGCGTGACCGCGAAGGATTGCAGCGCGCCGCTGAGCTGGCGCACGGTGACTGCGTCCTGCGCCTGCGTGCCGTCGGCCACGTTGGTGATCTGACGGTACGTGGTGGCGCTGCCGACCGAGAGAGCACCCAGCAGCGTGCGGTCGGTGGTGTTGTATTCGATCAGGCTGCTGCCGGCCGGGATGCTGCCGGTCGAGGGCGCCACGAAGCGGTCGGAGATGGAGCCTGAACCGAGTGCAACTGCCCCGTCGACGGTGGCACTGGCATCCTTGCCCGAAGCGATGGCGTCGGCGCCTGTCGCGCCGAGGTTGTCCTCGTTGCCGCCACCGGTGGAGTTGACGCTGTAGTACTTGGTCTTGCTACCGGCCACCGTGGTGTTCAGCTGGGTCAGGTTGACAGCATCAGTAGCGGCCGTGCCGGCTGCCACGTTCGTGATCTGCGTGCCACCGGCATTGATGCCCGTGGTCGTTACGCTCGGGCCTCCCACGATGGTCAAGCCGTTGTTGTCGATCCTGGTGTTGCCTGTGGTTACGGAGTTGAAGGTCGGATCTGCCACCACATCAACCCTGATCTGGTTGCCCGTGCGCGTGACGGTCGTATTGCTGCCGTTGGCGAAGTCTGCCGTTGCGCCTGGTGCAATGTTTTGCGGCGTCGCCTCGCCATTGGCACTCAGGTTCCATCCCTTGCCCGCTGTTGTTGCCGCCGCCTCGATCGCCTGATTGGTCTGGTACAGCTGGCTGCCGTTGATCGCATCGGTGCTGGTTGCCGACAGCCGGCCCGCCGCCACGTTGGTGATCGTGCGTTCGCCGCCCACCGTGCCGACGCTGACCGTGCCCACGGGCGTGATGCCCTGGAAGTTGTAGGTCGTGCCGTTGATCGTCGTGCTGGGCGTGCCGACGGCTGTTGCCGTGGCCGAGCCCGCACCCAGCGCCACGCTGTTGGCCGTGCTGGCCGTGGCGCCCAAGCCCATGGCCACACTGGAGGCACCTGCGGCCGTTGCGCCCTTGCCCGACGCGATGGCGTCGGCGCCGGTCGCACCGAGGTTGTCCTCGTTGCCGCCACCGGTGGAGTTGACGCTGTAGTACTTGGTCTTGCTACCGGCCACCGTGGTGTTCAGCTGGGTCAGGTTGACAGCATCAGTAGCGGCCGTGCCGGCTGCCACGTTCGTGATCTGCGTGCCACCGGCATTGATGCCCGTGGTCGTTACGCTCGGGCCTCCCACGATGGTCAAGCCGTTGTTGTCGATCCTGGTGTTGCCTGTGGTTACGGAGTTGAAGGTCGGATCTGCCACCACATCAACCCTGATCTGGTTGCCCGTGCGCGTGACGGTCGTATTGCTGCCGTTGGCGAAGTCTGCCGTTGCGCCTGGTGCAATGTTTTGCGGCGTCGCCTCGCCATTGGCACTCAGGTTCCATCCCTTGCCCGCTGTTGTTGCCGCCGCCTCGATCGCCTGATTGGTCTGGTACAGCTGGCTGCCGTTGATCGCATCGGTGCTGGTTGCCGACAGCCGGCCCGCCGCCACGTTGGTGATCGTGCGTTCGCCGCCCACCGTGCCGACGCTGACCGTGCTCGTCGGCGCGATGCCCTGGAAGTTGTAGGTCGTGCCGTTGATCGTCGTGCTGGGCGTGCCGACGGCTGTTGCCGTGACCGAACCGGAGCCCAGCGCCACGTCGCGCGCGTTGTTCGCGACCGCTGTGTCGCCGAAGGCGACCGCGCCCGCTGCCAGCGCCTTGCTGGTGCTGCCTATCGCCACGCTGCCCTGTCCGACCACGGTGTTCTGGTAGCCGATGCCCACCGCGCCCTGCGCTGCCGCGCCGGCCACGCTCACCCCCTGGCCGCCGCCGCCCACCATGTTGGTGTTGCCCATGGCGACCGAGCCGTTGCCGGTGGCGGTGTTGTCCATGCCCTGCGCCACCGCGCCATCGCCGGTGGCGGTGTTCGGGTCGCCGATCGCCACTGCGCCGTTGCCGTTGGCGACGTTGCCCGAACCGATGGAGACCGCCCGCCCGCCGGTGGCGGTGACGTTGGTGCCGATCGCCACCGCTTCGGCCGAATCGGCCCGCGCATTGCTGCCGACCGCGATGGTGTTCAAGGCCGAGGCGCTGGCCAGTCGGCCCATTGCGATCGCCTCGGTTTGGGTCGCGGACGACTCTCCGCCGATGGCGATGGCATTGGTGCCCGCCGCGTTGGCGCCCGCGGTCGCGTTGCCGCCCAGCGCCACAGCACCGGTGCCCGAGGCGCGCACGGCGGTCGCGGCGTCGGTTCCGCCCGAGCCGAGTGCGGTGGCGTTGGCGGCTGTCGCGCCGGCCCGTGTTCCGACTGCCACCGCATCCGCGCCGGTTGCCCGGCTGACGATCCCCAGTGCGACAGCGCGATCCTGCGATGCCGTCACATCCGTGCCAATGGCGATCGCGCCCGCCGCGGTCGCGCCCGCTCCCACAAGCGTGCGCGCACCGAGGTTGATGGAATTTATCTCGGAGGCGATCGACTGGAACCCGATCGCGATGCCGTTCCGGCCGGCTGCGCTGGCGTTGGTGCCTTGCGAGATGGCATCCAGTGCGGAAGCAGTGGCGTTGGTACCGATGGCGATCGCCCTCTCCAGGCTCGCATTCGCGTTCACACCGATCGACGTCGTCGCGCTGGCCGCGACGCCGATGCCTGCATTGGTGCCGATGGCGATATTGTCGTCGCCGCTGACCAAGCTGCCTGCCGCAGCCTTCAAGGTCCCATCGTAGGCGACCGAACCATCGCCTGTGCCGAAGGCCACGTTGCGCGTTCCCGTGACGCCTGAACCCGCGCCACGCATCACGCTCGCAGTGCCGCCGCCGATGGCGGTGTTGAGTGCGCCGGTAACCAGCGCCCCGGATGCGACACCCATTGCGACTGAACCGGTATTGGCAGCCGTCGAGCCCGCACCGGCACCCTGGCCGACCGCAACGGTGCTGGTACCCATCGCGAGCGCTTGCGCCCCGAGCGCAAGCGAACTATTTCCTATCGCGCGAGCGGCGTTGCCGACGGCGGTGGCTGCGTCGTCGGTTGCCTCTGCCTGATTGCCTAGCGCGACGGTGCGAAGCCCAAGCGCTTTGCTACTCCATCCCCCGGCAAATGCAAAGTCGGCGCCGGCCGTGGCGCTGACGCCGACCGCAGTGGAGTTCGCTCCCGAGGCATTGGCGAAGGTGCCCAACGCGCTGGCGCCAGCTGCGGTGGCAGTGGCGGCAGCGCCCAGCGCGACCGCATTGATGTTGCTAGCGACCGTGCTGGTACCTACCGCGACTGCAGATGTCGAGGTCGCATTCGCGTTCAGGCCGATCGACGTCGTCCCGCTGACCGTGACGCCGATGCCGGCGTTGGTGCCGATGGCGATATTGTCGTTGCCGCTGACCAGGCTGCCTGCCGAAGCCTTCAAGGTCCCGGCGTAGGTTATCGAGCCGTCGCCCGTGCCGAAGGCGACGTTGCGCGTACCCGTGACGCCCGAACCCGCGCCCCGGGTCACGCTCTCAACGCCACCGCCAATGGCGGTGTTCTGCGCGCCGGAGACAAATTGTCCCGCGGCAATACCCACGGCGACCGAACCCGTATTGGCGCTCGTCGAGGCCGCACCGGCCGCTTGGCCGACCGCAACTGTGCCATCCCCGATCGCCCGAGCGGTCGCGCCGAGAGCGGTGGCTGAGTAGCCGCTGGCCCCGGCTTGGAGGCCGATTGCAATGGCACGCTCCCCACTAGAGTTCACGTCTGTTCCGATGGCAATTGCCGACTCCGCGGACGCTCCGGTTCCCGTGGTGCGCGAACCCACATAAATGGCGTTAGTGGCTGAGGCAAGGGCGCTGATGCCAAGGCTCGTGGCATTTATCCCCGTACTCCAGGCGTTGAAACCTATTGCCGTGGCTCCGCCGAAAGTCGCCCGGGACTCTTGACCGGCGCACGTCAAGCTGCCGCTGTAGGAGTAGTAGGGCGCTGCAGTGCAGAGCGCCTGCGCCTGCGCCATCGAGGCCCATCCCATCCCGCCCATCGCCAGCAGCGCGCTCATGATCCCGGCGCGCAGGCGGCTCGGCCGGCGCGATGCAGTCACGCCACCTGCAGCGGCAACTGCCACGCGGCTGCTGCCGCGCTTGCCGCGCGCGCGAGTGGTTTCGGGCGCAGCGACCCAGGCGCCGATGGATTCGTTCCAAACAGTGAAATAGCTCTGGTTCATGACACCTCGACAGGTAAAACAATATTATTAAATGTTACAGAAGCAACGATTTACTTCGCTGGAATGTTAAGAGAAATGGAAATGCGACAACAGCGCCGGCTGCGAATTTGTCAATGTTTGACATTCGCTACTCAATTTTGGTAGTTGTTGTAGTGGGAAATGCTTAAGGCCATTTGACTATTTGTAATGGCAACGTTTTATGGATCCCTAAGACTGCTGGCAGGGCTATGTGCTTTATTTCCCACATCCAGCGCAAGGGGTCCGCAATGGGCAACCCAATTCACATGGGAATTAATGGCTACATGGGGCGGGCATTTTTTTGCGCTGCCATGGAACAGGTAGCCCACTGAGTCCCGGACATCGCAACTTCATCACGCAAGGCCCGCTTGCGGCAGCCCACCCGTGCATGTCCGAAGACCTTCACTCGGTATGCTCCGGCACGGCTTGACCCGGTGGCCAAGTACAAAGCGATGCTTCTGGTCTGCGGTTTCGAGCTGCAGCTGTTCCTGCCAAAGCTTCACCGATGCGCCTTCCAGTTCTTCGCCTTCCTCGCCTCGGGCTGCGCGCCCGGCTGTCCGTCGGCATGGTCGCGATCGTTCTGCTGATCGCGCTGGGGGTCACCACTGCCGCGCTCCATTTCGTCAAGCGCAACATGCAGGCGGCCATCGCGAACGAAGAGTTCGAGCGGATCTCCGCCATCGCAGAGGCGGTGGACCAGAAGTTCCTGAGCCGGCGCACCTTGCTCAGGACCTTCGGCGACAGCGTGGAGGCGCATCACCTGTCGGACACAGCGCTGCTGCAGGCCTTCGTCAAGCAGCACAAGTCGCTGAAGGAGGCGTTCGCCAATATCGCCTTCGTGGACCTGAACGGCGACATCGTGGCGGGCATCAACGGCCCGCCGCAGGCGAGCATCAACATCAAGGACCGCGAATACTTCCGGCAGACGGTGGCCACCAAGGCGGGTGTCATCTCCCAGCCCTACCGCAATCGCTTGAACGGCCAGGCGCAGGTCGCCATGACCGAGCCGGTGTTCGACACGCGAGGCGAGGTGGTCTACGTCATCTCCGGAGCCGTCAACCTCGGCGAGCAGAACTTCCTCGGCGAACTGGCCAACGTCAAGTTCGGCCAAACCGGGTACATGTTCATCACGAACACCGACGGCATCGTGGTCGACCACCCCGACAAGTCCCGGATCCTGCAGCGCGCCGACGCCGCGGATGGGCGCAATCCCGCGACGGAGCGCGCCCTGGCCGGATTCGAGGGCACGATGGAGGCGACCGACCGTACCGGCCTGCGCGGGCTCTACGCCTTCAAGCGCCTCGGGCAAACCAACTGGGTGCTCGGATGCATCTACCCGCGGGACGAGGCCTTTGCCCAGGTGGAGGACATCGAGCGCTACACGTGGGCCGGCGCCTTGCTTCTCGCGGTGCTGGTGGGCGGGCTCGCGTTCGCGGTCATGCGCTCGCAGCTCGCGCCCTTATCGCG
The DNA here is from genome assembly GCF_003984645.1 of Variovorax sp. MHTC-1. GTDB lineage: Bacteria > Pseudomonadota > Gammaproteobacteria > Burkholderiales > Burkholderiaceae_C > Variovorax. The sequence goes on from NZ_RWKI01000007.1 coordinate 110,913, forward strand.
GCTGCACGAGCACATGAAGGTCTCGCGCACAGCCTCGAACTACGTTCCCATGAAGGAGCTTCCGCCAGGGGACGAGATCGGCGATCTTTCGCGCACCTTCGATGCACTGATGCTTGAGCGCCAGACCTCGCAGGAGCGGCTGCAATCGAGCGAAAGATTCCTGCGCGACGTGACCGACAACCTGCCGGCCGTGGTCGGCTACTTCGATCGCGACCAGCGCTGCCTTTTCGGCAACAAGGCCGGGCTCGCCGTGCGGGGCAGGACGCAGGCCGAACTCGGCACCTTCACGATGAAGGAGTCGCTGCCCGACGCGGTCTACCGGCAACTCGTTCCAGAGGTGGCCAAGGTATTGACGGGCACGGCGACGCGCTACGTGGGCACCTACGAGCGCAACGGGAGAGAGGCCTTCTTCGAGTGCCACCTGGTGCCCGACATCCGCCAAGGCGGCGAGGTGGTCGGCTACTACGTGATGACCTTCGACATCACGCGCCAGAAGGTGGCCGAGCGCGAGCGCGCCGCGGGCGAGGCCCGCATCCGCACCATCACGGACAACCTGCCGGCACTGGTGTCGCACGTCGACGCTTCGCTGCACTACACCTTCGTCAATGCACACGTGCGCGCGCTGCACGACAACGCCGAACTGGTGGGCCGGCTCATGGCCGACGTGCGCGGCATCGAAGACTTCAAGATCGTCGAGCCCTATGTGCGCCGCGTGCTGGCCGGGGAAGCGGTGACCTTCGAGAAGACGGGCTACAGCACGCGCGGGGTCAGCCAGAACTGGTTCCAGTCCCACTACATTCCCGACCGCGATGCGGCAGGCGTGGTGCAGGGCTTCTACGCGATGACTTTCGACGTGACCGAGCGCAAGCGAGCCGAGATCCGCAGCGCCGAGAGCGAGCAGCGCCTGCGCGGCTTGACCGACAACGTGCCGGCGCTTCTGACCGAGCTGGACCTGGACGAACGGGTGGTCTTCTGCAATGGCCGCTACCAGAGCTGGCTCGGCATACCGCCGGCTTCGATCATGAACCGGCCCATCCGCGAGGCCGTCGGCGATGCCCATTACGAGATGCGCAAGCCGCTGCTGGCGCGGGCCTTCGCCGGGGAGGAGGTCTCCTTCGAGCAGACGGCCAAGCTGCTGGTCGGCGAGCGAACCCTGCAGACGACCTACCTGCCGCAGAGGAATGCAGAGGGCGAGGTCGTCGGCCTGTACATCCTGGCGAACGACGTCAGCGACCTGAAGCAGAAGCAGATGCAGCTGGACACCCTCGCGCGCGAAGACGCGCTCACCGGCTTGCCGAACCGCCGCTCGTTCGAAGAGCACGTGCGCGAGGCGATGGCAAGGTCCCGGCGGTCTGGCATTCCGATCTGTCTCATGTTCCTGGACATCGACTACTTCAAGTCGATCAACGATTCGCTGGGCCATGCAGCGGGCGACGGAGTGCTCAAGGAATTCGGCCGCCGGCTCAAGGAGAGCGTGCGCGAGACGGATATGGCGGCGCGCTATGCCGGCGACGAATTCGTGATCCTGCTCGAAGGAATTGCCGGCGCCGACGAGGCGCAGCTGGTTGCCGCCAAGGTGCTGGCCGCCATGCGTCCGGCCTTCGTTCTCTCCAGCCGCACATTGCAGGTCACGACCAGCATCGGCATCGTGCTCTCGGAAGAAGGCGAGGACGATTTCGCTTCCTTGCTGGCATGCGCCGACTCCGCCCTGTACGCGGCAAAGAAAGACGGAAGAAACCGATTCACGATGGCTGCTTCGAGATCCGAAACCCAGCGCGACTCCTCGTGGTCGCGCCAAGAGTCCCTTGCCCGGTGAAATCCGAACACATCAGCGACGCCGTCGCTTCCGTCATCGGCCCGGACTTCACGATCGCGTTCCAGCCGATCGTGGACCTCGAACTGCGGGAAGTATTCGCGCACGAGGCGCTCGTTCGAGGCCTTCACGGTGAAGGGGCGTACGAGGTGCTCGGCAAGGTGCAAGCGCATCATCGCTTTGCCTTCCACGAGGCATGCCGCGTGAAGTCGATCGAGATGGCATCGATGCTCGGCATGCGATCCAGGCTCAGCCTCAACGTGGCCCCCAACGACATTGCGGGACCGGCGGAATGTTTCCATACCGCGATTCGCACCGCCGAGCGAGTCGGCTTTCCCGTCGATCGCCTGATGTTCGAACTCACCGAAGGCGAACCCGTCGCCGACCTCCCGGCGCTGGCCGCGACCTTCCGCAGCTTCCAGCGCTTCGGATTCACCTCCGCCATCGACGACTTCGGCGCTGCCTATGCAGGATTCGAACTGCTGGCTGCTTTTCAGCCGGACGTCGTCAAGCTCGATGTGAGCTTCGTTCGCGACATCCATCTGAGTGCCGTGCGCTTCACGATCGTGAAGGGCTTCGTCGCGATATGCGACGAGCTTCGCATCCAGGTGATTGCAGAAGGCGTGGAAGCTCCGGAAGAGGTGGATGTGCTTCGCCGGCTCGGCGTGCGCCTGTTCCAGGGCTTCTTGTTCGCACGCCCCGGCACCGCCGTGCTGCCGGAGGTTGCCTGGGATGCGGCCTGACATTCACGCGACGGCCATGCGACGCGGCTCCATTACCTCGACTTCGACGCGCGCCTGAGACAGCCGATGAGCTGTTCACAGGCCGGTGTCCGCATCCGGCTTCGCATCGTGATGATGCCCACCGGCGGCAATTCGATCGGCACCTTGACGCGCAGCGTCTTGGCAAGGCCCTCGCGCTCCAGGAATCGCGCGACGGTTCGCGCGACGAAGGCGATCGCCGCGCGTTCGCGCACGAAGGTGAGCGTCACCAGAAAGGACGCGGACTCGATCAGATCCACCGGCGGATTGAGCCCGTGCTTGTAGAACATCTGATTGAGCTTGATGCGCGATGAAGCCCACGGAGGCGGCACCACCCAGGGCAAGGCTGCGAGGTCCTCCCAGGTCGGCCTGGGCTTGTGCGCCAGCGGGTGGTCCGGCCGGCCGATGATGCTCATCGGCTCGTCGTACAGCCGCTCGGTTTCGAGGTCGGGCGCCGCGTAGCCGGGCTCGAGGCGGCCGACGAACAGGTCCAGTTCACCCACCCGCAGGCGCGGCAAAAGCCGGGTGAGATCGCCTTCCTCGATGGCGACCGTGGTCTGCGCGGAACGTGCCTTCAGCAGTTCGACCGCGCGCGACAGCAGCCCCGGCGTGGCCACCACCATCGCACCCACGCTGACGCGACCGGCGGCCCCGCTGGCCACCGCGGCGATCTCGTCGCGCGTGCGGCCGTAGTCGGCCAGCACGGAGCGCGCAAAGCGGACGACCGAGTCGCCGTACGGCGTCGGCTCGGTGCCGCGCGTCGAGCGCACGAACAGATCGAGGCCGAACATGCGCTCGATCTCGGCCAGCGTCTTGGAAACAGCCGGCTGCGTGAGCGAGAGGAACTCCGCGGCCCGGCCGAGGTGGCGGAACTGATCGAGTGCGATCAGCAGCTGAAGGTGCTTCAGCTTGAGGTTGGAGCGCAGCACGCGGTCGATGTCGCTCACGATCGATACATGCCGAATTGGTTAAGAAGACAGTCCATAACTTCATTGGATTGTAATGATCGGTCCCTCAACAATGCAGCGAGTTACCGCCCCTTCGCACGCTTCCCCACGACAAGATCAGGAGACAAGATGGCTTCCACTCGCCGCCAGTTCGTCCTCGGCAGCCTCGGTGCTTCCGCCGCCGCTCTTTCCACGTTCCCGCGCGCCGCCCTTGCGGCCGGCTACCCCGAGCGGCCGATCACCTTCATCTGTCCCTGGCCGCCCGGCGGCACGGCCGACGTGACGATGCGCGCGCTCTGCGTTGCGGCGGCAAGGCAGCTCGGGCAGCCCGTCGTGGTCGACAACCGGGCCGGCGCCTCCGGCATGCTGGGCATGAAGGCCCTGGCCGGCGCCAAGCCCGACGGCTACACGATCGGCCAGGTCCCGATCTCGGTGACGCGCTTCTCCCAACTCGGCACGGTGCAGCTCGATCCGCTGAAGGACCTGAGCTTCATTGCACGCACCTCGGGCCAGACCTTCGGCATCGCGGTGCGCCCCGATGCGCCCTGGAAGACGCTCAAGGAATTCGCCGCCGCGGCCAAGGCCCATCCGGGCAAGCTGACCTACGGCAGCGCCGGCATCGGCGGTGCCACGCATGTCGGCATGGAAGAGTTCGCGCTCGCCGCCGGCGTGCAGTTCAACCACATCCCGTACAAGGGCGGGGCGCCGGCGCTGCAGGACCTGCTCGGCGGCCAGATCGATGCGCTGGCCGACTCCAGCTCCTGGGCGCCGCACGTGAAGGCCGGCAAGCTTCGCCTGCTGGCCACCTGGGGCGAGAAGCGCACGCAGGATTTCCCCGATGTGCCGACGCTCAGGGAGCAGGGCTTCGACGTCGTGGTCGATGCGCCCAACGGCGTCGGCGCGCCCAAGGGCCTGGAGCCTGCCGTCGAGCGGCGCCTGCGCGAAGCGTTCAAGGCCGCCGCCGCCAGTGCCGAGTTCATCGCAGCCTGCGGCAGGATCGATGCGCCGCTGATGTACCTGGACGGGCCCGACTACGAGAAGTACGTCGCCGCCACGTACCGCAAGGAAACCGAGCTGATCGAGCGCTTGAAGCTCAAAGAGTTGATGGCCAAGGGCTGAACGCATGACAAGCATCCCGCCCGCGTCGCCGCTGATCCGGCTGCATGCCAACGACAACGTGCTGATCGCGCGCGCGCCGATCGCGCTGGGGCAGGAGCTGCCCGGGCTGGGCTTGCGCATGCGCGCACAGGTGCCGGCCGGCCACAAGATCGCCGCGCAGCGCATCGCCGCCGGCGAGCGGGTGAAGAAGTACGACACGGTGATCGGCGCTGCCATGCGCGACATCGAGGCCGGCGAGCATGTGCACTCGCACAACCTGGCGTTGATCGACTTCGACCGCGACCCCGGCTTCTGCGAGGACGTGCGCCCGATCGACTACGTGCCCGAGGCGGAGCGCGCCACCTTCATGGGCATCGTGCGGCCCGACGGACGCGTGGCGACGCGCAACTTCATCGGCATCCTGGCGTCGGTCAACTGCTCGGCGACCGTCATCAAGCACATCGCCGCCCACTTCACGCCCGAGCGCCTGGCCGCGTTTCCGAATGTCGACGGCGTCGCTGCGTTCGCGCAGACCAGCGGCTGCGGCATGTCCTCGCCGAGCGAGCACTTCGACGTGCTGCGGCGCACGATCGCCGGCTACGCGCGCCACCCCAACCTGGCAGGCGTGCTGATCGTCGGGCTGGGCTGCGAGCGCAACCAGGTCGCTGATCTGGTCGCATCGCAAGGCCTCGCGCCGGGATCGAACATGCGCACGCTGGTGATGCAGGACACCGGCGGCACGCGCGCCACCATTGCGGCCGGCATCGCGGCGATCGAAGCCATGCTGCCGGCGGCCAACGCGGTGAAGCGCCAGCCGGTGAGCGCGAGCCACCTGAAGATCGGCCTCGAATGCGGCGGCTCCGACGGCTTCTCGGGCATCACCGCCAATCCGGCCCTCGGCGCGGCCATGGACATCCTGGTGCGCCACGGCGGCACCGCGATCCTGTCGGAAACGCCGGAGATCCATGGCGTCGAGTACATGCTCACGCGCCGCGCCGTGAGTCCCGAGGTGGGGCAGAAGCTCCTCGATCGCCTGGCCTGGTGGGAGGCGTACACGCGCGGCCACAACGGCCAGTTCAACGGCGTGGTCGGCCCCGGCAACCAGGCCGGTGGCCTGGCCAACATCTTCGAGAAGTCGCTCGGCTCGGCCATGAAGGGCGGCACCACGCCGCTGCAGGCGGTCTACGAATACGCCGAGCCCATCGACACGGCCGGCTTCGTTTTCATGGATTCGCCGGGCTACGACCCGGTGGCCTCGACGGGACAGATCGCGAGCGGCGCCAACCTCATCTGCTTCACGACAGGGCGCGGCTCGATGTTCGGCTCCAAGCCGGCGCCGACGATCAAGCTCGCCAGCAACACGCCGATGTACACGCGCCTCGAGGAGGACATGGACATCAATTGCGGCCTGGTGCTCGACGGCGAGCTGGACGTCCAGCAGATGGGCCGGCGCATCTTCGAGCACATCTTGCGTTCCGCTTCCGGCGAGCCGACCAAGAGCGAGCTGCTGGGCCTGGGCGACCATGAGTTCGTGCCTTGGCATTTGGGCATCGTGAGCTGACGCGCAGGCGCTGCGCTACACTCCGCGCCGCTTGCAGCACGTATCGATCGCTGCGCCGCCATCGGCAACATGGCGAAATCAACCCAAGGAAAAATTCAAGTGAACCGTATCGAACTGGTCGAAAAGATCGCCACCGCACACAAGGTCAGCAAGGCTGAAGCCGCCCGCATTCTGGAAACGGTCACCGGCTCCATCGTCGCTGCAGTGAAGAAGGGCGACCCGGTCCAGCTCATCGGCTTCGGAACCTTCAAGCAGGTGGCACGCGCCGCACGCACGGGCTTCAATCCTCAAGCCGGCGCCAAGATCAAGATCGCAGCGCAGAAGGTGCCGAAGTTCGTTCCGGGTGCAGCGTTCAAGGCGGCCATCGACCCCAAGGCTGCAAAGCGCAAGGCCGAGAAGGCAGCTGCCAAGCCTGCCGCCAAGAAGGCTGCGCCGGCGAAGAAGGCCAAGAAGTAGGCTGCGCAGCGGCGCCGTCAACGCGAGATCGTGGATGCGTTGACCGAGGCGCTGCGCCGCCCGCGTCGCAAAGCCATAGGCACCTGGTTTCATCCAGGACGGATTGAAGGAGGGTGTGCCTATGATGGGGAATGAACACCGCCCCAGAATCCGACCCGGCCGTCGGCCCCGTGCAATTGCCCCACAGCCCCTTGCCGGCGTATTACCGGGACGAGGTCGAGCATCAGCGCTTCCTGCGCCGCATCTTCGACGAAACGGCGAGCGACTATGACCGCATCGAGCGTGTCCTGGCGATGGGCACCGGACCCGCATACCGGAGGATGGCGCTGCAGCGCGCCGGCCTGGCCCCAGGCGACAAGGTCGTCGACGTCGGCATCGGAACCGGCTTGCTGGCACGCGAGGCGTGTGCCCGGATCGGCGCGGCAGGAAGCCTTGTCGGCATCGATCCGAGTCCCGGCATGCTGAAACAGGTCGCGTTGCGCGGGATCCAGCTCAGGGTCGGGCGAGCGGAGGAGCTGCCGTGCGCCGACGGCGAGGCCGATTTCCTCAGCCTGGGATATGCGTTCAGGCATGTGTCCGATGTCGGCAAGGCCTTTGCAGAGTTCCATCGGGTGCTGCGCCCCGGCGGCAAATTGCTGGTGCTCGAGATCAGCCGGCCCGAAAGCCGAATCGGCAACGCGCTGCTCAAGGCATACATGCGAATCCTCGTTCCCGTCATCGCACGCATCGTTGCGCGCGAACGTTCAACGTCCGAACTGTGGCGCTACTACTGGGACACGATCGAAGCCTGCATCGCACCGGCCCAGATCATCGCGGCACTCGAGGCGGCCGGTTTCGAGGCGGTGCGGCGGCATACGGAGCTCGGCATCTTTTCCGAGTACAGCGCCGTCAAGCCCGAGTCATCCGGGCCGCTCAAGTAGCAGTGCGGGGATGCGGGCGCTCAGTCCGCTTTCAGGATGGTCTCGCCGCGCAGCGGGCCCATGTCGCGAATGTTGAAGCGATGGCGCTTCCAGCCGGCATAGGTGCGGCGCCAGTTGAGCAGGGACACGAAGTAGTAGACCACCTTGAACATCAACAACGAGCGGCGGTAGGCCCGCCCGTGGTGGATGTCGGCAGCCAGCAGGGACATCAGGCCCTGCTTCACCTTGAAGATGTTCTGCGGGTGCATGAACATGTCGCGGATCATCGGGTTCGTGACGCGGTAGATGAACCACGAGTAGTCGCGCGGCCCCACGCGCATGCGCTTCTCCAGTGCCGCCCTGGCCGCCGGCAGTTCGGCCGGCCGGTCGAGCGCCATCCGCACCAGCCGCGCGCCGTCGAAGGCGCTCTGCATCGCGAGGAACACGCCCGACGAGAACATCGGGTCGATGAAGGTGTAGGCATCGCCCACCATCAGGTAGCCATCGCCGGTGGCATGCGTGCTGGAGTACGCGAAGTTGCCCGTGGCATGGACCTTGTCGTCGACGAGCGATGCATCCTTCAGGCGGTCGTGCAGCTCCGGGCACATCGCGATGGTGTCGAAGAAATAGTCCTTCAGCGGCTTGTCGCGCGCCTTCAGGTAGTAGGCCCAGCAGACGGCGCCGACGCTGGTCGTGCCGTCGGCCAGCGGAATGAACCAGAACCAGCCGTGCTCGAACCAGCAGATGCTGATGTTGCCCTCGCGCTTGCCCGTAAGCCGCCGCGCGCCGCGAAAGTGGCCGAAGAGCGCGGTGCTGTTGTGGTCCGGGTTCTTCTTCTTGCACTTGAACTTGTTGGCCAGGACCGTGTCGCGGCCGCTGGCATCGACGACGAAGCGCGCCCGCCATGTGCGCCTGGCGCCGTCGCCGAGCAGCGCCTGCACCGTCGCGCCGGTGTCGTCGAAATCGACTTCGCACACCTTCGCGCCTTCGATGGCCAGCGCGCCCACCTTGGCGGCGTTGCGAAACAGCAGCTCGTCGAGCTCCGAACGGCGAACCTGCCAGGCCGAGTCCTTGGACGGATCCCAGCCTTCGGAAAAGTCGACATAGCTGCAGTAGTCGAGGTCCGGCGACACGAACTCGATGCCGAACTTCGGCATGCCGATTTTCTCGACCTCCTCGCGCACGCCGAGCTTGTCGAACAGTTCCACATTGCCCGGCAGCAGCGATTCGCCGATGTGGAAGCGCGGGTGATGTTCCTTCTCGAGCAGAACCACGCGCCGCCCTTCGCGCGCGAGCAGCGCCGCGATGGTCGAGCCCGCAGGTCCTCCGCCGACGACGAGCACATCGCATTCCTGAACTGTCTGCATGGGGTCGGTTTCTCCTTCGGGATCGCGCATTGTCGAGGCCCCGCATTGTGCCGCCCTCGGCATGCACCGACCTTGATGCGACGAAGCTTCACCGCATTTTCCCTACGCGAGACTTCGCCTCGCGCCCACACCGTCGATTGCGCCCCGAACTGAAATTGGCGCCTCAGCGCGGCGCCGTGCCGCCAGCAACATCAGGAGCATGAAATGGCAACCGACAACGTCAGGACTTCCTCGGGGCTCGCCGATGAGGCCGAGCGAACTGCGCAAGAGGCGCTTGAAGCCGCGCAAGGGTACGCGCGAGAAAGCGGTCGCATTGCCAGGGACGCCATTCCTTCAATTCGTTCGAACGTCGAAGACGCCGAGGAAGACGCCAAGGAGATCGCCAAGGACACGGCCCTCACCGGCCGCGCCTATGCCCGGAACGCCGTGAATTCGACCGGCCGGAAGATCCGGGACTTCAAGGGCCAGGTCACCCACGCCAAGGACAGCTGCCTGCACTACATCGCGGAAGAACCGGTCCGCGCATCGCTTGCCGCGGCGGCAACCGGCGCAGTGCTCATGACGCTGCTTCTTTCGCTCGCGCGAGGCGGCCGCTCGATCAAGTAGGTTACGAGCTGACCCTGTTGTCCAGCAGCACGATCGCCTCGCCGACGAGCTTGCCGTCCGCGGTGATCCGCGGATTCCTCAGCAGCGTGCCATCCGGGCCCAGCTGATAGCCGGTTGCGAACACCGAGTTCTGCACATTCCCACCGATCGCCCACGCGACCTCGGGCCCGACGGCCACGACGATGTCGCAATGGCTCGGCAACTCGGGATTGTTCGAGGCATTGAGGTATTCGTCGTAGCTCGCCGGCTTCTCGCGCCAGCTTCCGATGATGTCGCCCGCCTGGGGCTTGGCCTTGTCGAGCCGAACGCCCCAGAAGGGCGCGGTCAGGTCGCCGCTCGCGTTCTTCTTGATCGCATCCCACATGTACGCAGCATGGCCGATCGACTCGTGGAAGGACTTGTATTCGTCGAACTCGCTGGCCGCGGTCCTCACCATCAGCGAGATCGCCACCGCCGACCAGGGCTGCATGGCGGCCTTGCCGGTGAGCGGCTTGCCGAACGCTTTCCACATCTCGCCGATGAAGCCGCTGAAGGGCGCCTTCGCCTCCTTGCCGCCGCCTCTGTCGAAGCGCAGCCATTGCTCGACGGCGGCGGCAACGAGCGCCTCCCGCGCCGGAGAGCCCGGGTCGCGCAAGGTGGGTTGCTCGGGCGGCTGCCAGTCGAATTTGGTGATCGGCAATGCGGCCTTGATGAAGCCCTCGGTCGACTTCCCATCGACCGCGGTGCGGACGTGATGCCAACCCTCCGGTCCGTCTTCCAGGTCATCGACGGCCTGCCCGAGGAAGACGGGACCGATCAGCGTGTCGGGCTCGGCCCTGGCCTCGGACCGCACGTTGATCGTTTCGACGTTGACGAGTTTCTGCATCTGAAGCTCCTTGTGGCCAGACGAGTTGACCACGAAGCCGCGGGTGTAGCCAGTCGCAAATGGCTGACAAGCAGCTCGAGATCGGCGGGCATCCGAAAAGGCTCGGCGCTGACTGCGCAGGGAACGAGAGGATGGGATTTTCGCGGCATGAGCAGCCACGACGCCTCCGCAGCTCCCGCCCCACGGCCTGGCGTGTTGCTGGTACCCGGCTGGGACGATGGCCGCGGGCAGTACCGAAGGCTGGCGCGCGAGCTTTCGAGCCGGGGCTGGATCTGCCGCACGGTCGATCTGCCGAATCCATCGTGGTCCGCCGCGGAGCGGGAGACGGTGACACGCGCAGACAACCTCGAGGACGTGGTGCGCGCCTACGACGCGCTCGCGCGCGAACCGGCCGTGGTTCAGGATGCGATCATCCTCGTCGGCGTCAGCTATGGCGGCTACCTCGCGGCTTTCGCGAGCGCGATGCGTCCTGTACGCCGGCTGGTGCTGCGCGCGCCGGCGCTCTACCGAGACGAGGACTGGACGCTACCCAAGGAGCAGCTCGACAAGCAGGACCTGTCGGTCTATCGCCTCCTGAGGCTGCGCCCGGTGGACAACCGGGCGCTGGCGGCCTGCGCCGCCTTCCAGGGCGAAGTGCTGGTCATCGAATCCGGGCACGACGACACCGTGCCGCACCCGGTCATCGAGAACTACCTGTCGGCCTTCGAGCAGGCCCGGTCGGTCGATGCCGAAGTGCTCGAAGGCGCCGACCACGCCTTGTCGCATCCCGACTGGGAACGCGACTTCCTTCTGCGTCTGGTCGGATGGCTGGCAGGGCGGGCCTCCGGGGTTCAGAAGCCGTAGTACTTGTTCACGCTGCTGTTGTAGGCCTCGTCGTAGTCGGGTACGTCGTCGGTCGCATAGCGCGGCGCTCCTTCGAGCTTCGCCTTGTCCAACGGGACGACGTAGCCGTCCTGCGACGTGTCGTACTTCAGCATGTCCCAGGGAATCGGGTAGCGGTCGGTGCCGATTCCCAGGAAGCCGCCGAACTCCATCACCGCATAGCGGACCTGGCCGGATATCTTGTCGATCATGAGATCGTCGATCGTGCCGAGCTTGTCGCCGCCCGCGTTATAGACGCTGGTGCCTTCGACGCGTTCCGAAGAGATCACGTCATGGATCGAAGTGGTGGTGGTCATGCAAATGCTCCGGGAAATCGACCGGCACGGCTGGGTATGCCGGTCAACGCTTCCAAAGCCCAGCACAACAGGTATCGCGTGCTCGATGACGCTACTGGATCAGCCCGGTGGCCGTGTTCCTGTAGGTGGATCCTCGCGGAGCGGGCCGGACGCACCCGGGCGCACCGGCGGATTTCAAAGCCTGCCGCCCAGCTCCCCCTGCCTGAAACGCCGCACGTCGCGTGCCGGCGGGGCGCCGAACATCCGGCTGTACTCGCGGCTGAACTGCGAAGGGCTTTCGTAGCCGACCTTGTAGCCGGCCTCCGCCGCGTCCACCACGTCGCTGAAGAGCAGGCGGCGCGCTTCCTGCAGGCGCAGCTGCTTCTGGTATTGCAGCGGACTCATCGCGGTCACGGCCTTGAAGTGGTGGTGCAGGGACGACACGCTCATGTGCGCGGCCCGCGCCATGTCCTCCAGCTTCAGCGGAGCGGTGCTGTGTTCCCGCAGCCAGGCGATGGCGCGGCAGATCCGCTGGCTATGGCTGCCCGCGACCGCCAGCTGGCCGAGCCGCCAGCCGTTCTCGGCCTTCAGCAGGCGGTAGTAGATCTCCCGGATGACCAGCGGCGCGAGGGCAGGGACGTCCTCGCGGGTGTCGAGCAGGCGGATCAGGCGCATCACTGCGTCCAGCAGTTCGATGGAGGTCTCGCCGGTGAAGATGCCTCGCGCCGCTGCCTTCGGCGGCTTGACGTGGTCCGCCTCCAGCATCATCGTCGCGATCGCCGTGGGATCGATGTCGAGGCGCAGGGCCAGGTAGGGCGCTTCGGGGGTCGCATCGATGACCTGGCCGGTCACCGGGAGGTTCTGCGACACCACGAGATGGCTGGACGAGTCGTAGACGAACAGCTCGTCGCCGAGCATGACGCGCTTGCTCCCTTGCGCAATGAGGCAGAAGGCGGGGTCGTAAGCGCCGTGGAGCGGCTCGCCGACGCGCGTGGATCGGAACACCGCCAGGCCGGGAACGGCAGTGGGGTTCGTGCCCTCGGCGACGGCGAAGCGCTCGATCAGCGCGGCGAGTTCGGCGCGCCGCAGGACCAGCTGCAGCTGCTGGTCCGGACGTTCGCGGGCGGTGGCGGCAGTGGAGACGGTGCTCATGTCCATAGCTTAGGCAAGCCCGTTGGATTTGTCTCGCGCGGCCGGCCGCGTCTGGACGATCGGGCAAGAACTTGCGGCGATCCTGCAAGCGGCGAGGCCTGCTTCTGCTCGGCTTCGTCCCGAATCCCGAGCGGACTGCATGAAGATGGTTTCGCTGTTCAAATCCGGCTTCCGCAACCCACAGGAAAAAGTATCGTGAGCTCATTGGACATCGTCGGCCTCTGCGGCAGCCTGCGCGCCGACTCCGTCAACCGGATGGCGCTGAACCTGGCTGCATCGCTGATGCCGGACGGCATGCGAATGGAAGCCGTCGAATGGCGCGAGATCCCGCCTTTCGACGGCGACGTATTGGCCAAGGGCCTGCCGCCGGCCGTGCTGGCGCTGCGCGAGCGCATCCGCCGCGCCGACGGCGTGCTCATCGCCACGCCCGAATACAACTTCTCGATCCCGGGCGTGTTCAAGAACGTGCTCGACTGGGTGAGCCGCGGCGAGGACCAGCCCTTCGCGAACAAGCCGGTGGCCATTCTTTCCGCCTCGCCCGGCCCGGTCGGTGGCGCGCGCGTTCAGTACGACCTGCGCCGCGTGATGCTGTTCATGAATGCCATGGTGCTGGCGAAGCCCGAGGTGTTCATCGGCGGCGCGGGCGCCAAGTTCGACGCCGCCGGCCAGTGCACCGACGAGACCACCCGCAAGTTCGTCGGCGACCAGATGCGCGCCTTCGACAAGTGGGTCAGTGCAGTAAAGCGCATGAGCTAATGTCGGTCGCGTCCAGCACGATGGGTGCGGAGGGCGCGGCCCGGTAGCGCTCAACGGCCTTGGCCTCGATGCAGTCGAAGTAGTTCTCGCAGGTTTCGGTCAGGTCGCCGTCGTGGGTTGGGGACAGGCCGCGCAATGCGGCTTCGGAGATATGGGCAATGATGCGGGGGCCGTCGAGGCCGTCGGGATAGATGGCGAACCGGACGGTTTTCGTCTCGGTGCAATGGATGGCTTCGCAGTACATGAAAGTCTCTGGGCTCTCTTTTTTCGTGTGCATGGATTTCATGTCGTTGCAAACGAAATGCCTCACGGCATACTTCGCGACCGGGAGAAAGAATGCGCCTACAGAGAAGTCCCTCTTGCCGATGAACGACCCCTTCGATCTGCAACGCTTCGTCGACGCCCAGGACGCCGTGATCGACCGCGTCCGCGATGAGCTGCGCAACGGCCGGAAACGCAGCCACTGGATGTGGTTCGTCTTTCCGCAGCTCGCTGGCCTCGGCCGCAGCGAGATGGCTCGGCACTACGCGATCGCATCGCTGGACGAAGCGCGCGCCTACCTCGCGCATCCGCTGCTCGGGCCGCGCCTGCGCGAATGCGGCGCGCTGGTGCTGGCCGTTCAGGGGCGCATGATCGGCGAAATCTTCGGCGCGCCGGACGATCTCAAGTTCTGGTCGTCGATGACGCTGTTTCTCCAGGCCGACCCGTCGCAGGCGGTGTTCCGCGACTGCCTGCACAAGTATTTCGGTGGCCGGTCCGATCAGGGAACCTTGTCCCTGATCGAGAGCGGCCATGGCGGCTGATCCTTCGATGCGGCGGGCGCGGGGCGGCTGGGGCAGGGCGGGTGCGTGGCTGGTTTGGCTCGCGCTCGCGCTTCTCGTCACGGGCTGCGCCGGACTGCCGGCGATCGTCGAGCGTCCGCCGTCCTTCACCCTGGCCGATACGGCGGACACGCCGCTCGCGCGCATGGCCACCAAGGGCGCGCCCGACGTGCAGCTGAGCGGCTTCCGGCTGCTGCCGATGCCTGCGTATTCGATGCACGCGCGCCTCGAGCTCGCGCGCCGGGCGCAGCGCAGCATCGACATCCAATACTACCTGGTGCAGAACGACGAGACCGGCCGCTACCTGCTGCGTACCCTGCGCGATGCGGCCGAGCGCGGCGTGCGTGTGCGCGTTCTCATCGACGACCTCTACACCGCCGGCGCCGACGAGCTGCTGGCCGGCCTAGGCGCCCATGCGAACGTGGAGGTGCGCCTGTTCAACCCCTTCCCGGCGGGCCGCGACCGTCTCGCCACGCGGCTCGCGGCCTCGCTGTTCGACATCGACCGCATTCATCGCCGGATGCACAACAAGCTCTTCGTCGCCGACAACGCGATGGCGGTTGTCGGCGGGCGCAACATCGCCAACGAATACTTCCTGCGCGACGCCGGGTCGAACTTCATCGACATCGACACGCTGGTGACGGGCGCGGTGGTGCCGAGGCTCTCCTCGCTGTTCGACGTCTACTGGAACAGCCCTTACGTGTATCCCGTCCAGTCGCTGGCCGCCGTCGGCGGCTCGCTGCGGCAACTGCGCGAGCGCTTCGAAGAGCTGACCTGGGATGCGGCCATCTGGATGCCCTCGGCGCCGATCGAGCGCGACCTGCTGGGCTACCGCGCGCTGGGGGAAGACCTCGACGAAGGCGAGCTCTCGCTGATCTGGGCGCGGGCCGAAGCCTACGCGGACGCGCCGCACAAGGCGCTGGGCCCGAAAGAGGACCGGCCGCGCGTGACGGCCGATGCGCCCGAGGGCGTGCTCTACAACGTGCGCCGGATGGTCCGTTCGGCCGAGCGCGAAGCGCTGATTACCACGCCCTACCTGATCCCGGGCCGCGGCGGCATGGAGTCGGTGCGCCGGCTGCGCGAGCGCGGCGTGCGCTTCACGCTCGTGACCAACTCGCTCGCGGCCACCGACGAATCGCTGGTGCACCTGGGCTACCGCCGCTACCGGCCCGAACTGGTGAAGCTCGGCGTGGAGCTCTTCGAACTGAGCCCGAAGCGCGTCGAGAAGACCAAGCGCTTCGGCGTCTTCGGCTCGGCCGCCGGGCGCCTGCACGGCAAGTCGGCGGTGGTCGACGGCAAGGCGGTGTTCCTCGGCTCGCTCAATTTCGACCCGCGCTCCGATCTGCACAACACCGAGCTGGGACTTTTCATCTACAGCCCGCAGGTCGCTGCGCAGCTGACCAGCCTGATCGGCTTCATCACCATGGATGCGGCCTACCGCGTTCGCATGGATCCGAAGGGAAACATCGAATGGGTGAGCCCGGCGGAAGACGGCGGCCCCGACCTCGTGCTGCACGAGGAGCCCGAAACCGACTTCGGCTCGCGCCTGAAACTGGAGTTCTTCGCGCCGCTGGTGCCGGAGAGCCTGCTCTAGGGCATCGCGCGGCCGCTGAGGTAGGGCTCGGGATCGACCGCCACGCCCTGCTTGCGGATCTCGAAATGCAGCTTCACGCGGTCGGCGCCGCTCATGCCCATCTCGGCGATCTTCTGGCCCTGGCGCACCACGTCCCTCTCTTTCACCAGGATGTGCTGCGCATGCGCGTAGGCGGTGAGGTAGGTCTCGTTGTGCTTCACGATCACCATGTTGCCGTAGCCGCGCAGTTCGCCGCCGACATAGACGACGCGGCCGTCGGCCGAGGCGAGCACTGCATCGCCCAGGCTGCCCGCGATGTCCAGCCCCTTGTTGCGCTTGCCGTCGAAGCGCGAGAGCGTCGGGCCTGCGGCCGGGCGGATGAAGGCGGCCTGGAGCTGCGGCGTCGGATTGCTGGGAACGACGGTGGCCTGGCCGGGACGCTGCGGGGGCAGCGGCGTGGTCGAACAGGCCGCAAGGCCGGCGGCTGCGAGGGCGGCGAGGCCGGCGCGGAGAGCGAGTGTCTTGGATTGCATTGCGCTTCTTGGAACTGATTCGGCGCCGAGGGTTCCGCCAGAGGCCGGGCCGAGGCGCGTTTTTAGCATGGCGAGCGGGGCGAGGGTGCGGCCGCGGCCTGGAGCGAAGGCTGGCGGGCCAGCACCGCGGCGCGCGCGCCGGCATCGAGGATGCGGCCGGCTTCCATCAGCACGACGGTATCGAAGCGCTCGAGCAGGCTCAGCCGATGGACCGATGCGATCACGCAAGCACCAGGAAAAGCCGCCGCGATGCGCTCCAGCACGCGGCCTTCGGTGGCGGCATCCAGCGCGCTGGTCGGCTCGTCGAGCAGCAGCAGCGAGCTGCCTTTCGCGGCCAGCACGCCGCGCGCAAGGCACAGGCGTTGCCGTTGCCCGCCCGAGAGATTGAAGCCGCGCTCGGACAGCGACGTGTCCAGATCGCCGCGCGTGGCCGCGAGCACTTCGTCGAAGGTGCTGGCGTGCAGCGCGGCGCGGATCGCGTCGTCGTCGAGCGGCTGGCCGAAGCCCAGGTTCTCGCGCACGCTGGCTTCGAACACCTCGGTCTCCTGTGGGATCAGGGTCGCGATGCGGCGCAGCCGCGGCCATGGCGTGGGCTCGCCGTCGATCGCCAGCGTGCCGCCCTGCGGCGCGTACAGCCCGGCCAGCACGCGCAGCAGCGTGCTCTTGCCGCCGCCGCTCGGGCCCACGAGCGCGATGCGCTGGCCGCGCTGCAGCGTGAGCGCGACTTCGTGCAGCCCGCTCGGCACATGCTCCGTGACCGCTTCGTTACCGCGCGGCCGGTAGTTCCAAACCAGGTTCTCGACCTGCAGCGTGCGCCAGGCCGCATCGCGATCGATGCGCTCCTGCGCCAGGTCGTCCGCGCGCGACGGCGCCTGCCAGATCGGCGCCGCGCTGCCGTAGTCGGTGTGCATGCGCGCGAAGAAGCTGAAGTTGGCCGCCATCGAACTCACGACGCCCGCGGCCTGCTGCGCGTACTGGTAGATCATGAACACCGCGCCCAGCATCACGGCCTGGCCCGGCGTGCGCGACTGCCAGACGTAGACCACGACCAGGCCCCAGGTCAGCGCCAGCCCCATCACGTCGACAGAGCACCACTTGCCCTCGTTGAGCACCACCGTGCGCTTGAGCGGGGCCGAGATCGCCGCCATGCGCTGACGCAGCAACAGGCGCGAGGCGGCCGAGAGCCGCAGGCCGATCACGGTCGAGGCATTGGCCAGGAAGTCGAGCAGCGCGGCGACATAGCGGCGGTCGGCGTCGTTCTCGACTCGGGCCAGCCGCATCAGCGCGCGATCGAAGCGCACGATCACGATCGCGATCACCACGTAGCCGGCGATCGCCATCGCGCCGCTGGTGCGCGACAGCAGCGTGAGCGCGATCAAGGGCCCGATGAAGTTGACGATGTTCGTGAGGTAGATGAACTGGTTCTGCGCGAAGTCCGACAAGGCGCGGCTCGCCTGGTGCACGCGATGCTGCAGCTCGCCCGAATGGTGGCCGTCGTGCCAGGCGAGCGGCGCGGCGGCGATGCGCGCGTAGAGCGTATCGGCCAGCGCCTCGCGCACCCGCAGGCCGACGTTGCGCTCGAGGATGCGTCCCGGTCCATGGACCACCCACGACAGCAGGTAGATCGCCGCCAGCGCCGCGATCCAGCGGCCGGAGCGCGCGATGTCGCCGGTCTGCAGCGCATTGATGGCCTGCGCCGCGAGCCACGGCATCGTGAGCCGCAGCAGCTGGGAGCCGGCGAGCAGCGCGGTCGCGCCGAGCAGTTGCCCGCGCTTGCCCTCGGCGTGGCGCCACAGCGCGCCGTAGAGCTCGCCCATGGCGCCCATCGCATGGCCGGGCGCAGCGGCAGCGCTCATTGAGTGAGCTCCGCGCTGCGCGCTGCGGTATTCGCCTTGGGAACGGCCCGGCGGCTCATGCGAGGCGGCGGCTCTTACTTGAGCGGGATCGGCGTGCCCCGGTCGATCGCAACCGCGGTCACGCTGTTCTTCGGCGAACCGTCGATCAGCAGGTCGGAATAGGTGAGATAGACCAGCGTGTTGCGCGCCGGATCGACCATGCGCACCACGCGCAGCCGCTTGAACAGGATCGACAGCCGTTCGCTGTACACCTCTTCGCGCTTGGCCAGCGGCTGCGTCACGCGCACCGGACCGACCTGGCGGCAGGCGATGGAAGCCTCGGCCTTGTCCTCGGCCAGTCCGAAGGCGCCCGAGATCCCGCCGGTCTTGGCGCGCGAGACATAGCAGGTCACGCCGCTGACCTTGGGGTCGTCGTAGGCCTCGACGACGATCTTGTGGTCCGGCCCGATCAGCTTGAAGGCGGTGTCGACTTCGCCGACCGGTTCGGCCTGCGCGCTCGCGGCCAGCGCGGCACAGCACGACAGGGCGAGAGAATATTTCTTCATACGATGTCGAGCGTGTGGACGCGGTCGAAACTGCCGCGCCGGCGGTCTTCGAAGTAGTGTTCCAGCGCCGCGCGAACGGTGCGGAAGGCGATCTCCTCCCAGGGGATTTGTTCCTCGGTGAAGAGCCTGGCCTCGAGAGTTTCGTGGCCCGGATCGAAGCGGTCGCTCAGGAGCCGCGCGCGATAGAAAAGATGCACCTGCCCCACGCGCACCACGCTCATCACCGCGAACAGGCCCTCCATTTCGTACTCGGCGCCGGCTTCCTCGTCGGTCTCGCGCGCCGCGCCCTGCTCGGTGGTTTCTCCGAGTTCCATGAAGCCGGCCGGCAGCGTCCACTTGCCCCAGCGCGGCTCGATGTTGCGCTTGCACAGCAGCACGCGTTCGCCCAGCACGGGGATGGTGCCGACCACGTTCAGCGGGTTCTCGTAGTGGACCGTATGGCAGGCCGGACAGATGGCGCGCTCCTTGGTGTCGCCGTCGTCGGGCAGGCGGTAGACCACCGCGGTCCCGCAGTTCTTGCAGTGCTTGATGGGGACGCGCAGGAGCATGGGCGGATCAGCCTGCGCGCCGGGCCGCCCCAAGGGCGGGCTGCGCCCCCTCGGGGGGCAGCGAATACACGAAGTGATGAGCGTGGGGGCCCATTGAACCCGCGCGCCGGGCCGCCCCAAGGGCGGGCTGCGCCCCCTCGGGGGGCAGCGAGTACACGAAGCGACGAGCGTGGGGGCTCACGATCAGACTACCTTGACGGTCAGGGTCGGCAAGCCCGTGATCTCGCCGACCATCGTGTCGCCGGCCACCACCGCGGCCACGCCTTCGGGCGTGCCGGTGAAGATCAGGTCGCCGGGCGCGAGCTCCCAGGCGGCCGACAGGTGCTCGATGGTCTCGCCGATGCTCCAGATCAGCTTGCTCACGTTGCTGCGCTGGCGGTCCTTGCCTCCGACTTGTACCGAGATCTCGGCCTTCTCGACATCGCCGGCCTGCGCCACCGGGACGATCGGGCCGATGGGTGCGCTCTGCTCGAAGCTCTTGCCGATGTCCCAGGGGCGGCCCTGCTTCTTCATCTCGCCCTGCAGGTCGCGGCGCGTCATGTCCAGGCCGACCGCATAGCCGAAGATGTGCTTGTGGGCATCGGCGGCCAGGATGTTCTTGCCGCCAGTGCCGATGGCCGCCACGAGCTCGATCTCGTGATGCAGGTTCTTGGTGAGGGAGGGGTAGGCCATGGTGCCGGTCTCGCCGGCAGGGACCACCACCACGGCATCGGCCGGCTTCATGAAGAAGAAGGGCGGCTCGCGGCCGGTGAAGCCCATTTCCTTCGCATGCTCTTCGTAGTTGCGGCCCACGCAGTAGATGCGGTGCACGGGGAAGCGGGCGGCCTGGCCGACCACGGGAATCGAGGCCAGCGGCGGCGGCGTGAAAACGTACTCGGAAGCCATCGGAAGATCGTCCTTTTCAGCGAAAACGGCAGTGTGCCAGAGGGCTGGGCGTGCTGTCCGGCCGGGGCTATGCTTCACACCATGATGAAGCTCCACAACTACTTCCGCTCCTCGGCTTCGTTCCGGGTGCGCATCGCGCTCAACCTCAAGGGCCTGGACTACGACTACATCCCGGTGCACATCGCGCGCGGCGAGCACAAGACCGGCTCGTTCTCCGCCATCTCGCCCGACATGCTGGTGCCGCTGCTCGAGGACGACGGCGAGCGCTTCACGCAGTCGATGGCGATCATCGAATACCTGGACGAAGTGCATCCCGAGCCGGCGCTGCTGCCGCACGATCCGGTGGGCCGCGCGCGTGTGCGGGCGCTGGCGCAGTCGATCGCCTGCGAGATCCATCCGCTCAACAACCTGCGCGTGCTCAAGTACCTGGTGCGCGAACTCAAGCTCGACGAGGCGGCCAAGAACGCGTGGTATCGCCACTGGGTGCGCGAAGGCATGCTGGCCTTCGAACGCCAGCTTGCCCAGCATCCCGCCAGCCTCTATTGCTGGGGCGACGCGCCCACCCTGGCCGACTGCTGCCTGGTGCCGCAGGTCTTCAACGGCCAGCGCTTCGACTGCGATTTCAGCGGCCTGCCGCGCACCATGGCGGCCTTCGAGGCCTGCATGCAGCTCGATGCCTTCCAGCGCGCGCAGCCCTCGCGCTGTCCCGACGCCGAAGCGTAGGAATGTCTGCCCCCCGGTTCGCCACTGCGTGTGCTTCGCCATCCCCCGAGGGGGAGGCGCGGCCGCCTTGGAGCGGCCCGGCGGCGGCCGTCATCTCCGACTGGCTGGTCCCCGACTGGCCCGCGCCGGCTGGGGTGCATGCGCTGTGCACCACGCGCCGAGGCGGAGTGTCCGAGGGCAGTTACCAGGGCCTGAACCTCGGCGGCCATGTCGGCGATGCACCAGCCGATGTGGCCGCCAATCGCGCGCTTCTTCGCCAAGCCATCGGCGCACGGCCCGTGTTTCTGCAGCAGGTGCACGGCATCCGGTTGCTGCCGCTCGATGCGTCCACGCCGGACGGCGAGGCCGCCGACGCCTGCACCACCACGGCCAGCGGCGTGGCCTGCACGATCATGGTCGCCGATTGCCTGCCGGTGCTGTTCACCGACGAAGAAGGCCGGCGCGTCGCGGCCGCGCATGCGGGCTGGCGCGGCCTCGCGGCCGGCGTGCTCGAACAGACGGTGCAGGGCTTCGGCGCCGACGGCCGCCTCATGGCCTGGCTCGGACCCTGCATCGGGCCCGATGCCTTCGAGGTCGGCGACGAGGTGAAGGCAGCCTTCGAGGCCGACACCCCCGAGGCCCCCGAGGCTGCTCGATGCTTCAAGCCCGCTGCGCAAGCCGGCAAATGGCTGGCCGACCTGCCTGGCCTGGCTCGCCAGCGCCTGCGTGCGGCCGGCGTGACGCAGCTTCACGGCAACGACGGCAGCGAAGCCTGGTGCACGGTGCACAACCCGTTACTCTTTTTCTCGCACCGGCGGGACCGCGTCAGCGGGCGTTTCGCTGCCTGCATCTGGCGCGACTGAAGCGCTTGCGCCGGCCCGCATCGCGGCTTCGCGTTCGGCCGCTTCGCGTTCGCGCAGCGCGCGCCGCCGTGCCGGCGTGGTCATCAGGTAAACCACCAGTGCCACCGGCGCCAAGCCGTAGAGTAGAAAGGTGAAGACCGCGCCGAGCACCGTGCCGGTGGTGTTGGTGGCCTCTGCGACCGCCATCATCAGGGCGACATACAGCCAGGCGATGACGACGAGGTGCATAGACGATGTTTTCAGGTAGGTATAGCGGGGCTTGCTGGTCGGGCCCCTGCGAATGCAGCATACTCAAAACCCGTTGCCATGAGGCGAGTCAGGCGAGGAACCAGGAGACGTCATGAGACCAGAACAACAGGCCACGGCAGCCGATAGTTTCGCGCCCTTTCAGCAGGCGCTGACCCAAGGGTGGGAGAAGGCGCTCGAATCCTTCCAGTCGCTCGGCACCGGCGCCAAAGCCGGCGCCCCTTGGGAGATGCCGAAGTTCTCGCTGTCCCCCGCGAAACTGCAGCAGCTGCAGCAGCAGTACGTCGAAGAGGCCACCGAGCTGTGGCGCCAGGACCTTGCGGCGCGCGCCGGCGGCGACAGGCGCTTTGCCGGCGAGGCCTGGGGCAGCAATCCGTTCTCGGCTTTTTCGGCGGCGATCTACCTGCTCAATACGCGCACGCTGCTCGGCATGGCCGAGGCCGTCGAGGCCGACGAGAAAACCCGCTCCCGCCTTCGCTTCGCAGTAGAGCAGTGGACGGCCGCGTCGGCGCCCAGCAACTACTTCGCGTTCAATGCCGAGGCGCTGAAGAAGGCCCTCGACACGCAGGGCGAGAGCATCGCCCGCGGCATCAAGAATCTCCTTCACGATGTGCAGCAGGGCCACCTGAGCATGACAGACGAAAGCGCCTTCGAGGTCGGCCGCAACGTCGCGACCACCGAAGGCGCCGTGGTGTTCGAGAACGAGCTGTTCCAGCTGCTCGAATACAAGCCGCTGACGCCTAAGGTCTACGAGCGGCCGCTGCTCCTGGTGCCGCCTTGCATCAACAAGTTCTACATCCTCGACCTGCAGCCCGAGAACTCGCTGATCCGCTATGCGGTGGAGCAGGGCCACCGCGTGTTCGTCGTGAGCTGGCGCAATCCCGATGCCTCGATGGCCCACTACACCTGGGACCAGTACATCGAGGATGCCGCGATCAAGGCGATCCAGGTGACGCGCGAGATCACGGGCCAGAACAAGAAGGGCGGCCAGATCGACACGCTCGGCTTCTGCGTCGGCGGCACCATCCTCTCGACCGCGCTGGCCGTGCTGGCCGCGCGCGGCGAGCAGCCGGCTGCGTCGGTGACGCTCCTGACCACCTTGCTCGACTTCGTCGACACCGGCGTGCTCGACATCTTCATCGACGAGGCCTTCGTCCAGTTCCGCGAGATGCAGATGGGCCAGGGCGGCCTGCTGGCGGGCGGCGAACTCGCATCGACCTTCAGCTTCCTCAGGCCCAACGACCTGGTGTGGAACTACGTGGTCGGCAACTACCTGAAGGGCGAAACACCGCCGCCCTTCGACCTGCTCTACTGGAACAGCGACGCCACCAACCTGCCCGGCCCTATGTACTGCTGGTACCTTCGCAACACCTACCACGAGAACAAGCTGGCCCGGCCCGGCGCGCTCACCGTGGCCGGCGAGAAGATCGACCTCGGCCGCATCGAGGCGCCTGTCTACATCTACGGTTCGCGCGAAGACCACATCGTCCCGATAGTCGGCGCGTACGCCTCGACGCAGGTGCTCGCGGGCAAGAAGCGCTTCGTGATGGGCGCCTCGGGCCACATCGCCGGCGTGATCAACCCGCCGGCCAAGAAGAAGCGCAGCCACTGGATCCGTGCCGACGGCAAGCTGCCGAAGACCCAGCCCGAATGGCTGGCCGGCGCGACCGAGCATCCCGGCAGCTGGTGGACCGACTGGTCCAACTGGCTCAAGACCCATGCGGGCAAGCAGATCCCTGCCCCCAAGACCTATGGTAAGGGCAGCGCCTACAAGGCGATCGAGCCCGCGCCGGGCCGCTACGTCAAGGCGCGAGCCTGACCCTTCATCCCCTTTTTCAATCGAAGCCTCGGAGAGCACACCATGGAAGACATCGTCATCGTTTCAGCCGCACGTACCGCAGTCGGCAAGTTCGGCGGATCGCTCGCCGGGATTCCGGCCACCGAGCTCGGCGCCATCGTCATCAAGGAAGTGCTGGCGCGCGCCAAGGTCGGCAGCGACCAGATCGGCGAAGTCATCATGGGCCAGGTGCTGGCTGCCGGCGCCGGCCAGAACCCGGCGCGCCAGGCGCTCTTGAAAAGCGGCATCACCAAGGAAACGCCGGCGCTCACCATCAACGCCGTGTGCGGCTCGGGCCTCAAGGCCGTGATGCTGGCCGCGCAGGCGGTGGCCACCGGCGACAGCGAGATCGTCGTGGCGGGCGGGCAGGAGAGCATGAGCCTCGCGCCCCACGTGTTGCCCAACTCGCGCAACGGCCAGCGCATGGGCGACTGGAAGCTGGTCGACACGATGATCGTGGACGGCCTGTGGGACGTCTACAACCAGTACCACATGGGCATCACGGCCGAGAACGTGGCCAAGAAGTACGACATCAGCCGCGCCGCGCAGGACGAGCTCGCGCTCGGCAGCCAGACCAAGGCCGCCGCCGCGCAGGACGCCGGCAAGTTCAAGGACGAGATCGTGGCCGTCAACATCCCGCAGAAGAAGGGCGATCCGGTGGTCTTCGAGCAGGACGAGTTCATCAACCGCAAGACCAGCGCCGAAGGCCTGGCCGGCCTGCGCCCCGCCTTCGACAAGGCCGGCGGCGTGACCGCTGGCAATGCCTCGGGCCTGAACGACGGCGCCGCCGCCGTGCTGGTGATGACCGCCAAGAAGGCGGCCGCGCTGGGCCTGAAGCCGCTCGGCCGCATCGCCAGCTACGCGAGCACCGGCCTCGATCCGGCGTTCATGGGCATGGGCCCGGTGCCGGCTTCGCAGAAGGCGCTGCAGCGCGCCGGCTGGAAGCCGCAGGACCTCGACCTGCTCGAGATCAACGAGGCCTTTGCCGCCCAGGCCTGCGCGGTCAATCGCGAGATGGGCTGGGATGTGAACAAGGTCAACGTGAACGGCGGTGCCATCGCCATTGGCCACCCGATCGGCGCCTCCGGCTGCCGCATCCTGGTGACGCTGCTGCACGAGATGGAGCGCCAGAACGCGAAGAAGGGCATTGCGTCGCTGTGCATCGGCGGCGGCATGGGGGTGGCGCTGACCATCGAGCGCTGACGCTTTCGCTAAGGAGCATGCGATGTCCATTCCTTCGCATCTGTCCGACTATCTCGATCAACGCGGCACACGCTACGAGATCTGTACGCATGGGCACAGCCGCAGCAGCGCGGAGACGGCCCGCAGCGCCCATGTTCCAGCGGGCCAACTGGCTAAATCGGTCATCCTCGAGGACGAAGCGGGCTGCGTGATGGCCGTCGTTCCTGCCGACAAGATGGTCATGCTGGGCGAGTTCTCGCGCATGCTCGGCCGCCACAGGCTGAGGCTGGCCGACGAAGCCCGCGTCGCGGCGCTGTTCGGGGACTGCGAACCCGGCGCGATACCTCCGATCGGCATGGCCTGGGGCATCGAAACCGTCGTCGACGACGAACTCGAAAGCAGCGACGTCGTCTACATGGAAGGCGGCGATCACGAGCGGCTGCTGCGGTTGTCGCGCGAGCAGTTCCACGAGCTGATGCGCGCTCAGCCGCACGGGAACTTCTGCAAGTCCCCGACGCAGCATTGAGGGCGACGCCGGAAGCACTGGCAACGCATGCGCGTCACGGTGCATGCGTTGTGCCGACCTTCGGGGCCAGTTCTGCCGTCAGAAAGTCGATGAAGGCCCGCACGCGCAGCGGCGTGTGGCGGCGATCGGGGTAGAGCAGCGAGATGGGGCGGGAGCGGCCGCCGGCTTCGGGCAGCAACTGCTGCAGATGCCCTAGATTCAAGTCGTCCTGCACGATGTAGCGGTAAGTCTGCAAGAGCCCGGCGCCATGGCGCGCCAGCGTCACCATGCCCATGTAGTCGTCGGCGCAGCTGTAGCTGACGGGCGTCTCGAGCTCGATGTTCTGTCCGTCGCGGCTGAAGAGCCAGGGCACCGGTTGCCCGGTGCTGGGCAGCACGAACTGGATGCACTCGTGCGCCGCCAGCGCCTCGAGCGAATCGGGCTTGCCCGCGCGAGCCAGGTAGGACGGCGCGGCCACCAGCACCAGCTCCGCATCTTCGAGCTTGCGCGCAATGAGGCCGGAGTCCGGCGGCGCGCGTCCCCGGATCGCGAGGTCGAAGCCTTCGCCGGTGAAGTCGATATTGCGGTTGCTCAGGTGCAGCTCGATCCGCACCTTCGGAAAGCGCGCCCGAAAGCGCGGCAGCAGCGGCAGCACGCGGTAGTGGCCATAGGGCGAGGCGACGCTGAGACGCAGCACCCCGGCCGGAGCCTGCTGCTCGCCGGTGAGCTGGCTCTCGGCGTCGCGCATCAGGCTCAGTGCCTGGCGGCACTGCTCGTAGTAGGCGCGGCCGCCGTCGGTCAGATGAATCCGGCGGGTGGTGCGAACGAACAGGCGCACCCCCATGCGCGTTTCCAGCCGGGCAACGGAGCGGCTCACCGCAGCCGGGCTCAGGCCGGCCGCTTGCGCCGCGGCGGTGAAGCTTTCCAGCTCGGCGGCCAGGCAGAACAGTTCCAGGCTGCCGAGCATCAGATCGTCGAATCGGCGGCTCATACTTGTTCCATGAGGTAACTTATGAAGTGACAGTCTATGTCTTCAATCGCTCCGGGTGCATCAATACCATCACGACATGCCCTCAAACCCGGCGTCACCTTCAAGCAGTCGACGCCACCACCCGGAGATATGAAATGAACCAACGCTTGCCTCGAACGGTCGTCGTCACAGGTGCCTCCAGCGGCATCGGCCTTGCCATCGCGCAGGGTTTCCTGCGCCGCGGCGACAAGGTGGTCGGAAACGCGCGCACGCTCGAACGCCTGCAGGCCACCGGCCTCGCGCAGGACTTTCCGGACCATTTCCTCGCGGTCGCCGGTGACATCGCCGATCCGGCGACCGCCAAGCGGATCGTTGCCGAGGCGGTCGCGCGTTTCGGCCATGTGGACGTGCTGGTCAACAACGCCGGCATCTTCAACGCGAAGGCTTTCGCCGAGTACACGGCAGCGGAAGTCGATGCGCTGGTCGCGACCAACCTCAAGGGCTTCTTCTACGTCTCGCAGGAAGCGGTCCGCCACATGACGCCGCGCAAGCAGGGCCACCTCGTCAACATCACGGCCAGCATCGCCTTGCAGCCGAATGCCAGCGTGCCCGCGCTGCTGCCGATCCTGGTGAAGGGCGGTCTCAACGACGCGACCCGCGCGCTGGCGCTCGAACTCGCGCCGCACAACATCCAGGTGAATGCCGTGGCGCCCGGGATCATCGACACGCCGCTCTACACGCCGGACATGCACGCCTTCCTGAACACGCTGCAGCCGGCAGGCCGGATCGGCGCGGCGGCAGATATCGTCGATGCGGTGCTGTACCTGAGCGATGCATCCTTCACGACCGGCGTCGTCCTGCCGGTGGATGGCGGCATGAGCACCGGCAAGTGGTGAAGCGAGGCCAGCCATGCCCTACGTCAACATCCAAGTGACTCGCGAAGGCGTGACCGCCGAGCAGAAAGAGCAGCTCATCGCGGGCACAACCGACCTGCTGTGGCAGGTGCTCAAGAAGCCGCCGGAACTGACCTTCGTGGTGATCGACGAGATCGACACCGACAACTGGGGTCATGGAGGGCGATCCGTGACCGCGCGGCGCCGCGAGGCCCAGCGCAAGCCGCCGGCAGCCTGATCGACCTCAGCCGGCGGCGTCCTGCGCCGCATAGTGCGCGCACAGCGTGTCGACCAGGGCCTGCGCATAGGTCGGCAGGGTGGTGCGGTCGCGAACCAGCAGGTAGCGCTCGCGCACGCACCAGGGGTCGCTGAGCTCGATCAGCGCGAGCTGCATGCTCTCGAGGTTGCGGCGCGCCGCCGATTCGGGCACCACGCCGATGCCCACGCCGCTGCCGATCATGCGGCACATGGCATCGAAGCCGCCGAGCTGGATGCGCAGCTTCTGGCTCTTGCCCAGGCTTTCGGTGATCTGCGCCAGGAAGGCATGCAGGGTGCTGCCCTGCTGCATGCCGATCGCGTCCTCGCCCAGCGTCTCGGCAAAGGCGATACGGCGGCGCCGCGCGAGGCGGTGCTTGCGCGAAGTCACGAGCACCAGGCGGTCGGTGCTGAAGTGGATCGCCTCCAGGCCCAGCGTGTCGACGCTGCCGGCGACGATGCCGATGTCGGCGCGGCCGTCGAGCACGCCGTGCGGGATCTGCGTGTTCGGTTTTTCCTGAAGGTCGATGTTGATCCGCGGGTGGCGGGCCAGGAAGCCCGGCAGGATCTCCGGCATGAAATCTGTGACCGCCGTGGTGTTGGCGAACACCCGCAGATGGCCGCGCAGGCCGCCGCCGTATTCGGCCAGTTCGGAGCGCAGCTGACCGGCCTGGTGCAGTACCAGCCGCGCGTGGTGGAGAAAGGCTTCGCCCGGCGGCAGCAGGCGCACGCCGCGCGCCTCGCGCGACAGCAGCGGCAAGCCCGCCTGCGCTTCCAGCGCCTTGATGCGCGCGCTGGCCGCCGCCAGCGACAGGTGCTGCCGCTCGGCCGCGCGCGTGAGGCTTCCGAGTTCCGCTGCCGCGACGAAAAGACGCAGGTCCGTCAGGTCGAAATGCATGGGTGCATCCTAGCCCAGCCTTCGGAAATCCTGAAGGCTCGGTCTCGAAATCGCAGATTGCGTGCCGGCGCGACCATGGCCACCATGCGGGTCAAGGCGCGGCTTGAACGCCGCTCGCGAACGGAGGCAAGGATGAGCTTTCGGCGCCGCAGTGGATCGAACGCATGACCATGACCCCGCACACCTCTTCTTCTGCAGCAATCGACGCCGAGGCGCTCGCCCGCCTGCAGGCCTGGCAAGGCCGCAGCGAGACCCTGGCCGACGAGCTCACGGCCACGCCGGTGCGCGCGCTGGCGGCCACGCTGGACCGCGACGACCCTGCCCCGGGGCAGGGCGCGCGGCTGCCCGAACTCTGGCACTGGCTCTACTTCCTGCCGCACCACCGGCAGTCCGAGATCGGGCCCGACGGCCATGCCAAGCGCGGCGGCTTCCTGCCGCCGGTGCCGCTGCCGCGCCGCATGTGGGCCGGCGGTCGATTGACGTGGGAAGCAGGCAATCCGCTCGTGGTCGGCGATGCGGTCGAGCGCACCTCGACCATCGCTTCGGTCTCGCACAAGGCAGGCCGCAGCGGCGAGCTGGTGTTCGTGCTGGTACGCCACGAGGTGCGCAATGCGCGCGGCCTCGCGCTGACCGAGGAGCACGACATCGTCTACCGCGCCGCGCCAGCGCCCGGTGAAGCCGCACTGGCGCCGACGCCGGCATCGAAGGACGCAGCCTTCAGCCGCGAGATCGTGCCTGATGACGTGCTGCTGTTCCGCTATTCGGCGCTTACCTTCAACGGCCACCGCATCCACTACGACCGGCGCTACGTGACCGAGGTCGAGGGCTACCCGGGCCTGATCGTGCACGGCCCCCTGATCGCGACGCTGCTGGTCGATCTGCTGCGGCGCGAGAAGCCCGAGGCCACGTTGTCGAAGTTCGAGTTCCGCGCGGTGCGACCCACCTTCGACACCGCTTCCTTCCGCGTGCATGGACGGCCCGAAGCCGACGGCAAGAGCTTCCGCCTGTGGGCCGAAGACGCCGACGGCTGGCTCACGATGCAAGCCACTGCCACCCTCGCCTGAGACCCCCGATGAAAACCCAGATCCCCATCCCCGATGCGCATCAAGAGATGCGCGATGCCCTGCGCGCGCTGTGCGGTAGTTTCGATTCCGCCTATTGGCAGAAGGTCGATCACGAGCGCGGCTATCCCGAAGCCTTCGTCAATGCGCTGACCGAGGCCGGCTGGCTCGCCGCGCTGATCCCCGCCGACTACGGCGGCTCCGGCCTGGGCCTGGCCGAGGCCTCGGTGATCATGGAAGAGATCAATTTCGCCGGCGGCAACGCAGGCTCCTGCCACGGCCAGATGTACAACATGGGCACGCTGCTGCGGCACGGCAGCGAGGCGCAGAAGCGCCAGTACTTGCCGAAGATCGCGACCGGCGAACTGCGCCTGCAGACCATGGCCGTGACCGAGCCCACCACCGGCACCGACACCACGCAACTCAAGACCACCGCGGTCAAGAAGGGCGACCGCTACGTGGTCAACGGCCAGAAGGTGTGGATCTCGCGCATCCAGCATTCCGACCTGATGATCCTGCTGGCGCGCACCACGCCGCTGGCCGAGGTGAAGAAGAAGTCGGAAGGCATGTCGATCTTCATCGTCGACCTGAAGCAGGCCATCGGAAATGGCATGACCGTGCGGCCGATCCTCAACATGGTGAACCACGAGACCAACGAAGTCTTCTTCGACAACCTAGAGATCCCGGCGGAGAACCTGATCGGCGAGGAGGGCAGGGGCTTCAAGTACATCCTCGACGGGCTCAATGCCGAGCGCACGCTGATCGCGGCCGAGTGCATCGGCGATGCCTGGTGGTTCATCGACCGCGCGCGCCGCTACGCCAGCGACCGGCAGGTGTTCGGCCGCGCGATCGGCCAGAACCAGGGCATCCAGTTCCCGATCGCCGACAACTACATCGAAGCCGAGGCGGCGAACCTCATGCGCTTCAAGGCTTGCGCGCTGTTCGACACCGGCCAGCCCTGCGGCGCCGAGGCGAACATGGCCAAGTACCTGGCGGCCAAGGCCTCGTGGGAGGCGGCCAACACATGCCTGCAGACCCACGGCGGCTTCGGTTTCGCCTGCGAATACGACGTCGAGCGCAAGTTCCGCGAGACGCGGCTCTACCAGGTGGCGCCGATCTCGACCAACCTCATCTATTCCTACGTGGCCGAGCACCTGCTGGGTTTGCCGCGTTCCTTCTGAACGAGGAAAAAGCCATGACGCGACCTCTCGACGGCATCACCGTCGTCTCCCTCGAACACGCGATCGCGGCGCCTTTCTGCACGCGCCAGCTGGCCGATCTCGGCGCTCGCGTGATCAAGGTGGAGCGGCCGGGCGGCGGCGATTTCGCGCGCGCATACGACCAGCGCGTCGCCGGCGAGGCCTCGCACTTCATCTGGGTCAACCGCTCGAAGGAAAGCCTCACGCTCGACCTCAAGCAGCCGGCGGCGCAGGCCGTGCTGCAGGAACTGGTCGCCAGCGCCGACGTGCTGGTGCAGAACCTCGCGCCCGGCGCCGCCGCGCGCATGGGGCTCGGCGCAGAAGTGCTGCAGGCGAAGCATCCGGCGCTGATCGTCTGCGACATCTCGGGCTACGGCGAGGACGGGCCCTACCGCGACAAGAAGGCCTACGACCTGCTGATCCAGAGCGAGGCGGGCTTCCTTTCGGTCACCGGGACCGCCGACGCGCCCTGCAAGTCGGGCAACTCGATCGCCGACATCGCGGCCGGCATGTATGCCTACACCGGCATCCTCGCGGCGCTGCTGCAGCGGGGCAAGACCGGCCGCGGCTCGCACATCGATGTCTCGATGCTGGAGTCGCTGGCCGAATGGATGGGCTACCCGATGTACTACGCCTACGACGGCGCGCCGCCGCCGCCGCGCAGCGCCGCCTCGCACGCCACGATCTACCCCTACGGCCCCTTCGCCGCGGGCGATGGCGGCACCGTGATGCTCGGCCTGCAGAACGAGCGCGAATGGCGGGCCTTCTGCGAAGGCGTGCTGATGCAGGCCAAGCTCGCGACCGATCCGCGCTTCGACAGCAACGCCAAGCGCAATGCGAACCGCGAAGTCTTGCAAACGCTGATCCTCGAAACCTTCGCCACGCTCAACACGGCACAGGTGCTCGAACGCCTCGACGCTGCGCAGATCGCCAATGCGCGCATGAACGACATGGCGGGCCTCTGGCAACACCCGCAGCTGCGCTCGCGCGAGCGCTGGCGCGAGGTCGCTTCGCCGGCCGGCGCGATTCCCGCGCTGCTGCCGCCGGGGCGTCAGAGCGCCTTCGACTACCGCATGGATGCGATTCCGGCGGTCGGTGAGCACACCGAATCCATCCTGCGCTCGCTGGGGCGCAGCGATGCGGACATTGCGGCGCTCCGTGCCGCGGAGGCGATCTGAAATGAGCACCGAATCCCTCGCACGCTTCGTCGCCGAACTGCGCTTCGGCGACATTCCGGCCCCCGTCGTTCGCCGCACCGAGGACCTGCTGGTCGACTGGTTCGGCTCCGCGATCGCGGGGCATGGCGCGCGCCCGGTCGAAACCATCGCCGCTTTCGCGCGCGAGATGGGCCCCGCGGACGGCCGCAGCGAAGTGCTGGTAGGGCGCACGCGCACGAGCCCTTACTTCGCCGCGCTGGTCAACGCCGCGGCCTCGCACGTCGCCGAGCAGGACGACGTGCACAACGGCTCGGTGTTCCATCCGGCGACGGTGGTCTTTCCGGTCGCGCTGGCCTGGGCGCAGGCGCTGGGTGCCAGCGGCGAGCGGCTGCTGGCGGCCGCGGTCGCGGGCTACGAGGTCGGCATCCGCGTCGGCGAATTCCTCGGGCGCTCGCACTACAAGATCTTTCACACCACCGGCACCGCAGGCACGCTCGCGGCGGCGGCCACGGCCGGCCATTTGCTCGGACTCGACGCCGCGCGCATGCAGCATGCCTTCGGCTCGGCCGGCACGCAGTCGGCCGGGCTCTGGGAGTTTCTGCGCACAGCCGCCGATTCGAAGCAGCTGCACACCGCGCATGCGGCCGCGGCCGGCCTGATGGCGGCGACGCTGGCGCGCGACGGCTTCACCGGCGCGCAGCAGATCCTCGAAGGCCCGCAGGGCATGGCCGCGGGCATGTCGCAGGACGCCGACCCGGCGCGGCTGGTCGACGGGCTGGGCACGCGCTGGGCGCTGGCCGAGACCTCGTTCAAGTACCACGCCTCCTGCCGCCATACGCATCCGGCGGCCGATGCGCTGCTCGAAGTCATGCGTGCGAACGGTCTGCGCGCCGCCGACCTCGCGCGCGTCACGACGCATGTACACCAGGGCGCGATCGACGTGCTGGGGCCGGTGGTCGATCCGGCCACTGTGCACCAGTCGAAGTTCTCGATGGGCACCGTGCTCGCGCTCGTGGCGCGCTTCGGGCAGGCCGGGCTGGCCGAGTTCGATGCGCATTTCCGCGATGCCGAAACAGTGGCGCTGCGCGATCGCGTGCAGATGGTGCTCGACGCCGAGGTGGACGGCGCCTATCCGAAGCGCTGGATCGGCAAGGTCACGGTGCACACGAGCGACGGCCGGGTGCTGCAGGGCCGCGTCGACGAGCCCAAGGGCGATCCCGGCAACACGCTGTCGCGCGAGGAGATCACCGCCAAGGCGCTGCGGCTCGCGGCCCACAGCGGCGGCGCGAGCGAAGCGGAGATGCACGGTGCCATCGAGCGGCTCTGGAACGTGGAGAGCGCGCCATCGGTCGGCATGCTGCTCGTGGAGGCGTCTTCGTGAACGCTGCAACCCCGCTCGGATTGGCACGCACCTTCCTCTTCGTGCCGGCCGACCGGCCCGAGCGCCATGCGCGCGCGCTGGCGTCGGGCGCCGGCGCCGTGATCGTCGATCTCGAAGACGCTGTGGCGCCGGAGCGCAAGGCGGCTGCGCGCGAGCAGCTCGCCGGCAGCCATGCGGCGCTGCCCGCGGCCGAGCGCAGCCGACTGCTGGTGCGCGTCAATCCATGCGGCACGGCGTGGCACGACGAAGACCGCGCGCTCGTGGCGCGGCTCTCCGGCCAGGGGCTCGCCGGCGTGGTGCTGCCGAAGGCCGAGCGTGCCGAAGAACTCGCCGCGCTGGCCGCTGCCGTCGGGCCGCGGGGCGTGCTCGTTCCATTGATCGAATCGGCCGCCGGGCTCGCCGCGCTCGATGCGCTCGCGAACGCAGCGCAGGTGCTTCGGCTCGCCTTCGGCCATCTGGACTTCCAAGCCGATCTGGGCCTGGCCTGCGATGCCGACGAGGCCGAACTGGTGCCGGTGCGCCTTGCGCTGGTGCTGGCCTCACGCCGCGCCGGGCTTGCGGCGCCGATCGATGGCGTGTCGCCCGACTGGCGCGATCGGGAGCGGCTGCAGCTCGATGCGGCGCGCGCGCGGCGCGGCGGCTTCGGCGCCAAGCTCTGCATCCATCCCGAGCAGGTGGGGCCGGTTCATGCGGCCCTCGGCCCGAGCGCCGAGCAGCTGGCCTGGGCGCAGCGCGTGAACGAGGCCATGCACGCCGCCGGCGGCGGCGTGATCAGCCTCGACGGCCGCATGGTCGACGCGCCGGTGCTGCGGCTCGCGCAGCGGCTGCTGGCGCTGGAAGCGCAGGCCGCGGCCTGAATCCGGTTTTGGCATCTACATCAAGGAGACGACGATATGGAATTGAAATCGAGAGTTCTGCTTTGCGCATCGCTGGCCGCGGGCCTGCTCGGAATGCAATCGCCCGCGGCGGCCCAGGCCGCGTGGCCCGACAAGCCCGTCACCATGGTGGTGCCCTATTCGGCCGGCGGCCCGACCGACGTGGTGGCCCGCATGCTCGCGATCCCCATGGGCAAGTCGCTCGGGCAGACGGTGGTGGTCGAGAACACGGTCGGCGCCGGCGGCACCATCGCGCCCGCGCGGGTCGCGAAGGCGAAGCCCGACGGCTACACCATCCTGATCCATCACATGGGCATGGCCACCGCGCCGGCGCTCTACAAGAAGCTGCCCTACGACCCGCTGAAGGACTTCGAGTACATCGGCCAGGTGATGGACGTGCCGATGACGCTGCTGTCGCGCAAGGACTTCCCGGCGAACAACTTCAAGGAATTGCTCGCCTACGTGAAGGCGAACAAGGACAAGGTCTCGCTCGCCAACGCCGGCATCGGCGCGGTCTCGCAGCTGTGCGGCCTCCTGTTCGCGAGCCAGATCGGCGTCGACCTGACGACCGTGCCCTACAAGGGCGCAGGGCCGGCGCTCAACGACCTCATGGGCGGCCAGGTCGACCTGCTGTGCGACCAGACCACGCAGACCGCGCCGGTCATCAAGGACGGCAACCGTGTCAAGGTGTTCGGCGTGACCACGCCCAAGCGCCTGGCCAGCATGC
Source organism: Variovorax sp. MHTC-1 (assembly GCF_003984645.1). GTDB lineage: Bacteria > Pseudomonadota > Gammaproteobacteria > Burkholderiales > Burkholderiaceae_C > Variovorax. The sequence goes on from NZ_RWKI01000007.1 coordinate 145,863, forward strand.
CCGAGATCCCGACGCTCGACGAGCAGGGACTCAAGGGCTTCGACGTGCGCGTGTGGCACGGCATCTACGCGCCCAAGGGCACGCCGGCCGCCGTGACGGCGAAGCTCAACGTCGCCCTGCGCGCGGCCTTGCAGGACGAGGTGGTCAAGCAGCGCCTGGCCGACCTGAGCTCGGAGATCGTGCCCATGGACAAGGTCACGCCCGAGGCGCTGCGCAGCCACCTCGCGGCCGAGACCGCCAAGTGGGGCAAGGTGATCCGCGCCGCCGGCATTCAAGGGGAATGAGAACCTTAGACCTCAATCGCCGAACTCGACGAAGACGGGCTGGTGGTCGGATGCGCGCGTGGCCAGGTCGACCTCGATGCGGCGCACACGCGACGCGAGGCCCTCGCTGACGAACACGAAGTCGTAGGTCACCGGATCGGGGCCGTGCTTGCGGTCGAACAGCCGGAAGGTGGGCGCATGGGGCGCATCGCCGTGCACCAGCGGCCAGGCGTCCTGCAGGCGCTCGCGCAGCGTCGCGTGCGCCGGATCGGATGCAGCCATGTTGAAGTCGCCGCAGAGAATGACTTCCTTCGTATGCAGCTTGGGCTGGAAGGGGCCCTCGTAGTCGGCCTTCGGCGGCGCCGCTGCCTGTTCGCAGGCCTCGGCGTGCAGGGCGACCAGCACCTTGGCCTGCGCCGTGCGCTGCATCGCCGAGTAGTACTCGAGATGCGTGGTCATCACGCGCAGGGGCCCCAGTTCGGGGCTGGTCAGCGTCAGCACCGTGCACATGCGCGGCATGCTGGTCACGTCCGGATCGGCCGGCCAGGGCAGCGGATGGTGCTGGACACGGGACACCGGCAGGCGGGTGGCGATCAGGTTGCCGAAACGCCGGCGCCGTCCTTCGCGGTCGAACTCCTCCACCGCGGCGCCGAAGAAGAGCTGGAAGCCCGGCAGCAGCGCGTGCAATTCCGCCGGCTGGTCGCCCGGGCCGCCGGGCATGGCGTCATAGCCCGAGGCGATCTCCTGCAGGCACAGGATGTCGAAGTCGGCCAGGGCGCGCGCGCCTTCGACGATGCGGCGGGTGCTCACGATGCCGTCGAGGCCGCAGCACCATTGGGTGTTCCAGGTCACGAGTTTCATGGGATGCCTTCCTTCCTTCTGCTCGAACGCGGTATATGGATGGCCTGTGACACCCCGTTGCATTGAGGGGTCAGTGTTTTCCTGACCCGGTGGCCGCGCGAAACTTCGCTACAGTGAACAGCGCCTGATCAGGCTCGTCAACATAAGGATCATCATGAGCAAAAGAGTCGCATACGTCACCGGGGGCATGGGAGGCATCGGAACAGCCATTTGCCAGCGCCTGCACAAGGATGGCTTCACGGTCATCGCCGGCTGCGGTCCCACCCGGGACTACGCCAAGTGGCTGGGCGAGCAGAAGGCCGAGGGCTATGAGTTCCACGCCTCGGTCGGCAATGTCGGCGACTGGCAGTCGACGGTCGAGGCCTTCACCAAGGCCAAGGCCGAACACGGCAGCATCGACGTGCTGGTCAACAACGCCGGCATCACGCGGGACCGCATGTTCCTCAAGATGACGCCCGAGGACTGGAGCGCGGTGATCGAGACCAACCTCAACAGCATGTTCAACGTCACCAAGCAGGTGGTTGCGGACATGGTCGAAAAAGGCTGGGGCCGCATCATCAACATCAGCTCGGTCAACGGCGCCAAGGGCCAGGCCGGCCAGACCAACTACTCGGCCGCTAAGGCCGGCATGCACGGCTTCACGATGGCGCTGGCACAGGAGCTGGCGGCCAAGGGCGTGACGGTGAACACCGTGAGCCCTGGCTACATCGGCACCGACATGGTCAAGGCGATCCGCCAGGAAGTGCTCGACAAGATCGTGGGCACGATTCCCGTCAAGCGGCTCGGCGAGCCCAGCGAGATCGCTTCCATCATCGCGTGGCTCGCGACCGACGAAGGCGGCTACTCGACGGGAGCCGACTTCTCGGTCAACGGCGGCCTTCACATGCATTGAGGCGCCGTATTTCAGCTTGCATCGAAGACCCGCCTCGGCGGGTCTTTTGCTTTCCGGCGATCAAGGCTTGCGTTCGCGTCCTACTCCGCCGATGCTCACGGCACGACAAGGTCAGCCCATGGATGCCAGTCCCACGCCACTGACGCCGGAGCGCACCGCCTGCCAGGTGCACACGGTCCGCTTCCACTTGAACGGCGTCGCGCGCACGGTGCGGCTCGAGGCCTGGACCACCCTGCTGGACCTGCTGCGCGAGCACTGCGGCCTGACCGGCACCAAGAAGGGTTGCGACCACGGCCAGTGCGGCGCCTGCACGGTGCTGGTGGACGGCCGGCGCATCAACGCCTGTCTCACGCTCGCGGTGATGCAGGAGGGCGCGACGATACAGACCATCGAGGGGCTGGCGCACGGTGACCTCCTGCATCCGCTGCAGCAGGCCTTCGTCGACCACGACGCCTTTCAGTGCGGCTACTGCACGCCGGGCCAGATCTGCTCGGCAGTCGGCCTGCTGCGCGAGGGCCATGCGCAGAACGAAGACGACGTGCGCGAACAGATGAGCGGCAACCTTTGCCGTTGCGGCGCCTATCCGAACATCGTCAAGGCGGTGGTCGAAGTGCTGGGGCATCAGCAGACCGGTGCGTGGAAGGCCGTGCGATGAATCCTTTCGAATACCACCGCGCCACCGATGCGGCCGATGCGCTGCACTCCATCGGCGGCGTGGACGGCGCGCGCTTCATCGCCGGCGGCACCAACCTGCTCGACCTCATGAAGGAAGGCGTCGCCCGGCCTGCGCGGCTGGTCGACATCACGCACCTGCCGCTGCGCGAGGTGCGCGTCACCGAAAGCGGCGGCCTCCACGTCGGCGCGCTGGTGCGCAATGCCGACCTGGCCTGGCATCCCGAGGTGCAGCGCCGCTATCCCTTGTTGTCGGAGGCACTGCTGGCCGGGGCTTCGCCGCAGCTGCGCAACATGGCGACCGTCGGCGGCAACCTGCTGCAGCGCACGCGCTGCTACTACTTCTACGACATCGCCACGCCATGCAACAAGCGCGCCCCGGGCAGCGGCTGCCCGGCGATCGAAGGGCTGAATCGCATCCACGCGATCCTCGGCACGAGCGAGCAGTGCGTTGCCGTGCATCCTTCGGACATGTGCGTCGCGCTGGCGGCGCTCGAGGCGGTGGTTCACGTGCAGGGTCCACAGGGCGAACGATCCATTGCCATGGCCGACTTCCATCGGCTGCCGGGCGATGCGCCGGAGCGCGACACCACGCTGGCTGCGGACGAACTGGTCACGGCGATCGAGCTGCCGACCCAGCCCTTCGCTCGCCATTCCTGCTATCTCAAGCTGCGCGACCGGCGTTCCTACGCCTTCGCGCTGGTGTCCGCGGCCTGTGCACTCGACATCGCGCAAGGGCGCATCCGGTCGGCGCGCATCGCGCTCGGCGGCGTGGCCCACAAGCCATGGCGCCGGCCCGGGGCCGAGGCGCTGCTGGCCGGCCAGCTGCCGGCCGTCGCTGCATTCGAGGCGGCAGCCGCCGTTCTGGTGGAGGGTGCGCGAGCGCTGGAGCACAACGGCTTCAAGATCGAACTGGCGCGCCGGACCGTCGTGCGTGCGCTGATGCAGGCGGCCGGAATGGAGGCAGCTGCGTGACGGCGCAACCCGGATTGCCCTTCGGGGCGCCGGCGGCGCGCGTCGACGCGCGGGCCAAGGTGACGGGTGCGGCCCGCTATGCAGCCGAGCATCCTGCCGAGGGCCTGCTCTACGGCGTGGTGGTGCCGAGCCCCATTGCGCGCGGCCGCATCCGCTCCATCGACAGCCGCGCGGCGCGCGCCGTGCCGGGCGTGGTGGAGGTGCTGACCCACGAGAACCGGCCGCCCATGGCCCGCTTCGACCTGCTGCACAAGGACATGGATGCGCCCGGCGGCTCGCCGTTCCGGCCGCTGCACGATGCGCAGATCCATTCCGACGCGCAGCCGGTGGCGCTGGTCGTGGCGGTGAGCTTCGAGGCCGCGCGCCATGCGGCCCGGCTGGTCGAGGTGCACTGCACCGCCGAGCGGCCGCGCAGCGACATGCAGCGGCTGGCGATCGAGGCGCGCAAGCCGAGCCGGCTCAAGTTCGGCTACCAGGTCCCGCCCAAGGTGCGCGGCGAACCGGAGGACGCGTGGGACGAAGCGCCCGTCAAGATCGAGGCGCGCTATCGCTCGCCCGCCGAGTTCCACAACCCGATCGAAATGCATGCCAGCACCGCCATCTGGGAAGGCGAGGGACAGCTCACGATCTACGACAAGACGCAGGGTGCGCAGAACAGCCGCGCCTATCTGGCGCGCGTGCTGAAGCTGCGCAAGCGCGATGTGCGCGTGCTGTGCCCCTTCGTCGGCGGGGCCTTCGGGGCGGGGCTGCGGCCCGGCTACCAGCTGGTGCTGGCCTCGATGGCGGCGTTGAAGCTCCGGCGCGCGGTGCGCGTGGTGCTCACGCGCCAGCAGATGTTCAGCTTCGGCCATCGGCCCGAGACCCTGCAGACGCTGAAGCTGGCCTGCGATACCGAAGGGCGCCTGCGCTCCGTGGTGCACGAGGCGGTGTCGGAGACTTCGCGCAAGGAAGACTATGTCGAGAACATCGTGAGCTGGACGGGCCTGCTCTACAACACGCCGAACCTGCGGCTGGCCCATCGCGTGGTCGAGCTCGACCGCTTCACGCCGACCGACATGCGCGCGCCCGGCGCGGCGCAGGGGGTCTATGCGCTCGAAAGCGCGATGGACGAATTGGCGCAGGCCGTGGGCCTGGACCCGCTGGCCTTGCGCCTGCGCAACTACGCCGAGACCGAGCCCGGAAGCGGCAAGCCCTTCTCGAGCAAGGCCCTGCGCGAATGCTATGCGCGCGGCGCGCAACGCTTCGGCTGGTCGCGGCGAGAGCCCGAGCCGCGCTCGATGCGCGATGGCCGCACGCTGATCGGCTGGGGCATGGCCACCGGCGTGTGGGAGGCGACGCAGATCCACGGCGCCGCACGCGCGGTGCTGCGGGTCGACGGCACGCTGGAAGTCGGCAGCGCCACCACCGACATCGGCACGGGCACCGGCACCGTCATGTCGCAGATCGCCGCGGCGACCTTGGGCCTGCCGCTTGCCAAGGTGGACTTCAGCCTCGGCGATTCGCGCCTGCCGATGGCGCCGGTGCAGGGCGGCTCCTTCACCGTGGCCAGCATCGGCACGGCGGTGCAGGCCGCCTGCCTCAAGATCGCGGCCAAGCTGCTGCTCATGGCGCGTGCCCAAGGCGATACGCCGCTGCGCCAGCCGCGATTGAAGGATGTCGAATTCGTCAACGGCCTGGTGCGGCTGCGTGCGGATCCCTCGCGCTCCATCAGCCTGCGGGAGTTGATGCAGCGGGCCGGCGCGGCCGAGATCGAGGGCAAGAGCCTCGCGCTGCCCAATCTCATGAAGCAGCGCAAGTACGCGCGGGCCACGCATTCGGCGGTGTTCGCCGAGGTGCGCGTGGACGAAGACTTGGGGCTGGTGCACGTCACGCGCGTCGTCAGCACCGTCGCGGCCGGGCGCATCGTCAATCCGAGAACCGCCACCAGCCAGATCGAGGGCGGCGTGGTCTGGGGCATCGGCATGGCGCTGCACGAGGAGGGCCTCGTCGACCACCGCCTGGGCCGCGTGATGAACCACAACCTGGCCGAATACCACCTGGCCGCCAATGCCGACGTCGGGGAGATCGAGGTGATCTTCGTCGACGAGCGCGACGAGGTCGTCAATCCGCTCGGCGTCAAGGGGGTAGGGGAGATCGGCATCGTGGGTGTCGCGGCGGCCGTGGGCAACGCGATCTTCCATGCGACGGGGCGCCGCGTGCACAGCCTGCCGATCACGCTCGACAAGGTGCTGGGCCTGGATTGACGGTGCGGAGGCGCGTCGGCGCCGATCTTGCAGAATGCGGCGATGCCCCACAGCGTCTCCTTGATCAACACCCTTGCGGCCGGCCTCGGCCTGGCGCTCGTACTCGGCTTTCTGGCGGCGCGGCTTCGGCTGCCGGCGCTGGTGGGCTACCTGCTCGCGGGCGTGATCCTCGGCCCCTTCACGCCGGGCTTCGTGGCGGATGCGGAGATCGCCGCGCAGCTGGCCGAGATCGGCGTGATGCTGCTGATGTTCGGCGTCGGCCTGCATTTCTCGCTCGACGATCTGCTTGCGGTGCGCAAGATCGCATTGCCCGGCGCGATCGTGCAGATGGTCGTGGCCACGCTGCTCGGCGGCGCACTGGCCACGTGGTGGGGCTGGAGCATCGGCGGCGCACTGGTGTTCGGGCTCGCCTTGTCGGTGGCGAGCACGGTGGTGCTGCTGCGCGCGCTCGAAAGCCTGGGGCTTCTGGATTCCTTCACCGGCCGCATCGCGGTCGGCTGGCTGGTGGTGGAAGACCTGGCGATGGTGCTGGTGCTCGTGCTGCTGCCGCCGCTGGCGGGCGTAATGGGCGGCACGGCGGCGCACGCCGACGCGGCGCCGGTCTGGCAGACGCTGGGCCTCACGCTGCTGCAAGTGGGCGGCTTCGTGCTCTTGATGCTGGTGGTGGGCCGGCGCGTGTTCCCGTGGATCCTGTGGCAGATCACGCGCACCGGCTCGCGCGAGCTCTTCACGCTGTGCGTGGTGGCGGCTGCGGTCAGCATCGCTTTCGCATCGGCGGCGCTATTCGGCGTGTCCTTCGCGCTCGGCGCCTTCTTTGCCGGCATGGTGATGCGCGAGTCCGAGTTCAGCCATCGGGCCGCCCAGGAATCGCTGCCGCTGCGCGACGCCTTCGCCGTGCTGTTCTTCGTCTCGGTCGGCATGCTGTTCAATCCGGCCGTGCTGATCGAACGCCCGCTGCAGGTGCTCGCCGTGGTGGGGGTGATCGTGGTGGGCAAGTCCGTGGCGGCCTGCGTCCTGGTGCTGCTGTTCCGTTATCCGCTGAGCACGGCGCTCACCGTGAGCGCGAGCCTGGCGCAGATCGGCGAGTTCTCGTTCATCCTGGCCGCGCTGGGCGTCTCGCTCGGACTGCTGTCGGCCGAGGGCCAGAGCCTGCTGCTGGCCGGCGCGCTGATTTCCATCGCCACCAACCCGTTGTGGTTCAGCCTGATCGGGCCGCTGCAGAAATGGCTGTATGCGCGTTCCTCCATTGCGCGCAGCCTGTCGCTGCGCGACGACCCGCTGGCCGAGCTGCCCGTGAGCACCGAGGCGAGGTACCTGTCGCGGCAGGTGGTGCTGGTCGGCTACGGCCGGGTGGGGCGGCGCATCGCCGCTGAGCTGGCGGCCCACGATGTTGCCTTCGTGGTGGCGGAGCAGAACCGCGAGCTGGTGGAGAAGCTGCGCGCCGAGGGGATGGCGGCTGTCTGGGGCGATGCGGCCGACCCTGCGGTGCTGATCCAGGCGCATGTGGCGCGGGCCAGCGTGCTCGTCGTCGCCGTCGCCGATGCGATGAACGTGCGGCAGATGATCGAGACCGCACGCACGCTCAATCCTGCGATCGAGACCGTGATCCGCAGCCATAACGAGGACGAGGCGCGCCTGCTCGCGCAGGAAGTGGAAGCCACCGTGTTTCTGGGCGAGCACGAGCTGGCGCAGTCGATGGCGCGCGCAGTGCTCAGTCGCGCCGCGCCGGCCTGAGGCCCTTCAGAGATCTTCGATCACCAGCCTGCAGTAGCGCTCGGCGATCGAATAGGGCACCGTGCGCACCACTTCCATCAAGCGCTCGGCCGCGGCCCTGTTCTCGGTCTTCACCAGAAGGCCTGTATGGCCGTCGCGCGCGAGCTTGGTGTAGGCACGCACGGTGGCGCCGTCGGTGCCGGCCGAGGGCAGCGGATTGTCCGCATCCCTGACCGTGGGCGAGATTTGGGCCAGCAGGGTCTTGGGAGGGATCAGGTAGACCTCGTCGCCGCTGAAGCCGTTGTCGATCAACTGGTGCCCGACGCGGCTGGCGTCCTCGGCATTCGGAAACATCACCATGGAATGGCCGGTGGGATAGAAGGCGCCCCCGAAGGCGGCGACCATGTGGGGGTCGAGGGTGAAATGCTTCATTTCTCCTCCTTGTCACGGCGGTGTTGTTGAAGGTGCATTCAGCTTAGACATGGCCGCACTCGGGCGCTGTAGGAAAAGCTTGCTAGGTGCAAATTACCCACATTCAGCCTATTGGAGGTATTCGAGACTCGCCATTCCAATTACTGTTCGACACATTTGAGACGAAACGTGATATTTTGGCTAGGAGTTGTAACGCGCGTTGAATAGGATCGACGAGTTCACTCGATGACCGTTGCCTAAGCACATGTCGCAATTGCGAAATATCGCGCTCACCGTACACGAACTCGAAGAGGGCGAGTTCTATTGGGTATTGATGGAGGGCACCGACTACGCCATGGAAGATGCCCTTCCATACCTGCCTCTCGAGGCCGCGAGCGATCCGCAAACGACCTATGCCAATGCATTGGTGGCAGGGATCGCGGCGATAAGGAAATTGTTCGGCAAGGACGGGCCGCTCGCCTGAGGCGACGCAGCCGGACGCGGGGGAAAGCATGCGGAAATTCGGAGCGGCGGTTGCCGCCGTCACTGTCGGTCTGGTGGTCGTCGGCTGGTTCAACCGTCCTGCGACCTCGACCGAATGGGCGGCCTGGATCCAGACCTTGGGCGTGCTGGCAGCGATCCTGTGGGCGCTCCGGCTGCAAGCCCTCGCCTCGACGCAGAGCCTGCGGCAGGCCGGGCAGGTGGCGGCGATCTTCGCGACCAATATGCACTGGGTCTTCCGCGAGCTGAACGACGCTTGCGGCAAGCGCAGCTGGCCCGACTACACGGTGCATCGCCGCATCCTCGATGAAATCCTGGCGCAGGGCCGCGAAGTGACGCTGCAATTGCTCGATGGGCGCTCGCTCGCGATGGTGAGCAGCTTGCGCGCGATCGCGGTGGAGGCGCTCGAGATGACCGCGCCGCACACCGAGGGCGGCAACTGGTCTCACCTGCAGCTCTATTTCGACAAGCGCCTGCCCAGCATCGCGGCGTGGCTGTCGGCAACCGGTCATCCACCCGAGAGCAGTGGGCCGACCGACTATGTGGGGCTTCGCACCTCTTACGGGCAGCTCGGAGGCCGCTGAAGTAGAAAGAAGTGCCGTCCGCTCAGGACGTGACCTGCTCGCTCATCGAAGGCCACCAACGGCGCCACCACGGCCGCTTCGGTTCGGGCGCGGCGGCCGCGCTGGCCATCAGCTCGGCTGCCATCGAAGCGCGCACACGTTCGCGCAAAGCGGTTTCATAGGCGTGCGCGGGCGCTCGAGCGTTGCGATCTCCACGCAATGCCAGGCGCCGCCAGGCATGGGCGTGTTCAGCGAGCTCCGCATCGCTCAGGTCGTCGGGGTGGGGCAATTGCTGCGTCATGCTGACGAGATTGTGCCGCGCTCCCGGACGCCCGGCATTCTTTCAGCGACGTCCAGTGGTCTCCGGCCAACGCTGCATGAAAAAACCGGGCTCATGGCCCGGTCTGTCGTCTCGAGCGCAGCGGATTACAGCGCGAGCTGGTCGATGCCGCGCGCCGCGGCGCGGGCTTCGGCGCGCACCGTGGCGCGGTCGACGGTGCTCGCGAGCACCGGCGCTGCGCCTTGCGCATAACCTTCCGCGTACGGGTTGGCGCTGTGGGCGGCAGCGACGGCTTCGGCACGCACGCCGGCGCGGTCGGTGGAGGCGGTCAAGGCCGGAGCGACGCGCGACGAAACGCCTTCGGCATAGGGGTTGGCACTGTGGGCGGCCGCGACTGCCTGGGCATTCACTTCGGCGCGGCTATTGGCCGACACCCGCGAGTGCACGCCGTCATAGGTTTCGGCTTGGGCGCCGGCAGCGGCGAGAAGCGAAAGAGCGGCTGCGGCAATGATCTTCGAGGTCTTCATTTCAATTTCCTTCAATGGTTTGGATGATGATTTCGAACCGGTCTTGGGTGGGGCGCCGTCCCTTCGGGGGCGGCCACCTCGCTCGGTGCCCTGTTCATCCAGAACAGTGAATGGCTGCTCTGTGGGATGAAGTTTGCGCCCGAAATCTAAGTAGAAACCCTGCAGAATGGAATTGCGGTGTTTTCGTTCCGGCAACAATCCGGGCACGACACCCGGTCCGGATCGGGCAATGGGACCCGGAGAAGGCTGCGCGGAAGGACGAAAGAAGGCCTCAGCGCTTGTCGGGTGACTGGCTCGCGGAGACTTTGCGTCCGAGCAGTCGGGTCAGCGCATCCAGCTCGCGGGCGAGCCGTATCGCTTCTGCGCGCGCGCTTTCGTCACCCTGCTTCATGTGCAGCAGGTGCTGCTCGTAGGCGTCCGAGAGTTGCGTCCATCGCTCGAAGGATATGTCGATGGGCGTCATCGAATCCTGCATGGCTGCCTCCATTTCATAGCGCTCGGGCCATTTCGATGGTTATCTCCTCCTGCTCCCCCGAAAGACTACACAAAGCGCCGCACCCTTTCCACGGCAGGGGCGCGCATTGCCCCTGTGCATTCGGCACTACTTCATGCTTTTGCCGCTTCGCAACTCGTGAAATGGATCACGAAAGAAGTTAACCTGTAAGTACTACATGTAATTACAATTCGCTACATGGACATACGCCCCGAGACAAACCACGGTCGGTCTCTTCGCCGTGCCGGCCTGGCAGCACATGTCCTATAGCGTGCTCCAGCGCGTGGCCAAGGGTCCGCTGCCGATGGTCTTCACCTCGGCAGAGGACATCGAGGCCCTGCGCATCCTGAAGGACGGCGGCTGGGTCAAGGTCTCGTTCTCGGCCCCGCCGGGGCGGCCGGGGACGGCCACCGTGACGGAACTGACCGCTCTGGGCCGTTTTGCGATGCAGTTCGTGCAACCCGACAAGGACAAGCCATGAGAGTCATTGTCTGCATACTGGCCGGCATCTCGGTCTTTGCCGCTTGCGTCGGCGGGTGGTGGTTCTACTGGCCGATCTGGCAGGTCCAGTCACAGGTGAAGACCAAGCTGCCGGAAAGCCGTTTCGCCGTGTTCTCCGGCGTGACCTACAACAAGAATACGGGCACGGGCTGCGGCTACGTGCATGCCGACGATCGCAGCGGCCGCTTGTCCGGGCGGACGCATTTCATCCTGTTGCCGGACGGTGACGTGAAGTTCGACCCCAAGGACCCGATTCGCGGAAACACGCTGGAGCAGCTCGAGAGCCTTCGCAAGCACGCGGACTATCTGGCGCTGGTCTACGACCGTTGCGCGCCGCCGGCCTGAGATTTCGCGCAGTCGCCTCAGGCGCCGCTTGCCGCGACCCTCGGCGCAGGCTCGGCCTGGTTGTCGACGCACTTCGGCTCGACGAACTGGGACGCCTGGCGCAGCGCTTCGCGCAGCTGCTCGAGGCTGAAGGGCTTGCACAGCCAGACGGCGCCGTGCAGAGGGCGATCCGGCGCCTTGCTGCCCGTGGCAAAAATGATCGGCAGCTTGCAGCGGGCCTGCAGCTTGCCGGCTAATTCCAAGCCCGACAAGGCCGGCAGGCCGACGTCGACCATCAGCACGTCGAAAGCGCCTTCGAAGAAGCGGACGAGGGCGCCTTCGGCGCTTCGGACACCGGTCGCCCAGTGGCCCAGAAGCTCCAGTGCTTCGAGCGCGGCTTCCAGCACATCCGGATCGTCTTCGACCACCAGCACCCGCAAGCTGCAAGCGTTCGACGGGCATGCTGTTGAGGAGGCCATCTGCGATCTCTCCGGACGTTGGGATCGGGAGCATCGGCTTGCGCCAACCGGTCGGGTGTAGGAACGAGCCGCATTCAGTTGCCCGCTTCATCTAGCTGCGGATACAGGGCGAAACACGTGCGCGAGTTCGTAGGGCGGCGTGGACTCCAGCTGGTCGTAGCGGCACGCGCGCGGCGGCTTGTCGAAGCGCCAGCGCAGGAACATGGTGGCGTGTCGGAAGCGGTCGCGTTGCAGATGGTCGTACTTGATTTCGCACACGCGCTCGATGCGCAGCGGCTCCCATGAGAGATTCTTGCCCGCGCTCCAGCGGCTTCGCGCGCCGGGCATGCGCTGCGCATCGTTCTGCCCCTCGGCGTGCTCCCATCCGGCCCAGGGATGACCGTCGAGCGCGTGCTCGCGCAGCGGCTCGAGTTCGCGCGCGAGCGTTTTCCGCGTTGCCATGTCGAAGGACGAAGTCATGCCCACGTGGTGCAGAACGTCGCGTTCGTCGTAGAGGCCCAGCAGCAGCGAACCCACGGCGTCACGCCCGCTCTTGTGCCATCGAAAGCCTGCCACCACGCAGTCGGCGGTGCGTACATGCTTCACTTTCAGCATCGCGCGCTTGCCTGGAAGGTAGGGCTGGTCGATCGGCTTGGCGATCACGCCGTCGAGCCCGGCACCTTCGAAATCCTGCAGCCATCGCAGCGCGAGGCTTCGGTCGATGGTCATGGGCGTCAGATGCAGCGGCGGCTCGGCCGTCGCCAGCAGAGCCTCGAGCAGCAGGCGGCGCTCGCCCTGCGGATGCGACATGAGCTCGCGCCCCTCTAGCGCCAGCAGATCGAAGGCGACGAAGGAGGCCGGCGTTTCATTTGCCAAGCGCGCGATCCTCGATGCGGCCGGGTGCACGCGCTGTTGAAGCGCATCGAAGTCCAGCCCGCCCGGCGTGGCGATGACGATCTCGCCGTCGAGCATGCAGCCCGTGGGCAAGTGCTCGAGGAACACCTCGTGCAGATCGGGAAAGTAGCGATCGAGGGACTTGCCGTCGCGGCTCTGGATCAGGACCTCGCGCGCATTTCGGAAGATGAGCGCGCGGAACCCGTCCCACTTGGGTTCGAACAGGAAGTCGCCGCCGGCTGGCAGCTCTTGCGCCACCTTGGCGAGCATGGGCTCGATCGGGCACGGCAGCAGGTCGGTGGAAGCCATGATCGCAGCACAGCATGTTCTCCGACGCCGCCGGTGACGGCTTGCACGTCATGATGCTGACGTCATTTTTCCCGTAATGCATGCGCCATGAAGATCGCGACCTTCAACGTCAACGGTGTCAACAGCCGGCTCCCGCGCCTGCTCGAATGGCTGGCCGAGTCGAAGCCGGACGTGGCCTGCCTGCAGGAACTCAAGTCGCCCGACCGAACTTTTCCGGCGGCTGCGATTCGCGAAGCCGGCTACGGCGTGGTGTTCCATGGCCAGAGCTCGTGGAACGGCGTGGCGATCCTTGCACGCGGCAGGGAACCGATCGAAACGGGCCGCGGCCTGGACGGCAACTCCGAAGACAGCCAGAGCCGCTATCTCGAAGCCGTGGTCGGCGGGATCGTCGTCGGCTGTCTCTACCTGCCCAACGGCAATCCGCAGCCGGGCCCCAAGTTCGACTACAAGCTCGAATGGTTCGCGCGCCTCGAGGCCCATGCGCGCAAGCTCTACGACTGCGGGCTCCCGGTGGTGCTGGCGGGCGACTTCAACGTGGTGCCGACGGACGCCGACATCTACAACCCAGCGTCGTGGCGCGACGATGCGCTGCTGCAGCCGGAGGCCCGCGCCGCCTTCGCGCGCGTCTTGGAGCAGGGCTGGGCCGACGCCATCCGCGCGCGACATCCGAACGAGGCGATCTACACCTACTGGGACTACTGGCGCAACCGCTGGCCGCGCAACGCGGGCCTGCGCATCGACCACCTGCTGCTGAACGCCGAGCTTGCGCCACTGCTGATCGATGCGAACGTGGACCGCGAGGTGCGCGGCCGGCCGGGCGCAAGCGACCATGCGCCGGTCTGGATCACGCTCGACCTGCCCCAAGTTCTGAACTGATCCGCTGGAACCCCTCATGAAACTGCTCTCGCGCCTCTATGCCACGGTCCATGCCTTCATGGCCTTGCTGTTCGCCTGCGCAGCGCTGGCGCTCATCGCCATCTCCGGTCGTGCCGGCTGGCTTGCGATCCGCGGCGGCTTCGACCGGGCCGCGGCGGAGGCGATCATCGAAGCCGTCGGGCTGCTGGCGGCCGGGGTGGTTGCGCTGCAGATCTCGCAGACCATTGCCGAGGAAGAGGTCATCCGCGATGCGCAGATCGGCGCGCCGACCCGCGTGCGCCGCTTCCTCTCGCGCTTCATGGTGGTCATCGTGGTGGCGGTCGCCGTCGAAGGACTGGTCGCCACCTTCAGGGCGCACGACGATCCGGCGCAACTGCTCTATGCCGCGGGCATCCTGAGCGCCATTGCGCTCCTGCGCGTCGGCTGGGGCACGTTCGTCCGCCTCAACCGCTATGCCGAAGAGCTGGAACCCGAGGCAATGGCCGAGGCCAAGCGCGAAGACAAGAAGCTGAAGTGAGGCGCCTTCAGGTCGAGCTTTCCGCCGCCCGATGCGTGGAGCGCAGCGCCGGCGACAACGAAAGCTCACGCCGCGCCGCGTTCTCTTCCGCCGCGCTCATGGGCACCAGGATCTCGATCTGGTCCGCGACGCTGGTCGCGATCGGAACGCCATCGCGGTACAGCACGCGTGAGCCGGCGACCCGCGGAATCCTGGTGCCCGGGACGACCGTGCCGAGCAGGTTGGCGGGATCCGAGGCCGACAAGCAGACCAGGCTCTCGTCGGGCGGGCGGCGCCGCATCTGGCGCATGAGTCCGATGGCCTCGGGCAGTGCGAACTGCTCGCCGGACAGGCCTGCGATGAAGCGGCCGCCGCGGATCTCGCCGCGGGCTTCGAGCCGGCGGTAGGTGCGCACCAGGTCGCGCCACGGCGGCAGCCAGGCGGCCTCGCGTTCGAGCACGCTCCAGCACACCACGCCATAGCGGCGCAGCAGCACGCGCGCAACCTGTTCGATCGATTCGGGCGCGTGACTGCGTGGCGTCTCTTCGGCCCTTGCAGAGCCCGGTTGCCGCGTCAACAGCCAGCGGCCCGCGTCCTCGATGCCGAACAGCGCGGCGCGGCGCCGGCGCTGCTGCTGCGCGTGCGTCGACGAACGCTTCGAGGCCGGCACCAGCAGGGCACGCAGGCCGGCATAGCTGTCGCAGCGCACGCGGCCGCGCGCGACAAGTTCGCTCAACGCATCTTCCAGCTCGGTGCCGAGCATGCGCGCGCCCTCGGCGATCTCGTCGAAGAAAGACGCGCCGTTGGCCCCCAGCCAGGCGGCCACGCGTTGCGCGCGCGAACCCAGTCCCGGGTCGTCGACCGGCGCCGGCGCGAGCCCGTTCCAGAGCGCTGCGCTGCGCCGCGGCAGCAGGAGGATCGGCGTGGCGCGCAGCGACTGGCCGGCACCGCCCGCCCCGCGGCCCTCGTTGGCGGACGGCCGCAGCCGCGTCCACAGCACACGCCCTGCCGTGCACAGGTCGTCGAGCCAGGCGCTGGCGTAGTCGTTGACGCGCGCCGGCAGCAGCTCGGCCTCCCACAGCGCGGCCGGCGCTTCGTAGCCTTCCAGCTGGGCCAGCACACCGGCCAGGGCTTCCGGGCCGCTGACACGGGCGGCCGCACCGACGTGCTGCCATTCGAAAAGGAAGCGCGCGAAGTCGCGCGGCTCGACCGGTTCGATCTCGCGCCGCAGTCGCTTGAGCGTGTAGCGGTGGATGCGTGCCAGCAGATGCCGCTCGCACCACTCGGGGCTGTCGGCCTGGGGCGTGAAGCGCCCTTGCAATACCTGGCCTTCGCTCTGCAAGTCTAGCAGCGCGGCTTCGACATCGGAGAGCGGCAGCCGCAGCTGCTGCGCCAGTTCGTTCGCCGAGACCGGGCCCAGGCCGGCCAGGCGCGATTGCAGCAGCTCGCGCAGCAGCTCGTCGCGGCTCCCGGAGGCCTGCGCATATTCGGCCGGTGCCTCGATGAGCGGCTGCATCGCGGCGCCGGGATAGAGCGCCCGGGCCAGCGCCAAGCGTTCTGCCGCGACCCACAGGCCCGGCGACAGGCGCGTCGCGCGGCCTGTTGCGGCGAGCGCCTCCAGCCATGTCTTCCAGTTGGCATCGCGGGCCACGTCTTCGTCGTTGACCACGCCGAGCCCGCTCAGCGCTTCGTGCATCTCGTCGGGACTGCGAGGGCCGGGCCAGGCTTCCTCGCGCACGCTGTCGATGGCCTCCGGGTCGAGCCGGCCCATGTCGTCGGCGCTCTCCGGATCGGTGTAGCGCCGGCTTTGCACGGCCTGTGTGCGGCGCTCTTCCAGCGGCGCATCGTCGAGGTAGGCGTAGGGCCGCGCGTTCAGCACTTCCGCGGCGAGCGGCGAGGGCGCGGGAAGATCGCGCGCGTCGACCGTCACTTCGCCCGCCTCGATGCGACGCAGCAAGCGCAGCCAGCCGTCGGCATCCATGGCCTCGTGCAGGCAGTCGTCCAAGGTCTGCGCGACCAGCGGGTGGTCGGGAATCTCGCGTTCGCCCGCGAGGTTCTCGGCACAGGCGACCTGGTCCGGGAACACGGACGCCAGCAGGTCTTCGGACTTCATGCGCTGCAGCTGCGGCGCCACCTTGCGCCCGCCGATGAAGCGCGGCAGCGCGAGCGCGGTGGTCGCGTTCCAGCGCCAGCGCACGCCGAAGAGCGGCGCGTCCAGCAGCGCCTGCACCAGCACGTCCAGCGCCGTGGCCGAATGCAGGTAGCGGGCCACCTCCGGCAGCGGGAAGCTGTGGCTGGTGGACAGCGAGAGCACGATCGCATCCTCGGTGGCCGCGGCCTGCAGCTCGAAGTTGAACTTGCGGCAGAAGCGCTTGCGCAGGGCCAGGCCCCACGCGCGGTTGAGACGGCTTCCATACGGCGAATGGATGACCAGCTGCATGCCGCCCGATTCGTCGAAGAAGCGCTCGATCACGATTCGGTCCTGCGTCGGCACCGCGCCCAGCGCGGCCACGGTGCGCGCGAGGTGATCGACGATCTGGCGTGCGGCTTCCTCGTGCAGTCCCATGTCGCGCGCCAGCCGGCGCACCGCGGCCTCGGTGCCCTTCGCGGCGATGTGCTGACCGACTTCCTCGCGCAGCCGTGAGACGCCGAAGGAGAGCTCATCGCTGCGCCCCGGCGCCTCGCCGAGCCAGAATGGGATATTGGGCGCCGCGCCATGCGCATCTTCCACGCGCACGCGGCCCGGCTCGATGCGCAGGATGCGGTAGCTGGTGTTGCCGAGCTGGAACACGTCGCCGGCCAGGCTCTCGACTGCGAAATCCTCGTTCACCGTGCCGATCTTGTGGGCTTGCGGTTCGAGCACCACGCTGTAGTCGCCCGTCTCGGGAATGGTGCCGCCCGAGGTGAGGGCGGTCAGGCGCGCACCCTTGCGTTCGCGCAGGCGGTGATGGACCGCGTCGCGATGCACATAGCCGGCGCGCGGTCCGTTGCGGGTGGCGAAGCCTTCGGACAGCATGCGCACCACGGCGGCGTAGTCTTCGCGCTTCAGCTGCGCATAGGGCCAGGCGCGGCGCAGCAGCGCAAACAATTCATCCTCGTCCCATTCGCGGCTCGCGGTCTCGGCCACGATCTGCTGCGCCAGCACATCGAGCGGCGCATGCAGCACGTGCAAGGCATCGAGCTCGCCGCGGCGGATGCAGTCGAGCAGGGCCGCGCACTCGACCAGCTCGTCGCGCGACTGCGGAAACAGTCGCGCCTTCGGCGTGCCGCCTACCGCGTGGCCCGAGCGCCCTGCGCGCTGCAGAAAGGTGGCGATCGACCGGGGCGAACCCAGCTGGCACACCAGGTCGACATCGCCGATGTCCAGGCCCAGCTCCAGCGAGGCGGTCGCCACCAGCACCTTGAGCTCGCCGCGCTTGAGGCGCTGCTCCGCGTCGAGGCGCGCCTCCTTCGCGAGGCTGCCGTGATGGGCCGCCACCGCTTCCTTGCCGAGGCGCTCGCCCAGATGCCGCGCCGCACGCTCGGCCATGCGCCGGGTGTTGACGAAGACCAGCGTCGTCCTGTGCAGGTGCACCAGCTCGGCGACGCGCGAATAGACCTGTTCCCACTGCTCGTTCGACATCACCGCGCCGAGCGGAACCGGCGGCAGTTCGAGCGCGAGATCGCGCTCCTTGGCGTAGCCGATATCGACGATCTCGCAATGCGCGACGCCATCGGTCACCGCACCGGCACCCACCAGGAAACGCGCGACCTCGTCGATCGGCTTCTGCGTGGCGGACAGGCCGATGCGCGTCAGCGGCTTTTCGCAGAGCGATTGCAGCCTTTCGAGCGACAACGACAGATGGCTGCCGCGCTTGCTGGCCGCGATCGCATGGATCTCGTCCACGATCACGGTGCGCACGGTCGACAGCATCTTGCGGCCCGATGCCGAGCCCAGCAGCACGTACAGCGACTCCGGCGTGGTGACGAGGATGTGCGGCGGCTTGCGCAGGTTCTGCTGGCGATCTCTAGGCGCCGTATCGCCGGTGCGCACGGCGCTGCGGATGTCGACGTCCGGCAGGCCCAGCGCGGCCAGCTCGGCGCGGATGCCCGCCAGCGGCGTCTCCAGGTTCAGGTGAATGTCGTTGGACAGCGCCTTCAACGGCGAGACGTAGACCACCGTGGTTTCGTCGGCAAGCCCCTCGGGCTTCAGGCCCTGGCGAACCAGCCCATCCAGCGCGGCAAGGAAGGCCGTCAGGGTCTTGCCCGACCCGGTCGGCGCGGCGACCAGGGTGTGGCGGCCCGCGCGGATCGCAGGCCACGCCGCCGCCTGCGCCTCGGTGGGCGCAGCGAAGCTGCGGCTGAACCAGCCGCCGACGGCGGGGTGGAAGGGGTTGAGGGACACGGGCAGACCGAACATCGTAGCGGCCGACGGGGCCGCCTGCCAGTCCTGAGAAATGCGGGCCTTTGTCGCGAATGTCAAGTCAAGAAAAAGGCTCCGCGGCGAAGCCATGCCGCTGACGCGCGGCAAGACTACTATTTGTTCTTGCGCACCATGAACGACGACATGAAACGCGACCCCGAGCCGGTTTCGGCAACGAGCTACCGGCTCGCCGACAACCGCAGCGCGCTGCACGGACGGGTGTTCCTGACCGGCACGCAGGCGCTGGTGCGGCTCCTGCTCCTGCAGCGCAAATGGGACGAAGCGCATGGCCTCGAAACGGCAGGCTTCGTGAGCGGCTACCGCGGCTCGCCGCTCGCCGGCCTGGACGTCGAGCTCTGGCGCGCCAAGGCCGATCTCGAGGCGCACGACGTCCGCTTCCTGCCCGCAGTCAATGAAGACCTGGCCGCCACGGCGCTGATGGGCACCCAGCAGGTGGGTGCCGATGCAGAGCGCAGCTTCGACGGCGTCTTCGGCATGTGGTACGGCAAGGGCCCCGGACTCGACCGGGCCGGCGATGCGCTGCGCCATGGCAATGCCGCGGGCACGACGCGCCAGGGCGGCGTGCTGGTGGTGGTCGGCGACGACCATGCGGCCGTCTCGTCCTCGATTCCGAATGCGAGCGAGCTGTCGCTGATGGGCTGGGGCATGCCGATCGTCCACCCTGCCTCGGTCGACGAATACGACGCCTTCGGGCTCTGGGGCTGGGCCGCATCGCGGCACGCCGGCCTCTGGGTCGCGTTCAAGGCGATCTCGGAAACGGTGGAGAGCGGGCGTTCGATCGAGTTGGCGCCGCTGCCCGAGTTCAGCGCGCCCGACGAGCCGCCCGGCGCCGCCGAGGCGCGGGCCTACCGCAGCGACGACTTCCTGACGCCGGCCATCGAAGTACGCCTGGCCGCGAGGCTGGAGGCGCTGAAGGCCTTCGCGCGGCTGAACCCGATCGATCGGCTGGTGGCGCCGGCGCCCGATGCGACGGCGGGCATCGTGGTGGTCGGCAAGTCCTTCCATGACCTGATGGAAGTGCTGCAGCGCTCGGGCATCGACGAAGCCGTAATGCAGCGCATCGGCCTGCGCATCTACAAGCCTGGCCTGTGCTTCCCCCTCGAATCGCAGCGGGCGCAGGATTTCTGCGCCGGCCTGCGCCACGTGCTGGTCATCGAGGAAAAGGCTTCGGTGGTCGAGCAGCAGCTGAAGGAGCTGGTGTTCAACCAGGCGCTGCGGCCGACCGTGTGCGGCAAGCACGATCTGGCCGGCCGGCCGCTGCTGACGTGGGTAGGGCAGCTGGGGCCGGCATCGATCGCCTCGGCCCTGCGCGCCTGGCTCGCATCGATCGAAGACCCTCTCGCCGAGCGCATCGACGCCGGCCTGTTCGCGAAGCCCGCCCTGCTGTCGAACGAGTCGGACGGCATGCGCCGGCTGCCTTACTTCTGCTCGGGCTGCCCGCACAGCTCGTCGACCAAGGTGCCGGAAGGAAGCAAGGCCCTTGCCGGCGTCGGCTGCCACTACATGGCGAGCTGGATGGACCGCAGCACCGGCGGCCTCACGCAGATGGGCGGCGAGGGCGCCGACTGGCTGGGCCATGCGCCCTTCACCGCGATGCCACACATTTTCCAGAACATGGGCGAGGGCACGTATTTCCATTCGGGCTACCTGGCGCTGCGTCAGGCGATCGCGAGCGGCGCAAATATCACCTACAAGATCCTGTTCAACGACGCCGTCGCGATGACCGGCGGCCAGCCGGTCGACGGCAGCATCTCCGTGCCGCAGATCTGCACCCAGGTCGCGAGCGAAGGCGCGAAGCGCGTGGTCGTGGTCACCGACAACCCGGAGGCCTACCGCGGCGTGCGGCTCCCGGACGGCGTGAAGGTGCACCACCGCCGCGACCTGGACGCGGTCCAGCGCGAGCTGCGCGAGATCGCCGGCGTCACGGTGCTGGTCTACGACCAGACCTGCGCGGCGGAAAAGCGGCGCCGGCGCAAGAAGAAGACCTATCCCGATCCGGCCAAGCGCATGTTCATCAACGCCGCGGTGTGCGAAGGCTGCGGCGATTGCGGCGTGCAGTCCAACTGCTTCTCGGTCGCGCCGCTCGAAACCGAGTTCGGGCGCAAGCGGCAGATCGAGCAATCGAGTTGCAACAAGGACTATTCCTGCGCCGAAGGCTTCTGCCCGAGCTTCGTAACCGTGCTCGGCGGCGAGGTACGCAAGAGCAGCACCGCCCTGTCGCCCGCGCCGGACCTGCATGCGCTCGCCGGGGCGCTGCCGCTGCCCGTGCTGCCGGAGGCCGACAGGCCTTTCGACATGCTGGTCGCCGGCGTCGGCGGTACGGGCGTGATCACCGTCGGCGCGCTGGTCACGATGGCGGCGCACCTGGAGGGCAAGGGCGCCTCCGTGCTGGACTTCACCGCGCTGGCGCAGAAGGGCGGCTCGGTGGTGAGCCATATCCGGATCGCGGGCCGGCCGGAGCTCCTGCATGCGGTGCGAGTTCAGCCGCAGCGCGCGCGCACGCTGATCGTGGCCGACATGGTGGTGGGGGCGCAGCCGGACGTCCTGGGCACGGTGAAGGAGGGCGGCACCCAGGTCATCGTCAACTCCCACCTGCAGACGCTGGCAGAGTTCACGCGTTCGCCGGATCTCCCTTTCCGCCACGAAGCCCTGCTGCAGAAGTTCCGGGCCGCTGCCGGCGAAGCCCAGGTCCAGGCCCTGGATGCGCACGACGCTGCCAAGGCCCTGCTCGGCGATGCGATCGGCGCCAACATGCTGCTGCTCGGCTTTGCCTGGCAGCGCGGCGGCGTGCCGATCGGGCTCGATGCGCTGACGCGGGCCGTCGAACTCAACGGGGTCGCCGTCGAGGCCAACAAGAAGGCCTTTGCTGCCGGGCGCCTGGCGGCACACGATCCGGCCTGGAAGGCGAAGCTGTCGGGCCGCGAAGGGACCGTGGTGCAGCTGATGCGGCCGCAAGGCCTGGAGAAGCTCATCGAGACCCGCGTGCGCTTTCTCGAGGACTACCAGAGCGCGTCGTACGCGAAGCGCTACCTGGATTTCGTGCGGCGGGTCGAGGCCGCCGAGCGCGCGGCCGCGCCCGAGGCCCGGAAGCTGCGCCTGACGGACGCCGTGGCCTGCAACCTCTTCAAGCTCATGGCCTACAAGGACGAGTACGAAGTGGCCCGCCTGTACGCGCGACCGGAGTTCCTGGCCGATCTGCGCGCGCAATTCGAAGGCGATTTCCGGCTTCAGTTCAATCTCGCGCCGACCTGGTTCGCGAAGCGGAATGCGCAGGGCGTGCCGACGAAGCGCGCCTACGGCCAATGGATGCTGGCGATGTTCAAGGCGCTCGGCGCGCTGCGCCGGCTGCGCGGCACGCCTTTCGATCCCTTCGGCTACACGGCAGAACGCAGGCAGGAGCGGCAGCTGATCGCCGAGTACCGCCAACTCGTGGAGCGACTGCTCGAGGGCTTGAGCGCGGATCGGCTGGCGGACGCGACGCGCATCGCCGGCCTAGCGGAGAAGATCCGCGGCTACGGCCACATCAAGGACGAGAGCATCCGCAGCTACCGGAAGGACCTGGCTGCGGCGCTGGATGGCGCGCCGCACGGCCGCGCTGCGCCTGCCTTGAGGATGGCCTGAGCGCGAAATATTCCGCAGGCGCGCGGCCGAACCGGCCGCCGCCATCGATGCCTGCGGTTTTTGCCGAATCCTTCACGCGGCACTCGGGCCGGTTGCGCCGACACTGCGACCAGGTTCTCTGGGGGATTGCTGACCGCAATCATTCGGCCCGCTTCGTGCGGGCCTTTTTTTGCCTGTCAGCGTGGCCGACGGCCGTAGGCCAGCGTCTTGAAATCGTCGAAGCTCGGCAATGTCCAGTCGACGTCGTCACGGGAGAAGCGATAGTCGTCGAGCCACGCCGTCCAGCAGGCGAACTGCGGCGGCGAGGGCGCCACGATGGGGCGCTGTTTCTTCATCAGTTCGAGCGCCTCGAGCGGCGCATGGCCGCGGTGCACCAGCAGGCACAGCGCCAGCGTGGCGGAACGGCCGATGCCGTATTCGCAATGGATGAGCACGCGCTGCCCCGCGTCGAGGAACTCGTTCGCGAAGCGGATGCCGTGCTCGACGTCCCCCATCCGTACGCCGCACATGTCCTCGGTGGGCAGGTGCAGCAGCGCGATGCCGTGCCGGCGCAGCACATGCGGATCGGGAATCGCTTCGCCGCGCAGGTCGATCACGGCCTGGATGCGATGCTCGCGCGCGAGCTGCTCCGCGGAGTCGTAAGGGAAGCTGCCGCCGACGGCGAGCAGATCGGTGATCCAGCTGAAGTTCGGTTGCCAGGTGTCCATGGACGAAACCTAGCGCCTTCTGGCCGGCGTTCGCGTAGGGCGTTGTTGAAAGAGATCGCCTCGCTAGACTGACAGCGACCCCAGCCGCGCCACCACCATGTCGTGCAGCGCCCGCGCCGCCGCCGAGAGGCTGCCTTCGCGACGCTGCACGAGGTAGATCCGGCGCGTGAGCTGGGGCATCGGAAGCGGCCGGGTCGCGATCGTCTCGCGCCGGAACTGGTAGAGCGTGAGCGTCGGGACGACGCTGATGCCGAGGCCCGCCTCGACCATGCCCATCACGGTGGCGAGCTGCTCGACCTCGAGCACGGTGTTCATGGCCAGCGGATGCAGCGCCGCCTCAAGCGCCTGCCGCACGCTGCTGTTGCGCGTCATGTGGATGAAGGGCCAGGGCGCGAGCTTGCGCAGCGTCAGCCGCGGCTCGGAAGCCAGCGGGTGGTCGGCTCGGCAAACGAGGTGAAAGCGATCGGTGCACAGCACGCGCGTGCGCAGCTCGGCCGCATCCGCGACGCGCGTGCCGCCCGAGGCCAGCGCGAAATCGGCCTGGCCGCCGCGCACCAGGTCGATGCAGGCATCTGACAGCTGGTCGCTCAAGACCAGCTCGATGCCCGGCCAGGTCTGGTGGAACTCCGCGAACAGCGCCGGCAGCCAGCCTGCCGCGAGCGAGGGCAGGGCCGCGATGTGCACGCGCCCCTTGCGCCGCTCCACGTGGTCGCCCAGGTCGCCCAGCGCACGGCCCATGTCGGCGAGCAGGCGGCGCGCAGAGGGCTCGAACAGCCGGCCCTCGGGCGTCAGCTGCACGCTGCGCGTGTTGCGGTCGAACAGGCGCGCGCCCACCGATTCCTCGAGCGCGCGAACCAGGGTGCTGAAGGCCGGCTGGGAGAGATGGCAGGCCTCGGCAGCCCGCGTGAAGTGGCGCAGATCGGCGAGCGCGAGAAAGGCGCGCAGCTGCCGGGCGGAAAGGTCCGGTGATGCCATTGATTCGATTCGTGAATGAATCCATCCAAACTTTCGATTGTACGGATGAAGTCTCACAACCTACATTCGGTCGCACCACGATATCGTAGACATGAGCAACTTGCCCGCTTCCCCCCTGCTTGTCGGCTGTGCGGCCGGCTTTTCGGGTGACCGCACCGATGCCGCCGGGCCGGTGGTGGACACGCTGATCGCGCGCCTGCAGCAGGGCCCCGCGGAGCAGCGCGCTTTCCTGATCTTCGAAACCCTGGCCGAGCGAACGCTGGCGCTGGCGCAGTTGCGCCGGCGCGCCGATCCCGAAGCGGGCTTCGAGCCGCTGCTCGACGCGATGCTGCGCCCGGTGCTTGCGCGCTGTCTGGCGCACGGCATTCGCATCGTCAGCAACTTCGGTGCGGCGAATCCGCGTGCCGCCGCCCGCCACATCGCCCGCATGGCGCGCGAGCTCGGCACGCCCGCGCCGCGCATTGCGGTGGTGGAGGGCGACGACCTGTCGGCGCCCGCGCAGCGCGCGCTGCTGCGTCAACAGCTGGGCGCCGAGATGGACCGCATGCGCCTGGTCAGCGCCAACGCCTACATCGGCGCCGAGCCGATCGGCGCGGCGCTCGATGCCGGCGCGCAGATCGTGGTGTGCGGGCGCGTCGCCGACCCGTCGCTGACGGTGGGCCCGGCCATGTCGCATTTCGGCTGGCGTGCCGACGACTGGGACCGGCTCGCACGCGCCACCATGGCCGGCCATCTGCTCGAATGCGGCGCCCAGGTCTGCGGTGGCTACTTCGCCGATCCCGGCTACAAGGAGGTGCCGGGCCTGGAGGCGATCGGCTTTCCGATCGCCGAGATCGACGGCGAGGGCCGCTGCATCATCGGCAAGGCCGATGCCACGGGCGGCCTGCTCAGCGAGGCCACGGTCAAGGAGCAGCTGCTTTACGAGGTGCACGACCCGGCCGCCTACCTGACGCCCGACGTGGTGGCCGACATCGGCGAAGCCGAGGTGAGCGCCGCCGGGCCCGACCGCGTCGCACTGGACGGCGTGCGCGGCCATGCGCGGCCCGCCGACTACAAGGTCAACGTCTGCTACGAGGGCGGCTGGCTGGCCGAAGGCGAGATCTCCTACGCCGGCGCGCGCGCCGAGGCGCGGGCGCGGCTGGCCGCCGACATCCTGCGCAAGCGGCTCGCGGGCCTCGCGCTGCGGGTCGACCTGATCGGCGCGATCAGCATCTTCGCGGACGACGCCGGCCTCATGCTCGACGCCGTGGCCGAGAGCGGCACGCGCGACGTGCGGCTGCGCGTGGCCGCCACGCACGAGGACCGCGGCGAAGCCGAGCGGCTCACGCGCGAGGTGATGGCGCTCTACACCTGCGGCCCGGCCGGAGGCGGCGGCGTGCGCACCGCGCTAACGCCGCGGCTCAACACGCGCTCGTGCCTGCTGCCGCGGGCGCTGGTGCCGGTGCGCTTCGAGATCGTGGAGGCGGCATGACGCAAGTGCACAAAGTCGCGCTCTTCCGGGCCGCCCACGGCCGCACCGGCGACAAGGGCAACCGCTCCAACATCAGCGTGATCGCCTGGCATCCGGAGCTCTATCCCTTGCTGGTCGCGCAGCTCACGCCCGAGGCCGTGGCCGCGCAGTTCGGCCACCGGCAACCGAGCCGCGTGCAGCGCTTCCTGCTGCCGAAGCTGCACGCGATGAACTTCGTGCTCGACGACGTGCTGGACGGCGGCGTCAACGATGCGCTCAACCTCGACGCGCACGGCAAGGCGCTGTCCTTCCTGCTGCTGGACATGCCCATCGAGGTGCCCGTCTCGCTCGCACATCGCCTGGCCGGCCCGCCTGGCACCTGACTTCCCCATTCGTTCATTCATCCAGGAGACACAACATCATGATTCGCTTTCAATCCCCGACGCTCGCCTTGGCCGCGCTGCTGGCCGCCGGCGCCGCAGCGGCGCAGACCTTTCCCGACAAGCCCATCACCTTCGTCGTGCCTTTCGCCGCCGGCAGCGCGACAGACCAGATCGCGCGAGCGCTCGGCAACGGGGTGACAGCGGAGACCAAGCAGCCGGTGGTGATCGACAACAAGGCTGGCGCCAGCGGCTTCATCGCCTCGCAGCAGGTCGCGAAGGCGCCGGCCGACGGCTACACGGTGCTGATCACCACCAACACCACGCATGCCGCCAACGAGCACCTGTTCAAGAAGCTGCCCTACGACCCGGTGAAGGACTTCAGCCCAGTCGCCGCCTTGGGCAAGGGCGGCCAGATCATGGTGGTGAATCCGAACTCGCCGGCCAAGACGGTGGCCGAGTTCGTCGCGCTCGCGAAGAAGGAGCCCGGCAAGCTGAGTTTCGGCAGCGGCAGCTCCTCGAGCCGCATGGCCGGCGAGCTGCTGCAGCAGTTGGCCGGCATCAAGCTGCTGCACGTGCCCTATAAGAGCAACCCGCTCGCGGTGACCGACCTCCTGGGCGGCCAGATCGACATGATGATCACCGACACCGCGACCGGCCTGCCGCAGGTCAAGGCCGGCAAGCTGCGCGCGCTCGGTGTTTCGGGCGCGCAGCGCTCGCCGCTGGCGCCGGAGGTTCCGACCATCGCCGAGGCCGGCGTCAAGGGCTACGAGATGGGCTACTGGTTCGCGGCCTACGCGCCCGCGAAGACCCCGCCGGCGGTGGTCAAGCGGCTCAACGAACTGCTGGTGAAGGCGGCCAAGAGCGAGGCGTCGAAGACCTCCTTCTATGAGCCGAGCGGCACCGAAGTGTTCACCACCTCGCCCGAGGACCTCGCGAAGTTCCAGGCCGCCGAGTCGCAGAAATGGGGCCGCATCATCAAGGCGGCGGGCATCGAGGCCGAGTAAGCGCCGCTGTCCGAAGAGGCAGCCAAGGAGACAAAAATGCAGACAACAAACACTGGGCGCTGCCGCGTCCTGTGCGCAGCCGTGCTCGCGGCAGTGATGACACTGGCCTGTGGCGGTGGTGGTGGGAATGGCGGCGGCATCGTTGCGCCGCCGGCGTCCGCATCCGCGGCGCCGCAGATGAAGCTGACGATCAGCGCCACCACCGACATGCCGGGCAGCTTCGGCAGCGTCGGCAGCTACGAGCGGCTCACCGGCACCATCAGCGGCGAGGTCGATCCGAAGGACCCGAAGAATGCCGTGATCCAGGACCTGGATCTCGCGCCGGTCAATGGGCGCGGCATGGTCGAGTACAGCGCCGATTTCGTAATGCTCAAGCCCAAGGACATGAGCAAGGCCAGCGGTGTGCTGCGCTACGACGCGCCGAACCGCGGCAACATCCTGACGATGCCGAATCTCACGGCCAACCCGAGCGACGCCGTGTTCTTCGAGCGCGGCTACGTGTGGATGTTCTCGGCCTGGCAAGGCGACGTTCCGAAGAGCTCGCCGCAGCGTTTGACGGTCACGGCGCCGGTCGCGAAGAACAAGGACGGTTCGTCGATCACCGGGCCCTACGCCACCGAGCTGCTGACCTCGGCACCTGCGCCTTCGCTCAGCCTGCCCGGCGGTGTGTTCAACGGCACGATGGTTCCGTATGCGCCCGCGAGCCTCGACAACACGCAACCCGGCTATCTGCTGACTCGCCGCGTGAACGAAACCGACCCGCGCATTGCGATCCCCGCCGGGGACTGGAAATTCGCAAACTGCAACGCTGTCGACAACCCGTTTCCCGGCCAAGCGGATCCCGCACGCATCTGCCTGAAAGGCGGCTTCCAGCCGAACACGCTGTACGAGCTCCAGTACGTCGCGAAGGATCCCAAGGTGATGGGCGTGGGCCTCGCGGCGCTGCGCGACACGATCGCCTTCTTCCGGACCCAGCAGGCCGATTCGGCCGGCACCCCGAATCCGATCGCCGGCAAGATCAGCCATGCGATCGGGCAGGGCACCTCGCAATCGGGCAATGCGATGAAGACCTTCCTGCACCTGGGCTTCAATCAGCGGCTCGACGGCGGACAGGTCTTCGAGGGCATCTACGCGCATGTCGCGGCGCGTCAGACCAACATCAACACGCGCTTCGCGGTGCCCGGCGGCGGCGGGGGCTTGCGCACCGATCACCGCGCCTTCGGCCAGACCGCGCCGCGCGGGCTCGCGGCCGACTACGCCGACGCGATCTCGGGTCGCACGGGCGGCGTGATGAAGCGCTGTACCGAAACCGCCACCTGTCCGAAGTTCTTCCTCGGACTCTCGGGCACGGAGTTCTGGCAACTGCAAGGCTCGCCGGTGCTGACCGATGCACTCGGCGGCTCGGACCTCGTGCAACCGGCCAACGCGCGCATCTACTACTACGCGAGCACGCAGCACGGCAGCGGCACGGGTGGGCTGGCGACCGGGATCAACTTCAATCCGGCATCGGCGGTGTATCCGATCGGTTCGATGACGGACCATGCCGATACCTTCCGTGCCCTGTTCGTCGATCTCGAGGATTGGGTCGTGAAGAATCTCGAGCCGCCTGCGAGCCAGGTGCCGAAGGTCGCCGACGGCACGCTGGTGCGGCCCGATCGGCTGGCTTTCCCGATCATGGCGGGCGCAACCTGGCCGCTCGCGGGCGGCGGCGCGCCGACGGCGATCCCGGCCTTCAACTACCTTGCGCGCTACAACGGCTTTCCGCTGCTCGACTACGGCCCGCTGTACAGGCCGCAGGACGAGTCCGGCATCCCGACGGTGGTTCCGCCGTCCTACATGGGCAAGGACTACGCAATCCTCGTTCCGCAGGTCGACCCGGCCACCGGCCTCGCCAAGGCCGGCATCCGCAACGTCGACGTGCAGGCGCCGCTCGGCACCAGCATCGAGTTCAACTATGTGGCGACGCCGGGCATCGTCGACCTGGCGAACCTGGCGGGCAGCTTCATTCCCTTCCACAAGACCGAGGGCGGCGCGCATCGCGGCCGGCGACACGCGGCCGTCGATCGAATCGCTGTACGGCAACCAGGCCGGTTTCGTGACCGCGGTAACCGGCGCGGCCAACAGCCTGGTGGCCCAGCGCTTCCTGCTCCAGCGCGACGCGGACCGGAGAATCGAGCGGGCACAAAACACCGTGGTGCTGCCTTGAGCGAAGCGCTCGGCCGGATCAGGCGGTCTCTGCGAGCGCGTCGCCCAGCGCATTGACCAGGCGGTCGATCTCGGCCTCCTCGGCGATGAAGGGCGGCGCGAGCTGGATGGTGTCGCCGCCGTAGCGCACGTAGAAGCCCTTCTTCCAGCAGTTCATCGCGATCTCGTAGGGCCGGCGTGCCGGCTCGCCCGGCAGAGCGGCGATCGTGATGCCGGCGGCCAGGCCGAAGTTGCGGATGTCGGCCACGTGCTTGCTGCCCTTGAGGCTGTGCACCGCGTTCTCGAAATGCGGCGCCAGCGCCTTCGCGCGGCCGGGCATGTCTTCCTTTTGCAGCACGTCGAGCGCGGCGATGCCGGCCGCGCAGGCAACCGGATGCGCCGAGTAGGTGTAGCCGTGCGGGAACTCGAGCATGTAGTCGGGGCCGCCGGCGGCCATGAAGGTGTCGTAGATCTCCTTGCTCGCGATCACTGCGCCCAGCGGCTGCGCGCCGTTGGTGACCTGCTTGGCCACGTTCATGATGTCGGGCACCACGCCGAAGGCATCGGCGCCGGTGAGCGCGCCGCAGCGGCCGAAGCCGGTGATGACCTCGTCGAAGATCAGGAGGATGTTGTGGGCGGTGCAGATCTCGCGCAGCCGCTGCAGATAGCCGCGCGGCGGGATCACCACGCCGGCCGATCCTGCGAAGGGCTCGACGATCACGGCCGCGATGTTCGAGGCGTCGTGCAGCGCGATCAGGTCGAGCAGGCGCTCGGCGAGTTCGGCGCCGTGCTCGGGCATGCCGCGTGAGAAGGCGTTGGATGCGAGCTGCGTGTGCGGCAGATGAGCCGCTTCCACGCCCTGGCCGAAGAGCTTGCGGTTCGCGCCGATGCCGCCGACCGAGATGCCGCCGAAGTTGACGCCGTGATAGCCCTTTTCGCGGCCGATCAGCCGTGTCTTGCCGGCGAGGCCCTTGGTGCGCCAATAGGCGCGCGCCATCTTGAGCGAGGTGTCCGCGGCCTCGGAGCCCGATCCGGTGAAGAAGACGTAGTCGAGCCCGGCGGGCGTCAGTTCCTTGAGCTTGTTGGCGAGCTCGAAAGACAGCGGATGGCCGTGCTGGAACGCCGGCGCGTAGTCGAGCTTGGCGATCTGGCGGCTCACTGCCTCGGTGATCTCGGGGCGGCCGTGGCCCAGGCCCGAACACCACAGGCCCGAGAGGCCGTCGAAGATCTTGCGGCCGTCGCCATCGGTGAAATAGGCGCCCTTGGCTTCCACGATCATCCGCGGGTCGGCCTTGAAGTTGCGGTTGCCGGTGTAGGGCATCCAGTGCGCGTCGAGCCAGGCGGCGTCGGTGCGCGGGGCAGGGTTCGGTTCGAGGGCGGTCGATGCGGTGCTCATGGGCGCTTCCGAAAGGTGATGGGAGTGCGTCGATTGTTCGCACCGCCTTCAGTGTGGAGAATGGCGCAATATCAATCTTCACTTGACGATCCATGCAAGTAAAAGCGCCGCGCGAAAGCGCCGCCAGGAACCGTGCCGTGCTCGGCCAACTGAGCGACATGGACCTGCGCCTGCTGAAGGTGTTCAAGAGCGTGGCCGAGTGCGGCGGCATGGCGGCCGCCGAGCTGGAGCTCAACATCGGCACCTCCACCGTGAGCCGGCATGTGAAGGATCTCGAAACCCGGCTCGGGCTGGTGCTGTGCCGGCGCGGACGGGCCGGCTTTTCGCTCACCGCGGAAGGGCAGCGCGTCTACGACGAGACGCTGCGCCTGCTCGCCTCGGTGGACGCCTTCCGCGGCAGCATCGACGACATCCACAACCGCATGGGCGGGCAGCTCGAAGTGGCGCTGTTCGACAAGACGGCGAGCAACCCGCAGGCGCGCATCAGCGAGGCCATCGCGCGCTTCACGCAGCTCGCACCCGAGGTGAGCCTGAGCGTTCACGTGGGCTCGATCAGCGCCATCGAGCAGGGCGTGCTGGAGGGCAAGTTTCAGATCGGCATCATTCCGGCGCACCGCACGTCGAAGAGCCTGGTCTACGCCGACTTGTTCGGCGAGACGATGCTGCTGTACTGCGGCGCGGGGCATCCGCTCTTCGACAGCAGCCATGCGAAGCTGAGCTGGGCGCGGCTGCGCGAGCATCACTTCGCCGGGCTCGGCTACCACTCGCCCAACATGCAGCTCAGCCATCGCGCGAAGCTCACGCGCAAGGCCACCGGCTTCGACCAGGAGGCGATCGCGACCCTGATCCTCTCTGGGCGTTTTCTCGGCTTTCTGCCGGACCACTACGCGCAGGCCTTCGAGCAGCGCGGCCTCATGAAGGCCGTGCTGCCGGCGCACTTCAATTACGCCTGCCGCTTCGTCAGCGTGCTGCGGCGATCGCCCAAGCCCTCGCGCGCGGTGCTGGCTTTTCAGGGCTGTCTCGCGGCAGCGCATGCGCCCCAGGCAACCGGTCCACAGGCTTTCCGGACCTGAACCGATGAATCGCCAGCCTGCGCCGACAGGCTCGCGCAGTCGACGTCTCCTTCCTACAGATCGCACGCGTACTCTGTCGTAGCGTTGGGCCATAGGAGCAAGCCGCCATGACCAATCCGAAACTGCCGCCCGACGATCCCATCCAGCTACCGGTCGAACCGGAATTCCCGACAAACGACGCGCCGGCCAATCCTCACACGGATGAAGGCGAGCCTGGCGCGGACGAAAATGGAGCAGGCTTCGTCAAGCCGAAGCTCTGATCGCCATCGCTCGAGGGGGCAGACATGGCGGGTCCCGCAGGGGCATCGGACCAGCCAGGGCGACTGCATTCGGTCCGCGAATGCGTGGAAAATCCACGCTCTCGCTATGAAATCAACTACTTATCCGATGTGCCGTGTCAGCGTGGCGCCAATGATGGACTGGACCGACCGTCACTGCCGCTACTTCCACCGGCTGCTGACGCGCCGCGCCTTGCTCTACACCGAGATGGTCACGACCGGCGCGCTGGTGCATGGCGACGTGCCGCGCCATCTTCGTTTCAATGCCGAGGAGCATTCGGTCGCGCTGCAGCTCGGCGGCAGCGAGCCGGGCGAGCTCGCGCATTGCGCCAGGCTCGGCGAGGACTGGGGCTACGACGAGATCAACCTCAATTGCGGCTGCCCGAGCGAGCGCGTGCAGCGCGGCGCTTTCGGCGCCTGCCTGATGAACGAGCCGCAGCTGGTGGCCGACTGCGTGAAGGCGATGGTCGACGTGGTGAAGGTGCCGGTCACCGTCAAGCACCGCATCGGCATCGACAAGACCGAGAGCTACGAGTTCGTGCGCGATTTCGTCGGCGCGGTCAGCGAGGCGGGCTGCCGCACCTTCATCGTTCACGCGCGCAACGCCTGGCTCAAGGGCCTGTCGCCCAAGCAGAACCGCGAAGTGCCGCCGCTGCGCTACGAGCTCGTGCACCGGCTGAAGCACGACTTTCCCGAGCTCATGTTCTCGATCAACGGCGGCTTCGACGACAGCGCGCAGATGCACGCGCACTTGCGCCTGCTCGACGGCGTGATGATCGGGCGCGAGGCCTATCACAACCCGTGGTGGCTCAGCGAATGGGACGCGGTCTTCTACGAGGAAGCGCCTTTTACGCTCACGCGCGAAGAGGTCGAGCTCAAGATGTGCGACTACATGGCGCGCGAGGCGGCCGAGCACGGCACGCCATGGTCGAACATCGCACGCCACATGCTGGGCCTGCGCAACGGTCTCGCGGGTGCGCGCCGCTGGCGGCAGGTGTGGAGCGACCACAAGCTCAAGGCGCTGACGCCATACGAGGTGATGGCGCTCGCGCACGAGCCGGTGGCGCAGGCGGCCTGATCAGGCCGCCATCAGCCGCGCGCTTCAGGTCGCGGCTTCGAGCCCATTCTTGAAGTGCTGCTGCATGCGCGCCATCGCGCCGGCAGGGTCGCGCGCCTTGAGCGCGGCCATGATCGCGCGGTGCTCCTTCAACGACTCGGCGATGCGGCCGGACTTCAACAGCGAGTTGTGCCGGTTGAGCTTCATCACCTTGCGCAGGTCGGCCACCATCTGGTCGCGCCAGCGGTTGTCGGCGATCGCAAGCAGCCGCATGTGGAAGCGCTCGTTGACGGCGAAGAAGTGGGCGCGGTCCACCTTGCCGGGGGCGGCAGCGGCTTCGAGTTCGGCGTGCAGCGCTTCCAGCTCGGCCATCTGCGCCTCGGAAACGTGCTCGGCCACCACGCAGGCGGCATCGCTTTCGAGCAGGCTCAGCAGGTGATAGACGTCCGCCAGATCCTTCTCCGACACCTCGGTTACATAGGCGCCGCGCCGCACCTTCATCGTGACCAGGCCTTCGGCCGCCAGCACCTTCAGCGCCTCCCGCAGCGGCGTGCGGCTGATGCCGTATTCCTCCGCCAGCTTGAGCTCGTCGATCCAGCTGCCGGGCTCGAGCTCGCGGTTGAAGATGCGCTGGCGCAGCAGCTCCGCCACCTCTTCGTAGAGGGCGCGCGGGGTGAGGGTGAGGGCGGACATGCCCGGAATGTACCGCAAGTACGGACTCTGAATTAATAATTACAGATGGGTTAGACTCGCCTTGAACTGTCTCGTCCCTGCGCGGACACTCCCTCGACACTTGCACGACCTCGCAAAGCGGCGCCCATGAGCAAATCCGACCCGAACTTCAAAACCGCGAACCTCGACGCCTGGACCCAAGCCGCTGCCAAGTCTGCGCCGGGCGGAGACTTGAACGCGCTGAACTGGATCACGCCCGACGGCATCACCGTCAAGCCGCTCTACACCGCCGCCGACCTGCGCGGGTTGAAATACACCGACACGCTGCCGGGCTTCGAGCCCTACCTGCGCGGGCCGCAGGCCACCATGTACGCGGTGCGCCCCTGGACCATCCGGCAGTACGCCGGCTTCTCGACCGCCGAGGAGTCGAACGCCTTCTATCGCAAGGCGCTGGCCGCGGGCGGGCAGGGCGTGAGCGTGGCCTTCGACCTGGCCACGCACCGCGGCTATGACAGCGACCATCCGCGCGTGACCGGCGACGTCGGCAAGGCCGGCGTGGCGATCGACAGCGTGGAGGACATGAAGATCCTGTTCGACCAGATCCCGCTCGACAAGGTCAGCGTCTCCATGACCATGAACGGCGCGGTGCTGCCGGTGCTCGCGGGCTACATCGTGGCGGCCGAGGAGCAGGGCGTTGCGCAGGACCAGCTCTCAGGGACCATCCAGAACGACATCCTCAAGGAGTTCATGGTCCGCAACACCTACATCTTTCCGCCCGAGCCTTCGATGCGCATCATCGGCGACATCATCGAGTACACGGCCCAGAAGATGCCGAAGTTCAACTCGATCTCGATCAGCGGCTATCACATGCAGGAGGCCGGCGCGAACCAGGCCTTGGAGCTCGCCTTCACGCTGGCCGACGGCAAGGAGTACGTGAAGACCGCGCTGGCCAAGGGCCTGGACGTCGACGGCTTCGCCGGGCGCCTGAGCTTCTTCTGGGCCATCGGCATGAACTTCTACCTCGAGGTGGCCAAGATGCGCGCGGCGCGCCTTCTGTGGTGCCGGATCATGAAGGAGTTCAACCCCAGGAATCCCAAGAGCCTGATGCTGCGCACCCATTGCCAGACATCGGGCTGGAGCCTGACCGAGCAGGACCCGTACAACAACGTGGTGCGCACCACCATCGAAGCGATGGCGGCGGTGTTCGGCGGCACGCAGAGCCTGCACACCAACGCGCTCGACGAGGCCATTGCACTGCCGACCGAGTTCAGCTCGCGCATCGCGCGCAACACGCAGCTCATCATCCAGGAGGAGACGCACATCACGAACGTGATCGACCCCTGGGCCGGCAGCTACATGATGGAAAAGCTCACGCAGGACATGGCCGACGCCGCCTGGGCCATCATCGAAGAGGTAGAGGCCATGGGCGGCATGACCAAGGCCGTAGACAGCGGCTGGGCCAAGCTCAAGATCGAGGCGGCCGCTGCCGACAAGCAGGCCCGCATCGACTCGGGGCGGGACGTGATCGTCGGCGTCAACAAGTACAAGCTCAAGACCGAAGACACGCACGACATCCTGCAGATCGACAACGTCAAGGTGCGGGACGGCCAGATCGCCAGGCTCAAGGCCATTCGCGAGAAGCGTGACGGCGCCGCGGTGCAGGCGGCGCTCGATGCGTTGACGGCGGCCGCAGAAAGCGGCACGGGCAACCTTCTCGAGTTGAGCATCCAGGCGGTGCGTCTGCGCGCCACGGTCGGCGAGATCAGCGATGCGCTCGAGAAGGCCTATGGCCGGCACCGTGCCGACACGCAGAAGGTGACCGGCGTCTATGCCGCCGCCTACGACTCGGCCGAAGGCTGGGAAGCGCTGCAGCACGAGATCGCCGCCTTCGCCGAAGAGCAGGGCCGGCGCCCGCGCGTGATGATCTCCAAGCTCGGCCAGGACGGCCACGACCGCGGCGCCAAGGTCGTTGCCACGGCCTTCGCCGACCTCGGCTTCGACGTCGACATGGGTCCGCTGTTCCAGACCCCCGAAGAGTGCGCGCGCCAGGCGATCGAGAACGACGTGCATGCGGTGGGCGTGAGCACGCTGGCTGCGGGCCACATGACTTTGGTGCCGGCGATCATCCAGGAGCTGAAGAAGCAGGGCGCCGACGACATCATCGTGTTCGTCGGCGGCGTGATTCCGCGCCAGGACTACGGCTTTCTGTACGAGGCGGGTGTCAAGGGCATCTATGGTCCGGGCACGCCGATTCCGGCCAGCGCAAAGGACGTCCTGGAACAGATTCGCGCGGCGGTCGCCGCCTGAGCATGCCGGCGGCTCGAACACCGGTCACGGCCGAAGCGCTGGTTGAGGCAGACGGCCCGCAGCAGCGCCGCGCCATCGCCAAAGCCATCACGCTGCTCGAATCCACGCGCCCCGATCACCGCGCGCAGGCCGACGAGCTGCTGACGGCGCTGCTGCCGCACACCGGCAAGTCCTTCCGGCTCGGCATCTCGGGCGTGCCCGGGGTCGGCAAGTCGACCTTCATCGAGACGCTGGGCCTGTACCTGATCGGCCAGGGCCATCGCGTTGCGGTGCTCACGATCGACCCTTCGTCCACGGTCTCGGGTGGCTCCATCCTCGGCGACAAGACGCGCATGGAAAAGCTGTCGGTCCAT
Source organism: Variovorax sp. MHTC-1 (assembly GCF_003984645.1). Classification (GTDB taxonomy): domain Bacteria; phylum Pseudomonadota; class Gammaproteobacteria; order Burkholderiales; family Burkholderiaceae_C; genus Variovorax. Next base: position 181,998 of record NZ_RWKI01000007.1, read on the forward strand.
GAGCGCGCCTACATCCGGCCCAGCCCCTCGAGCGGCACGCTGGGCGGGGTGGCCGAGAAGACGCGCGAGGCGATGCTGGTGTGCGAAGCGGCCGGCTACGACATCGTGATTGTCGAGACCGTGGGCGTCGGCCAGAGCGAAACCGCGGTCTCGGGCATGACCGACATGTTCGTGCTGCTGCAGCTGCCCAACGCGGGCGACGATCTGCAGGCGATCAAGAAGGGCGTGATGGAGCTGGCCGACCTGGTCGTCATCAACAAAGCGGACATCGACAAGGATGCCGCAACGCGTGCGCAGGCCCAGATCACTTCGGCGCTGCGGCTCTTCGGCCACCACGGCAATCCGGCGCACGCGCAGGCCCTGCACGCGGCCCATGCGGTGCCGGGATCGCCCGAAGCGGAGATCCGCTTCTGGCTGCCCAAGGTGATCCAGCTGAGCGCACTGCTGGGCACCGGCGTCGATGCCTTCTGGGACGCGGTGCTGCAGTTCAAGGCCCTCCAGACAGCCAACGGCAAGCTCGCTACGCGCCGCGAGAAACAGGCGCTCGCGTGGATGTGGGAACGCATCGACGCGGGACTCAAGCAGGCCTTCCGCCAGCATCCGCAGGTGCGCGAGCTGCTGCCGGAAGCCCTGGCCCAGGTCGCGGCCGGCACGCTGCCGGCCTCGACTGCCGCACGCAATCTGCTCGCAGCCCAGGCGGGACGGGCGCAGTTCAACACTTCCGACGGGACGACATGAAAGAAATCCTCGAACAACTCGAAAAGCGCCGCGCGCAGGCGCGGCTCGGCGGTGGCCAGAAGCGCATCGAAGCCCAGCATGCCAAGGGCAAGTTGACGGCGCGCGAGCGCATCGAGCTCCTGCTCGACGACAACACCTTCGAAGAGTGGGACATGTTCGTGGAGCACCGCTCCAGCGACTTCGGCATGGCCGACAACAAGATCCCGGGCGATGGCGTGGTCACCGGCTACGGCATGATCAACGGCCGGCTGGTGTTCGTCTTCAGCCAGGACTTCACCGTCTTCGGCGGCGCGCTCAGCGAGGCGCATGCCGAGAAGATCTGCAAGGTGATGGACCAGGCCATGAAGGTCGGCGCACCGGTCATCGGCCTCAACGACTCGGGTGGCGCCCGCATCCAGGAGGGCGTGGCCTCACTGGGCGGCTATGCCGAGGTGTTCCAGCGCAACGTGATGGCCTCCGGCGTGGTGCCGCAGATCAGCATGATCATGGGCCCGTGCGCGGGCGGCGCAGTGTATTCCCCGGCCATGACCGACTTCATCTTCATGGTGCGAGACAGCTCGTACATGTTCGTCACCGGCCCCGATGTCGTGAAGACGGTGACACACGAGGACGTGACCGCCGAGGAGCTCGGCGGCGCATCGACACACACCACCAAGAGCGGCGTGGCCGACATGGCCTTCGAGAACGACGTCGAAGCGCTGATGATGCTGCGCCGGCTCTACAACTACCTGCCGCTCAACAATCGCGAGAAGGCGCCGGTGCGCCCGAGCGGCGATCCGGCCGATCGCGCCGACCTGTCGCTCGACACGCTGGTGCCCGACAACCCGAACAAGCCCTACGACATGAAGGAGCTGATCGTGAAGGTGGTCGACGACGGCGAGTTCTTCGAGCTGCAGCCCGACTACGCGAAGAACATCGTGATCGGCTTCGCGCGCATGGAGGGGCAGAGCGTCGGCATCGTCGCCAACCAGCCGCTGGTGCTGGCCGGGTGCCTGGACATCAAGTCCTCGATCAAGGCTGCGCGCTTCGTGCGCTTCTGCGATGCTTTCAACATCCCGGTCGTCACCTTCGTCGACGTGCCGGGCTTCATGCCCGGCACCAGCCAGGAGTACGGCGGCATCATCAAGCACGGCGCGAAGCTGCTCTATGCGTACGCCGAGTGCACGGTGCCGAAGATCACGGTGATCACGCGAAAGGCCTACGGCGGCGCCTACGACGTGATGTCATCGAAGCACCTGCGCGGCGACGTCAACCTCGCCTGGCCGCGTGCCGAGATCGCGGTGATGGGCGCCAAGGGCGCGGTGGAGATCATCTTCCGCGAGGACAAGAACGACCCGGAGAAGCTGGCGGCGCGCGAGGCCGAGTACAAGGCGCGCTTCGCCAATCCCTATGTGGCGGGCACGCGCGGCTACATCGACGACGTGATCCTGCCGAGCGAAACGCGCAAGCGCATCTGCCGCAGCCTGGTGATGCTGCGCGAGAAGAAGCTCGACAACCCCTGGCGCAAGCACGGGAACATTCCTCTGTGAACAGGCTCTCCCACAGGCTACGCGCACTTCGTGTCGCTACGCCAACCCCCTCACCGGGGGCAACACCAGCGGCCCGGCAAAGCCGGTTCCGCGGTGTTCCCCGAAAAGCCATTGCTTTCACTGGATACGACCATGTTTAAGAAGATCCTTATCGCCAATCGCGGAGAGATCGCCTGCCGCATCATCAAGACGGCGAAGAAGATGGGCATCCAGACCGTTGCGGTCTATTCGGACGCCGACAAGGACGCGCGCCATGTCGAACTGGCCGACGAGGCCGTGCACATCGGCGGCTCGCCCAGCCGCGAGAGCTACCTGCAGGCCGAGCGCATCATCGCCGCCTGCAAGAAGACGGGCGCCGAAGCCGTGCACCCAGGCTACGGCTTCCTGTCGGAGAACGAAGGCTTCGCGAAGAAGGTCGAGGAAGAGGGCATCGTCTTCATCGGACCCAAGCACTACTCGATTGCGGCCATGGGCGACAAGATCGCCTCGAAGAAGCTCGCGAACGAGGCCAAGGTCAACACCATCCCGGGCTGGAACGATGCGATCGAAACGGCAGAGCGCGCAGTCGAGATTGCGCGCGAAATCGGCTATCCGGTGATGATCAAGGCCTCGGCCGGCGGCGGCGGCAAGGGCCTGCGTGTGGCGCACGACGACAAGGATGCCTTCGACGGCTTCACCTCCTGCCGCAACGAGGCGCGCAACAGCTTCGGCGACGACCGAGTGTTCATCGAGAAGTTCGTGGAGGAGCCGCGCCATATCGAAATCCAGGTGCTTGGCGACGCGCACGGCAACGTGATCTACCTGAACGAGCGCGAGTGCTCGATCCAGCGCCGCCACCAGAAGGTGATCGAGGAGGCGCCGTCACCCTTCATCAGCGAGGCGACGCGCAAGGCCATGGGCGAGCAGGCCGTGGCGCTCGCCAAGGCGGTGGACTACCAGAGCGCCGGCACGGTGGAGTTCGTGGTCGGCAAGGACCAGAGCTTCTACTTCCTCGAGATGAACACGCGGCTGCAGGTGGAGCATCCGGTGACGGAGGCGATCACCGGGCTCGACCTGGTCGAGCTCATGATCCGAGTGGCCGCGGGCGAGAAGCTGCCGCTGGCGCAGGAAGAGGTGCAGCGCAACGGCTGGGCCATCGAGTGCCGCATCAACGCCGAAGATCCGTTCCGCAATTTCCTGCCGTCGACTGGACGGCTGGTGCGCTTCCAGCCGCCGCAGGAAACCCTGTTCGCGGCCGAGCGCCCGGCTTCGAGCGCTTACGGCGGCGTGCGGGTCGACACCGGCGTCTATGACGGCGGCGAGATCCCGATGTTCTACGACTCGATGATCGCCAAGCTGATCGTGCACGGGCGCGACCGCAACCATGCGATCGCGCTGATGCGCGAGGCGCTCAACGGCTTCGTGATCCGCGGCATCAGCAGCAACATCCCGTTCCAGGCCGCGCTGCTCGCGCATCCCAAGTTCGTGAGCGGCGAGTTCAACACCGGCTTCATCGCCGAGCACTACGGCAAGGGTTTCCATGCCGAGGACGTGCCGCATGACGATCCGGATTTCCTGCTCGCGCTGGCAGCCTACATGCACCGGCGCTACCGCGCGCGCGCCTCGGGCATCAGCGGGCAGCTCGAGGGGCACGGCGTGAAAGTGGGCGAGCAGTTCGTGGTCGTCGTGCTAGACGCCGCGGGGCAGCATGCGCACACGCCCGTCACCGTCACCGATTTCCAGGGGCGGACCGGCTCCAGTGCGGTCGCGGTGGGCGCCCACAGCTACAAGATCGACAGCCAGGCGCCGCTCGGCAGCGTCCGTGTCGAGGGCACGGTCAACAGCCGCGCGTTCACCGCGCAGGTCGAGCGCGGCGCCGGCAAGAATCCGCTGGCGCTGCGCGTTGCGCACAACGGCACGCAGATCGAGGCGTTGGTGCTCTCGCCGCTCGGTTCGCGCTTGTTGAAGCTCATGCCCTACAAGGCGCCGCCGGATCTCAGCAAGTACCTGATGTCGCCGATGCCGGGTCTCCTGGTCGAGGTCTCGGTGCAGCCGGGCCAGCAGGTGCAGGCCGGCGAGAAGCTCGCGGTGATCGAAGCCATGAAGATGGAGAACGTGCTCTTCGCCACGCAGGACGGTGTGGTCGGCAGCATCTCGGCGGCCAAGGGCGAATCGCTCGCGGTCGATCAGGTGATTCTGGAGTTTGCATGATGGGTGCCAGCGATCTTTCGGCGGCGAAGTCCGTCATGCTTCATCGGCCGGCCGCCAGGCCGACGGTGCGCGGCCCGTGGCCGGTCGAGGCCGTGCAGGCCTTGCTCGACAAGCCCTTCAACGACCTTCTGTTCGAGGCGCAGACCGTGCATCGTGCGAACTTCCCCGAGGGCGACATCGAGCTGGCGACGCTGCTGTCGGTCAAGACCGGCGGCTGTCCCGAGAACTGCGGCTATTGCCCGCAATCGGCCGAGTTCGACACCGGCGTGAAGGCGCAGAAGCTGATGGAGGTCGACGAGGTCGTGCGCGCCGCGCAGGCCGCCAAGGACGCCGGCGCCACGCGCTTTTGCATGGGCGCGGCCTGGCGCGCGCCCAAGGACCGAGACGTCGAGAAGGTGGCGGTGCTGGTGGAAGCAGTCAAGGGCCTGGGCCTGCAGACCTGCGCCACGCTGGGCATGCTCGAGCCGCAGCATGCGAAGCAGCTCAAGGCCGCGGGTCTGGACTACTACAACCACAACCTCGACACGGCGCCCGAGTACTACGGTGACATCGTCGACACGCGCACCTACCAGGACCGGCTCGACACGCTGGGCCATGTGCGCGCCGCCGGTATCAGCGTGTGCTGCGGGGGCATCGTCGGCATGGGCGAGACGGCGGTGCACCGTGCGGGGCTGATCGCGCAGCTGGCCAACCTCGACCCCTACCCCGAGTCGGTGCCGATCAACAGCCTGGTGCGCGTGCCTGGCACGCCGCTGGCCGATGCGGACCCGATCGATCCGTTGGATTTCGTGCGCATGATCGCCGCGGCCCGCATCACGATGCCCAAGGCCCGCGTGCGGCTGTCGGCCGGCCGGCAGCAACTGGGCGAGGCCGTGCAGGCGCTGTGCTTCCTGGCCGGCGCCAACTCGATCTTCTATGGCGACAAGCTGCTGGTGACCGGCAACCCGGACGTGGAAGCCGACGTGCAGCTGCTGCGCAAGCTGGGGCTCGAGGCGCGGCGGACCAGCGAACAAGGAGCATGTGCATGAACCGTCCTTTCAAGGTGCTCGGCATCCAGCAGATCGCGATCGGCGGACCCGACAAGACACGCCTGCAAAAGCTCTGGGTCGAAATGCTCGGCCTCGAAGTGACCGGCACCTTCAAGAGCGAGCGCGAGAACGTCGACGAGGACATCTGCGCCATCGGCAGCGGCCCCTTCAAGATCGAGGTCGATCTGATGCAGCCGCTCGATCCCGAGAAGAAGCCGGCCGTCCATGCCACGCCGCTGAACCACGTGGGCCTGTGGATCGACGATCTTCCGGCCGCCGTCGGATGGCTCGGTGCCCAGGGCGTGCGCTTCGCGCCGGGCGGCATCCGCAAGGGCGCCGCCGGTTTCGACATCTGCTTTCTGCATCCCAAGGGCAACGAGGAGTTCCCGATCGCAGGCGAAGGCGTACTGATCGAACTCGTGCAGGCGCCGCCGGAAGTGGTAGAGGCTTTTTCGGCCCTCTGACCCACGAACGCCGAGGCAGGGCAGCAGGGTGTAGTGGATCAGGTTTTCTTGCCGTCGGCGCGCGTTGCGGCCGTCGCGCGCGCGCGTGCCAGGGCGGCTTCGATCACGGCACGCTTGCGGTCCGGCGCCGCTTCGGGCGCTTTGGCGACCCTGGGTTCGTCACGCTTCTCGCGCCGCTTGCCGTGCGCCTCATAGCGCTTGCGTGCCTGATCGGCCTGCGCCTGCGACCAGGCTTGCCAGCCGCTCTTGCCAGGCGTCGCCACTTCAAGCGATATGCAATCGACCGGGCAGACCGGAATGCAGAGTTCGCAGCCTGTGCAATGCGCTTCGATCACGGTGTGCATGCGCTTGTGGATGCCGAGGATCGCATCGGTCGGGCAGGCATCGAGGCACAGCGTGCAGCCGATGCACCAGGCTTCGTCGATCACGGCCAGGGCGCGGGGGCCCTCGCTGCCGAACTGCGGGTCGATCGGCCGCACCGGCTGGGCGGTGAGTTGCGACAGGCGCGCCACGCCTTCAGCGCCGCCCGGCGGGCATTGGTGGATGCCGGCACCGCCGTCTGCGATGGCTTGTGCGTACCCCGCGCAATCGGGATAGCCGCAGCGCGTGCACTGCGTCTGGGGCAGTGCGTCGAGGATGCGTGCGGCCAGCGCGTTCACGGCCCCGCGGTCGTCAACGCGCAGCGCCGCGCGTCCGCCGCGCCGGTGCGGACTTGCGCGCCACGGTAGGGCGCTTGGCCGCCGCAGCGGCCTTGACCGTGTCTTCGGCCGTCACGATGGAGCGACCGACGCGCTTTTGCGGCTTGTCGTGCGCGGCGATGAAGGCCTTCACCTCGGGGTAGACCCGTTCGCGCCAGCGGCGGCCGCTGAAGATGCCGTAGTGGCCGGCGTCCTTGACTTCGTAGTGCTGCTGGTGATCCGGCGTGATGCCGGTGCACAAGTCGTGCGCGGCGCGGGTCTGGCCGGAGCCCGAGATGTCGTCCAGTTCGCCTTCGATGGTCAGGAGGCCGGTCGAATGGATGTCCTGCGGTCGTACGCGCTCGAGCACGCCTTCGGGGTTCTTCACTTCCCAGGTGCCGTTGACGAGCTCGAACTTCTGGAACACGGTCCGGATGGTGTCGAGGTAGTAGTCCGCATCCATGTCGAGCACGGCGTTGTACTCGTCGTAGAACTTGCGGTGCGCTTCGGCGCTCGCGTCGTCGCCTTTGATCAGGTCCTTGAAATAGTCGTAGTGGCTGGTTGCATGGCGATCCGGATTCATCGCGACGAAGCCGGTGTGCTGCAGAAAGCCAGGGTACACGCGGCGGCCGACGCCCGGAAAGCCCTGCGGCACCCGATAGATCACGTTGTTCTCGAACCACTCGTAGCTCTTGTTCATCGCCAGGTTGTTGACGGCGGTGGGCGACTTGCGGGCATCGATGGGGCCGCCCATCATGGTCAGCGACAGCGGAACCTTTTCGCCGCGGCTGGCCATCAGCGACACCGCGGCCAGTACCGGCACCGTGGGCTGGCAGACGCTGATCACGTGGCAGTGGCCGTACTCGGCCTCCAGGTGCCGGATGAACTCCTGGACGTAGTTGATGTAGTCGTCGAGGTGGAATTCGCCTTCGGACAGCGGGACAAGGCGGGCGTTGACCCAGTCGGTGATGTAGACCTTGTGGTCCTGCAGCAAGGTGCGCACGGTGTCGCGCAAGAGCGTTGCGTAGTGCCCAGACAACGGCGCCACGATCAGCACCACGGGCTGGCTCTTGAGCGTCTGCAGGGTGTGCGGCTCGTCGGTGAAGCGCTTAAAGCGCCGCAGCTGGCAGAACGGCTTCTCGATCTCGATGACTTCCTGGATCACCACATCGTCGCCGTCGACCTTCACGGTCTTGATGTCGAACTCGGGCTTCTCGTAGTCCTTGCCCAAGCGGTAGAGGAGGTCGTAGCCGGCAGCCATGCGCTGCGAAAGCGGCGTCTGGCCGAAGACGGCGCCTTGGCCGTAGAGCTTGGAGGCAGCCTGCGCGAAGTCGGCGAACGGCTCCATCAGGGAGCGTTGTGCTTCGTAGAGTTGGTACAGCATGAGGTCTGCGTGTTAGGAGATGTTGCGATGCAATATATCAGCGGCGCAGACCAAAAGTGCTAGGCACAAACACCCAATTGGTCTGGCCAATTCGTATCAGATGACCTTGGCGATACTCTGGCAGACGTAGTCGATGTTCTTGCTGTTGAGCGCGGCCACGCACATGCGGCCGGTGTCGGTGCCGTAGACGCCGAACTCTTCGCGCAGGCGCACCATCTGGTCCTTGCTGAGGCCCGAATAGCTGAACATGCCGATCTGGGCGGTGATGAAGCTCATGTCTTGCTTGACGCCGGCAGCCTTGAGGCCGTCGACCAGCTTCTGGCGCATCGCCTTGATGCGCACGCGCATCTCGCCGAGCTCCTTTTCCCACAGCGCACGCAGCTCCGGCGTGCCGAGCACAGTCGCGACCACGGCGCCGCCGTGCGTCGGCGGGTTGCTGTAGTTGGTGCGGATCGCGATCTTGAGCTGGCTCAGCACGCGCGCGGCCTCTTCCTTGCTCTCGCACAGCACCGAGAGAGCGCCGACGCGTTCGCCATAGAGGCTGAAGCTCTTGGAGAAGGAGGTCGAGACGAAGAAATCCAGGCCGGCAGCGACGAACTTGCCGATGGCAGCGCCGTCTTCCTGGATGCCGTAGCCGAAGCCCTGGTAGGCCATGTCGAGGAAGGCCACAAGCTTCCTCGACTTGACGGCCTCGACCACCCGGTCCCACTGGGCCGGCGTGATGTCGTAGCCGGTCGGGTTGTGGCAGCAGGCGTGCAATACGACGATGGTGCCGGCCGGCGCGGCGTTCAGCGCGCTCAGCATGCCGTCGAAGTCGATGCCGCGCTTGGCGGCGTCGTAGTAGGGATAGCTTTCGACCGGGAAGCCGGCGTTGGTGAACAGCGCGCGGTGGTTTTCCCAGCTCGGGTCGCTGATCAGCACCTTGGCATTGGGGTTGAGCTTCTTGAGGAAGTCGGCGCCGACCTTGAGGCCACCGGTTCCGCCCAGGCCCTGAATGGTCGCGACGCGGCCGGAATTCACCGGCTCGCTGTCGGCGCCGAACACCAGGCCCTTCACTGCGTTGTCGTACGCCGCGATGCCGTCGATCGGCAGGTAGCCACGCGCCGTGGGTGTCTTGGTCATGCTTTGTTCGACCGCCTGCACGCACTGCAGCAGGGGCAGCTTGCCGTTGTCGTCGTAGTAGACGCCGACGCCGAGATTGACCTTGTTGGGATTGCTGTCGGCGGCGAATTGCTCGTTGAGGCCCAGGATCGGGTCGCGCGGCGCCATCTCGACGGCGGTGAACATTGACATGGAAAGTCCTTTGGGGGGTGATCGATGCACGGAACGCCGGATCAGCGTTTAAGCTTTCCGGTTGCCTTGAATTTTACCGGCCGCGCCGCCAACTCCCAGGGTCCACGCCATGCCAGAAGCCACCGAAGTCATTCCCGAGCCGCAACACGCCGACCCCGTCGGTCCTGCGAAGCAGGGCGAATTCATCAAGTTCCCCGGTTCGCCCTTCGAGCTTTACCAGCCTTATCCGCCTGCGGGCGACCAGCCGGACGCGATTGCCGGCCTGGTCGAGGGCGTGCAGGACGGCGAGGTGTTCCAGACCCTGCTCGGCGTCACCGGCTCGGGCAAGACCTTCACCATGGCCAACGTGATCGCCCGGCTGGGCCGGCCGGCCATCGTGTTCGCCCCCAACAAGACGCTGGCGGCGCAGCTCTACAGCGAGTTCCGCGAATTCTTCCCGAAGAACGCGGTCGAGTACTTCGTGAGCTACTACGACTACTACCAGCCTGAGGCCTATGTGCCGCAGCGCGATCTGTTCATTGAGAAGGACAGCTCGATCAACGAGCACATCGAGCAGATGCGGCTGTCGGCCACCAAGAGCGTGCTGGAGCGGCGCGACACCGTGATCGTGGCCACGGTGAGCGCGATCTACGGCATCGGCACGCCCGAGGATTACACGCAGATGCGCTTCATCATGCGCACCGGCGATAAGATCGGCCAGCGCGACGTGATCGGACGGCTGATCCGCATGCAGTACACGCGCAACGAGCAGGATTTTTCACGCGGCTCCTTCCGCGTGCGCGGCGACACCATCGACGTATTCCCGGCCGAGCACAGCGAGCTGGCGATTCGCATCGAGCTCTTCGACGACGAGATCGAGACGCTGCAGCTTTTCGACCCGCTCACGGGGCGCATCCGGCAGAAGATCCCCCGCTTCACGGTGTATCCGTCGAGCCACTACGTGACGCCGCGCGACAAGGTGCTGAGCGCGGTCGAGACCATCAAGCTCGAGCTCGACGCGCGGCTCAAGGAATTCGTGAGCCAGGGCAAGCTGGTCGAGGCGCAGCGGCTCGAGCAGCGCACGCGCTTCGATCTTGAAATGCTGGCCGAGATCGGCCATTGCAAGGGCATCGAGAACTACACGCGGCACCTTTCCGGCGCCGCGCCGGGCGAGCCGCCCGCGACGCTGACCGACTATCTGCCGAAGGACGCGCTGATGTTCCTCGACGAGAGCCACCAGATGATCGGCCAGCTGGGCGGCATGTACAACGGCGATCGTGCGCGCAAGACGACGCTGGTCGAGTACGGCTTCCGGCTGCCTTCGGCGCTCGATAACCGGCCGCTCAAGTTCGACGAGTTCGAAACCCGCATGCGACAGTGCATCTTCGTCTCCGCCACGCCGGCGCAGTACGAGAAGGACAATGCCGGCAACGTGGTCGAGCAACTGGTGCGGCCGACCGGACTGATCGACCCCGAGGTCGAAGTCCGACCCGCCACTCACCAGGTGGACGATGTGCTGCAGGAAATCCGCCTGCGCGTCGACAAGAACGAGCGCGTGCTGATCACGACGCTGACCAAGCGCATGGCCGAGCAGTTGACCGACTACTTGGGCGACAACGGCGTCAAGGTGCGCTACCTGCACAGCGACATCGACACGGTGGAGCGCGTCGAGATCCTGCGCGATCTGCGTCTCGGGACCTTCGACGTGTTGGTCGGCATCAACCTGCTGCGCGAGGGCCTCGATATTCCCGAGGTGTCGTTGGTGGCGATCCTCGATGCCGACAAGGAAGGCTTTCTGCGTGCCGAGCGTTCGCTGATCCAGACCATCGGCCGGGCGGCGCGCAATCTGAACGGCAAGGCCATCCTCTATGCCGACCGCATGACCGACTCGATGGTCAAAGCCATCGGCGAGACCGAGCGGCGGCGCGCGCGGCAGATCGCCCACAATGAAGCCCACGGCATCACGCCGCGCAGCATCGTGAAACAGGTGCGCGACCTGATCGACGGCGTCTACAGCGAAAAATCGACCAAGGAAGCCGCCAAGCGCGATCTCGAGCGCGCGAAGGTCGAGGACATGTCCGAAAAGGACGTAGCGCGCGAGATCAAGCGGCTGGAAAAGCTCATGCTGGAACATGCGCGCAACCTCGAGTTCGAGAAAGCCGCCCGGGTGCGCGACCAGCTGGCGTTGCTGCGCGAGCAGGCTTTCGGGGCACCCGGCAAGGACAACATCGCCATACCGGCCGCGGACGACGCGGGCGCTTAACGCTGTCCGAGCTTTCAATCGGGTTTACCCGAGCAAGCCGGAGGGCCTTCTGCTATACTTGAGCGAAATACTCAAGAAAACGAACTTCGCGATGAAGAACCGGCTCCTACCGACTGGATCACCAGCGGAAAGTGGGTCGGGAAGGGCGGAGACGGCGTCACCGAAGCCCACGACAGCCGCGGTGTCATTTCAACGGTAAGCACTCAAAGGAGCTTGCGATGCGTCTCACTACCAAAGGCCGTTTTGCGGTCACAGCCATGATCGATCTGGCACTGCGCCAGAACACCGGTCCCGTCACGCTGGCCGCGATCAGCCAGCGGCAGCAAATCTCCCTTTCCTACCTTGAACAGCTGTTCGGCAAGCTGCGCCGCCATGAGTTGGTCGAATCGACTCGTGGCCCGGGCGGCGGCTACTCGCTCGGCCGCAAGGCAGCGGACATCACCGTGGCCGACATCATTGTTTCTGTCGACGAACCCATCGATGCCACGCAGTGCGGCGGCAAGGAAAACTGCCTGGGTGAGGCCGGTCGTTGCATGACGCATGAGCTGTGGGCCTCGCTGAACCAGCGCATGGTCGAGTTCCTCGATTCCGTCACCCTGCAGAAGCTGGTGGACGACCAACTCGCCAAGGGCGTGCAGATCGAGAACAAGCCGGCGGTCAAGCGCGCGATTTCGAGCCAGCCGGTGGTCAAGCCGATCCGGGTCAACGCCCCGAATTCGGTGTTCGCACTCGGCAACGCCTTCGCCAAGTCGTGATCCGGGGCGCCTCACGGCGCCCGCTCGATCCGCTTTGACCCCGTTTCGACAAGATAAACCCGCCAGCCTGAGCCAGCTATGGACGTCACTCCCCATTTCCCGATCTATCTCGACTACGGCGCGACGACGCCAGTCGATCCGCGCGTCGTCGACGCGATGATTCCCTGGTTGCGCGAGCATTTCGGCAACCCGGCGTCGCGCAGTCATGCCTGGGGTTGGGAAGCGGAAGAAGCCGTCGAGAAGGCGCGTGCCGACGTGGCGGACCTGATCGGCGCCGACCCGCGCGAAATCGTCTGGACTTCGGGCGCCACCGAGTCGAACAACCTCGCGCTCAAGGGCGCGGCGCACTTCTACAAGGGCAAGGGCAAGCACCTGATCACGGTCAAGACCGAGCACAAGGCCGTGCTCGACACCATGCGCGAACTCGAGCGCCAGGGCTTCGACGTGAGCTACCTGGACGTTCAGGAGAATGGCCTGCTCGATCTCGAGGTCTTCAAGGCCGCGATTCGTCCCGACACCATCCTCGCGAGCGTGATGTTCGTGAACAACGAAATCGGCGTGATCCAGGACGTGGTGACGCTCGGCAACATCTGCCGCGAAAAGGGCGTGATCTTCCACGTCGACGCGGCGCAGGCCACCGGCAAGGTCGAAATCGACGTCAAGAACCTGCCGATCGACCTCATGAGCCTGGCTTCGCACAAGACCTACGGCCCCAAGGGCATCGGCGCGCTGTACGTGCGCCGCAAGCCGCGCGTGCGGCTGGAAGCCCAGATGCACGGCGGCGGTCATGAGCGCGGCATGCGCTCGGGCACTTTGCCCACCCACCAGATCGTCGGCATGGGCGAGGCTTTCCGCCTCGCCAAGCTCGAGATGAAGGAAGACATTGCCAAGGCGCGTGCCTTGCAGCAGCGTCTGCTCAACGGCCTGAAGGACGTCGAGCAGGTCTTCATCAACGGCGACCTCGAACACCGCGTGCCGCACAACCTCAACATGAGCTTCAACTATGTCGAGGGCGAGTCGCTGATCATGGGCATCAAGGGCCTGGCGGTGTCGAGCGGCTCGGCCTGCACGTCGGCCAGCCTGGAGCCCAGCTATGTGCTGCGCGCGCTCGGCCGCAGCGACGAGCTTGCGCACAGCAGCCTGCGCATGACGATCGGCCGTTTCACGACCGCTGAAGAAATCGACTACGCGATCTCGACCATCAAGCACAACGTCGCCAAGCTCCGCGAGCTGAGCCCCCTGTGGGAGATGTTCCAAGACGGCATCGACATCAGCACGATCCAGTGGTCGGCGCATTAACCAAGATTGAGAGGTACACCATGGCATATTCATCCAAGGTCATTGACCACTATGAAAACCCCCGCAACGTCGGTTCCTTCGAGAAGGGCGACGACTCGGTGGGCACGGGCATGGTCGGCGCACCGGCGTGCGGCGACGTCATGAAGCTGCAGATCAAGGTCAACCCCGAAACCGGCGTGATCGAAGATGCACGCTTCAAGACCTACGGTTGCGGCTCGGCGATCGCGTCCTCTTCCCTCGTGACCGAATGGGTCAAGGGCAAGACGCTCGACGAAGCGGCCGCGCTGAAGAACGCGCAGATCGCCGAAGAACTGGCGCTGCCGCCGGTCAAGATCCATTGCTCGATCCTCGCGGAAGACGCGATCAAGGCGGCCGTCAGCGACTACAAGGCTAAGCACGGCGTTGCCGTGGCAAGCACGGAAGCCGTTCACTGACATGGCTGTGACCCTGACCGAAGCTGCTGCGCGCCACGTCACCCGCTACCTCGGGAAGCGAGGCAAGGGCGTGGGCGTGCGGCTGGGTGTCAAGACCACGGGTTGCTCGGGCCTAGCCTACAAGCTCGAGTACGTGGATGAACTGGCGCCCGAAGACGTGGTGTTCGAAGACCATGGCGTGAAAGTGCTGGTCGACCCCAAGAGCCTGGCCTACATCGACGGCACGCAGCTGGATTTCGTGCGGGAGGGCCTCAACGAGGGCTTCAAGTTCAACAACCCGAACGAACGCGACCGCTGCGGCTGCGGCGAAAGCTTCCGTATCTGATTGCCGATCGGCTTCGCCTCCGAGCCGCCAGCATGTCATGTGCTGGCGGCTTTTCAATGAGCAAATGCCCCCACGTTCGGCACTACGTGCCCTCTCTGCCCCCGGGGGGGCGCAGGCCGTCCTAGGGGCGGCCCGGCGGACTGCCTGATGAATCTGAACGACACCGACTTCGAACTTTTTGCCGTGCCTGCCCGCTTTACGCAGGACCGTGCCGCGCTGGACGCGCGCTGGAAGGAATTGCAGCGCGAGGCGCACCCCGATCGCTTCGCGGCCCAGGGCGCTGCGGCCCAGCGTGTCGCGATGCAGTGGTCGGTGCGCATCAACGAGGCCTATCAGCGGCTCAAGGACCCGATCAAGCGGGCGAGCTATTTGTGCGCGCTGAACGGCTCCCCCATCGATGCCGAGAACAATACGGCGATGCCTTCGGATTTCCTCCATCAGCAGATGGAATGGCGCGAGGAGCTCGATGACGCGCGCGACGCCGCCGCGCTCGACAAGCTACGCGCAGAGGTCGAGGCTGGCCGCGCGCGTGCGCTTTCGTCACTCGAGTGGCTGATCGACGAGAAGGGCGATTACCCCGGCGCTGCACGACAGGTGAGAGCCCTCATGTTCATAGAGCGCTTTGCCGAAGATATCGAAGCCAAGTCCGAGCAGTGGGGACAATAGCGGGATGACTTGCCCCCACGCTCATCACTTCGTGTATTCGCTGCCCCCGGAGGGGGCGCAGGCCCCCCTTGGGGCCGCCCGGCGGGAGGCCTGATGGCATTGCTCCAGATTTCAGAACCGGGCCAGGCGCCCGATCCGCACCAGCGCCGCATCGCGGTCGGCATCGACCTGGGCACCACGCATTCGCTGGTGGCGGCGGTGCGCAGCGGCGTGGCCGAATGCCTTCCCGACGCCGAAGGCCGCGTGGTGCTGCCGTCGGCCGTGCGCTACCTCGACAAGGATCGCCGCCAGATCGGCTTCGAGGCACTGGCCGCACGCGCCATCGATCCCGCCAACGTCATCACCTCGGTCAAGCGCCTCATGGGGCGCGGCGTGCAGGACATCGCGAATCGCGATGCCATGGCCTACCGCCTGAGCGGCGATGCGGGCATGGTGAAGGTGCAGACCGTGGCGGGCGAGAAGTCGCCGGTCGAGGTGAGCGCCGAAATCCTCGCGACCTTGCGCTACCGGGCCGAAGACACCTTCGACGACGAGCTCTACGGCGCCGTGATTACCGTGCCTGCGTACTTCGACGAGGGCCAACGCCAGGCCACGAAGGACGCGGCCCAACTCGCCGGGCTCAATGTATTGCGCCTGATCAGCGAGCCGACGGCGGCCGCGATCGCGTACGGCCTGGACAACGCGAGCGAAGGCCTCTACGCGGTCTACGACCTCGGCGGCGGCACCTTCGACATCTCGATCCTGAGGCTCACGCAGGGCGTGTTCGAGGTCATCGCGACCGGCGGCGACTCTGCGCTGGGCGGCGACGACTACGACCATGCGCTGGCCGATCTCGTGCTGGCGCAAACCCGACGCGAGACGCAGAGCGACATCGACAAGGCGGTACTGCTGGTCGCCGCCCGGGCGGCCAAGGAGGCACTGTCGGACGCCGAATCCACCGCCTTTACTGCTGACCTAGCAGGCGCCCCGATGCGCGTCGAAATCCGGCGCGAGCAGTTCGAGGCGGCCACCGCCAGCCTTACCGCACGCACCATTGCAGCCGTGCGCAAGGCGCTGCGCGACGCGCGCCTTCAGCCGGGCGAGTTGCAAGGCATCGTGCTGGTCGGCGGCGCCACGCGCATGCCGCAGATTCGTCGTGCCGTCGCCGACTTCTTCGGCCGCGAGCCGCTCGTCAACCTGAACCCCGACGAAGTCGTCGCGCTGGGCGCCGCGATCCAGGCGAATCAACTCGCCGGCAACGGAGGGGTCGACGACTTGCTGCTGCTCGACGTGATTCCGCTCTCGCTCGGAATAGAGACCATGGGCGGGCTGGTCGAGCGCATCGTGCCGCGCAACCAGACCATCCCGACGGCCATGGCGCAGGACTTCACGACCTACCAGGACGGCCAGACCGCGCTGGCGCTGCACGTGGTGCAGGGCGAGCGCGACCTGGTGGCCGATTGCCGCAGCCTGGCGCGCTTCGAGCTGCGCGGCATTCCACCGATGGCCGCGGGCGCCGCGCGCATCCGCGTCACCTTCACCGTCGATGCCGATGGGCTGCTCAGCGTAAGCGCGAAGGAGCAGGGCAGCGGTGTGGAAGCGAGCGTCACGGTCAAGCCGTCCTACGGCCTCTCCGATGACCAGATCGCTGCCATGTTGCAGGAAAGCTTCTCGACCGCAGAGCAGGACATGCAGGCGCGCGCGCTGGTCGAGGCGCGCGTCGATGCCGACCGCATGCTGCTGGCCACGCAGAGCGCGCTGGACGCCGACGGCGAGCTCCTGAGCGCCGAGGAGCGCCGGGCGATCGAGGCGCTGATGGCGGCGCTGCGCGAGGCGCGAAGAGCCAATGACGCTGCGGTCGTCGAAGCAGCGACCAAGGCGTTGGCGGACGGCACCGAAGCTTTCGCTGCCGAGCGGATGAACGCGGGCATTGCGCGTGCGCTCTCGGGCCGTCAGATCGAATCCCTCTAGAACTCCCAATGCCCACGATCAAGATCCTTCCCCATTCCGAATACTGCCCGCAAGGCGCGGAGATCAGCGTGCCGGCCGGCACCTCGATCTGCGAGGCGCTGCTGGAGAACCACATCAATATCGAGCACGCCTGCGAAATGAGCTGCGCCTGCACCACTTGTCACGTCGTGGTGCGCAAGGGGCTCGAATCGCTGAACGAGGCAGAGGAGGGGGAGGAAGATCTGCTCGACCGCGCCTGGGGACTGGAGCCGCAGTCCCGGCTGAGCTGCCAGGCGATACTTGCGCAAACCGACCTGACGGTCGAGATCCCCAAATATTCGATCAACCACGCCAAGGAAAACCACTGATGTCGCGCCAGATTGTCCTGGACACCGAAACCACGGGACTTTCGGCAGAGAACGGCGACCGGGTCATCGAACTGGGCTGCGTCGAGCTGTTCAATCGCAAGCTCACCGGCAACGACCTGCACATCTATTTCAATCCGGAGCGCGAGAGCCACGAAGACGCGCTCAAGGTACACGGGCTGACGACCGATTTCCTGCGCGACAAGCCGAAGTTCGCCATGTTGGCGAACGACATCGTCGAGTACCTGCGCGACGCCGAGCTGATCATCCACAACGCGGCCTTCGACGTCGGTTTCCTCAACAAGGAATTCGAGCTTGCCGGCCTGCCGCCGCTGCGCAGCTTCGTCGGCGAGGTCACCGATACGCTGGCGATGGCGAAGGCGGTCTATCCCGGCAAGCGCAATTCGCTGGACGCGCTGTGCGACCGTTTCGGCGTCGACCGATCGAACCGGACCTTCCACGGCGCCAAGCTGGATGCGCAGTTGTTGGCGGACGTCTACATCAACCTGACGCGCGGCCAGGATGCGCTTCTGATCGACATCGCGTCGAACGAGCCGACGACGGGCGCGGTGGTGCTGATCGACCTGCGCAGCTTCGAGCTGCCGGTGCTGATGGCGACGGAGCACGAACTTTCCGCGCACGAAGAACTGCTGGCGCAGCTCGACAAAGCCAGCAGGGGCCAAACGCTTTTCCGGCAAATCGACGAAAGCGCTGTGGCATAATTGCGGGCTTCGCGCCACACGGCACGAAAATCCATCCGACGCACCGCGCGTCGGACATCATTTGATTCGACGCCGACGGCGTCGAGGGGCGGTTAGCTCAGGGGTAGAGCACAGCATTCACACTGCTGGGGTCGGAGGTTCGAAGCCTCCACCGCCCACCAATTTCCTTCCTCGTCTGTTCGTGTCGGCTGGTGCCGACGCGAACTGCGGCTGTGCGCTGGTTGTCGCGCGCCGCAAAGCGCGTAGACACGAGGGAAAGGAGAAGCGACCATGGCCACGAGTCCCGATCTTCCGACGCCCATCACCCCCGATCCGCCCGACGTGCCGGAGCTTCCGGTCGAGCCGGACCAGGGTCCTGTGACGCCGCCGGGCAATCCTTCCGATCCCGAAAACCCGTTCACCGTAGAGCCGGAATGAGCCACGCGGACGTGCGCCCGCTTAAGCTCGCCGAATGGATGAATTCGATTGCGCCGTCATCGGCGCCGGTGTCGTGGGCTTGGCCGTCGCCCGAGCGCTTGCGCAAAAAGGCCGCGAGGTCATCGTGCTCGAGGCTGAAGGGGCCATCGGCACCGGCACCAGTTCCCGCAACAGCGAGGTGATCCACGCGGGCATCTATTACCCGGAGGGTTCGCTGAAGGCGCGGCTGTGTGTCGAAGGCAAGCAACTGCTCTACGACTACGCGACCAAGCGCGGCCTGCCGCATCGTCGCTGCGGCAAGCTGATCGTGGCCACGGCGCCGGCGCAGGTCGCTCAGCTGGAGGCGATTGCCGCCAAGGCGCGGGCCAATGGCGTCGACGATCTCGTGCTTCTTTCGCGCGAGGAGGCGCGCGCGATGGAGCCGAATCTCGAATGCCTTGCCGCCCTGCATTCGCCGAGCACAGGCATCGTCGACAGCCATGCACTGATGCTGAGCCTGCAGGGCGATCTCGAGGATGCGGGCGGCGTCGTGGCCCTCAAGTCGGCGGTCGTGCGCGCAGAGTGCGCGGACGATGCGATCGTCCTGCTGGCCCAGGACGGCACTGCCTTGCATTGCAACAGCGTCGTGAACGCGGCCGGCCTGGCCGCGCCCGCGCTTGCACGGCGCTTCGAAGGCTTGCCCGCGAGCGCGGTGCCGTCCGCCCATTTCGCCAAGGGCAGCTACTTCACGCTGGCGGGCCGCGCGCCATTCAGTCACCTGATCTACCCGGTGCCTGAAGCGGCAGGCCTTGGCGTGCACCTGACGCTCGATCTGGGCGGCCAGGCCAAGTTCGGTCCCGATGTCCAGTGGGTCGACTCGCCCGACGACCTGGTCGTCGATCCGAAGCGCGGCGACGGCTTCTATGCCGAGGTGCGCAAGTATTGGCCGGCGCTGTCCGACGGCGCGCTCATCCCTGGCTATGCGGGCATCCGGCCGAAGATCTCCGGTCCGGGCGAGCCTGCGCGCGATTTTTTGGTCGAAGGCCCCGCCACCCATGGCGTCCCGGGGTTGGTCAATCTGTTCGGCATCGAGTCGCCGGGACTCACCAGCAGCCTGGCGATCGGCCGGCATGTGGCCGCATTGCTGCCGTAGACCCGCGAGGCCATGTACCATGGAACGCCACGCCGCTTGCCGGCGTGAATCCGCCGGCGCGGTGCCGGTGCAATCCTCGGAGGGAAGATTTCAATGACTGCATCCTCAAATCTCGAAGCGGCGGCCAACGCCGTGGCCGAAGACATTGCCAGCGACGTTCGCGGCGTGCTCGCTAGCAAGGATCTCGACACCTTGCCCCACATCAAGGCCTTGCGCCAGCGCATCGACAGCAAGCTGGCCATCGCCCGCGAGCTCGCGGCGGAGAAGAGCAAGCTTGCCGCCAAGAAGGCGCGTGAAGCGGCCAACACCGCGAATGCCTACGCCCATGACGAGCCGTGGCAAATCGCCGGTGCAGCCTTGGCGGTGGGCGTGCTGGTGGGTTTGCTGCTTGGTCGCCGCTGAACTTCGCCGATTCGGCCCGAACGAGGGCGGCCCCGGGGGCTTCGCATGAAGCTCCTGTCCCTGTTCGGGCTGGAATCCCGCCTTCGCCGGCTGCGCATCGCAGCCGGCGAAGGTGCCCTGGCTGCCGAAGACCGTGTGCAGTTGCTGCGGCTGGCATGGGAAGAGGAAAAGCAGCGCCTGCAGCTGATGCTGGTCCTGGTGATCGCGGTGATCGGGCTCACGACGGTGGCCGTCGCCTTGCTGTCGGTGGCTGTGGTCGTGCATTTCTGGGAGACGCCTACCCGCGTTGCAGCCGCCTGGACGGTGGCCGCGGTGTGGATAGGGCTCTGGCTGGTTGCGGCCGCGGCGTTGATGCGCACCTTGCGCAAGACCTCGGAGGCCTTCGACCCGGCACGCGGCGAGTTCGAGCGCGACTGGGAATGGGTTCAAGGCCGCTTCGGGCTCGGCGACGAGGGCGAGGCGCCACCGCGTGAACCCAGGCCCCGGACCCGTGAGGAACTGCTCCAGCGCATCGCGCGCCAGCGCGAGCGCATCGCGACGCTGCAAGGCGCATCGTCGGAAAAGGCCGATGCACCCCCTATGGACGAGTCCCCCAGCGCTGCAGCGCTGCGGATCGCGCGCGAGCATCCGGTGGCGACCGGTGTCGTGACGGCCGCTGTCGTGGCGGTGCTCGGCCCGCGCCGCGTGCTGCGCTGGGCGGCTGTGGTCGTCCCGGTGCTGTGGCGGATGCGTTGATCCGGATTGCGGCTCAGGCGCTGCGCTTGCGCAGCGCCTGGGCGGCCTGGCGTACAAGCGCCGGACCACGATAGATGAGGCCGGTGTAGATCTGCACGAGATCAGCGCCGGCGGCGATCTTCGCCTCGGCATCCGCTGCGCTCAGAATCCCGCCGACGCCGATGATCGGAAAATCACTGCCTAACGCCGATCGCAGCTGACGGATCACGCGGTTGCTCGCTTCCCTGACCGGCGCACCCGAGAGGCCGCCAGCTTCGTTCGCATGCGGCAGGCCCGCCACCGCGTCGCGCGCCAGCGTGGTGTTGGTGGCGACGACGCCGTCCATGCCGTGGCGGCGCAGCGTGGCCGCGATCACCCGAACCTGGGCCTCGTCGAGATCCGGTGCGATCTTCACGAACAGCGGAACCCGCTTGCCATGCCGTGCGGCGAGTGCAGCGCGCTTGTCCGCCACCGCGCCGAGCAGCGCATCGAGCGCCTCGTCGCTCTGAAGCGAACGCAGATTGGCGGTGTTGGGGCTGGAGATGTTGATGGTCACGTAGTCGGCATGCGGGTAGACGCCGTCCAGGCACACCAGGTAGTCGTCGACCGCCCGCTCGATCGGCGTCGCGGCGTTCTTGCCGATATTGAGCCCCAGCAGCATCGGCCTCTTCGAATCGTCCCGGCGAAAGCGCGCGCGCTGAACGTTGGCCAGGAAAGCGTCGAGCCCTTCGTTGTTGAAGCCGAGCCGGTTGATCAGCGCGTCGCGCTGCGGCAGGCGGAACATGCGCGGCTTCGGATTTCCGGGCTGCGCCTTCGGCGTGACCGTGCCCACCTCGACGAAGCCGAAGCCCATGGCGGCAAAGGCGTCGATACAGCGCGCGTTCTTGTCGAGTCCGGCAGCGAGCCCGACCCGGTTCGGGAACGAAAGGCCGGCCAGCGTGCGCCGGTCCTCGATGCGGGGTGCCGCGTAGACGCAGGCCAGCGGCGTGTTCTGCGTGCGCGCCAGCGCGTCGAGCGTCAGCTCATGGGCGTGCTCGGGATCGAAGCCGAAAAGGAAAGGTCGGGCAAGACCGTAAAGAGAGGAGGGGAGCAGCAGGGACATCGGATAATTCTGGACTTCGTAGCCCCAAGGATTCTCTCCGATGACTTCCCCCGCTCCCGCATCGGCCCTGACCCAGGACGAACTCAAGGCGCAGGTCGGCCGCGCAGCCCTCGCCCACGTGGTGAAAGGCGAGATCGTCGGCGTCGGCACCGGCTCGACGGTGAACAAGTTCATCGACGCGCTGGCGACGATCAAGGGCGACATCCGCGGCGCGGTATCCAGCTCGGTGGCGTCCACCGAACGCCTCCATGCGCTCGGCATCCCGGTGTTCGACAGCAACGAGGTCGAGGAACTGGCCGTCTACATCGACGGCGCCGACGAGATCGACGGCCGCGGCTACATGATCAAGGGCGGCGGCGCCGCGCTCACGCGCGAAAAGATCGTTGCCGCCCAGTCCAGGCGCTTCGTCTGCATTGCGGATTCATCCAAGCGCGTGAATACGCTCGGCGGATTCCCGCTGCCGGTCGAGGTGATCCCGATGGCGGCACAGCGCGTGGTACGGCAGTTCGCGCGGCTCGGCGGCATGGCCCAGGTGCGCGAGAAGGACGGCGTGGCGCTGGTCACCGACAACGGCCAGCACATCATCGATGTGACGGGCCTCCGGATCACCGACCCCCTCGGCTTCGAGAGCGAGGTGAATCAATGGCCCGGCGTGGTCACCGTGGGGGTGTTCGCCCACCAGCGGGCCAACGTGTGCCTGCTGGGCACGCCGTCCGGCGTGCAGACGCTTCGCTTCGACTGAGCGGGCGGTCAGGCCGGCACCGGGCGCCCCAAAGCGGCCTGCGGCCCCCTCGGGGGGCAGCGAGTACGCGAAGCGACGGAGCGTGGGGGCTATTGATTCAGAACTTGATGCCGGCCGGATTGCTCGGCGTCGGGCCGGTCGCGGCGGCGGGCGGCGGCGGGTTCGACGGTGCAGGCGCAGCGCGCTGGGGCTGTTGGGCAGCGGGCGCCGGCTGCACGGCCACAAGGGGCTGCGCCGGAGGATTGCGGTAGCTGGCCGGCAACTGGCCGCTCTTGGGATAGCCGGCCGCATCGAGGTACTGCGACCATTCGGCGTCCGAGAAGCCCTTGAGTTGCTGCGATCCGATGGTCAGCAGCGGCAGCGAGGCTTGGCCGCTCAAGCGCTGCAGCGCCTCCACGTCCTCGTTGCTCTTGACCGTCCGTTCGTCGAAGGGGATTCCGCGCGTCACCAGCAGCGAACGGCCCGCGCCGCAGGGCCCGCACTCGTCGCTGGTGTAGAGCGTGACCGGGTAGCGCTGCGCAACCTGCCGCAGCTCGTAGGGCAGGCCGGCGCCGGCGCTCGCCACGCTGCCGCCGCGCGGCGCCGCGGGTTGCGCATTGGCGGCAGGCGGCTGGTCCGAGAAGGTGACCTTGCCATTCTTGTCGACATGGCGGTAGACCGGCTGCGCCAGGGCGGCGCCGGCGGCAAGCAGCAGGGCGAGGCCTGAAAGATGTGTCTTGAGCTTCATCGATGACTTTCGTGATCCGATGGAGCGGAGTATCTCAGGCCGCGCGGGCCGCGCCGCATCAGGCCGGCTGCGCCTCGGTCATTCCCTGGTGGCGCAACAGCGCGTCGAGCTGCGGCTCGCGGCCCCGGAAGGCCTTGAAGGACTCCATCGCGCTGCGGCTGCCGCCGGCTTCGAGGATGGCCTGGCGGTACTTGCGGCCGGTCTCGATGCTCGGCTCGCCATTGGCGCCGGCGGTTTCCTCGAAGGCCGCGTAGGCGTCGGCACTCAGCACCTCGGCCCACTTGTAGCTGTAGTAGCCGGCCGCGTAACCGCCCGAGAAAATGTGGCTGAAGGTATTGGGCGTGCGGCTGAAGGGCGGCGAAGGCATCACCGCGACCTCGTCGCGCACCTTGCCGAGCAGCGCCATCACGTCGCCCGGCTGGGCATTGGCGGCGTCGTACTCGGTATGCAGCAGCATGTCGAACAGCGAGAACTCGATCTGGCGCAGCGTCTGCAGCCCGCTCTGGAAGTTCTTGGCCGCGGTCATCTTGTCGAACAGCGCGCGCGGCAGCGGCTCGCCGGTGTCGACGTGCGAGGTCATGTGCGCGAGCACATCCCACTCCCAGCAGAAGTTCTCCATGAACTGGCTCGGCAGTTCGACCGCATCCCATTCGACCCCGCTGATGCCCGAGACGTCACGCTCGTCGACCTGCGTGAGCATGTGATGCAGGCCGTGGCCGAATTCGTGGAACAGTGTCGTCACGTCGTCATGCGTGAGAAGCGGCGGCTTGCCGTCGACGCCTTCGGCGAAGTTGCAGACCAACTGCGCGACCGGGGTCTGCAGCGTGCCGGTGTCCGGCCTGCGCCAGCGGGCGCGCACATCGTCCATCCAGGCGCCGCCGCGCTTGGCGGCACGGGCGGCAGGGTCCAGATAGAACTGACCGACCTTCTGCCCCGCGCGTTCGATGCGGTAGAACTCGACGCTCGGATGCCACACCGGGGCGCTGTCGCGACGGATCGAGACTTCGAACAGCGTTTCGACGATCTTGAACAGGCCGGCCATGACCTTCGGCGCGGTGAAGTACTGCTTGACCTCCTGCTCGCTGAAGGCGTAGCGCGCTTCCTTGAGCTTCTCGCCGATGTAGCTCCAGTCCCACGGCTGCGGGTCGACGATGCCGAGCTGCTGGGCCGCGAATACGCGCAAGTCCGCCAGATCGCGCTCGCCGTACGGCTTGGCCTTGGCCGCGAGGTCGCGCAGAAACTTGACGACCTGTCCGGCCGACTCCGCCATCTTGGGCACGATAGAAAGCTCGCCGAAGTTGGGATAGCCCAGGAGCTTCGCCTCTTCCTGCCGCAGTGCGAGGATCTCGCGGATCAGCTCGGTATTGTCGAAGGCCGGGTCGCCGAATTCGCTGGCGCGCGTGACGTAGGCGCGATAAAGCTTCTCGCGCAGCGCGCTGCTCCTGGCGAACTGCATAACCGGCAGGTAGGAGGGCATCTTCAGCGTGAGCTTGTAGGCCTCCTTGCCCTCGGCTTCGGCCGCCGCGCGCGCCGCGCTGACGACATCTTCCGGCAGGCCCTCGAGCTCGCCGAGCGGGGCGTAGTACGCGAACGCATCGGTCGCGTCGAGCGCGTTCTCGCTGAACTTCTGGCTCAGCTCGGCCTGGCGCTCCTGGATTTCAGCAAAGCGTTTCTTCGCGTCGCCTTGCAGTTCGGCGCCGCCGAGCACGAAGTTGCGCACGGCGTAGAGGTGCGCCTGGCGCTGCTCTGGATTCAGCGTTGCCGGATCGATTGCCTTGTACTTGGCGTAGAGGCGCTCGTCGGAGCCCAGGCGCGTCCAGAAGGCGGTGACGCGCGGCATCGCTTCGTTGTAGGCGGCGCGCAGTTCCGGCGTGTCGGCGACCGCGTTGAGATGGCCCACGGCGCCCCAGGCGCGGCTGAAACGTTCCGAGGCGACGTCGAGTACCTTGGCGATCGCGCTCCAGTCGGCCGGGAACTCGGGCGTGGTCACCGTTTGCAGCGCGGCCTCAGCGTCGGCGAGCAGCACATCGACGGCGGGCGCGACATGCTCCGGCCTGATCCGGTCGAACAGCGGGAGGTCGTTGAAGTCGAGGAGGGGGTTGTCGTTCATGGCCATGGTGATCAGTTGGCGGCGCGCTCGGCCGCTTCAAGGGTGTTGGCGAGCAGCATGGCGCGGGTCATCGGGCCCACACCACCGGGTACGGGAGTGATCCAGCCGGCCACTTCTTTCACGCTTTCAAAGTCCACGTCGCCTGCGAGCTTGCCGTCGTCCCGGCGGTTCATGCCGACGTCGATGACCACGGCACCCCGTTTCACCATGTCCGCCGTCAGGATGTTGCGCTTGCCGACCGCGGCGACGACCACATCGGCCTGGCGCGTGAGGGCTGCGAGATCCTGCGTCGCGCTGTGGCAGATGGTGACGGTGGCGTTCTTCGCCAGCAGCATCATGGCCATCGGCTTGCCGACGATGTTGCTGCGGCCGATCACCACTGCGTGCCTGCCGCGCAGTTCATAGCCGATCGATTCGAGCATCTTCATGCATCCGTGGGGCGTGCACGGCCAGAAACCCGGCTGACCCACCATCAGCGCACCCGCGCTTGCGACGTGGAATCCGTCCACGTCCTTGGCGGGCGAAATGGCCTCGATGACCCGGTGGCTGTCCATGTGCCGCGGCAGCGGCAGCTGAACCAAGATGCCATGCACCTTGGGATCGTCGTTGAGCGCGCGGATGCGCGCCAGCAGCTCTGCCTCGGTCATCGAAGCGGGGTAGCGTTCGAGGTTCGCCGCGAGGCCGGTTTCGCTGCTGTCGTTGACCTTGTGCTTGACGTAGACCTGGCTCGCGGGATCGTCGCCGACCAGGACGATGGCGAGCGTGGGCTCTATGCCGCGCGCTTTCAGTGCCGCGATGTGGCCTGACACGTCGCCGCGGATTTTTCGGGAGAGGGCGTTGCCGTCGATCAATTGGGCTGTCATCGGATTTGGATTTTCCAAGTAAAAACGCCCGCTTGCGCAGGCGTCGAAGATCGGTATGGCTATCGGGACGATAGCCGCTAGGCTGCCTTGCCGGGCGCCGCCTGTCCCAAGGCGATCTTGAGCAGGTCGGCCACGGTGTTCGCGTTGAGCTTTTCCATGATGTTGGCGCGATGCGCTTCCACCGTCTTGATGCTGATGCCGAGGTCGTCGGCGATCTGCTTGTTGAGCCGGCCGGCGACGATGCGCTCGAGCACCTGCGCCTCGCGGCCGGTCAGCTTGGACAGCAGCGCATCGCGGCTGGCCGACTGCTGGTGCTGCGCGAAGGCGCCGCGTGCGTGTTCGAGCATGCGTTCGACCAGCGCCACCAGCGCCTCGTCGTTGAAGGGCTTCTGGATGAAATCCATCGCGCCCTTCTTCATGCTGTCGACCGCCATCGGCACGTCGCCGTGGCCCGTGATGACGACGATCGGCAGCGGCGAACGGCGCTCGATCAGGCGGTCTTGAAGTTCGATGCCCGACATGCCGCCCATGCGGATGTCGACGATCAGGCAGGCAACCTCGCGCGGGTCGTAGCGGGACAAGAAGGACTCGGCCGAATCGAAGCAGCGAACGCGGTAGTCCTTGCCTTCGAGCAGCCATTGCAACGAATCGCGGACCGCTTCGTCGTCATCGACGACATAGACCGTGCCCTTCTTGGGAATCAAACTCATGCGGGTACCTTCGCCTCGTTGCTTGCTACGGAATCAATAGCGTCCAACACCGGAATCCAGAAGGAAAAACGGCATCCGACCACGTCCGGGCCATTGTAGATGTTCTCTGCCTTCATCCGGCCGCGATGCGACTCGACGATGGTGCGGCAGAGGTTGAGCCCGATGCCCATGCCTTCTGGCTTGGTGGAGAAGAAGGCTTCGTAGAGCCGATCCATCACCTCCGGCGCGAGGCCCATGCCGGTGTCCTGCACCGAGAATTCGACCGCGTTCTGGCCGTCGATGACCTTGGGCAGCACGCGCAGTTCGACGCTGCGGCGCGCCAGCGGCCGGTCGGCCAGGTCGATCGATTCGGCCGCGTTCTTCAGCAGGTTGACCATCACCTGCTCGATCAGGATCGGGTCGACCCGCACCACCGGAAGCCGCGCTGCCACGTAGTGGTTGAGGCGCACGTTGCGGCGCCGCAGCTCGATGCCGGCGAGCTCGACTGCTTCGCTCACCATGGTCGAGACCTCGGCCGGCGTCCGGTTCGGCTCGCTGCGCTTCACGAACGAGCGGATGCGCTGGATGATCTGGCCCGCGCGCTGCGCCTGCTTGGAGGTCTTGTCGAGCGCCGCGAGCAGCGCTTCGGAATCGATCTGCTGCCCGCGGATGCGCGACATCATGCCGTTGCAGTAGTTGGTGATGGCGGTCAGCGGCTGGTTGAGTTCGTGCGCGACGCTGGACGCCATCTCGCCCATGGTGATCAGCCGGCTGGCGGCCTGCGCGCGGTCGGCCTGCGCAGCCGACAGGTCTTCGGCATCGCGCCGCGGCGTGATGTCGGTGGCGATCACGAGTTGCGCCAGCCGCCCGTCGACCCAGGTCAGGTAGCGCGAACGCACCTCGAGCCACTTGCCGAGCTCGGGCACGAAGATCTCGTTGTTGGCCGGCTGCGCGGCGGTCAGCTGGTCGATCGGCAGGCCGGCGAAGGGGTCGACGTCGTCGAGCGCGTCGTCGTGCGCATGCGAGGCCGGCACGCCGGCCTGCGCCACCATGCCCAGGTGCCCGACGGTGTCGGAGCCGAACCAGAGCCGGTACAGCTTGTTGGCGAACAGCAGTTCCTCGCTGCCGAGGGGCGCCACCGACACCGAGGCGTCCAGCGCCTCGAGCACCGTGGTGAAGCGCTCGTAGGACGCCGACAGTTGCTCGCGGATGCGGGTGGGCTCGGTGATGTCGGTCATCGAGGTCATCCAGCCGGTCTGGTGGCCGCGCGCATCGATCAATGGCGACACGTAGAGACGGGCGTTGAACACGCTGCCGTTCTTGCGCTTGACGCGCACCTGGAAGCCGCCGGGCAGCGCGCGGCCGTGCAGCTCTTCCTCGAGACGCTCGTTCATGATCTCGCGGTCGGATTCCAGCCAGTAGGGGAAGGGCGGGGTCTGGCCCACGAGCTCGCTCTCGTCCCAGCCCGTCATCGCGCAGAAGGCCGCGTTGACGTAGGTGATGCGGCCCTCGAGGTCGAGCACGCGCATGCCGGTCAGCATGGAGTTCTCCATCGCGCGCCGGAAGTTGGTTTCGGCCACGAGGGCCTGCTGGGCCTGGAGGCGCCGGCGCGTGTGGCGCCAGGTGCCGATCAGCATCCAGCTCGTGAGCACGCTGAGCGCGCCTACCAGCCAGAACAGGCCATTGCCGACCACGCCTTGCGAAGTGCGGTAGGCCTGCGCGCGCAGCACCAGCGCGTTGCCCACCGGCGAAACCGGGACTTCGTATTCGTTGGTCTGTTCGGACCAGGGCAGAAGGCGGGTTTCGGCCTCGCGCGGGCTCGCGACCGTGTTGCCGGCGATCAGGCCGCCCTTGGCATCCAGCAGCGACACCGCGTAGCGCGCCGACACCTCGGAGGGCATGCCGTAGCGCAGCAGCCCGTCGATCGAGAACTCGCCCAGCACCATGCCCGCGAACAGGCCCTGGTCGAAGAAGGGAATGTGCAACTGAAGCATGGACGGCGGATCGCTGCCGGCCACCGGTTGCGAGAACACCGGCTGGCGCAGCTCGCGCGCCAGTGCGTAGTTGCTCTCGATGTCGCCCGGCCGCAGGACGTCGCCTACCGCATGCTGCTGCGCCGGATGGACGCTGGGCGCCGCGTAGCCTGCCTTGAAACGGCGCCGGTCGTCGATCCAGCTGATCGCCTGCAGCTCGGGAAACTGGCTGACCAGCGATTCTGCGCGGCTCGCGAACTCGGTGGCATCGATCTCGCGGTTGGAGGCATCGCGCGCCAGGCGCATCAGTTGCTCCTGCCGCTCCAGAAGCCGAAGGCGCACGCGCTGCTGCGCGTACTCCACATCGCGCCTGACCGACTCCTGCTCGCGCTCCAACTCTTCCGCGCGCAGGTACCAGAAGGCCGCGACGATGGCTGCAAGAAAGAGCAGCACCGCCGCCAGCGGCGCCAGCATCGCGACCGCATCCTGCAGCACCGGCGTCTGCCGGCGCCACCAGCGCCGCCACCAGGACAGCGGCGACGCATTGACAGCGCTGCGCGCGACCGCGATCGGAGAGGAAAAGGGCATCGCGCGAGTTTAGGGGAAGGGCCTGCCGCGGGAGCGGCAGGCGTGCAGTGCCATGGCTGCGAACGAGGCCGTGTGCTTCATTTCTCCATTGATGAAATTCAATGAATTTCATAATAAGAAAACGTTGCGCACTATTTGAAATTCGGATATTTCTGTGAGAAACTCCCGCGCGCTGCCGGATACGGCACTAAATTACCCAGCCACACCCTTCAAAAAGGAGACAAGCATGTCGGCAATTCCCGAGAACCGGTTCGGTTCGGCCGCGAACGACACGGACGCCCAAGAAACCCGCGAGTGGATGGACGCCCTGTCCGCTGTCATCCAAAGCGAAGGGCCCGATCGCGCGCACTTTCTGCTCGAGCAACTGCTCGAACACGCACGCCAGAACAGCATCGACAAGCCGTTCTCGGCCAATACCGCCTACGTCAACACCATCGAGACGGACCAGGAGGAGCGCTGCACCGGCAATCTGGAGATCGAAGAGCGCCTGCGCGCCTACATGCGCTGGAACGCGATGGCGATGGTCGTGAAGGCCAACCGCCACCATCCTCCTGAAGGGGGTGACCTGGGCGGCCACATCGGCTCCTTCGCCTCGCTGGCCAACATGTTCGGCGCCGGCTTCAACCACTTCTGGCATGCGGAGAGCGAGAACCACGGCGGCGACTGCCTCTACATCCAGGGGCACGTCTCGCCCGGCATCTATGCCCGCGCCTATCTCGAAGGCCGCCTGAGCGAAGAGCAGTTGCTCAACTTCCGCCAGGAGGTCGACGGCAAGGGCCTGTCGAGCTATCCGCATCCGAAACTGATGCCCGAGTTCTGGCAGTTCCCGACCGTCTCGATGGGCCTGGGCCCGCTGATGGCGATCTACCAGGCGCGCTTCCTCAAGTATCTGCATGCCCGCGGCATCGCCAACACCGAGAACCGCAAGGTCTGGGTGTTCTGCGGCGACGGCGAAATGGACGAGGTCGAATCGCTGGGCGCCATCAGCCTGGCGGCGCGCGAGCGGCTCGACAATTTGATCTTCGTCATCAACTGCAACCTGCAGCGCCTGGACGGTCCGGTGCGCGGCAACGGCAAGATCATCCAGGAGCTCGAAGGCGAATTCCGCGGCTCGGGCTGGAACGTGATCAAGCTGATCTGGGGCAGCAGTTGGGACCCGCTGCTCGCGCGCGACAAGGACGGCGTGCTGCGCAAGATCATGATGGAGACGAACGACGGCGACTACCAGTCGTTCAAGGCCAACGACGGCGCCTACGTTCGCAAGCACTTCTTCGGTCGCGATCCGCGCGCGCTGGAGATGGTCGCCAAGATGACCGACGACGAGATCTGGAACCTGCGCCGCGGCGGCCATGACTCGCAGAAGGTGTATGCGGCCTTCGCCGCGGCGGTCAAGCACACGGGCCAGCCTACGGTGCTGCTGGTCAAGACCGTCAAGGGCTTCGGCATGGGCAAGGTCGGCGAGGGCAGGAACACGGTGCACCAGACCAAGAAGCTCGGCGACGAGGACATCAAGGCCTTCCGCGATCGCTTCAACATCCCGATCCCCGACAGCCAGATCGCCGACCTGCCGTTCTACAAGCCGGCAGACGACACGCCGGAGATGAAGTACCTGCACGAGCGCCGCAAGGCACTCGGCGGCTACCTTCCCGCTCGCCGCACCAAGGCCGATGAGAGCTTCACCGTGCCGACGCTGGACACCTTCAAGGCCGTGATGGAGCCTACGGCCGAGGGCCGCGAGATCTCGACCACGCAGGCCTACGTGCGCTTCCTTACGCAGCTGCTGCGCGACAAGGCGCTGGGCCCGCGCGTGGTGCCGATCCTGGTCGACGAAGCGCGCACCTTCGGCATGGAAGGCCTGTTCCGCCAGATCGGCATCTACAACCCCGATGGCCAGCAGTACACCCCGGTCGACAAGGACCAGGTCATGTACTACAAGGAGGACAAGAGCGGCCAGATCCTGCAGGAAGGCATCAACGAGGCCGGCGGCATGTCGAGCTGGATCGCCGCAGCCACCTCGTACAGCACCAACAACCGCATCATGGTGCCGTTCTACGTCTACTACTCGATGTTCGGCTTCCAGCGCATCGGCGACCTGGCCTGGGCAGCGGGCGACATGCAGGCGCGCGGCTTCCTGCTGGGCGGCACCTCGGGGCGCACCACGCTCAACGGCGAGGGCTTGCAGCACGAAGACGGTCACAGCCACATCCTCGCGAACACCATCCCGAACTGCGTGAGCTACGACCCGACCTTCGCGCACGAGGTCGGCGTGATCCTGCACCACGGCCTGAAGCGCATGGTGGAGAAGCAGGACAACGTCTACTACTACCTGACGCTCTTGAACGAGAACTACCCGATGCCCGGCCTGCAGCCCGGCACGGAAGAGCAAATCATCAAGGGCATGTACCTCTGCAAGCAGGCCCCGGTGGTCAAGGCTGCGAAGGGCAAGGAGGCGCCGACGGTGCAACTGCTGGGCAGCGGCACGATCCTGCGCGAGAGCATCGCGGCGCAGGAACTGCTCGAGAAGGACTGGGGCGTCAGTGCCTCCGTGTGGAGCTGCCCGAGCTTCAACGAGCTCACGCGCGACGGCCAGGAGGTCGACCGCTGGAACCTGCTGCATCCGACCGACGAGCCACGCCTGTGCTTCGTCGCCGAGCAGCTTTCGGCGAGCACCGGCCCGGTCGTGGCGTCGACGGACTACATGAAGGCCTACGCCGAGCAGATCCGGCCTTTCATTCCGAAGGGCCGCACCTACAGGGTGCTGGGTACCGACGGCTTCGGGCGCAGCGACTTCCGCAACAAGCTGCGCGAGCACTTCGAAGTCAACCGCCACTACATCGTGGTGGCGGCGCTCAAGGCGCTGGCCGACGAGGGCACGGTGCCGGCGGCCAAGGCGGCCGAGGCGATCAAGAAGTACGGCATCAACGCTGAAAAGATCAACCCGCTCTACGCGTAAACAACAACCAACAATCAACTGCGCCTCTAGGGCGGGAGACACTTTTATGGCAACAGTGGAAGTCAAGGTGCCGGACATCGGCGATTTCGATGAAGTCGCAGTGATCGAAGTGCTGGTGAAGGTGGGCGATTCGGTAGCCGCCGAGCAGTCGCTCATCACGGTGGAGTCGGACAAGGCTTCGATGGAAATTCCATCGAGCCAGGCCGGCGTCGTGAAGGAACTCAAGGTCCAGGTCGGCAGCAAGGTCAAGGAAGGCTCGGTCGTGCTGGTGCTCGAAGGCGAGGGCGCAGCTGCGGCACCTGCTGCATCCACGCCTCCTCCGGCCGCGGCGCCGGCGCCTGCAGCGTCTGCACCGGCGCCGGCTGCGGCTGCGCCGGCTGCGGCCACGGGCCCGATCGAGGTCAAGGTGCCGGACATCGGCGACTTCAAGGACGTCGCCGTGATAGAGGTGCTGGTGAAGCCCGGCGACACCGTCAAGGAAGAGCAATCGCTGATCACGGTCGAGTCGGACAAGGCGTCGATGGAGATTCCATCTTCTGCAGCCGGCGTGCTCAAGGAACTCAAGGTCAAGGTCGGCGACACCGTCAACATCGGCGACCTGATCGCGATCGTCGAAGGTTCGGGCGGAGGCGCTGCCGCTGCTTCGGCGCAGGCTGCTGCGGCGCCCGCATCCGCGAGCGCATCGGCACCTGCGCCCGCCGCCCCGGCACCATCCGCTGCGCCGGCCGCCGCGCCGCCCGCGCACGATCCGACGGTCGCCCCCAGCGGCAAGCTGCCGCATGCATCGCCCTCGGTACGCAAGTTCGCGCGCGAGCTCGGCGTGCCGCTCGAAGAGGTCAAGGGCAGCGGCCCCAAGGGCCGCGTCACGCAGGAAGACATCCAGAACTTCACCCGCGCGGTGATGAGCGGCGCGGCCGGCACCAAGGCCGCGGCGGTCAAGGCGCCCGCGGGCGGCGGCGGCGAAGCCCTCGGCCTGCTGCCGTGGCCCAAGGTCGACTTCACCAAGTTCGGCACCGTCGAGCGCAAGGACCTGTCGCGCATCAAGAAGATCAGCGGCGCCAACCTGCACCGCAACTGGGTGATGATTCCGCACGTCACCAACAACGACGAAGCCGACATCACCGAGCTCGAAGCCTTCCGCGTTTCGACCAACAAGGAGAACGAGAAGTCCGGCGTCAAGGTGACGATGCTGGCTTTCGTGATCAAGGCGGTGGTCTCGGCGCTGAAGAAATACCCCGAGTTCAACACCAGCCTGGACGGCGACACGCTCGTCTACAAGCAGTACTACAACATCGGCTTCGCGGCCGATACGCCCAACGGGCTCGTGGTGCCGGTGCTCAAGGATGCCGACAAGAAGGGCGTGCTCCAGATCAGCCAGGAGATGGGCGAGCTCGCGAAGAAGGCGCGCGACGGCAAGCTCGGCTCGGCCGACATGCAGGGCGGCTGCTTCTCGATCAGCTCGCTCGGCGGCATCGGCGGAACGCACTTCACGCCGATCATCAACGCGCCCGAAGTCGCGATCCTCGGCCTGTCCAAGAGTGCGACCAAGCCGGTGTGGGACGGCAAGGCCTTCCAGCCGCGCCTGATCCTGCCCTTGTCGCTGTCCTACGACCATCGCGTCATCGATGGCGCCTCGGCCGCGCGATTCAATGCGTACCTGGGCCAGGTCCTCGCCGACTTCCGCCGCGTTCTCCTATGACGACCGTCGTGGCCGTCCGTAAAGGCGGCCAAGTGGTGATGGCGGCCGATGCGCTGGTGACCTTCGGGGATACGCGCCTGTCCTTCAATGCCGAGGCGAACCAGAAGCTCTTCAAGGTCGCCGATGCTGAGGGCGAGAGCGTCTTCGCCGTTGCCGGCGCGGCTGCGCACTTCCTCGTGCTGCAGCAGGCGCTGGCGGCCCAGCCGGCGGATGCGCTGCGCTTCGGCAGCAAGGACCAGATCTTCCGCACCTTCACGCTGCTGCATCCGGTGCTGAAGGAGTCCTTCTTTCTGCAGACCAAGGAAGACGAGCACGATCCCTACGAATCGAGCCAGTTCACGATGCTGCTTGCCAACCCGAGCGGCATCTACGGGATCTACAGCTACCGCGAGGTCTTCGAGTTCAAGCAGTTCTGGAGCATCGGCTCGGGACGCAGCTTTGCGCTCGGCGCCATGCACGCGGCCTACGACAAGGCACGCTCGGCGCGCGAGATTGCGGAAGCCGGCGTCGCCGCGGCCTGCGAATTCGATCGCAATTCGGCAGCCCCCATCGACGTTCTCACACTCAAACTGAAGGTGTCCAAATGAGCGAACAGCAAATCAAGGTGCCGGACATCGGCGATTTCGACGAAGTCGCGGTGATCGAGGTGCTGGTGAAAGTGGGCGACACGGTGAAGGCCGAGCAGTCGCTGATCACGGTGGAGTCGGACAAGGCTTCGATGGAAATTCCTTCCTCGCATGCCGGCGTCGTGAAGGCGCTGGCCGTGAAGGTCGGCGACAAGGTGAGCGAAGGCTCGGTGGTGCTGACGCTGGATGTGGCGGAAGGCGCCGCGGCGCCGGCACCTGCGGCAGCAGCACCGGCAGCACCGGCAGCGCCGGCCGCGGCACCCGCCGCCGCGGCGCCGAAGCAGGCGCCGGCGCCCGCGCAAGCGCCGGCCGTGGCGTCGAGCTACACCGGGTCGGTCGACCTCGAATGCGATCTGCTGGTGCTGGGCGCCGGCCCCGGCGGCTATTCGGCCGCCTTCCGCGCGGCCGACCTCGGTCTGAAGGTGGTGCTGGTCGAGCGCTATGCGACGCTGGGCGGGGTCTGTCTCAACGTCGGCTGCATTCCTTCGAAGGCCTTGCTGCACGTGGCCGCGGTGATCGACGAGGTCAGGCATTTCGCCGACCTCGGCGTGAGCTACGACGAACCCAAGGTCGACCGCGCCAAGCTGCTCGGCCGCAAGAACAAAGTGGTGGGGAAGCTCACCGGCGGCCTCTCCGCGATGGCGAAGATGCGCAAGGTAACGACGGTGCGCGGCATCGGCGAATTCGTCGACCCATACCACGTCAAGGTGCAGGAAACCACGGGCGACGGCAAGGCCACCACCGACAAGGCGCAGACGGTCAAGTTCCGCCACTGCGTCATCGCTGCCGGCTCGCAGGCCGTGCACCTGCCCTTCATGCCCAAGGACCCGCGGGTGGTGGATTCGACCGGCGCGCTGGAGCTCGGCGTCGATCCCAAGCGCATGCTGATCCTGGGCGGCGGCATCATCGGCCTCGAGATGGGCTCGGTCTACTCCACGCTGGGTGCCCGGCTCGACGTGGTCGAGATGCTCGACGGCCTGATGCAGGGCGCCGACCGCGACCTGGTCAAGGTCTGGCAGAAGCTCAATGCGCCGCGCTTCGACAACATCATGCTGAAGACCAAGACGGTCGGTGCCGAGGCCACCAAGGACGGCATCCGCGTCAGCTTCGAAGGCGAGCAGGCGCCGAAGGAACCGCAGCTCTACGACCTGGTGCTGCAGGCCGTGGGCCGCAGCCCCAACGGCAAGAAGATCGGCGCCGAGAAGGCCGGCGTGAACGTCAGCGATCGCGGCTTCATTCCGGTCGACATCCAGATGCGCACCAACGTGCCGCACATCTTCGCGGTCGGCGACATCGTCGGCCAGCCGATGCTGGAGCACAAGGCGGTGCACGAGGCGCACGTGGCGGCCGAGGTGATCGCCGGCGAGCAGAAGGGCGACAAGGAACTGGCGAGCGCGGCCTTCAACGCCCGCGTGATCCCCAGCGTGGCCTACACCGACCCCGAGATCGCCTGGGTCGGGCTCACCGAAGACCAGGCCAAGGCCGAGGGCGTGAAGATCGAGAAGGGCCTGTTCCCTTGGACCGCTTCGGGACGCGCGATCGCCAACGGCCGGGACGAGGGTTTCACCAAGCTGCTGTTCGATGCCGAATCGCACCGCATCGTCGGCGGCGGCATCGTGGGCACGCACGCTGGCGACATGATCGGAGAGATCGCCCTGGCGATCGAGATGGGCGCCGATGCGATCGACATCGGCAAGACGATCCACCCGCACCCGACGCTCGGCGAGAGCATCGGTCTGGCGGCGGAGGCGGCGCACGGCCACTGCACGGATCTGCCGCCAGTCAAACGCTGAAGACATCCGCCCAAAAAGAAACCCGCCGGCCGGCGGGTTTCTTTTTGGGTGAGCGCTCGACTCAGTCGCCGGTGTTGGCGTTGATCTCGCCCTGCGCCGCCTGCACGCGGCGGGCACCGCTGAAGCGGCGCTGCCAGTAGCTTCCGCTCATGTCTTCGACACGGACCTGCGCGCCGGGCTTGGGAGAATGGATGAACTTGCCTTCGCCGACGTAGATGCCCACATGGCTGAATGCGCGGCGCATGGTGTTGAAGAACACGAGGTCGCCGGGCTTGAGTTCGCTGCGATCGATTTTCTGGGTGGCGGCGGCCTGTTCTTCGGCGCGGCGCGGCAGCAGGTATCCGACCGTCTGGTTGTACATCGCGCGCACGAAGCCGCTGCAGTCGAAGCCGGTTTCCGCCGTGTTGCCGCCGCGCCGGTAGGGCACGCCCAGGAAACCGATGGCGGTAACGACCAGATCGGAT
Organism: Variovorax sp. MHTC-1; assembly: GCF_003984645.1. GTDB lineage: Bacteria > Pseudomonadota > Gammaproteobacteria > Burkholderiales > Burkholderiaceae_C > Variovorax. The sequence continues at coordinate 219,032 of NZ_RWKI01000007.1, forward strand.
GTTCGGTCGACGACGGTCTGGCGAACCTGCTGGAGCTGATTGACCAGCCCCTTGTCGGCAAGCAGGGAGTCCAGTTCTTCAGTGCGGTCTTGTTGCGGTGCGGCATGAGCGGCGAATGCAATCAAGAGGCAGACAGGTAGGAGAAATCGCATGGCGCGTAGGATATGGATGACAAATAGTGATGTCAATTTCATGCGGTTTCGGGATTCTGCACGCAACCCGTTGTTGCGGCTACACTTTTTACATACGCTGATTTTATGAAATGTAAAGCTCTCCGTTATCAGCCATAAGTTGTTCCCTGATGTAAAGCAAAAGGTTTTAGTTATGGGCGATACTTTTTTGCCTGATGCGCTTTCACTCATTTCGAAGGATCCGGCATGAATTCATCGAAAGTATTCAAGATGACGTGGTTTCGGATTGCGTTGGCGGCGGGTCTGGCGACCGCCGCAATGGGTCTCGCGATGGCGGCGCCGCGGCCGGAAGTGGTCGCGTCGGGCCTTGAAAATCCCTGGGGCGTGGGCTTTCTCCCAGACGGGCGCTTCCTGGTGACCGAGAAGTCCGGCCGCATTCGCGTCGTCGGCGCAGACGGCAAGCTCGGCGCACCGCTCGCCGGCCTGCCCGCCATCGCCAGCGGCGGCCAGGGCGGGCTGTTGGATGTGCTGGTCGATTCCGCCTTCGCCAGGAACCGTACCTTCTATTTCTGCTACTCCGAACCCGAAGCGGGCGGCTCGGCCAACGGCACGGCTCTGGCGCGCGCACAACTGTCGTCGGACGGCAGCCGCCTCGAAGGCCTGAAGGTGATCTTCAGCCAGCGTCCCAAGGTCGCCAGCCGCAACCATTTCGGCTGCCGCATCGTCGAGGCGAAGGACGGCAGTCTGTTCCTCACGCTGGGCGACCGCTTCAGCCGCAAGGAAGACGCGCAGAAGCTCGACAACCACGTGGGCAAGCTCCTGCGCATCGCCAAGGACGGCAGCGCGCCCGCGGACAATCCCTTCGTCGGCCGGGCCGGTGCGCTGCCCGAGATCTGGAGCTACGGCCATCGCAACGGCCAGGGCGCCGCACTGGCACCCGACGGGAAGCTCTGGATGCACGAGCACGGCCCGCAGGGCGGCGACGAGATCAACATCCCCGAGGCCGGCCGCAACTACGGCTGGCCGGTAATTACCTACGGCGAGAACTACGGCGGCGGCAAGGTTGGCGACGGCATCACGCGCAAGGAGGGGATGGAGCAGCCGCTGCACTACTGGGCCCCTTCGATCGCTCCTTCGGGCATGGCCTTCTTGACCAGCGACCGCTACGGCGCGGGCTGGAAGGGCAATCTCTTCGTGGGGTCGCTCAAGTTCGGCTACCTCGACCGCATCGAGCTCAAGGGCGGCAAGGTCGTCGCCGAACACAAGATGCTGGAAGAAGGCAGGGCGCGCATCCGCGATGTGAAGCAAGGCCCGGACGGGCTGCTCTACATCCTGACGGACGAATCCGACGGCAAGCTGCTGCGCTTGCGGCCGAACTGAGCGGGGCGACCAGGCCATCGGTTCGGTGGTACGGTCTAGCCCCTCGCTTTTCGTGAAAGACGTTCGCTCCATGCTGCTCGATGCATCGCAATCCCAACTGGTCCTGGTCGACTACCAGGCGCGCCTGATGCCGGCGATCTTCGAAGGGGAGGCCGTGGTCGAGAACGCGGTGCGGCTCGGCCGGATGGCCCGCGTGCTCGACGTGCCGGTCTGGGGCACCGAGGAGAACCCGTCGAAGCTCGGCGAGAACCTGGCCGACATCCGCGCCCTGTGCCAGCGCACGCTGGCCAAGATGCATTTCAGCGCGGCGGAAGAGGGGCTGGGCGAATGGCTGCGCGCGCCTGCCAAGGCGCCGCAGGGCAATGCGCGCAGCCTGCCCAAGCACCTGCAGAAGCCGGCCGCCGCCGAAGAACGAAACACCATCGTGATCGCGGGCTGCGAAGCCCATGTGTGCCTGCTGCAGACCGCCCTCGATTTGCTCGAGGACGAGTTCGAAGTCTGGGTGGTGACCGATGCCTGCAGTTCGCGCACGGAGCGCAATCGTGATGCCGCCTTCGACCGCCTGGCCGGCGCCGGCGCGGAACTCGTGACCACGGAAATGGTCGGCTTCGAGTGGCTGCGAACGGCCGAGCATCCGCGTTTCGATGACGTGTTGGCGCTGATTCGCTAGAGGACTCGGGACCTCAGGCCGCGAAGCCGGCCGCAAACGCCTCCCGCAGATACGCGACGAAGGCCTCCACCGCGCGCGGCACATGGGCGGAGTAGGGGCGGATCGCATACAGGCGCTCGCCGAAGGCCCCGACCGGCCGCCATTGCGGCAACACCTCCACCAGCTTGCTTGCCTGCAGGCCGGATTGCGCGCTGAAGTCCGGCAGGAGCGCGATGCCGAGGCCGGTCGCCGCCGCATCGCGCAGCGCCTCGCTGTTGTTGGCGGCGAACGGGCCGTTGACCGGCACCGTTGCCTGTTCGCCATCGGCGTCGCGCACGAAGCTCCAGGCCGGTGTGTCCTGCGTCCGCGGGTAGTGCAGGCAGTCGTGCTTCGCCAAATCCTGCGGCGATTCCGGTGTGCCGCGGCGGCGCAGGTAGGCGCGGCTGGCGACCAGCACCGAGCGGGTGGGCGCCAGCATCCACGCCACATGCGTCTCCGGCGGCGCGGCGGTGTGGCGCACGGCGAGGTCGAAGCCCTCCATCGCGAGCGAACGCAGGCGATCCGACATGTCCAGCTCCAGGCGGACTTCAGGGTAGGCGCGCAGGAAGTCTGCGAGGCGCGGCACCAACTGCTGGCGCGCGAAGGCCACCGGTGCCGTCACCCGCAGCAGGCCGCGTGGCGCGCTGGCCAGGTCGCGCACGCCGGCGAAGCTGTGCGCGATCCGCTCGAAGGGCGTGCGCATGTCGTCGACCAGGCGCTGGCCCGCCTCGGTGAGGCGCACGCTGCGCGTGGTGCGGCGCACCAGCGGCACGCCGGCAGCGCGCTCCAGCTCGGCGATGCGCTGGCTCATGGCCGCCTTGCTCACGCCCAGCCTGGCGGCCGCGGCCGTGTAGCTGCCCTGCTGCTCCAGGACGGTCAGCCAGTGCAGGTGGGTCCAGAGCAGTTCCACTTTTTTGTCGTCCATCGCTCTATTGTTCACTATGGCAAACAATCAATTCAGCGCCAGCGCCTAGGCAAGGGCGGCGCGGCTTTCTAGACTGGCCGCCTTTCCCTTCATTACCAGCCCGGCCATGACCACCAAGATCTCCGTTCCCACCCCGATCGCGCACTACATCGCGGGCTGCCGTGCGGGCGGCGCCTCGCCGCGCACCCAGGACGTCTTCAACCCCGCGACCGGCACCGTGACCGGCAATGTCGCGTTGGCCAGCCGCGCCGACGTCGATGCGGCGGTGGCCGCCGCCCAGGCCGCCTTTCCGGCCTGGGCCGACACGCCGCCGATTCGCCGCGCGCGCGTGATGTTCAAGTTTCTCGAGCTGCTCAATCGCCATCGCGACGAGCTGGCGCACCTGATCACGGCCGAGCACGGCAAGGTCTTTACCGATGCGCAGGGCGAGGTCACGCGCGGCATCGACATCGTCGAGTTCGCCTGCGGCATTCCGCAGCTGCTCAAGGGCGACTACACCGACCAGGTCTCGACCGGCATCGACAACTGGACGCTGCGCCAGCCCTTGGGCGTGGTGGCCGGCATCACGCCCTTCAACTTCCCGGTGATGGTGCCGATGTGGATGTTCCCGGTCGCGATCGCGGCCGGCAACACCTTCGTGCTCAAGCCCAGCCCGACCGACCCCAGCCCCTCGCTGCGCATGGCCGAGCTGCTGAAGGAAGCCGGCCTGCCCGACGGCGTGTTCAACGTCGTGCAGGGCGACAAGGAGGCGGTCGACGCGCTGATCGAGCATCCCGATGTCAAGGCGATCAGCTTTGTCGGCTCGACGCCGATCGCCAACTACATCTACGAGACCGGCGCGCGCCACGGCAAGCGCGTGCAGGCGCTGGGCGGCGCGAAGAACCACATGGTGGTGATGCCCGACGCCGACGTCGAACAGACGGTGGACGCGCTGATCGGTGCGGGCTACGGTTCGGCCGGCGAGCGCTGCATGGCGATCAGCGTCGCGGTGCTGGTGGGCGATGCGGCCGACAAGATCATGCCGAAGCTGATCGAGCGCGCGAAGACGCTCAAGGTGCTCGACGGCGAGAACCTCGCGGCCGAGATGGGCCCGATCGTCACGCGCGCGGCGCACGAGCGCATCACCGGCTACATCGTGCAGGGCGAGAAGGAAGGCGCGAAGCTGCTGGTCGACGGCCGGCAGTTCGACGCAACGCAGGCAGGCGAGGGCTGCGCTGACGGCTTCTGGATGGGCGGCACGCTGTTCGACCACGTCACGCCCGAGATGCGCATCTACAAGGAAGAGATCTTCGGCCCGGTGCTTTCCTGCGTGCGCGTGCACGACCTCAAGGAAGCGGTGGATCTGATCAACACCCACGAGTTCGGCAACGGCGTGGCCTGCTTCACGCGCGACGGCAACGTGGCGCGCGAGTTCTCGCGCCGCGTCCAGGTCGGCATGGTGGGCATCAACGTGCCGATCCCGGTGCCGATGGCCTGGCACGGCTTCGGCGGCTGGAAGAAGAGCCTGTTCGGCGACATGCACGCCTATGGCGAGGAGGGCGTGCGCTTCTATACCAAACAGAAGTCGATCATGCAGCGCTGGCCCGAGAGCACGCCCAAGGGCGCCGAGTTCGTGATGCCGACAGCGAAGTAGGCAGCGTCAAAGCCGTCGCCGCGACTTCACCGCCGCGGCAAGTTCCTGCAACACCGGCACGGTCTGCGAAAAACCGATGCACGCATCGGTGATCGATACCCCGTGCCTGAGCGCTACGCCTGGCACCAGGTCTTGCCGGCCTTCCTCCAGGTGGCTTTCGATCATCACGCCGGCGATGCGTCGCTCGCCGGCGGCGATCTGCCCGGCCACGTCGTGCGCGACCTCGATCTGACGCTGGTACTGCTTGCTGCTGTTGCCGTGGGAGACGTCGATCATGACCTGCTCGCGCAGGCCCAGCGCGCGCAGCGCCTCGCAGGTGGCGGCCACCTCCGCGGCGGCGTGGTTGGGCGTCTTGCCGCCGCGCAGGATGACGTGGCAATCGTCGTTGCCGCGGGTTTCGAAAATCGCGGCCATGCCCATCTTCGTCATGCCCATGAAGGCATGCGGCGCCCGCGCCGCGAGGATCGCGTCGGCCGCAACCTTGATGCTGCCGTCGGTGCCGTTCTTGAAGCCCACGGGGCAGCTCAGTCCCGAGGCCAGCTGCCGGTGGCTCTGGCTCTCCGTCGTTCGCGCACCGATGGCGCCCCAGGCAATCAGGTCGGCGATGAACTGCGGGCTCAGCAGGTCGAGGAACTCAGTGCCGGCCGGAAGGCCCATCGTCGTCAGCTCAAGCAGCAGGCGCCGCGCCCGCTCGAGTCCTTCGTTGATCGCGAAACTGCCGTCGAGGTGTGGGTCGTTGATGTATCCTTTCCAGCCCACCGTGGTGCGCGGCTTCTCGAAGTAGGTGCGCATCACGATCAGGAGGTCGTCCTGCAGCTCGTCGGCCACAGCCTTCAGCCGGTGGCCGTATTCGAGCGCCTGGTCATGGTCGTGGATCGAGCAGGGCCCCACGACCACGACGAGCCGGTCGCTGCGCCCGTGCAGCACATCGGCGATCGCTGCGCGGCTGGCTTCCACCAGCGCGAGCGTGTCGTCGCGCACCGGCACGCGTTCCTGCAGCAGCGCAGGCGTCATCAGCGGGCGGACGGCGCCGATGCGCACGTCGTCGATGCGGGTGGTGTCGATCGTGCTGTCGCGGGAGCCGATCTCGGCGTCGTGGAGGGGGTCGTCAAGTCGGGTCATGTGTTCGATCGCGGCGCGGTTCATGCGTGGGGACCACCGGATTGTCCGCCGATAATCGCCCGGTCCGCGCCGCCGAACCGAGCGCTCTTTCACTTCCCCCTGGAGTCATCCCATGTCCGCTGTCATTCCCGCAACCTTGATCGCCGGGGACGGCATCGGCCCCGAGATCGTCGATGCGACGCTCGCGGCCCTCGACGCGCTGCAAGCGCCTTTCGAATGGGACCGCCAGGTGGCAGGCCTCGGGGGCGTGCAGCAGGCCGGCGATCCGCTGCCGGCGGCCACGCTGGACAGCATCCGCCGTACGCGTCTCGCGTTGAAGGGGCCGCTCGAAACGCCGTCGGGCGGCGGCTACCGCTCCTCGAACGTTCGCCTGCGCGAGGAGTTCCAGCTCTACGCCAACCTGCGTCCCGCGCGCACCATCATTCCCGGCGGCCGCTTCGACAACATCGACCTGACGGTCGTGCGCGAAAACCTCGAAGGCTTGTACATCGGCCACGAGCACTACGTGCCGATCGACGGCGACCCGCATGCGGTCGCGATGGCCACCGGCATCAACACGCGCCAGGGCAGCCGCCGCCTGCTCGAATATGCCTTCGAGACCGCCGTCGCGACAGGCCGCAAGAAGGTCACGATCGTGCACAAGGCCAACATCATGAAGGCGCTGACCGGCATCTTCCTGGAAACCGGCCTCGACCTGTACGAGCGCAAGTACAAGGGCAAGTTCGAACTCGACACGGTCATCATCGACGCCTGTGCGATGAAGCTGGTGCTCAATCCGTGGCAGTTCGACATGCTGGTCACGACCAACCTCTTCGGCGACATCCTGTCCGACCTGGTGGCCGGACTCGTCGGTGGCCTGGGCATGGCGCCTGGCGCCAACATCGGCGCCGACGCGGCCATCTTCGAAGCGGTGCACGGTTCTGCGCCCGACATTGCCGGCAAGGGCATCGCGAATCCCACGGCGCTGCTGCTGGCCGCCGCATTGATGCTCGACCATTGCAAGCTGCCGGAACTGGCGACGCGCTTGCGCAAGGCCATCGACCAGACGCTCAACATCGACAAGGTGCGCACGGGCGACCTGGGCGGCAGCGCCGGCACCGCCGCTTTCACCAAGGCGCTGGTGAGCCGGATCGCCGGCGGCTGAGGAAGGGGGCGGCCGCCGCTCGTAGGAAGGCAATTGCTTCACGCCGCGACGAACTTCTTCGATCAGGGCGAGCAGCTCCCTTCGCGCGACGATCGAAATGCGATCGTCGAACAGAGACTCAACGGCGCGCGCGTGGCACAGATGTTCCTCGATCGTCTGGCCGCTTATGCCGACATGCGCTGCAGTGTCGATTTGCCGCCGGAACGACCTCGGGATAGTTAAGAATTCGGTCTCAAGGACAAGCCGTAAGGCCCCGAACTGGAGACAAGCCATGAGCCGCTACGCAGACTTCTATCGCCGGTCCATCGAAGCGCCCGAAGCCTTCTGGGCCGAACAGGCCCAGCTCATCGACTGGCAAACGCCGCCGCAGCAGATTCTCGATGCCGGCAACCCGCCCTTCGTGCGCTGGTTCGCAGGCGGCACGACCAACCTCTGCCATAACGCGGTCGATCGCCACCTGGCCGCGCGCGGCGATCAGCCCGCCCTGATCGCCATCTCCACCGAAACCGGCACCGAAAGGAGCTACAGCTTCAAGGAGTTGCACGCCGAAGTGCAGCGCGTGGCTGCGAGCCTGATGGAGCTCGGGGTCGGCAAGGGCGACCGCGTACTGATCTACATGCCGATGATCCCAGAGGCCGCCTTCGCGATGCTGGCCTGCGCTCGCCTGGGCGCGATCCACTGCGTGGTGTTCGGCGGCTTCGCCAGCGGCTCGCTGGCTTCGCGCATCGACGATGCGACGCCGAAGGTCGTGGTGAGCGCCGATGCCGGGTCGCGCGGCGGCAAGGTGCTCGCGTACAAGCCGCTGCTCGACGAGGCGATCCGGCAGTCCTCGCACAAGCCCGAGGCGGTGCTGCTGGCCGATCGCGGCCTGGCGCCGATGGCCCTGACCGAAGGGCGCGACCATCTGATGGCCGCGCTGGTCCAGAAGCACCGCGATGCGCACGTGCCCTGCACCTGGCTGGACGCGACCGACATCAGCTACACCATCTACACCAGCGGCACCACCGGCCGGCCCAAGGGCGTGCAGCGCGACACCGGCGGCTATGCCGTGGCCCTGGCCGCCAGCATGAAGCACATCTTCGACGGCCGGGCCGGCGAAACCTATTTCTCGACCAGCGACATCGGCTGGGTGGTGGGCCACAGCTACATCGTCTACGGCCCCCTGATCGCGGGCATGGCCACCCTCATGTACGAGGGGCTGCCCACGCAGGGCATGGACCGGCAGCCCGACGGCGGCATCTGGTGGCGGCTGGTGGAGAAATACAAGGTGACCGTGATGTTCAGCGCGCCGACCGCGGTGCGCGTGCTCAAGAAGCAGGACGCGGCGCTGTTGAAGAAGTACGACCTCTCCAGCCTGCGCGCGTTGTTCCTGGCCGGCGAGCCGCTCGACGAGCCCACGGCACGCTGGATCAGCGAGGGCCTGGGCGTGCCGATCATCGACAACTACTGGCAGACCGAATCGGGCTGGCCCATCCTCACGGTGGCCAACGGCGTCGAGCAGACGCGAAGCAAGTTCGGCAGCCCAGGCGTTCCGATGTATGGCTACAAGGTGAAGATCCTCCACGAATCGACCGGCGAGGAATTGAGCGGCGCCAACGAGAAGGGCGTGGTGGTGATCGAAGGCCCGACGCCGCCGGGCTTTATGCAGACCGTGTGGAAGGACGACGAGCGCTTCGTCGACACCTACTGGAAGACCGTGCCGGGCAAGCTGGTGTATTCGACCTTCGACTGGGGCATCCGCGACGAGGACGGCTACTTCTACATCCTCGGCCGCACCGACGACGTGATCAACGTCGCCGGCCATCGGCTCGGCACGCGCGAGATCGAGGAAGCGATCTCGGGCCATGCGAAGGTTGCCGAGGTCGCGGTCGTCGGCGTCGCCGATGCGCTGAAGGGGCAGGTGGCGATGGCCTTCGTCGTGCCGAAGGACGCCGCCGCCGCGAGCGACGAGAAGACAGCCCTCCTGCTCGAAGGGGAAATCATGAAGCAAGTGGCCGACCAGCTCGGCGCACTGGCGCGGCCCGCGCGTGTGCGCTTCGTCAGCGCGCTGCCCAAGACGCGAAGCGGCAAGCTCCTGCGCCGCGCGATCCAGGCGGTGTGCGAAGAGCGCGATCCGGGCGACCTGACCACGATAGAAGACCCCGGCGCCCTCCAGCAGATCAGGCAGTCGCTCTCCGCTTGAGGCTTGCGAAGGCGCTTTCCGCCGTCACATGGCTGCCATGGCACAATGCCAGGGTACTCAGGCCCTTCCCCAGCCACAGTCGCATCCGCCAACCGGTTCAGCCGTGTCGCGGAAGGTTTCTTAAACCAGCTAGTGCTTCCTCAAGGGAAGCGAAGGTCAGCGGAATATGAGCGATTCATCGTCGACGCCCGGGGCGTCCGTCTATCACGCCTACCAAGGCAACACCTACCTCTTCGGCGGCAATGCGCCCTATGTCGAGGAGATGTACGAAAACTACCTCAGCAATCCCGGCAGCGTGCCCGACAACTGGCGCTCGTACTTCGATGCGCTGCAGCACGTGCCCGCCACCGACGGCAGCACCACCCGTGACGTGCCGCACCAGCCGGTCATCAATGCCTTCGCCGAGCGCGCCAAGCAGGGCACCACGCGAGTGGTGCAGGCCAGCGGCGCGGATTCCGAGCTGGGCCGCCAGCGCACCGCCGTCCAGCAGCTGATCGCGGCCTACCGCAACGTCGGCGCCCGCTGGGCCGACCTCGATCCGCTGAAGCGCACGGAGCGCCCGTCGATTCCTGAGCTCGAGCCCTCGTTCTACGGTTTCACCGATGCCGATCTCGAAACGGTGTTCAACACGAGCAACACCTTCTTCGGCAAGGACACGATGTCCCTGCGCGACCTGCTCAACGCGCTGCGCGAGACCTACTGCGGCACGATGGGTGTCGAGTACATGTACACCACCGACCAGAACCACAAGCGCTGGTGGCAGCAGAAGCTCGAAAGCGCGCGGACCAACCCGAAGCTCAGCACCGAGCAGAAGAAGCGCGTCCTCGAACGCCTGACGGCGGCCGAAGGCCTGGAGCGCTTCCTCCACACCAAGTACGTCGGTCAGAAGCGCTTCTCGCTCGAAGGTGGAGAGAGCTTCATCGTCTCGATGGACGAGCTGATCAGCCAGGCCGGCATCAAGGGCGTGCAGGAGATCGTCATCGGCATGGCCCACCGCGGCCGCCTCAACGTGCTGGTCAACTCGCTCGGCAAGATGCCGGCCGACCTGTTCGCCGAGTTCGACCACACGGCGCCCGAAGACCTGCCGAGCGGCGACGTCAAGTACCACCAGGGCTTCAGCTCCGACGTTTCGACGCCCGGCGGTCCGGTGCACCTGAGCCTGGCCTTCAACCCCTCGCACCTCGAGATCGTGAATCCGGTGGTCGAAGGCTCCGTGCGCGCGCGCATGGACCGCCGCGCCGACCCGCTCGGCAAGCAGGTGCTGCCGGTGATCGTGCACGGCGACGCCGCTTTCTCGGGCCAGGGCGTCGTGATGGAAACGCTGGCACTGGCCGAAACGCGCGGCTACTCCACCGGCGGCACGGTCCATATCGTGATCAACAACCAGATCGGCTTCACCACCAGCGACCCGCGCGACAGCCGCTCGACGCTGTACTGCACAGACATCGTCAAGATGATCGAGGCGCCGGTGCTGCACGTGAACGGCGACGACCCCGAAGCAGTGGTGCTCGCGACCCAGCTCGCCCTCGAGTTCCGCATGGAGTTCCAGAAGGACGTGGTGGTCGACATCATCTGTTTCCGCAAGCTCGGCCACAACGAGCAGGACACGCCCTCGCTGACCCAGCCGCTGATGTACAAGAAGATCGCGGCGCACCCGGGCACGCGCAAGCTCTATGCCGAGAGACTCGCCGCCCAGGGCCTGGGCGACACGCTGGGCGACGACATGGTGAAGGCGCAGCGCGCGGCCTTCGACGCCGGCAAGAACACCACGAATCCGGTGCTGACCAACTTCAAGAGCAAGTACGCCGTCGACTGGAGCCCCTTCCTCAACAAGAAGTGGACCGACGCCGGCGACACCGCCATCCCCACCGCGGAATGGAAGCGCCTCGCCGAGCGCATCACCAAGGCGCCGGAAAACTTCACCGTGCATCCGCTGGTCAAGAAGGTGCTCGACGACCGTGCGGCCATGGGCCGCGGCGACGTCAACGTCGACTGGGGCATGGGCGAGCACATGGCTTTCGCTTCGCTGGTGGCAAGCGGCTATCCGGTGCGCCTCTCGGGCGAGGACAGCGGCCGCGGCACCTTCACGCACCGCCACGCCGTGCTGCACGACCAGAACCGCGAGAAGTTCGACGAGGGCACCTACGTGCCGCTTTCGAACGTGGCCGACAACCAGGCGCCCTTCGTCGTCATCGACTCGATCCTGTCGGAAGAAGCGGTGCTCGCCTTCGAATACGGCTACGCGTCGAACGATCCGAACACGCTGGTGATCTGGGAAGCGCAGTTCGGCGACTTCGTCAACGGCGCGCAGGTCGTGATCGACCAGTTCATCGCCTCGGGCGAAGTGAAGTGGGGCCGCGTCAACGGCATCACGCTGATGCTGCCGCATGGCTACGAAGGGCAGGGCCCCGAGCACAGCTCGGCGCGCCTCGAGCGCTTCATGCAGCTGGCGGCCGACACCAACATGCAGGTGGTGCAGCCCACCACCGCGAGCCAGATCTTCCACGTGCTGCGCCGCCAGATGGTGCGCAACCTGCGCAAGCCGCTGATCATCATGACGCCCAAGTCGCTGCTGCGGAACAAGGACGCGACCTCGCCGCTGTCCGAGTTCACCAAGGGCAGCTTCCAGACCGTCATTCCCGACAACAAGGACTTGAAGGCCGAGAAGGTCAAGCGCCTCATCGCCTGCTCCGGCAAGGTCTACTACGACCTGGCGAAGAAGCGCGAGGAAAAGGGCGCCGACGACGTGGCGATCATCCGCGTCGAGCAGCTCTACCCGTTCCCGCACAAGGCCTTCGCCACCGAACTCAGGAAGTACCCGAACCTCGCGGACGTGGTGTGGTGCCAGGACGAGCCGCAGAACCAGGGGGCCTGGTTCTTCGTGCAGCACTACATCCACGAGAACATGCTGGAAGGCCAGAAGCTCGGCTACTCGGGCCGCGCCGCCTCGGCGTCGCCCGCGGTCGGCTATTCGCACCTGCACCAGGAACAGCAGAAGGCGCTGGTCGACGGCGCCTTCGCCAAGCTCAAAGGCTTCGTGCTGACCAAGTAAGAAGAACCACATCCACACCTACGAAGAAACACGAAGCGGAGCACATCAGTAATGTCTATCGTTGAAGTCAAAGTCCCCCAGTTGTCCGAATCCGTGGCCGAGGCCACGATGCTGCAGTGGAAGAAGAAAGCCGGCGAAGCCGTCGCGATCGATGAGATCCTGATCGAGATCGAGACCGACAAGGTCGTGCTGGAAGTACCGGCTCCGGCCGCCGGCGTGCTGGCCGAGATCGTGGCGGGCGACGGTGCCACCGTCACCGCCGACCAGCTGATCGCGAAGATCGACACCGAGGGCAAGGGTGCGGCAGCCGCGCCCGCCGCCGCTCCGGCGGCAGCGCCTGCTGCCGCGGCGGCGCCGGCCGCAGCAGCCGCACCGTCCGGCGGCTCGAAGTCCGATGTCGCCATGCCCGCGGCAGCCAAGCTCTTGGCCGACAACAAGCTCACGACGGGCGACGTTGCCGGCACCGGCAAGGACGGACGCGTCACCAAGGGCGACGTGCTCGGTGCAGTCGCCTCCGGTGCCACGGCCAAGGTCGCTGCGCCGGCCGCCATCCCCACGGGCGCGCCCAAGACAGCGCTGCCGCAGGTCGCTGCGCCCGCCCGCGCGCCGGACCTCGGCGAGCGCCCGGAAGAACGCGTGCCGATGAGCCGCCTGCGCGCCCGCATTGCCGAGCGCCTGCTGCAATCGCAATCGACCAACGCCATCCTGACCACCTTCAACGAGGTCAACATGGCGCCGGTGATGGAAATGCGCAAGCGCTACCAGGAGAAGTTCGAGAAGGAGCACGGCGTCAAGATCGGCTTCATGAGCTTCTTCGTGAAGGCCGCAGTGCATGCGCTCAAGAAGTACCCGGTGATCAATGCCTCGGTGGATGGCAACGACATCGTCTACCACGGCTACTTCGACATCGGCATCGCCGTCGGTTCGCCGCGCGGCCTGGTGGTGCCCATCCTGCGCAATGCCGATCAGATGAGCTTTGCCGACATCGAGAAGAAGATCGCCGAGTATGGCCAGAAGGCCAAGGACGGCAAGCTGGGCATCGAGGAGATGACCGGAGGCACCTTCTCCATCTCCAACGGCGGCGTGTTCGGTTCGATGCTGTCGACGCCGATCATCAATCCGCCGCAGTCCGCCATCCTCGGCGTGCATGCGACCAAGGACCGCGCCGTGGTCGAGAACGGTCAGGTTGTCGTCCGCCCGATGAACTACCTCGCGATGTCCTATGACCACCGCATCATCGACGGCCGCGAAGCTGTGCTGGGCCTGGTTGCCATGAAGGAGGCGCTGGAAGATCCTGCCCGCCTGCTGTTCGATATTTGACCCACCCCCGTTGCTTGCTCACTTCGTGTAGCCGCCTCCCCCCTCCAGGGGGCGACCCCAGCGGCCCGGCAAAGCCGGCTCCGCGGGGTCTTCCGAACGGGCTTCGCTGCGCTTGCCGCGGATGCCACGACCCGTGCGAGGCGACGAACACGAACAACAACATCTGAAAGTACCCCAATGTCCAACAAGCAATTCGACGTCATCGTCATCGGTGGCGGCCCCGGCGGCTACGTTGCGGCCATCCGCGCGGCGCAACTCGGTTTCAACGTCGCCTGCGTCGACGAGTGGAAGAACGCCAAGGGCGGCCCGGCCCTGGGCGGCACCTGCACCAACATCGGCTGCATTCCCTCGAAGGCGCTGCTGCAGTCGTCCGAGAACTACGACCATGCCGGCCATCACTTTGCCGACCACGGCATCAAGGTCGAGGGCTTGAGCCTCGACCTTGCCAAGATGCTCGCGCGCAAGGACGCGGTCGTGAAGCAGAACAATGACGGCATCGTCTACCTGTTCAAGAAGAACAAGGTCACGTTCTTCCACGGCCGCGGCTCGTTCGTGAAGGCCGCGGAAGCGGGTTACGAGATCAAGGTCGCGGGCACCGCCGAGGAGAGCATCAGCGGCAAGCACATCATCCTGGCAACCGGCTCCAATCCGCGCCCCTTGCCGGGTGCCGATTTCGACGAGGAGAACATCCTCTCGAACGACGGCGCGCTGCGCATCGCTGGCGTGCCGAAGAAGCTGGGCCTGATCGGCTCCGGCGTGATCGGCCTCGAGATGGGCTCGGTCTGGCGCCGCCTGGGCGCCGAGGTCACGGTACTCGAAGCGCTGCCGACTTTCCTCGGCGCGGTCGACGAGCAGATCGCCAAGGAAGCGCACAAGGCATTCACCAAGCAGGGCCTGAAGATCGAGCTCGGCGTCAAGGTGGGCGAGGTCAAGTCGGGCAAGAAGGGCGTCAGCGTCGCCTGGACCAACGCCAAGGGCGAGGCGCAGACGCTCGAGGTCGACAAGCTCATCGTCTCGATCGGCCGCGTGCCCAACACCATCGGCCTCAATGCCGAGGCGGTTGGCCTCAAGCTCGACGAGCGCGGTTCCATCATGGTCGACGACGAGTGCAAGACCAGCCTGCCGAACGTGTGGGCCATCGGCGACGTGGTGCGCGGCCCGATGCTCGCGCACAAGGCCGAGGAAGAGGGCGTGGCGGTGGCCGAGCGCATCGCGGGCCAGCACGGGCACGTGAACTTCAACACCATCCCGTGGGTGATCTACACCTCGCCAGAGATCGCGTGGGTCGGCCAGACCGAGCAGCAGCTCAAGGCCGAAGGCCGCGCCTACAAGGCCGGCACCTTTCCCTTCATGGCCAACGGGCGTGCCCGTGCGCTCGGCGACACGACCGGCCTGGTCAAGTTCATCGCCGATGCGACGACCGACGAGATCCTCGGCGTGCACATGGTCGGACCCATGGTGAGCGAGCTGATCTCCGAGGCGGTGGTGGCGATGGAATTCAAGGCCAGCGCCGAGGACATCGCGCGCATCTGCCATGCGCATCCATCGCTGTCCGAAGCGACCAAGGAAGCGGCCCTCGCAGTCGACAAGCGCACGCTGAATTTTTGACCACCCCCGTTGCTTGCTCACTGCGTGTAGCCGCCTCCCCCCTCAAGGGGGCAACTCCAGCGGCCCGGCAAAGCCGGTCCCGCGGTGTTTCCCGAACGGGCCTCGCTCCGCTCGCCGCGAGGCAAGCGGGTCACCTTCACTTGTTGCATCGATATGTCCGTCAAGGCCGCTTACGAGGCTGAGCTGAGCGCCCGTGGTTTTCAGAGCGACCCCGCGCAGCTGCGCGCCGTCGAGGCGCTCGACCGCTGCGCCGGCGAGTGGGCCGATTACAAGGCGCAGCGCTCCAACGCATTCAAGAAGCTGATCAACCGGCTGGAGATTCCGCGCGGCGTCTACATGTTTGGCGGCGTCGGGCGCGGCAAGAGCTTCCTGATGGACTGCTTCTACAACGCGGTGCCGCTCAGGCGCAAGACGCGGCTGCACTTCCACGAGTTCATGCGCGAGGTGCACCGCGAGCTGGCCGATCTGCAAGGCACGGTCAACCCGCTCGACGAACTCGGGCGCCGGATCGCCAGGCGCTACAAGCTCATCTGCTTCGACGAATTCCATGTCGCCGACATCACCGATGCCATGATCCTGCATCGGCTCTTGACCGCGCTGTTCGAGAATGGGGTGGGCTTCGTCACGACCTCGAACTTCATGCCCGACGATCTCTATCCCGGCGGGCTGCACCGCGACCGCATCCTGCCTGCGATCGCGCTCCTCAACGAGCGGCTCGAGGTGATCAGCGTCGACAACGGCACCGACTACCGCCGCCGGACGCTGGAGCAGGTGCGCCTCTATCTCACGCCCAACGGCGCGGCGGCCGACAAGGAGATGCGCCACGCCTTCGAACGCCTCGCCGAAAGCGCGGAAGAAAACCCCGTGCTGCACATCGAGTCGCGCGAGATCCATGCGCGCCGCAAGGCCGGCGGCGTGGTTTGGTTCGACTTCAAGACCCTGTGCGGCGGTCCGCGTTCGCAGAACGACTACCTGGAGATCGCGACCCAGTTCCACACCGTGCTCCTGTCCGACGTACCGCACATGCCGGTGCGCATGGCGTCCGAAGCACGTCGTTTCACATGGCTGGTCGACGTGTTCTACGATCGGCGCGTGAAGCTCATCATGTCGGCGGAGGTCCCGCCGGAGGCGTTGTACACCGAGGGTCCGCTGGCCCACGAATTTCCACGCACCGTGTCCAGACTCAACGAAATGCAGTCGACCGAATTCCTCGCGCTCGAGCGCCGCGTCGTCGACACCCGCCTCACATGAAGAACACCATCCTCGCGCTCTCGATGGCCTTGACCGCGCTGCCGTTGTGGGCGCAATCCACCGCCACGACCGGCAACATCGACTTCGATGCGGAGCGCGCACGCCTGTCGCAGGAGCGCAAGGTGGTCGACGAGCGCTTCCAGGCAGAGCAGAAGGCCTGCTACCAGAAATTTGCGGTCGAGGGCTGCCTGGAAGACAGCCGCCGGCGCAGGCGTGCCGCCACCGACGACATCAAGCGGCAGGAAGCCGCCATCAACGACATCGAACGCAAGCGCCGCGGGGCGGACGCGCTCGATCGGCTGGAGGAGAAGAAAGCCAGCCCGCGGCCGCAGGACACGCCCTCGCAGCGCGAGCAGTCGATGAAGAACCAGGAGGGGCGCGAGCAGCGCGCGGCCGATCATGCCGAGACGCGCGCCCGCATGGCTTCCGACGCCGCCTTGCGCAAACGCGAGTTCGAAGACAAGCAGCGCGCGCATGCCGAAGACCAGGCCAAGGCCGCTGCCAGGCGCGCCGAAGCGCCGGCCGAGCGCGAAGCCTACGAGCGCAAGCAGCAGAGGGCAGCGGAGCATCGCGCCGATCGCGAGCGCCGCAATGCCGAGAAGACGAAGGACAAGACCCGCTCGGCGCCCTTGCCGACGCCGCCTTGAGCGCGTAGCGGTCGACTCCGCCTCAGTCCGCGGCGTCCGCAGCCACCGGAAGCGCCTCGAGCTTCAGCACGACCAGCGAAATATTGTCCCCGGTGCCCCGGGCGCGGCGCCGCGCTTCCGAGACCAGCAGTTCGGCGGCTACGCGCGGCGATTGTTCGTGCAGCACCCGGCCCATCTCCTCCGGCGTGAAGTAGTGCCATAGCCCGTCGCTGCAGGCCATCAGCAGGTCGTCGGGTTCCAGCTTGGGGACCAGGTGGATGTCGACCGGCGGCGGCGTGGACTTCATGCCGAGGCAGCCGAGCAGGATGTTCCCTTGCGGGTGGATGTTGGCTTCCGCCTCGGTGATCTCGCCGCGGTCCACCAGCGCCTGCACGTAGGAGTGGTCCTTGGTGCGCTTGATCAGCCGGCCGTTGCGGAAATGGTAGATGCGCGAATCGCCCGCATGGATCCAGGCGCAGTCGCCTCCGGGATTCATGAGGAACGCCGCCAGCGTGCTGTGCGGCTCCTCCTCGCTGGAGATCGCGGTGAGCTTGATCACCGTGTTGGCGTCTTCCAGCAGCTGCCGCAGTATGGCCACGGCCTCGTCGCGACCCGGCTTGTAGCGCGAGAACAACTGGCGTGCCGTCATCAGCACCTGGTCCGAGGCCTTGCGCCCACCGCTGCGTCCACCCATGCCGTCGGCGACGACGCCGAGCACGCAACCCGGCGTGCGTGGGTGGTTCATGATCAGAACCTGGTCCTGCTGGTAGGGGCGGTCCCCCTTGTGAAGACCGGTGGCCGCCGCGAGTCGAAAGCCTGGGGTCGTGGGCGCGGAGGCGACGGTGGCTCGGTCTTTCATGTGGTCGTGTGGTGGAAACGAAGACGTATTATCGAGTCAACCCTGCGCGAAGCCCGAATCGCCGCTGCATCGTCTTCGCACCGCCCCCGTTGGACTCCAATCTTCACTCCTTTTCCCGCCAGCTGATCGAACTGCGCATCGAGCACGCCGACCTGGACGCCACCATCGACCGGCTCGTCGAGGCCGTTCCGCGGGACGAATTGCTGCTGCGGCGTTTGAAGAAAAGGCGGCTCGCCCTGCGCGACCAGATCGTCCGCCTCGAGCGCATGCTCGATCCGCAAGAGCCCGCCTGATGTCGCTCGATCAACTGGTGCGCGACGCCTTCGCGCAGGACGGGGTGCTGTCGCACGCGGCCGAACAGTTCCGCGAGCGCGAGGGCCAGACCCAGATGGCGTTGGCCGTCGCCCGAACTATCGACCAGGGCGGCGTGCTCGTGGTCGAGGCCGGCACCGGCGTCGGCAAGACCTTCTCCTACCTGGTGCCGGCGCTGCTGAGCGGCGAGCGCGTGCTGTTGTCGACCGCCACCAAGACACTGCAGGACCAGCTTTTCGGGCGCGACCTGCCGCGGCTGGTCGAGGCGCTGGGTCTGCCGATGCGCACCGCGCTGCTCAAGGGGCGTGCGAGCTACCTGTGCCTGCATCGCCTCGACCTGGCGCGCCATGATCCCTCCCTGCCCGAGCGCGGCAGCGTTCGCACGCTGGCCAAGATCGAGCAGTGGTCGAAGGCCACCCGCACCGGCGACCTGGCCGAGCTGCCGGGCCTGGACGAGCGCTCGCCGCTGATCCCGCTGGTGACCTCCACGCGCGAGAACTGCCTGGGCGCGCAGTGCCCGCAGTTCAAGCCCTGCCACGTCAACCTGGCGCGCCGCGAGGCGATGGCGGCCGACGTAGTGGTCATCAACCATCACCTGTTCTTCGCCGACCTGGCGGTGCGCGAATCGGGCATGGCCGAGCTGTTGCCCACCGTGCGCGTGGTCGTCTTCGACGAGGCGCACCAGCTCAACGAGACCGGCGTGCAGTTCCTCGGCGCGCAGCTCGGCAGCGGGCAGGCGCTGGATTTCGCGCGCGACATGCTGGCCGCGGGCCTGCAGCAGGCGCGCGGGCTGGCCGACTGGCAGCAGCTGGTGGGCGCGGTCGAACGCGGCGCGCGCGAACTGCGGCTCGCGGTCGGCAAGCAATGGCCCGGCGCCAAGCTGCGCTGGGCAAGCGCTTCACCCGAAGGAGTCCCGGTCGACGAATGGCAAGCCGCGCTCGACGCCCTGCAGCAGGCTTTCGAGCACGCAGCGCAGGCACTCGACACGATGAGCGAACTCTCGCCCGATTTCGTGCGCCTGCACGAGCGTGCGGAGCAGCTCGCGGAACGCGCGACCCGGTTTGCGCGGGCCTGCCCTGCGGAATCGGTGCGCTGGGTGGATGTGGGCACGCAGCTGCGGCTGGTGGAGTCGCCGCTCGACATCGCCGAGGCGGTGCGCACGCGCGTGCTCAAGGCCGACGCGAGCGACCCGCGGGAGCAGGGGCGCGCCTGGGTGTTCACCTCGGCCACGCTCGGCGACGACCCGAAACTGCGCTGGTTCACCGAACCCTGCGGGCTCGACGACGCCGAGGTGCTGCGCGTCCAGAGTCCCTTCGACTACGCGCTCCAGGCTGCGCTCTACGTGCCGCGCGCATTTCCCAAGCCCAACGATCCGGCGCACAGCGCCCAGGTGGCGCAGCTCGCGGCCCGCGGCGCGGGCGTGCTGGGCGGACGCACGCTGGTGCTCACCACCACGCTGCGTGCGCTGCGCACCATCGGCGATGCCATCAGGCAGCAGTTCGAGCGGCTGGATGCCGGGCGCCGGCTGGAGGTGCTGGTGCAGGGGGAACTGCCCAAGCGCGTGCTGATGGACCGCTTCCGCGAGGGTGCAGCCGACGGGCGCGCCGGCTGCGTGCTGGTGGCCTCGGCCTCGTTCTGGGAAGGATTCGACGCACCTGGCGATGCGCTGCAGCTGGTCGTGATCGACAAGCTGCCTTTTCCGCCGCCGAACGATCCGCTCGTCGAAGCGCGTTCGCAGCGCCTCGAATCGCAAGGCCGCAGCGCCTTCGGCGACTACTCGCTGCCGGAAGCGGCCGTGGCCCTGAAGCAGGGCGCGGGGCGCCTGATCCGCCGCGAGACCGACAAGGGCATCCTGGTGATCTGCGACACGCGGCTGGTCTCGATGGGCTACGGGCGGCGGCTGCTGGCGGCCTTGCCGCCGATGCGCAGGCTGGACAGCGAAGACGCGTTCGACGCCGCGCTGCTGGAACTCGCGGGCTGAAAACAACAAAGGCCCTTTCGGGCCTTTGTTCGAGTGCTTACCATAGCTTCCACCAGGGGTCGTCCTTCGCCCTGAAGCCGCGCGTCAGATATTCGCTTTTCGGGTAGTTGCTGGTCAGGACGCGCTTGGCGTCATCGCGCAGGTCGGTCAGGCCGAGCGCGTCGTAGGACTGGACCATGATGTAGAGCGCCTCTTCGAGCGCCGGCACCTCGCGGTAGTCGGCCAAGGCCAGCTGCGCGCGGTTGATGGCCGCCAGGTAGGCGCCGCGCGTGTAGTAGTAGCGCGCCACGTGCACTTCGTACTGGGCCAGCGAGTTGACGATGTAGTTCATGCGCAGGCGCGCATCGGGCGTGTAGCGCGATTCCGGGAAGCGGGTGATCAGTTCCTTGAACGCCTCGAAGGACTCCTTGGCCGCTTTCTGGTCGCGCTCGGACAGGTCTTGCCGCGTCATCCACGCGAACATGCCGAGGTCGTCGTTGAAGTTGATCACGCCCTTGAGGTAGATCGCATAGTCGAGCGCGGGGCTGGCCGGGTGCAGCTTCATGAAGCGATCGAGAGTCGCAATGGCGGCGGGCTTTTCGCCGGCCTTGTACTGCGCATAGGCCTTGTCCAACTGCGCCTGCTGCGCGAGCGGCGTGCCGGCGGCGCGGCCTTCGAGCTTCTCGAACAGGGGCACGGCCTTGTCGTAGGCGCCCGAGCTGGATTCTTCCTTGGCTTCGGAGTAAATGCGGTTGGGGCTCCAGTTCGCGGTCCGATCGACGGTGGTCGACGAGCAGCCGGCCACGAGCCAAGCGGCCGCGCAAAGGGCCAGCCAGCCGGGGACAACCGATAATTTGGCGCGAAACATCACATAAGGCTTTCGTGAAACAGGTGCCGTCAATTATATCGGCCGACCCCTCGGACGAATTCGTGGGCGCGGTCGAGCACGACGAGGGCGCGGAGCTGTCCGAGCCGAGCGAGATCCGCAATTTTCTGATCGGCCAGGACGAGCACGGGCAGCGGCTCGACCGCGCGCTGGCCGCGCTGGTGCCCGAGTTCTCGCGCAGCTATCTGCAGCAGCTGATCGAAGCCGGCATGGTGGCGATCCAGGGCCGGGTGCTCACCAAGGTTTCGACCGCGGTGCATGCGGGCGCCGCCGGGCGCATCGAGCTGCGGCCCACGCCGCAGAGCCAGGCCTTCCGGCCCGAACCGATGCCGATCACCGTGCTGCACGAGGACGAGCATTTGCGCGTCATCGACAAGCCGGCCGGCCTCGTGGTTCATCCGGCGCCCGGCAACTGGAGCGGCACGCTGCTCAACGGCCTCTTGGCCCTGGACCCGCGGGCCGCGCTGCTGCCGCGGGCCGGCATCGTGCACCGGCTCGACCGAGACACCAGTGGCCTGATGGTGGTCGCACGCAGCCGCGCCGCAATGGATGCGCTGGTGGCGCTGATTGCGGCACGCGAGGTCACGCGCCAATACCTCGCGCTTGCGCATCGCAGCTGGCAGGGCGCCGCTGCGCGCCACGTGGATGCCGCGATCGGGCGCGATCCGCGCAACCGGCTGCGCATGGCGGTGGTCGACCTGCACCGGCATTCGGGCAAGCCCGCCCGGACGCTGATCGAAGCGCTGGACAGCAACGAGCAGGGCTGCGCGGTGCGCTGCACGCTGGAGACCGGGCGCACGCACCAGATCCGCGTGCACATGGCTTCGATCGGCCATCCGCTGGTCGGTGACACGCTCTACGGCGGTGCCGCGGCGGGCGGCCTTGCGCGGCAGGCGCTGCATGCCTTCAGGCTCGCGTTCGTGCATCCGGTCACGCACGAGCCGATGGAGTTTCGTGCGCCGCCCCCACCCGATCTGGTGCAGGCGTTGCAGGCCTGGGGCCTGGATTACAATCGCGCCTGACGGCCCCGAGGGCCGCGCCGGCCACCCGATGCCGGCCTTGCTGCAAAGCGCCTGCGGGCCGGCAGCGTCTCTTCATCCTTCTGAAATCAAGCGTCCTTCGTGGCGCCTTTTCCCGGATACCGCGAACCATGAATACGGCGGATGCCAAGCGCATTCTCGAAACCGCCTTGATCTGTTCGACGCAGCCCTTGCCGGTGCGCGAACTGCGCGTGCTGTTCGACGACGAACTGGGCGCCGACACGATCAAGTCGCTGTTGCTCGAATTGCAGGAAGACTGGTCGCAGCGCGGCCTGGAGCTCGTGAGCGTCGCCACCGGATGGCGCTTCCAGAGCCGCCCCGAACTGCGCGATCACCTCGATCGCCTGCATCCGGAGAAGCCGCCGCGCTACACGCGTGCCGCGCTCGAGACGCTGGCGATCATTGCCTACCGCCAGCCGGTCACGCGCGGCGACATGGAGGACATCCGCGGGGTCACCATCAACTCGCTGATCCTGAAGCAGCTCGAAGACCGCAACTGGGTCGAGGTGATCGGCCATCGCGAGACGGTCGGCCGGCCGGCGCTCTATGCGACCACGCGCCAGTTTCTCGACGACCTGGGCCTGGCGTCGCTGGACCAGTTGCCGGTCATCGAATCGCCGGCGCAGCAGGGTGCCTTGATCGACGCGCTCGCGCAGGCCGCCGGCGACCAGCCGGCCCTGCCGATCGACGAGTCCTCCGTCGAGACGGCAGGGGCCGAAAGCGGGGGTGAAACCGAGCCGATCGCCGAAACCTTGGCCGAGCCAGAGCCAGAGCCAGAGCCAGAGCCCGAATTCCAATCCTCGTCCCCCATCGAGCCCGATGCCGCGCCCGATGAGGTCGACACCACCGTCGTCTCCTCCGGAACCCGACCATGAGCCCATCCGAACCCGATGACGCAGCGACGCTGCCGGCCGAACCTGTTTCCGAAGATCAAGCGGCGGCGTCCGCCGCGCCGCCCGCGGAGTCGGTGACCGAGCCGAGTCCCGAAGGCGCAAGCGAGGCGCCTCGCAAGCGGCGGCCGCGCCGGCGCAAGCCCGCGGGCCAGGCCCCCGTCGAGGCGGCGGCGGAAGAGGCCGAATACACCCCGCCGGTGGCCGCCGAAGCGCAGGACGCGGCCGAGGACGACCTGGACGACGACGAAGAGCCGGACGAGGAAGAGGACGACCTCGACCGGGCCCGCCGCGCCGCCGAGCGCGAGCAGCGCAATGCGCCGCCGACCGAGCCGATCCGTTTTGCCGACGTCATCTCGGGCCAGTTCGACGCCGACGAGGAAAGCCCCGAGGTCCCGCCGCTCAAGCGCGTGCTGCTGCCGGAAGCCGATTCGCCCAAGCTGCACAAGGTACTGGCCCAGGCCGGCCTCGGCTCGCGGCTTGAGATGGAGCAGCTCATCCTGCAGGGCCGCATCTCCGTCAACAATGAGCCGGCCCACATCGGCCAGCGCATCCAGTTCGGCGACCAGGTCAAGATCAACGGCAAGCCGATCCGCTACCGCATCGCGCCCCCGCCGGCGCGCGTGATCGCCTATCACAAGCCGGTCGGCGAAGTCGTCACGCACGACGACCCGCAGAACCGGCCGACCGTGTTCCGCAAGCTGCCGCGCCTGCAGCAGGGCAAGTGGCAGTCGGTCGGGCGCCTCGACCTGAATACCGAAGGCCTGCTGCTTTTCACCAGCTCGGGCGAGCTGGCCAACCAGCTCATGCACCCGCGGTTCGGGCTCGAGCGCGAGTACGCGGTGCGTGTGTTGGGCGCCCTCAGCAGCGAGGAGAAGCAGCGCCTGCTCGAAGGCGTGCGGCTCGACGACGGCATGGCGCACTTCGGCACCATCGAAGAGGGCGGCGGCGAAGGCTCGAACTGCTGGTACCGCGTCACCATCTCCGAAGGCCGCAACCGCGAGGTGCGCCGCCTGTTCGAATCGGTCGGCCACGCGGTCAGCCGCCTGATCCGCATTCGCTACGGTGCGATGGTGCTGCCGCGCGGCCTCAAGCGCGGCGCCTGGATGGAGCTCGACGAGCGCGACATCCGCGCGTTGTTCCAGGCGGCCGGCGGTGCCGGCGAACGGCCGGGACGCACCGGTGGCGGCCCGAAGGGCCCGGGCCAGGAGGCCAGCGGCGGCCGCAACAACCGCAACCGCAAGCGCCGCGGCAACCGCAACGGCGGCGGTGCGCAGGCCGAAGGCCGCGAGCCGCCGATCCCGAATCCGCTGAGCAGCGGTCCGGCGCTGCGGGGGGACCGGAACCGGGGGGGCGGCAATGGCGGTCCTCCGCCTCAGCAGGGCCGCCGCAACCGCCGCGACGACCGACAGGGTGGCAACCGCGGCGAAGATCGTCCACCGAGCGGCGCCAACCAGCCCGACCCGATGAAGACCTCGCTCGGCTACATCGGTGCCGACAGCTTCTCGCGCCAGCGCAAGGAACAGCGTTCCGGCCCGCGGCGCGGCGGCCCGCCCGGCGGTGGCGGGGGCAATTTCGGCGGGCAGGGCGGCGGGCGCCGCCGCGGCCGCTGAAATCGCGCATCAGCCGCGGTCTTTCATCGGCCCGTCACGGGTGGTGTCGGGCGCGCCGGTTAAAATCAGAGGCTTTGTCAAGGCAGCGCAGCCGAAGCGCTGCGGCTTGACGGAACTCATCGAAATTCAAGCTCTCAGGAAATCACTTCAATGGCCATCGAACGCACCCTCTCCATCATCAAGCCCGACGCCGTGGCGAAGAACGTCATCGGCAAGATCGTCTCCCGCTTCGAGGCTGCGGGCCTCAAGATCGTGGCCGCCAAGCTGGTGCATCTGTCGCGCGCCGACGCCGAGCAGTTCTACGCCGTGCACAAGGAGCGCCCCTTCTTCAAGGACCTGGTCGAGTTCATGATCTCCGGCCCGGTGTTCGTGCAGGCGCTGGAGGGCGAGGACGCCATCACCAAGAACCGCGACCTGATGGGCGCGACCGATCCCAAGAAGGCGGCCCCGGGCACCATCCGCGCCGACTTCGCCGACAGCATCGACGCCAATGCCGTGCACGGCTCCGACGCCGTCGACACCGCGAAGGTCGAAATCGCCTTCTTCTTCCCCGAGCTCAAGGCACGCTGAGGCGGAGCCTTCCCACGCAATGACCACGGCCAACCTGCTCGACTTCGATCTCGAGGGGCTGGCTGCGTTCTGCGAAAGGCTCGGCGAGAAGCGCTTCCGCGCCACCCAGCTGTTCCGCTGGATCCACCAGCGCGGGGCGAGCGACTTCGCGCACATGACCGACCTCGCCAAGTCGCTGCGCGAGAAGCTCGCAGGCAGCGCACGCGTCGAGGCGCTGCCGATGATCACGCAGCACGAGTCGGCCGACGGCACCATCAAGTGGCTGTTCGACGTCGGCGACGGCAACGCGGTCGAGGCGGTGTTCATTCCCGAGGACGACCGCGGCACGCTGTGCGTCTCTTCGCAGGCCGGCTGCGCCGTCGGCTGCCGCTTCTGCTCGACCGGGCACCAGGGCTTCAGCCGCAACCTGACGACGGGCGAGATCGTCGCCCAGCTGTGGTTCGCCGAGCACTTCCTGCGCAAGCACCTCAAGCGCGACGAGCGTGTGATCTCCAACGTCGTAATGATGGGCATGGGCGAGCCGCTGCAGAACTATGCGGCGCTGGTGCCGGCCCTGCGCACGATGCTCGACGACAACGCCTATGGCCTGTCGCGCCGCCGGGTGACGGTGTCGACCTCCGGCGTGGTGCCGATGATCGATCGCCTGGGCGCCGATTGCCCGGTGGCGCTCGCGGTGTCGCTGCATGCGCCCAACGACGCGCTGCGCGACGACCTGGTGCCGCTCAACCGCAAATATCCCATTGCCGAACTGCTCCAGGCCTGCCAGCGCTACCTCGCGCACGCGCCGCGCGACTTCATCACCTTCGAGTACTGCATGCTCGACGGTGTGAACGACCAGCCCGAGCACGCGCGCCAACTGGTCGATCTGGTGCGCTCGCAGGGCATCTCCTGCAAGTTCAACCTGATTCCTTTCAATCCTTTCCCGGCGTCCGGCCTGCTGCGTTCGCCGCAGCCGCGGGTGCTGGCCTTCGCCAAGGTCCTGAGCGAGGCCGGCATCGTGACCACTGTGCGCAAGACGCGCGGCGACGATATCGATGCGGCCTGCGGCCAGCTGGCGGGCGACGTGAAAGACCGGACCCATGCGGCCGAGCGCATGGCGCAGCGGCGCACTGTCGTGCTGCACCCGGCCCGCAAGCAGGCCGCCACAACCACTGCCCAGGAGCCATGAACCGATGAGCCAGGCCTTTCCGATCGTGCACCAGCGAGTGATGCAAGCGCTCTTCGGCTTTGCGGCCGTGTTCCTGCTCGCCGGCTGCGCCACCAGGGACCCTTCCGCGCCGGGCACGGGCAGCAGCAACGCCGCCCCCATCATCACGGCCTCGGACGAAACCAACGCCCGCAAGCGCGCCCGGCTGCGCGTCGAACTGGCCATCGGCTACTTCGAGCAGGGGCAGACCACCGTGGCGCTGGACGAGATCAAGCAGGCCGTGGCCAACGATCCGACCTTTGCCGATGCCTACAACCTGCGCGGCCTGGTCTACATGCGTCTCGACGACGCGGCCCAGGCCGAAGACAGCTTCCGCCGCGCGATCGCGCTCAACCCGCGCGAGCCGAACACCTTGCACAACTACGGATGGCTGTTGTGCCAGCAGAACCGGTTCGGCGACGCGCAGCAGCAGTTCTCGGCTGCGCTGGCCATCCCTACCTACGGCGACCGTGCCAAGACGCTGATGACGCAGGGCGTGTGCCAGCTGCGGGCCGGACAACGCGCCGAGGCGGAGCGCAGCCTGACGCAGGCCTACGAGCTCGATGCCGGCAATCCGGTGGTCGGCTTCAACCTGGCCTCGCTGCTGGCGCAGCGCGAGGACTGGTCGCGTGCGCAGTTCTATATTCGCCGCGTCAATAACGGTCCGTCGGCCAATGCCGAGACGCTCTGGCTCGGCATCAAGATCGAACGCCGGCTCAACAACCGTGAAGCGATCGCGCAGCTCGCAGGCCAGTTGCAGCGACGCTTCCCCCAGTCGCGGGAGGCAATGGCGTACGAGCGCGGGAATTTCAATGATTGAGAAGGCGAGCGAGTTCGGAGCCTCGGCCGCGGTGCCGCTGGTGACCGGCGACAGCACCTTCATGACGGCCGGCGACATGCTGCGCGAGGCGCGCGAGGCCCACGGCCTGCACATCGACATGGTGGCGGCTGCGCTCAAGGTATCGACGCAGAAGCTGGCCGCTCTGGAGGCCGACGACATCGACGCCTTGCCCGATCCGGTGT
Organism: Variovorax sp. MHTC-1; assembly: GCF_003984645.1. Lineage (GTDB taxonomy): Bacteria > Pseudomonadota > Gammaproteobacteria > Burkholderiales > Burkholderiaceae_C > Variovorax. Next base: position 246,433 of record NZ_RWKI01000007.1, read on the forward strand.
TCGCGCGTGCGCTGGCCGCGAGCGTGTGCCGGGCGCTGCGCATCGATCCTGCACCCGTGCTGGCCAAGCTGCCCGGCGCTCAGCCGGCTGGCCTGGCGGAGGCCGACCGCACCATCAGCAAGAGCCTGCGCTCGGCCGTGCCGCGCTCGGGTGGCGTCGGCGGTTCGAACGGGCAACCGTCGCGCGCGCTGCTGATCGTGGTCCTCATGCTGCTGATCGGCGCGGCGGTGCTGTTCTGGCTGCCGCAGTCGGTCTTCGATCGGATCGGCGAGTCGATCTCGCGCCTGACGGCCGCAAGCAGCAGCGCCGACGCGTCGGCGGAGCCGCCGGCTGCTGCCGCGCCGAGCGCGAGCGGGATGGTCGTCGAGTCGGTCCCGCCGGCGGCACCGGTCGCCGCTGCGACGGCGCCCGTCGCGCCCCCTCCCTCGGCAGCGATCCCGCCGGTCCCGGCGACGCCGGCTGCGGCCACGGCGCCCGCGGCTCCCGGAGCCAATTTGATCGTCTTCGTCGCGCGCGAGGATTCGTGGGTCACGGTGAACGAAGCGAACGGCAAGTCCTTGCTGCGGCGTACGGTGCAGGCCGGCGAGACTGTCGGCTTGACGGGCGCGCCGCCGCTGTCGGTGGTCGTGGGCCGTGCTTCGGGCATCGACGTGCAGGTGCGCGGCAAGCCGTTCGACCTGGCGCCTCTGACACGCTCGGGCGGCGTGGCGCGTTTCGAGGTCAAGCCATGAGCGACGACACATCGAGCCCCCTGAACTGCCTGCCGATCGAATCCGCCGCGCCGCGGCCGCGCCGTTCGCGGCAGGCCAGCGTGGTCTGGGGCCCGCGCACCGTCACGGTGGGCGGCGATGCGCCGGTGCGCGTGCAGTCGATGACCAATACCGACACCGTCGACGCGATCGGCACCGCGATCCAGGTCAAGGAACTGGCGCTGGCCGGCTCGGAGATGGTGCGCATCACCGTCAACACGCCCGAAGCCGCGGCACAGGTGCCCTACATCCGCGAACAGCTCGACCGCATGGGTGTCGACGTGCCGCTGATCGGCGACTTCCACTACAACGGCCACCGCCTGCTCACCGACTACCCGGCCTGCGCCGAGGCGCTCAGCAAGTACCGCATCAACCCCGGCAACGTCGGCAAGGGCGACAAGCACGACCGCCAGTTCGGGCAGATGATCGATGCGGCCATGCGCTGGAACAAGCCGGTGCGCATCGGCGTCAACTGGGGCAGCCTCGACCAGGAACTGCTGTCCGGCCTGATGGACATCAACAGCCGGCGCCCCGAGCCGTGGGATGCGAAGCAGGTGATGTACGAGGCGCTGGTGAGCTCGGCCATCGATTCCGCGAAGCTCGCCGAGTCGATGGGCATGAACGGAAGCCAGATCATCCTGAGCTGCAAGGTCAGCGGTGTGCAGGACCTGGTCTCGGTCTACCGCGAACTTGCGAAGCGCTGCGACTACGCGCTGCACCTGGGCCTGACCGAAGCCGGCATGGGCACCAAGGGCACGGTGGCTTCGGCCACGGCGCTGTCGATCCTGCTGCAGGAAGGCATCGGCGACACGATCCGCGTGTCGCTCACGCCGCAGCCCGGCGAATCGCGCACGCAGGAAGTGCTGATCGCCAACGAGATCCTGCAAGCCCTCGGCCTTCGTGTCTTCGTGCCCAGCGTCACAGCCTGCCCGGGCTGCGGCCGCACGACCAGCACCACCTTCCAGGAACTCGCCAAGGAGATCGACGACTACCTGCGCATGCAGATGCCGGTCTGGCGCACCAAGTACCCGGGCGTCGAGACGATGAAGGTGGCCGTGATGGGCTGCATCGTCAACGGCCCGGGCGAGAGCAAGCACGCCGACATCGGCATCAGCCTGCCGGGCACCGGCGAGGCGCCGGCGGCGCCGGTTTTCATCGACGGCGAGAAGGCGCTCACGCTGCGCGGCGAGAACATCGCCGCCGAGTTCCATCAACTGGTCGAGAACTACATCGAGAAGCGTTTCGGCGGCCACGCCGCCGAAGTCGCTTGAACCCCAAGAACAATGGCTGACAAACTGAATGCCGTCAAAGGCATGAACGACACATTGCCGCCGGAATCGGCGCGCTGGGAGTGGCTCGAGGCCACCGTGCGCGAGCTGATGGCGCGCTATGCCTACCGCAACGTCCGCACGCCGATCCTCGAGCACACGGCGTTGTTCGTGCGCGGCATCGGCGAAGTGACCGACATCGTCGAGAAGGAGATGTATTCCTTCCACGACCGTTCGGACAAGTACGGCGACAACGACCACCTGACGCTGCGCCCCGAGAACACCGCCGGCATCGTGCGCGCCGCGATCGAGCACAACATGCTCTACGACGGCGGCAAGCGCCTGTGGGCCATCGGCCCGATGTTCCGGCGCGAGAAGCCGCAGCGCGGGCGCTTCCGCCAGTTCCATCAGATCGACGTCGAGGCGCTGGGCTTCGCCGGGCCGGATGTCGATGCCGAGCTGATCCTGCTGGCCAGCGGCCTGTGGAAGGCCATCGGCCTGACCGACGTGCGCCTGGAAATCAACAGCCTGGGCCAGCCGGCCGAGCGGGCGCAGCACCGTGCCCAGCTCATCGCGCACTTCGACACGCACGCCGACCAGCTCGACGAGGATGCCAGGCGCCGCCTGCACAGCAATCCGCTGCGCATCCTCGACACCAAGAATCCGGCGATGAAGGCGGTGGTGGAATCGGCGCCGAAGCTGATCGACTTTCTCGGGCCTAAGTCGTTGGCGCACTTCGAGGGGCTGAAGGCCATCCTCGACGCGAACGACATCGCCTACACCATCAACCCGCGCCTGGTGCGCGGCCTCGACTACTACAACCTCAGCGTCTTCGAGTTCGTGACCGATCGGCTCGGCTCGCAGGGCACGGTGTGCGCCGGCGGGCGCTACGACGGCCTGTTCGAACAGCTCGGCGGCAAGCCCGCGCCGGCGGTGGGCTGGGCCATCGGCGTGGAGCGTGTGCTCGAGTTGCTGAAGGAGCAGGGGACCGCGGTTCCCGTGTCGACCCCCGATGCCTTTGCGGTGGTGCCGGATGCGGCGGCGATGCCGGTCGCGCTGCGCACGCTGCAGCAGCTGCGCGACGCCGGCGTGCGCGTGCAGATGCATGCGGCCACGGCCGACGGCCTCGGCAGCTTCAAGTCGCAGTTCAAGAAGGCCGACAGCAGCGGTGCCACCTATGCGCTGATCTTCGGCGCCGACGAACTCGCGCGCGGCGAGGTCACGGTCAAGGCGCTGCGCGACGGCAGCGGGGCGCAGACCGCCCGTCCGCTGGCCGAGCTGCCCGCCTGGGCCGCCACCCTACAATCCCCGGCTCCCAACAACTGACAGCGCATGGCAACCCATCTCGACCTCGAAGAACAGGAACAGCTCGACCAGCTCAGGCATTTCTGGAACACCTACGGCACGCTGATCACCTGGCTCGTGCTGCTGGTGGCCGGCGCCTTCATGGCGTGGAACGGCTGGCAGTATTTCCAGCGCGACAAGGCGGCGCGCGCCTCGGTGCTCTACGACGAGATCGAACGCAGCGCGCAGGCGGGCGACGTGGCCCGCATCGAGCGCGCGCTGGCCGATATGAAGGAGAAGTTCGCCGGCACCGCCTATGCCCAACAGGCCGGGCTGCTGGCGGCCAAGACCTTGCACGAGAAGGGCAATGCCGACGCCTCGCGTTCGGCGCTCGCGTGGGTGGCCGAGCATGCGGTCGATCCAGGCTACCAGGCGGTTGCCAAGCTGCGCCTGGCCGCCGAACTGCTCGAAGCCAAGTCCTACGACGAGGCGCTCAAACAACTGGCGGGCAACGTGCCCAAGGAGTTCGAAGCGCTGGTGGCCGACCGCAAGGGCGACATTCACCTGGCCCAGGGCAAGCGTGACGAGGCCAAGGCCGAGTATCAGAAGGCCTGGGCCGCGTTCGGCCCCGGTACCGATTACCGCCGCCTGGTCGAGATCAAGCTCAACGCCGTCGGCGTCGACCCGAAGAGCCTGGAATCGGCCGCTGCCGGCGCCACCCCTGCCAAGACCAAACCATGAATTTCAAGCGCTTGTTGACTCCTGCATTCATCCTGCGCGCCGCTGCGGCCGCGGCCGTGGTCGGCGCGCTCGCGGCCTGCTCGGGCACGCCCAAGCCCAAGCCCGCCGAACTGCCAGCCAACCCGGCGCTGCTAGGCATCCGGCAGGCCTGGAGCGTGCGCATTCCGGCAGTCAGCTTTCCGCTGGCGACCGATGTCAGCGGCGACATGGTGGCGGTCGCCGCCACTGACGGCACGGTGGTCATGATCGATTCGCGTTCGGGCCAGGAATCGTGGCGAGCCAATGCCGGCGCGCCGCTGGTGGCCGGCGTGGGTAGCGACGGAACGCTGGTCGCGGTCGTCACCGTCAACAATGACCTGGTCGCCATGCAAAGCGGCAAGGTGCTGTGGAAGCAACGCCTCACCGCCCAGTCGTACACCGCGCCGCTGGTGGCCGGTCGCCGCGTCTTCGTGCAGGCTGCCGACCGCAGCACCAGCGCCTGGGACGGCCAGAGCGGCCGCCGCCTCTGGGCGCAGCAGCGCACCGCCGAAAACCTCGTGCTGAAGAGGCCCGGCGTGCTGATCGCCGTGGGCGACACGCTTGTGACCGGCGTGGGCGGCCGGCTGGTCGGCATCAATCCGGTCAACGGCACCTCGCGCTGGGAATCGCCGATCGCTGCGCCGCGCGGCACCAACGATGTCGAGCGCCTGGTCGACCTGACCGGCAGCGTGAGCCGCGACGGCGACACCGTCTGCGCGCGCGCCTACTACGCGAGCGTCGGCTGCGTGGACACCACGCGCGGCGCGCTGCTGTGGAGCAAGCCCGCCACGGGCGCGGACGGTGTGAGCGGCGACGACCGCTTCATCTACGGCACCGAGGAAAACGGCAATGTGGTGGCCTGGCGCCGCGCCGACGGCGAGCGCGCCTGGCAGTCCGAGCGCTTCAAGTACCGCACCCTGACCGCGCCGCTCGCGGTCGGCCGCTCGCTCGTCATCGGCGACAGCACCGGTCTCGTGCACGTGATCTCGCGCGAGGACGGCGCGCCGCTGAACCGGCTCACGCCCGACGGCTCGGCCATCGCCGCGACGCCGGTGCTCGCCGGCAACACGGTCGTGGTCGTCACCCGCAATGGCGGCGTGTTCGGCTATCGGCCTGAATAATCGATCGAAAGCCCGACCATGAAACCGGTCATTGCACTGGTCGGGCGTCCCAACGTCGGCAAGTCGACGCTGTTCAACCGCCTTACCCAGACGCGCGACGCCATCGTCGCCGACTTCGCCGGACTCACGCGCGACCGCCACTACGGCAACGGCCGCCAGGGCAGGCACGAGTTCATCGTGATCGACACCGGCGGCTTCGAGCCCGACGCGGGTAGCGGCATCTTCAAGGAAATGGCCAAGCAGACGCGCCAGGCCGTGGCCGAGGCCGACGTGGTGATCTTCGTGGTCGATGCGCGCGAGGGACTCTCCGCGCAGGACCACGACATCGCCAACGAACTGCGCCGGCTCGGCAAGCCCTGTGTGCTGGTGGCCAACAAGGCCGAAGGCATGCAGGACGGCACCAGGCTGGTCGACTTCTACGAACTCGGCTTCGGCGAGGTGCACGGCATCTCGGCGGCGCACGGGCAAGGCATCCGCAGCCTGGTCGAACTCGCACTCGAACCGCTCGGGCTGCCCGATCCCGAGGATGAGGCCGAAGAGGAAGAGGCCAACAACAAGCCGATCAAGCTCGCGGTCGCCGGTCGCCCCAACGTCGGCAAGTCGACGCTGATCAACACCTGGCTCGGCGAGGAGCGCCTGGTCGCCTTCGACCTGCCCGGCACCACGCGCGACGCGATCGCCGTGCCCTTCGAGCGCAACGGCCAGCGTTTCGAGCTGATCGACACGGCAGGACTGCGCCGCAAGGGCAAGGTGTTCGAGGCGATCGAGAAGTTCTCGGTGGTCAAGACCCTGCAGGCGATCGAATCGGCCAACGTGGTCCTGCTGCTGCTCGACGCCACGCAGGGCGTGACCGACCAGGACGCCCACATCGCAGGCTACATCCTCGAAAGCGGGCGCGCAGTGGTGATCGCGATCAACAAATGGGACGCGGTCGACAGCTACCAGCGTGAGCAGATCCAGCGTCAGATCGAAACGCGGCTGCCCTTCCTCAAGTTCGCTGCGCTGCACTTCATCTCGGCCATCAAGCGGCAGGGACTGGGGCCGGTCTGGCAGGCCATCGCCCAGGCCCACAAGTCCGCCACGCGCAAGATGTCGACCCCGGTGCTGACGCGGCTGCTGCTGGAGGCGGTGCAGTTCCAGGCACCCAAGAAGTCCGGCATGTTCCGGCCCAAGCTGCGCTACGCCCACCAAGGAGGCATGAACCCGCCGGTGATCGTCATCCACGGCAATTCGCTGGAACATGTCACCGACGCCTACAAGCGCTTCCTCGAGGGGCGCTTCCGCAAGGAGTTCGACCTGGTCGGCACGCCATTGCGCATCGAGCTCAAGACCTCGCACAATCCGTACGCCGATAAGGAGGGCTGAGGCCTGCGTGCTCCTGGATGGGCGCGTCGGCAACGGTGCCGCGTGGCTTGGCCTCCATTGAGCGCCGTTGAGCGATCCCGGCGCCCGAAGTTCCGGCTTTTAAGTGCCGTTATTTTTCGAAGGCCATTCGGGTTTCGTGCTGCGGTGCGGAAGTGCTGTGTTAAGGTGACTGGTCCAACAACTACTCTTGAACACGGAGAATATCGTGAGCAATAAAGGGCAACTCCTACAAGACCCCTTCCTGAACACCTTGCGTCGCGAGCATGTGCCGGTTTCGATTTATCTGGTCAACGGCATCAAGCTGCAAGGTCAGATCGAGTCGTTCGACCAGTACGTCGTGTTGCTTCGCAATACGGTGACCCAGATGGTTTACAAGCACGCCATCTCCACCATCGTGCCGGGTCGGGCCGTCAACTTCTCGGCTGCCGAGAGCGACGAAGCTGCCGCCTGAACGGCACGGAGCGCGGCGGTCCGCCCGCCGCGCTTCTTCCAATTTGATCCCGCTTGTCTGAACTGATTTCCCGGAAAGAGGGCGCCGTCGTACTCGTCGGTGTCGATTTCGGGTTGCCCCATTTCGACGGCGAACTCGAGGAACTCGGTCTGCTCGCGCAGACCGCCGGTCTCGAGCCGGTCGCGCGCCTGGTGTGCAAACGCAAGGCGCCCGATGCGGCGCTGTTCGTCGGCAGCGGCAAGGCCGACGAGATTCGCGACCTGGCCGATCTGCATCGCGCCAGCGAAGTGGTTTTCGACCAGGCGCTGAGCCCTGCACAGCAGCGCAACCTCGAGCGCCAGCTCGGCGTGGCGGTGTACGACCGCACCTTTCTGATCCTGGAGATCTTCGCCCAGCGCGCACGTTCGCACGAGGGCAAGCTGCAGGTCGAGCTCGCCCGGCTGCAGTACCTGAGCACCCGGCTGGTTCGGCGCTGGTCCCACCTGGAGCGCCAGCGCGGCGGCATCGGCACGCGCGGCGGCCCGGGCGAAACGCAGATCGAACTCGACCGCCGGATGATCGGCGAGGCCATCAAGCGCACGCGCGAACGGCTCGCCAAGGTTCAGCGCCAGCGCGGCACCCAGCGCCGCCAGCGCGAGCGGCGCGACACCTTCAATATCTCGCTCGTCGGCTACACCAACGCCGGCAAGTCCTCGCTGTTCAACGCGCTGGTGAAGGCGCGCGCCTATGCGGCCGACCAGCTGTTCGCGACGCTGGACACCACCACGCGGCATCTCTACCTCGGCCACAACGAGGATGGTCGCCGCCGCAAGGTGTCGATCTCCGACACCGTGGGTTTCATTCGCGAGCTGCCGCACGGCCTGATCGATGCCTTCAAGGCCACCCTGCAGGAGGCGGTCGACGCCGACCTGCTGCTGCACGTGGTGGACGCTTCCAACCCCCACCATCCCGAGCAGATGGCCGAGGTGCAGGCGGTGCTGAAGGAGATCGGCGCCGACACCGTGCCGCAGCTGCTGGTGTTCAACAAGCTCGATGCACTTGAAAGTACGCAACATCCCCTGCATCTGCGCGACGAGTTCGACATCGACGGTGTGCAGGTGCCTCGCGTCTTCTTGAGCGCCCACACCGGCGAAGGCGTTCCGGCGCTGCGCGCCGAGCTCGCACAGCGGTCGCAATCGATGGGCGAGGCCATGACCCCAGAGTACGACGCCGAATTGCACGATGCCGCCAACTGATTGGCACAATCCCCCTCACTGACGAGAGAACAGAACCGAATGAATGCAAAGCCAGTGTGGAGACGATTTCAGGGCATGTTCAACCTGAATGACGGACGATGGGGCCGGGGCGATGAGCCCTCCTCGAACGGCGACCGTCCGAATGCGAACCGCCCCGACGACGAGCCGACGCCTCCGCCCGGCAACAACAATCGCCCGCGCGGCCAAGGCCCGAACCAGGGGCCGCCGGATCTCGACGAACTCTGGCGCGACTTCAATCGCAAGCTCGGCGGCCTGTTCGGCGGCCGCGGCGGCGGCAACGGCGGGCGCCCGAACGGCGGCAACGGCGGTGGCCTCAAGCCCGACATGAAGAACGCGGGCGTCGGCCTGGGCCTGGTCGCAGCGGTCGCGGTTCTGATCTGGCTGGGCACCGGCTTCTTCATCGTCAACGAAGGCCAGCAGGCCGTGATCACGCAGTTCGGCCGCTACAAGGCAACTGTGGGCGCGGGCTTCAACTGGCGGCTGCCTTACCCGATCCAGCGCCACGAGCTCGTGGTCGTGACCCAGATCCGCTCCACGGACGTCGGGCGCGACACCATCGTGCGTTCCACCGGCCTGCGCGAATCGGCCATGCTGACCGAGGACGAGAACATCGTCGAGATCAAGTTCGCCGTGCAGTACCGCCTGAGCGATGCGCGCGCCTATCTCTACGAGAGCAAGACCCCGGCCGACACCGTGGTGCAGGTCGCCGAGACGGCGGTGCGCGAAGTGGTCGGCAAGATGAAGATGGACGCCGCCCTCGCCGAGGAGCGCGACCAGATCGCGCCGCGCGTGCGTGCGCTGATGCAGACCATCCTGGATCGCTACAAGGTCGGCGTCGAAGTCGTCGGCATCAACCTGCAACAGGGCGGTGTGCGTCCGCCCGAGCAGGTGCAGGCTTCTTTCGACGACGTGCTGAAGGCCGGGCAGGAGCGCGAGCGCGCCAAGAACGAGGCGCAGGCCTATGCCAACGACGTGGTGCCGCGCGCCACCGGTACCGCTTCGCGCCTGATGGAAGAGTCCGAGGCGTACAAGGCGCGGATCATCGCGCAGGCGCAGGGCGATGCGCAGCGCTTCGCCTCGGTGCTGACCGAATACCAGAAGGCACCGCAGGTCACGCGCGACCGCATGTACACCGACGCCATGCAGCAGATCTACGCCAGCACCACCAAGGTGCTGGTCGACTCCAAGCAGGGTTCGAACCTGCTGTACCTGCCGCTCGACAGGCTGATGCAGATGAGCGGCCAGGGCGGCGCCGGCACGCCGGTCGACGGCGCCAATCCCAACGTCGCCGGCACCGCGCCGCCGCAGTCGTCCGTGATTCCGGTCGTACCACCTTCATCCGGCGACGCGCGTGCGCGCGACGGCCGCTCGCGTGACCGCGACGTGCGCTGAGGAAAAAACATGTACCCCCAAGCTCATATTCATTCGCTGCCCCCCGAGGGGGCGCAGGCCTCCCTTGGGACGGCCCGGCGCGAGGCCCGACCATGAACAGAATCGGATTCATCGCATCGTCGATCCTCGTGGTGCTCGCACTCCTGAGCTCCACGCTCTTCGTGGTCGACCAGCGCCAGTTCGGCGTCGTCTACGCCCTCGGCCAAATCAAGGAAGTGATCACCGAGCCGGGCCTGAACTTCAAGCTGCCGCCGCCGTTCCAGAACGTGTCGTACATCGACAAGCGCCTGCTCACGCTGTCTAGCCTCGACCCGGAGCCCATGCTCACGGCGGAGAAGCAGCGCGTGGTGGTCGACTGGTACGTGCGCTGGCGCATCACCAATCCCTCGGAATACATCCGCAACGTCGGCCTGGACGAGAACGCCGGCGCCATGCAGCTCAACCGCGTGGTGCGCAACGCCTTCCAGGAGAACGTCAACAAGCGCACCGTGCGCGACCTGATCTCGGTACGCCGCGAGGCCCTGATGGCCGACGTCCAGCGCGAAGTGCTGGCCGTGGTGAAGGGCGCCAAGCCCTGGGGCGTTGACGTCATCGACGTGCGGATCACGCGGGTGGACTATGTCGAGGCGATCACCGAATCGGTCTATCGCCGCATGGAGGCCGAGCGCAAGCGCGTGGCCAACGAGCTGCGCTCGACCGGCTTCGCCGAAGGCGAAAAGATTCGTGCCGATGCCGACCGCCAGCGCGAGGTGATCGTGGCCAATGCGTACCGCGACGCGCAGAAGATCAAGGGCGAGGGCGATGCGACCGCGGCAGCTGCCTACGCCGGCGCCTTCGGGCGCGATCCGCAGTTCGCGCAGTTCTATCGCAGCCTCGATGCCTACAAGCAGAGCTTCAACAAGAAGAGCGACGTGATGGTGCTGGACCCTTCGTCGGACTTCTTCCGCGCCATGCAGGGGTCGGGCGCCGCGGCTACTCCTCCTCGTAGACAACCGTGACAGCCCCCTGGCTTGCCACTCCGTGTGCTTCGCTACCCCCCGAGGGGGAGGCTCGGCCGCCTTGGGGCGGCCCGGCGGCGACCTAGGCGTGAGCGCCGAGACTTTCTGGAGCGCGCTCGCGCTCGTGCTGGTGATCGAAGGCCTCCTGCCATTCCTTTCGCCGGGCAGCTGGCGACGCGGCTTCAGCCAGCTCCTGCAGCTGCGCGACGGGCAGCTGCGCTTCTTCGGCCTGTGCAGCATCCTGCTGGGTGTGTTCCTGCTCTGGATTCTGGGGTGACCCGGGGCCGGTAGAATTCCGGTTTAACCACGCCCCCGATCCCCATGTCCGCCTGGGTCCTCCCGGATCACATTGCCGATGTGCTGCCTTCCGAGGCGCGCCACATCGAAGAACTTCGACGCCAGCTGCTCGATACCGCCCGTGGCTATGGTTACGAGCTGGTGATGCCGCCTCTGCTCGAGCACCTGGAATCCCTTCTTTCGGGTACCGGCGAGGCGCTCGACCTGCAGACCTTCAAGCTGGTCGACCAGCTGTCCGGGCGCAGCATGGGCCTGCGCGCCGACACGACGCCGCAGGTCGCGCGCATCGATGCCCACCTGCTCAACCGCCGCGGCGTGGCGCGCCTGTGCTACTGCGGGCCGGTAGTGCACACCCGGCCCGACCGCCCGCACGCGACGCGTGAGCCGCTCCAGTTCGGCGCCGAGATCTACGGCCACGCGGGGCTCGAAGCCGATACCGAAGTCCTGCTTCTCGCGCTCGACAGCCTGCATGCGGCCGGCGTGCAGGGCCCCGTCATCGTCGACCTGGCCGACGCACGCATCGTGCGTGCGCTGTTCGCCGGCGTGCCGGTCGATGCTGCGGCCATCGCGCGCGTGCATGCGGCGCTGGCAGCCAAGGACTCGAGCACCCTGCGCGAGCTCACGGCCGACTTTCCCGTGGCGTCGCGCGACGGGCTGCTCGCGCTCGTGCAGCTCTATGGCGATGCGTCGGTGCTCGAGGAGGCCGATCGCGTGCTCCCGGCCTCCGCCGGCGTGCGCACCGCGCTGTCGGACCTGAAGCAGCTGGCAAGCCGGCTCGACGGCGCCCGCGTCAGCTTCGACCTGGCGGACCTGCGCGGCTATGCCTACTACAGCGGCATGCGCTTCGGCATCTACACCGACGGCGCCAGCGACGCTCTGGTGCGCGGCGGCCGCTACGACGAGGTCGGCGCCGTGTTCGGCCGCAACCGACCGGCGGTGGGCTTCAGCCTCGACGTGCGCGAGCTGGTCGGCGTGCTGCCGGCGCGGCCGCTGCGCGCCGCCATCCGCGCGCCCTGGAGCGACGGCGCGGGCCTCGGCAAGACCATCGCCGAGCTGCGCAGCCGGGGCGAGACCGTGGTCTGCGTGCTGCCCGGCCACGAAAGCGAAATCGACGAATTCCACTGCGACCGCGAGCTCGTCGAGCGCAACGGCCAGTGGACCGTGCAAGCCATCTGAATCTTCTTTATCGGAACATCATGAGCGTTACCACCGGACGAAACGTGGTCGTCGTCGGCACCCAATGGGGCGACGAGGGCAAAGGCAAACTGGTCGACTGGCTGACCGAGAGCGCGCAGGGCGTCGTGCGCTTTCAGGGCGGCCACAATGCGGGCCACACGCTGGTAATAAACGGCGTCAAGACCGCGCTGCACCTGATCCCGAGCGGCATCATGCGCCCCGGCGTCAAGTGCTACATCGGCAATGGCGTGGTGCTCTCGGCGGCCAAGCTGTTCGAGGAGATCGAAGGGCTGGAAAAGGCCGGCGTCGAAGTGCGCTCGCGCCTGCGCATCAGCGAGGCCTGCCCGCTGATCCTGCCTTTCCATGCGGCGCTCGATATCGCGCGCGAGACCTACCGCGAGAAGGGCGGGGTCGAGAAGATCGGCACCACCGGCCGCGGCATCGGTCCGGCCTACGAAGACAAGATCGCGCGCCGCGCGCTGCGCGTGCAGGACTTGAAGCACCCCGAGCGCTTCGCCGCCAAGCTGCGCGTGCTGCTCGACCTGCACAACCACGTGCTGACGCAGGTGCTGAGCGCGCCGGCGATCGAGTTCGACGCCGTGTACGACGAGGCGATGCGCCATGCGGAGCTGCTCAAGCCGATGATGGCCGACGTCTCGCGCGAACTCAACGACGCGCACCGCGCCGGCGCCAATCTGCTGTTCGAAGGCGCGCAGGGCACGCTGCTCGACGTCGACCACGGCACCTACCCGTATGTGACCTCCAGCAACTGCGTGGCCGGCAATGCGGCCGCCGGCTCGGGCGTCGGCCCGGGCATGCTGCATTACGTGCTGGGCATCACCAAGGCCTACTGCACGCGCGTCGGCGGCGGGCCGTTCCCGACCGAGCTCGACTGGGCGACGCCCGGCACCGTCGGCTATCACCTGAGCACGGTCGGCGCCGAAAAGGGCGTGACCACCGGCCGCAGCCGCCGTTGCGGCTGGTTCGACGCGGCGCTGCTCAAGCGCTCGGCGCAGGTCAACGGGCTCTCCGGCATGTGCATCACCAAGCTCGACGTGCTCGACGGCCTCGAGGAGCTGCAGCTGTGCACCGGCTATCAGCTCGACGGCGAATACACCGACATCCTGCCGATGGGCGCCGACGAGATCGAACGCTGCACGCCGGTCTACGAGAAGCTCGAGGGATGGAGCGAGAGCACGGTGGGAATCACCCAGTACGACAAGCTGCCGGTCAATGCGAGGCTTTATCTGCAGCGCATCGAACAGGTCACGGGCGTACCGATCCACATGGTGTCGACCAGCCCCGACCGCGATCACACGATCATGATGCGCCACCCCTACCTAGCAGATTGAATGACGCACACCCCCAGACTGCGCGCACTTCGTGTCGCTCCGCCAACCCCCTTGCAGGGGGGAACACCAGCGGCCCGGCAACGCCGGTTCCGCGGTGTTTCCCGCGAAGATATCGAGACCCGCACCAAAGCAATGATGGAGAAGAGCGCATGTTGACCGAAGACGGCAAACACCTCTACGTGAGCTATGACGAGTATCACAACCTGATCGAGAAGCTCGCGATCAAGGTACACCAGTCGGGCTGGGAGTTCGACACCATCCTGTGCCTGGCGCGCGGCGGCATGCGGCCGGGCGACGTGCTGTCGCGCATCTTCGACAAGCCGCTGGCGATCATGTCCACCAGCTCCTACCGCGCCGATGCCGGCACGATCCAGGGCCACCTGGACATCGCGCGCTACATCACTACGCCCAAGGGCGAGATCGCCGGCAAGGTGCTCCTGGTCGACGACCTTGCCGATTCCGGCCACACGCTGCACGCGGTGGTGGAGATGCTCAAGAGCAACTACACGCCCATCACCGAGCTGCGCAGCGCCGTGCTCTGGACCAAGGCACTGTCGACCTTCACGCCCGACTACTCGGTGGAATACCTGCAGACCAATCCCTGGATCCACCAGCCCTTCGAGAGCTATGACTCGATGGGGCCGGAGAAGCTCCTGGAGAAGTGGTCGGTCTGAAAGCTCACTCGGCCTTCAGCATCGCCGTGTAGCGCCGCTGCATCTCTTCGGTCGATACCTCCTCGATGCTGTGGCCGACGTTCCAGCGATGCCCGAAGGGGTCGCGGAACGAGCCGGAGCGCTCGCCGTAGAACTGGTCCTGTATCGGGATCTCGAGCGTGGCACCGGCCTTCAGTGCGCGCTCGATCACTGCATCCGCGTCGTCGACGTGCAGATGGATGGTGACCGCGGTGGCGCCGATCGACTTGGCGCCGAGGATCCCATACTCCGGAAACTCGTCGCTGAGCATCAGCGTGGCGCCGTCGAAGTCGATCTCGGCATGGCCGATGCGGCCGCTGGGCTCGGTCAGCCTGAACTTCTCGCGCGCGCCGAACACCTCGCCGTAGTAGGCGATCGCCGCCGCGGTGTCGTGCACGCAGAGGTAGGCAAACAGTTCGTGGGTGGCCATCGTGTCTCCTATGGTGGGCTGGTCGCGATTCTGCGCATGTTGCACGCTCGCCGTCTTGAACGAAATTGACCTCAGGCCCGCACGTGATTCGGCGAATCGGGCGAGGCGCGGGCGTAGGACCGCGGCGTCATGCCGGTGATCTCCAGGAAGTCGCGATTGAAGTGGGGCTGGTCGCTGTAGCCGGCCTGCAGGGCGAGGTCGATCCAGGGGAGGGTGTCCCTGCGGGTCCATGCTGCCATCACGCGCTGGAAGCGCAGCACCCGTTCCAGGCGCTTGGGAGGGAGCCCGGCAGCGTCCCGGAACAGCGCGATGAAACGCCGGTGGCTGTAGCCGCTTGCGGCCACCAGTTCGCGGATGGGCGCGCCGCCGCCGAGCCGGGCCAGCGCCTGCGCGATGGCGGGGTGCATGGCTTGCGGGCGGGTCCGCAGCCGCTCGGTCAGCAAGGCTTCGAATACGGCGAGCTGCGCTGCGAGGGTGCCGGCCGCATGAACACGTTCGAGCACCTCCTGCACGGCAGCAGCACCCCAGAGCGCATCCAGCGGCGTGTGCCGCTCGGCCAGTTCATGCGCGGGCAGGCCGAACAGCGCGCGTGCCGCGCCGGGCTGCAGCTGCACGCCCACCGAGCGGCTCGGGACGGACACGTCGCGCGCGTAGAAGGACGAGCGTGTGCCGCCCACGATCGCATAGCCCACCGTATAGCCCGCGCGGTCCGCACCACCGGCGAACAGCCGCAGCGGCGGACCGGAAAGCCGAAACACCAGGTGCATGTCGCCCGTCGGCAGCACGTGTTCGCGCAGCGTCGTATTCGACGCTTCGGCGGCGGGCTCCATCGCCCACATCGATCGGACGTAGGAGCGTAGCCAGAGGCCGGGTGGGCGCGTCAGCAGCATCGGGCCATTGTCCGGCACCCGGCTTTTCGCGTCGACTAGCATGGCGGCATGCGAAAGCCCATCACCGACCTGATCCACCATCCCTACACCCCGCCCGCGAAATTCGCCGCGCCTCAGCCCGGCGTGTTCAAGGCCTCCACCGTGTTCTTCGCCGACGTCGCGGCGATGCGCGCGCGCGACTGGAAGACCAAGGCCGGCTACACCTACGGCCTGCACGGCACGCCGACCACCTTCACGCTCGAGGAGCGGCTCGCCACGCTGGAAGGCGGCACCGAATGCCTGCTCGCACCGAGCGGTCTGGCGGCCATCGCACTGGTCGCCTTCGCCTTCCTGAAGACCGGCGACGAGGTGCTGATCCCGGACAACGCCTACGGCCCCAACAAGGCGCTGTGCAGCGGCGAACTGGCCAACTTCGGCATCACCCACAGGCTGTACGACGCGATGAATCCGGCCGATCTCGCGGCCAAGCTGTCGGATCGCACCAGGCTGGTCTGGGTCGAGGCCGCGGGTTCGGTCACCATGGAATTTCCGGATCTGCCGGCGCTCGTGGGCGCCTGCCGCGCGCGCGGCGTGATCACGGCGCTCGACAACACCTGGGGCGCCGGTCTTGCCTTTGCGCCTTTCGACTTCAACGGCAGCGGGCAGGGTGTCGACATCTCGATCCAGGCGCTCACCAAGTACCCCAGCGGCGGCGGCGACGTTCTGATGGGCAGCGTCATCACGCGCGACGAGCGCCTGCACCGCGCGCTCAAGCTGAGCCACATGCGCATGGGCTTGGGCATCGGCGTCGGCGACGTCGAGACGGTGCTGCGCTCGCTGCCGAGCATCGCGCTGCGCTACCAGGCGCACGACCGCAGCGCGCGCGAACTCGCGGCCTGGCTCGACGGCCGCGCGGAGATCGCGCAGGTGCTGCATCCGGCGCTGGAGGGCTCGCCGGGCCATGCGCACTGGCTGCGCTTGTGCGGCGCGAGCGACCTCGCGGCCGGCCTGTTCTCGGTGGTTTTCGACGCTCGCTACAGCGCCGAGCAGGTCGACCGTTTCTGTGACAGCCTGAAACTTTTCCGGCTCGGCTATTCCTGGGGTGGGCCGATCAGCCTGGTCGTGCCCTACGACATCGGCCTCATGCGCGATGCCAGCGTTGCGCGCTGGCCGCACAAGGGCACGCTGGTGCGCTTTTCGGTCGGGCTGGAGGACGTGGACGACCTGCGCGTCGACCTCGATCAGGCCCTCGCGGCTCTCTGAACCGCGCCGGTTATCGCGTACAGTCGGACACGCGCAGTCATCGTGACTGCCTCGCCTCAAGGAGAAGCAGTGGCAACACCCAATTACGGCTACGAGAAGCGCCAGAAGGAGTTGGCCAAGAAAAAGAAGAAGGAAGACAAGCTGCGGGAAAAGGCTGCCCGCAAGCTCAGTCCGAGCAGCGAAGGCCTGGCCCAGGGCGATCCGGAAACCGACGTGGCCTCGCTGGAGCACGACCCTCCCACCATCCCGACGCTGCCGACCAAGAACGGCTGATCCGTTCCGGGCCCGGATTCACGGCACCCACGAAAAAGCCGCCGCGGGCAGGGCCTGCGGCGGCTTTTTCCTTCTCAGATCACTTGCCGGCGAGCAGCTTGCGCAGCGCCGGCCACACGTTGTCCAGCATGCGCGGCTGCGCCGCTGCCGTCGGATGGATGCGGTCGGCCTGGAACAGGCCCGCCGCGTCGGGGCCGTCCGCCACGCCTTTGAGCAGGAAGGGCACCAGGGCCGCCTTGGTGCTGCCCGATACCTTGGTGAAGACCGCCTCGAAGCGCCGTGTGTAGTCGCTGCCGTAGTTGGGCGGGACCTGCACTCCGACGATCAGCACCTGCGCGCCTGCGGCCTGGGCCGCCTTGGTCATCTGCGTCAGGTTGTCCTCGGTCCCGGTGAGCGGCAGGCCGCGCAGCGCATCGTTGGCGCCCAACTCCAGCACCACGTGCGTCGGTTCGTGCTGGGCCAGCAGGCCGCCAAGCCGCGCCCGGCCGCCCGCAGTGGTGTCGCCGCTGATGCTGGCGTTGATCACCGTGGCGGCGATCTTCTGCTCGGCCAGCCGCTTCTCCAGCAGCGGGACCCAGCCCTCCCCGCGCTTGAGGCCGTATTCGGCGGAAAGCGAGTCGCCGACGACGAGAATCACGGGCTTCCTGCCGGCCGCCGTCTGGGCCTGGGCATGCAGCCATGACCCCGCACTGCCGGTCAGTGCAGCGCTCAAGATAAAGTGACGTCGATTCACCACGCGAAAACCTTTCAATGTCCAGCACCCGATCCGAAGAAGCAATTGTTGCCGTCGAACATGTTTTCAAGTCTGTCACCGACTCCGCCGGCACGCTGGACATTCTGCAGGACATCGACTTCACGCTGGGCGCCCGCGAGACGGCCGCCATCGTCGGCGCCTCGGGCTCGGGCAAGAGCACGCTGCTGTCGATCGTCGCCGGCCTCGACACGCCCACCCGCGGCACTGTGAAGCTGGCGGGCGAGGACCTGTTCGCGATCGACGAGGACGAGCGCGCCGCGCTGCGCGCCCGCAAGGTCGGCTTCGTGTTCCAGAGCTTCCAGCTGCTCGGCAACCTGAGCGCGCTCGAGAACGTGATGCTGCCGCTCGAACTGGCCGACCGGCGGGACGCACGCAAGTCCGCGACCGAGATGCTCGGCCGCGTCGGCCTCGGGCAGCGCCTGGGCCACTATCCCAAGGTGCTCTCGGGCGGCGAGCAGCAGCGCGTGGCGCTGGCGCGCGCCTTCGTCGTGCAGCCTGCGCTGCTCCTGGCCGACGAGCCCACCGGCAGCCTCGACTTCGCGACCGGCGAGCAGGTGATGCGGCTGATGTTCGACCTCAACCGCGAGCTCGGCACCACGCTCGTGCTCGTCACGCACGACCGCGGTATCGCCGCACAGTGCGAGCGCCGCATCACGATCGAGGCCGGGCGCGTGGTCCCCGGTGACGAGAACGGCGTCTGACCCCGGCTCGATAATCCTCGGATGTCTTCCCCCAAAGTGATCTTCGGCTTCCATGCCGTGGGCGTGCGCATCAAGACCGCGCCCAAATCGGTGATCGAGGTGCTGTTCGACGCCAGCCGGCGTGATGCGCGCATGCGGCAGTTCGTCGCCCGCGCCCAGGAGGCCGGCGTGCGGCTGGTCGAGGCCGACGGCCTGCGCCTATCCAAGCTCAGCGGCAGCCACGGCCACCAGGGCGTGGCCGCGCGCGTCGAGCCGATCCAGCAGACTCATTCGCTCGACGAATTGCTCGAAGGGCTGGAGGCGGCCGGCACGGTGCCCCTGCTGCTGGTGCTCGACGGCGTCACCGATCCGCACAACCTGGGCGCCTGCCTGCGCGTGGCCGACGGCGCGGGCGCGCACGCGGTGATCGCCCCCAAGGACCATGCGGCCGGCATCAATGCCACCGTGGCCAAGGTCGCGAGCGGCGCGGCCGAGACGGTGCCGTACTTCATGGTGACCAATCTCGCGCGCACGCTGGGCGAGCTCAAGGAGCGCAACATCTGGTGCGTCGGCACCAGCGACGACGCGCCCGGCACGCTCTACCAAAGCGACCTCAAGCGTCCTCTGGCGCTCGTATTGGGCGCCGAGGGCGAGGGCATGCGGCAGCTCACGCGCAAGACCTGCGATGAACTGGTGAGCATTCCGATGGCCGGCGCGGTCGAGAGCCTCAACGTCTCGGTCGCGAGCGGCGTGTGTCTCTACGAAGCGATGCGCCAGCGAAGTCTCGTGACTTAGGCCTGTGAACAGCCCTAAAGGCTGACGAAGCCGGTGTTGCCCGTGTGGTCGCGGGAGCTCCAGTCGTCGACCCAGTCCCTGGCCTTGCGTTCCAAGGCGTCGCAGGCCTGCGCCTCGTCCGCAAAGCGGCCCGACAACGCGACGCGGCACAGGTGAGCGCCTTCTCGCCACAAATCGGCATGTCCGGCCGTCTGGCCATCGGCCCCCAGGGCACTCAGGCAGACGCGAATCTCCCAATCCGCATAGACGAAGCGTTTGACTTCGCCGTCTTCGTTCATGATTTCCTCGCTCAAGATCTCTTTGCTTCGATGGCCGAACTGATCCATGCGGAAGCTTAAACCTTCCGCATGGATCGCGCGCTACGCCTCGACCGCCGCCGGCGGTCGGAGTGCTCAGGCAACCTTGACGTCGATGCGCCGCGGCTGCGCCTGCTCCACCTTGGGTATGCGCAGCGTCAGCACGCCGTTGGCAAGCTCGGCCGAGACCTTCTCGGTGTCGAGCTCCTTGCTCAGCGTGAAGACGCGGTGGAAGCGCGCGAGGCCGACCTCGGCATGGCTCGACTGCAGGCCTTCGGGGACGCTCAGGTCCGACTCGGCGTCGATGGTGAGCGTGTCGGACTCCACCTGGAGCCGCAGCTTGTCCTTGGAGACGCCCGGCAGGTCGGCATAGAGCGTGATGCCGGTGCTGTCTTCCACCACGTCCACCGGCGGCGTGAGCGCCGCCTCGCCGTAGCCCGCCTTGTCCTTGCGGGCGAGGGTGTCAAGCTCGTTCATGGCAAGTGCTCCTTTCATTGGATGGCAATGCGACGGGGCTGCGCGGAAGCGCGGCGCTGGATCGTGATGTGCACGATGCCGTCGCGGTACTTTGCGTCGACGGCATCCGGGTCCGCGTCTTCCGACAGCGTGAGAACGCGGCGGAAGCTGCCCGCGAAACGCTCGTGGATGTGCACGGTGGAAGGCGAGTCGTCTTCCGGCAGCAACGACTTGCGCTCGCCCGCAATGGTCAGCAGGCCGCGGTCGAGCTGAATCTCGAGCGTGGCCGGATCAATGCCGGGAGCGAAGGCGTAAATTTCTACCGTTTGCTGCGTGCCGCCGACGTTCAGGGCCGGGAAACCGCCGCGGCCCAAACCTCGGATGCTCGGAGACAGATCGAAGGCCTGCTGCATTTCGCGTTGCAGGCGATCCATCTCGGCGAACAGATCGCGCGGGAACAGGGATCGATACATGGCGAAACCTCCATTTGGCTGATGAGACAAACGGAGCGCCGGAGACACCTCCGGCGCTTCCGGTGAAGGAGGTAGGAGCGATCCGCGCGGATTTCAAGAGGGGCGACGAAGCGCCAAACGCTCAGGAGGGATCCTTGCTGCGCGTGCGCCCCACGGCGGTGAAGATGCCGATGCCAAGCAGGATGAGCGCACCGATTCCAATATAGAGCGTCGGCACGCCGGCTACCGAGGCGCCCCAAGCCACGCCGGCCAGGAAGATCAGAAAACCGATCAGGTAGAGCGCAAAAGACATGGTTCTCTCTCCGATGTTTGGATCGAGCCAGTGTGTCCGGGGAAACGGCCGGGCAGGGCGGCTGGCGCCGCCAATGCGTGTCGGAGGGTGCCTACCGTTGCGTGCTCTCGACGCTTGCGGCGTCGAGCGCGGCGATGGTTTCGGCATCGAGCGCGAGGCTGGCGGCGGCCACCAGTTCGTCGAGCTGCTTCTGCGAAGTGGCGCTCGCGATCGGTGCAGTGATTGACGGGCGCGCGATCTGCCATGCGATCGCGACCTGGCCCGGCGTCGCGCCGTGCGCCCTGGCAGCCGCATCGAGCGCGGCCAGGATGCGCAGGCCGCGCGGGTTGAGGTACTTCTTCGTTGTGTTCGCGCCGCGCGCGCTCTTGGCGGCGTCGGCCTCGCTGCGATACTTGCCCGTGAGGAAGCCCGCCGCCAGCGCATAGAAATTGATCACGCCGACGCCGCGTTCGAGGCACAGCGGCTCCAGCGCGTCCTCGAACACGGCGCGATCGTAGAGGTTGTAGAGCGGCTGCAGGCTCTCGTAGCGCGGAAGGCCTTCGCGCTCGGCGACGTCGAGCGCCTCCGCCAGCCGCGGCGCGCTGTAGTTCGAGGCGCCGATGGCGCGCACCTTGCCGGCCTTGATCAGCTCGGCGAAGGCACCGAGCGTGTCGGCCAGGGGCGTCGCGGCATCGTCGTCGTGCGATTGGTAGAGGTCGATGTGGTCGGTCTTGAGGCGCTTGAGCGACGCATCGACCGCCTCGCGGATGTAGGCCGGCGAAAGCCCCTTCCTGCCTTCGCCCATCGGCTTGCCGACCTTGGTCGCGAGCACCACGCGGTTGCGCTTGCCGGTCTGGCGCAGCCACTTGCCGATGATGGCTTCCGATTCGCCGCCGCTGTGGCCGGGTACCCAGCTCGAATAGACGTCGGCGGTGTCGACGAAGTTGAAGCCGGCATCGAGCCAGGCATCGAGCAGCCGAAACGACAGCGGCTCGTCGACGGTCCAGCCGAAGACGTTGCCGCCGAAGGCCAGCGGCGAAACTTGAAGGCCGGAACGGCCGAGGGAGCGAAGTTGCATGTTTGTTTCCCTGGGGGCGGCTTACACGAAGCCCAGCGCGCCCAGGAGCGCGCCGGCGCCGAGCAGCCACAACAGATGGATGCGGGTGCGCCAGACGATAAATGCTGCGACGCCGGTGAGCAGCCAGAGGTGCCAGGCGGGCGCACCGCCGCCATGGTTGCCGGAGGCGAGCACCCAGCCGGTGGCGATCAGCAGGCCCACCACCACCGGCGCCATGCCCTGCTTGAAGGCGCGCACCTCGCGCCGCGTGCGGTTGCGATGACCCCAGCGTGTCGCGACGTAGGTCAGGGTGGTGCTCGGCAGCATGATGCCGACCATCGTGACCGCGAGGCCGAGCAGGCCGAGCCCCCAGGCCCGCGGGCCGGCGCCGATGCCGCCGCCGGCATTGAGGCCCACGTTCCATCCCATCAGCGCGACGAAGAGCACGTTGGGCCCCGGCGCGGCTTGCGCGATGGCGACCGAGGAGCTGAACTGCGCCTCCGTCAGCCAGCCATGCTGGGCGACCAGGTAGCGGTGCATGTCGGGCACGGTGGTGATGGCACCACTGATCGAGAGCATCGACAGCAGCAGGTACTGGCCGAAAAGGGCCAGCCAGTCGTGCCAGTCCATCACGATGGTCATATGGCCGCCCCCACGCTCGGCACTGGCGTGTCCTCGCTGCCCCCCGAGGGGGCTCTCGCGTCTTGGGGCGGCCCGGCGATGGTCATATGGCCCCCACGCTCGGCACTGACGTGTCCTCGCTGCCCCCCGAGGGGGCTCTCGCGTCTTGGGGCGGCCCGGCGATGGTCATATGGCCCCCACGCTCGGCACTGACGTGTCCTCGCTGCCCCCCGAGGGGGCTCTCGCATCTTGGGGCGGCCCGGCGATGCTCATGCTCCGATTCTTTTCCAGGTCCACATGCAGGTCACGCCGCCCACCGCCAGCAGCACCCACCCGAGCGGAATGCGCGCGAACGCGATGGCACCGAAGACCAGAGCCACGAAGCCCAGGCAGACGCCGAAGCCGAGCGGATGCCGGCGCAGCGCCGGGATCAGCTTGATGCCCGTGGCGGCGATTAGTCCGCCGGCGACCGCGCCCATGCCGCGCAAGGCGCCGGCCACCTGCGGATTGCCGGCGTAGTGGGCATAGAGCACGGCCAGCGCGAGGATCACGACCAGCGGCACCGCCAGCATGCCGGCTACCGCGGCGACGGCGCCGCGCAGGCCGAAGTAGCGGTCGCCGATCATCAGTGCCAGGTTGATGACGTTCGGCCCCGGCAGCACCTGGGCCACCGCCCAGTCCTCGAGGAACTCGTCGGCCGTGAGCCAGCGTTTCTTCTCGACCATCTCGCGCTGCACGATCGCGAGCACGCCGCCGAAGCCCTGCAAGGCGAGCCAGGTGAACGAAACGAAGAGCTCGCCGATGGATCGGGGTTGCGGTCGGTCGGGCGCCGCCGCATCGGTTGGGGCCGGGTGCATCGCGTCCGATTATGGGCGCAGAGCAACCGCGCCGTCTGCCGACACGCCGGAGCTGCACATGCTGCGACACTGGCGCCATGCAGCCGCGCGAACTCTTCGATCTCTGCAAGCAGGCGGTGATGTCCTGGAAGGCCGACTACGCGCCGAGCATGGGCGCGGCGCTGGCCTACTACACGGTGTTCTCGGTGGCGCCCCTGCTGCTGATCGTGATCTCGGTCGCCGGCCTGGCGTTCGGCCAGGAGGCGGCGCGCGGCGAGATCATGACGCAGCTCTCGGGCCTCATGGGCGAGCAGGGCGCGCGGGCGGTGCAGGGCATGCTGGAGGCCGTCAACAAGCCGAAGGAAGGCATCGTCGCCACCGTGATCGGCATCGCCTTGCTGGTGATCGGCGCGACCACGGTATTCGGCGAGCTGCAGGACGCGCTCGACCGCATCTGGCGCGCCCCCGCGCGCGACGAGAGCACGGGCCTGCTGAACCTGGTGCGCGTGCGCCTGCTGTCCTTCGGCATGATCATGGGCATCGGCTTCCTGCTGATGGTGTCGCTGGTGGCCAGCGCGGCGCTGGCGGCGCTCAGCAAGTGGTGGGCGCCCGTCTTCGGCGGCTGGGCCATGCTGGCGCAGGCGGTCAACTTCGTCTTCAGCTTCGCGATGGTGACGGTCGGCTTCGCGCTGATCTACAAGATCATGCCCCGCGCGCGCGTGCAATGGCGCGACGTCTGGGTGGGCGCCGCGGTCACCGCGCTGCTGTTCACCGTGGGCAAGCACCTGATCGGCCTCTACATCGGCAAGAGCAGCGTGGCTTCGGGATACGGCGCCGCGGGCTCGCTGGTGGTGGTGCTGGTGTGGGTGTACTACTCGGCGCAGATTTTTCTGCTCGGTGCAGAATTCACCTGGGTCTACGCGCACAAGTACGGGTCGCTGCGGAACGTCGAGCGGCCGGATGCGCCTTCCTCGCCGACGCGGGCCTAAGGCCTGTCAACAGGCCCTAACCCGCGAAGCCGCCATCGTCGAGAAACTTCTGTTCCTCCGCCGTGGTCTCGCGGCCCAGCGCCTTGTTGCGATGAGGGAAGCGCCCGAAGCGCGCGATGATGTCCCGGTGCAGCACCGCGTAGCGCTGCGTGTTGGCATCGAGCGCGGCGTTCAGCTCGACCGAGCGCTCCTGGTCCTCGAGCGACTCGGAATGCATGAAGGGCAGATAGAAGAAGGGCCGCAGCGCGGCGTCGACCTGCTGGTCCAGGCCCGTTGCGATCGCCGCGCGTGCAATGGCGCGCGCCTTGCCGTCGGTGGCGAACATGTGGCCGCTGTTGCGCCACGCGTTGCGCGGGAACTGGTCGAGCAGCACCAGGAGCGCGAGCGCGCCTTCGGCGTCGTGAGCCCAGGCATCGAGCGCGCCGGCGGCGGCGGCATGGTGGGCGGCCTCGAAGCGCGACTTGAATTCGGCATCGAAGGCCTCGTTCTTGGCGAACCATCGTTGCGGTCCGGCTTCGGTCCAGAAGGTCGCGACATCGTGGGCTGAGGGCAGGGATTTCATGGATCCGATGATGCCATCGGGCGCCGCGAAGTCGGGCTCGTGGCCGACACGCCGCGCGCCGCGCGCTGTCTATGCTGGGCGCTCTTGAAACTGACGGAGATCGCAATGAACAGATATGGCACCCTCTTGCGCATGGCCCTCGTGGCTGGCGCCGCGACGGCGGTACTTGCAGGCTGCGGAATGATGTCGAGGTCGAACACGGCGAGCTTCAGCGGCAGCATGAACGCCGCCAGCCAGGTGCCGCCCAACATGACGCGCGGCAGCGGCCTGGCCGAAGCCTGGCTGAACAAGGACACCAACGTGCTCAAGTACAAGATCGTCTATACCGGCTTGAGCGGTCCCGCCACAGCGGCGCACTTCCACGGCCCGGCCTCCGCCGGCGCCAATGCCGGCATCGTGCTGCCCTTCGCGAATCCCGCCAGCCCGATCGAGGGCCAGGCGACGCTGACGCCGGCCCAGGCGGCCGACCTCATGGCCGGCAAGTGGTACGCCAACGTCCACACGGCGGCCAATCCGGGCGGCGAGATCCGCGGGCAGTTGCTGCCGAAGATGTAGCCCTGCGAGACGCGGCGGCGCCGCGCATGGTGTCAAATCGATCCATGCCCGCCGCCAAGAAAACGAACTCGTTCGCCTCGCGCCCCTCGCGCACTTCTACCCCCCGCGTCGACATCACGACCGCCAAGAAAGCCCTGGTGCTCCAGGGTGGCGGCGCGCTGGGCGCTTACCAGGCGGGCGTGTACGCCGGCGTCTTCGAGAAGCACAAGGAGCTCGACTGGGTGGCCGGCGTGTCGATCGGCGCGGTCAATGCCGCGCTGATCGCGGGCAATGCGCCCGAACTGCGCGTGGCCCGCCTGCGCGAGTTCTGGGACCTCGTTTCCTCCGGTCCGGCCCAGCGCCTGCCGCCGGGCTGGGGCGACCGCGCGCTGTTCAACCAGTGGAGCGCGACCTCGGCCGCAGTTTTCGGCGTGCCGGGCTTCTTCACGCCGCGCCGCAGTCCGGCGCTGCTGCTCGGCGGCGCGGCGCCGGTACTGAGCTACTACGACACCGCGCCCTTGAAGTCCACGCTCGAGCGGCTGGTGGATTTCGACCGCCTCAACGACGGCGAGATCCGCTTCAGCGTCGGCGCGGTCAACGTACGCAGCGGCAACTCGGTCTATTTCGACAACAGGAAGCAGCGCATCGGCCCCGAGCACATCATGGCCAGCGGCGCATTGCCGCCCGGCTTTGCTCCGGTGCACATCGATGGCGAGGACTACTGGGACGGCGGCATCGTCTCCAACACGCCGCTGCAGTACGTGCTCGACACGCATCCGCGCAGCGAGCCGCTGATGGTGCTGCAGGTCGACCTGTTCAGCGCCCGCGGCACGATGCCGCGCACGCTGGCCGAGACCCTGGAGCGGCAGAAGGACATCACCTACTCGAGCCGCACGCGCATGAACACCGACGCCATGGCCTCGAACATGAACCTGCAGCAGGCGGTGGCCGACCTGATCGCCAGGCTGCCGGCCTCGCTGCAGAAGGACCCCAGCGTGGCCGCGGTGTGCGCCCAGCTGACGCACCAGCCGATCGAGATCGTGCACCTGATCTACCGCGACAAGCCCTATGAGCTCGACTCCAAGGACTACGAGTTCTCGCGTGCCTCGGTCGACGAGCACTGGGAGTCCGGCATGCGCGATATCTGCAACACGCTGGAGCACCCGGAGTGGCTCAGGAGCGCCTCGCAGGCCAACGGCGTGACCACCTTCGACCTGGCCGTACCCAACGCGCCAAAGGTCCGCCGTCCAATGCGGGTGCCTGCCATTCCGGCGGCGAATTGACGCGGCTCCTGGTCAGCTTCGCCCAAGACTCGAGGCGCACGCTTCGCGTCGCAGGCACACAGCTTGTACGCGCCTTCCCTCTCTTCACCTTTCATCCCAAGGAGATCCCATGCAACTCAAGGACAAGGTCGCTTTCATCACCGGCTCGGCCAGCGGCATCGGCAAGGAGATCGCCATCCTGTTCGCGCAGGAAGGCGCGAAGATCGTGATCGCCGACCTCAACAAGCAGGCGGCCGACGCCACTGCCGCCGAGCTCGAGGAAACCGGTGCGCAGGCGATCGGCGTCGGCGTCGACGTCACCAGCGAACAGCAGGTCGATGCGGCCGTCGAGGAAGCCGCCAAGGCCTTCGGCGGCATCGACATCCTGATCAGCAATGCCGGCATCCAGATCGTGCATCCGGTGGAGGAATTCAGCTTCGCCGACTGGAAGAAGATGCTGGCCATCCATCTCGACGGCGCCTTCCTCACCACCAAGGCCTGCCTGAAGCACATGTACGCGCAGGGCCGCGGCGGCAGCGTGATCTACATGGGCTCGGTGCATTCCAAGGAAGCCTCGCTGCTCAAGGCGCCCTACGTCACCGCCAAGCACGGCCTGATCGGCCTGGCCAAGACGGTGGCGAAGGAGGGTGCCAAGCACGGCGTGCGAGCCAACGTGATATGCCCGGGCTTCGTGCGCACGCCGCTGGTCGAGAAACAGATTCCCGAGCAGGCGAAGACGCTGGGCATCACCGAGGAACAGGTGATCAAGAACGTGATGCTCAAGGAGACGGTGGACGGCGAATTCACAACCACCGACGATGTGGCACGCGTGGCGCTGATGTTCGCTGCCTTCCCGACCAATGCGCTCACCGGCCAGTCGCTCGTCGTGAGCCACGGCTGGTTCATGCAGTGAGCTTGAGCTCCCAGGTCTCGCCGACCAGTTGCTGGCCGAAGCCCACGTAAGGCTCGGACTTGACGAGCTTGAAGCCGCGTGCGGCATAGATGCCGCGTGCGGCGACGAGGCAGCTGTTGGTCCACAGCACCATCTTTTTGTAGCCCTTGTGGCGCGCGAAGGCGATGCATTCGTCGGTGAGCCGCGCGCCGAGGCCCAGGCCGCGCGCCTGCGGCGTGAGGATCAGCAAGCGCAGTTGCGCCACAGTGGCCGACTTGCGCGCCAGGAACACGGCGCCGACGCGCTCGCCGTCGAGCTCGGCAATCCAGCAGCGCTCCCATTCGGGCTGGAACTTGCGCAGGAACTGGGCCGCAATCTCGGCCACCAGCGCCTCGAATTCGCTGTTCCAGCCGTACTCGCGCGCATAGATCTCGCCATGCTGCTGCACCACCCACCCGATGTCGCCGGGGCCGGGGTCGCGCAGCACGGCGGTGCGCGGCTTGGTCGGCGAATTCGCCGCGGGTTCGATCAGCGCCTGCACCGTATGCATCGCATCGATCAGCTGGCGCTGCTGCGGCGCGGACAGCGCCGAGAGCAGGGCGCGCGCCTCGTCGCGCGACTTCTGCTGCAGCGGTGCGAAGGCCGCATGGCCCGCCTCCGTAAGGCGCAGCAGGCTCTGGCGGGCATCCTTCGGATGCGTTTCCCGCGTGAGCCAGCCTGCGCCTTCGAAGCGGCGCAGGATGCGGCTCAGGTAGCCGCCGTCGAGGCCGAGGTCCTTGCCGATCTCGCTCGCCACCGCGCTTTCGCGGTGCGCCAGCTCGTAGAGCACGCGCACGTCGGTCAGCGACATGGCGCTGCCCAGGTAGGGATCGAGGGCGCCGATGCGGCGCGTGTAGAAGCGGTTGAACTGGCGCACCGCCTTGACGGCGGCCACGTCGGAGGAGGGAGGCGATTCGACAGACATGATTGCCATTGTCAGTTGAATAGTTGACCGAGGCAAGTATCTGACGAGTCCTGGCTGCACGCCCGCCAAGGCCTTTAGGGCGACAGACCCACCCCGAACCCGTAAAATCGCGGGTTGCCCGAAACGGGCCACCGCGGCATGTCCTGCCGCCACGCCTCCCCCGATGAACGCCCCTGTCGACGTCTCCTTCTTCCAGCGCGCTGCGAAGCCGCTCTCCAGCTACCGCAAGTACTGGGCAGCCCGCTTCGGCACGGCGAAATTCCTGCCCACCTCGCGAGCGGAGATGGATGCGCTCGGCTGGGACAGCTGCGACATCGTCATCGTCACCGGCGACGCCTACGTGGACCACCCGAGCTTCGGCATGGCGGTGATCGGCCGCATGCTGGAGGCGCAGGGCTTCCGCGTCGGCATCATCGCCCAGCCCGACTGGCACAGCGCCGAGCCCTTCAAGGCACTGGGCAAGCCGAACCTGTTCTTCGGCGTGACCGCCGGCAACATGGATTCGATGATCAACCGCTACACCGCGGACCGCAAGATCCGCAGCGACGACGCCTACACGCCCGGCGACGTCGGTGGCCGGCGGCCCGACCGGGCGGCCATCGTCTATTCGCAGCGCTGCAAGGAAGCCTGGAACGAGGTGCCGATCGTGCTCGGCGGCATCGAGGGCTCGCTGCGCCGCATCGCGCACTACGACTACTGGCAGGACAAGGTGCGCCGCTCAATCGTGGTGGACGCCAAGTGCGACCTGCTGCTCTACGGCAATGCCGAGCGAGCCATCGTCGAGATCGCGCATCGCCTCGCTGCGCGCGAGCCCGTGGCGCAGATCACCGACGTGCGCGGCACGGCCTTCGTGCGACGCGACACGCCGGAAGGGTGGTTCGAGATCGATTCGACCAGCGTCGATGAGCCCGGCCGCGTCGAAGCTCATGTGAATCCGTACCTCATGGTTTCGGAGCAGGCCAAGGCGAACGGCGCGACCTGTGCGAAGGAGGACGAGGCGCAAGCAGTGGCTGCCGCGGCCGAGGCGGCTGCTGCGGTCAGCCCTGCGATCAAGCCGCTGAACTTTGTCCCCAATCCGGCCTTGCAGGGTCGCAGCAAGCTCAAGGTCCCGCCACGCGACCGCTCCGTGATCCGCCTGCCTTCCTACGAGCAGGTGCGCGCCGATCCCGTGCTCTACGCCCACGCCAACCGCGTACTGCACCTCGAGACCAACCCCGGCAACGCGCGCGCCCTGGTGCAGGCGCATGGCGAAGGCACGACCGCGCGCGATGTCTGGATCAACCCGCCGCCGATCCCGCTCACCACGGCCGAGATGGACCACGTGTTCGACCTGCCGTATGCGCGCAGCCCGCACCCGCGCTACGCCGACGAACACGGCAGCCACGACGGCGCGACCAAGATTCCCGCGTGGGAGATGATCCGCTTCAGCGTGAACATCATGCGCGGCTGCTTCGGCGGCTGCACCTTCTGCTCGATCACCGAGCACGAGGGCCGCATCATCCAAAGCCGCTCGGAAGATTCGATCATCAAGGAGGTCGAGGCGATCCGCGACAGTGTGAAGGGCTTCACCGGCACCATCTCCGATCTCGGCGGGCCGACGGCCAACATGTACCGCATCGGCTGCAAATCGCCCGAGATCGAATCGGCCTGCCGCAAGCCCAGCTGCGTGTACCCGGGGATCTGCCCGAACCTCAACACGAACCACGATCCGCTGATCAAGATCTATCGCCGCGCGCGTGCGCTGAAGGGCATCAAGAAGATCCTGATCGGTTCCGGCCTGCGCTACGACCTGGCTGTGCAGTCGCCCGAGTACGTGAAGGAGCTGGTGCAGCACCACGTGGGCGGCTACCTCAAGATCGCGCCTGAGCACACCGAGCAGGGGCCGCTCACCAAGATGATGAAGCCCGGCATCGGCAGCTACGACAAGTTCAAGCAGATGTTCGAGAAATTCAGCGCGGAGGCGGGCAAGAAGCAGTACCTGATTCCGTACTTCATCGCCGCGCATCCAGGCACCAGCGACGAGGACATGATGAACCTCGCGATCTGGCTCAAGAAGAACGGCTTCCGCGCCGACCAAGTGCAGACCTTCTATCCGTCGCCGATGGCCACCGCGACGGCGATGTACCACACCAACAAGAATCCGCTGCGCAAGATCACACGCGAGAGCGAAACCGTGGACATCGTGCGCGGCGACAAGCGCCGCCGGCTGCACAAGGCCTTCCTGCGCTACCACGATGCCAACAACTGGCCGCTGCTGCGCGAGGCATTGAAGAAGATGGGCCGCGCCGACCTGATCGGCAACGGCAAGCACCACCTGATCCCGACCTATCAGCCGCTGACCGACGGCAGCTACCAGAGCGCGCGGCGCAAGAACTCGACCACGGTCGCATTGAAGCCCGTACAGCCCGTCAAGGGCCGCATCCTCACGCAGCACACCGGGCTGCCGCCGCGCGACAACGGCGCCGGGCGCGGCAAGCCGGCGCGCAAGGCGCGCTGAGTGCGCCGCGGTTCTTTATGATCCGCGCAATGCAGATCCACCGTTCTCCCCCTTCGCCGACCCTCGCCTGAGGTGTTGCGCCGCGAGCGCTGCGCCTAAGGCCCGCATGGGTGGCCGTCTTCGCTCCTTCGTTGCGAGCGCGGGCGGCCGGCGTAAGGACGCCTGCCGCCAAGAGCGCGGCAGGACTTGGAGAATTTTTCATGAACGAAAGAATGTTCGCCGGCCTGGCGTGGGGCGGCGTGTTGCTTGCCGGCGCCTTGTGGGGCGGCGGCGCGCTGGTGGCGCAATTCCTGATCGAGGGCGGCATCGCGCCGCAAAGCCTGTCGCTCGCACGCTTCGCGCTCGGCCTGCCGCTCTTGTGGTGGTGGCACTGGCGCGCACGCGAAATGCCGCGCGTGCAATGGCGCGAACTGGCGTACCGCGAGCGCGGGCAGGTGGTCGCCACCGGCGTGGCGATGGCACTCAACGTGAGCTGCTGGTTCGCCGGCATCGCCCACCTGGGCGCGGCACTGCCGACCGTGATCTCGATCTGCGGTGCGCCTGTGATCGTGGCTGCCGTGTCGCTGCTGCGCGGCTACGAGCGCTTCGGCGGCCGCCTGCTGGCGGGGCTGGTGCTGGCGTCGGCGGGCGTCGCGCTGGTCGTCTGGCCGTCGGCCGGTCTCGGCGCGCTGCCCGCTGGCTACCTGGCGGGCCTGGCCTGGTCCTTCGCTTCGGCCTGCTGTTATGCGCTTGTCGTCCTCGGCAATGCACGCATGCCGGTTCGCCTGCCTGCCGTCACCGCATCGGCTTGGGGCATGAGCGTGGCGGCGCTGTGCATGCTCGTTGCCGCTGTCTCGGCCGGCTTGACGTGGCCGGCCGGCGCGATGCAATGGCTCGGCGTGGGCTACACCGGCGTGGTGACGACCTCCGTCGCCTATCTCGCCTTTGCCTGGGGCGCACGGCGCCTGTCGCCCACGGCCGCAGTGGTCGGCACGCTGATCGAACCGCTGGTGGCCGCCGTGCTGGCGGCCTGGCTGTTCGAGCAGGCGCTCGCACCGCGCCAGTGGCTGGGCGCGCTTCTGCTCGGCGCGGCCATGTGGCTCCTCGCGCGACGCGGGCGCGCCGGAAGCTGAAGGCCAAGCCGTTGTATGGTGTGGTCCCATGAACCGCCATTTGGCCGCTTCGTGTCGCTGCGCCTCTCGCATGGCTCTGTGCATTGCGTGGGGTGCTTGGGCGCTCGGCGCGCAGGCGGGCCCGCAAGAGGCCGGTTCTGCGCAGGGCTTGCGCGAGCTGCACCACAAGCTGGCCGACCAGCTCGCGCGCAGCCCGATGAAGCGGCCCCTGCACCTGGAATCGGTCGAAACGGAGAACGGGCTGCAGGGCGATATCTACGCCGTCGTCGACCACCCGCTGGAAGACGTGCGCGCCGCACTCGCCAACGCATCGCAGTGGTGCGAGATGCTGCTGCTGCACGTCAACAACCGGCGCTGCCGTGTGGCCCGGCGGCCGGATGGCGACGTGCTCACGCTCAGCGTGGTGCGGCGCTACGACAAGCCGGTGGAGCAGGCCTTCGAGCTCGACTTCGTCCATCGCACGGCCAGCAGCACGCGCGATTACCTCGCGGTCGACCTGGCGGCGGAGGCGGGGCCGTTCGGCACCAGCCGCTACCGCGTGATGCTCGAAGCCACGCCGCTCGGCGCGCGCCAGACCTTCCTGCATTTCGGCTATGCCTACGAGCACAACATGATGGCGCGCTACGCCACCATGGCCTACCTCGCGACCTTCGGCAGCCACAAGGTGGGCTTCACCGTGGTCGGCAAGAGGCCCGACGGCCAGCCCGAATACATCCGCGGATTGCGCGGCCTGATGGAGCGCAACGCGATGCGCTACTTCCTCACCCTCGATGCCTATCTGGCCGGTCTCGGGGTGCCGGCGCCGGAGCGCCCGGAGAAGCGCCTGCAGCGCTGGTTCGAGGCCATCGAGCAGTATCCGGCCCAGTTGCACGAGATCGACCTCGCGACCTACCTCGCGCACAAGCACGACGACCGGCAGCGCGATTCCGGCGCCGTGCGTTGATCAGCGCAGCACCAGCACCGGCGTGTGCGAGTGCGTCAGCACATGCAGCGTTTCGCTGCCCATCAGCAGGCGCTGGATGCCGCGCCGGCCGTGAGAGGCCATGACGATCAGGTCGCAGCGGTAGTTGCGGGCGGCTTCGATGATGGCTTCCGAGACCAGCTCGGACTTCATGACGACGGCCTTGATGCTCTCGACGCCCTTGGCGAGCGCCTTTTCCTTCACGGCATCGACCACGCGCTGCGCTTCGGCATCGGCCTGCTCCTGCAGTCGCGTGACTTCCATCTGGTTCAGCAGCAGCGAGCCTTCGAAATAGCCGGTGGGGTAGTGGTGCACCACCTTGACGGCGACCAGCTCGGCTTTCATCAGGATGGCCAGGTCGATCGCGCTGGTCACGGCTTGTTCCGAGAGCTCGGAACCGTCGGTGGCGACGAGTATGCGTTCATACATGGCGGTCTCCCGGGCGGGAGGGGCCCCGCCCCTGCGTGCAGGTTAATGCGCGGGCCGGCGCCGGGCAAGGCATCCGGCTTGATCTAGATGGGCCAGCCTAGGGCCTGAAGAGGCCCGTCGTTTCACCGCAGCGTCACAAATCTTCGCCTTAATCCTCGGGCTCACGCGTGGTGCGCGGGCGATTCAGCAGGACAACAATGAACAAGCGATCGAGGATGGGATGGCTGGCGGCGATGGCGGCTGGCGTGGTGGTGACGGCATGCGGCGGCGGGGGAAGCGGTGGCGGGTTCGCGCCGCCGCCGTCGGGCGGTGGAGATGCACCGCCCGCAGCCAAGAGCGTCACCGGCGTATTCCTCGATTCCGCCGTCGAAGGGCTGGACTACGTGGCGGGCTCGTCCGCCCAAGCCGAGACCTCCGCCAAGGGCGAGTTCGTCTGCAAGGAAGGCGAGACGGTGCGCTTCAGCCTCGGTGCGCTCGTGCTCGGCAGCGCGACCTGCGGTGCCGCGATCACGCCGCTCGCGCTGGCCAACCTGCAAGCCACGGCGGCCGACGTGAAGGCCGACAAGGTGGTCAATCGCCTGTTCGCGCTGCAGAGCTTCGACGAGGACGGCGATCCTTCCAACGGCATCAAGATCACCGATGCACTGAAGGCGGCGCTCGCGGCCGGCGTGCTCGACTTCGATGCCGAGGCCGGCGCCTTCGACGCCAAGCTCGGCACGCTGCTCGCGGCATTGCCCAGCCCTTACAGCGCACGCGTGGTCGATGCCAGCCGGCGCCTCCTGGCGCGTGAACATTTCGAAAGCACGCTGGCCGGCAACCTAGGTACGCCGGTGACCGAAGCTTCGACGCAGACCAACGCGCTCGGCAGCATCGCAGTGAACGTCACACGCCGCCAGCTGCAGGCCGACAAGAAGTTCTACGTGCCCTACGAAGGCAGCAACGAGAAGACCCGCGCCGAGTTCGCGGACGGCTTCCTGCCCGCCTACGGCTCGGGCCTGGCCTTCAAGGGCACGGCAGCCGACGGTGCGCTGGAGTTCTACGCCATCACCGACCGCGGCCCCAACGGCGACGGTCCGACGGCGCCCGTGCCCGGCGGCGGCGGGGTCACCAACATCAGCAAGGTGTTCCCGGCGCCGTCCTTCGCGCCGAGCTTCGGCATCGTCACGGTCGGCAAGAACGGCGCGCTGCTGCAGTCGAGCACGCCGCTGAAGCTCGATGCCGCGCGCAGGCTCACCGGCCTGCCGCCGCAGTCGGGCGTGGGCTCCACGGGCGAGACGCCGCTGACCGAGAACTACGTGTTCGATGCGGCCAAGGCCGGCTTCGACGCCAACGGACTCGACCCGGAGACGATGGTGCTCGACAAGGCCCGCAACGTGCTGTGGACCAGCGACGAGTACGGCCCCTTCATCGCGCGCATCAACATCGCCACCGGCGTGGTCGAGAAGAAGTACGGCCCCGGCGCCGGCGTCGCGGACCTGCCCGCGGTGCTCTCGCAGCGGCGGCCCAACCGCGGCATGGAGGGCCTTGCGCTGGACGCGGCCAGCGGCAGGTTGCACGGCTTCCTCCAGAGCCCGATCGACCCGAAGGACGGTGCCGGCAAGTCCATCAAGGCGAGGCCGCCCGGCGGCAGCAACACCGACGTGCGCCACATTGCCAGGTTCGCACGCTGGCTCGAGTTCGACCCGGCCACCGAGACCTCGAAGATGTATGCCTACCCGATCGATGGCAGCCAGTACGACAAGGACCGCACCGGCAACGCCAAGCTCGGCGACATGGTGAGCCTGGGCGGCGGGCGCTTCATCGTGATCGAGCAAGGTGCGCGCAAGAGCGACGCCAAGGTGTTCAACAAGTTGATGCTGGTCGAGATCCCGGCCGACGCGACCGACATCGCCGCGCTGGACCACAACCTCGAGATCAGCAGCATCACCCAGGCCGTGTCGGGCGCTGCCGACTGGTCCACCGTGGTCCCGATGAAGAAGACCGAGCTGCTCGATCTCAACGCGCTCGGCTGGCTGGCCGAGAAGGCCGAGGGCCTCGCCTTGGTGGACGAGAACACGCTGGCGCTGGTCAACGACAACGACTTCGGCCTCGGCACCATGCTGCTGGACGCCAACGGCCAGCGCGTGGCCGGCAGCGTGGAAGACTGCACCGTCGATGCCTCCGGCGCGATCGTCAGCGGCTGCCCTGCCGGCGTGGTCGGCGCGCGCATCACGCGCGGCAGCGAGCTGGAGCGGCCGACGCGCATCTGGCTGCTTCGCTTCGAGCGCAAGCTTGCCGATCTGCGGCTGCCTGCACCCTGAGTCTGGAAATTTAAGGTTCCGTGAGGGATTGCATAAGCAATTCTTAGCGGCGCCGCGCGGGCGCGATTCCTAGACTTCTTCTCCAGCAGGCCGGTGCGCGGTGCACCGGCCGCTCCACTCGAGAAGAAGGACACCCCATGAACATCGAACCGCGTGAAATGCGCCAGCTCGCCGAGGCGGCAGCACCCCGTGTGGATCTCTACGCCGGCATTCACAAGGCGCTGCGTGCGCTGATGGCCGACACCCTGCTGGCCGTCGGGCGCATGGACTGCGACGACGCGCCCGAACTGGCCGAAGTCACGCAGCGCGTGATGCAGCTGCTCGACTTCTGCCGTTCGCACCTGCGGCACGAGAACGAGTTCGTGCATGCGGCGATGGAGGCGCGCGCGCCGGGCGCGAGCGGCCAGATCGCCCACGAGCACGCGCAGCACGAGGAAGAGATTGCCGCGCTGGCAGCGCAAACCACTGCGCTCCTGAACTGCGAGGCCGCGGCGCGCGCGGCCGATGCGCTCGCGCTGTACCGCGCGCTCTCGCTCTTCATCGCCCACAACTTCGAACACATGCACGTCGAGGAAACCGCGCACAACGCGGTGCTTTGGGCGCGCTACACCGACGCCGAGCTGACGGACATCCACAACCGGCTGGTGGCATCGATCCCGCCCGAAGAGATGATGTTCGCGCTGCGCTGGCTGGTGCCTTTCATGAACCCGGCCGAGCGTGCCGGCATGCTGGCCGACATGCGCGCCCAGGCGCCGGCGCCGGCCTTCGCGGCGGCGCTGGAGGTGGTGCGCCCGCATCTGGGCGAACGCGAGTGGGCCAAGCTGGCCGCCAGCCTGGGCCTGCCGGCGGCCTAGGCGCAGATCTCTTCGAGTGCGATCGGCCGGTCCACGTGCAGGCGAAAACGCCCGCGTCCCGTCTTCTCGATGCGGATGTGCGGACAGTTCTCGACCAGTCGTCGCTGCAGCAGCACGAGGCGCGCCTCGAGGTTGTCCGACAGGTCCGGCAGCCGCAGGGCAGGGTCGAGGCGCAGCTCGCGGTTGGTGAACTCGCAGCGACCCTGCTGCGTGTGCTCGCGCAGCAGCTTGCCCAGGATCGCGCCGGCCACGCCCTTGATCAGATAGCGGTCGCCGATGAAGACGCTGTTGTTGACGAGGTAGTGCCGCACCGCGAGCGGGCTGCCGCCGGCCGAGGGCGCAGCCGCGGCCATGGGCTCCTCGGGCGCCGCTGGCTCGGCCGCGGTCTGCAGCAGATCCAGCGCCGCGCCGAGATGGCCCGCGATCGCGACCAGCGCATCTTCGTCCTCGAAGCCGAAGCGCATGTCCAGCGGGCTCTCGACGAACAGCACGCCGAGCAGCCGCCCGGTCGAGAGGATGGGCACGGCCAGCTGGCTGTGCGGCTCGGCCAGGCCGGGGAAGGGGATCTCGGTGTCCAGCGCGAGGCCGGGCTCGCTTTCGCGCATGCTGCTGCGCACCGCATGGCTGTAGGCGGCCGCATTCGTCATGTGGCTGATGCGCACCGGCGTGCGTTCGCGCGCGGCCACACCGATGACGCCGTGGCCGATCTCGATCTCGGAGCCGACGCCGGAGG
Organism: Variovorax sp. MHTC-1; assembly: GCF_003984645.1. Taxonomy (GTDB): domain Bacteria; phylum Pseudomonadota; class Gammaproteobacteria; order Burkholderiales; family Burkholderiaceae_C; genus Variovorax. Next base: position 283,756 of record NZ_RWKI01000007.1, read on the forward strand.
TCGAATAGCCGCAGGTCGCCACCGCGTAGAGGCGCTGCGCCGCCGCGTCGAGCATCAGCACCATCGCGTGCCGGATGCCCAGGTGGTCGTTGAGAGTGGCCAGCACGGCCTGCAGGAGCTCGTCGGTCGCGCCGCAGGCGGCCATGCGTTCGGCCGCGCGCCGCACGCCGGCGAGCAGTCCCGGGCGCGGCGGCGCCGGCAGGCTCGCGCCTTCCAGGCGCTCGATGGCCTCGACCTCGTAGACGTCGGAGCCGAGCAGGCGGAACACGCCGGCCATGCCCGAGTGCGAGGCGATGCCCGCGAGCTGCGCCTTCATGCCCTCGAACAACGGCCCCTCGGTTTCGGTGCGCAGATAGCGCATCTGGAGCCGGTAGAAGCCGGCGGTGACCGGATCCATCACCAGCACGTTGCCGTGCGGATTGGCCAGGATGTTCCGGCGCGTCTTGTTGAAGAACTGGAAGGACAGCGCGACATGGCGCTCGTCCACGTAGTAGACCTGCGAGATGAAGGCCACGTTGGGCGTGCCGTCCTCGGCGCAGGTCGCCACCATGGCCGGGATGGCGCCCTCGAAGCAGGCGCGGATCTCCGGCAGCGAAGGCGCGGCGGCTGCGTTCATGGTGCGCCGGACCGAGCGGGCAGCGCGCTGCCTGCGCGCGGGCCCGGCGTCTGATCGTAGGCCTCGTCGGGGCGGAAGCTCACGGCCACCGCATCGCCGAGCTCACAGGCGAGCATCGCGCGCACGAAGACCGCGTCGAAGCCGACGCAGGCGACTTCGTATTCCATCGAGGTCAGGTAGCTGCGCAGCAGGGGCAGGTCGCTCTCCTCGGCCGCGCGAAGCCGCACCGCCTTGGCCTTGACCTGCACCGTGCGGTTGCTGAGCGGCTCGCTGAACACCACCGCCACATGGCCGGTGGCGGCCAGGTCTTGCAGCAGCTGGCGCGATTGGGTGCGCGCGAGGTACACGGTGATCTCCGCGCCATCGGCCGAGATGCTGCTGCCGACGGCGCGCATCAGGCTCGGCCGAAGCGCAGCGTTGCGCGAAGCCACGATGGCGGACACGCCCTTGTCGATCATCGCGATGTGCTCGGGGCTCAGCAGCAGCGGTGCAGGTTCGGCGGTCATGAAGGAGTGGAGCGGGAAGAGGAAGATTGTGGTTCAAAGCGGAGCTTCGCCGCACGATTTGCGTGCGGGCATCGCTTTTGCTTGGAAAGCGCCATGACCATCACCACCCGCCCCACGCGCCGCGGCGCGCTCCAACTGCTGGCCGCCGGTACCGCCTCGCTGGCGCTGCCGGCCTTCGCCCAGTGGCCCGACAAGCCGATCAAGATCATCGTGACCTTCCCGCCCGGCGGGTCGAGCGACATCCTGGCGCGCGTGATAGCCGAGCAGCTCGGCAAGAAGCTGGGCCAGCCCGTCGTGGTGGACAACAAGCCCGGCGCCGGCGGCACCATCGGCGGCACGCTGGTGGCCGCGGCGCCGAGCGACGGGTACACCTTCATGCTCTCGAACACGACGCCGATCGCGCTCGGGCCCTTCACGCTGGAGAAGCAGCCCTACGATCCGCTGCAGGCCTTCACGCACGTCGCCTACCTGGGCTCGGCGCCGCTGGTGATCATGGCGAGCAAGCCCTCGGGCATCGCGAGCTATGCTGGGCTCGACGCGCGGGCGCGCAAGGTGGGGCGGCTGGACTTCGGCTCGGGCGGTCCCGGATCGATCGGCCATATTTACGGCGAGCTGATTCGCAAGACCACCGGCGCCAACCTGGTGCACGTGCCCTACCGCGGCGGCGCGCCCATGACCACCGACCTGATCGCCGACGTGATCCCGGTCGGCATCGACGTCATCACCGCCTACGTGCCTTTCTTCAAGAGCGGCCAGCTGGTGCCGCTGGCGGTGACGGGCACGTCGCGCTCGCCGCTGATGCCCGAGGTGCCGACGGTGGCGGAGCTCGGCCAGCCCAAGCTCGTGCTCGAGAACTTCTTCGGACTCAGCGGTCCGGCGAAGCTGCCGGCGGACATGGTCGCCAGGCTCAACGGCGCCTGCAACGAGGTGCTGGTGATGCCCGAGGTGCAGAAGAAGCTGATCGAGCTGGGCATCGTCGGCAAGCCCGAGAGCACGGCCCGCTTCGAGAGCTTCGTGAAGGAGCAGGTCGGCGTGCTCGGCCCGGCGGTCAAGGGCGCGGGCATCAAGCTCTGAAGCTGCGGCTCTAGGGCCTGTTAACGCTATTTGCGGGGATCGCGTTGCCCAGCCAAGGGCTGGATGCAAGGCGCCCGCGCGCAGCAAGGCTTGCGCCTTGCAAGCGCGGGCAACGCCGCAGACGGCCCCTTGGCTGGGCAACCCGAAGGGAAGGCCTGCCAGGGCGCGCCACTCTGCGTTGCGCTCCTTGTGCGTGCCGACGCACGCACGGCGTCGCGCGCCTTGATTGGCCCGCCCTGGCAGGCCTTCGCGACCCCGCAATTAGCGTTAACAGGCCCTAGTCGGCCAGCGTGAGCAGCGGCACGTCGCGCTCGCTGGCCATCGCCTCCAGTTCGGCGCGCGTGCGCGTGCGCAACCAGGCCGCAAGGGCTTCGCGGGTGGCGGGCGACATCATGTCGCGCGATGCCACGCCGGCCGCTTCGCAGAGACGCGCGGCGAAGTGCGGCTCCAGCGCAGCCACCGCCACGCGGCCGTCGGCACAAGGGTAGACGCGGTAGCCCGCATGGGCGCCGCCGACCGCGCCCGTGGGCCGAGTGAGGCCCCAGGTGCGCGGCAGTGCGAGCCAGTCGGCCGCGGCATTGAGTGCGACTTCGAGGTACACGCCCGTCCCCGGCGCTGCGCGGGTGTGGAGCATGGCCTGCAGCACCGCCTCGCTCGCGAGCACGGCACCGCCCATGTCGGCATAGAGCGTGGGCGGCAGCTCGGTGCCGGTGACGAGGCCGCTTTCGGCCACGTAGGTGAGGTCGTGGCCCGGCTCCTCGGCGCGCACGCCGGGCGCGCCGACGATCGCCACCTGGGAGAGCGCCGGATGGCGCGTATGCAGCGCTTCCCAGCCGAGTCCCAGCTTGTCGAGGGCCGAAGGGCGAAACGAAGTCAGCAGCACGTCGGTTTCTTCCAGCGCGCGATGCAACTGTTCTTGGCCGGCCTCCGTCTTGAGGTCGGCGGTCCGGACGTCGACGTCCTCGTGCAGCGCGGCGTAGGCGGCCTGGTTGTAGTGGCCCATCGGGTCGCCCGCCGGCGGCTCGAACTTCACGCAGCTGGCGCCCATGGCGCGGCAGCGCAGCAGCGCGGCGGGGCCGGGCAGATTGAGCGCGAGGCTCAGCACGCGCACGCGGGCGAGCGGTGCGAAGGCAGGGGCAGGGGAAGTCGGCATGGGGGATGTCCTCGGCGGTGTCACCTTGGGAGCTTACCGGCTCGGGCCTGCCGCTCTACGATGCGGCTTGCACAGCCCTCAACCCCAGACAAGGAGACCCACATGTACCAATCCGATCTCATGGCCGGACGGCGCATTCTCGTGACCGGCGGCGGCACCGGCCTCGGCCGCGCGATGGCCGAACGCTTCCTGGGCCTGGGCGCCGACGTCGCGATCTGCGGCCGGCGCCAGGCGGTTGTCGAAGAGACAGCGGCCGAATGGCGCACGCAGTTCCCGGGACGGCGCATCGATGCCTTCGGCGTCGATATCCGCAACGCGCAGAGCGTGGAGGAGATGGTCGAGGCGCTCTGGCAATCGGGCGGGCTGACCGGGCTCGTCAACAACGCGGCTGGCAACTTCGTCGCGCCGACCGAGAGCCTGTCGCCGCGCGCCTTCGACGCGGTGGCCAACATCGTGTTTCACGGCAGCTTCTACGTCACGCAGGCCATCGGCAAGCGCTGGATCGCCGAGGCCAAGGCGGGGCAGTGGAAGGCGGGCGACCCGTACCGCAGCGTGATGAGCATCATCGTGACCTGGGTCGACAACGGCAGTCCCTACGTGGTGCCCTCGGCGATGAGCAAGGCCGGGGTGGAAGTGATGACCAAGTCGCTCGCGGTCGAATGGGCGCGCCACGGCGTGCGGCTCAATGCCGTCGGGCCTGGCGAGATCCCCACCGAGGGCATGAGCAAGCGCCTGAATCCGGGTGAGGAGCCCGGTGCGCGCAGCAAGGCCAGCAACCCGATGGCGCGCACCGGGATGATGAGCGAGCTGCAGAACCTCGCCGCCTTCCTGATGGCGCCGGGGCAGTGCGACTGGCTCACCGGCCAGAGCATCATGATGGACGGCGGCAATGCGCTGGCGACCGGCGGCAACTTCTACGAGCTGCGGCAGTGGAGCGATGCCGACTGGCAGGAGGCGCGCGAGCGCATCGAGGCGCAGAACCAAAAAGACAAGGCGCAGAGGTAAGGCCCCCCGGCTTTTCACTCCGCTTCGCTGCGTGTAACTCCACCCCCGAGGGACTGAGGGCCGCGGCTCCAAGGCTGCCTGCGCAGCCTTGGACGGGCTGAAGGGCTGTCGCCTCTGGCGACAGCACTGGGCGCGGCCGCCTTGGGGCGGCCCGGCGGCGGCCGCCTTAGGTTTTCATGATCTTGGCCCCGCGCTCGGCCAGCAGTTCGCGCAAGAACGAACGGTGGCAATGCGCTTCGTCTTCGCAATAGCAGCCGATAGAGAACGCGCTCTGGTGCGACAGCGCTGCCAGCAGGTCGAGGCTGCGGCTGGCGTCTGGCTCGGCCATCTCGCTCTTGAACTTGCGGCCGAAGGCGGCCCATTGCGCGGGGGTTTCGGCGGCCTGCGCCATCTTCATGGTCTCGACCGCGGGCGCAAGATTCGGGTACCAGACGTCGTACCAGTTCTGCGACGCGAACTCGCTCTTCGGCACGCCGCGCGGCGGGCGGCGCACCGTGCCGATGCGCAGGCCCTCGCCGGGTGCGCGTTCGGAGCCGAGGCGAACAATGCGGATGGCCATGGCATTTCTCTCCTGGATGGACTGTACTGTTGGCTGCGTGACAGCATCGATCATCGCTTCACGCGGATACTTGCGTCGACCCCGAACCTGGAGACATCCAATGCACGACCGCATCGAATCGATCCGCCACGCCGACGGCGTGGTCGAACTGCACCTCGCGCGCGCCGACAAGATGAACGCACTCGACCCCGCGATGTTCGATGCGCTCATCGATGCCGGCACGCGGCTGCGTGACGATACGCGCGTGCGCGCGGTGATCCTTGCGGGCCGCGGCAAGGCTTTCTGCGCCGGGCTCGACATGCAGTCCTTCGAGCGAATGGGGCAGGGCGGCGCGAGCGGCGTCATCGGATCGGGGGCCGCCGCGGACCTGCTCGTGCGTACGCACGGCATCGCCAATGCCGCGCAGCAGGTGGCGATGGTCTGGCGCGAAGTGCCGGTACCGGTGATCGCCGCGGTGCACGGCGTTGCCTTCGGCGGCGGGCTCCAGGTCGCTCTGGGTGCCGACCTGCGGCTCGTCGCACCGGACACCAGGCTGTCCGTGATGGAGATCAAGTGGGGCCTGGTGCCCGACATGGGCGGCATGGTGCTGATGCGCGAGCTGGCGCGGACCGACGTGGTGCGCGAGCTCACCTTCACCGGCCGCATCTTCTCGGGCGAGGAGGCCGTGGCGCTCGGCTTCGCGACGCGGGTGTCGGCCGATCCGCTGGCCGATGCCTTGCAGATGGCGCACGAGATCGCGCAGAAGAGTCCCGATGCGATCCGCGCCGGCAAGCGGCTCCTGAACGCGGCGATGGCGCACAGCGCCGCCGACCTGCTGCTGGCCGAATCGGTCGAGCAGAAAGCGCTCGTCGGCAGCGCCAATCAGACCGAGGCCGTGCGCGCCAACATCGAGCGGCGCGCCCCGCGCTTCGTGCCGGAGCCCTGAACGCTTTCGTCAGAGGCCGTGGAAGCGCAGCCACTCGGCGGCGGGCGCACGGTCGCTGACCAGCGTGTTCACCGGATGCTCGGGATCGCGGTGGCCGATGGCCATGCCGCAGAACAGCATGCGTTCGGGCGGCAGTCGCAGCACGCTGCCCACCGTGTCCGGGTAGATCGCCCAGCACTCCTGGGGACAGCTGTCGAGCCCTTCGCCGCGCAGCAGCAGCATCACGGTCTGCAGGTACATGCCGAGGTCCGACCATTGCGGCGGACCCATCGAGCGGTCGACCGAGCAGAACAGCGCGAGCGGCGCGCCGAAGAAGTCGTAGTTGTTGGCGAACCAGCGCCGCCGCGCCGCCTTGTCCTCGCGCGGGATGCCTAGGCGCGCGTACATCGCCTCGCCGACCTGGAAGCGCCGCTCGCGCCAGGGCGAGCGCAGCTCCTTGGGGTAGATGTCGTAGGCGGCGGGCTCGCTTTCGCCGGCCGCGAGCCGTGCCTGCATGCGCAGCCTGAGCTCGGCCAGCGCCGCTCCCGCGAGCACGTCGACGTGCCAGGGCTGCAGGTTGCCGCCGGAGGGCGCGCGTGCGGCTGCCGTCAGCACGCGGCGGATCGCCTCGCCGTCGACCGGCGTCGGCAGGAAAGCCCGGATGGAATGGCGGCTCGCAACAGCCTCTTGAACGTGCATGGATTGGCCCGCAGAAAGTTGGGCCGAGCCTACACGCTCGGTGGCGTCAGCGCTTGCCGGAGCCCGCGAGGATCTGCAGCACCTGCACTTCGCGCGGCAGCTCGATCAGGAATTCCGCATCGCGCTCGAGATGATGGATGCGCCGCGGGTCCTTGCCCGCGAAGCGCGACATCGCTTCCACGCTTTCCCAGTAGGAGATCGTGACGAACTCGCTCTCCGTCTCGCGGTCTTCGCGCAAGAGCTGCACGCCCAGGGCTTTTTCTTCGAGCGGGCGGATGCCCTCTTCGTAGACGTAGCGCGCATACGCGTCGGCCTTGTCGCGCGTGGTTCGGCCGCGCCAGATGCGGGCGATGGTGGGCTGGCCCGCGCGAGCGGCGTCGGTGCTCATGACATGGTCCTTTCTGTGGGGGAGATCGGCGTTTCGACGACGACCGAGAACGCGAGCGCGCCGAGCGCCACGGCCTGCAGCACGGCGCGCGCGGCATGCGTGTATTCCCATTGGATGCGCAGCGCCGTCCAGTTCTCGGGCAGCGTGGCGAGCGTCGATGCCGCGACCGTGGCGTTGACCGGGGCCAACCAGATCCAGAACGCGGCATGCGCGAGCAGCATCGACAGCGCGGCCAGCAGCGTCCACCCGAAGGCCGGATGGCGCTGGCGCACCAGCAGCACGAGCACCACGGTCGTGAAGACGGCGGCGGCCTCGAACGCGCCGCCCACGGTGCCGAAGGCGCCGTACAGCGTCTGGGAGATCGTCAGCCACAGCGGTCCCTCGTAGCGCAGCTTGGCGGGCATTTCCAGAAGGTGTGCGAGCGCGGGCGCCAGGCTCAGCGCAACGAACATGAGAGTCAGCCAGCGCCAGGTTCTCAGGAACATGATTCGCTCTTCGAGTGGGTTCGTCCGAGGAAATCGCGCGCGAGCGCAACGATCTCGGCGAGATGGGTTTCCAGCGCCCAATGTCCGCCGTCGAGCAGGTGGAGTTCGGCATCCGGCAGGTCCCTGAGGTAGGCCCGCGCTGCGCCTTCGGGCATGTAGCCGTCCTGAGGGCCCCACACGATCAGCGTCGGCGGACGATGTTCGCGCAGGTAGGCCTGGTACTTCGGGAACCACGCCAGGTTTTCCTGAAGGCCTTCCATGAGGCCGACCATGATCTCCTGCCGCTGCGGCGTCATCAGCGACCATGACAGCTTCCAGAGATCGGGGGGCATGCGCTCGACCAGCCGCTTGTCGATCTCGCCGATGAACTCGTCGCGAAAGCCTCCCTCGCTGACCGCATCGGCCAGCTTGGCGCGGGCTTGCAGCGTCGGATGGGCCCAGTAGTCCTTGAGGCCCTGGTACTTGGGCCCGAGCTCGTCCTCGTAGATGTCGCCGTTCTGGATGATCAGGGCGGCCACCCGCTCGGGCGCGCGGATGGCAAGGCGCAAGCCGATCTGCGAACCGTAGTCGTGCAGGTAGAGCGCATAGCGCTCGAGCTTCAGCGCGGTCGCGAAGCGATCGAGGAATTCGGCGTACGCGTCGAAGGTGTAGCCGAAGCGCGCCGGTGCCGGCGTGTCGCTGTAGCCAAAACCCGGAAAGTCCGGCGCGACAAGCCGCCAGCGGTCGGCCAGCGCAGGCATGAAGTTTCGAAACTGATAGGAAGAGCAGGGATAGCCATGCGGGAGCAGGATCACGGGCGCATCCTCGGATCCTGCTTCGCGGTAGAAGGTGCGGACGCCGTCGATCTCGACGTATCGGTGCCGGAGCGCCAGATGGCGGGCGGGCTTGTCGCGGAGAGCTGCATTCATGGCATTCGGGGCTGGCGAATCGGCGCCCACCTTGCAGGCCTTCGCGGTGGGCCGGCAGTCAGGCATGGGCGCGCGTTGCCTGAGGTCTTGGCCTACATGGCCTACAAGCCTGTCGCAGACCTGACGCCGCGGCCCGGCATACTCGCCGGGTGCCTATCACCCTGCTTCATCGTTTGGCAGAACAGGATCTGCCGGTCGCCGTCAATCAAGGATCGGACGTCGATGCCGTGCGCGTGCTGAGCCTCGCGGGCCACGTCAAGGCGACCATCCCCAAACCCGTGCGGACCTTGGACGGCTACGACCAGCCGCCGGCCACCGTCATGGCCATCACCTCGCTGGGACTCAGCATGATCAAGCGCTTTCCGCGCCGCTAGCGGCCCGCTCGCTGCCTTGCACGCGTATCGGGCGGCGCAGCTTGAATCAGCTTGCCGGAGCAGAATGCAGCCAAGACCCAACTGTCGGGTCTGTCGTTCGGAGGCGTCATGTTCAAGGTCGCGAGCGCAGTACTTCTATGCGTCCTGGCCGGCTGCTCAAGCACCGCGCCTCCAGGCTATTCGGTATGCTCGACGCAGCCAGGTACCCACGCCTGTCAGATCGAGCAGTACCAACGTGTCAACCACTGAGATCATTCCCGATGGCGCGCGAGGACTTCGGCGAGAACCCGTGGCCGACATGCGCGACCCCGCCTGAACACAGAAGCAGCGAGCACGCCATGGCCACCGCAAAGTCGATCGACACCGGCGACTACAAACTCTTTCCTTCGCCCAGGAATGTGCATCGCGTCGTCTTCGAGCACCAGGTCTTCGTGCCGTATCCGTACGCGCTGATCGTGTTGGACGAGTTCCACTTCAAGGGCCGCTACAGCCTCTTCTCCGCCTGCCGACTCAGCGACGGCAAGATGGGGCAGGTGGCGACGTTCGAGTTGGCATCGGACGTCGACATCTTCAACAAGAAGTTCACGCCGGATTGAGCCGGCGCTTCGGCGGCGCGGTTTCGGTCATGGTCCAGTCGGTCTCGCTGCTGACGTCTCCCCCAAAGGTCGGATGGCAGCCAGCTTCGTAAGCGCTAACGTGAAGCCCCAGACTCTGATCGGACTTTGTGGAAAGCGTCATCAAGGTATTGACGGGCAAGTCGCTTGAAACCATCCTCAGCGAGGGCGGCAGTGGCCCCTGGAAATTGAACCAGGACCGTGCGTCGGCCTGTCCCTATGTTGTTGCAGTTCGAAACCTGAACGGCGCCGGGGACCAGAGCGGTGTCGGCCACCGCACGGCATTCATGATCGGCAAGATCTCCGAGATTCTTGAATCGGGCGACCGGCACGTCATTATGTTCGGCGAGTACGCGACCTTGGCCATCCCAAACGCATGGGAAGGAAGCCGCAACCCGGTCGCATACACGAATCTCGAGAAGCTCAAGATCGACCCCACCACCCTGGACTGGAGGAAGTTGCCTGGATCCCGAGGCTCTACTGCCTGAGCTACGCCGCTGCATGCGATCTTGAGGAATCGGATCCATGCGAGGTCCGGTCAGATCATGGGCCCGACTGCGGCATTTCATTGAGACACGCGGGTGAACCGCGGCGAAGACGCCGAAGTGTCCACGGCCAAGCAGGCCCCAGCTTGACGAGCCAAGCCACTGCCAGCCTCCACGCTACAGGAAAGTCCGCAATCTTTTGCTAGCGGGCCTTTGCTTTGCTTGGTGTTTGGCAATCGCGTGAGAGCAGACCCAGCGGCCCGCCGAGAGCGTAGGCGTTTAGTCATGCCCGGCGAACGATCAAGACGGTCGTTCTGTCCTCCTCAAATAGGGACTCAACGCTCATGCATACGGTTGCCTGCACGCCTACATTCGGACTCACCATTCGAATTGACCAAGCGGGACTCTCGATGAAAAGCAACTTAGGACTTATGTCTGCGATGTTTTGTCTTGGGATCGGACGTGATCCGATTCCGCGGTGCGTTGGAATCTCATTCGTGCAGGCCGGAGTTCTACCGATGACCCCCAGCGCAGAGTTCAGAACTTCCATTGCGTGGCGCGCAGCGTTTAGGGAAGAGTGGTTCCGTCTAACCGAGGGCCGCGCTGATCCGGGCGACCTCGAAGTTTGGGCAATCGAACTCTACCCAACGCATTGGCGGCGCCATCCAGCAGAGGTTGCACGCGAGGAGTGGCGCGGGTCAACGGAACAGGCATGAGGTCGATGATCAACTTCCATCATCCCTGACCAAACGAGCTCTTCGTTTTGCGGACGTTGCGACGCCGCACAGGCCATCCGGGTCCGACGCTGCCGCTACTGCATCTCAATATTCGCCGCCTTCATCAGCCTCACGTTCAACGCGATCTCGGCCTGCAGGCTCTGCGCAAGCTCCGGCATGGGCTCGCGCCGAACTGACTTGAGGAGCAGTTCTCCTTTTAAACAGGAGCCGATCGCAGCAAGATGAGTCCTCCGGAGCTCAAGGCGCGTCACATCAACGACGGATGCTGCGAAGGCTTCGGCTGTCGCCGTCGCGGCGAGCGCCATGCGCGGCTGCGAGAACTGAGCCAGTGCACAGACGAGGGCAAGTGCGAGGGAAGTGCGGCATGGCACTCACTGCAGGACGGGGAGACGGCGGGTTTCATCGTACGCATTCTCCCGACATCGTTCACGCTTGCGACCACCAGTCGTCAGTGTTTGAGCCCAGTTCTATGTCCAACGTCGTAGATACAAAGGAAACATAAAGTGCTCAACTCGCTGGCCATGGGGGATCGGTGGCCGAGAAAAGCCAAGAACTTCAGCAAGATCGTTTTCTCCGAAAGACGAATCGGCCCAATGTTCGCAGGGGAATTCCATGGCTCGAGAGACCCGCATGTCGACGAGATCGAAACCCATCCATGTCAAGACTCTGACGGCATCCCCTGGAGGAAAGAAAAAGCCAGCCAAGCGATCCAAGCCGAAAAGTCGGCAGCAGGAGAAGGCGGCCGAACCTGCCACGGTGGCTGCCAAGCCAAAAGGACCGCGGTTCCTGCGCGTCGCGAAGCCGGATGCCTTCGACGATCGTGACCGGCCATTTCGTCCCAATGTCTCGGTCACGCCGAAGACGGTTTACTACCCGGGGCTCGAGCAGCTCACCATCAAGCACCAGGGGAACACCAACGCTTGCACCGGGTTCGCGCTCTCTTCGGTGGTCGAGTACCTGCTGCGCAAGTCCGACCGAGAACCTTTGGCAGATATCTCTCCCTTCATGCTGTATTCGATGGCACGTCGATACGATGAGTTTCCCGGCTCAACGGAGGACAGCGGTTCAAGCCTGCGAGGCGCACTAAAGGGCTGGTTCAAGCATGGCGCATGCGCCCAAAGACTCTTTGCTGGCATCGAGATGCCCGCGGCGACGGGTTCGCTGGAGGAGGATTGGTGGCTCAATGCGGTCAAACGCCCGCTGGGTGCCTATTTCCGAATCGACACGCGCAGCATCACCGACATGCACGCAGCAATCAATGAAGTCGGCATCCTCTACGCGAGCGCCGGGTGCCATCCCGGCTGGGACGAAGGCCACGAGGTTGCGGCGACGGACGAGAGGGGAATCTGGATCATCCCCGCACGAGGGGAAGGAGTACTGCATCCCGGACATGCCTTCTCGATCGTCGGCTATACCGAACTCGGATTCCTTGTTCAGAATTCTTGGGGCGAGCAGTGGGGAACGCGCGGCATCGCCGTGCTTACCTACGACGATTGGCTTCGCAATGCCATGGACTGCTGGGTGGTTCAGCTTGGCGTGGTCACGCGCGAGCATGAGGCGATCTCGCAGAGCATCAGCCTTCGTACGGACCCCAAGGGAAAGGTTGCGCTAGCCGCCGGAAAGGTGCTGCGCAACCGCGAGATCGCACCATTCATCGTCAACATGGGAAACAACGGCCTCCTCAGCAATAGCGGGGCCTTCCGAACCACTCCGGATGATGTGCGCGCCATCGTCGATGTACACCTGGCGGAAGCACGAAGAAAATGGGGGCTCGAGGGACAGCCTCTGGATGTCTGCGTGTACATGCACGGTGGGCTCGTTGACGAGGAGAATGCCGCCGAGGCTGCGGCCCAATGGATCCCTTTGCTTTACGAGAATCGAATCTTTCCGGTCTTCTTGATGTGGGAGACCGATTTCATCACTACGGTAATGAACGTTCTCGCCGATGCGGTGAAGAACGTGCCTCGCACGACAGGAGGCCTTGGCGAAAAACTGGAACGTTGGTGGAATCAGCGCCTCGAGCGTTGGCTGGCGAGACCAGGAACCGTTATTTGGAGCGAGATGAAGCAGAACGCCGTGGCGATGAGCGAACCTCGTCCGAATGTTCCAGGCGACAAGCAAGCCGGCGCCGTCCTCTTGTATCAGCACTTCAAGAATCACGTCGAGAGTAAGGATGTGCGGCTGCACCTCGTCGGGCATTCAGCTGGGTCGATTGTCGCGAGCTACTTCGTCGATCAATTGGTCCGCGCCGGCGGTGAAGTCGAGTCGGTGAGCCTCATGGCGCCGGCCGTGACAGTTGCGACATTCGAGAAGCTTGTTCAGCCGCATCTTGAGAACGGTCGAATCAGGCGGTATCAGCAGTTCCACCTTTCAGAGCAGGCAGAACAGGACGACCCCACTTGCGCACCCTATCGTCGTTCGCTCCTCTATCTCGTCAGCGAGTCGTTCGAGGGGGGCACCACCACGCCGCTGCTCGGGATGCACAAGTTCTTTCAGAAGCTCGATCTTCCGATCACCAGGTTGCACATTTCACCGGCTGCCGCCAACCCTCAGCGTCCCGATGAGCCGCCGGTGGCGAGTAGCACGCACGGAGGCTTCGACAATGACAGGGGCACACAAAGAGAGGTTGTCGCCTTCATCAAGCCGCAGTGACGACCTGAGGAAATGTGGACCGGCGGTGTGGGCTGACGCTTTCGACATAGGTTTCCAATGGCAAGAATCTTGTGGATGTCGGATTCGCCGAGGCTTGCAACAGGCTTCGGCCTGGTAACAGGCGAAGTATGCAAGCGCCTCGCAGGCCTCGGGCATGAGATTCTTGTGCTTGGCTGGTGGTCGAGCGAACCAGCTGAGTACTTCGGTCTCGATATCCGGCCTTGTCCTGTCCATCCGAAGCGGGCGGCCGCCGCGGTTGTTCGGCACGCGAGCCAGTTCAGGCCTCACTACTTGATCACCCTTGGCGACATCCCTTGGCTCGGCTATTTGGCCGCTGCCGATGTCCGTAGGGCATTGTCCCAGCTTGGCACTAAGTGGTGCATCTACTACCCTGTCGACGGCACGCTTCCGGATGGGGGCTTGCCCGCAAATTGGGTAAGCATATTGTCAGAGGCCGATCTTGCGGTCACGATGAGTGAATTCGGTACTGCCGCCACCACCGCGTGCGGCATCGACGCGACTTTCATACCGCACGGATGCGATACGGAGCTGTTTCGTCCACCGCGAGACAAAGAAGCCGCAAAGCGGCGGTTCGGCTATGAGGGAAAGTTCGTCATCTTGTCGGACATGCGCAACCATAGACGAAAGATGATCCCAAGGGCTCTCGACATCGTCCGGCGCCTCCAAGTTCCTCCTGACAAGCTCGTGTTCCATCTTCACACCGGCTCTCAAGGACGGGAGGATGCAGATTCGTACAGCTACAACGTACGTGCGGACATCGAGCTTCTCGGACTCGGCTTTGTGACCGGTGTCCACGACAACGATGATCCTGCTGGCTTCGGCATGGCGGAACTTGTGAGCCTCTACTCGGCCGCTGACGTGCATTTGTTGACCTCTTTCGGGGAAGGTTTCGGGCTTCCCACACTGCAGGCCGCCAGTTCGGGCGTCGTGCCGATTGCAGCAGCCAACTCGGCCAGCACGGAGCTGGCGGGCAGCCACGGCTACGCGATCCCCTGCGACACACGGACAACAGACGAGTTCGGCCTGGTCAGGAAGTTCATTGATCGGCGCCGTGCCGCGTCGGTTCTGCAGGCGCTCTACGAAGATCCGCGTCTGCTCGATGCGCGCGCCTTGGCGGCGCGCAGATTCGCGCTCGACTTCAGTTGGGATCATGTGGTCCGCAAATGGGATTCGCTTCTGCGCGAAGAGGAGAAAACGCCGCTGTCCGAGGCATCTGGGCATCGGGCGGGTCGCGCACCAGCCGGTGCTTCCCGTCAGCGTATTCGCGGACTGAACGGCGCGCGGCGCGGGAAACAGGCGCCACCGCGACCTACCGGCCACGACGCTTCCGTACTGCCGGTTCCCCGCATCGGGGTACCGGTTCGATTGGAACTGAAGCGCAAGGCAACCCGTGGCGCTTCGATCCCGTTGGTGTTGGCCGAGGCCTCATGCGCGCACCAGGTGCGCGACCTCGAAGCGATCTTTCCGGGAACGCTTGTTCTCAACATCGATGGTGCCTCCCTTCCTGCACGTGATCAACTTCAAGAGCTGATTGACATGGCAACGTTGATCGTCGACCCGGAGGGACGACTTCCGCAGATCGATCTGCTGTGCGCGACGCGCGGCGCGAGCTATCTTGGAAACAGCGCAATTTGGCCTCCGGTGGAGGAAGGATCCTTGCTCCTGAAGGCGAGATCTCTCCTGACCGACTACGCTCTTTCGGAGAAGAGGGCGCGCATCGCGAGACAGCGTGTGCGTCACGCGGTCCCGGCAGCTTTCGATCAGGCCACTAAGACAGTTGCAAAGTCGGCAACCGAATAACGCCGAGGAGAGACGCGCATGGAGACGATCATCAACGAAGCGAAGACCTTGATCGGTAGCCTAGGAACGTACGCACGCCTGATTGTGGTTGGCGTATGGTTCCCCGGCTTCTTACTATTCTGTGAGGTCGGGTCCCTGTACTTTCGGTTCTTTGGTCCCGTAGACGAGGGCCTGCTTTCATATATAGCTGAGAGGATCAAGGATTTCGATTCTGCTGTCATGTCCGGCCTGCTTGGCGTGCTCGTCCTCGCGATATCGATCGCCACGGGCTACGTCTCAAGGGACCTGGCCTTCGCTATTAGCGATCTTTGGCTGCGGAAAGGGTGGAGGCCGACACGGAAGCTGTCGGTGATCTATGCGGATATTCGCCGCGTACACGGAGACAGCAAGGTCGACGACGTCGCCGCGAACTATCCGGTTTTCAGACTTGCAACCAGTGGGGTAGGCCCGGCCCCGCTGCCCAGGTTGCCCGACAGCTATGTCCGGGAGTTCTGCAAGCAGTGGCTGAGGCTGAGAGCGCCGAGCCTGAATACGGAAGGCTTAGAGATCGAGATCAACATGGTCATAGGCCTGGTGATGCCGGTCGCATTGGCTGCAGCTGTATTTCTAGGGTTCGTCAGCGGATGGCTATGCTTCGTACTCGCCGGTGCAAGCATTGCCGCGGCCACATTCATGATGTATCGAATAGTTTGGGCGCGCACTATTGAGACTGAGCAAGCCATGACGAACTTTCTGTTCGCACACTGGGAAGGGCTGGCTACAGCGTCCGCTGCAACTCCAAGTTGAAATCCAAGGCATGGGGCAAACGCAGATGAGGAAGAGATGCGCATCGCGCAAGTCGCTCCGTTGATCGAGGCTGTTCCGCCGAAGTTCTACGGCGGAACAGAGCGCGTCGTCTCCTATCTCACCGAAGAGCTCGTTCGACTTGGTCACGATGTCACTCTGTTCGCGAGCGGCGATTCGGTCTCGGCGGCGCGACTCGTTCCTGCGTGTCCAGACGCCTTGCGGCTCGACGTTACCGTTCGCGACACCATTGCCCCGCATGCGCTCATGCTGGAGCACGTGTTCAGGCGCGTCGAAGAATTCGACGTGCTTCATTTTCATCTGGACTACCGCCCGTTCTCTCTCTTCTGCCGCCAGCCGACGCCATTCCTCAACACCCTGCATGGTCGACTGGATCTGCCAGAGGTCTGGCCCGTTTACCGGGCTCACCCAGCGGCGCCGCTGGTGTCGGTCTCCGACGCGCAGCGCCGCAATATGCCATGGGCCAACTGGGTCGCCACGGTGCACCACGGGCTTCCCAGCAACCTTCTTACGCCTTGCGCAGTCACGCCGACGTATCTTGCGTTCCTCGGCCGCATCTCGCCGGAGAAACGGGTGGATCGCGCGATCGAGATCGCTGGCAAGTGCGGGCTCCCACTCAAGATCGCTGCCAAGGTGGACGCGGTGGATCGAGAGTACTTTAAGGAACGGGTCCTTCCGCTGTTGACGCTTCCCCATGTCGAGTACATCGGCGAAATCAGCGATGCGGAGAAGCCTTTGTTCCTGTCCGGCGCCCTTGGACTTCTGCTGCCGGGCGACTGGCCAGAGCCGTTCGGGCTGGTCATGATCGAGGCGATGGCATGCGGCACGCCGGTGATTGCCTTCGACCACGGAGCGGTAACAGAGGTCATCGAGCACGGACTGACCGGCTATGTCGTCCACGATATTCGCGAGGCGGTAAGCGCGGCACACCGTCTCGCGCAACTATCGCGCCCTATCGTGAGGCGATGTTTCGAAGATCGATTCACTGTACGCCGAATGGCCGAATCGTACTTGACCACCTATGCTCACCTCGCATCAAGCGAATGCCGAATGATGCTCCGCTGATGCTCGGGCTGGATCTCCTTGAGAGTCTTCCCGCCTCCACCGCCTCTTTGAGGCAGAGTGACCACGTTATCCGCGGTCGCCGGCGGAACGATCCGTTTTTTCCGCGGCCACCTCGCCGCGCTGGACGACCGCGAGGATGTCCTTGGCCTTCATGTTCAGGTTCAGCCCGCCTTCTGTGTCCTTGAGCCGGACGCGCGCGATGCGGTCGCGCACGCGCGGCATGCGGGCCAAGCTGTTGTCGTTCCAGTTCTGAATGGTCCCGAGGATGGCCAAGATGAAACCGCCTAGCTTTTTCGTAGCGTCTTCGCCTTCTTCGAAGTGGTCCCATCGCTCGCCGTATCCCTCGCGGTAGTTCGAGAACAGGCAGACCTCGTCCGCGGGCGTGCTTCGCTCCTTGATGACCGGCTCGAGCTTGATGCCGAAAGTGGGCCACCGCAGGACCAGGCCATCGAACCGGTGCATCGGGAAGCATCAGCAGGTGCAGAGCGGATTCACGCGTGCCCGAGGTCGTCTCTATGGATGACCTTCGGTGCAGCGCCCAATCGAAGACGCCGGCGGCCAGCCACAAGGGCAGCACCGCGAACATCAGAAGCAGGCGCTCGGGCATGCGGTGGCCCGGCCTCACGCGAGCCCGGCCGGCTTCGCAACCATGAGCCAGAACAGGGCGAGAAAAAGGAAGAAGGCCGGCACGCCGAGGACCACCCACCATTTGAAGAACATCCAGTAGCGTGCAGGCAGCGCCTGGCCCCTGCTCGCCGCTTCCGAGGCGAGATCGCGCAATCGGATCTGCAGCCAGACCACCGGCAGCCAGCAAAGAATCGCAAGCACATAGAAGAAGATCGACATCTTGACCCAGGGCGTCTGGAGCGGCAGTCCGGCCAGATGCATCAGCCAGAAGCCGGTCAGCGGCTGCAGCACGGCGCTGGTTGCTGTGAAGAGCCAATCGGCGCGCACCACCATCCGCGCCACGACGGCGACCGCCCGTACGTCGCGCGACAAGGTGGTGGCGAGAAGATAGAAGGCCGAGCCGACGCCGGTGCCGAAGAGCACGGTCGATGAAATCACGTGCAGCCATTTGACGATCAGGTATTCCATGGCACCTGCCCGAATCTCAGCGGCGGGTGGGCCGGCGCCCGGAGTCCAGCGCCCAGAGCAGCAGAATTGCTGCGCACATGGGCAGGTTCTTGGACAAGGGCCCGAAGGGGTGTAGCCAGAACTCCGGCATCGCAATGCTGATGGCCGCCGTGTAGAAGGCGATCAGTGCGAGCTGCAGCGGCCACAGCCAGCGCGCGCGGCCGCGCGCGGCCACCAGCAGCGTGGCGATCCCGAGCGCCAGATCGAAGACGGCTGCACCGACCAGCGCAAGCTGCGCCCAGCCGCCCTCGATGCCGACACGCGCCAGCAGCTCCAGGCTCTGGTCGCGCGGATAAAGGCCGATGGAGACGACGAAGGTCCAGATCCAGACGAAGGCGATCGCAAGCCGCAGCGCCGGCAGCATCCATGCGAGCCACGATGCGCGGCGCAGCGCTTCGGCCTGCGCCGGCGCGATGAAGTGCTCGGGTGCGCGCGGCGGCCGCCCGAGCAAGGCGGCAAATTCGTCCGCCGGCGCCACATTGCCGGCCAGCAGCATGCGCGCGGTGTCGTGGTCGAGAAAGCTCCGGCGCCAGCGGCCGGCGAGCTGCGCCGCCGAGAGGAAGATGCCTTCCGGCAGCGGGACCACGAACTGCCGGCGGCCGTGCGCGAGCTGCATGCGCAGCTCGCGCAGGTAATCGCGAAAGCTCAAGGGATGCGGGCCAACGAAGGCCAGCGTGCGGGTGCCGGCGGGTTGCCGCTCCACCAGTGTCGCCACGCCGCACACCAAGTCGTCGATGTGCACGGGCTGCAAGGCCTGCCGGCCGCCGCGGGGAAGCGCCAGCACCGGCAGCACGGCGAGCGCCGCGAAGAGCCGGGCGCTCGCGCCTTCGCCGCCCCAGACGAGCGAGGGCTGCACGATGGCCGAGGCCAGCGGAAGGCGTCTGAGATGGGCATCCGCAGCTGCCTTGCTGCGGTGGTATGCGGTGACGGCTTCCTCGTTGGCGCCGAGCGCGGAGATCTGCACGACGAAGGCCACCCCGGATGCCGCGCAGGCATCGAACATCCGCGCGGGCCCCTCGTGGTGCACGGCCGCGAAGGCGCCTGGACGGCTTTCGCGCAGCAGGCCGACCGCGTTGATCACCACGTCGCCTGGCAGCAGATGGGCAGACCAGAACGCAGCCGGCGGCGCGGTATCGAAATCGACGCCGAGCCATCGCGTTTGCGACTGCGGCCAGCGCGCGCCGCGTGCGGCCGCAGCGGGATCGCGCGCAGTGCACAGCAGATCGAGGCCGCGGCGCGCGAACTCGGCGGCGAGCGCGCTCCCGAGAAAGCCGCCGGCGCCTGCGATCACGATTCTCACGGCGAATTGCGTCTGTTGGCCGCCAGGCATCCTGCCGCCAGTCCGATGGCGAAGGCGCCATACACCAGCGCCATGGCGCCGGTGGACAGGCGGTGCTCGAAGCCGGGCGTGAGCCGCTTCGGCGTCACCGTGTAGTCGACCGTGCAGGCGACCGCCGCGGCGACAGTGGCGCCGGCCACGGCCTTCGGCACCGTCTGCGCATCGCGGCGATTGCCGTGCAGCCACGCATAGAGCACGGCCCAGAAGGTGGAAGTGAGGTGGTGGATCACATAGCCGACCAGCGTATGACGCAGCGTCGGCCGGTCGACCACGAAGGCTTCGCCGCGCCAGAGCCAATGGCTGATCGCGTTGGTCGGAGCGACGATGCTGCCGTTCTCTCGCCGTCCGGCCACGGCCAGCGCGAGGGTGGACACCACGCTGGCCAATGCGCCTGCGATCAGACCGGTACGCAGAGCGGCGCGCAATCTCGCAGCCGCTGTCCGCTCGGCCTGTCCAACTTCAGCGGCCGCCTGCGACCTGACCTGAACCGTGGAGACCGACACTGGATCACTGGCGGGAAAAGATTCCTCCACGCCGTGGTCCAGCGCGTCCTCGCTAGGCTGCGGCGCGGCTGAGGCGGGCGCGGTTTCGGGCGGCCGGTCATGGTTCTCTGCGGTGGGAAAAGGAAAGGGGGTAGAAGAATGCTGGACCATGGCGAGACTCCTTTTTCTTCAGCATGGCAGGCCATGCATCGCAATGAACCCGTGCGCCCGGCGCCCGGTTGTAGGAGGGAGTCCACCGAACGCCTCGGCGCAAAGCTATCGTCGGTGCGCACAGGGGTCCTTCAGTTCGTGAGCGTGATCCACACCGGCGCGTGGTCGCTCGGCTTCACACGGCCACGGTGCTCAAGCTCGACACCGGTGGCAACTAGACGAGGCAGGAGCGACGGGCTGAGCAACAGGAAGTCCATGCGGAACCCTGCTGCGCCTGAAGGCCGCGTCGTCGACCCAGGTATAGATCCGCTCGGTGGGATGCAGCTGCCGGGTGGCATCGAATCGAGCCCTGCGCCGGAAGTCGTTCGTAGGCGACGCGCGTCTGCGGTTGCAGCACCGCATCGAATCGCCCGGGCCACCAGTTGTAGATATCGGCATTGGTCGGGACGGGACCCGGACCTTCGGCATGATCGCCCGGAAGGCAGTTCAGGGCCCCCAAG
>NZ_RWKI01000069.1 GCF_003984645.1 Variovorax sp. MHTC-1
GTGGACGCCGGCAGTGCGCTGGTGGGCGAGGCCGGCAAGACGATGGAAGAGATCGTGGGCAGCGTGAAGCGCGTGAGCGACATCATCGGCGAGATCACGGCGGCGAGCCACGAGCAGACGCAGGGCATCGAGCAGATCAACCAGGCGATCACGCAGATGGACCAGGTGACGCAGCAGAACGCGGCGCTGGTCGAAGAGGCGGCGGCCGCGGCGCAGTCGATGCAGGAGCAGGCCGGCAACCTGGTGGATGCCGTGAGCGTATTCAGGCTCGACCCCGGCGCGCAGGCCATCCGCGTCGCGCCTGCGCGGGTGCCGAATGCGCGCACCCGATCGCTGGCGAGCCCGCGCAAGACGCCGGCCATCGCCTCCATAGCACCCAAGGCCCTGGCGCGCGGCAGCACGGGCGAGTGGGCCGAATTCTGAACCTCGGGAGATCCTGATGATGAAAGCGACGAATCCGTCGGGGCGAGCGCCTGCCTTCGTTTCGCTGGCGCGCACCCTGACCCTCCGCGCCGGCGTGGCCATGCTGGCACTCACGGTGCTGATCCTGGCCGTCTTCTACGCGCTGGCTTCCACGCAGCAGCAGCGCAGCGCCGCGCAGTACGCGAATGCCAAGGCCGAGGCGATTGCCCGGTCGCTGGACATCTTCGACCAGACCATGCAGCTGAATGCGGAGAACGCGTACGGCGTGTTCCGGCGCCAGTTCGCGCCCACCTTCGTCCTCGAGGACGCGGCACAGGGCACCTTGACGAACTACGGGACCCCGATCGACGGCAGCGCCACCACCGAGGTGGATGCCTTCGCGCGCGACTTTCCCGGCGCCAACGCCACTGTGTTCGTGGCGCAGGGCGAAGACTTCCGCCGCATCACCACTTCGGTCAAGAAGGAGAACGGTGAACGCGCCGTCGGCACCCTGCTCGACCGCAAGAGCGGCGCCTATCCGGTGCTGCGCGCCGGCAAGAAGTTCGTCGGACGCGTCATGCTGTTCGGCCGTCCCTACATGACGGTCTACGAACCGGTGCGCGATGCGGCCGGCAAGGTCGTCGCCGTGCTCTACATCGGCCTGGACATTTCGCGCCAACAGGCCTCCTTCGGCGAAGCCGTGAACAAGACCCGCATCTTCGAAAGCGGCGGACTCTACGTCGTCAATCCGAACGGCGGCGCCGCGGCGGCGACGATCGTGTTCCACCCGTCGGCTGCCGGCAAGAAGCTGGCCGAAGCGCTTCCTCAAGGCGCGGACGCAGCGGACTGGCTCGCGCGCCTGGCCGGTGCGGACAACGCATGGATCGACAACGCGCCTGCCGTGCTGAGCCAGGCGCTCGAAGGGCGGCGCTATGCCTCCGTGGCCAAGAGCGAAGCGAGCGGCTGGCTGGCCGTGGCCGAGGTTCCCGCCTCGGAAGTGATGGCCGAGCTGTACCGCCAGATGGCCTGGCTCGCCGGCGCCATCGGCCTGGCCGCCGTGCTGCTGGGCATTGCACTGGTCGTGTTCATCCGCCGCACCGTGCGGCCGCTCCGCCTGCTGAGCGAGCATGTGCAGGCCATCGGCGCAGGCGACCTGTCGCGGCAGCTGGCGTCGGATCGCCGCGACGAGATGGGTGTCATCACCCGGGCCGTCGAATCGATGCGGGACGGCCTGGCGCGAGTGGTGAGCGGCGTGCGCGAAGGCACCGATGCGATCGCGACGGCCTCGGGCCAGATCTCTGCCGGCAACCAGAATCTTTCGTCGCGGACCGAGGAGCAGGCCAGCTCGCTGGAGCAGACCGCGGCGTCGATGGAAGAGCTGACTTCTACCGTCAAGCAGAACGCGGATAACGCACGCCAGGCCAATCAGCTC
>NZ_RWKI01000070.1 GCF_003984645.1 Variovorax sp. MHTC-1
CCGCTCAGGTGCCGCTCCGCCATCTGCCCGGTGGAGAGGCCGCCCACGCGCCCGTAGTCGATGCCGACGTAGAGCTCGGCGCCGCTCGTGCCCAGCGCCCAGCCGATGTCGTTGCGCAGCAGCCAGCCGTGCTCGCCCATCAGGCTGGCCTCGCCGTCGAAGCCGCGCACGCTGTAGCGCCCGCCGATCGAGAAGCGGTCCTGCGGCGTGAGCGGCGTGCGGTTCCACTGCCCGCGCCACAGGCCCGCGTAGCGCAGCTTCTGCGCGCCGAGCGCGAAGGGCACATTGAGGCCCAGCTCGGCAGTGACGAGCCTGAAGCGCGAAGTGCCTTCGCCGAAGAGTTCTTCGGGTGCCGCCAGCGCACCGAAGGCGCCGGTGCCGCGGCGGTAGGCGAGGTTGGCGTCCAGCGTGGCCTGCCCGATGAACTCGCGGTGCGCGAGGCCGAGCTCCCAGCCGGCGGTCACGCGCCGCTGCACCTCGATCTCGGTGTCGTCGATGAAGTTGCGCGCGCTGCGCCTGAAGCCGCGAAAGCTCAGCGTGGTCTTGCGGCGCTGGTCCCGGTAGACCAGGCGCGAGAGCTTGAGCTCGGCATTGCCCGACTCGCCGGCATAGACATAGTCCTGGTCGGCGCCCTGCACGGTCTGGTGGTAGCGGTTCTGCGAAGCGGTGGCGCCGAAGAGCCAGTAGCCGTAGGGCACGGAGTAGTGCACGGTCTGCCCGCTGGTGCCCTGGCCGCTGTGGTTGAAGGCGTCGTGGTTCGCGCTGACGTAGAACAGATCGTTGAGCCCGAGCGGATTGTCCCAGGCGACGGTGGCGCCGGCCTGCGTCTTGCCGGTGGCCTTGGTGCCACCGTCGTCCAGGCTCAGCGTGGTGCGCAGCGGAAAGCGCTGGCTGTACTTGACGACCAGGTCGCTGTCGCCGGGCCGCGCGCCCTCGGCCTTGGCGGGCTCGATCTGGATGTCGGCCTCGGCGGTCGGTGCGCGCTTGAGGTTCTCCAGGCCCTGCTCGATGTCGCGCAGATTGAGCAGATCGCCGGGGCGTGCGGGGATGGCGCTCGCGAGGCTGGTGCGCGCGTCGCTGCCCTCTGCAAAACGGATGGCGGCGATGCGGCCGGGGATCAGCGTGAGCGCGAGCGTGCCCTGGCTCAGGTCCTGCGGCGCCGCGAGCACGCGCGTGGTGACGTAGCCGCGCGCGACGGCGGCCTGCTGCAGCCGCGTGAGCACGATGTTGACGCCCTCGGTGCCGAGGCAGCGGCCCAGCGGGTTGTCGCTGCCGTCCTCGCCGGCGGCGGCTGCGAGCAGGCCCTGGAAGTCTTCGGCGAGCTCGCCGTCGAGCACGATGCGCTCGATGCGAAAGCACGGGCTTTCATCCTTGGCCAGGCGCCGGGTCTCGGGCGGCGCCGCGGGCTGCAGGCGGCTGTCGACCGCGCGTTCCTGCTGCTGGCGCAGCGCCCGTTCGCGCTCCTGCTGGCGCTGCTCTTCGACGAAAGGATTGGGCGCCGAGGGCAGCGGCGCGGTCTGCGCCTGCGCCACTGCCGCAGCGGCGCCCAGCACCGCCATCGTCCAGGCATTGCGCCGCAAAAAAGCGGCGCGCGTTTTCTCATGGGCCTGTGGCCCTCGACCTCCCCTGAATACCATCGCTGACCCCCACCCCTTCTTCTTGTTGAGGCGCGCATTCTGGCGGCCAGGGTCGGGGCTTCAAGCTGCGCGACAAGAATCTGCGCGCTTTCGTGACCGAATGCGCAGCGGCGCGATCCCGCG
>NZ_RWKI01000071.1 GCF_003984645.1 Variovorax sp. MHTC-1
GTGATTCAGATGCTATGTGGGACTACCTGAGAGAGCCCCGTTTCGCTAAAACGGGATTTCCTCAACCTCGTAGCAAAGGAGATGGAAATGTCGACAACCCAGACAGCCCCACAAGTGAAGGATACGGCGATCGCGCCAGACCTGTACATGAGCTTCGAGCTCGGCGACAAGTCCTGGAAGGTGACGGCGAGCGATGGCCGACACGGCCCGAGCCGATACAACGTGGGCGCCGGCGACGCGGCTGCAGTTGCGCACTGCATTGGTAAGGCCCGGGAGCGCTCCAAGCTCGGACCGCGGGCCAGGGTGCACTCGTGCTACGAAGCTGGGCGCGACGGTTGGTGGCTGCACCGCTGGTTGGTCGAGCAGGGTGTCGACAACATCGTCGTCGACTCCTCCAGCATTGAGGTGAACCGACACGCCAGGCGGGCCAAGACCGACCGGCTCGATGGCGACAAGCTGCTGGCGATGCTGCTGCGCCATCATCGTGGCGAGCGCGTGTGGGCGGTGGTGCATGAGCCCACGCCGGAGGACGAAGACGCGCGCCGCACGCACCGCGAGTTCGCCCGGCTGACGCAAGAGCGCACGTCACACACGAATCGCATCGGCTCGCTGCTGGTGCTGCACAACTTGCGCCCGAACGTGATCATCGGCGGACGAGACTGGGCGCGTTGGTGGGAACGCAATTGCGAGCAGGTACCGCCATTGCTGCGTGCCGAGATCGAACGCGAGTGCGCACGCCTGACTCTGGTCAAGCACCAAGTCAAGATGATGGAGGCCCAGCGGCGCCAGGAACTGGCCGATGGGAAGCAACCGCTGGTGGCGAAGCTTGCCCAGTTGCGCGCCATCGGACCCAAGGGCGCTTGGGTGTTGGTCAAGGAATTGTTCGGCTGGCGGCGCTTCGCCAACCGGCGCGAACTCGCCGGCTGCTTGGGTCTGTCACCCACGCCCTATGACAGCGGAGACAGACAGATCGAGCAAGGCATCAGC
Organism: Variovorax sp. MHTC-1; assembly: GCF_003984645.1. GTDB lineage: Bacteria > Pseudomonadota > Gammaproteobacteria > Burkholderiales > Burkholderiaceae_C > Variovorax. The sequence continues at coordinate 988 of NZ_RWKI01000071.1, forward strand.
AAGGCTGGCAACAAGCGAGCGCGCACGTTGCTAATCGAGCTCGCCTGGAGTTGGTTGCGTCTGCAGCCCGAAAGCGCCTTGAGCCAGTGGTTCAATCGGCGCTTCGTTGCTGGAGGCAAGCGCATGCGACGCGTAGGCATCGTCGCCCTGGCCAGAAGGCTGGGGATCGCGCTGTGGCGCTACCTCGAGCACGGCGAGATCCCGGCCGGGGCGTCGCTCAAGCCAGCCGCCGCCTGAAGTCCCGAGCAGCCTTGTTCTAACGCACGGTGGCTATGAAACACATCATCATCAAAGGTCGACGCGCCCGCCTAGTCCACGGGTCACTTTGCAGTGACCGTCAATTCAGAAGGGGCGCCTCGGTAACTGGGGGTTTGCCAGTGTGCTTTGCGCGCATGCAGCATGGGGTGCAAGGTCCCGCACCTTGCACGGATAGAAGTTCGTCCGGGCATTGGCTCGAACGTTCACCATACCCCGACCTCGGATGAGATGCATCACCCAATGCCACCCTACGTCGTCGCCACTGACCGCGGTCACGACGGCTTGACAAACAAGTCCTCATAGAAGTGGACTA
>NZ_RWKI01000072.1 GCF_003984645.1 Variovorax sp. MHTC-1
GGTGACGGCTGTTGGACGGATTCCGCCTAAGCGTGGCCAGCACCGACACGAACAAGGACCGCCTGGTCCCTCGCGGCAGATGCGCTGAGCCAATTCTTTCCCTCTTCTCTCGCCAGCCCTTCCTCTACGGAGAAGCTGCGCAAAGAGAGGCGGCACCGCTCCGGACGCCAACGATTCCAGTCAACGCGCATGGTCAACAATTCTCGACCGCCTTCAAAAGTGGCGACGACCGGCGCGTCGCCGACCACAACCTCCAGCGAGGCATCGGGCTGCTTGCGCTCCAAGTCGCGGGGTACCGGAAGGCCTGATGCAAGTTGAACCTCGTACGCGGCTTGCGCGGCAATGTGCTCATCCGAGTCGGACGCGATGTCTTCAGCTGGCGGCGTTGCCTCTTCGACCTCGAGGAGCGTCACGATAATCTCGTCGCCTACGTCGAGGGGGAATTCTTGAATCCATTCGAGGTGCGCTTGGCGGTCATTGCCAAGGTCTCTCATGCCTCGCATATCGAGGGTCGCGGGATGCTCGCCATCTATGCTCACGTGCATGGAAAAGGAGAGGAGAACCGCGTCACCCGCGCCCGCCACCACCAGGGGCTGTCCGTTGCGCAGAACTTCGAGGGCTTGCATGGTCGGTCGAGTTATGAATGCGGGTCAACTGGAGGCTGCCGTTAAAGTTCCGCTGTTGGCCGACTCGCGTCGTCGGCCGTCGGATGGTGGCAGGACTTTGCCACAAGACCGGTATTGCTCCCGCGGTGTACTAAGCGGCCTCAAAATCGGTGCCAGGGAAGTGGCGCTCGAGAATCTCGCGCATTTGAGGCTTGCCGGCGTTCTTCTCTCGGTCTCTCGCCTCGCGGACTACGCTGCGACCGCGCCAATCCTTTTTGTGAATGTCCGGCCCGTATGCACAGAGCATCTCCAGCGCCTCCAAGCTTTCCGGGGCTGCGTTGGCCGTCATCATGACCGCCGTGGACCCATCTTCGGCGACGGCATTGACGTTTGCTCCTGCCATGAGCAAGCGTCTCACTATCTGCAGATGCCGCCGGTTCACGGCCCACATCAAGGGTGTGTAGCCAGCATTGAAGTCGCGCTCGCGAAGAGGCTCATCGGGGTGCTTGCCGGCCATCAGCAACGCGTCGACCACGTCAAGGTTTCCCTGCATCGCCGCGTGCGCCAGCGAACCGTCCCCGGCATAGAAACCTCCGCGTGAAATGAACTCCAGTGCCAGGTTGCCACGCCCTGCTGAAATGGCAGCGACGAGCGGCGACTGCCCGAACTCTCCGACCGATTTGAATAGGACATTTGGAGTCGCGAAGTGAAGCGCCTTGGCGTCATCACCTCTCTCAATGGCAGCAAAGATACGACCGCGTAAGCTGCGGCGCACCGCGACGGAGACGCGGTGCCAAAGCTTCGTCCCACAATACGGGTCGTGAAGTATTACTCGTCCCATCTAACCTCTTTCGAATGTCTGGTCCCGGCCCGACTACATCGTTGGACGCGCGCCGCGAATGCCCGCTCCCGACCTGAATTCTGAGGCGAGATCGACCGTCCGCTGTT
>NZ_RWKI01000073.1 GCF_003984645.1 Variovorax sp. MHTC-1
CCCAATGCGTTGTGCGCATAGCGCGTCGTCGGGCTGGTGTCGCTCGCGCCAGTGGTCACGTCGCTCAATCGGCCTTCTGCGTCATAGGTATAGCTGCGCAGTCCATCGCTGGTCAGGTCGCCGTTGGCGTTGTAGCCGTAGCTCACGCTGGTGGTCGCTCCGCCCATGGTCTGACTGAAGCCGCTCAGCCGGTTGGCGCCGGAGACCACGGTGTAGGTGCGGCTGCTACTCTGGCCATTGACGCTGCGCGTGCTGGCGCTGCGATTGCCGTTGGCATCGTAGCCAAACGTCGCACTGTTTGCGGGACTGGCGCCAGCCACGGAGAAGCCCGTGATACGCCCCAAGCTGTTGTAGGTGACATTCCAGCTCACATCGGCGCTGGTGATTGTGTCGTGAGCCGGATCCGTGTCCGCTGGCTTGTAGAGGTTCTGCGTGAGGCTGGTGATGCGGCCAGCGGCGTCGTACACATAGCTGCTGAACTCGGTTGCCGTCAGTCTGCCGGCAGTATCGTAGGCGCGGCTGGCGCTCAGCGACGGCGACGTGGTCGAAAAAGCCCAGGTCCAGGCAGTGGGCTGGCCCATGGGATTCCACTGAACATTGCTCAACAGAGGCTGGCCATTCCAAGTCAGTTGCACTAGGCGGCCGGTCGAATCGTATTGGTAGCCGAGCAAGCTTCCGCCTGGGTAGGCGATGGCCGCAATCAGACCCGAACCGGCGTAGCCATAGCCGACCTGTTGGGTGAGGCCACTGGCCAGCTGCTGAGTCTTGGCGGTGACACGCCCGAAGACGTCACGTGCGTAGCTGGTGGTACCAGAGCTGTCGGTGAAGCTGGCCAGGTATCCCTTGCCGGACTGGATAGTGTCGTACGTCAGGATCGTGGTCTTGCCATTCGCGAAGCTCAGCTGCGTGGGGCGCCCCAACGCGTCGCGCACGATGTCAGTGGCCTGGCCGATCGCGTCGACAATACGGCTGGGCAGGCCCAGTGCGTCGTACTGGGTGCTGCGCGCACCGACGTCGGAACTGCTTTCGGCGGTCGCATTGCCCAAGGCGTCGCGGCCATAGCTGGTCGTCACGCCCTTGAAATCGCTGGCGCTCGTCACCGCATCGAGTGAGTTGTAGCTCAGCGATGCAGTGACGCTGGCAGCGTTGGTGATGATCTTGATTCGCCGCAGATTGTCCAACCCGAAATTGGTGCTCTGGTTGAGGCCGTTGGTCTCACGGATGCGCTCGCCGTTGGCGTCATAGAGGAAGCTGTCCGTCTGATTTGGCCCCTCGGTGCGAGACAGCTCGCGATTGATGTTGTTGATACTGCGAGCCACGCTCCAGGCAACGGCACCCGTGCTGCTCTTGATCTGCTCGGCCGTGCGATTGCCCATTCCATCGAGCGTGTAAACGCCCGACTCCCCGCGGTTGTTGCTCCAGCCGGTGAGGCGGTGGGCTGCGTCATAGCTGTAGCTCAGTATCAAGCCCGCCGGTAAGGAAAGCGTATCCAACAAGCCAGTCGGCGTGTACGTCAAGGACGTGACCTGCG
>NZ_RWKI01000074.1 GCF_003984645.1 Variovorax sp. MHTC-1
ACGGGCCGATGCCTGTGGCGGTGATGATCGACGGTACCGCCTATGCAGTGCACGTGGACCACCTGAAAACACCGCGTCGCATCAGCGCGGCAGATGGGCAGGTGTTGTGGCAATGGGGCTATTCAGCGTTCGGGGATGAGGAGCCCACGATCGCGGCAAAGCGGTTCACGAGCGCAACGACCAATCCGACGACGGGCGTGACCGGCGCATCGGCAGTCACATACAACCTGCGCTACCCCGGCCAGTACGCGGACAAGGAAAGTGGGCTGTTCTACAACTACTTCCGGAGCTACGACAGTCGGACGGGGCGGTACAGCCAGCCTGACCCCACGGGGTTGGATGGCGGGTGGAATAAATTCGGCTATGCGGATTCCAATCCATTGTTGTACACCGATCCGAAAGGTTTGAATCCGTTCGATGCTCCTCCGTCTCCAAGGCCTACCATTCCAGGGCCACTTGATGTCCTTATCCCCGGAACGCCAGCCAACGATGCGTTCGGTGACTTGCTCGTTGGGGGTATGAATGCGATGTCACTGCCAAGGACCGACAGTTGCAAGCCACAGGAGAAGCAGTACTGTGCGGCCAAGTGCGGCGGTGCTTCGAAGGTAAAAGCGTGCTATGTCTCCGTCCGCTGGAAGACTCGCCGTTTTCGACCGGGGACAGGTGGGTACATCAAAGAAGAGGAGCGCATTGTGAACTGCAACTGTGACGACAACTGCAAGTAATCCCAAACATGAAAAAAAATACCACCCCTTCTCAAGACACGAATGCCCCGCCTCCCGCGATCGGCAGCGATCGTGTGATCGCGTATGCCGTCGCTGACAAGAACGTGAGATTCACAGGACAGCAGCGTCTCTTCGTCGGGGACAAACTCCTCGGTCGGGTACCAAAAATCGCAATCTGTAGGAGCTTGCGAGAAGACCTGAAGGACTATCTGATCCTTTATTGCAGCAAAAACTGGAAAGTGCTGGGCGTGACTGGATCGAAGTCACTGTCATCTGCCAAAAGGGAGGTTGAGCGTTGCTACGCAGGAACCTCCAGCAAATGGGTCAACGTAAACACATCGGAAAAGACAGCCAAGCTCTGGCTTGCGCAGAAGTACCCTAGGGATATCTGCAGCTTTTGTGGGCAGTTCTCCTATGAGGTTGAGGCGCTGTTTCCAGCGCCCTCGGCAACTATTTGCTCATCGTGTGTGGAAGCTTTCTCCCGCGAACTTAAGCCACAGAGATCGAGCTAAAGATCGCTTCCTCCTGCGCTTGGTCTCATGCACGCGCAGTCGCTATTCGTCAGGCTTTTGGCACTCATCGACCTAGACCGACGATCGCTGGGCCGAGCACGGCAGCCGTGGAACGGGAAATCCAGGTGCCTACTCAAGATGGGGCGCCGGACGCGCTGCGATGCTGCGATGTCTGCTTTCGGGGTGGCAGCAACTTCCGCAACGGGC
>NZ_RWKI01000075.1 GCF_003984645.1 Variovorax sp. MHTC-1
ACTTCGAATCCCAAGGACCTTCCGCCACTTCGCGGCCGTGATCAGTGCCACGATCGGAAGCTTCCTTAACCAGCTACGGAGCGAGGCAGCCATGGAACAGATCCTCAGAGTTGGTGTTGATCTTTCGAAGCGTGTGATTCAGCTGCATGGAGTCGATGCACATGAGCGCGTCGTGCTGCGCAGATCGGTGTCCGTAGACAAGTTCCCCGAGCTCATGGTTCAACTGCCGGCCTGCCTGGTGGCAATGGAGGCCTGCAGTACGGCGCATTACTGGGCGCGCAAACTCGCTGTATTCGGCCACACGGTCCGGCTCATCGCGCCGCAGTTCGTCAGCCCATACCGTAAGAGTGGCACGACGGGGAAGAACGACGCGGCCGACGCCGAGGCGATCTGCGAGGCGGCCAGCCGACCGACCATGCGATTCGTCCCCGCAAAGAATGTGTACCAGCAAGGCATTATGACCCTGCATCGTATGCGTCAGGGCTGGATCGAGGAGCGGACGGCCTTGATCAACCGCCTGCGCGGATTGCTCGCGGAGTTCGGTGTGGCGCTGCCGCAGAGAACGACCGCCTTGCAGAGAATCCCGGAGCTTCTTGAAGATGCCAGCAACGAGATTCCCGGTGTTGCGCGATCCGCCTTGATGACTGGCTGGCAGCACCTGAGCGTGCTCAATGAGCGCGTCACCGAGATGGACCGGAATATCCGCTCGCATGCGAAGGCCGACGAGAGCGCCCGGCGGATCATGGAACTCCCTGGCGTCGGAGCCCTGACAGCCAGTGCACTCGTCGCTGCCGTCGGAGACGCTCGAGAATTCAAGAATTCCCGGCAGTTCGCCGCTTGGCTTGGTCTTACGCCAAGCCAGAATAGCTCCGGAGGCAAGGTCCAGCTCGGCCAGATCACCAAGCGCGGGGACGGCTATGTTCGGATGCTATTGATCATGGGCGCCCGAAGCGCCTTGTTGACCGCACCGCGGCGCGACGACCGCATCTCCCGCTGGCTACTCGAACTCGAGATGAAAGTAGGTTGGCGTAAAGCGCTCGTTGCGTTGGCCAACAAGCATGCACGAATCATATGGAACATGCTGACCAAAAAGGAGGCATTCGTGGCCAATCACATACCGCCAGGCTTCCAAGCGAAGGCGATGCAGACCATCGCCGCTGTCACATAGAAATTCTCGACCCCAGCGCAGACTGCACAAACGGAATCGACGACAGGTTGGACCGGCAGCAGGAAAACTCGATTCATTCCGAGGCACGCGAATGCGATGCCGTACTTCGGATGGAGACCTGCTGAGCGGTTGTGATTCGGGCCAGAGCACGATGCTCACAGGCCGGTTGTAGGCTAGCAGTCCATCCCGTAGTCGCCGTAGTGGAACGCTCCGTAAAGGGTCGCATAAGGTCAGGAAACCAGTTGCGCCGGAGGGAAGGTCCTTGTAG
>NZ_RWKI01000076.1 GCF_003984645.1 Variovorax sp. MHTC-1
CGCCAATGGTTCCTGTGGCAACTGGATCCGGCCAGCACGGCGTACCACATCGCGGTTGCGTTGAGGCTGCAGGGCGAGCTGGACGAGTCGGCACTGCGTGGCAGCTTCGAAGCACTGGTGGCGCGCCACGAGGCGCTGCGCACGGTGTTCCGTGCGAACGCCGAAGGCGTGGCCGAGCAGGTGCTTCAGGAGCGCGTGGCGCTCGACATCCCGCTCATCGACCTGAGCGTTGCCGATGTTGACGAGCGCGAGGCGCTGGCCCGCGAGGAAGCCCTGCGCGCGAGCGAGACGCCCTTCGACTTGAGTAGCGGCCCGCTGCTGCGCGCGGCGCTGATCCGCATGTCCGTGCACGAGCACATCCTGGTGGTGGTGATGCACCACATCGTCTCCGACGGCTGGTCGATGCAGCTGGTGGTGGACGAGTTCGTGGCGCAGTACCGCGCCCGCGTGCTTGGTGAAGCCGTGCAGCAAGCGCCGCTGCCCATCCAGTACGCCGACTACGCCGCCTGGCAGAGAAGCTGGCTCGAAGCGGGCGAGCGCGAGCGCCAGCTCGGCTATTGGAAAGCTCACCTGGGCGAAGCGCACCCGGTCTTGCAACTGACGACCGACCACCCGCGGCGCGCCGACGCCACCTACCGCGCGGCGCGCCACAGCATCGAGCTGCCACCCGACCTCGTGCAAGGCCTGCAGCGGCGCGCCCAGGCGCATGGCGCGACCCTCTTCATGGTGCTGCTGGCCGGCTGGCAGGCGCTGCTGCACCGCTACACCGGCCAGGCCGACATCCGCATGGGCGTGCCCATCGCCAACCGCCACCGGGTGGAGACCGAGGGCGTGGTGGGCCTGTTCGTCAACACCCAGGTGCTGCGCGGCGTGGTCAATGGGCGCATGAGCCTGGAGACATTGCTGGCCCAGGCCAAGGAAGCCGCCCTGGGCGCACAAGCGCACCAGGACCTGCCCTTCGAACAGCTGGTGGAAGCGCTGCAGCCGGAGCGCAGCCTGAGCCACAGCCCGCTGTTCCAGGTGATGTACAACCACCAGCGGGAAGACTACCGTGCGTTGGCGCAGTTGCCCGGACTCGCGCTGCAGAGCTACGCGCTGGGCGAGCAGGCGGCGCAGTTCGAGCTCACGCTGGACACGGCGGAGCGGCCCGACGGTGCTGTCTCGGCGAGCTTCAGCTATGCGCGCGAGCTGTTCGAAGAAGCATCCATCGAGCGGCTGTCGGGGCACTACCTGAGCCTGCTGCGCGCGCTGGTGCAACAGCCCGGGCAGGCGATCGGCGATGTGGAGCTACTCGCCGATGAGGAGCAACAGCAGCTTCGGCAGTGGGGCGTGAACGAAACACGCTACCCGGATGCGCAGCCGGTGCACCGGCTCATCGAGCAGCAGGTGCGCAAGAGCCCGGACGCCACGGCACTCGTCTTCGGCGAT
>NZ_RWKI01000077.1 GCF_003984645.1 Variovorax sp. MHTC-1
TCTTTTTCGACGACGCATTGATCGAGGCCATGGTGTCGACCACCTGGTTGACGACGTCGCCGCCCTTGATCGCCACTTCCGAGGCCGTGCGGGCCAGTTGATTGGCCTGCCTTGCGTTGTCGGCGTTCTGCTTGACGGTAGAAGTCAGCTCTTCCATCGAGGCCGCGGTTTCCTCGAGCGAACTGGCCTGCTCTTCGGTGCGAGCCGACAAGTTCTGGTTGCCCGATGCGATCTGGCTGGAAGCCGCGGCAATGGTGTCGGTGCCGGCGCGCACGTCGCCGACCACCTTGGCCAGGTTGGCGTTCATTCCTTTCAGCGCCTGCATCAGCAAGCCGGTTTCGTCGCGGGTCTTCACCACCACCTGGCTGCTCAGGTCGCCCGAGGCCACCGTCTGCGCCACCTGCACCGCCTCGTTCAAAGGCCGCGTGATGCTGCGCGTCAGCAGCCATGCCAGCACGGCCCCGAGCGCCAGCGCAAGAACGGCCAGCACGATCACGTTGCTGCGGCCCGAGCGGTAGAGGCCGTCGATGGAGCCGGCCGCCTGGTCGATCCGCTCGGCCTGGTAGGTCAGCATGCTGCGGATGCTGGCGTCGTAGACATCGAGCATCGGCACCAGCTTGCTGTTGGTGATCTGGGCCGCCTCGTCCTGCTTGCCTTCGGCCTTGAGCTTGAGAATGCCGCTGCGCAGGGCGATGTACTGGCTGCGCTTTTCCTTGATGTCGGCACTGATCGCCTGCTCCTCGGGCGAGTCCAGCATCGCTTCGAGCTTCTTCTGCGTCTCGGAGATGCCGGCGCTGGTCTTGGTGATGTTCTTCTGCAGGTAGTCCTGCACTTCCGCATCGTTGCTCTTGACCAGCGCGAAGGTGCGCACGCTGTTGCTGCTGGTGCCCAGCAGCCAGGCCGCGGCCAGGCGTTCCTTGACGAGCGAACGCTGGACCATGTCCTCCGTGGCATTGCCCACGTTCTGCAGGCGGAGCACGCCGATGCCGGCGATGCTGGCCAGGAGTGCGAGCACCAGCGCGAAGCCGATGCCGAGGCGGGTGCCGATTTTCCAGTTTTTCATGTCAACTCCACCGGCTGTCGCCAGTCTCACAAGATCTCAAACAAAGGGAGGCCCATTCCAGGAACACCGCGGAACCGGCTTTGCCGGGCCGCTGGTGTTGCCCCCGGCGAGGGGGTTGGCGGCCACACGAAGTGGGCAAGCCTGGGGGAGAGCTCATTCAAGCGGCCATTTTTTCGATCAGGCCCATCTCTTCGCTCGACATGAGCTTGTCGATGTCCACCAGGATCAGCATCCGCTCGTCCAGCGTGCCCAGCCCGATCAGGTAGTCCGTGTCCAGCACCGAGCCCATCTCCGGCGCAGGCTTGATCTGCTCGGGCGTGAGCGTGA
>NZ_RWKI01000078.1 GCF_003984645.1 Variovorax sp. MHTC-1
CCGCTGCGGGCGCAGACCCATACGTTCGAGAATAGGCGCGCGAGAACGCAGCCGCGCTTCCGAAGCCCGCACGCCGGGCAACCGCCTTGACGGTGTCGCCGGACTGAAGGTGGCGACGTGCCAAGGTGAGGCGCCAGGCTGTGAGGTAGGCCATCGGGGTGGTGCCAACGACCGCATGGAAGAGCGCCATGAAGTGACTGCGGGACATTCCGGCCTGCATGGCGAGGTCGTCCACCCTCCAGGCGTGCGACGGCATATCGTGGATCGAGACGAGGGCTCGATGCAGCGATGGATGGGCGAGCGCGGCAAGCAGGCCCGATTCGGCAGTGCCGGCGTCGATCGCCTTTCGCAGCACCATCAGCACGATGACCTCGGCCAGACGGTCCAGGGCGGCGGTACGTCCGCATCGGCTGTCGAACGCTTCGGCCACGAATGCACTTACGGTGGCCCGAAGCGCAGGCACCTCATCCAGCTGGATCGAAAGCTCCTCGGGCATCGCATTCATCAACGGATTGGTGTCGTTGTCGAATTCGACTTGCGCGGCGACCAGCACGTCCTGCGGAAATCGATCGAAGCCTCCGGAGCGGAAGACCACCTGGCCCGAAAGGCCATCCGCGGTGCCGGCGACGATAAGCGTCGGTCCTTTCATCACCGTCGGCAGCGGGACGACCATGGCCGCCAGCTTGAAGGTCTCGACGAAGGCTGTGAGTCGGTCAACCTTTCTCTGCGGCTTCGGACTTTGGATCATGAATTTAGGAGCATTCGTTTTCCAAAGTATGGGATCTTCTGGATTCGGTGGCAACTTCTGCGACCAAGCACTGAATGGAAAACTGATGCTCATACCCAGACAACAGGCTCCCGCGCTGGCATTCGACACGCTCGAGCACGGACGCTTCGACCTGGCTGAAGAACGCCCAGGCCTCATGACGCTCGTCTGCTTCTACCGAGGGCTGCACTGCCCGGTCTGTGCCAACTACTTGAAGGAACTGGAGCGACAGACCGCCGCGTTTGCGCAGCGTGGGGTCACGACCGTCGCGATCAGCTCAGACGATGAAGCGCGCGCGCGGGCGATGGCGGAAAAAGTGGGTGCCAAGGATCTGCGTATCGGGTACGGCCTCGCGCTCGCCGATGCAAGGAAGTGGGGGCTCTACATTTCCTCGTCCCGCGGCAAGACATCCATCGGCATTGAGGAACCCGCCCTGTTTTCGGAACCTGGCGTTTTCCTGATCCGATCCGATCGCACCATCTACTACTTGTCCGTGCAGTCGATGCCATTCGTGCGCCCCAATTTTGCCGAGATGGTGCAGGCCGTGGATTTCATCATCAAGAACGACTACCCGGCGCGCGGCGAGTATGTCGGCGCCGTGTGA
>NZ_RWKI01000008.1 GCF_003984645.1 Variovorax sp. MHTC-1
ATCTGATTCGAGCGCACAAGGAATCATCATGGCCACCAAGCAAAAAATCCGCATCCGCCTGAAGGCGTTCGACTACAAGCTGATCGACCAGTCGGCCGCCGAGATCGTGGACACTGCCAAGCGCACCGGCGCGATCGTCAAGGGCCCCGTGCCCCTGCCGACCCGCATGAAGCGTTTCGACATCCTGCGTTCGCCGCACGTCAACAAGACGAGCCGCGACCAGTTCGAGATCCGCACGCACCAGCGCTTGATGGACATCGTCGACCCGACCGACAAGACCGTGGACGCGCTGATGAAGCTCGACCTGCCGGCCGGCGTGGACGTCGAAATCAAGCTTCAATAAGCAACTTCGGTTACTTCGCCACGGCCCGCCCGCAGAAATGCCGGCGGGCTTTGTTCTTTTTGACACCTGGCTGTGGCATTCTCCGGGAGGGCGGCGATTGGCCGGACGTGAACGCTCAGAGGGCGAAAATGAAGACTAGAACATGGCTCTTGCGGGCCTTTGCGGTGGCTGTCGCGGTGGTGCTTGGCGCATGTGGCGGCGGGGGCGGGGGCGGTGGCGGTGGCGGCTTCCCGATCGGGGGCCTGCCGGGCGCGACGACCGTCACGCTGAACGGCACCGTTACTTTCGATTCGGTGCCGAATGCGACAGGGACGCTTAACTACGCGGCCGTCGCGGTCAAGCCGGTTCGCGGCGCCGTGGTCGAAGTGGTCAACGGCGCGTCGGCGGTCGTAGCGACGGCGAGCACCGACGCCAACGGCGCCTATTCCGTTTCGGTTCCCGCGAACACATCCGTCATGGTGCGGGTCAAGGCGCAGATGCTGCAGACCGGTTCGGGCGCGAGTTGGGACGTCACTGTCCGCGACAACACCCAGTCCGATGCGATCTACGCGATGGAGACGCCTGCTTTCTCCACCGCCGCAGTGGGCACGCTCACGCGCGATGTCCATGCGCCCTCCGGCTGGAACGGCACGAGCTACGCATCGACCCGCGTCGCGGGGCCTTTTGCGCTGCTCGATACGGTCTACACGACGCAGGCCAAGGTTCTCTCGGTGGCGCCGGGCACTGCGTTTCCGCTGCTGCGCGTGTTCTGGAGCGTCAATAACGTTCCGGCGTCGGGTACCTTGGCGCTGGGGCAGATCGGAACGACTTTCTTCACCAACAGAAGCACGGGCCGCGCCATCTATGTGCTGGGCAAGGAGGACGTCGATACCGACGAATACGACGCGCCCGTCGTGGCGCACGAGTGGGGGCACTACTACCAGTCGGCCTTCAGCCGCGACGATTCGCCGGGCGGCAGCCATTCCCTGAGCGAACTTCTCGATCGGCGGCTGGCATTTTCCGAGGGCTGGGGCAATGCCTGGTCCGGCATCGCACTGGGACGCAGCAACTACACCGATTCCGTTGGCCCGAGCCAGGCGCAGGGTGGAAACCTCAACCTGGCCGCAGGTGCGTCGTCCAATCCAGGCTGGTTCCGCGAAGCTTCGATCCATTCGATCCTGTGGAACTTGAACAGCCAGGTCGGCTTCAAGCCGATACATGACACCCTTACCGCTGCATCCTTCAAGAATGGCGTGGCTGTGACCGCCATCCATCCGTTCGCGGCCGCTTTCCAGGCGGCGGCACCGGGCAGCGCCGCTGCTTTGAATACGTTGCTCGCTGGCCAGAACATCAGTGCCGCCCCGAACGACCCCTTTGGGCAGCAGGAAACGAACAACAGCGGCGGCACACTGGCGAGCTATGCATTGCCGATGTACCGCCCTGCCGCGGTTGGCGGGAGTACTTCCGCTTGCGTCACAAATCTGGGCGGCGCGGGCAACAAGCTGGGCAGCTACGTCTATCTGCGGTTCACCGCGCCTAGCGCGCGCAACTACGCTATCAGCGCCACCGGCCCCGGCGGATCGGATCCGGACTTCGTTGTCTATCAGGGGCGTCAGATCGTCGACGCTAGTGTGGAAACGACTGTCGTCCAGACTGCTTCTGTCCCCCTTGCCGCCGGCGAAAGCGTTCTGGTCTTGAACGACTTCAACAACTCGTCGTCGAACACATGTTTCACCGTCACCATCAATTGAGGAGCGCATCCATGCATGCACATCGCAGCTTGGCAGCCATCGTCGTCGCATCGCTGGCGATGGGCGCGTCCTTGCAAGCCTGCGCCGACAGCAAGCCGGAGCGCAGTGCGCCCAAGATGTCAGCAGCGCCGGCCAAGTCGAACGGCTCCGGCGTTTCCGTGCAGTACCGCGTCGACGGCACCCCGCAGGCCGGGGTTGCCCTTCCAATCGTCCTGAGCTTCGACGGCATCACCGATCCCGCCGGCGCGTCGGTTCGCCTGACGGCCGAGGGCGGCCTGTCGCTGAGCGGCGCCGGGGGAACGCAGCCGCTGCCGGCCGGTCAGACGACGACCTTGACGGTCCAGGTCGTACCTGGCGCCGAAGGCGTCGGCTATCTCCATGTGTTCACCACCCAGCGCGGCGCCACCAGCGCGACCTCGGTGCCCGTTCAGGTCGGCAAGGTGCCTTCCGCGCTGCCTGCCAGCGGCACCCTCAAGCAGACGCCGGACGGCGACAAGATCCATGCCATGCCGGTGAAATAGGGTCGCTGCGCGCTTCCTTTCCGGCGGCTTGCTCTTGCGGTCGTCTGCGGGCTATAATCTTCGGCTCTGCCTAACTTGCGCCTTTTGGGGTGAAAGTTGCGCAGAGCTTTATCAACCTTCTTCCGCATACCAAACGCTGTCGCCAATTGAAGTGGCAGCGGCGGGAGAGGATTCCATTTTTGGAGAAAAACCAATGAGTCTGAGCAACTCCCTCGGGTTGCTGGGCCGCAAGGTGGGGATGATGCGTCTCTTCACCGATGACGGGGATGCAGTTCCCGTCACGGTGGTGGATGTGTCGAACAACCGCGTGACCCAGATCAAAACCCAAGAGACCGATGGCTACGTCGCACTGCAAGTGACGTTCGGATCGCGCAAGGCATCGCGCGTCACCAAGCCCGAAGCAGGCCACCTCGCCAAGGCTGGCGTCGAAGCCGGCGAAATCATCCAGGAATTCCGCGTGACAGCCGATACGGCGGGTCAGCACAAGGCCGGCGGCGTGATTGCCGCGGCCAGCGTGTTCGCGGTGGGCCAGAAGGTCGACGTGCAAGGCACTTCGATCGGCAAGGGCTACGCCGGCACCATCAAGCGCCACAACATGAGCTCGCAGCGGGCGTCGCACGGTAACAGCCGTTCGCACAACGTCCCCGGCTCCATCGGCATGGCGCAGGATCCCGGCCGCGTGTTTCCGGGCAAGCGCATGACGGGCCACCTCGGCGACGTCACCGTGACGACCCAGAACCTCGACGTCATCCGTATCGACGAAGCGCGTCAGCTGCTTCTGATCAAGGGCGCGATTCCGGGCTCCAAGGGTGGCTTCGTCACCGTGCGTCCGGCCGTCAAGGCCAAGCCGCAAGCGGCCGAAGGAGCGAAGTAATGCAACTCGAACTCCTGAACGAACAAGGCCAGGCCGCCTCGAAGTACGACGCCCCCGAGACCGTGTTCGGCCGTGACTACAACGAGGACCTGGTCCACCAGATCGTCGTCGCATTCCAGGCCAACGCCCGCCAAGGCACGCGCGCCCAGAAGGACCGCGAGCAGGTCAAGCACTCGACCAAGAAGCCTTTCAAGCAAAAGGGAACGGGCCGCGCCCGCGCCGGTATGACTTCCTCGCCGCTGTGGCGCGGGGGCGGCCGCATTTTCCCGAACATGCCCGACGAAAACTTCTCGCAGAAGATCAACAAGAAGATGTACCGCGCCGGCATGGCCGCCATCTTCTCGCAGCTCGCTCGTGAAGGCCGCCTGGCCGTGGTCGATTCGATCAAGGTCGACTCGCCCAAGACCAAGCCGTTGGCCGCCAAGTTCAAGGCGATGAATCTCGAGTCCGTGCTCGTGATCGCCGAGGAAGTCGACGAGAACCTGTACCTGGCCTCGCGCAACCTGGTGAACGTGCTCGTCGTCGAGCCGCGTTACGCCGATCCGGTGTCGCTGGTCCACTACAAGAAGGTGCTGGTCACCAAGGGCGCCGTCGACAAGCTCAAGGAGATGTTCGCATGAGCCGCATGAACCCGACTCCGCAGCAGCGTCAGTTCGACGAAGGTCGTCTGATGAGCGTTCTGGTCGCCCCGATCGTGTCCGAAAAGGCCACGATGGTCGGCGAGAAGTCGAACGCAGTCACTTTCAAGGTGTTGCAGGACGCCACCAAGCCCGAGATCAAGGCCGCCGTCGAACTGATGTTCAAGGTCGAGGTCCAGGGTGTGTCGGTGCTCAACACCAAGGGCAAGACCAAGCGCTTCGGCAAGTCCGTCGGCCGCCGCGACAACGTTCGCAAGGCCTATGTGACGCTGAAGGCCGGTCAAGAGCTCAACCTCGTTGGGGAAGGCGCTTAATCATGGCCGTCATCAAGATGAAACCCACTTCGCCGGGCCAGCGCGGCGCGGTGAAGATCTCGCGGGACCACCTGTACAAGGGTGCGCCGCACGCTGCCCTGCTGGAACCCCAGTTCCAGAAGGCCGGCCGCAACAACAACGGTCACATCACGACCCGTCACAAGGGCGGTGGTCACAAGCACCACTACCGCGTGGTGGACTTCGTGCGCAACAAGGACGGCATCCCGGCCAAGGTCGAACGCATCGAGTACGACCCGAACCGCACCGCCCACATCGCGCTCGTGTGCTACGCCGACGGCGAGCGCCGCTACATCATCGCCCCGCGCGGTCTGGAAGCCGGTGCAACGCTGCTCTCCGGTTCGGAAGCTCCGATCCGCGCCGGCAACACGCTGCCGATCCGCAACATTCCCGTGGGTTCGACGATCCACTGCATCGAACTGCAGCCCGGCAAGGGCGCGCAGATCGCCCGCTCGGCCGGTACCTCGGCCACGCTGCTGGCCCGCGAAGGCGTCTACGCCCAGGTCCGGATGCGCTCGGGCGAAGTTCGCCGCGTGCACGTCGAGTGCCGCGCGACCATCGGTGAAGTCGCCAACGAAGAACACAGCCTGCGCCAGCTCGGCAAGGCCGGTGTGAAGCGCTGGATGGGTATCCGCCCGACCGTTCGCGGCGTGGTGATGAACCCGGTCGACCACCCGCACGGCGGCGGCGAAGGCAAGACCGGCGAAGGCCGTCATCCTGTCGATCCGTGGGGCAATCTCACCAAGGGTTATCGCACCCGCAACAACAAGCGCACGCAGGTCTTCATCGTGTCGCGTCGCAAGAAGTAAGGGACAGCACAATGACTCGCTCTCTCAAAAAGGGTCCGTTCGTCGACCACCACCTGGTGGCCAAGGCCGACAAGGCCGTGACGACCAAGGACAAGAAGCCGATCAAGACTTGGTCGCGCCGCTCGATGGTCCTGCCCGAGTTCATCGGCCTGACCATTGCCGTGCACAACGGCAAGCAGCACGTGCCTGTCTACATTACCGACCAGATGGTCGGCCACAAGCTCGGCGAATTTGCGCTCACGCGCACGTTCAAGGGGCACCCCGCGGACAAGAAAGTCCAGAAGAAGTAAGGAACGACCATGTCTGAAACACGTGCAGTCCTCCGCGGCGTTCGCCTCTCGGTCGACAAGGGCCGTCTGGTCGCCGACCTGATCCGCGGCAAGAAGGTCGATCAAGCGCTCAACATCCTGCAATTCACGCAGAAGAAGGCCGCTGTGATCGTCAAGAAGGTGCTCGAGTCGGCGATCGCCAACGCCGAGCACAACGACGGTGCCGACATCGACGAACTGAAGGTCAAGACCATCTACGTCGAACAGGGCGCCACGCTCAAGCGCTTCACCGCGCGCGCCAAGGGTCGCGGCAATCGCATCAGCAAGCCGACGTGCCATGTGTACGTGACGGTCGGCAACTAAGAGGCCTGGAAGAAATATGGGACAGAAAATCCACCCTACCGGCTTCCGCCTCGCGGTCAGCCGTAACTGGTCCAGCCGCTGGTACGCAAGCAACCGTGACTTCGCGGGCATGCTGGCCGAAGACATCAAGGTGCGCGAGTACCTGAAGAAGAAGCTCAAGAACGCGTCGGTGTCGCGCGTCCTGATCGAGCGTCCTGCCAAGAACGCACGCATCACGATCTACTCGGCACGTCCGGGCGTCGTAATCGGCAAGAAGGGCGAGGACATCGAGAACCTCAAGCGCGAACTCGGCAAGCAGCTGGGCGTGCCGGTCGCAGTGAACATCGAGGAAGTGCGCAAGCCCGAAATCGATGCACAGCTGATCGCCGACAGCATCACGCAGCAGCTCGAGAAGCGGATCATGTTCCGCCGCGCGATGAAGCGCGCCATGCAGAACGCCATGCGTCTGGGTGCCCAGGGCATCAAGATCATGTCGGCCGGCCGCCTGAACGGCATCGAAATCGCGCGTACCGAGTGGTACCGCGAAGGCCGCGTGCCGCTTCACACGCTGCGCGCCGACATCGACTACGGCACCTCGGAAGCCAAGACCACGTACGGCGTCATCGGCGTCAAGGTCTGGGTCTACAAGGGCGACACGCTGGGTCGCAACGACCTGCCGGCCGTCGAAACGCCGCGTCCCGAAGAAGAGCGCCGCCCGCGTGGCCCGCGCCGTGACGGCCGCCCCGGTGGCGACCGTCCCGGTTCCGACCGCCGCGGCCCCGGCCCGCGCGCCGGTGCCCGTGGTCCGATCGGCGGCAACGTCGCTCCGGCCGACGGCAGCGACAAGCCCGCAGAAGCCACTGGTGCCGCTCCGGCAGCACCGGGTGCAGACTCGAAACCCGCCGTTAAGCGCGTGCGCAAGCCCGCGCCAGCTGCAGCAGCTGACGGTGCCAAGAACGAGTGATCGTTCTTAGATCCACGGAGTAACAAACATGCTGCAACCTGCACGCAGAAAGTTCCGCAAGGAACAAAAGGGCCGCAACACCGGCATCGCGACCCGCGGCAACGCGGTGTCCTTCGGTGACTTCGGCCTGAAGTCGATCGACCGCGGCCGCCTGACCGCGCGCCAGATCGAAGCCGCTCGTCGCGCGATCTCGCGCCACGTCAAGCGCGGTGGCCGCATCTGGATTCGCGTGTTCCCCGACAAGCCGATCTCCCACAAGCCCGCCGAAGTGCGGATGGGTAACGGCAAGGGCAACCCCGAGTACTACGTCGCCGAAATCCAGCCTGGCAAGGTGATCTACGAGATCGTCGGCGTGCCCGAAGAACTCGCCCGCGAAGCATTCCGCCTGGCTGCCGCCAAGCTGCCGCTGCGCACCACCTTCGTCGCGCGCCAGCTCGGCGCCTGATCGAGGAGAACACTGATGGCAACACGTAAGAAGAAGGACGCCGCGGCCACGCCGGCCAAGGTGTCGAAGGCGCAAGCGCTGCGCGACAAGGACGTCGCCGGCCTGCAGACCGAAATCAAGGATCTGCAGAAGGCCCATTTCGGCCTGCGCATGCAGAAGGCCACGCAACAACTGTCGAACACGTCGACGCTGCGCATCACGCGCCGCGACATCGCGCGTGCGAAGACCATTCTTGCGCAGAAGCAGCAGCAAGAAACCCAAGCCGCCAAGTAAGGAGTGAACATGACGGAAGCTAAAAAATCCCTCAAGCGCACCTTGATCGGCAAGGTGGTCAGCGACAAGCGCGAGAAGACCGTGACCGTGCTGGTCGAGCGTCGTGTGAAGCACGAGCTCTACGGCAAGATCGTGGCCAAGACGAGCAAATACCACGCCCATGACGAAAAGGGCGAGTACAAGCTGGGCGACACCATCGAGATCACCGAAAGCCGGCCTATCTCGAAGTCGAAGAACTGGGTCGTGACCCGCCTGGTCGAAAAGGCCGTGCTGGTCTGATACCCCGCTCCCCCGGCGACGCAGCCAAAGCAAAAGCGGCCCACAATGTGGGCCGTTTTTCTTTTTCAGGAGCAGATCTCATGATCAAAGTCGGCGACACCCTTCCTACTGCGACCCTGCAGGAATATTCCGAGGTCGAAGGCGAGGGTTGCAGCATCGGCCCGAACCCGGTCGACGTGACCAAGGCGGCCGCAGGCAAGACCATCGCGCTGTTCGCATTGCCCGGAGCCTTCACGCCGACCTGCTCGGCCAAGCATGTGCCGGGTTATGTGCAGCACTTCGATGACTTCAAGGCCGCCGGCGTGGACGAAATCTGGTGCGTGAGCGTCAACGACGCCTTCGTCATGGGCGCCTGGGCGCGCGACCAGAAGACCGGCACCAAAGTACGTATGCTGGCCGACGGAAGCGGCGCGTTCGCCAATGCGACCGGCCTGACCCTTGACCTGACGGCACGCGGCATGGGCGTGCGCAGCAACCGCTACTCGATGCTGGTGAAGGACGGCAAGGTGGCGGCGCTCAACGTCGAAGCGCCGGGCAAGTTCGAGGTCAGCGACGCGGACACGCTGCTCGCGCAGGCGCGCGGCTGAGCGTTAGAGATCCACCTTGAGGTAGTGCGACCCGGCGATCGGGTTGTGATAGTAGGGCGGCACCTCTTCGAAGCCCAAGTCTTCGTAGAGTGCGCGCGCCGATTCCATGTCGTCCAGCGTATCCAACAGCACGCAGGCATAGCCGGCGCCGCGTGCCGCGTCCAGTATCGCTTCGGCCAGCTGTCGGCCGAGCCCCAGGCCGCGGAAGGCAGGCCGCACGTAGAGCCGCTTCATTTCTGCCGCGTTGGGGTAGTCGGTCGTGTCCAGGGGGCGCAGCGCGCAGCAGCCGGCGACGTGGGCCAGGCCGCCTTGCGGCCGTTGAATCAGCGGCACATCGGCCATCGCGGCGGCGTCCTTGATATCGACCAGCGCCAGCAGCAGCGCGCCGCGCGGCTCCGCGTAGTCGCCGGGCAGGTTGGCGAGCTCCGCGTCGAAGTTCTGAAAGCACAGATCGATGCCGAGCGAGGCCGCGTAGTCCTTGAAGATCGCGCGCGTCGCCTCGATCTCCTGCCGTTCGTCGGGCGTGATCAGTACGATATCCGGCGCATCGGCCAGCGGCAGGGGGCGTGAAGTCGAGAAGCTCATGCTCTCAACGACGCAATCCACGCCGCAAAGGCCGCGCACACCGCGAACACCGCCAAGGCCAGCAGCCGCGAGGCGGCATCGTCGCGGCTCGGTGCCGCGCTGCCGTCCGTCACCAGCTTGTCGCCCGAGATCATCGGCCGCACCAGGCGACGGCGCTTGATGAGCACGTAGTAGAGCACTGCCAGCACATGCAGGCCGGCCAGCGCAATCACGATCCATTTGCCCTGGCTGGTGTGCCAGCCCGTGGCCAGGCTCACCGTCGCGCCGGAGACGAAGCGCGTGAGCGGGCCGGACGCGGTGATCTCGTCGTCGGCAGTCAGGCCGCTCGCCACCTGCAGCGCCAGGATCGCGAGCAGCGCGAACACGGAGAATGCGCCGAGCGGCGTATGGCCGATGAGGTGGTCTGGATGAGCACGCCCCCGCAGGTAGTTCATGAGCGAGCCGGGCGAATAGACGAAGGCGGCGAAGCGCGACCAACGCCCGCCGATGAAGCCCCAGATCAGGCGGAACAGCAGCAGCGAAAGCACCGTGTAGCCCCCGCGGAAGTGCCACTCCATGATGCCTGCGAAGCCGGTCACGAGCTGGCTGATCACCGCCGCCGTGAGCGCCCAGTGAAACACGCGCGTCGGCAGGTCCCAGACCCGCGTACGGGCCGCGCTGGCATCACCCAGGCTCGCGCGGCGCGTGCTGGGCTCGAAGGTGTCGGACATCGGGAGGACGGGGTGCGCGAGGCTGCGGGAAGCGCAGATTAGCAAAGTCGCGGCCGCCGCGCCTTCGGGTTGTCTCTATGCACCGCGCTCGACCAGCCCCCGGACACTGTCACGGTGCCGGCCCCGCGGCGCTGTCTAACAAGGAAAACACGATGAATCGCCTTGCCTCGTTCACCCTGGCAGCGGCCGGCGCAGCCCTTTGCCTGCCTGCGATCGCCCAGTTTGCCAAAAAAGAAGACGCCATCAAGTATCGCCAGAGCGCGATGTTCATCCAGAACCAGCACGTGGCCCGTCTGGGCGCCATGGCCAGCGGTCGCGCACCGTTTGACGCGGCGGCCGCTGCCGCCAATGCCCAGGTGGTGGCCGAGATTTCCAAGCTGCCCTGGGCCGGATTCGGCGCCGGGACCGAGGGCGGCGACGCCAAGCCGGAAATCTGGAAGGAGCAGGCGAAATTCAAGGAGCTCAGCGAGAAGCTGATGGCCGAGACCAGCAAGCTGCCCACCGCTGCCGGCAACCTGGATACGCTCAAGGCCGCGATGGCATCGGTGGGTGGCACATGCAAGTCGTGCCACGACAGCTTCCGCAAGGACTGAGCATCCGAGGGCCGCCCCGGACGCCGCTCAGGCTTCGGCCAGCAGCTTCTCGATCAGCTTGTGCAGCTCGGCAAAGTCGGGTTCGCCCACATAGCGCTTCACGATCTCGCCGCGCTTGTTGACGATGTAGGTGGTCGGCGTGAGCTTCACGTCGCCCCAGGCCTGCGCCACCGCGCCGGTGTTGTCGATCGCCACTTTGAACGGCAGCTTGCGCGTCTCGACGAAGTTGACCACGTAGCTCGGCGGGTCGTAGCTCATGGCCACCGCCACCGTGTCATAGCCCCGGCCCTTGTACTTGTCGTAGGTTGCGATCACCTTGGGCATCTCGGCCACGCAGGTGACGCAGCTGGTGGCCCAGAAATTGACCAGCGTGACCTTGCCCTTAAGATCGTCCGTGCTCCTCTTGCTGCCGTCGAGCAGCACGAAGGTCGACGCCGGCGCCGCCGACACCCCCGTATTCAGATACACGCCCACGCCGACGGCCAGGGCGATCGCGACGGCTGCGGCGTAGATGATTTTTTTCATGGGAGAACGATGGATGGACCGACGAGATTTTAGTTCCGCCTTCCTGGCCGCGCCCGCCGCCCTGGCATTGCTGGCAATACGGCAGGCGCATGCGCTGACGATCGACGACCTCAGCGCCGGCGACGCCTCGAAGGGGCTCAAGGCCGCGCTCGAAAAAGGTGCCACCGCGGCGGTCGGTCTGCTTGGGCGCCAGGATGGCTTCCTGGGCAATCCCAAGGTCCGCATTCCGCTGCCCGGCTACCTCGAGGACGCGGGCAAGATGCTGCGCATGGTGGGCCAGGGCAGCCGCATCGACGAGCTCGTGACGGCGATGAACCGCGCCGCCGAGCAGGCGGTTCCGGCGGGCAAGGACCTGCTGGTGAACGCCGTGCGCACCATGAGCGTGGCCGATGCCAAGGGGATCCTGGTCGGAGGCGACACCTCGGTCACCCAGTTCTTCGCCAACAAGACCCGCGCGCCGCTCACCGAGCGATTCCTGCCCGTCGTGACCTACGCCACGGTCAAGGTCAAGCTGGCGGAGAAGTACAACAGCATCGCCGGCAAGGCAGCCGGCTACGGCCTGGTGAAAAAGGAAGACGCCAACATCCAGCGCTACGTGACCGGCAAGTCGCTCGACGGCCTCTACCTCATGATCGGCGAGGAAGAGCGCAAGATCCGGCAGGACCCGGTGGGCAGCGGCAGCGCGATTTTGCAGAAGGTGTTCGGCGCATTGCGTTAGTCCCGAGTCGGAGGGCGGGGGGCGGCTCGATAATCGCTCCGATGCCCTTTCCGTTCCGTCCCCGATTCGCGACGCTCGCGCTGGCCGCTGCAGCCTTCGGCGCGTGCAGTCCCGTCTTCAATTGGCGCGAAATACCCATCGCGGACGATGGCTTGATCGCGCTCCTGCCTTGCAAGGCCGACCGGGCGACGCGCATGCTGCCGCTCGGCGCCGAGCTGATCAGCGTCGACGTGACAGGTTGCGAGGCCGGCGGCGCCACTTTCGCCGTCGCGCACGCAGCGGCCAGCGATGCCGCGCAGGCCGATGCCTGGATGCGCGCCTGGCGCGCGGCAACGCGCACGCAGCTGGGCAGTGCCCCGGTCGCCGAGACGCCGATCGTGATGGCCCGCGCCGCCGAATCGCCCGGGCCGATCCGGCTCGACACCCAGCCTGGTGCCAGCGGGCCGACCCACGTGCTCTGGTTCGCCCAGCAGCGCGCCGGAAAGGTGGCGCTCTACCAGGCGACCGTGCTCGGCAAGCCTTCCTCGACCGAGGCGCTCGCCATCTTCTTCGAGGGCTTGCGCCTTCCATGAGCGGCGGCGCTCTGGCTGGTCGCGGCCGGATCGCGGCGGTCTTCCTGGCCTTTGCCTTCGCCTACTTTCTCTCGACGCTGGTGCGCGCCATCACCGCCACGCTGTCTCCCACGCTGACGGCGGAGTTCGCCCTCCATTCGCGCGACCTCGGGCTTCTCGCCGGCGGCTATTTCCTCGGCTTCGCGTTGACGCAGCTGCCCATGGGCAGCTGGCTCGATCGGCACGGTCCCAAGCGCGTGATCCTCTCATTTCTGTCGATGGCGGTCGCCGGCTGCCTGCTGTTCTCGGTGGCGACGCAGTTCTGGCTGCTGCTGGCGGCGCGTGTCCTCACCGGCGTGGGCGTCAGCGCCTGCCTGATGGCGCCGCTCACCGGCTACCGCCGCTGGTTCGACCCGGCGCTGCAGCTGCGCAGCAACTCCTGGATGCTGATGATCGGCTCGCTGGGCCTGGTTGCCGCCACGCTGCCCGTGCAGTGGCTGACGCCGCTGGTGGGTTGGCGGCCGCTTTTCTGGCTGCTCGCAGCCGGCGTGCTGGGTTCGATGCTGCTGATCGCCTGGGCCGCGCCCGCGTGGGACAACGCGGCCCATGCGGCGAACGTTCAGGAAGTCGCTGTTCCTCGCCGGGACGCCGGCTACGCCGCCGTATGGCGCGACCCATTCTTCCGCAAGCTCATGCCGATCGGTTTCTTCAATTACGGCGGCTTCGTCGCCATGCTGACGCTCTGGGTCGTCCCGTGGCTCACGCGCGTCGCCGGCTACGCGCCGGCGGAGGCCGCGGATGCATTGTTCTCGATCAGCATCGCGATGCTCGTCACCTACTGGCTCTGGGGCGCCGCCAACCCGTGGCTGGTGCGCCGGGGCCTCGCAGCGGCCCGGCTGATCGGCTGGGGCCTGCCGCTCGCCATGCTGGCGCTCGCCGCCATCCTGGTGCTCGGCCGTGCAGCGGGCACCCTGGCCTGGGCGATCTTCCTCTGCAGCTCGACCGTGGTGGCGCTGGCCCAGCCCGCGGTCGCGATGGCGCTGCCCGCCACGCTGGCGGGGCGCGCCCTCTCGGCATACAACCTGGTGGTGTTTCTCGGCGTTTTCGTGGTTCAGTGGGGTGTCGGGCTCCTGATCGACCTGTTCGGTCGTGCCGGCTTCGACACGGTAGGCGCCTTTCGTGGCGCGCTGGGCCTGTTTCTGGGATGCTGTTTGTTGTCTTATTTCTACTTCCTGTGGGCGCCCCCGCATAATCGACAGGCAGCCTTCCGACCCACATGAACAGCATCTTCATCATCGCCCACTCGCCGCTCGCCCAGGCGCTGCGGCAGTGCGCGCTGCATGTGTTCCCGGACAGCGAGACCTCTGTCGTCGCCCTCGACGTGCTGCCCAATGTGTCGCCGGACGAAACCCTCGCGGCGGCGCGCATCACGCTGGCCCAGCTGCAGCGCGCGCCGCGCTCGCAGGTGCTGGTGTTGGCCGACGTGTTCGGCGCCACGCCCTGCAACGTGGCGCAGAAGCTGGTCGATGGCGTGCGTTCGCGCCTCGTGGCCGGAGTCAACCTGCCGATGCTGCTGCGCGCCGTGAGCTACCGCAACGAGCCGCTCGAGACCCTGGTGCAGCGCGCGCTCACCGGCGGCACCGCGGGCGTGATGCAGGTGGCGGTGGCGGCACCCCAGAATCAGGCAAGAAGAAAGCACAGTGATAAAGACATCCGTGACCATCAGCAATAAGCTGGGGCTGCATGCGCGCGCCTCGGCCAAACTCACCAAGCTCGCCGGCAGCTATCCCTGCGAGGTCTGGCTCTCGCGCGGCGATCGCCGCGTCAATGCCAAGAGCATCATGGGCGTGATGATGCTGGCGGCGGGCATCGGCGTGACGGTGGAGATTGAAACCAACGGCGAGCGGGAGCAGGAAGCGATGGACGCGATCGTCGCGTTGATGAACGACAAATTCGGAGAAGGTGAATGACTTTCGCCGTCCACGGGCTCCCTGTCGCCCGTGGCATTGCCATAGGCCGCGCCGTGCTCGTGGTCTCGAGCCGTATCGACGTGGCGCACTATTTCATCAAGCCCGAGGAAGTCGAGACCGAGATCGACCGCGTGCGCACCGCGCGCAACGCGGTGGCCGAGGAACTGCAGAAGCTGCAGGCCAGCGTCGCGCTGATGGGGCCGAACGATGCGCCGCACGAACTCGCGGCGCTGCTCGAGGTGCACCAGATGCTGCTGCAGGACGAGGTGCTCACCGGCGGCGTCAAGCATTGGATCGTCGAGCGCCTCTACAACGCCGAATGGGCGCTCACCACGCAGCTCGAGGTGATCGCGCGCCAGTTCGACGAGATGGAGGACGAATATCTGCGCGAACGCAAGGCCGACCTCGAACAGGTGGTCGAGCGGCTGCTGCACCGCATGAAGGGCACCGCCGCGGTGCTGGCGCCGACGCCGCCGCGCCGCAAGCGCAGGGCCGAGGACGACGATGCCGATCCGACCGCCAACGACGCCATCGACGCCCCGCTGGTGCTGATCGCGCACGATCTCTCGCCGGCCGACATGCTGCAGTTCAAGAAGAGCGTGTTCGCCGGCTTCGTGACCGACGTCGGCGGCCGCACCTCGCACACCGCGATCGTGGCGCGCAGCATGGACATCCCGGCCGTGGTCGGCGCGCGCAGCGCGAGCCAGCTGGTGCGACAGGACGATTGGGTCATCATCGACGGCGACGGCGGCGTCGTGATCGTCGACCCCTCGCCGATCATCCTGGCCGAATACGGCTTCAAGCAGCGCCAGAACGACTTGGAGCGCGGGCGGCTCTCGCGCCTGCGCCACAAGCCGGCCGTCACGCTCGACGGCCAGCGCGTCGACCTGCTGGCCAATATCGAGATGCCCGAGGACACGATCAACGCGGTCAAGGCCGGTGCGGTCGGCGTCGGCCTGTTCCGCAGCGAGTTCCTGTTCATGGGCCGCGAAGCCCAGCGCCTGACGCGCCTGCCCGACGAGGAGGAGCAGTACCAGGCCTACAAGCGCGCGGTCGAGGGCATGCAGGGCATGCCGGTCACGGTCCGCACCATCGACGTCGGCGCCGACAAGCCGCTCGACGGCAGGTCGGTGCGCGACGATGGACACCTCAACCCGGCGCTGGGCCTGCGCGCGATCCGCTGGAGCCTGGCCGACCCCGCCATGTTCCTGACGCAGCTGCGCGCCATCCTGCGCGCCGCGGCACACGGAGAGATTCATCTCCTGATCCCCATGCTCGCGCACGCGAGCGAGATCCGCCAGACGCTTTCGCTGATCGACTTCGCGCGCGCCGAGCTCGACAACCGCGGCGCGGTGCACGGCAACGTGAAGCTCGGCGCCATGATCGAGATTCCGGCCGCGGCGCTCACGCTCAAGACCTTCCTGAAGTACTTCGACTTCCTGTCGATCGGCACCAACGACCTGATCCAGTACACGCTGGCCATCGACCGCGCCGACGAATCGGTGGCGCACCTCTACGATCCCGCCCATCCCGCGGTGCTGCGCCTGGTGGCCGAGACCATCGCCGAGTGCCGGCGCCAGGGCAAGGGCGTGAGCGTGTGCGGAGAGATGGCGGGCGACGTCATGTTCACGCGGCTCCTGCTGGGCATGGGTCTGCGCAGCTTCTCGATGCACCCCTCGCAGATCCTGGCCGTCAAGCAGGAAGTGCTGCGCGCCGACACGAGCAAGCTCGAAGCCTGGGCGCAAGAGGTGCTGGAGGCGGAAGAGCCGGCGGCCGTGCTCACGCCGGCGGCTGCGTCGCAATAAAACGAAACACGGCGAAACCGGCGCGAAAGGACTTTGCGGCGCCCGGATCGCACCATCGGGTCTTCCTGATCGACATCCGATCAGTCCTCAAAGGAAGACTCTCATGAAACCCTGGTTCAAGCGTTCACTTTTCGGTGTTGCGGGCGCAGCGCTCGTCGCAGGCAGCCTCGTCGGCTGCGGTCATCGCCATGGCTGGGGCGGCGGCTCGGAGCAAGACCGCGCCGAGTTCCGCGCCCGCATGGTCGAGCGCGTGGGCAGCAAGCTCGATCTCGATGCTGCACAGAAGCAGAAGCTCGCGGTGCTGAGCGAGAAGCTGCAGGCCCAGCGCGCCGCCCTGCGCGGCGGCGGCGACCCGCGCGCCGAGTTCCGTGCCCTGTTCGCCGGGTCCAAGCTCGACCAGGAGCGCGCGAAGAAACTGGTGGAAGACAAGACCGCCGCTATCCAGGCCGGCAGCCCCGAAGTGATCGCGGCGGCGGCCGACTTCTTCGACAACCTGAACCCGGCGCAGCAGCAGAAGGTGCGCGAGTTCATGGAGCGTCGCGGCCGCCGCTGGAACCGCCATGGCTGATGCATCTGCGCCGCGCTTCGTCGCGCCGCGGGCGCCGCGGGCCGGCCAGGCCCCGATCGAAGGCTCGTCGTCCGGTGCCACGCTGGGCGGCGTGCGCATCGTGCTGCGGCTCGAAGGCCTCGTCGTGCTCGCGGCGGTCGCGGTCGCCTACATGCAGCTGGGCGCGAGCTGGGGCCTCTTCGCGATGCTGTTCTTGCTGCCCGACCTGTCCTTCCTCGGCTACCTCGCCGGTTCGCGCGCCGGTGCCGCTGCCTACAACGCCGCACATTCGTACATCGGTCCAATTGCGCTGCTGGCATTCGGCGCACTGGGCGAGACGTCACTCGCCCTCGCGATCGGGTTGATCTGGTGCGCCCACATCGCCCTCGATCGCGCGCTCGGCTACGGGCTCAAGTACGGCAGCGAGTTCGGCGCCACGCACCTGGGCCGCATCGGCCGCGCTGACCCATGGTGAGCACGGCGATCCGATGCCGGCGGGCCTGATCTGCAGCCTTGTGTTCGCCGGTATGCACAATCGCCGAATGCCCCGCATCCTGCTGATCGACGACGACGAGCACCTCGCCGCGCCGCTGGCCAGCTACTTCGCGCGCTTCGACTGCGCGCTCGAGAGCGCCACGCGGCCGAGCGAAGGGCTCGCCAAGCTGCGCGCCGGCCGCTATGACGCCGCCATCCTCGACGTGATGCTGCCCGAGATGGACGGCTTCGCGCTGTGCCGCGAGATCCGCAAGGAGAGCGACATCCCGATCGTGATGCTGACCGCGCGCGGCGACGTGATGGACCGCGTGGTGGGCCTCGAGCTCGGTGCCGACGACTACCTGCCCAAGCCGTTCGAGCCGCGCGAGCTGGTGGCGCGCGTGCAAACCATCCTGCGCAGGCAGCGCGCGCCGGCGCCGGCTGCGGCCACGCAGCGCCGCATATTCGAAGGCCTGTCGATCGACCTCGACAGGCGCGAGGTGCTGCGCCAGGGCGAGCGGGTGGAACTGACCGGCACCGAGTTCGAACTGCTGGCGCTCTTGGCCGACCAGCCCGGCAAGGTCTGGAGCCGCGACGACATCCTCAACCGCCTGCGCGGCCACGAGGCCGAGCTCTACACGCGCGCGGTCGACATCGTCGTGAGCCGGCTGCGCAAGAAGCTGGAGCCGCTGGACTGCATCAAGACCCTGCGCAACGCGGGCTACACGCTCGCCGTCGGCAAGGGCCCGCCGTGAGGCGCAGGCACGGCACGCCGCGCCAGTGGGGCCACCGCTGGCGCCATTCGCTGCGGCTGCGGCTGATCACCGTCTTCGTGCTGCTCGCGATGGCGATGGCGGCCGTGTTCCTGGGCGGCATGCAGCGCGCTTTCTCCAGCGGCTGGCGCGAGGCGGCGCAGCCGCTGGTGGCCGACTACATGGACCGGTTGGTGGCCGAGCTCGGCACGCCGCCCGATGTCGCGCGCGCCGAGGCGATGGTGACGCGGCTGCCGATCTCGATCCGCATCCAGGGCCCACAGGTCAATTGGGATTCGCATCCCCAGCGCCGGCAACGCGGCTTCGGCCCGCGCAGCGGCGACTGGCTCACGCGCAGCACCGCCGACGGCCACCGCGTGAGCTTCGGCCTCGGCACCCTGCCGTGGCAGCGCGAGCCGCACGGCATCGGCTGGATCACGCTGGCGCTGCTGCTGGGCCTGATCGTGCTCGCCTACGTCTATGTGCGCCGGCTACTGCGGCCGCTCGACGACATCCGCGCCGGCGCCGAGCGCTTCGGCCGCGGCGCCTTCGACCAGCCGATCCCGCTGCGCCGGCGCGACGAACTGGGCGACCTGGCCCAGCGCATCAACACCATGGCGCACGACATCCAGGCCATGCTCGACGCCAAGCGCGCGCTGCTGCTGGCGCTGAGCCACGAACTGCGCTCGCCGCTCACGCGCGCGCGCCTCAATGCCGAGCTGCTGCCGGCCACGCCCGAGGGCGAGACCGAGCGCGCCGCGCTCCTGCGCGACCTGGCCGAGATGCGCGACCTGATCAGCGACCTGCTCGAAAGCGAGCGCCTGGCCAGCCCGCATGCAGCGCTGCAGCGCGAACCGGTGGATCTTGCGGCGCTGGTGCGCGAGCTGGTGGCCGAACATCCCGGGGGTGGGCACGTCGTCCTGGAACTCGCAGAAAAACTGCCGGCGCTGCCGCTGGACCGCCTGCGCATCCGCCTCCTGGTGCGCAACCTGCTCGACAACGCGCTGCGCTACGGCGCCGAAGCCGCCGAGCCGCCGCACATCGCGCTGCGCGCGGCAGGGCAGGGCGGCCTCGAGCTGGAGGTGCGCGATTTCGGGCCCGGCGTCGACCCGGAGCAGCTCGAGCGTCTGACCGAGCCGTTCTACCGCACCGACAGCGCACGCCAGCGCGCCACCGGCGGCGTCGGCCTCGGGATGTACCTGTGCCGGCTGGTGGCCGAAGCGCATGGCGGCACGCTGCGCGTGCGCAATGCGCAGCCGGGCCTCGCGGTCAGCGCCGTGCTGCCTGGCGCCTGAACTCGCTCGGGCTGCCGCCGGTGTGTTCGCGGAACACGCGGCTGAAATGCGAGAGGTTGGAAAAGCCGGAGGCAAGTGCGATGTCGGTGATCGGCCGTGCCGCGTTGGCCGGGTCCACCAAGTCGCGGATGCAGCAGGCCAGGCGCTGGTGCAGGATGTAGCCGGCCAGCGTGTCCTCGTCCCCGGCGAAGGCGTTGTGCAGGTGTCGCTTGCTGCAGCGCAGCGCCTGCGCGATGCCGTCGATGGAAAGCGCGGGGTCGCGCAGATGCTGCGCCACGTGCTGGCGGATGCGGTCCTTCAGCGCTTCGCGCTGGCTGCGCGGCGTCTCCTGGCCGGCCAGCTCCATCAGCGACAGCCGCACCAGCTGGATGATCAGCTCGCCCGCGCCGCGCGCCGCCGCTTCGCTCATGTACGGCAGCTCGAGGTAGGTGTTGCGCATGGTCTCCAGCGCCACGCGCGAGATGCCGCTCGCGCCGCCCACGCGGCGCGCCACCAGCTCGCCCAGCGGCAGGTCGGGCACCGCCAGCTGGTCCTTGGGCAGCATCACGATCAGGTGGTCGCTGCGTTCGGGGTTGGCGACGGTGTAGTCGGCGGTGGTGTCGTAGAGCGTCCAGCCGCCGGTGCGCACCGAGGCCTCGCGGCCGCGCTGCGTCACCGCGGCCGAGCCCTGCCAGGGCGCGACGATCTTCAGGTAGGCGGCCTCGCTGCTGCGCGCCATCTGCGGGGTGCGCAGCACGCGGTGCCGGTTGGCTTCCAGTCGCGTGAGGATCACGTCGCCGGCATGCGAGGCCGCGATGTGGCCGTCGAATTCGCTGTCGCCGTAGAGTTCGGAATCGAGGCCGCCGAAATGGCGCCAGACCCATTCGCGCCAGACCGGTGCGCGCTCGCGCGGCGGGATTTCGTCGGTCGACAGCAGCAGGGAGGCGGTCATGCGTCTATTGTCCGGCGTGCCGAGCTTGGCGGGCTTTGCGGGTTAACCACTAGCGGTGTGCACGCTGCGTCAAATGCTTTGTGCGCAGCGGGCACAGCGGCGCAGGGCTGCGCTTCCTACGATCACGGCATCGGACGCAAACGACGCCCGCAAGGAGACTCGCATGCCAAACGCCAATCGCCGCCGCTGGATCCAGCAAGCCGCCACCGCCGTCGGCGCCGCTGCCGTCGCGCCGCGCCTGTTCGCGCAGGGTGCGCCGGTGAAGATCGGCTATGCCATCGCCCGCACCGGCCCCTGGGCGGCCGGCGCGCAGGTCAGCCAGGAGCCCAACTACCTGCTGTGGGCCGAGCAGGTCAATGCGGCCGGCGGGCTGTCGGTGAAAGGCGCGAAGCGGCCCATCGAGCTCGTCGGCTACGACGACCGCAGCGAGACCGAGACCTGCGTGCGCACCTTCGAGAAGCTGATGGGCAGCGACAAGGTCGACCTGATCCTGCCGCCCTGGGGCTCGGGCGCCAGCTTCGCCGTCGCGCCGCTGGCCAACCGCTTCGGCTATCCGATGCTGGCGCCGACCGCGCTGTCGCGCAAGTTGATCGACATGCAGCTGCCGTACTTCTTCTCGCTGCTGCAGCAGCCCGACAAGATGATGGGCGCGCTGGTCGACATGCTGGTCGCGAACGGCGTCAAGAGCATCGTCATCGTCTATATGGACGACCTGTTCGGGCTGGAAAACTTCGCCGCGCTGAATGCCGCGCTCAAGAAGACGAGCATCCAGGTGCTGGAGCGCAAGAGCTACCCGCTGGGCGTGAAGGACCTGGCGCCGGTGCTGCGCACGATGAAGGACATGAACCCGGATGCCTTCATCGGCATCACCTACCCGCCCGACACCATCCTCGCGAGCCGCCAGGCGCGGGAGGTGGGCTTCAATCCGAAGTACTTCTACGCCTCGGTCGGCACCGCCTTCCAGCTCTACAAGAACGTGATGGCAGCCAACACCGAGGGCGTGATCGGCATGGGCTCGTGGAACGCCAAGACCAGTCCCGAGGCCAAGGCGTATTTCGATGCGCACACCAAGAAGTTCGGCAAGGAGCCCGACCGCTGGGCCAGCGGCCATTGCTGGGCCGGCCTCGAGATCCTGCAGCAGGCGGTGGCCAGGGTGGGCCTGGACCGCAAGGCGCTGCGCGAGCAGATCGCGAAGAACGAGTTCAAGACCATCCTCGGGCCGATGCGCTTCGAGGGCAGCGAGAACGCATCGATTCCCGGCACTGTGGCGCAATGGCAGGGCGGCGAGTTCGAGGTGGTGTGGCCGAAGAACCGTGCGACCGCACAACTGATGCCGAAGCCGGCCTGGAAATAGCGTGTCCCTTACTGGATGGGCCGAGCTCCTGGCCGGCGGCTTGATCACGGGCGGCATCTATGCGCTGGTCGCGATCGGCCTGAACCTGCAGTACGGCCTGATGCGCATCATGAACATCTCGCACGGCGAATTCCTGATGCTCGGCGCCTTCCTGACCTGGTGGGCGCACACCGCCTGGGGCATCTCGCCGTTGGTCTTCCTGCCGGCCGCGTTCGTGGTGCTGATGGGGATCGGCATGGCGGTGCACCGGCTGTGCTTTCGCCAGGTCGCGGCACGCGCGCCCAGCGTCGAAGTGTTCGAGGCGCGCAGCCTGATGGTCGGCTTCGGCCTGATGTTCTTCGTGCAGAACACGGCGCTCCTGATCTGGGGCGGCGACCTGCGCGGCTACGACTACTTGGCCGAGCCGGTGCAGATCGCAGACATGCGCTTCACCGTCAACAAGCTGGTGCTCTTCGGCATCGCGCTCGCCCTGAGCCTGGTGCTCATCGCGCTGCTCAAGCTCACGTTGCTGGGCAAGGCGGTGCGCGCGCTGATGCAGTCGCCCGTCGGCGCGCAGCTGGTGGGCATCAACACGAAACGGCTGCATCCGGTGATGTTCGGCATCGGCCTCGGGCTCTCGGGCGTGGCCGGCGCACTGCTGTCGATGACCTACGAGATCTCGCCCTCGATGGGCGAGCCCTACACCGTGACCGCGCTGATCGTCATCACCCTCGGCGGCTTCGGCAGCATCGCAGGCAGCCTGGTCGGCGGCCTGCTGCTGGGCGTGGTCGAGGCGCTGGGTATGCATTTCACCAGCCCCTCGTTCAAGATGCTGCTGTCCTATGCGGTGTTCATCGGCGTCCTGATCTGGCGCCCCAACGGCCTGTTCTCGCGATGAAGGTTGCGCTCGCCAAGAGGCCCTGGCTTTGGCTCTCCACCGGGCTGCTGCTCGCGGCCAGCGTGCCATGGCTGGCTTCTGAATTCGTGAGCGCGATCGCGCTGAGCTGCCTCATGTACAT
The DNA here is from genome assembly GCF_003984645.1 of Variovorax sp. MHTC-1. Classification (GTDB taxonomy): domain Bacteria; phylum Pseudomonadota; class Gammaproteobacteria; order Burkholderiales; family Burkholderiaceae_C; genus Variovorax. Next base: position 22,215 of record NZ_RWKI01000008.1, read on the forward strand.
CGCGCTCGCCGCCAGCTGGTCGCTGTTCTGCGGCGCGACGCGCTACCTCTCGCTCGCGACCTCCGCTTTTTTCGGGCTCGGCGCGTATGCCAGCGCGACGCTGCTAGGCGTGCTGCCGTGGCCGTTGGTGATCCTCTGCGGCGCGGCCGTGGCGAGCGTGGTCGCGGTCGCGATGGGCGCAGCGGTGCTGCATCTGCGCGGCACCTACTTCGCAGTGCTGACCTTCGGCATGACCGAGCTGATCCGCCATGCCGTCACCTTCGTCGAGAAGCAGGTCTCGGGCACCGTGGGCCGCGTGCTCACGGTCGTGCCCTCGAACGAGACGGTGTACCTCACGGTGCTCGCGATCGCCGGTGCCGCGATCGCGACTGCGATTCTCGTCAAGCGCAGCCGCTTCGGCCTCGCGCTCGCGGGCATCGGCGCCGACGAGCAGCGTGCGCAGACGCTCGGGGTCGACACGCGCCGCATCAAGATCGCGGGCTTCGCGCTCACTGCCGCCTTCGCCGGTGCGGCCGGTGCGGCCATGGCGGTGCGCTGGACCTACATCGAGCCGGCCGCCGTGTTCAGCCCCTTCATCGGCTTCCAGACCGTGTTGATCGCGCTCATCGGCGGCGCAGCCAGCATCGGCGGGCCGATCGTCGCGGCGGTCGTCTTCAGCCTGCTGGCCGAGACGCTGCGGCTGCAACTGCCTTACGGCTACATGATGGTGCTGGGCCTCCTGTTGATCCTGTGCGTGATGTATCTGCCGAACGGGCTGGCGACGCTGTGGCAAAGGCAGAGAAATGAATGACGCGGTGATTCCTCTGCTCGAAGCCCGCGCGCTCACCGTGCGCTTCGGCGGCCTCACGGCGGTCGATGCGGTCAGCGCGCGCCTGCATGCGGGCGAGCTGGTCGGCATCATCGGGCCCAACGGCGCCGGCAAGACCACCTTTTTCAACGCCATCTCTGGCGTCATCGCGCCGACCTCCGGCAAGCTGCTGGTGCAGGGCACCATCGATCTCACCGGCCGCGGCCCGCACCACTACGCGGCGCACGGCATCGCGCGCACCTTCCAGACGCCGCGCGTCATGGCCGAGATGACGCTCGCCGACAACGTGCGCTTCGGCATGCAGTTCGCGGGGCGCCATCGCACGCCGATCGCGGGGTTGAAGAGCGAGGGCGACATTCTCGACATGCTGGGCCTCGGCACCCTGGCCGATCGCCTGGCCGCCGACCTCACGCCTTCGCAGCAGCGGCTGCTGGAGATCGGCATGGCGCTCGGCACGCGGCCGCGCGTGCTGCTGCTCGACGAAGTGGCGGCCGGTCTCACCGAGGCCGAGCTCGATGCGATGGCGCGGCGCATCCGCAGCCTGCGCGACGCGCATGGCCTCACCGTCGTGTGGATCGAGCACGCGGTGACCACGCTGCTGCGCTATGTCGAGCGCGTGCTGGTGCTGCACCAGGGCCGCAAGATCGCCGACGGATCGCCGGCCGAGGTGGTTCGCAATGCCGAAGTGGTCGAGGCCTATCTGGGCGACGAGATGGAGGGCCAGGCGTGAGCGCTTCGGGAATGCATGTCCGCGGGCTGGCGGCCGGCTATCACGGCTTCCAGGTGATCCAGGGACTCGATCTCGACGTGCTGCCCGGCATCACCGTCGTGCTGGGCCCCAATGGCGCCGGCAAGACCACGCTGCTGAAGGCGCTCGCCGGCCTGCTGCCGCGTGCGGGTGAGCTGCTGCTCGACGGCGCGACGCTGCCTCCCAACGACGCCACGGCCTGCGTGCGCCAGGGTCTCGCGCTGGTCGCCGAAGGCCGGCAGCTCTTCCCGCAGATGAGCGTGACGGAGAATCTCGAACTCGGCGCCTGGCTCGCACCCGCGCGGCTGCGCAGCGAGCGACTGGCGCGTGCCTTCAACGACTTTCCGCGCCTGAAGGAACGGGCCGCGCAGCTGGCCGGCACCATGAGCGGCGGCGAGCAGCAGATGGTGGCGGTGGCTCGCGCCATGATGAGCGGCCCGCGGCTGCTGATGCTCGACGAGCCCTCGCTCGGCCTCGCGCCGCGCATGGTCGACGAGCTGCTGGCCATCGTGCGACGCATCGCGGCCCAGGGCGTGACCGTGCTGATGGTCGAGCAGAACGTGCGCAAGGCGCTCATGGCGGCCGACCGCGGCTACGTGCTCGAACGCGGCCGCATCGTCGCTTCAGGCGATGCGAAGACGCTGCTCGACTCCGACGTGATCCGCCAGGCCTACCTCGGCGTGGCCTGAACCCCTTTTCTTTCTGGAGCACCCTCGCATGACCGCCACCATTTCCATGCTCATCGACGGCGAGCGCCGCTCGGCGGCGAGCGGCGCCACCTTCGAGCGCCGCAATCCGCTGGACGACAGCGTCGCCACCGTCGCGCCCGCAGCCACGCCCGCGGATGCGATCGCCGCGGTCGATGCCGCGGCGCAGGCCTTTGCCGGCTGGTCGCAGACCGGACCTGGCGAGCGCCGTGCGCTGCTGCTGAAGGCCGCACAGGCGCTCGAGGCGCGCACCGATGCCTTCGTGCAGGCCATGGCGCGCGAGACCGGCGCCTCGGCGATGTGGGCCGGCTTCAATGTCCATCTCGCGGCCGGCATCCTGGTCGAGGCCGCGGCGTTGACCACGCAGATCGGCGGCGAAGTCATTCCTTCGGACGTGCCGGGCAGCCTCGCGATGGGCGTGCGGCAGGCTGCCGGCGTGGTGATCGGCATCGCGCCGTGGAACGCGCCGGTGATCCTCGGCGTGCGTGCCATCGCGACGCCGCTGGCCTGCGGCAACACGGTGGTGCTGAAGGGCTCGGAGCTGTGCCCGCAGACCCATGCGCTGATCGTGGAGGCGCTGAACGAGGCCGCGCTGCCGCCCGGCGTGCTGAACTTCGTCACTAACGCGCCGGCCGATGCGGGCGCCGTGGTCGAGGCCATGGTCGCGCATCCGGCAGTGCGCCGCGTCAACTTCACCGGCTCGACCAAGGTCGGCCGGATCATCGCGCAGACCTGCGCCAAATACCTCAAGCCGGTGGTACTCGAACTCGGCGGCAAGGCGCCGCTGGTGGTGCTGGACGATGCAGACATCGATGCGGCGGTGAACGCGGCCGCCTTCGGCGCTTTTGCCAACTCGGGCCAGATCTGCATGTCGACCGAGCGCATCGTGGTCGATGCGGCCGTCGCCGACGAATTCGTCGCGAAGTTCGCGGCCAAGGCGCAACGCCTGCCGCTGGGCGACCCGCGCGAGGGCCCGGTGGTGCTCGGCTCGGTGGTCGACCGCAGCACCGTGACCCGCTGCAACGCGCTCATCGACGACGCGCTCGCCAAGGGCGCCACGCTGGTGTGCGGCGGCCGCGCCGACAGCACGCTGATGCCGGCCACGGTGCTCGACCATGTGACGCGCGAGATGCAGATCTACCGCGAGGAATCCTTCGGGCCGGTGAAGGCGGTGGTGCGCGTGCGCGGCGTCGAGGAGGCGGTCGCCACCGCCAACGACAACGAGTTCGGCCTTTCCTCGGCCGTGTTCGGGCGCGACGTCGCGCGGGCCTGGAATGTGGCGCGCCGGATCGAGGCCGGCATCTGCCATGTGAACGGCCCCACGGTGCACGACGAGGCCCAGATGCCCTTCGGCGGCGTCAAGGCCTCGGGCTACGGGCGCTTCGGCGGCAAGGCAGGCGTGGAAGCCTTCACCGAGCTGCGCTGGATCACGGTGCAGACCACGCCGCGGCACTACCCGTTCTAGCTAGGGCCTGTTGAGAGGCCCCAGCTGGTGTCGCCTGCGCTACCGGCTTGCGCGGGAGGCGGGGCTACGATGCCCTCCCGCAGACAAGCAGCAGCAGGAGACACCCCCCATGAGCAGCACGTTCACCAACCACCAGGTCCGCCTCGCCAAGCGCCCCGAAGGCGCGGCCACGCGCGACAACTGGCAGTTCACGACCGAGCCGGTCAGCGAGCCGGCCGAAGGCGGTGTCCTGGTCAAGACCCTTTCGCTGTCGCTCGACCCCGCGATGCGCGGCTGGATGAACGAGGGCAAGAGCTACATCGCGCCGGTCGAGATCGGCGCCGTCATGCGCGCCGGCGGCATCGGCCGCGTGATCGCCTCGCGCAACCCGGCCTTCGCGGTGGGCGACACGGTCTACGGCACGTTGGGTGTGCAGGAATACATCCTGATTCCACAGGAAGAGATCAAGCGCAGCGGGCTCACCAAGATCGACCTGCGCGCCGGCTCGATCACGCAATGGCTCAACGTGCTCGGCATGCCCGGCATGACCGGCTATTTCGGCCTGATGGACATCGGGCAGCCCAAGCCCGGCGAAACCGTGGTCGTCTCGGGCGCCGCCGGCGCGGTCGGCCAGACGGTCGGCCAGCTCGCGAAGATCAAGGGCTGCCGCGCCGTCGGCATTGCCGGCGGGCAGGAGAAGTGCGACTGGGTGGTGAAGGAGCTCGGCTTCGACGCCTGCATCGACTACAAGGCCGGCCCGTCGGCCGTGCGCGATGGCCTGAAGGTCCATTGCCCCAAGGGCATCGACATCTACTTCGACAACGTCGGCGGCGAGATCCTCGATGCCGCGCTGGCGCGGCTCGCGCGCGGCGCGCGCATCATCATCTGCGGCGCCATCAGCCAGTACAACAACGCCAACAGCGCACCCGCGCAGGGCCCGAAGAACTACCTGAGCCTGCTGGTGAACCGGGCGCGCATGCAGGGCATGGTGGTGTTCGACTATGCCGATCGCTACCACGAGGCCGTGGCCGAGATGGCGGCCTACCTGAAGGACGGCCGCATGAAGAGCCGCGAAGACGTGGTCGAAGGCATCGACAATTTCCCGGAAGCGCTGACGCGCCTGTTCACCGGGCAGAACTTCGGCAAGCTGGTGCTCCAGGTCTCTGGTTGATTTGTCTAGCGCGCGCGTGACCCCATCACCGCGGCCGAGATGATCAAGGCCGCCGCGAGCGCGATGGTCCAGCTCAGCGGCCGCGCCGTGACCACCAGCAGCAGCGCCGTCGAGGCGAGCGGCGTGATGTAGCTCAGGATGCCGATCTGGCGCACGTCGCCGCGCTTGAGCGCCATGTCCCAGAGAAAGAAGGCTGCGCCGAGCGGGCCCAGCCCACACAGCGCGACCAGCAGCCAGTCGCGCGAAGTGAGCGCCGCTGCCGGCTCCAGCAGTGCGTGGCAGGCGAGCGAGAGCGCGCCCGACACCAGCCCGAAGAGCCCGATGGCCGTGGTCGGGAACGCACGCACGCGCCGCGTCCACAGCGAATAGCTGGCCCAGATGAACGCCGAGCCGAGCGCGGGCACGAAACCCCAGTACGCACCGCCGGCCGCGGCTTCGGCGCCGCTGCGCGCGCCGAGGATCGCGATCGCGGCGCCCGCGAAGCCCAGCAGCGCCGCGGCCACATGCAGCGGCCGCAGCCACACGCCCGGCAGCAGCGCCGGCGCCAGCACGACCATGAGGAGCGGCCACAGGTAGTTGACCAGGTTGGCCTCGACCGGCGGCGCGTGCCGCAGCGCGATGAAGAGCAGGAAGTGGAAGCCGAACAGGCCGTAGACGCCGAGCGCCAGCGTGCGCGGCGGCACGGCCCAGGCCCGGCGGTCGCGCAGCACGGCCGGCCAGCTCATGACGCTGCCGATCATCAGCGCGAGGCCGGTCAGCAGGAAGGGCGGCAGATGCGAGAGCGAAGTGCCGAGCGAGGCGAGTGTGCCCCAGAGGGCGATGGCGGCGAGTGCGTACAGGGTGGCGGACATCGGTCGAGCTTAAGCGGCCGACTCGTCGCGCGACGACGGTTCGTCGTCGGGGAACGACGGTCTTCAGCTTTTTCGCAGCGCGGCCGTGAGCGCCGAAGGCGAGCGGTAGCCGGCGCGGCGTGCGGTCTCCGCGACGCTCATGCCGCCGCTGCGCAACTGCCGTGCCTGCAGCAGCCGCTGGCTCCGCAGCCATTGCATCGCGCCCATGCCTTGCTCATTGCGGCAGCGCTGGGCGAACTGACTGGGGCTCAGGCACGCGACCGCCGCGAGGTCGGCGACGCTCAGGGGCCGATGCCAGCGCGCTTGCGCCCATGCGGCGAGGGCCGGCCAGTCGATGGCGCGCCGGCGGCCATTCGGAACGACGGGGCCCCAGGCCTCCAGCAGCAGCGCCGGCGCGTGATGCAGCGCCGTCGCGGGCGGCGAAGCCTGCGTCACGCACAGCGCCAGGTAGCGCGCCAGCGACAGCAGCTGCGGTGCCATCGGCGCCCGGCCCGCGCACTGCGCCCACAGGTCCTGCGTGGTGTCGAGCACGAGGCAGCGGCTGCCGGCGCGCGATTCGAAGTCGTGGCGATCGCCGGGCGTCACCACCCAGCCCTCGCCGGCGCCGATGCGCCGGCCGCGTCCCTCGATCTCCAAGTCCAGCACGCCGTCGAGTCCCACCAGCACCTGGAAGTGCTCGTGCGCATGGCTGCCGCGCGAAGCGCCGTAGCGCCGCAGCGAAAGACCGTGCGAAGGCGACGAGGACGTGCTGTTGAACTGCATGGGGAGGGCGCCGATTTTCCTCCCGTTCAGCCGGCCGCGCGCTGCAACCGCATGGTGAGCGAGAAGCGATCCGCCGGATGGACGGTGACGGTGACGTCGATCGTGCCGCCGTCGGCGTCGAGGTAGCGGCGCACGATCTGCATGGCCGCCGATCCGGCTTCCACGCCCAGCTGCCGCGCCATCGCCGCCGGCACCGCCAGCGCCTGCAACTGCTGCACGATCTCGACCACGCGCCGGCCGTACTGCTGCTCGATCAAGGTGCTGACCAGCGTCTCGGGCGAATCGCGCACCCGCTCCACCAGCGCCGTGTAGGCCGGGTCCATGTACAGGTCGGTCCAGCAGATCGGCAGCTCCGGCTGCTCTTCGTCCATCCGCAGGCTGGAGATGCGCAGCCAGGCGGTTCCTTCCGGGCAGCCGAGCAGGCGCGCCAGCGCGCCCTTGGACTCGACCGTCTCGACCTCGCGCACCACCCGCACGTGCGTCGCGCCGAACTGCACCACGTCCTCGACCGAGGCCAGCGACTGCTGGAAGCCGACCTGCGGCGTCGCCGACTCCACGCGCGTACCGACGTTCTTGCGGCGCGACACCAGCCCCAGCTGCTGCAGCTCCTGCAAGGCGGCGCGCACCGTGTGCCGGCTGGTCTTGTAGTGGTCGCGCAGCTCCATCTCGGTGGGCAGCAGCGCGCCCACCGGGTAGTGACCCGAGGTGATGCCTTCCTTGAGGTGCAGCGCGATATCGGAGAAGCGGGGCTTGTTCATCGTGGGCGTGATTCTGAGGCCCGGGGTAAATACCGAGTCGTGTTTATGTTCGGACATATTAAAGTCAATATGTCCGAACATATTAAGGCCGACATGTCCTCTTCATCCGTTCCGATGGCCAGCACCGTCGTCGATTCGATCCTGTTCCGCGACGCCTTCGGCACCGCGAAGATGCGCGCGCTCTTTTCCGACCGCGCACTGATCCAGCGCTACATCGATGCCGAGGTCGCGCTGGCGAAGGCCGAGGCGCAGGTCGGCGTGATCCCGCGGGAGGCGGCCGAAACGATTTCGCGCGAATGCACCATCGAGCGCATCGACTTCGACCACATGCGCGAGGAGACCGACATCGTCGGCTACCCGATCCTGCCGCTGGTGCATCAACTGGTGGCGATGTGCGGCGAGGCCGGCCGCTACGTCCACTGGGGCGCGACCACGCAGGACATCATGGACACCGCGGTCGCGCTGCAGGTGCGCGATGCGCTCGACAGCGTCGACGCCGACATCCGCGAGCTGCGTGCCATCCTGGCCGGCCTCGCGAAGAAGTACCGCGACACGCCGATGGCCGGCCGCACCCACCTGCAGCAGGCCCTGCCCGTGACCTTCGGCTACAAGGCCGCGATCTGGCTCGCGATGTTCGATCGCCACCAGCAGCGGCTGGCCGAGCTGCGCCCGCGCGTCGCGCTGGTCGAGTTCGGCGGCGCCGCCGGCACGCTGGCTTCGCTCGGCGACAAGGGTTTCGAAGTGCAGCAGGCGATGGCCGATGCGCTCGGCCTGGGCGTGCCCGCCACCACCTGGCACGTGGCGCGCGACGGCTTTGCGGAGGCGGTGAACCTGCTGGCGCTCGTGACCGGCTCGCTCGGCAAGATCGCGCTCGACATCATGATCATGGCCTCGACCGAGTTCGCCGAGGTCTACGAGCCCTTCGTCAAGGGGCGCGGCGCGAGCAGCACGATGCCGCAGAAGCGCAACCCGATCTCCAGCGAACTGATGCTGGCCGCGTCGAAGGCGGTCCGGCAGCACGCCGGCCTGATGGTCGACGCGATGGTGCAGGACTTCGAACGCGCCACCGGCCCGTGGCATGCCGAGTGGATCGCGATCCCCGAGAGCTTCATCCTCACGGCCGGTGCGCTGCACCAGGCCAAGTTCGCGCTCGGCGGGCTGGTCGTCGACGCCGAGCGCATGAAGCACAACCTCGGTATCAGCCGCGGCCTGATCGTCGCCGAGGCGGTGATGATGGGCCTGGCGCCCCACTCCGGTCGCCAGCAGGCGCACGACCTGGTCTACGACGCCTGCCGCACGGTGAACGAGAAGGGCGGCACGCTGGCCGAGGCGCTGGCCGCACTGCCCGCAGTCACGAAGCACTTCGACCGCGGCGCGATCGAGCGCCTGACCGACCCCGCCAACTATCTCGGCCTCGCGCCGCAGATGGTGGATCGCGCGCTCGCGCTGTCGGCGAAGGCGCAGCACTGAATTCCCCAGACCCCTTCCTTCCTTCCATTCCAGGAGACATGAGCATGCGTTTCATCAAGACCGTTCTGTGCGCGTTCGCGGCCACCGCCGCCATGGGTGCCGCAGACGCCCAGGCCTACCCGACCAAGCCGATCACGTGGATCGTTCCCTTCGCCGCCGGCGGCCCGACCGACGCGCTGGCGCGCAGCATCGCCGAGCGCGTGGCGCGCGAGCTCGGCCAGCCGATCGTGATCGACAACTCGGCTGGGGCCGGCGGCACCATCGGTGCAGCCAAGGCCGCACGCGCAGCGCCCGACGGCTACACCATGCTGGTCGGCCACATGGGCTACATGGGCGCCGCGCCTGCGCTCTACAAGAAGCTGAGCTATGACCCCGTGAAGGACTTCGAGCCCGTGTTCCGCTTCCCCGACACGCCGTTGGTGCTGATGGTGCGAAAGGAGCATCCGGCGAAGGACATCCAGGGGCTGATCGACTTCGGCAAGAAGAACCCGGACAAGCTCTTCATCAGCAATGCCGGCGTGGGCTCCAGTTCGCACCTGATCGCGGCGCTGGTCGCCAGTGCGGCCGGCGTCAAGGTCACGCTGGTGCCGTACAAGGGCGCGGGCCCGGCATTGGTGGACGTGATCGGCGGCCAGGTCGACGGCATCTTCGACCAGACCAACACCGCGCTGCCGCAGATCACCGAGTCGAAGGTGCGCGCGCTCGCCGTCACCTCGAAGGTGCGCCTGCCGCAACTGAAGGACGTGCCCACGCTGGCCGAGACGGTGCTGCCCGGCTTCGAGGCATCGACCTGGTACGGCATCTACGCGCCCAAGGGAACGCCCAAGGCCGCGCTCGACAAGGTCCAGCAGGCCTATCTGAAGGTCATGACGGACAAGGCCTTCACCGACAAGATGGCGAGCCAGGCGATCCAGATGCTCCCGACCGAGCAGTACACCGGTGCCGCGCTGGGCAAGCACACCGAGGCGGAAGTGGCGCGCTGGAAAGAGGTTGCGGCCAAGGCCAATATCTCGTTGGACTGAAGCGCATGACAGCCATGCGGATGGAGCTCGATGCCTTCGGTCCGGTCGAGATACCGGCCGACCGCTACTGGGGCGCACAGACCCAGCGCGCGCTGGGCGTCTTCGAGATTGGGGAGGAGCGCTTCCCTGCCTGCCTGATCCGCGCCTTCGGCTTGCAGAAGATGGCGGCCGCGCGCGCCAACCTGCGCTGCGGCACGCTCGACGCGGCACTGGCCGAGAAGATCGTCGCCGCCGCCGAAGAACTGCACGCGGGCCGCTTCGACGAACACTTCCCGCTCGCCATGTGGCAAACGGGCTCGGGCACGCAGACCAACATGAACGCGAACGAGGTGATCGCCAACCGCGCCAACGAGTTGCTGGGCCAGCCGCTGGGCACGCGCGCGCCGGTGCATCCCAACGACCACGTCAACGCGTCGCAATCGTCCAACGACAGCTTCCCGACCGTGATGCACCTGGTGGCGCTGCTGGAACTCACGCAACGCCTGCGGCCGGCGCTGGTGTTGCTGCGTCAACGGCTGGACGAACGCGCCGCGGCCTTCGCCGACGTGCTGAAGATCGCGCGCACGCACCTGATGGATGCAGTGCCGATGACAATGGGCCATGCCTTCGATGCCTTCGCGCGCCAGGTCGGCCATGGCATCGACCGCATCGACGCCACCTTGCCGCGCCTGTGCCTGTTGCCGCAGGGCGGCACCGCGGCCGGCACCGGGCTCAATGCGCCGTCTGGCTTTGACGCCGCCTTTTGCGATGAGCTGAGTGCGCTGGCCGGCGTGGCCTTCGCGCCGAATCCCAGCAAGTTCGAGGGCATGGCAGCGCACGACACGATGGTGGAGATTTCGGGCGCACTCAACGTCGTCGCGACCTCGCTGGTCAAGATCGCCAACGATATCCGCCTGCTCGGCTCGGGGCCGCGGTGCGGGCTGGGCGAGCTGGTGATTCCGAACGACGGGCTGACCAGCTCGATCATGCCGGGCAAGCGCAACCCGACCATCGCCGAAGTGGTGGTGCAGGCCGGGCTCCAGGTGATGGGCAACCACGTCACCATCACCATGGCCGGCGCCTCGGGGAACTTCGAGCTCAATGTCGCCAAGCCGGTGCTGATCCACAACCTGCTGCAGTCGATCCGCGTGCTGGCCGACAGCGCCCGCGTGTTCTCCGAACGGATGGTGAAGGACATCGAGGTCGACAGGCCGCGCCTGGCCGTCCACGTCGACAACGCGCTGCTGCTGGCGACCGCGCTCAATCCCGTGCTGGGCTACGACCGGGTCGCACAGATCACGAAGACCGCGCTGGAACGGAACATCAGCCCGCGGGATGCGGCCGTCGCGCTGGGCTTCCTGAGCGCCGCGGACTACGACCGGCTGGTCGATCCGTCCGCGATGGCCGCAATGAAGACTAGAGCCTGAGCAGCAGCGCCGAGGCCGCGCACACCAGCAGGAAAGGGATGCTGATGCGATGGAATTCGCGCAGCCCGTGCGGCACCTTGGCCAGCCTGAGGGCGATCAGGTTGGCCAGCGACCCCAGCACGCAGCCGAAGCCGCCGACGCTCACGCCAGCCGCCAGCGCCGGCAGGTCGTGCACGTAGCGCTCCAGCAGGATGGCCGCGGGCACGTTGCTGATGAACTGCGACGTGACGATCGCGGCGAGGTAGGCGCGCCAGCCCTCGGCGATGGTCCATTGGCCGAGCAGCGATGCGATGGCCGGCAGCTCGGCCAGCTGCCGCAGATCGACGAACATCAGCGCGATGATCGCGAGCAGCGCCCAGTCGACGCCGAGCAGCACGCGCGGCCGCAACAGCAGGAAGACGCCGAGCACCACGGCGAGGCCGGCCACCAGCCAGTGGCGATCGAGCGCTATCACGAAGCCGATGAAGAGCAGCCCCGACAGGGCGAGCAGCCGCGGCTGCATGGGTGCCGCATCGCCGGCCGGCTTGAGCAGGATCGGCGCGCGCGGCACCAGGAAGCGGATGGCGAGGAAGAGCCAGAACAGCATCAGCGCGACGGTCGGCGCCATCATGCCCATGAAGCCGATGAAGCTCTCGCCGGAGCGACGCCAGAGAAAGAGGTTCTGCGGATTGCCGATCGGCGTGAGCGCCGAGCCCGCGTTGACCGCCAGCGCCTCCAGCACCACCAGCCGCGCCAGCGGCAGATGCGCCTGCGCAGCCAGCACGCGCGTGAGCGGCACCAGGAGAAACAGGCTCACGTCGTTGGTGACCAGCGCCGAGAGCAGCGCCGCGCTCGCGGTGAGCAGAAAGACAAGCGTGCGCAGCTCGGTGGTGCGCGCGAGCAGCCGCGCGGCGGCGGCCTGCAGCATGCCGCTCTTCTCCACGCCCTGAGTGATGACGAGCAACCCGGCCAGTGCGCCGATGGTTTGCCAGTCGATCAGCAGCAGGTAGTCGATCGGCGGACGCGGCCGCGCGATCGCGAAGCCGATCGCCACCAGCGCCAGCACCCACAGCAGGGGGTTGCCGCCGCCAACGTGCGCGGGCGCGGCTTCAGCGTGCGGCGTCGCGCTCACGCAGCTCGCGCTTGAGCACCTTGCCGATCGCGCTGCGCGGAAGCTCGTCGATGAGCTGCAGGCGCGCGAGCCGCTGGGTCTTGCCGAGCTGGGCGTTGGCCCATTGCAGCAGCGCGTCGGCGGCGGTGTCGTCGCCGGCGCGCCGCACCACGAAGGCCACCGGCGTCTCGCCCCATTGCTCGGAGGGCACGCCGATCACCGCCACATCGGCCACCGCCGCATGCTCGCGCAACACCGCCTCGAGATCGCTCGGATAGATGTTGAAGCCGCCGCTGATGATCATGTCCTTCTTGCGATCGAAGAGCGTGAGGAAGCCCTCGTCGTCGAAGCGGCCGACGTCCCCGGTTCGGATGAAGCGCTTGCCCGCGGGATCGAACCATTCGGCTTCGCGCGTTTTCTCCGGCTGACGGTGGTAGCCGACCATCATGCCGGCCGAATGGCCCACCACCTCACCGGCCTCGCCGGGTGCGACTTCGCGGCCGCTTTCGTCGATCAAGCGGATGTCGCTGCCTTCTGCCGGCTGGCCGACCGTGTGCAGCTTGTCCGGATGCAGGTGCGCCTCGAGGATGCAGGTGCCGCCGCCCTCGGTCATGCCGTAGAACTCGATCAGGCCGCCGGGCCAGCGCTTCAGCACGTCGGCCTTGAGGGCAGCGTTGAATGGCGCACTGGTGCTGAACTTGAAGCGGAAGCTCGACAGGTCGTGCGCATCGAAGGCGGAGTGCGCCATCAGCCGCTGGTACTGCACCGGCACCAGCATCGTGTGCGTCACGCGATGTTGCTCGGCCAGCTTCAGGTAGCCGGCGGCGTCGAACTTCGGCATCAGGATCACGCAGCCGCCGTAGGCGATGGTCGGAAAAAACACGACCAGCGTGGTGTTGGAGTAGAGCGGCGTCGACAGCAGCGTGACAGTGTCGCGCCCGTACTCGTACTTCGCTCCGCGCCGCACATGGGCCCAGCGCATGCCGTGGCCCTGCACGATGCCCTTGGGTTCGCCGGTGGTGCCCGAGGAATAGATGATGTTGAAGGGCGAGGCGGGCTGCGGCTCGACGGCCGCAGGCCGCGTACCGGCCGGCGCGAGCCAGGCTTCGAGCGCTTGCCCGGCCTCGCAGCCGTCGAGCGCGATGCGCGGGACGCCTGCTGCTGCCGCATCGCCGATCACCTCGGCCGTGGCCGCATCGACGAACAGGATGCGCGCCTCGGCGTCCTCGATCATCCGCGCCAGGCTGGCGGGCGTGGAGCCGGGCGCCAGCGGCGCGACGGCGATGCCGGCGCGCAGCGCGCCCAGAAACACCGCCGCATAGTTCACGCTCGACGCGGCGCAGATCGCGATCGCATCGCCTGCGCGCAGGCCGTCGCGCTGAAGGCCGGCGGCGATGCGGTCCATCAGCGCGTCGAGCGCGCCGTAGTTCAGTTCGCGTGCGCCGTCGACCAGCGCGGGTCGCTCGGAGGCCTCATGCGCGTGAAGGTGGATCAGCTCGGCGATCACGCCGAAGTCGCGGTCCATCGCCGCCTGGAAATCGGTCATACGTGGTGAGAAGGATGTGGCGCCCGCATTGTCTGCACGCAGCGCTGTTCACGGACACGCACAGGATACCGAAGTCCTTGCAGCGAAGGATGCCAGCAGCAGGACGTGATTGGACGCCGGCTTCTTCGGCCTCAGTGGTCCCGGTCCGTCTCTCGATACCAGTAGGTCCGTTTCCGTATGTTCTTGATCGGTATGACCGGCTTTTGCGCCCCCAGGCCGGACTTGCCGTCGGCGCCGGAGCCACCGCCGCCGATCAGGAAGGGCAGCTGGCGGTCCGTACCGCCGACGTTGACCGTGACGATGCCGAACACGGGCGAGGGTGCCAGCCCGCCGCCGTCGAACAGACGGGAACTCGAAGCGCCAGTGAGGAAGTTCACCGAATAACTGCGCGCCGTGCCGAGATTGGCCTGGCAAGTGGTGCTGCTGGGAACGATGGGCTGGTTGGTGCCGAAGTAGACCAGGCCGCCGACGGTCGTCGGCGCGTTCACGCCTTTTTCGCCAGCGCCGGCTAGGGTGACGTAGAAGCCGTTCAGCGAGCCGTCGTACGGAATCGTGTTGGTGGCCTTGAACAGCGTCGCCGGCGCAAGGTTGGCGCTGCTGCTGGTGTCGTCGCGCACCGGTGTCCAGCCGCTCGCGCTCATGCCGACCTTGGTGTCCTTGATCATGTAGAAGCGGTTCACGATGTTGGTGGCCTGATGCGGCAGCAGAGGGTGCTCCCGGTCACCGGTGATGTCGAGCACCACGTCGTAGGTCTTCGTCAGCACCACGTCCGGCGGAAAGAAGAACTTGCGCCTGGTGGCGCCGCTTCCGCCCAGAGCGGCGAGGTGGGTGGCCTGCCAGGTGCTCATGTCGCCGCTGCCGGTGGGCTGAAGGTCCACGCGCCAGATGTTGCCGCCGGTATCTGCTGCGTAGAGCCGGTCGATGAGGCCGTCGAAGTCGCGATCCACCAGCGTGACGTCGGCGGGGATCGAGTAGGTCATCTCGGCCAGCTTGCAAGGGTTGCCGGTGCAGCTGCTGCCTGCGCCGCCCGGGCCGGCCTGCCACAGCACGTTGCCGGTCACCGCGTCGACGATGAAGATCCCGCGGCCCATGGTGTCGGCGTTGGGCGGCTCGACATCCTCGTTGGTGTCGTAGCCCGCACCGAAGATCAGCACCGGGTTGGCGTGGCCCTTGATCATGGCCACCTTCGGCTGCGACCATGTCTGCCCGAGTTCCGCGAAGCCTGTGTCGGCATTGGTGCGCTTCCACATGAACTTGGGGTTCGTGGGATCGCTCACGTCGAGCGCGTAGAGCAGGCGGCCGCCGCGGCGCGCCGAGAGGAAGATGTAGGCCTTCCCGGTGGCGCTGTTCTGGTAGACGCTGGGTGCGCCGTCGAAGAAGTAGTTCTTCGCGCTGCCGGTGGTCAAGGTGCCCAGCTTCAGCGTCGGGCTGTTCTCGTAGAGCCGCTGCAGGCCCGGGTAGAACTCCGAGGGCACGAAGCTCCACAACTCGCCGCCCGGCGGGATGCTCGTGGTGGCGCCGGTAGCGTCCCTCATGGTGAGGGCGCAGGTCGACGACACCGTGCAGTTGCCCATGGGCTTGCTACTGTCGGTGGGGTTGTTCGGCTGGTTGCCGTTGATGGCGCGGAACATGCCGTCGTTGGCGCCGTAGAACACCACCACGCCGGTCGTGCCGCCGTAGTTGATCACCGCGGGTCGGGAATGCAGGACGTCGCCGTGCACGGAGCCGCGGATCTTGATGCTTGCGTCGGGCGGGCTGCTCGATTCGCGGCCCGCTGCGGTGTCGCCGGCCGCGTAGGTGTCTTCGCCGCGGACCCAGTTGATCAGGTTGGCCGGGGTCACCTTGCTGTCGATGATACCCAGCGCCGTCGCGCTGAGATTCGTGTTGTCGGCCTTGAAGGGCATCGTGCTCAAAGCCGCATTGGCGCTGCAACCGGTGCCGATGCAGGTAAAGACGTTGCGCGCGGTCGTGGGTGTCGCGGCGGCCGCGGTGGCCGAATAGCTGTCTGTCAGGTACTTGAGCCGAATCTGTTGCCCGACGCCACCCTTCTCGACGACCTGTCCATCCTCCCAGTCGTACCCGTCCTTGGCGCCTTGCTCCTTGAAGGCATTGAGCCAGAAGCCGCCCTTGGAGTCGGGCAGGGAACCGATGGACTTGGAGGTCCAGAAGCTCACTGCCGAGGGCGAGATGAAGCCCGTGCCCGCTGCGCTCAGTGCCCGGTTGGCGTTGGTGCCGACCGAGTACTTCCCCCAGGAGGCGTCGGCAAGGAACAACTGCGGCGCCGTCGGGTCGGTGATGTCGACACCGAACTGGTATTGCTTGAGGTTGCCCTGCCAGCGCGGGTTGACGTCGCCGTCGGGGCGGAACATGCCCATGTAGATCTGGTTGAGGTAGGTGCCTTGCGTGTTGGCGCTCACCGGCAGCACCGGCGCCGCGAACACGCTGTTGACGGCCTGCACCTCGTTGAAGATCTGGAGGATGGCGTCGATCAGGCCCTGGACGTCTCCGAGCTCGACCAGGAAATACTTGCCGCCGCCCTGTTCGGCCATGCTGACCATGAGCTGTTCGTAGTCGGGGTTGCTGCCATCGCTGAGGATGATGGTGTAGGTCGTGATGCCCGGATACGTCGTCGCGAGATTGGGCGAACTGCCCGTGTACATGAAGTTCGCCCATTCGTCCGCATAGTCGCTGCGGTACTTGCCGGAGGCCGCGGAAGAGGAGAGCTCCGATTTCCAGGCCGGCAGCGTCAATTGCGCAGGCAGTGCACTCAAGCCTGCTGCGGCCTGCAAGGCCGTGCCGCCCCGGGTGCCGCTGTCCTGCGGCTTCTGGTTGTTGGTGGCGAGCGTGATGTAGAGAACGAAGTTCTTGCCGCAGGCTTGCTGGTTCGCCAGGCCCGGGTAGGTGGTGCCCGAGAGGCCGGTCTTGCCCTGGTAGAAGGCCCACGCTTCCTGCATCGCCTGCGCGATCTGGTTGTTGTTGCCCTTGTCCTTGTTGAGACTCAGCGCCTCGACGCGTCGGAGCATCTTGCCGACGCCCTTGCTGTCATCGGAGCTGGTTCCGTCCATGAGAAGCAGCGAGCCGGGCGCGGGCGATGCTGCAGGCAGGACGAAGGTGCCGCCGTCGGTGGGGCCCCCCGGGAAGTACATCAAGCCCAGATTGATGTTGCCGTTGAGTGCCGCGTTGCTGCCGATCTTGGAGACCGCGCTGTGCAGGCCGCATTGTTCGAAGCCGAGGTTCTTGTTCGGGTCGTTGACCGTCAGGGATGGGCATGTGAAGCTCGAACTCGCACTGGCCGCCGCCGCGTTGTCGAGAATGATCAGCATGTTCGGGATGCTGCCGCCGGACGAGCCCTGGTAGATGTCGATGTCTTCGGCCCGTACCGCGGCGCTGGCCAGCGTCAGCAGGGCCAAGGCACCCAGTTGCAAAAATTGTGAGTTGCGCATCGGTCCTATTCCTGATTGATCAGCATGCGGCGCCAACGGCCACGCGCACGGCGATGCCCTGGTGCACGGTCGGGGCCGGCTCCGTGCTCCCGGGCGGCGTGGCGGTGGCATTGACTTCCCAGTTCGAGTTCGAGCACAGCGAGTTGCCGCTCGCGCCCGAGCCGACGATGCCCGTGTTCTGCGAAGCGCCGCTGGCATAGCAGGGCTGGTCGTCCGTGTTGGTGGCGTCCAGCTCGCTCAGCTTGATCGGCTTGACGCCGGTACAAAGCGGCGCCGGCACCTCGACGGTGTAGGCCGAGCCGGGCTGGCCGCTGTTGTTGATGTCTATCACCGACGTGCTGGGCACCGGCAGCGAAGTGAAGTCGGCGCTGATCGTGCTTTCGATCGCCTGCTGCGCGGCCGCGCCGGCCTCCTTCTGGGTCTGCATGTTGCCGACCAGCTTGGTGTTGACGTTGACGGCCTTGATGGACGAGACGACGATCAGCGTGATCACCATCAGAAAGATCATCGAGACCAGCAAGGTGGCGCCTGCCTGCATGCGCGGCGCGGCGCTGCGCCTGGAGCGGTTCATGGTGTTTCCCTCTGGCCCGAGCTGTTGTAGAGGCGCGCGACCGTGCTGTAGACGTGGCGCTTGATGCGGTCGTTGAAGGGGCCTGCGGCCGGCACGGCCAGCCCCATGTCGTAGGTTCTGGCGTCGGTCCAGCCGCCGCTCGGCTCGGTGTTGCGCGCCAGCACGTGAATGCGAATGGCCATCACGTTGGCCCAGTTGGTCAGCGCCACGGTCCAGTCGTAGGCCGGCGTGGTTTGCGGGCATACCGCGACGGCAATTTCCGATGCCGGCGGACTGGCCGGATTGCTGGTGTAGCAGTCCGGGGAGCCGCTGCCGTCCATGTCGATTCCGTAGTCGAGCTGCAGGTTCTCGATGCCTTCCACCAGCGGGGTGATCTTCATCTCGCCGTTCAGATACTCGGCCATCTTGAGCGTGGGAATGGTGTCGGTGCCGCACACATTGCAGGTGCTCACGAAGTACACGTGCTGCACGATCTTGCGCAGTGGCGCAAGCTTGCTCGGCAGGCAGTCCTTCTGCATCAGCGGAAAGCTGGCCGCGGAGGCGCCGGCTGCGGCCGCAAAGGGCAGCGTGTCATTCGAGCAGGTGGAAACCTGCAGGTAGGCCTCGGCTGCGACTGCCGACGCGGGGCTTACGATGTTGGTGCTGACGCGCGTGACGACCAGCATCGCTGTGCCCGCCATGACATTGCTGATGCAACTCGGCGTGCTGCTCAGTCCGTGGATCGGCAAGGGAACGGTGGAAGTGCCCGGGCTCGTCATTGCAAAGTAGCCGAGGGCGGCGACATTCGTAGGGCAGGCCACCGGCGCCACGGTCGCGAAAGCGGTGCTCGAGGAAGCGCCGACGAAACCGGCCATCTGGATGTCTTCACTGAGCAGCTGGAGCGCGTAGCGCCCGTTTTCGATCTGGCGCCCGGTCTTGTCGAGTTCGGAGCGCGAGCTCACGGTCGAGACCAGCAAGCTGATCAGGCCGATCATCAGGAACAGGCCGAGCGTGATGGCCACCATCAGCTCGACCAGCGTGAAGCCGCTGTTGTGCCGCCGGTAGCCGGAATGCATGCGCGCTCTCACGACAACGCCCCGATCCGCACCTTGGTCGTGACCACCCGATGCAATTTTTCGTCGCCGTAGGCTCCGCTGCCGCAGGGAAAGGCGGTGCTGCCATCGGCCAGGGTCGGCGCGGCCGTCTTGGCCAGGCCTTGCCACGACACGGCGATCAGATAGATGTTGTTGGCCGCGTCGTCGAGCGTCACGCAGCCGATCGCTCCGATCATGGCGCCGAGCTTGGCGCCCGACTGGGTTTCGGCCTGGCCACTGATCAAGTCTTTCCAGGCCGTGAGATCGGCAGCCGCCTGGGTTTGCTGCTGCACGTTGCCCGCGGTGCAGGCCGGCACGGTGGTGCTGGTCGCGCTCAACTGCAAGCCGGTGGCGCCATTCGAATAGCAGCTTGCGACCTTCCGGTTCGCATTGAGGCGATCGGCCATGTCCTGCACGAGCTGTAGCGCCTTGATCCGCTGGTAGGCCTCCATCTCGGCAACGTTGGCGCGGCTGCTCACGCCTGCCAGGCCGAGCAGCCCGAAGAGCAGGATCACGAGCGTGACCAGGACTTCGATCAGTGCGACCCCCTGCTGGGCCGTCACGCGAGCCGGAATGCGCGGCGCCATCTAGCAGGCCCCCATGCTGCTGCTCGGCAGGCCGCTCAGCCCGATGGAAATGCAGCGCGAATTGACGCCTGCCATGGTGGCCGACGGCGCGATGGTGAACTTGGTGCTCGTGGTCACGGTGCGGCCGTCCTTGCCATAGGTGATGACGTCCAGGTCGCTCGAGTCGCTGATGGCGAGGTTCTTGTAGGCCTGCTGGCTGTGGAAGACGTTAGCGCCGTCCTTCACTTCCCAGCCTTCGTCCCAGGCGCTGCCTGTCTTCGCCAGATCGACGCTGCGATTGCGGGTCACGGCCTCGCTGCGAGCGAGCGTGAGCGCCGCCATCAAGTCGAAGGAAACGTTGCGGATGCGCTGGTTCGCAACGAAGGCGCGAAACGAGGGCAGCGCAAGCGCAGCGAGGACGCCCATCACCGTGATCACGGTGACCAGTTCGATCAGGGTGAAGCCGCGGACGTGGCGGCGCGTGCGGCGACGGCTTACCAGCATCCCGCAGCTCCGCTGGTGCCCGACGCAGTCTTCGCTCCCGCTTCGTCGATGGTCAGCGTCCCGCAGGCGGTGTCCCTGGCGGCCTGACCGCCGGTCGGCGTGGCGGTGATCCTGAACTTCGGTGGCGTGCCGGCAACGGGGGCCGCCTCGATGGAGTAGTTGGACGACACATTCGACGGAGGTGAATAGTTCAACGCGGCCAGATTCGGGGCGTAGCTCCGCGCGTCCAAAAGGTAGCGCTGCTCGAGGTTGCTGAGTTCGAGCATGTAGCCCTGGGCGGCCGATCGATTAGAACGAACGATGTAATTGGTATACGAGGGATAGGCGATCGCTGCCAGGATGGCGACGATCGCCACCGTCACCATCAACTCGATCAAGGTGAAGCCACGCGATGGCCGCCGTCCGTTGCAGCGCGCGCGCCGGCTTGACAGCGTGAATGCAGTCGACGGCAATTCCAGAAACTGATGCATGGAGGCCAATCCCTTCGAGCGCCCAGAAAAATTTCAAAACGTGACTATATGTTAATAATGTGAAAAATTCACATTCGATGATCGTTGCGCGAAAAGGCTTTTCGCGCACAAGTTCACGCGCCTGGGCAGAGCGAATGAGGGCGCAGCCTCGAGGCCTGACGGATGGACGAGAAAGGAGGCGCGCTCGCACATGCGGCGCGCACGATCTGCTCGCCGCGAGAATTCCGCAGTGGTTTTTTTACGTTGAGCAGGCCGAGTGCGCAAGGCACTGGCGGGCACTGGCAAGTGCGCTCGCGCGCTGAAGCCGCAAGCAGGCTTCCGGTCGAGGCCTAGACGCCGGCCGCGTGCGCTTGCTGGTCGGCGTGGTAGCTGCTGCGCACCATCGCGCCCACGGCGGCATGGCTGAAGCCCATCTTGTAGGCCTCTTCCTCGAACATCTTGAAGGTGTCGGGATGCACATAGCGGCGCACCGGCAAGTGGCTGCTGCTGGGCGCGAGGTACTGGCCGACGGTCAGCATGTCGATGTCATGCGCGCGCATGTCGCGCATGACCTGCAGGATCTCTTCGTCGGTTTCGCCGAGGCCGACCATGATGCCGCTCTTGGTCGGCACCTCGGGATGCAGTCCCTTGAACTTCTTCAAGAGGTTGAGGCTGAATTGGTAGTCGCTGCCCGGGCGCGCTTCCTTGTAGAGGCGCGGCGCGGTCTCGAGGTTGTGGTTCATGACGTCCGGCGGCGCGGCCTTGAGGATTTCGAGCGCGCGGTCGTCGCGGCCGCGGAAGTCGGGCACCAGGATCTCGATTTGCGTTTGCGGCGAGAGCTCGCGGATGTTGCGGATGCAGTCGACGAAGTGCTGGCTGCCGCCGTCGCGCAGGTCGTCGCGGTCGACGCTGGTGATCACCACGTACTTGAGGCGCAGCTTGGCGATGGTCTTCGCGAGGTTCAGCGGCTCGTCCTTGTCCAGCGGATCGGGCCGCCCGTGGCCGACGTCGCAGAAGGGGCAGCGCCGCGTGCACTTGTCGCCCATGATCATGAAGGTGGCGGTGCCGTTGCCGAAGCATTCGCCGATGTTGGGGCAGGAGGCTTCTTCGCAGACCGTGTGCAGGTTGCTCTCGCGCAGGATCTGCTTGATCTCGTAGAAGCGGGTGGTCGGGCTGCCGGCCTTGACGCGAATCCACTCGGGCTTCTTGAGCACCTCGCCCTGCTGGATCACCTTGACCGGGATGCGCGACAGCTTGGCCGCGGCCTTCTGCTTGGCCAGGGGGTTGTAGTTTTCGGCGCTCTGTGCGTCGCGGACAACGTCGAGGGTGCTCATGGCTTCTCTTGAGTGGGGCTCAAGGCGCGAGGTAGGCGGCCAGCTTGCCGGCCAGCACCTGCGCGGCTTCGTCCCAGGTTGTTTGAACGCCGATTGTAGAAAGATCGACGGTTTCGAGCCCTGCATAGCCGCAGGGGTTGATGCGCGAGAAGGGTTCCAGGTCCATCGCGACGTTGAGCGCAACGCCGTGGTAGGCGCAGTGCCGGCTGACCTTGATGCCCAGTGCGGCGATCTTGCCGAGGCCGCGGAAGGGGTCGGTGGGATGCATCGGGCCGGTCAGCGCGGCGTGCGAGAAGGGGTCGTCGAGCCGCACATAGATGCCCGGTGCGCCCCCCACGCGGTGGCCGGTGACGCCGAAGTGCGCCAGCGTACGGATCACCGACTCCTCGATGCGAAAGACGTATTCCTTCACGTAGTAGCCGGCGCGCCGCAGGTCGACGAGCGGATAGGCCACCACCTGGCCGGGGCCGTGGTAGGTCACCTGGCCGCCGCGGTCGGTCTGCACGATCGGAATGTCGCCGGGATTCAGCACATGGTCGGCCTTGCCGGCCAGGCCCTGCGTATAGACCGGAGGGTGTTCGCAGATCCAGAGCGCGTCGGCAGTGTCCGGCGTGCGCTCCCGTGTCGCCTGCTGCATCGCCGCGTAGGTCGGCGCGTAGGCGACGCGGCCGAGCCACACGGGCGCGAGCGCTGTGCTCAGAGCACCACCTTGACCATCGGATGCGCGGACAGCGCCATGTAGATGGCGTCGAGCTGCTCGCGGCTGGTGGCGGTGACGGTGATGGTCACGCCCAGGTAGTTGCCGGCTTTGCTGTTGCGCAGCTCGATGGTGCTGGCATCGAAGTTCGGATCGAACTGCTCGGCGATCAGAGTGATCGCATGCACGAAGCCATCGGCCTTGGCGCCCATGACCTTGATCGGAAACTGCGAGGGGTACTCGATCAGCGATTCCTTGCGCGCGTCGATCGGCGGGGTGTCGGGGGATGTGCTCATTAGGTAACCTCCGTGCTGTGCACTGCGGCGTGAGCCCCTTCGGGCGGCCGGGCGGGGCTCATGCGTGGACTCCTTGCTCTCGCGCGCTGCGCTCGATGGCCCGCTGGTAGCCCGCATGCAGCGCCTGGAAGACCGGGCCGGGACGTCCCGATCCGATAGGCTGGCCGTCGAGCGTGACCACCGGCAGCACTTCCTTGCTGGCCGAGGACAGCAGCAGTTCGTCGGCGCCGAAGACTGCGTCGCGTGCGATGCGGCGCAGCGAGAAGGGGAAGTTCGCCTCGGCGCAGATGCGCTCTATGAGGCCGTAGCGGATGCCCGTGAGCACCAGCTCGTCCTTGGGCGGTCCGTAGACCGCGCCGTCCTTCACCACCCAGACGTTGCTCGACGATGCCTCGCTGAGCCAGTCGCCGCGGAACATGATGGTCTCGGCCGCGCCGGCCTCGACGCTGATCTGCCGCGCCAGCACCGCGCCCAGCAGGCTGGTGCTTTTGATGTGCGCCTTCTGCCAGCGGAAGTCGTGCGCGCTCACGCAAGCGACGCCCTTGGCGCGCATCGCTTCGGACACCGGCTTCATCGGGTTCAGCATGACGAACACGGTGGGCACGAGGCCCTGCACCATCGCATGCTCGCGCGGGGCCACGCCGCGCGTGACCTGGATGTAGATGGCCTGCACGGCCGCGCGCTCGGAAGGCGGGCTGGCCTCGACGAGATGCATCGCGATCGCGCGCCATTGCGCATGCGTCAACGGATTGGCGATCTGCAGCTCGCCCAGCGAGCGGTCGAGCCGCGCCATGTGCTCCTCGAAGCAGAAAGGCACGCCGCCGTAGACCGGCACCACTTCATAGACGCCGTCGCCGAAGATGAAGCCGCGGTCGAGCACGCTGACCTTGGTGTCGCGAAGAGGCTCGTAGCTGCCGTCGAGGTAGCAGAGGGAGTCGGGGATGGCGTCGGCGATCGGGTGCATAGGAGATTATGGTGGGGCCACTCCGGCGCTTTCCAACTGCTGTGCGCTTGCCGCAGCGCGGGGCAAGGATGTTTTGCGAGCGCGGCTCGGAACATGGCGGAGAGCCATGGGTTTTTACTTATAATCAATGGCTTTGTAGAAATTCTGGGTCGTCATCCGGGCTTCATTCGAAATGAAAACAATCGCCCGCGATGTGAGAGAGAGGGAAGTCCGAGAGGACGCTCAAGACCCGGATGCTGACTTCAAGCCGTTGACCGCCGAAGAGGCCCAGCGGCTGCGCGAAAAGAAGCCGTCGATCTCGCCTTGGCGCGTGATTGCGGTTCAGATCGGAGCGGGGCTGCTGGTGGCGTTGGCCGCCTGGGGCCTGACGGGGAGGCAAAATCTGGGGTGGTCCGCCGGATACGGCGCACTGGCAGTGGTCATTCCCGCTGCGGTGTTCGCGCGGGGGCTCACCGGAAGGTTTTCTTCCCTGAATCCGGGCACTGCGGTGTTCGGATTCTTCTTGTGGGAAATGGTCAAGATGGCCTTGACGGTGGCGATGCTGATCGCCGCGCCAAGGCTGGTAACGGCGCTGAGCTGGCCGGCGATGCTGGTCGGCCTGGTGGTGACAATGAAGGCGGCGTGGGTGGCAGTGATGCTGGCTCCCAGGCGCTTGAAACTTAAAGACGAGTAACGGATGGCTGCTGAAAACGCTGCGGAACATGGTCAGACCGCTGGTGAATACATCGTTCACCACTTGACGCATCTTCAGAGCTCCAAGCCGACGGGCGTCGCCGACCTCTCGGTCTTCAACTTCGACTCCTTGTTCTTCTCGATCCTGCTCGGCGTGCTGGGCTGCTGGGTGCTGTGGTCGGCCGCGCGCAAGGCCACCTCGGGCGTGCCGGGCCGATTCCAGGCTGCGGTCGAAATCCTGGTAGAAGTGGTCGACCAGCAGGCCAAGGGCATCGTCCACAACGCCAACAGCCGCAAGTTCGTGGCACCGTTGGCGCTCACGATCTTCGTGTGGATCTTCCTGCTCAACGCGATGGACCTGCTGCCCGTCGATCTGCTGCCCTGGATCTGGGGTCTGATCCATGGCGATCCGCACCATGCCTATCTGCGCGTGGTTCCCACGGCCGACCTCTCGGTGGCCATGGGCATGTCGGTCTCGGTGCTGCTGATCTGCCTGTACTACAACGTCAAGATCAAGGGCCTGGGCGGCTGGATCCACGAGCTGTTCACCGCGCCCTTCGGCAACCACTGGGCGCTCTATCCCTTCAACTTCGCGATGCAGATGATCGAGTTCATCGCCAAGACCGTCTCGCACGGCATGCGTCTGTTCGGCAACATGTATGCCGGCGAACTGATCTTCCTTCTGATCGCACTGATGGGCGGCGCCTGGACGCTGTCGGCCACGGGCGTGTTCCTCGCGCTCGGCCATGTCGTCGCGGGCACCGCGTGGGCCATCTTCCACATCCTGATCATCACGCTGCAGGCCTTCGTCTTCATGATGCTGGCGCTGGTGTACGTGGGCCAGGCGCACGATCACCACTGATCGGCGTTCTCTTCAGTTTTTCGTTTTTCTTTTCTCTTCAACCAAAGTCCTCTAGGAGTCATCATGGAAGTTATTAGCTTTGTTGCACTGGCCGCCGGCCTGATCATCGGTCTGGGCGCTGTGGGCGCATGTATCGGCATCGGCATCATGGGCAGCAAGTACCTCGAGTCGGCTGCACGCCAGCCCGAGCTCATGGGTGAACTCCAAACCAAGATGTTCCTGCTGGCCGGTCTGATCGACGCCGCGTTCATCATCGGTACCGGCATCGCGCTGTGGTTCGCAACGGCCAACCCGTTCCTCGCGCAAATCGCCAACCTGCCGAAGTAATCGGGGACCCGGCTTCTCGTCGGATCGAATCCCAAAGAGAGGGTGAAAAGTGAGCATTACCGGTACCCTGATCGTCCAGATGATCGTGTTCCTGATTCTTGTCGGGTTCACGATGAAGTTCGTGTGGCCGCCGATCGCCAAGGCGCTGGATGAGCGTGCCCAGAAGATCGCCGATGGCCTGGCTGCTGCCGACAAGGCCAAGGCCGCGCTGTCCGATGCGGACAAGCGGGTGGAAGTCGAACTGGGCAAGGCGCGCAACGAGTCCGCGCAACGTCTTGCCGATGCCGAACGTCGTGCGCAGGCCATCGTTGAAGAGGCCAAGGCCCGCGCCACGGAAGAAGGCAACAAGATCGTCGCAGCCGCCCGTGCCGAAGCCGAGCAGCAGGCCGTGAAGGCGCGCGAGACCCTGCGCGAGCAGGTGGCCGCGCTGGCCGTCAAGGGCGCCGAGCAGATCCTGCGCAAGGAAGTGAATCCGGCCGTGCACGCCGATTTGCTCGCCCGCCTGCAGACCGAACTCTGATCGAAGCCATGGCAGAACTCGCCACCATTGCACGTCCTTATGCCGAAGCGCTGTTCAAGGCGTCTTCGTCGGACCTCGCGGGCGCCGGCGCCTGGCTCGAAAAAGTCGCCGCCATCGCCGCCAACCCCGAGCTCCAGCAGTTCGCGGACAACCCCAAGGTCACGCCCGAGCAGGTGCTCGGCGTCATCGCCGGCGCTTACGGCGCTGCGTTGCCGGCTGCCGCCAACAACTTCCTGATGGCCCTGCTCGAGAACGGGCGCTTTTCCGCGCTGCCGGAAATCGCGAAGCAGTTCCGGGCCCTGGCGAATGCGCAAAGCGGTTCGTCCGACGCCGTCGTATACAGCGCCTTCCCGATCGATGCGGCAGCGCTGAATGGCGTTGCTGCGGCGCTTGAAAAGCGCTTCGGCCGCAAGCTGCAGATCTCGGTCCAGCAGGAGCCGGCCCTGATCGGCGGCATTCGTGTGGTGGTGGGTGACGAGGTGCTCGACACCTCCGTCAAAGCGCGCCTCGAACAAATGAAAGTTGCGCTGGCAGCCTGAGGCCGTCAGCCCTTACAAAGAAAGAAGGAAAGAGTCATGCAACTCAATCCCGCAGAAATTTCCGAACTGATCAAGAGCCGCATCGAAGGCCTCGGCGTCAGCGCGAACATTCGCAACGAGGGCACCGTGGTGTCGGTGACCGACGGCATCGTGCGCGTGCACGGCCTGTCGGACGCGATGCAGGGCGAAATGCTCGAGTTCCCGCCCACGGCGGACGGCACGCCGTCCTTCGGCCTGGCGCTGAACCTCGAGCGCGACTCGGTCGGCGCCGTGATTCTGGGCGAGTACGAGCACATCTCGGAAGGCGACACCGTCAAGTGCACGGGGCGCATCCTGGAAGTGCCGGTCGGCCCCGAGCTCATCGGCCGCGTGGTGAATGCACTCGGCCAGCCGATCGACGGCAAGGGTCCGATCAACGCCAAGATGACCGACGTGATCGAAAAGGTCGCCCCGGGCGTGATCGCCCGCAAGTCGGTCGACCAGCCCATGCAGACCGGCCTCAAGTCCATCGACTCGATGGTGCCGATCGGCCGCGGCCAGCGCGAGCTGATCATCGGCGACCGCCAGACCGGCAAGACCGCGGTGGCGATCGACGCGATCATCAACCAGAAGGGTCAGAACATGACCTGCGTCTACGTCGCGATCGGCCAGAAGGCTTCGTCGATCAAGAACGTGGTGCGCGCGCTGGAGCAGGCCGGCGCGATGGACTACACCATCGTGGTCGCCGCTTCGGCTTCCGAATCGGCCGCCATGCAGTACGTGAGCGCGTATTCGGGCTGCACGATGGGCGAGTACTTCCGCGATCGCGGCCAGGACGCGCTGATCGTCTATGACGACCTGTCCAAGCAGGCCGTGGCCTACCGCCAGGTCTCGCTGCTGCTGCGCCGCCCGCCGGGCCGCGAAGCCTACCCCGGCGACGTGTTCTATCTGCACAGCCGCCTGCTCGAACGCGCAGCCCGCGTGAATGCCGACTACGTCGAAGCCTTCACCAAGGGCGAAGTCAAGGGCAAGACCGGCTCGCTGACCGCACTGCCGATCATCGAAACGCAGGCCGGCGACGTGTCCGCCTTCGTGCCGACCAACGTGATCTCGATCACCGACGGCCAGATCTTCCTGGAAACCAACCTGTTCAACGCCGGCATCCGTCCCGCCATCAATGCCGGTATCTCGGTGTCGCGCGTGGGTTCGTCGGCGCAGACCAAGGTCATCAAGAGCCTGTCGGGCGGTATCCGTACCGACCTCGCGCAGTACCGCGAACTCGCGGCCTTCGCGCAGTTCGCCTCCGACCTCGACGAAGCCACCCGCAAGCAGCTCGACCGCGGTGCCCGCGTGACCGAACTGCTGAAGCAGGCCCAGTACAGCCCGCTGCCCATCTCGCTGATGGGTGCCTCGCTGTTCGCGGTGAACAAGGGCTTCATGGACGATCTCGACGTCAAGAAGGTGCTGCCGTTCGAACACGGCCTGCACCAGTTCCTGAAGTCCAGCCACGGCGCGCTGCTCGACAAGATCGAGCAGGCCAAGGCGATCGACAAGGACGCCGAGGCCGAATTGACGGCCGCCGTCACCTCGTTCAAGAAGTCGTTCGCCTGATCGACCCAAGGAGTCCCAATGGCAGCTGGTAAGGAAATCCGCGGCAAGATCAAATCGGTGGAGAACACCAAGAAGATCACCAAGGCCATGGAAATGGTGGCCGCGTCGAAGATGCGCAAGGCGCAGGAACGCATGCGCGCCGCCCGCCCCTACAGCGAGAAGATCCGCAACATCGCGGCCAATCTCGGCCAGGCGAACCCGGAGTACACGCACGCCTTCATGAAGGTCAACGACGTGAAGGCCGCGGGCTTCATCGTCGTGACGACCGACAAGGGCCTGTGCGGTGGCATGAACACCAACGTGCTGCGCGTCGTGACGACCAAGCTGCGCGAGCAGCAGTCGGCCGGTGTCGCCATCGAGGCGGTGGCGATCGGCAACAAGGGCCTGGGTTTTCTGAACCGCATCGGCGCCCGCGTGGTCTCGCATGTCACCCAGCTGGGCGACACGCCGCATCTCGACAAGCTGATCGGCCCGGTCAAGGTGCTGCTCGACGCATACGCTGAGGGCAAGCTCAGCGCGGTCTATCTCTGCTACACCAAGTTCATCAACACGATGCGCCAGGAGTCGGTGGTCGAGCAGCTGCTGCCGCTGGCCGCCGAATCGATGAAGATGGAAAAGGGCCAGCACTCCTGGGACTACATCTACGAGCCCGATGCCCAGAGCGTGATCGACGAACTGCTGGTGCGCTACGTCGAATCGCTGGTGTACCAGGCGGTGGCCGAGAACATGGCGTCGGAGCAGTCGGCGCGCATGGTCGCGATGAAGTCTGCCACCGACAACGCCGGCAACGTGATCGACGAGCTCAAGCTGGTCTACAACAAGACCCGCCAGGCCGGCATCACCAAAGAGCTGTCGGAGATCGTTTCGGGCGCTGCGGCGGCCGCAGGCGTCTGAAGACCTTCGGTCCTTCGACCTCAACCAGAATTAATTTTTACCGGAGCAGATGATGGCTCAAGCAAATACAGCGCAAGGCAAGATCGTTCAATGTATCGGCGCCGTGGTCGACGTGGAATTTCCGCGCGACCAGATGCCCAAGGTGTACGACGCGCTGCAATACGAAGGCGGCACGCTGACCCTCGAAGTGCAGCAGCAGCTCGGCGACGGCGTGGTGCGCACCATTGCGCTCGGCTCGTCCGACGGCCTGCGTCGCGGCCTGGTCGTGACCAACACCGGCAACCCGATCACCGTGCCCGTGGGCAAGGCGACCTTGGGTCGCATCATGGACGTGCTCGGTCGCCCGATCGACGAGCGCGGCCCGGTCGGCCAGGAAGTCACCGCTTCGATCCACCGCAAGGCACCGGCCTACGACGAGCTCTCGCCGTCGACCGACCTGCTGGAAACCGGCATCAAGGTGATCGACCTGGTCTGCCCCTTCGCCAAGGGCGGCAAGGTGGGCCTGTTCGGCGGCGCCGGCGTGGGCAAGACCGTGAACATGATGGAACTCATCAACAACATCGCCAAGGCCCACTCCGGCCTGTCGGTGTTCGCCGGCGTGGGTGAGCGCACCCGCGAAGGCAACGACTTCTATCACGAGATGTCCGACTCGGGCGTGGTCAACCTCGAGAACCTCGGCGAGTCGAAAGTGGCCATGGTTTACGGCCAGATGAACGAACCCCCGGGCAACCGCCTGCGCGTGGCGCTGACCGGCCTGACCATCGCCGAATCGTTCCGCGACGAAGGCCGCGACGTGCTCTTCTTCGTCGACAACATCTACCGCTACACGCTGGCCGGTACCGAAGTGTCCGCTTTGCTGGGCCGCATGCCTTCCGCCGTGGGCTACCAGCCGACGCTGGCCGAGGAAATGGGCCGCCTGCAGGAGCGCATCACCTCGACCAAGGTCGGCTCGATCACCTCGATCCAGGCCGTGTACGTGCCGGCCGACGACTTGACCGACCCGTCGCCCGCCACCACCTTCGCCCACCTGGATTCCACCGTGGTGCTGTCGCGCGACATCGCGTCGCTCGGCATCTACCCGGCCGTGGACCCGCTGGACTCGACCTCGCGCCAGCTCGACCCGCATGTGGTCGGCGAAGAGCACTACAACGTGGCCCGCGCCGTGCAAGGCACGCTGCAGCGCTACAAGGAACTGCGCGACATCATCGCGATCCTGGGCATGGACGAACTGGCTCCCGACGACAAGCTGGCCGTGGCCCGTGCGCGCAAGATCCAGCGCTTCCTGTCGCAGCCCTTCCACGTGGCCGAAGTGTTCACCGGCTCGCCCGGCAAGTACGTGCCGCTGGCCGAAACCATCCGCGGCTTCAAGATGATCGTGAACGGCGAAGCCGACCACCTGCCGGAACAGGCGTTCTACATGGTGGGCGGTATCGACGAGGCTTTCGAGAAAGCCAAGAAGGTCGCCTAAGGCGCCATAGGAATCCAGATGGCAAACACCATTCACGTCGACGTGGTCAGTGCCGAGGAGTCCATCTTCTCGGGCGAGGCCAAGTTCGTCGCGCTGCCCGGCGAAGCCGGCGAGCTCGGTATCTATCCGCGCCACACGCCGCTGATCACGCGCATCCGTCCGGGGGCGGTTCGTATCGAGACGGCCGACGGCGGCGAGGAATTCGTCTTCGTGGCCGGCGGCATCCTGGAAGTGCAGCCCAGTACCGTGACCGTGCTGTCCGACACCGCGATCCGCGGCAAGGACCTCGACGACGAGAAGGCCAGCAAGGCGAAGGCCGCGGCCGAGGAAGCGCTCAAGAACGCCAAGAGCGACATCGACATCGCGCTCGCCCAATCCGAACTGGCCGTGATGGCGGCCCAGATCGCGGCGCTGCGCAAGTACCGGCAGAAGAAGTAGCAGCACGTAGAGGCGCTTCGCGCCTCTCGCAGCGCAGCCCGGCGCGCCGGGCCTCTACTTGGATTGACGAACAGCGTCCAGGATCACCTGCGCCACCTTGGCGGGCTGCGACTGGTGCGGCACGTGGCTGGTGTTCAGCGCAGTGACGCGGGCACCGATCTTCTTGGCCATCTCACGCTGGAGATCCGGCTGGATCATGTGGTCTGCAGTGGCGACCACATACCACGAAGGCTTGGTCTTCCACGCCGCTGTCGAGACCTTCTGTTCGAAGGCCTTGCTGTGGATCGGTCCTTGCGTGGCGGTCATCACGGCGGTTCTCGAGGCCGGCAGGTCCTGCGCGAAATGCTTGCTCACCCCTTCCGGCGTCAGCCGCAGGAAGCCCCCTGAGTCCGCGCTGATGTGGGCGAAGCCGGGCGCCGGTGGGTGGTTCTTGCCGATCTCGCCTGCGATTTGCCCGGCGTCTGGTGCGAACGCCGCCACGTACACGAGCGAAGCAACCTTTTCGGCGGCGCCGGCCTCCGTGATGACGACGCCACCCCAGGAATGCCCGACCAGGACCACCTTGCCGGGCTGCGCATCGATGGCTCTTCGCACCGCGGCTACGTCATCCTCCAGCGAGGTGAGCGGGTTCTGGACCGAGACGACGTGCACCCCCTCGGCCTGTAGCAGCGGAATGACCTTGTCCCAGTCCGAACCGTCGGCAAAGGCGCCGTGCACCAGGACTACGTTGGCGTCGGAGGAGGCCGGGCCCGCTGCGCTGGCCGAGAAGGAAAGTCCAGCGAAAAGGGTCATCGCGGCCGCGGACCGCAGGCGTCGAGAAAGCTGCATGAAGGTTCTGCCTTGAAGTGAAAGGGCCGCGATTGTGGCGTCGGGTCACATGCGTGCGGCCGGCTCGCGTCATTTCGCGAGATTTTCATTTGGCCCAAAATTGACCGAAGTTCAATCTTGTTCGGCTGAAGCCAGGCGCCTAGTATTCGCCTTCGCCCGAACCGTGGGAGAGACACACGGGCGACGAAGAACACTGGAGACACAAGCGCGTGGCACGTTGGAACGGCCTCACTGCCGACGAGATGCGACTGCTGGAGACGACCTTCTGGTCGGCCGGCGGCTCGCGCCATGGCATGGCCGAAAAGCTGGGCTTCTCCAAAAGCAAGGCCAATGCGCTGATCGCCGGCCTGGTCGACCAGGGCTTGCTTGCCGAGGCTGGCCTGCAGCGCTCCTCGGGCGGCCGCCGGGCCGAAAACCTCCAACTCCATGCCGGGCTCGGCGTGCTGGTCGGCGTGGACATCGGCGCCACCAGCCTCGACGTCGCCGTGCTGCGGCCCGACCTGACGGTGCTGGCCCAGCATGCGGAGCCTGCCGACGTGCGCGAAGGCCCGGGCGTGGTGCTGGCCCGCGTGCGCGTGCTGATGCGCGAGCTGCTGGGCCGATGCGGCTTCGAGCCGAAGCAGGTGATCGGCATCGGCATCGGCGTGCCGGGGCCGGTCAACTTCGAGATCGGCCAGCTGGTGAACCCGCCGTTGATGCCGGCCTGGGACAGTTTCTCGATCCGCGACTACTTGCGCGAGGACTATGCGGCCCCGGTCTTCGTCGACAACGACGTCAACCTGATGGCGCTGGGTGAGCTCTGGCGCCTGAAGCGCTCGCTCTCCAACTTCCTCGTCATCAAAATCGGCACCGGCATCGGCTGCGGCATCGTGTGCCATGGCGAGGTGTACCGCGGCGCAGCCGGCTCGGCCGGCGACGTCGGCCACATCTGCGTCGACCAGGAAGGCCCGCGCTGCCACTGCGGCAATGTCGGCTGCGTGGAGGCCATGGCGGCCGGCCCGGCCATCACGCGCATGGCGGTGCAGGCTGCGGAAGCCGGCGAGAGCGCCGCGCTGGCCGAGCGGCTGCGCGCGCAGGGCCGCATCGACGCCGTCGACGTCGGCCAGGCCAGCCGCGCCGGCGATGCGGCGGCCAACGCGATCGTGCAGCACGCCGGCAACCTGATCGGCCAGATGCTGGCCTCGATCGTCAACTTCTTCAACCCGTCGCACGTGTTCATCGGTGGCGGCATCACGCGCATCGGGCCGCTGTTTCTCGCGGCGCTGCGGCAAAGCGTGTACCAGCGCTCGCTGGCACTCTCGACACGGCATCTCGAGATTCAGTACACGCCGCTCGGCACCCAGGCCGGGCTGATCGGCGCCGGCGTGCTGGCCATGCACGAGACGCTCAAGGTTCGCGGGGTCGCGCCATGACGCAGCAGCAGCCCAAGCGCAGCGTCGCCGTCGAATTCGAGCAGGTGGTGAAGGCCTTCGGCCCGGTGCAGGTGCTGCACGGGGTGAGCTTCGCCATCGAGCCGGGGCGCGTCTACGGCTTGCTCGGCGAGAACGGTGCGGGCAAGTCCACATTGATGAAGATCCTCGCCGGCTACGAATCGATCACCGGCGGCGTCGTGCGCGTGAACGGCGAGCCACAGCGCTTCGGCAGCTCGCGCGATGCGGAAGCGCTCGGCATCGTGCTGATCCACCAGGAGTTCAATCTCGCCGAGGATCTGAGCGTGGCGCAGAACATCTTCCTCGGCCACGAGAAAAGGAAGGGCTGGCTGCTCGACGACGCCGCAATGGAGCGTGAAGCCGCCGCCGCGCTCGCGCAGGTCGGCCTCCAGGTCGACCCGCGCACCAAGGTGCGCCGCTTGATCGTCGCCGAGAAGCAGCTGGTCGAGATCGCGAAGGCGGTCTCGCGCCATGCGCGTCTCCTGATCATGGACGAGCCGACCGCCACGCTCACGCCCGGCGAGACCGAGCGCCTGTTCAAGCTGATCGCGCAGCTGCGCGCCGACGGCGTCACCGTCGTCTACATCTCGCACAAGCTCGACGAGGTCGAGCGCATCACCGACGAAGTGGTCGTGATGCGCGACGGCCGCTTCGTCACGCGCGCGCCGACCGCCGAACTCACGCGCCACCAGATGGCCAACCTGATGGTCGGCCGCGAGCTCGCCGATCTCTATCCGCCGCGCGATGTCGTAGTCGCGGACGCGGCGCCTGCGATGCAGGTGCGCAACTTCTCCGTACCGGGCTGGGCCGAAGATGCGAGCTTCGAGGTGCGCCCCGGCGAGATTCTCGGCTTCGCCGGCCTGGTCGGCGCCGGCCGCACCGAGCTCTTCGAAGGACTGATGGGCCTACGACCCGCGAGCGGCAGCGTCGAGATCCAGGGCCGCGCGGTGCAGCTGCGCAACCCGCGCGACGCCGCCAAGCACGGCTTCACCTACCTCAGCGAAGACCGCAAGGGCAAGGGCCTGCATGTGCACCTCGGCCTGCGCCAGAACCTCACGCTGATGGCGCTCGAGCGCTATGCGACGCCGTGGCTGCATCCCGAAGCCGAACGCAGTGCGCTCGCCGCAGCCGTCAAGGACTACGGCATCCGCACCGGTGAC
Source organism: Variovorax sp. MHTC-1 (assembly GCF_003984645.1). Lineage (GTDB taxonomy): Bacteria > Pseudomonadota > Gammaproteobacteria > Burkholderiales > Burkholderiaceae_C > Variovorax. The sequence goes on from NZ_RWKI01000008.1 coordinate 56,623, forward strand.
CTCGACGCGCGCGCCTCGTCGCTCTCGGGCGGCAACCAGCAGAAGCTCGCGCTCGCCAAGGTGCTGCAGCCGCAGCCCAAGGTGGTGGTGCTCGACGAGCCCACGCGCGGCGTCGACGTCGGCGCCAAGCGCGACATCTATTTCCTGATCCAGAAGCTCGCCCGCGAAGGGCTGGCCGTGATCGTCGTCTCGTCGGAGCTGATGGAGCTGATCGGCCTATGCCACCGTGTCGCGGTGATGCGCGCCGGCCGGCTCGTCACGACGCTCCAGGCCGACCAACTGACAGAAGAGGAGCTCATCGCTCATGCCACCGGAACCGCAACAAGCCACGCCTGAGGCCGGCACGGCCGCAGGCGCCGCGCATCGCAGCGAAAGCAAGCCGCGCTGGACCGAGCGCCTGCACGGGCTCGGCCCGGTCATCGGCCTGGTGCTGCTGTGCATCGCCGGCACCTCGCTCAACAGCGACTTCGCCACTGTCGACAATGCGATGAATGTGCTCACGCGCACCGCCTTCATCGGCATCATCGCGGTGGGCATGTGCTTCGTGATCATCTCCGGCGGTATCGATCTGTCGGTGGGTTCGATGGCGGCTCTGATCGCGGGCTGCGTAATCATGTTCATCAACGCAATGGGCCCGATGTTCGGCTCGCCATTGCTGGCCGTGATGCTCGGAGCGCTGCTCGCGGTGGTGCTGGGCGCGGTCTTCGGCCTCGCGCACGGCCTGCTCATCACCAAGGGGCGCATCGAGCCCTTCATCGTGACGCTGGGCACGCTGGGCATCTTCCGCGCCTACCTGACCTACTTCGCCGACGGCGGCGCGCTCACGCTCGACAACGAGCTGTCGGACCTCTACGCGCCGGTCTACTACGCGAGCCTGCTGGGCATCCCGGTGCCTGTATGGGTGTTCCTGATCGTCGCGATCATCGGCGGCGTGATCCTGAACCGCACTGCCTACGGCCGCTACGTGCAGGCCATCGGCTCGAACGAGCAGGTCGCGCGTTATGCGGCGGTCGGCGTCGACGGCGTGAAGATCCTGACCTACATGCTGCTCGGTGTCTGCGTCGGCATTGCGACGCTGCTCTACGTGCCGCGCCTGGGCTCGGCGTCACCCACCACCGGCCTGTTGTGGGAGCTCGAAGCCATCGCCGCGGTCATCGTCGGCGGCACCGCGCTCAAGGGCGGCGCGGGCAGCATCACAGGCACGGTGATCGGCGCCATCCTGCTCTCGGTGATCAGCAACATCCTGAACCTCACCAGCATCATCAGCGTGTACCTCAACGCTGCGGTGCAGGGCATCGTGATCATCGTCGTCGCCTTTCTTCAGCGAGGCAGAAGATGAGCCCCCGGCTTTTCACTCGCTGCGCTCGTGTAACTCCACCCCCCGAGGCGGAGGCGCGGCCGCCTTGGGGCGGCCCGGCGGCGGCCGCTAGTCGCTCATTTCCTTTTTCAACCACGGAGACAACAAGCATGAATCTCATCACTCGACGCATCGCACTCACCGCCGTCGCAGCCGCGAGCTTCGCGGCCTTCCCGACGCTCGCTGCAGAGAAGGTCAATCTCGGCGTCTCGATCCCCGCCGCCACGCACAGCTTCATGGGCGGCATCAACTACTGGGCCAATCAGGCGAAGAAGGATCTCGAAAAGCAGCACAAGGATCTCAAGATCACGATCAAGACGGCGGCCAACGCGCCCGAGCAGGCCAACCAGCTGCAGGACCTGTCGACCGTGACCAAGATCAACGCGCTGGTGATCTTCCCCTTCGAATCGGCCGCGCTCACCAAGCCGGTGGCCCAGGTCAAGGCCAAGGGCACCTACGTCACCGTGGTCGACCGCGGCCTGACCGACACCAGCGCGCAGGACGCGTATGTGGCCGGCGACAACACCGCCTTCGGCAAGATCCCGGCCGAGTACATCGCGAAGAAGCTGAACGGCAAGGGCAACATCGTCGCGCTGCGCGGCATCGCCACCACGCTGGACAACGAGCGCATGGACGCCTTCAACAGCGTGCTCAAGAACTACCCCGACATCAAGCTGCTCGACGCCAAGTACGCCAACTGGAACCGCGACGATGCCTTCAAGGTCACGCAGGACTACCTGACGCGCTTCAAGAACATCGACGCCATCTGGGCTGCCGACGACGACATGGCGGTGGGCGTGCTCAAGGCCATCGAGCAAGCCAAGCGCGACGACATCAAGATCATCTTCGGCGGCGCCGGCGCCAAGGGCATGGTCAAGACCATCCTCGACGGCAAGGACAAGCGCATCGACGCCGACGTGAGCTACTCGCCCAAGTTCATCTACGACGCGATCAAGCTCACGGCCGAAGCGCGCCTGAAGGGCGAGAAGCTGCCGGCGACGACCATCATCCCGTCGGTGCTGATCACCAAGGAAAACGCCAAGGACTTCTACCACCCGAATTCGCCGTTCTAAGCTCTCCCCCAGGCTTCGCGCACTTCGTGTCGCTCTCGCCAACCCCCTTCCGGGGGCGACACCAGCGGCCCGGCAGAGCCGGTTCCGCGGTGTCCCCCGAAGGCGCTGGCCTGGACCCTTCCTAGCACTCATGATTCACGAGCCTCTTTCCCGCAAGCTGCGCTACGCCATGGTCGGCGGCGGGCGCGACGCCTTCATCGGCGCGGTGCACCGCAAGGCGATCGCGCTCGACGGCCAGGCCGAGCTGGTGGCCGCTGCGCTGTCGTCGAGCGCAGAGAAGGCCCGGGCTTCGGGCCGCGACCTGCTGCTGGCGGACGACCGCAATCACGGCGACTGGCGAAGCCTGCTCGACGACGAACTGAAGCGCCCGGCACACGAGCGCATCGACTTCGTGTCGATCGTCACGCCGAACCACGTGCACTTTCCGGTGGCGCAGGCCTTCGTAGAGGCCGGCTTCCACGTGGTGTGCGACAAGCCGCTGGTGCATACGCGCGAGCAGGCCGACGCACTCGTCGAGGCCGCGGCGCGCAAAGGGGTCGTGTTCGCGGTCACCTACAACTACACCGGCTACCCGATGGTGCGCGAGGCGCGCGAGCTGGTGCGCTCGGGCCGCCTCGGCGAGATCCGCAAGGTGGTGGTCGAATACAACCAGGGCTGGCTTTCGGCCCAGATCGAGAGCGAAGGCAACAAGCAGGCCGCCTGGCGCAGCGACCCGGCCATGAGCGGTGCGGCCGGCGCCATCGGCGACATCGGCTCGCACGCCGAGAACCTGGTCGCGACCGTGACCGGCCTCGAGATCGAAAGCTTGTGCGCCGACCTGAGCGCGCTGGTGCCCGGCCGTGCGCTCGATGACGACGGCAGCCTGCTGCTGCGCTTCCGGGGCGGCGCGCGCGGCGTGCTGATCGCGTCGCAGGTCAACACCGGCCTGGAGAACGACCTGCGCCTGCGCGTCTCCGGCACGCTGGGCACGCTGGTCTGGCGGCAGGAGCAGCCGAGCGAGCTGCTGCATCTGCCGCACGACGGACCGCGGCGCATCCTCACGCGCGGGTCGCCCTGGCTCGGCGAGTCGGCGAAGCGCGCGAGCCGGCTCCCGAGCGGCCATCCGGAGGGCTTCATCGAAGCCTTCGCCAATGTGTATGGCGGCGTCGTCGCCGACATCCGTGCGCGGCTCGCGGGCCTTGCGGCCGATCCGCTGGAAGCAGACTACCCGCGCGTCGAGGACGGCGCGCGCGGCGTTCGTTTCATCGAGCGCACGGTGGCCTCCGCGAAGAGCGAGGCGAAGTGGACGGCCTGGTGAGCCTGCATGCGGGCAGTTCGCATGCCGCGCTGTAGGTACCTTCCCACAGCTGAATGTCCGCTCTGCCGCTGACTTGGCGCGGCCGGCGGAACAGCATCCCCATGGAGACACCCGCGATGACCGCCGATCGCGGTGGGCCGCGAGTGTCCCGATGCGAAGGGAGATGCGTATGGATGCCACGAACACGCAGGCGTTGCTGGTCCTCGGGATCGTCGTGATCCTCGCCTTGGTCGCCCTGGCCGTTTACTTCTTCTATCGAAGGCGACAGTCGCACCGGCTCGCGGCTCGCTTCGGCTCGGAATACGGCCATGCGGTCGATGAACTCGGCAGCCGCAGCAAGGCCGAGGCCGAGCTCAGGCGGCGTGAAGCGCGCGTCGCAGGGCTGGACATCGTGGCGCTCGCGCCGGGCGAAGCCGTCAGGTTCACCGGGGAATGGAAGCGCTTGCAAGCCGAGTTCGTCGACAACCCTGCGGGGGTGGTCGGCCAGGCGGATCAACTGGTGCGCGAGCTGATGCAGCAGCGCGGCTATCCGATGGGCGACTTCGAGCATCGCGCCGCCGACATCTCGGTCGACCATCCCGACGTGGTGAGCAACTACCGCGCGGCGCAGGAGATCCGGGCGCGCAACCTGCACGGCGAAGTCGATACCGAGGAACTGCGCAAGGCGGTGGTGCACTACCGGGCGCTCTTCGACGAGCTGCTGGAAGTGCGGCCCGAGGTAGACCAGCGACAGAGCATGCCGGCGAGGCCGGTGGAGGCACGATCATGAATCGCGATGTGACGCAGGAAGACCGCGGCAGGCCCCAGGCCGCCGCGACTGTGGAAGAACGCAGCGTAGAGCAGCGCCTCGCGCCGGACGATCTGCGACAGCCGGTGGCCGAGCAGCGAGCGCCTGCCGAGAGAGCCGAGAGAACACAGGACGAATCGCTCGACCCGCTGTTCTCCGCCGAGGCGGCGCGCGACTTTCGCGCCAGCTGGGACGCCGTCCAGATCGGCTTCGTGGACGACCCGAAGCAGGCGGTGCGCCAGGCCGACGAGCTGGTCCGCCAGGTTCTGGAGAACCTGAAGCAGACCTTCTCGAACGAGCGCGGCGCGATCGACGGCAATACGGACGCGGCGGACCAGGCGTCGACGGAGCACCTGCGCATGGCCTTGCGGCGCTATCGCTCCTTTTTCCAGCGCCTGCTTTCTCTTTGAGACGCTAAGACGCGGCCGGTCCTTCGAGCGCCGGCCTGGGACCGGAATCCGGGTTGGCAGCGGGCGGCCGGCACAACCGCCACAATCCGGCCCATGACCGAACACGAGTTCCTCAATCCCTACACCCACGGATTCGCGCGCCTTGCCGTGGCGGTGCCGCGCAACCGCGTGGCCGATCCGGTGTTCAACGTGGCCGAGACGATCCGCATGTACCGCGAAACAGCGGCCGACGGCGCGGTGCTGGTGGCCTTCCCCGAGCTGGGGCTCTCGGCCTACACCTGCGACGACCTGTTCCACCAGGCGGCCCTGCTCGACGCCTGCGAGCGTGCGCTGCTGGAGGTCGCCGCAGCCTCGCGCGACATCGGCGCGGTTGCCGTTGTCGGCCTGCCGCTGCGCGTGGATCACCGCCTCTTCAACTGCGCCGCCGTGGTCGCAGGGGGCAGGGTGCTCGGCGTGCTGCCCAAGACCTACCTGCCGAACTACGGCGAGTTCTACGAGGGCCGGCAGTTCAACGGCGCCGACAGCGCGCTCGCGACCGAGGTCGAGCTCGGCGGCGAGCGCGTGCCCTTCGGCAGCGAGCTCTTGTTCCAGTCCCGGCAGATGCCGCTCTTCAAGCTCCACGTGGAGATCTGCGAGGACGTCTGGGTGCCGATTCCGCCCTCCAGCTACGCGGCGCTGGCCGGCGCGACGGTGCTGGTCAACCTGTCGGCCTCCAACATCACGATCGGCAAGGCGGACTACCGGCATCGGCTGGTGAGCCTGCAGTCGGCGCGCTGCCTCGCGGCCTACCTCTACTCGTCGGCCGGCATCGGCGAATCGACCACCGACCTGGCCTGGGACGGGCAGGCGCTGATCTGCGAGAGCGGCGACATGCTGGCCGAGAGCGAACGCTTCAGCAACAGCTCGCACTTCATCGCGGCGGACGTCGACCTCGAGCGCCTGTCGCGCGAGCGCATGCGGCAGAACAGCTTCGGCACCTCGGTCCAGAAGCACAAGGCCGCGCTCGCGAACTGGCGCACCGTCGAGTTCGACCTCGCGCCGCAGCCTCAAGTGCCGCGCGGCCTGCTGCGCACGGTGGAGCGCTTTCCCTACGTGCCCGCCGATCCGGCGCGGCGCGACGAGCGCTGCAGCGAGGTCTTCAACATCCAGGTGCAGTCTTTGGTGCAGCGGCTGGAAGCGAGCCGCATCGACAAGCTCGTGATCGGCGTCTCCGGCGGGCTCGATTCGACCCATGCCTTGCTGGTCTGCGCGCAGGCGATGGACCGGTTGGGCCTGCCGCGCGCCAACATCCTCGGCTTCACCATGCCCGGCTTCGCGACCAGCGGGCGCACCCTGGCGCAGGCGCACCGGCTGATGGCCAGCATCGGCTGCACCGCGCGCGAGATCGACATCCGCCCGAGCTGCCGCCAGATGCTGGAAGACCTGGGCCATCCCTTCGGCGAGGGTGTGCCGCAGTACGACATCACCTTCGAGAACGTGCAGGCCGGCGAGCGCACCAGCCACCTGTTCCGGCTCGCCAACCACCACAACGGCATCGTGGTCGGCACCGGCGACCTGAGCGAGCTCGCGCTGGGCTGGTGCACCTACGGCGTCGGCGACCACATGTCGCACTACAACGTGAACGCGAGCGTGCCCAAGACGCTGATCAAGCATCTGGTGCGCTGGGTCGCGGCGACGGAGGTGCTGGGGGCCGACGGCAGCGCGGTGCTGCGCGACATCCTCGAGACGGAGGTCAGCCCCGAGCTGATTCCCGACGATGCGAAGAAGGATGCCGGCACGGAGGCGTCGAAGCAGCCGGGCCAGCGGACCGAGGACGTGATCGGCCCCTACGAGCTGCAGGACTTCCACCTCTACTACACGCTGCGCTACGGCTTCAGGCCGACCAAGGTGGCCTTTCTCGCGCACGCAGCCTGGGGCGACCGCACGCGTGGCCGCTGGCCGGAGGACGAACTGCAGCCCGCCCGCAACGAGTACGCGCTGGCCGACATCAAGCGCCACCTCGGTACCTTCCTCTACCGCTTCTTCAAGATCAGCCAGTTCAAGCGCTCGTGCGTGCCGAACGCGCCCAAGGTCGGCTCGGGCGGCTCGCTGTCACCGCGCGGCGACTGGCGCGCGCCCAGCGATTCGGAAGCGGAGGTCTGGTTGGAGGACTTGAAGCGGGTTCCGGAGTCGGATTGAGCGCGGATCAGTGTGACGCGCTGGAATGCCGTCCGGCACCGGCATGGCGGCTGCCGCGCAGGTGCCACTCGATGTCCGATGCGCGGCTGCCCACCGCGCGAACGGCTTCGCGCAGCCGGTCGTGCGTGACATCCAGTTTCCTGGACCATTTGTCGAGTTCGCGGGCGGTGCTGATGTCGATGCGGTCGGACTGAATGCCGCCGCTTGTGCTGGCTGCTTTCTTCATTGCGTTGGCTCCTGTCAGTCGTCGCACCCTAGGAGATGCGCCATCTCCCGCATGTAGGAAATCAGGCCACGGCCTTGCCCGCCGCGTCAAGCGAGCGGAAGGCCGGGGGCCGGCCAGCCGATCGCTCTATTCCGCCGATCCGGCGGCCGGGTTAGAAAGCGGCTGGCTTTTATTTCCAATCCGTCTTTGCTGGAGTACACGATGAAGATTCACACCCCCTGCCTCGGGATCGCCGCCATGGCCTGCCTTCTGTTCGCCGGCACGGCGAGCGCGATCGACTATCCGCCGCGCAAGCCGGGCCTGTGGGAGATGACGATCCAGTCGGACGACGGTGCCTCCAAGGCGCCACCGATGCAGACCCAGCAATGCATCGACGCCGCTACCGACAAAGCCATGCGCGAGATGGGCGGCAGCACCGGCCAGCAAGCCTGCTCGAAGCAGGACATGCGCACCGAGGGCGGCAAGATGGTGGTCGACTCGGTGTGCAAGATCGGCACCACCACCGCCACCACGCACGCCGTGGTCTCGGGCGACTTCGGCACCGGCTACCGCATGGAAAGCCGCTCCAGCTACAACCCGCCGCTGGCGGGCCGCAAGGAGGCCACGGCCATCATCGAGGCCAAGTGGGTCGGGCCGTGCAAGGCCGGCCAGAAGCCGGGCGACATGGTGATGCCGAACGGCATGAAGATGAATGTGCTGGACATGATGGGCGCTCAAAAGAAGAAGTAGGCTGCCGCCGACAGCGCTTCGCGTCGGCGCGTCCGCGTGACCGGCGGGGCATCGGCCTACGATGTCCGCCATGCCCGACGACCTGGTCATCGCGCGCCCCGAGGGCCTCTACTGCCCGCCGGGCGACTTCTACATCGATCCGTGGAGGCCGGTCGATCGCGCCGTCATCACGCACGCGCATTCGGACCATGCGCGCTTCGGCCACGCGCACTACCTCGCGCATCGCGACAGCGCCGGAACGCTCGCCGCACGCCTGGGGGAGATCCATCTGCAGACGCTGGACTATGGCGAGGCCCTCGTCCACCACGGCGTGAAGCTCTCGCTGCATCCGGCCGGCCACGTGCTCGGATCGGCGCAGGTGCGGCTCGAACACGGCGGCCGCGTCTGGGTCGCCTCGGGCGACTACAAGACCGAACCCGACGGCACCTGCACGCCCTTCGAGCCCGTGCCCTGCGACACCTTCATCACCGAATCGACTTTCGGCCTGCCGATCTACCGCTGGCCGTCGCAAGCCGAGCTGTTCGCCGAGATCAATGGCTGGTGGCGTTCGAACGCGGCGCAGGGCCGGGCCTCGGTGCTGCTGTGCTATGCCTTCGGCAAGGCGCAGCGCATCCTGCACGGCGTCGATGCCGGCATCGGGCCGATCGTGGTGCACGGTGCGGTCGAGCCCTTGAATGCGGTCTACCGCGCGGCCGGCGTGCCCCTGCCGCCGACCCTGCGCGTGACCGATGCCGGCGTCGATGCCGCGCTGCTCCAGCGCGCATTGGTGCTCGCGCCGCCCTCGGCCCACGGCACGCCGTGGATGCGGCGCTTCGGCAACTACTCGGACGCCTTCGCCAGCGGCTGGATGCAGCTGCGCGGCACGCGAAGGCGGCGCGGCGTCGATCGCGGCTTCGTGATGTCCGACCATGCCGACTGGCCGGGTCTGCAGCAAGCCATCGCGGGCACCGGAGCCGAGCGCGTGTTCGTGACGCACGGCAGCGTGGCGGTGATGGTGCGCTGGTTGAGCGAGAGCGGGCTCGCTGCGCAGGGGTTCAAGACCGAATACGGGGATGAGGACATGGAGGCTCCGACGGCCGCGAGCCCCCATCCCGGCCTTCCCCCGGAAGGGGAAGGAGCAACAGCCCTCCCATGAAGCAGTTCGCCGCGCTCTACCGCGAGCTCGATGCGAGCACCTCGAGCCTGGCCAAGCAGGCGGCGCTGCAGCGCTATCTGCAAAGCGCCGCGCCGGCCGATGCGGCCTGGGCCGTGTACTTCCTGGCCGGCGGCAAGCCGCGGCAACTGGTGCCGACCAAGCTGCTGCGGCTGCTCGCGCAGGAAGCCGCAGGCCTGCCGGAATGGCTGTTCGTCGAAAGCTACGAGGCGGTCGGCGATCTGGCGGAAACCATTTCCCTGCTGCTGCCGGCGCCGACCGAGGCGCACGACCTGGGGCTCGCGGTGTGGGTCGAAAAACACCTGCTGCCCTTGCGCGGCATGGCACCCGAGCAGCTTTCCGACGCGCTGCGCGCGCACTGGCGCCGCCTCGCGCCCGAGGAGCGGCTGGTCTATTTCAAGCTCATCACCGGCGGCTTCCGCGTCGGCGTCTCGCGCCTGCAGGTCACGCAGGCGCTGTCGGCGGTCGGTGCGCTCGACCCCAAGCGCGTCGCGCAGCGCCTGATGGGCTACACGCACATCGCGGGCCAGCCCACCGCGGCCGACTATGCCGCGTTGATCGCGCCCGAGAGCGGAGGCGAGCTCGACCAGCAGGCGAGCGGACAGCCCTATCCCTTCTTTCTCGCGCATCCCTTCAACCTGCCGCTCGAACAGTTCGATGTGGCGCTGGGGCCGCCTTCGCAGTGGATCATCGAGTGGAAGTGGGACGGCATCCGCGCCCAGCTGGTCAAGCGTGCCGGCCGGGTCTGGCTGTGGTCGCGCGGCGAAGAGCTGGTGACCGAGCGTTTCCCCGAACTCGCGCAGATGGGCGAGACGCTGCCCGACGGCACGGTGCTCGACGGCGAGATCGTGGTCTGGCGCGAGGATCGGGTCCAGCCCTTTGCCGAGCTGCAAAAGCGCATCGGCCGCAAGACGCTCAGCCCGAAGCTGCTGCGCGAGATCCCCGCGGTGCTCCTGGCCTACGACCTGCTCGAGTGGGAAGGGCGCGATGTGCGCGCGCTGCCGCAGGCCGAGCGCCGCGTGCTGCTCGACGACCTGCTGACCGATGCGCAGCATCCTTCGCTGGTCGCGAGCCCGATGCTGCACGGCGAGCGCTGGCAGGACTTCGCGCGCCAGCGCGAGGCCGCTCGTTCGATGGGCGTCGAAGGGATGATGCTCAAGCAGCGCGAGGCGCACTACGGCGTCGGCCGCACCAAGGACGTGGGCCTGTGGTGGAAGTGGAAGATCGATCCGCTCTCCGTCGACGCCGTGCTGGTCTATGCGCAGCGCGGCCACGGCCGCCGCGCCAGTCTCTACAGCGACTACACCTTCGCCGTCTGGGACGGGCCGGCCGAAGCGCAGGAACGCAGGCTCGTGCCCTTCGCCAAGGCCTACTCGGGCCTGACCGACGCCGAGATGGCGCGCGTCGATGCGATCATCAGGAAGACCACCATCGAGAGCTTCGGGCCGGTGCGCAGCGTCGAGCCCACGCTGGTGTTCGAGCTCGGCTTCGAGGGTATCGCGAAGAGCACGCGCCACAAGAGCGGCATCGCGGTGCGCTTTCCGCGCATGCTGCGCTGGCGTGAGGACAAGCCGGTGGCGGAGGCCGATACCTTGCAGACGCTGGCGGCGCTGCTGCCCTCCTTATGAAACGCGACGCCGAGGCCTGGTTCGCTTCGCGCGGCTGGCAGCCCTTCGAGTTCCAGCGCGAGGTCTGGCAAGCCGTCGCCGAAGGGCAGTCCGGCCTGCTCCACGCGACCACTGGCGCCGGCAAGACCTACGCGGTGTGGCTGGGCGCGCTGCAGGCCTTCGCGGCCGAGCCCGCGTCGAAGCCGCCGCCGCTCACCGTGCTGTGGCTCACGCCGATGCGTGCGCTGGCGGCCGACACCTTGCGCGCGCTGCAGCAGCCGCTCGAGATGCTGCAGCCCGACTGGACAGCCGGCGCGCGCAGCGGCGACACCACGTCGGCCGAGCGCAGCGCACAGAACCAGCGGCTTCCGACGGTGCTCGTGACGACGCCCGAGAGCCTGTCGCTGCTGCTCTCGCGCGCCGATGCGCGGGAAGTGCTGGGCCGCCTGCGCATGGTGGTGGTGGACGAGTGGCATGAGCTGATGGGCAACAAGCGCGGCGTCCAGGTGCAGCTCGCGCTCGCCCGGCTGAAGCGCTGGAACGCGGGACTCGGCGTCTGGGGCATGTCGGCCACGCTGGGCAACCTGGAGCAGGCGATGCACACGCTGCTCGGCGGCGAAGAGGGCGTGCTGGTGCAGGGCGAAGTGTCGAAGGAACTGGTGATCGATTCGCTGCTCCCCGGCCGCGCCGAGCGTTTTCCCTGGGGTGGGCACCTGGGCCTCACGATGCTGCCGCAGGTGGTCGACGAGATCGCGGCCAGCCGCACCACGCTGGTCTTCACCAACACGCGTTCGCAGTCGGAGATCTGGTACCAGGCGATGCTCGAGGCCAGGCCCGAATGGGCCGGGCAGATCGCGCTGCACCATGGTTCGCTGGACCGCGCGGTGCGCGAATGGGTCGAACTCGGCCTGAAGAACGGCGAACTCAAGGCCGTGGTCTGCACCTCGAGCCTCGACCTGGGCGTGGACTTCCTGCCGGTCGAGCGCGTGCTGCAGATCGGCTCGCCCAAGGGCGTGGCGCGGCTGCTGCAGCGCGCCGGGCGCTCGGGCCACGCGCCGGGCCGGCCCTCGCGCATCACCCTCGTGCCCACGCACAGCATCGAGATGGTGGAGGGCGCGGCCGTGCGCGCCGCCATCGCCGAGGGCCGCATCGAAGCCCGCAGCTCGCCGGTGCAGCCCCTGGACGTGCTGGTGCAGCACCTGGTGACCGTCGCGCTCGGCGGCGGCTTCGTGCCCGACGATTTCTACGCGGAAGTGCGGGGCACCGCCGCGTACGCCGGCCTGTCGCGCGAGAGCTGGCAATGGTGCCTGGATTTCGTCTCGCAGGGCGGGCCCTCGCTCTCGGCCTACCCCGACTACCGGCGCGCCGTGCCCGATGCCGACGGCGTGTGGCGCGTGCCCGATGCGCGGCTGGCGCGACGCCACCGCATGAACATCGGCACCATCGTGAGCGATGCCAGCATGTCCGTGCAGTACCTGCGCGGCGCCAAGATCGGCAGCGTCGAGGAGAGCTTCGTCGCGCGCATGAAGCCGGGCGACTGCTTCCTCTTCGGCGGCAGGCTGCTGGAGCTCGTGCGCATCCACGACATGACGGCCTGGGTGCGGCGCGCCGCGAGCAAGAAGCCCGCCGTGCCGCGCTGGAACGGCGGGCGCATGCCCTTGTCGACCACGCTGGCCGATGCCGTGGTGCGGCAGCTGGCGCTGGCGGGCGAAGGCCGCTACGAATCGGCCGAGCTGCTGTGCGTGCGCCCGCTGCTCGAGATCCAGCAGAAATGGTCTGCGCTGCCGACGCCCGGGACGCTCCTGGCCGAAGTGCTGAAGACACGCGAGGGCTGGCATCTTTTTCTCTACCCTTTCGCGGGCCGTTCCGTGCACATGGGTCTTGCGAACCTGGTCGCCTGGCGCGTCGCGCAGCGCGAGCCCCGCACCTTCTCGATCGCGGTCAACGACTACGGCTTCGAACTGCTCAGCGCGGCCGAGGTCGACTGGACAGCGCTGCTGCCGCACGTGCTTGCGCCGGCCGCCGAGACGCAGCTGCTGCACGAGGTGCTCGGCTCGCTCAATGCGAGCGAGCTGGCGCGGCGCCGCTTTCGCGAGATCGCGCGCGTTTCGGGCCTGATCTTCCAGGGCTATCCGGGCGAGAAGCGCAGCAGCAAGCAACTGCAGGCCTCGTCCTCGCTCTTCTACGAGGTGTTCCGCAAATACGACCCGGCCAACCGCCTGCTGCTGCAGGCCGAGGAAGAACTGCTCGCGCAGGAGCTCGAGATCGGCCGCATGCGCGCCAGCCTCGCACGCATCGCGACGCAGCAGCTCGTGCTGCAGGCGCTTGCGCGGCCGACGCCCTTCGCCTTCCCGCTGATGGTGGAGCTGTTCCGCGAGAAGCTTTCGAACGAGAACGTGGCGGACCGGATCGCGCGCATGGTGGCGCAACTGGAGAGGGCGGCGGGTGGCGTGGTGGAGGCTGGAGATGTGGAGCGGGTCAGGGAAGGCCTGGCATTCGGCGCTCCGTCCTCCAGAAAGAAAATCGCCTAGGCCCGAAAAACCGCACGCCGGCCCTTTCTCGATCTCTGCCAAACTAGCTGCGTGCCAACCGAAGAAGCCACCGCCTGCCAGGTCCGATGGGCTGGCCAGTCACTTCACCTGCTCCCTGATCCCGCCATCTGGTGGCCAGCCGAGCGGGTGCTGTTCGTGGCCGATGTGCATCTGGGCAAGGCCGCGACCTACCGTGCGCTGGGCCAGCCCGTGCCCGGCGGCACCACGCAGGAGAACATCGCGCGCCTCGAGCGGCTGATCGAGGCCCGGCAGCCGGAGCAGCTGGTGTTCCTCGGCGACTTCCTGCATGCCGCGCAGGCGCGCACACCGGCGCTGCTGGCCGCGCTCGAAGCCTGGCGAACCCGCCAGCCGCGGCCGGCCTGCACGCTGGTGCGCGGCAACCACGACAGCCGTGCCGGCGATCCGCCGGATTCTCTTCGCATCGCCATCGTCGACGAGCCTCACCTCATCGGCCCTTTCGCCGCCTGCCACCATCCGCAGAGGCATCCGACCCACTTTGTGCTGGCAGGCCATCTCCATCCCACCTGCACGCTCTACGGTCGTGGCCGCGACAGCATGCGCATGCCCTGCTTCGTGCACGAGGGCGAGCAGGCCATCCTGCCGGCCTTCGGCGAATTCACTGGCGGCTGGCACGTGGAGCCCGCTCCGGAACGCCGCTTCTATGGCGTCGGCGGCGACGCGGTCTGGGCACTTCCCGCATCCGCAGGCGCGACATGAACGACCCCACGCCCCCGCGCCCCCGCACCGACCTGCGCGAGCACGCCGTCCATCTGCTGATGCGAGCCGCCCCGTTGGCGGGCATGAGCCTGGAGGAGGCGCGGACCGTGGTCGATGCCATGCGGCCGCTGCATCTGCTGGCCGATACCCTGCTGTTCGAGGAAGGCGATGCGGTCGACAACGACTACATGGTGCTGGTGCTCGAAGGCCAGCTGCGCGTGGTCAGCAGCAGCGGCGCACTCGGCGACGAGGTCGTGATCTCCGTCATCGACCCGGGCAGCCTGATCGGCGAGATGGGCGTGATCGATGGCGGACCGCGCTCCGCGAGCTGCACGGCGCTGACCGACGTCAAGCTCGGCGTGCTGTCGCGCGCCTCGCTGCTGGCGCTGATCGAAACGCATCCCGCCGCCGCGGCCCGCCTGATGCTGGGCGTTGCCAAGGGCCTCGCCGAGCGGCTGCGCGAGGGCAATCGGCGCTTGCGCACGCTGTCGCAGCTCACACGCGCGCTGCAGTCGGAGCTGGATGCGGCGCATGCCGTCAACCGCCGCCTGCTCGACGCCCAGGGGCGTTCCTGAGCCTCAGATCAGGACGACCGGCGCGTCGGGCAGCTCGTTGCGGTCGGCCTGACCCTCGGCCAGCGCAAAGTGCGCGACCAGGAGCGCCGACACCTCTTCCAGCGCGTGCGTGAGCCCGTCCTCGAAGCGGCCCGCGCGAAAAGCGGCTGCCATGCGCTGCGCCATCGCAGCCCATTCCTCGGCGCTCACGTGTGCATCGATGCCGCGGTCGGCCACGATCTCGATCGCGTGCTCGGCCATGAGCAGGTAGATCAGCACGCCGTTGTTGTCCGCCGTATCCCATACGCGCAGCTTGCCGAACATCATGATCGCGCGCTCGCGTGCCGCGGTGCCGCGCCAGATGTAGGACAGCGGCAGGCCGGCCTCGACGCAGATGCGCACCTCGCCGCTGTGCCGGCGCTCGCTGGCCGCCACCCGTCCCGCGAGGCGCTCGAGCGCTTCGGGCGGCAGCGCGCGGCGCACGTCGGCCGCGTCGATCCAGCGATGGCGCCAGAGGCGCGCGAGCTTCGAGAAGAAGGATGTGCCGGCCATGACTACCAGTCCCCCGAGGCGCCGCCGCCCCCGAAATCGCCGCCGCCGCCGGAGCTGAAGCCGCCGCCGCCCGACGAACCGCCGCTCCAGCCGCCGCCACCGCCGCCGGTGCCCCAACCACCGAAGCCGCCTCCGCCCAAGCCACCGCCGCGCCGGCCGGCACCGGCGCCGAAGGCCGTCGACAGCAGCGTGAAGAGCAGCGCACCCAACGCGGCCAGCACCGCGACCACCAGGCTCGAAGTCAGAACCATCACGAGCACGCCCGTCGCGCCGCCCAGCGCCAGCGGACCCAGCACCTTGCCGAGGATGGCGCGCGCGATCGGACTGCCGATCAGCACGCCGAAGACCACGAAGATGGCCAAGTCCTGCCAGTCGAAGCCGCTGCGGTCCCCCTCGCCGTTGCCGAAGTCGCCGCTCTTGTTGTCGACCTCGGGCAGCGCCTCGCCCTTGACGCGCGCGATCAGCTGGTCGGCCGCCGCGTCGAGCCCGCCCGCGAAGTCGTTGTCGCGAAAGCGCGGCTTCATCGCATGGTCGATGATGCGCGCCGCCGCGATGTCGGGCACCGCGCCTTCGAGCGTCTTCGCGACCTCGATGCGCATCTTGCGGTCGTTCTTGGCCACGATGACGAGGATGCCGTCGCCCACCTCCTTGCGGCCGATCTTCCAGGCATTGCCCACGCGGTTGGCGTAGCTCGCGATGTCCTCGGGCGCCGTGGTCGCGACCATCAGCATCACGATCTGCGAGCCCTTCTGCTGCTCGAAGGCCTGCAGCTTGGCTTCGAGCGCCTGGCGCTGCGCGGCATCGAGCGTGCCGGTCTGGTCGATCACCCGCGCGGTGAGCGCCGGCACCGGCAACAGGTCTTGCGCCTGTGCGCCGGCGAGCGCGACGGCCAGCAGGAAGAGGGCCGTCAGCGCGCGCCGGATGCGGGCGGCCGTCATCTAGAAAGCTACTTTTTCGGCACGCCGAAATCGACCGTCGGCGGCGTCGAGATCTGGGCTTCGTTCTGCACGCTGAAGGTGGGCTTCGGGTCGTAGCTGAACACCTTGGCCGTGATGTTGGTCGGGAAGCTGCGCGCGAGCACGTTGTATTCCTGGACCGTCTGGATATAGCGGTTGCGCGCCACGGTGATGCGGTTCTCGGTGCCTTCGAGAGTCACGCGCAGATCGCGGAAGGCCTGGTTGGCCTTCAGGTTGGGGTATTGCTCGGCCACCACCATCAGGCGCGACAGCGCGCTGGAGAGCTCGCCCTGCGCCTGCTGGAACTTGTTGAAGGCGTCGGGGTTGTTGAGCGTCTCGGGCGTGACCTGAATCGAGGTCGCCTTGGCGCGCGCCTCGATCACCTTGGTCAGCGTTTCCTGCTCGAAGTTGGCTTCGCCCTTGACCGTGGCGACGATGTTCGGCACCAGGTCCGCGCGGCGCTGGTACTGGTTGAGCACCTCGCTCCAGGCCGACTTGCTGGCCTCGTCGAGGCGCTGGAAGTCGTTGTAGCCGCAGCCTGCGAGCGACAGTGCCGCGAGGATGATCAAGAACCAGCGTTTCACCATGTCGAACTCTCCGGGGTGCGAAGTGGGTGAAGTTAGCATAGATGCATGTCGGCCGACCCTCTTCAAGCCCTGCAGGCCGCGAACCGCGCGCTGCCGTCCGCCGGCACGGGCGAGGGCACGCTGCTGATCGCCGGCGCGACCGGCGCGCTGGGCCAGGAGCTGGTGCGGCGCCTGGCCGGCCGGCATCGCTTCGACCACACGCGCGTGCTCGCACGCGAGCCGATCCGCGACGGCCTGCGCGGCGTCGAGACCCTGCTCGCGCCGGCCGCGGAGATCGCGCGGTGGCCGCTCGTCGCGGCCGATACGGCACTGGTCCTGTTCGAGCCGCCGCGTCTCTACTACGACCGCGAGCGTGCCCTGTGGACGCCCGAGCCGGCGCAGCTGCCCGCGCTCGCACGCTGGCTGCGGACCTGCGGCGCGCGCACGCTGGCCATCGTGCAGCCGCACGACCAGGGCCGGCTGCCGGAGGCGCTGAAGCGCGGCCTCGCCAGCCTCGACGAAGAGGCGGTGGTGGCGCTGGGCTTCGAGCGCGTGGTCATTGTCCGTTCGGCACGCAAGCCCGCCGCGGCCCGCTTCGCGAATCCGGCCGAGCGGCTGGCCGCATGGATGCTGTCGATCGCCCGCTTCATGGTGCCGACCAGCGAGCAGCCGGTGCGCGCGACCAAGGTGGCGGAACTGGTCGACGTCGCGCTGCGCATTGCGCCGCCGGGCGTGCACGTGGCCGCGCCCGAGCTGGTGTGGCAGGCCGCGCAGGGCGAGTTGCAGGCAGTGGCCGAGAACTGGCTGTACGCGACGCGCTGACGTCCGACGGCGCCGCAACCTGCGCCCGATGCAAAATCGGCACATTCCGGCTGCAGCCTTTATGTCCACCAAGACCAAACTCCGCGCCGTCGCTGTCGGCGGCACCGCCGACGAAGTCGAGGCGGCCTTCTACGAAGCGCTGCAGCGCGGCGATATCGATGCATTGATGGCCTGCTGGGCCGACGAGGACGAGGTGTTCTGCGTCCATCCCGGCGGCCCGCGGCTGGTGGGCGCCGAGGCGATCCGCGCCGCCTTCGAGCACATGTTCGCCAACGGCGCGATCCACGCCATGCCGGCGCGCGTGCGCCGGGTCGAGTCGCTCGCGAGCGCGGTGCACAACGTGCTGGAACGCATCGAGGTGCTCACCGCCGAAGGGCCGCGCCATGCCTTCGTGCTGGCAACCAACGTTTATCACAAGACCGCCCAGGGCTGGCGCATGGTGGCGCACCATGCAAGCCCGGGCAGCGTGCACGCGCCCGAGGAGGAGGACCCGGCCCCCCAGACGCTTCACTGACATGCAATACGTCGCACCACTCTGGCTGCCCGGCGGCAACCTGCAAACCATCTGGCCCGCGCTCTATGCACGGCGCGTGGGCGCACCCTTGCTTGCTTACCGGCGCGAGCGCTGGAACACGCCGGACGGCGACTTCATCGACGTGGACTTTCTGGATGCGGCCGGTTCCGGGCCGAAGCCGCTGCTTGTCCTGTTCCACGGCCTCGAGGGATCCTCGAAGAGCCACTACGCCGAGGCTTTCGCGGCCTTTGCGATGGTCCGCGGATGGGACTACGCGGTGCCGCATTTCCGCGGCTGCAGCGGCGAGCTCAACCTCGCCCCGCGCGCCTACCATTCCGGCGACTACGAGGAGATCGGCTGGATCCTCGGGCGCATGCGCGCGCAGCGTGGCGGGCCCGAGCGCAGCGCCGCGCCGCCCCAAGCAAGCGAGCACCCCCTCGGGGGGCAGCGAGGACACGAAGTGCCGAGCGTGGGGGCACCTATCCTTGCAGCCGGCGTGTCGCTGGGCGGCAATGCGCTCTTGCGCTGGACCGAAGAGGCGGGCGACGAGGCCGCGAAGCTGGTCAGCGCCGTGGCCTCGATCTCGGCGCCGCTCGACCTGGCCGCCGGCGGCGCGGCCATCGGCCGCGGCTTCAACCGGCTGGTCTACACGCGCATGTTCCTGTCGACCATGAAACCCAAGGCGCTGGCCAAGCTGGCCCAGCATCCGGGCCTGTTCGATCGCGACAAGCTCCTCGCGGCCCAGGATCTCTACGCCTTCGACAACGTGTTCACCGCGCCGCTGCACGGCTTTCGCGACACCGACGACTACTGGGCGCGCGGCTCGGCCAAGCCGCATCTGGATGCGATCCGCATTCCCGCGCTGGCGGTGAACGCCACCAACGACCCCTTCGTGCCTGCGGACAGCCTGCCGCGCCAGAGCCAGGTGGGCCGCCACGTCACGCTCTGGCAGCCGGCTCATGGCGGCCATGTGGGGTTTCCGCTGGGTGCGCCGCCCGGGCATGTGCGCGGCATGCCGGAGCGCGTCGGCGGCTGGCTGGCCCAGCATTTGAGCGCTTGAACTACAGCCGCGCGGCTCGATCCGCGCCAGAATGAGCCTTATGGACGACATCGTCAAACAGGCGCTCGCCAAATGGCCGAACGTGCCGCACTGCTACGGTTGGCTCGGCCTGGACGCGCGCGGCAACTGGTACATGCGCGACGACCGCACCCAGGCCATGGGGCCTTTTCCGGCGGCCAAGGGCTCCTTGCTCAAGCACGACAAGCTGATCGATTTCATCCAGCGCAACTACGAGCACGACGAGCGCGGCCAGTGGTTCTTCCAGAACGGCCCGCAGCGCGTCTACGTCGAGCTCGAAGCCGCGCCGTGGATCTGGCGTGTCGCGGAAGACTTCTCGGTCCGTTCGCACAGCGGGTTGGAGGTGGAACCCTCGGCCTGCCTGCTCGATGAAGACGGCAGGCTCTACCTGGTGGCGCCGCTCGGGCTCGGCCTGGTCCATACGCAGGACGTGGGCGTGGCGGCCGAGGCGATCGAAGCGGGGCGCTGGACGCCGCAGGACGTGCGTGCCGCGGAGTTGCCTGCGCGCTTCGGCCATGTCATGAGCCCGGCCGCGGGCCAACCGCTCAGGCAGCCGGCGCACCCGTAAAAAAAAGAGCCCGCATGCGGGCTCTTCGTTCGAGAGGGTGTGTGAAGCCCTATGGCTTGGCCGGCGCGGCCGCATCGGATGCCGCCGCCTCGGGTGCGGGCGCCGCGGGGCGGTCCGGCACGGGGAACTTGGCGCCGGCCGAATTGGCCAGGTAGACCACCGCACGGCCGATCTCGACATCCTCGAAGTCGCCGCCGCCCTGGGGAGGCATGGCGCCCTTGCCCTTGAGCGCATGCTCGAGCAGCGTGGCGTAGCCCTGGCCGAGGCGGGGGCCCCAGGCCGCGGCATCGTTGAGGTGCGGAGCCGTCGGGATGCCGGGTGCGCCGTGGCAAGCCACGCATTGCGCCTTGAACACGGCCTCGCCGGCGGCCAGCGGCCGGTTGGCGTCGCGGATCTCGATCGAGCCGACCTTCTTGAGCCGCTCGGCGACCTCGCGGTCGCGCGCTTCCTTCGACACGCCGTAGAGCGACATGCTGTCGCCCTGCGCATCGCCCGAGGGATGGGTGCCGGAGACCACGTAGGAGACCAGGCCCGCGATGATCAGGATGGGAGCGATGAACGAGAAGAAGACCGCGAGGAGCAGCTGTTTCGGGTTCTTGATCGGGCCGGTATGGGCGTCTTGTGTGGCCTGGTAGTGCGGGTCGTCGCTCATGGCGTCCTCAGTATCGGGGGCTCTTCGGGGGCGTTTTTCGGATCAACCGGCGATTATAGAGAGGCGCCCGGGGACGCCCCCACGGTCCGCCTCAACGCGTTGCCCAGCCGCCACCCAGCGCTTTGTAGAGCGCAATCTGGTTTTGCAGCTGCAGCAGCCGGGTCTGCACTGCGGCCTGCTGCACGCCGTAGAGCGAACGCTGCGAATCGAGCAGGTCGAGCGCGCTCGCGATGCCGTTGCGGTAGCGCAGGTCGGAGAGCCTGAAGCGGACCTCCTCGGCGTTCGACTGCGCGCGCAGCGCCCGCAACTGCTCGCCGAGCGTGGCGCGGCCGGCGAGCGCGTCGGCGACTTCGCGGAAGGCCGTCTGGATCGACTTCTCGTATTGCGCCACCGCGATCTCGCGGCCGGCCCGGGCCGAATCCAGCCCGGCCTGGTTGCGGCCCGCATCGAAGATCGGCAGCGTGATCTGCGGCGCGAAGGACCAGGCCTTGGAGCCCTTGTCGAACAGCCCCGAGAACTCGCTGCTCGCGGTGCCGATCGACGAAGTCAGCGCGACGCGCGGGAAGAAAGCCGCGCGCGCGGCGCCGATGTTGGCATTGGCCGCGATCAGCTGCTGCTCGGCGGCGCGGATGTCGGGCCGCTCGCCCAGCAGGTCGGAAGGCAGGCCGGCCGGCAGGTCCGGCATCAGCGCGATCGCATCGAGGCCGCGGCCGCCTTCGGTCGCCTCGGCCGGCACCGGCGCGCCGAGCAACAAGGCCAGCGCGTTCTCGTCCTGCATGCGCAGGCGCTGCTGCTCGGCGTAGGACGCGCGCGCGGACTCGGCCAGCGTCTCGGCCAGGCGAAGGTCGATCTCCGAAACTACGCCGCTGTCGAAGCGCAGGCGCGTGAGCTTCTGCGACTCCTCGCGCGTGGCCAGGGTCTGGCGCGTCAGCTCGAGCAGCTGGTCGTCCGCGATCAGCGTGAGCCAGCCGCTGGCGACCGCGCCGATCAGGCTTATCTGCGCCGCCTTGCGCGATTCCTCGGTAGCGAGGAACTGCGCCAGCGCCTGTTCCTTGAGGCTGGCGACGCGGCCGAAGAAGTCGAGCTCCCAGGCGGTGATGCCGAGGTTGACCGAATAGCTCGATGCCACGCTGCCGCCCACGCCCACTGCCTGGAGCGCGTTCGGACTCGAGCGCGAGCCGCTGGCCGTGAGATCGAGCGCGGGGAACTGGGCCGCGCGCTGGATCTGGAGCTGCGCGCGCGCCTGCTCGATGTTGAGCACGGACACGCGCAGGTCGCGGTTGTTGGCCAGCGCGGTCTCGATCAGCTTCGCGAGGCGCGGATCGGTGAAGAAGTCCTGCCAGGCGAGCGTGGAAGCAGGCGACTGGGGCGCTTGCGCACTGCTTGCGGCCTGCGCGCCCGGATAGACGGCCGGCACCGGTGCGGCAGGGCGCTCGTAGGCCGGGATGAGCGAGCAGCCGGCCAGCACCATGGCTGCAGCGCCGGCCAGCGCGGTGGAGACGATTTTCTTTTTAGTCATGGGCTGGGGCTTCCTCGATGCCTGCGGCCTGCGCATGGCGCCGATCGACTTCGTGCTGGCGCTCGCTGCCCTTGAACAGGCGGCGCACCACCACGAAGAACACCGGGACGAAAATCACCGCGAGCACGGTGCCGGTCACCATGCCGCCGATCACGCCGGTGCCGATCGCGCGCTGGCTCGCCGAGCCGGCGCCCGAGGCGATCACCAGCGGCAGCACGCCGAGGCCGAAGGCCAGCGAGGTCATGATGATCGGGCGGAACCGCAGATGGGCGGCGGCCAGTGCGGACTCGACCACGCCTTTGCCCTGCGCCTGCAGGTCCTTGGCGAACTCGATGATCAGAATCGCGTTCTTCGCCGACAGGCCGATGATGGTGATCAGGCCGACCTGGAAGTACACGTCGTTCGAATAGGCGCGCAGCAAGGTCGCGAGCAGCACGCCCAGCACGCCCAGCGGCACCACCATGATCACGGACAGCGGAATCGTCCAGCTCTCGTAGAGCGCAGCCAGGCACAGGA
Organism: Variovorax sp. MHTC-1; assembly: GCF_003984645.1. GTDB lineage: Bacteria > Pseudomonadota > Gammaproteobacteria > Burkholderiales > Burkholderiaceae_C > Variovorax. Next base: position 79,006 of record NZ_RWKI01000008.1, read on the forward strand.
ATACGGCCAGGATCGAGAAGGCGTAGAGGATGATCGCCTGCGCGCCGGCGAGCTTCTCTTCGCGCGACTGGCCGGTCCACTCGTAGCCGAAGCCCGGCGGCAGCTGCGCGGCGATCTTTTCCATCTCGGCCATCGCTGCGCCCGAGCTGGAGCCCGGCGCCGCCGAGCCCGAGATGCGGACCGCGGGGTAGCCGTTGTAGCGCACGGTCTGCTGCGCGCCGGTGATCCAGCGCGTGCTCGCGAAGGCCGACAGCGGCACCGGCATGCCCTGCGTGTTGCTCGCGTTGAGCTTGAGCAGGTCCGCCGGCTGCATGCGCGCCGGCGCGTCGGCCTGCACCACCACGCGCTGCAGGCGTCCCTGGTTCGGGAAGTCGTTGATGTAGCTCGAGCCGAGCGCGGTCGACAGCGTGCTGTTGATGGCATCGAAAGTGACGCCCAGCGCGTTCGCCTTGTCGCGGTCGATGTCGATCTGCAGTTGCGGCGCGTCTTCCAGGCCGTCCGGGCGCACCTGCGTCAGCAAGGCGCTCTTGCCGGCCATGCCGAGCAGCTGGTTGCGCGCGTTGATCAGCGCCTCGTGGCCGGCGCCGCCGCGGTCCTGCAGGCGGAAGCTGAAGCCGCTGGCGTTGCCGAGCTCGGGGATCGGCGGCGGCGACAGCGGGTAGATGAAGGCGTCGCGGATGCCCGACAGCGCCCCGAAGGCGCGGCCGGCCACCGCATCGGCCGATTGGCCCGGGTCGTGGCGCTGTGCCCAGTCCTTGAGCGTGACGAAGGCGAGGCCGGCGTTCTGGCCCTGGCCCGAGAAGCTGAAGCCCAGCACGCCGACCATGCTCTCGACCTCGGGCTGCTTCAGGATGTACTTTTCAACGTCCTGCATCACCGCCAGCATGCGTTCCTGGGTCGCGCCCGGCGGCAGCTGCACGTTGACGATGATGTAGCCCTGGTCTTCCTGCGGCAGGAAGGAGGTGGGCAGCTGGCGGTACACCAGCACCACCGCGCCGATGATGGCCACGTAGATCACCAGGTAGCGCGCCGCGCGCTTGAGGATGCGCGCCACCAGGCTCTCATAGCCCTTGGCTGTGCGGGCGAAGCCGCGGTTGAACCAGCCGAAGAAGCCGCGCTTCTCGTGGTGGTGGCCGGCCTCCACCGGCTTCAGCAGCGTGGCGCACAGGGCCGGCGTGAGCGACAGCGCCAAGAACGCCGAGAAGCCGATCGAGGCCACCATCACCGCCGAGAACTGGCGATAGATGTTGCCGGTGGAGCCCGCGAAGAAGGCCAGCGGCACGAACACCGAGATCAGCACCACCGTCACGCCGACGATGGCGCCGGAGATCTGGCGCATCGCCTTGCGCGTGGCCTCCAGCGGCGAGAGCCCTTCCTCGCTCATGATGCGCTCGACGTTCTCCACCACCACGATCGCGTCGTCCACCACGATGCCGATCACCAGCACCATGCCGAACATGGTCAGCACGTTGACCGAGAAGCCCAGCGCCAGCAGGATGCCGAAGGTGCCCAGCAGCGCGATCGGGACCACGACGGTCGGGATGAGCGTGTAGCGCCAGTTCTGCAGGAACAGGAACATCACCAGGAATACCAGCGCCACCGCCTCGAACAGCGTCTTCACCACCTCTGTGATGGAAATGCTCACGAAGCGCGAGCTGTCGTAGGGGATGGTCCACTTCACGCCCTGCGGGAAGAAGCGCTCGAGCTCGGCCATCTTGGCGCGGATCGCCTTGGCCGACTGCAGTGCGTTGCCGTTCGGCGCGAGCTGCACGCCGATGCCCACCGCCTGCTCGCCGTTCAGGCGTGCCGAAGTGGCATAGCCCTGGCCGCCGAGCTCGATGCGCGCCACGTCCTTGAGGCGCACGGTGGCGCCGTTGGTGTTGGCGCGCAGCACGATGTCGCCGAACTGCGAAGTCGTGGTGAGCTGGCCGTTGACCACCACCGTGGCCGCAATGGCCTGGCCCGCCACATTGGGCAGGTCGCCGATGGTGCCGGAGGACACTTGCGCATTCTGGGCGCGGATCGCCGCGTTGACCTCGGCCGACGACAGGTTGTAGCCCTGCAGCTTGGCCGGATCGATCCAGATGCGCATCGCGCGCTCGGTGCCGAACAGCTGGGCCTGGCCGATGCCGGCCACGCGCTGCAACTCGGGCACCACGTTGCGCGACGCGTAGTCGCCGAGCGCCGTGGTGTCGATCGCCGGGTTGTCCGAGGACAGCATCGTGAACAGCAGGAAGTTGTTGCGCGACTTGTCCACGCGCACGCCCTGCTGCGTCACCGCCGCCGGCAGCCGCGGCGTGGCGCGCGACAGGCGGTTCTGTACGTCCACCTGGGCGAGTTCGGGATTGGTGCCGGTCTCGAAGGTAATGGTGATGGTGCCGGTGCCGTCCGCCTGCGCCACCGATTCCATGTAGATGAGGCCGGGCGAGCCGTTCATCTCGCGCTCGATGACCGAGAGCACGCTGTCTTCCAGCGTCTGGGCCGAAGCGCCGGGATAGGCGACGTTGACGACGATGGCCGGCGGTGCCACCGGCGGGTACTGCGCAATCGGCAGCTGCGTGATGGACACGGCGCCCACCACGATGATGAACAGCGCGATCACCCACGCGAAGATGGGTCGGTCGATGAAGAATTTGGCCATGCGGGGACGCTCCTTACTGCTTCGCGGCAGGAGCCGAAGCGGTTGCCGCGGCGTCGGCAGGAGCAGCGTTGGCGGAGCCGGCGGAAGCCGGCGTCGGCGCCTTCCACGGCACCGCCTTCACCGGCGCGCCGGGCGGCATCATCATCAGCTTCTGGAAGCCGTCGACCATGACCTGCTCGCCGGCCTTCAGGCCATCGAGCACGATCCACTGGTTGTTCTGGGCCGCGCTGATCTTCACCGTGCGCTTGTGCATCTTGCCCTCGGCGTCGACCACCGTCAGCGTGTCGCCCTGCTGGGTGCGCGTGACCGCCTGCTGCGGCACGGTGATCGCGTTGGTGGCCTGGGCCTGCTCCACCTTCACGCGCACGTAGAGGCCGGGCAGCAGTTCGCCCTTCGGATTCGGGACTTCGGCGCGCAGCGTGACCTGGCCGGTGGTGGAATCGACCGTCAGGTCGGAGAACAGCAGCTTGCCCGGGAGCGCGTACTCGCTGTCGTCTTCCAGCACGACGCGCACGCTGGCCGCGTCGGCGCCGCTGGCCCGCTTGAACTGGCCGGCTTCCATCGCGCGGCGCAGCTTGAGCACGTCGCTGGCCGACTGGGTGAAGTTCACGTACATCGGATCGATCTGCTGGATCACGGCCAGCGCCGTGGCATCGCCCTGGCCCACCAGTGCGCCCTCGGTCACCAGCGCGCGGCCGATGCGGCCGGAGATCGGCGCCGTCACGCTCGCGTAGCCGAGGTTGATCTTGGCGGTCTGCACCGCGGCGCGGCCCACCGCCACATCCGCCTCGGCGGTCTTGGCCGCGGCCACGGCGTTGAGGTATTCCTGCTTGCTGACCGCATTGGCTTCGACCAGCGGCTTGTAGCGCTCGGCCAGCGCCTTGGCCTGCACCGCGTTGGCTTCGGCTCGGGCCAGGCTCGCCTGCGCGCTCTGCGCCGCGGCGGCGTAGGGCGCGGGGTCGATGTTGAACAGCGGCTGGCCCGCCTTCACATCGCTGCCTTCGCGGAACAGCCGCTTCTGCAAAATCCCGGCGGCGCGGGCGCGCACCTCGGCGACGCGCGAGGCTTCGAGCCGGCCGGGCAGCTCCGTCACCAGCCCGACGTCGGTCGGCGTGGCGACCACCACGCCGACTTCGGGCGGCGGCGGTGCGCCCCCGCCGCCCTGGGCGGCTGCGGCCGGCGCTTCGCTCTTGCCGCAGGCCGCGAGCGCAAGCACCGCAGCGACCGCGGCCGCGACGGCCGCGCGGCGCGGCGAAAACAACGAATGACGCGAGACATGCAGATCGGGCATGCGAATCCTTTGAGCAAAGAAGGGGGACGGTACGTCGCGGCGCAGGTGCTTAAAGCATCACGGCGAGTCAGGCCATCGGGAGGGGCCCGAGTTTACATACATTCATGCATGTATAGTGATTTCCCTCACGTAAACAAGGGGGCATGGTGGTCCGACGAACCAAGGAAGAGGCGCTGGCGACACGGCACCGGCTGCTCGATGCTGCCGAAGTGCTGTTTCAAAACCAAGGCGTTTCGCAGACCTCATTGCAGCAGATCGCGCAGCAGGCCGGCGCCACCCGCGGCGCAATCTACTGGCACTTCAAGGACAAGGCGGATCTCTTCAACGCGATGATGGAGCGCGTCACGCTGCCGCTGGAGGCGGCGACGCGCGAGGCCAGCACGACGGGCGAGGATCCGCTGGCGGCGATCGAGCGGGTGATGGTCCAGGCCCTGAGCCTGATGGTCAGCGACCCGCAGGTGCGGCGCGTGTTCGAGATCGCCACGCTCAAGGTCGAATACACCAGCGACATGGAGGCGGTGCTGCAGCGTCACCGCAGCGCGCGCAACGAATGCGTGATCGATTTCGGCAATGCGCTGCAGCACGCGGCGCGCGAGGCGGGCATCCAGCTGCCGATCCCCGTCAAGACTGCGGCCTACGGCCTGCATGCGGTGATCAGCGGGCTGATCCAGGACTGGCTGCTGGAGCCCGAGGCCTTCGATCTCGTGCCGGCCGGCCGCCACATCTTCCGCGTCTACCTGGCAGGCCTCGGTTTCGAGCGCCCGTCCGCAGTCGTCGACGCAGCCTGCAAGGCCGCGGCCTGATGGGCGATAATGACGGGCTCCGGTCGCTGGGCCGGAGCCATCTCGCTGTATTTCAACGGATAGAATTCGGCCCTCCGAAGGCTGAGATCCAGGTTCGATTCCTGGCGGCGGGACCAGAACATCGTTTCGCACAGTCTCAAAACAGCCCAGAACCCGCATGCTTTCTAGCATTGCGGGTTTTTTGTTGCCTCTCGCAATCGCGCTACGTAGCATGACATACCGTCAAATTGACGGTACCTCTGACGGTATCCCAGCTACCGTCAGGGCCGACATACCGTCACAGGAGGCAGCGATGGCACTCGGAGACACGTTCGTTCGACAGGTAAAGCACAGCGGCAAGCCCAGCGGGGACAAGTACACCGACGGCGGTGGCATGTACTTGCTGGTCAGCGCCGCCGGCAAGTACTGGAGGATGGACTACCGCCTTGACGGCAAGCGCCGAACCTTGGCCCTGGGCGTCTACCCTGATGTTTCGCTAGCCAAGGCTCGCCAGCGACGCGAAAAAGCGCGGGAACAACTGGCGGACGGCATCGACCCCGGAGTGGCAAAACGGGAGGAACAACGTGCCAAGGCCGATGCGGCCGCGAACACCTTCGAGGTTGTGTCGCGCGAGTGGCTGGAAAAGACGGCGAACAAGCGCGCCGCCGTGACGCAGGCCAAAGTCACAAGCTGGCTCGAGAAGGACGTGTTCCCACATATCGGCAAGCTGCCGGTATCAACCATCCGAGCCAAGGACGTGCTCGACAAGGTGGCTCGTCGCATGGAGGCACGCGGCATTCACGAAAGCGCCCATCGCATCGTGCAGATTTGCTCGCAGGTGTTCCGCTATGCGGTGGCGATCGGTCTGGTGGAGCGCGACGTAACCGTCGACCTTCGCGGCGCGCTGGTATCGGTCGACAAGACCAACTATGCCGCGATCACAGACCCGAAGCAGGTCGGGCAACTCATGCGCTCGATCCGCGCCTACGAAGGCCACCCGACGGTGAGGGCGGCATTGCAGTTGTCCCCGTTGGTTTTCGTACGCCCCGGCGAACTTCGGGCGGCAGAATGGAGCGAGATGGACCTGGATGCGGGCGAATGGCGTATTCCGGGCCCGCGAATGAAGATGAAGGTTGAGCACCTCGTGCCGCTCTCACGGCAGGCCGTGAGGATCCTTCGAGAGGTGCAGCCCATCAGCGGGCACTGCCGGTACGTGTTCCCCAGCATCCGCACTGGAGAGCGCTCCATGAGTGAGAACACGGTCAACGCGGCGCTGCGTGGGATGGGGTACGCCAAGGAAGTGATGACTGCCCATGGCTTCCGGGCTATGGCCCGGACTATCATGGACGAGGTGTTGGGCGAGCGTCCTGACCTGATCGAACACCAACTCGCGCACATGGTGAAAGATCCCAACGGGCGAGCCTACAACCGCACTGCTCACTTGCCGGCGCGCAGGGAAATGATGCAGCGCTGGGCAGACTACCTAGACGACTTGACCCAAGGCGCCAGAACGTAGGGCTTGCAATGTCAGCGCAAGTCCCCGACACCTACTCACGTTTTCTAGTTCGAATCTCACGCTCTCCGCCAGTTCATGTTGAAAATCAACAACGTATGTGGATTTTAAGAGTCTATACCACATAAAAGCCCACATAAAGCCGCGGTCCTATTGGACTGCGGCTTTTTTGTCTGGGAACATGCGGGCATTGAGGGCGAAGTTCAGCGATCGTCTTTAGGAATCTGACGGCTGTGAGTCAAACAAGCTCCTTATGGCCGTTGCAACGAGGAGGAAACGGCACTCGCGTCTCTACTGGACACAGTCCTTTGAGTAGCTCAATCCACTAGTGGAACTGCGGCAATAAAAGCATAGCGTTGCTCCGGAATTCCGCCGCTGATGGCCAAGTTCGCGGCGACATCGTGCCGCCGCCGCTCGAACACGAAAACAAGTCGGGCGTTCAAGAGACATGCAGGCGGGTAGCAAAATGTTACTATTCTTGAACGGAGAGTTCCTCGGGGCGTCTTCGAGCGAACGCCACGAAACGATCTTTGCTGCGGGTTCATTTTGGTATGGCTGTCTCACCAGGGATATTTCTTAAGCTTCCCGATGACCTTGGTTCTGGAAAGTTGGAACGTCTCGACGGCGACACTGCCCATGCGCGTCTCTTTCACTCTGTCGCCGAGCAAGAATCAGCGTGGCTTCCCGTCCCTAGTCTTCGCCGCGCCTACCTGAGTAAAGGCACTCTATATCACTCAGGAGTGGGCACTGCGGTCGGCCGAGTCGCCGTGTTTCGTCGCCTGGATGACGGCACGATGGAGTACGACATTCAGTATCCCAACCGGGTGAGTCGAGACCACCGGGGGACAAGCCTGGATATGCGGTGCTGGCGTTGCCGAGGTAACCCAGCAGACATCCTGTCCGCTGGGGCCGCGAAAACACAGTGCCTGCATGACCGCCGTCTCACCGCGACCCAGAGGGTCTTTCAGATGTTGGCAAGCGTGGATGACATCACCAGCCTGCCGTCCAGCGGCATCGAACTGGTATCGCACCAAGTCAGCGTTGTGCGGCGAGTGCTCTCCGACCCGGTGAAGCGGTACCTGCTGGCCGACGAGGTCGGGATGGGTAGGACCATCGAAGCGGGCTTCGTCATCCGCCAGTGCCTGTTGGACGAACCGCATGCGCGGGTCGTGGTCTTGGCGCCCGCGACCTTGGTCGAGCAATGGGAAGGTGAACCTGAGGAACTTCTTAGAGAGTCTGGCGTGGGACGTTGCAGTCTGCCAAGACATGCGCAGCGAATTCGGATTGCGCCATGAGCGAAACCCTCGCGCTGTTCGAAGAACGACTTCGAGCGCATTTCTCCGAACTGTCTCAGTCAAAGGCGTCTGGTGGCCATCGTCTTTTTGCGCTGGAGCATTGTCTGGCGCCCGACGAGGTCAAGGTTCTGTCGGCGCAGCTTGGCAAGAGCCTTGGCAGACGCCGCATGCTTGCCGATTTCAAGGTTTCATGGGTCGTGCACGCTGCGGAACAGGGGTACGACTTCGATGGGCAGGAGTACTGGCATTCGTTCGCTCAACGCACGGCCAACTGGGAGTACTACGGCAATCGAAAACGTCTGCGCGACTGGTTCAGAGCTTTCTGCGCCGAGTTTTCTGGAGTCCAGCCACAAGGTGAATGGGCCAAACACTACAAGTACATCGCGTGGCCCATCGCAAATGCGCTGCTCCCTCGCGATTTGCAGGAACAACTCGCGCAATCAATCTTCAATATCCGCTTCCAGCTCAGGACTGTTGCCCACCTGCCCCCAGAAGCTACCGGCAAGCTGATCGCTCAGCACTCCTACGTTTCGTCATCGAGGTTCCGGTTTCTGCTGCAGCAGCATGACTTGGTCGGCAGGCTGGTGCATACCCTGCTGCAAGGCGACGGCCTCGGCCAGACCTCCATCTATCCCGCGACCCTACAGCGAATCACGACGGATCTGAACTCACGCGGCCACGCAAGAGCATGGCTCAGAGATGCGCAGAAGCAGTATGCGCAGCTGCAATTCCAGCTACCGGGGATCAAACAGAACTATTGGACTCAGACACTACCGCACGCCAGCACTACAGATGCGGAGGTGGTTGCAGTCACTGATCGGCAAGGGGTTCTGCTCCGGCCAACCATCGAGCTGCGGCGCACGGCGTTGGCCGAGTGGCAGGTGGTGCTCAGCGTGCCCTCATTCCAGCCGCTGGTCGATGTTCAGCCGGAACTCAGACCTCACCTGGAACGGGTCAGGTATACGGTCTCGGCACATGGAACCGCGCTCTTCCTGGGCCGCACGTTGTTGTCCTCCCGAGGGATGCAGTACACCCTCGCGGATTGGCCGGCCCAACGGCAGTGCGTCCTGAGTTTCAACGCCGCAGATACCTTCTTCGATCGGATCGTCGGTCCTGAATGCCAGATCCAGCCAGCAAAGGTCTGGGTGTTTCGACTGAGTGAGGATGGAACGGCCAGGCACATCGCAACGGCTCACGTCGTCCCGGGCCAGTCTTACCTGGTGATCACGCGAGAACCCGGGCTGATCGACCGACTGGGGCCGCCGGTTGTGTTGCGTTGCGCAGGCGTAACTTGTGTGAAGCTGACATTGGATACGGTCATCTCGCAGGCGCAAAAGGCGGCACTTTTGCAAGCCGGAATTTCTTTCCATCTGAGCGTTCGCGTCTCCCCCCTGGGCTTGTTGCCACGTCAATGGGGGGAAGAGGGACTCGGCGTGTGGCTGACTAGCGAGACCCCCTGCTTCACGATCACGCGCGACCATGAGTTCGATGCCTATCAGCTCGCGATCGACGATGGGGAAGTCCAGACCTTCGCATGCGACCGCAACGCGCCCAGCATGAATTTCATGCTTCAGGGACTATCGGTAGGACGGCACAAGATTGCCGTCGCGACCCGTGTCTCGGTCGCCACGCAGACCGGTTCGCACTTCAAAACGGAGCGAAGTGTCGAACTGAGCCTGTTTATCCGTCAGCCGACGGCCTGGACGCCGGGCAAGCTCAGCATCAACGCAATGGTGGTGGACGTGCATCCGCCTGCTCCCACCATCGAGGACTTGCTCAGAGGGCGCATTGCCCTGTCTGTGGAAGGAGATCGCGCACGGCGTGCAACCTGCATGTTGGTCCTCACGAATGCGTCGAACGAAGAACTGTCCGCTCAGACCATCTTTCAAAGGGAACGCCTGCCAATTGCGGCAGCGTTTTGGGAAGAGAGACTCAATGCGTTTCTGAACCAGACTTCGGACGAGCAAATCTATTTGGAAGCCGCGGGTGGTTTCATCCGCATCGACGCGGAAGATCTCGGTGAATACCGGGTTGCACTCTTGCACCATCCCGAGCCGCTTCGCTGGGGCACGACCGTTTCGAAGTCCTCCGCCACGCTGCGACTCATCAACGACGGCTTCGACAAGCCCTTGCAGATCGAGCGCCTGTCTTTCTCGCAACCGATGCAGCGAATTTCAGTGGACCCTGCCCGGGCGCGCATCGGCATCGACACCAGGGCAGAAGACGGATTGTTCGTGGTTCGTGCCCAGGAACACCAATACGCAGCCGTCGTGTCGTCCACCCATGTTGGCAAGGAGTTCGGCTGGCTCGGTGTGGAGCTGGACGAACACAAGATGAGACAGAGCAGGGACGACGAGGAGTTGGTCGACACCTATGCGCTCTGGGCGAATGCAAGGACGTGCGGTGCGATATCGCGCATCAAGCGAATGCGCGTGCTCGATCACATCCATGATCAACTGATCGCGGTCGTGTGCGGCATACCCTGGGCCAAGTTGGAGAAGCGCCTCGCGAGCGATGTGACGGCGGACAACTGGGGCCTCCTGGATGACGCGGTCAGTCAACCGATCTCGTATGCGGTGGCCCTTGGCTTGGCGTGCAAGGTCGCGACCACCTTGTCCGACGAGACGATCGAGAATATTCATCGGACGAAATCCATGGGATTTCGTATCTCGCAAGACCTGGCCGTTGTGCGCACCGCATGGCTTCTTGCATTCAACCCGGCCCTCCTGCTCGATGGCGATGCACATCCTGTGGGCACCAGCAAGGACGCTTTCGCGACGCTTGTCCGCGGCGCGCGGCTGCTGCTCCTGTGTCGTAAACACGAACGCGCGGGAGCGCAAGGATGATCGCCCGCGCTGTCCAAGCGAGCGAGCTGGAAGTATTCCAGCAGTTGAAGATCGATCTGCATTTACGGCCTTCGACCTTCGACGGGGAGGTCGAATCCACCGTGGCGGCCGTCATCAGACGCTTGAGCGGCTTCATGTGCCCATGCCCGAAGACTGCGCTCGCAAGTGCGGCCGTTCGATCGCTGAGGCTTGACCCGGAAACAACTGCGGAAATTGCGGACCAGGTGGATGGCTCCATCGAGGACCTGATGATTGCGGGCGATCTAATCGAGCTGTCTAAGGTTGTAGCCGTCGGTGCCGAGGACCATCTCACATGGCTTTTTTGCGCGCCGCCCAGTTTTGTCAAAAGGGCCGACGGTCGAATCTACGTGTTCGGCGTAGGGCCGGACGACGCCGTCTTTCTGCCCGGCGAAATACTTGCACAGGTGCATCACCTGGGGGCAACCCGGTACATCGACGCGCCCAATGCCGCATCACTGGCCGACGTGTTGCCTGGCTTGGGTCTTCGGCAGATCAACGAGGCGGCGTGGTTGATACCGCATCAAGCCGAGGCGCCGGAAAAGTTTCTTGCGCGCATGACAAAGCGGCTTCAGCAAGCCGGTATCAAGGGGCACCTGCCCGAGATATCCATCCTTCGTCACGCCACCGATGTGATGTCGACATACCGTCAGCGTTGGGCCAAGCCACAGGATGAGACCGGCATCTTCGTCGGGCGTCACCCTCGCCCCTACGGTGCGCCGCTCTGGTATTTGTGCGAGTTCCAGGCAGGCGAGGTTCAGCGCAGCCTCTTGCTTCCGCTGCCCGATCAGGCGGCCCGGGCGTGCGATGTCGCGTGGCAAACCCAGCTGGCGATCGATGCGGTTCGGGGATATCCGGCGCTCATGCGATCGCGGGCCGACCCGGACGGCGAAGGTGTTTATCTCAACGTCCAGTTTCCTTTGCCCATGGCGGCACGGCGCAGGCTGGTCCTGCTCGGCGGTCGCCGCGGCAGAGGCGATCCGAGTGGCTTTTCTTTCTGGCTACCAACCTCGCAACTGGCGCAAGAAGTGTCCTTTCTGAAGGATCACTTCTGGTACGTCTCTCAACGGAATTCAGAGGGCATTCAATGACAAAGACGATTCATGGCGTGGCCTCCGAGCTGCGTGAGGCGCTGATCGAGTACGTCGAGGCGACCTACCATATCGGCGACCCTGCGCTGCTCAAGCAGCGACGCGCGCTGCTCGAAGAGATCGGCGTGGTGCATCAGTCGCCGTTTCTGGAGTCCACGCCGCGGTATCAGACCGGCGAGAAGTTTGGGGATATCAAGGGCCTGTCTCCGGCCGCGCGCGCCTTGTTCGAGACGCTTTCGCAGCCTACGGCGAAGGGGAAACACCTCCTGTACGACCCACCGTACACGCACCAGAGCAAGGCCATTCGGGAGACCTTGGTCGAGGGCAAGAATCTACTCATCATGACCGGGACCGGTTCAGGAAAGACCGAGTCTTTCCTGATGCCCATTCTTGGCATGCTCGCGAAGGAAGCGCAGTCCAGCCCCGAGGCATTCGGGACGCAAAGCGGCATGCGCGCGATGATCCTCTATCCGATGAATGCCCTGGTCAACGACCAGCTTGGGCGACTCAGAGGGATCTTCGGAGACCCGAGGCTCGTGGAGATGTTCATGGGCTGGGCCGACAGGCCACCGCGCTTCGCGCGATACACCAGCCGCACGCCTTATGCAGGAAAGCGTGTAAAGGGAAAAGATCAGACTAGGCTCAAGCAGTTCAACGACTTCTATGTCAAGGCGCTGGAGCGCGCGGCGGCCGGCGACGAAGATGCGGCGATCGCCACCCGGATGATCGGAGACCTCAAGAGTCGAGGCAAGTGGCCGGCCAAGCCCGATCTGGCGCGCTGGTACAAGGGGCCGAAGGGCAACTACTGGCAGGATGCCGCAGGCAATTTCATTCGCGCAATCACATTGCCAGGCGACTCTGAGCTTCTCACGCGGCACGAGTCCCAGTCGTCCGCCCCCGACCTGCTCGTGACCAACTACTCGATGCTCGAGTACATGCTCATGCGCCCTGTTGAGCGAACGATCTTCGACCAGACGAAGGCGCGGCTGGCCGCCAACCCCGATGAGAATTTTCTGCTGATCCTTGACGAGTCGCATCTGTATCGCGGCGCGGGTGGCGCAGAAGTCGGTCTGCTGCTGCGCCGCCTGAGGGATCGCCTGGACATTCCCATCGAACGCTTTCAAGTGATCTGTGCGACGGCAAGTTTCGACAGCCCGGAATACGCACCCAAGTTTGCTTCCGAGCTGACGGGAGCGCCGCCTGAATCCTTCACAGTGATCCAAGGTGACTATCTCAAGCAGCCGCATGGCGGGCAAGGGAGCGTGGCTCAGGCCGAGCTCCTGGCGGGCCTGGACATGAGTGGGTTCTATTCGGAGGAGCCCGCCAAGCGTGCGGAGTCCGTCGCTCCTTTTCTGGCGGCGCAGTCCACACCCCTCGATCCGGGGAACATCGATCGTTCGCTGTTTGCCGCCCTGAGCAACTTCCCGCCGTTGATCGCACTGGTGAACAAAACCATGGGCGATGCACAACCCGTCAATGACCTGGGCCTATTTGTTTTTCCCGATTCGCCCAAGCCCGTTGCGGACCTCGCGCTGACCAATCTGGGTGCTTTGGCGACCAGTGCGCGAAAAAAACCAGACGATCCCAGCCTACTGCCATGCCGTGTCCACAACTTCTTTCGGGGGCTGCGGGGGCTGTGGGCATGCATGGACCAGGACTGCTCGGGAATCGATGAGTCGCTTCGGGGCGCAGTGGGCAAGCTCTACACACAACCCCGAGATCTGTGCGCGGCGTGCAATGCCCGTGTTCTCGAGCTCTTCACGTGCCGGGTGTGCGGCAGCGCTTATGCGCGCGGCTACTGTGACAACGTCGAAAAGCCATCGGTCATCTGGAGCGAAGCAGGAGCTCCGTTACGGATGGCGGATGACAGCATCGAAGAACTCGACATTCTGGACATCTTGCTGGTCAAGCCTGGCAACTGCGAACTTGCCGAGGAAGCCAGCTTCGATCTGACGACCGGGCAGATCAATTCACCGCTCAAGAACCAGCGTGAGCGGAGTGTCTACCTATCGCCGGAACGTGTCCCGCGGGCCGTTCAGGACGATGACGATGACGACAGCAGTGGCGGCGGGTACCTCGCCTCGGCCGGGGTGTTCCATCAATGTGGCATCTGCGAGCGCAAGAGCTATCAGGGGCGCTCTTCGGTTCAGGATCATGAGACCAAGGGAGATCAGCCATTCCAGGTTCTCATCAGCCGGCAGATCCAGGTGCAGCCCCCGGGACCGCAGCCTGCAACAAGCTTTGCCCCCTTGCGAGGACGCAAGGTCCTTGCCTTCTCCGACTCCCGACAGGTGGCGGCCCGTCTCGCTCCAAACCTGCAGATGTACTCGGCCCGCGATACGTTGCGTCCCTTGATGGTTCGCGGATGGGCGCGTCTGGCCCAGATACCAAAGTTCGCCTTGTCGCTTGAGCATCTCTATCCGGCGGTACTCATTGCCGCCAGTGAACTCGGTGTCCGATTCCGACCTGAATTGACGATGCAAGAGAAGCTGCAGGATTTCACGGACGCGGGCCACGTCGTCAAGCCAGGACTGAATGTCTCCGATGACGACTTGCGCGCGCTGTGCTCGCAGCTTGTGCCTGGCGAACCACCGGAGGCGTTCCTTTCCGATTTGATGTCGACGATGAGAGATCGGTCGCTCGGGCTTGAAGCGCTGGCATTTGCTTCCATCGTGGAACATCAGGATCAACGCCCGGCGGTGGAAGCACTGCCGAACATCGCGGGTGTTACCGAGACCGCGCAGGATCGCGTGGAGTTGGCCCGGGCGTGGATCAGGGAATGGAATGGTGCTGGCTTCTGGCTGCGAAACATGCCGGGCCGGTGGTATCAGATTCATCCAGACAAGAAGGTGCAAATTACCTCTAGAACCGGAAAGTTCCGACGCTTCGAAAGCAAGCTGGGATCGCCAACGGCCAAGAAGATGTTTAACGACAAGTGGCTGCCCAAGCTGCTTGACGTGTTCACGACGAAGATGGAAGGTAAAAAGCACCAGCTACAAGGCCGGCGCCTTTCTCTCGCGTTTGGAGGGGAATGGGTTCGTTGCGCAGACTGCAAGTCGGTCCACCGGCCCGTCAGGTTGCTGCCCGTGTGTCTTGACTGCGGTCATGCGAGCATCTTCGCGCTCGATCCGAATGCGGATGAAGTTTTCATGAAGCGCAAGGGCTACTACCGCAACGGCGTGATCGCCGCCTTGCTGCCAAACCCGCAGGCGCCGGTTTCCATCATTGCGGCCGAGCACACCGCACAGCTCAACTCCGCGGAGCACGATGACGTGTTTTCCAAGGCGGAGGAAAACGAACTGCTTTTCCAGGACGTGGACATTCCCGTTCGCAATGCGCGATCGGCACCATCCGCGGTCGACGTGCTCTCCAGTACCACGACGATGGAAGTTGGGATCGACATCGGTCAGCTATCCGGTGTCGCGCTGCGCAACATGCCGCCCAGTCGCGCCAACTATCAGCAGCGCGCTGGCCGTGCCGGCCGGCGGGGCAACGCGATCGCGACCGTGGTGGCCTTCGGCGGCTCGGACACCCATGATGAGCACTTCTTCTCCGAGCCCGCAAAGATGATTTCGGGGGAGGTCATCGATCCAACGTTGAGCATCGACAACCCAGACATAGTTTGTCGTCACATTCGGGCTTTTCTTCTGCAGTCCTACCATCAGGCAAGAATCCCCGCAGACTACGTTGGCAAGGGAGACCTCTTCTCGGTGCTGGGCCAAGTCAGTGACTTTGCGCTGTCAGGGAGCGTTCTCAACCGTGCGGACTTCGAGACGTGGCTGAATGCCAATGTCGATCGTCTGCGCTCGCGGGTCGGCGCATGGATTCCCAGCGAGTTGTCTGCTCAAGACAGGCAGACGCTCCTGAAAGGGATGATCAAAGACTGCCTGGATGCGATCGACAGGGCAATCGAGGATGAGCTGGCAGCGGCAGCGGCAGCGGCACTGGCCGGCGCCGCGGCAGTCGCGAACGGCGATGACGAAGACGAGCACCCCGAGGTGCTTGCGGAAGTGGACGAAGAAAAGCCTGTCAACCCGCCAGACGCCAAATCGCTGCTCGATGCCTTGCTCTACAAAGGGGTCCTGCCGCGATACGCCTTTCCGACAGACGTCGCAACGTTCCACGTGTTCGATGTCGAAGGCTCAACGAAGTATCGACCCAAGCTCAAGTTTGCTCCTGCCCAAGGTCTTGCGGTGGCGCTGACCCAGTACGCACCTGGCAAGCAGGTCTGGATTGCCGGCAAGTGCTATACCTCTGGAGCGATCTATTCGTCGATGCCCGGCGAACGCTACAGGCAGTGGGAGGGCAGGAAACTCCATGTGGAATGCACGCGCTGTGGCTACGCCAGAACGGAATTGGTGGATGCTGGCCTCAAACGTGGTGATGTGATGGACTGCCCTGCGTGCCAGGGTTCGCAGACGTTGGGGCCGGCGCGCTATTGGATGCGCCCTACAGGCTTCGCCCATCCGATCACAGTGCAGGAGGTCACCTCGCCGGACGACATTCCCGAGACCAGCTATGCCACCAGGGCAAAGCTGACCATGGAGAGTCCGGACGATTCCGAATGGGTGGTGCAGTCCGAGCGCGTTCGCCATCTTGCGATCCGCACACATCTTCTGGTTTCCAATACCGGGCCTGCCAAGCAGGGGTACTTGTATTGCACTCGTTGTGGACGCATCGAAGCGACCACCACGCCCCATAGCCCTTTGCTGCAAGAGCACTCGAAGCCGTATCCCGATCCAGCCGATCAGACCTGCAAGGGTGGCGCTGCAGCTCGGGAGGTTGTGCTCGGCACAGACTTCATCACCGACGTGGCGCTCTTTTCTTTCCGCCTCGAAGACCCGATCCGTCTTCATGCGGCCGCTTCGATCACACGCGTCGCGCTGCGAACGTTGTGCGAAGCACTAGCGCGTGCGGCGACGGACCTGCTGGGTATCGAGCCCGGCGAAATCCTGGCCGAGTACAGGCCGGCGGTGACACAGCTGGGCAATGAGGGATTGGAAGCAGAGATCTTTCTCTACGACACGCTGCCTGGAGGTGCCGGCTTCTCAGGCGCCGCGGCCGCCAAGGGACTTCCGCTTTTCCAGAAGGCGCTCGAAATCATGAAGTCCTGTGAGGAGCATTGCGATCTGTCGTGCTATCGGTGCTTGCGCAGCTTCCGCAACCGCCTGGACCACGGCGCCCTGGACCGCTTCACCGGTATCGCACTGCTGGGGTACCTGCTCGATGGCAAGCTCAGCTCGTTCGAGCCGCGCCGGATCTCAAGCGCGGCGAATTTGCTGTTCACCGATCTGCTGCGCCACGACAAGCCCTATCTGCAGCCAGTCACGCTTGACGATCTCACCGACGATCAACTCAAGTCGCACCATAAGCCCACCCTGGTGACGAGCGCAACGGGCAAGCCAGTACTGCTGGCGGTGGTGAGCCCGTTGGAGGAATTCCAGGCTCCACGGCAGGTGGACGGCGTATTGCCGGATGGAGGCTCGGCGCTGCTTGTCCAGATCAGCGAGTTGCTGGTGCGACAGAATCTTCCCAAGGCCACGCAATTTGCGCTCGGGCAGATCGCAACTGCCTGAGTCCTCGCCAGCTAGACCGCGCCGGCTGGCGGCGCCGCGATCGCGCTGACCAACGTCTGTCTGAGGAGATCGACATCCTTCCCGAGGTTCCACTCCGGGAAGCGTTGCGCGCGCGGTACTGCCCAACGCTCGCGCCAGAACTCGGCGAAGTCCGCTTCAGGCAAAGAAATCGGTGCCCCGAACCCCTTGCCGGCCATGCCGTCGTCGAGCTGGTCGACAAGGCGATAGAGAAACACCTCGCGCTTGACGCCATGCTGAAGAAGCGAAGCCGGCAATCCCAGTCGCACCAAAGCGCGACAGATGTTCTGCCAGCGTACCTTCGGGCCATTCCCGAAGCCGCCGTCCGTGAAGCCATCGACCATCTTCAAGTACGAACACAGCGCAGGGTACAAGTGCTCCAGGTGGATGGTGCCAAAGCCCATCGTGTAGCCGATGGGCTCGGCCAGCAAGCGGCCGTTGTACTTCAGCCGGTTGTACTGCGAGCTGCGACCGAATGCGCTGGTGGTCGTCACAGCCGCCAGCGGCTGCTGAATGTTCTCGTCCAGCATGCGCGTCTTCTTGCCCGCGTATTGGCGCCAGTACGCCTGGCGTATCGTGTCCGAGGAAACCATGCCCGCGCAGAGCTTTCCTCCAAGCAAGTAAGAGTAGGGGGGGATCGCACCGACGGCATATGCGTCCAGGGTGCAGTTGACCAACGCGAGTTTTTCTTTGTCCGGGTAGTCCCACAGCCGGTCCCGCGCCGCCAGGTCGGCCGGCGGCGATTGCAGTCCGATGATGCCGATCACGGCCTCGTGGTACTCGTCGAAGATCACGAAGCGCAGGCGACGGCCATACCCCTTGTTGTATGGCATCGACCACATCGAGCGCGTCGCGTAAAACAGGTCGCTCCATTCATGGTTGCGCTGGACGAACTTGAGGACGGGCTTGATCTTGGAAGGATCGATCTCCGAGCCGTTGCGAAAGCGCGAGTGGTACTTCTCGAAGAGTGCCTTGGCGGTTTGTGCCGTACCCCCACTTTGACCAAGCTTCGCCTGTATGTGCAGCGCCCGCAGGTAGTCCTTGTCGTCGTTGCCTGTCGCCGCTTCGAACTTGCTGCAGGCCTCCAGGACCGACACACGCAGCGCTCGCGCGACCGCATCCACCTGTTGGGGAAGATAGATCACCTTGGCGGAAGAAGCCGGCGTCTTCGTCGCGGATGGGGCGGTTTTGCTCTGAATCATGGTGCCGTCGATTTGGCCACGGCGTGGCCACTCAGTCAAGGGCTATCGCTTGACAGCCCCGCTTTTGAGGCGCGATTGCATCACAGTTTGCGCCAACCCTGCTGCTTCGTGGAGGCCGCAGGGACAACCACCATCGAGCAGGAAGCTGGAGAGTGCGGGCGGATCACATCAGGACAGTGCCGCGGTACAAGCCATGCGCGCTTTCGTAAGTGATGCTTATCGTCGCGTTTGGGTCCTCACACCTGCCGCAACGGAAACCTGAGTCTCAAGTTGGTTAACAAACGATCCTAGCGTCCGCTGCCTTGCTCCAGCACATCAACGCCCTGCGAAGACGGTAGGAGCGGTTGAGCCAAGGCCCCTTGCAAGCGGCGGCTCTGATACGCGGATAATTCACACCGTCAATCCGCATGTGCGCGGACCGACTACACGAAGCGATTCGAGAGAGACACCAATGGCAACCATTCAACTGTCCGACAGGCTTCGAGCATGGCTTAAGGACGTCGCCTTAGTGCCAGAGACGCTGGAGCTGCGTAAACCAAGTGGATCGATAGTTCAGTTCCGTATCCTCGAGCGAGACGTCGACGGCAAGGTCAGCGGCATTGCATCTCGAATGGGGAAGAAAGGCTTTGTCCTCAAGGTGCTCGACCTCGACACCAATGCTGAGTACGCTGCCAAGCTCTGTGTGTCCGCGGACTATGACGGACAAAGAAGCGAGAAGGATGAAGCCGTTCTTGCAACGAATCTACGCGGTGCTGGTGACCTGTTTGCCCCGCCTTTGCACATCGGGCGAGTCCAGCCCTTTGCGGGCATGCCAGATTCACCAGAGAGTTTTGTGTGCTTCATCTCGGACTGGATCGAAGGGGAGACCATCGAGAGCTTGGCACAGCGTATTGGCGGACTGACTCCTGACCTTGTTGCCGAGGTATCGATACAGGTAGTTCGCGCCCTCAACTATCTGAAGAACAAGGGCCTGAAGCACGACGATTTGCATTGGGGTAACGTCATGGTCCGCCCAATGCCGAGAGAGTTGGCTCTCAGCGAAGATGATCTTCGCAAAGTCTCCGTCGTGATCATTGATCTCGGAAGCCTGAAGCCGTTCGCACAGCAGACGGCGAAGAGCAAAGACGATCACCTGGCACTGGTGGATTTGCTTTGTCAGATGCACAACGCGTTGTGGGCACAGCGTTCTGTTGTCGCGTCGCACCCCGTATTCATCAAGAAGATACGGACGATTATCCAGTGCTTGACTGACGATGATCAGGCACGGTTCTATCCTCGTGCCGAAGATCTGCATCGCGATCTGACGCTTCTTCGAGATTCCATCTCGCAATCCGAGACTGATGCTCCGGAGCGCAGATTCCGGCCCTTCGAGGCAATCTCTGCCGAGCATTTGGCTGATGACAAGGTTCTGTTGCGCCTGTTTCGAACGGGGCTTCCCTGGTTCCAAGATGTACTGGAGCCCAAGCCGATCGTATTAACTGGGCCGCGCGGATGTGGCAAGTCAATGATCTTTAGGTACATGGCGGTTACTACGCAGATCAACTCGGAAGAGGATCCTCACGCTTCGAAACAGCACGCTGGCTTTGGGGTGTACATCAGTTGTGCGACCCATTTGCAGAACCATCTGCTCTGGATCGCTCGCGAAGAAGGAAGAACCCAGAAGCTGGCCACGAGCATCTCCACCTACTTTCAGCTCGTTGTGCTTCGAGAGCTGGTACGAGCACTTGGCTTGGCCGCTCGGGACGAGCGCTTCAAGAAGTTCTTTGACCTTCGGCCTTCGCAACTGGATGCCTGGATTGATTGGATCAGCCATCACTTCGATGTGTCCATCGAGACACCGAGAACCTCAGCGGCCTCAAGACTTCTCCATTTCGCGGATGACCTGGACCGCGCACGTGTCCAGGTCCATCTGAAGATGCTCTATGGGCAGCCGCCAACGCTTCTTCTTGCAGATGCATTCCTAGGAGATGTCACCTCCAAGTTGATCGAACTCTGCCCGAGGCTCAAGTCCCATCCGGTGATCTTTCTGCTTGATGACTACACCGACACGCGCATCAACCCAGAGGTACAGCAGATTCTCAATCGAGTCGTGTTCGAGCGACGTTCATCTCATTTTTTCAAGATTTCCTGCGAGCGCTTCGGTTTCAAGATTCCCGACGCACAAGGTGCGCCCATCGACCGGGACCGCGAATTTACTGTCGTCGATGTCGGCCATCAGACGATGGAAGTCCTGCAGGCCCACCAGGCCAGGAATTTCCTGAAGGAGCTCATCGACTGCCGGCTCGAGTACGCGGGCTGGAAGGGCCGCTGCGAGACGCTGATCGGCGACTCTACGCCCTATGCGCACGACAACAAACTGGCAGACTTCATCCGCAGCACTGGATCCAAACAAGGAAATCACTACTACTATTTTGGAATGACCACGTTATCGGGCATGTGGAGCGGCGATATTGCTGCGATCCTGCAGGTGGTGAACGCCATGTGCATGCAAGCCAGCGTGGGGCCCAACACTGAAAAGAAGATCAGCGCACAGCATCAACACCAGGCCATCGTTGCGATCTCGAAGGCGCTCACCCGTGCGGTCCTCGACTATCACCCGTTTGGCACCCAGCTGTACGCGATCCTGCAAGCCTTCGGGTCCATGGCACATGCGATCCTGGTAAAGGGGACACCCCACAAAGAGGGCAACGCACGTCGCCTCTATCGACTCGAAATATCAACCGATTCGACGGTTGTCGTGATGGACGAACTCGAGAAGCACAGGCCCGAGCATGCACGGGTCGCCCGGGAACTGCTTCGGCGATCGGTGTTTCATCCATTCAGCGACAGCCGGGGAAAAGAAGGACCTGGGTCGAAGACAACTCGCTGGGAGATGCGACCAATCTTCAGGCCCAGCTTTGGTCTGTCGTTGGTAAGAGAGCACTACATTGATCTGAAGAGCGTTGACGATATCTACGAGCTGCTTTCGGACCCGAAGGCGTTTGCCGAAAAGATTGAGCGCAGATACGAGGATGGCAATCGGAGCAAGCCTCTGTTCGCGGAGGAAGGAGATACGCCATGAGCGACAAACTGGCCAGCGTGCGTGAGATTCCCTATTCTGAAGTCGAGGGCTACCTACCGCCCGTCGAGCCGTTCGACTGGGATGGCGAGTTTCCCGACGTACTGA
Source organism: Variovorax sp. MHTC-1 (assembly GCF_003984645.1). GTDB lineage: Bacteria > Pseudomonadota > Gammaproteobacteria > Burkholderiales > Burkholderiaceae_C > Variovorax. Next base: position 100,445 of record NZ_RWKI01000008.1, read on the forward strand.
TCTGTGCCCTCGGATTCGAAGACCGTACCCGAGCAATTGTTGGGCGCTTGGCGCAGACCGTTGATCCTTCGAAGTCCAAGCATCCGCTCGCCGTCTACTGCGAGTATCAAACAAACAATGAGGACAACGCGGCCAACCGCGGGCCGCTGCTCGCGCTGCTCAATGTTGCTTATGAGCGATCCGTTTCAGTCACGGCTGATGATCCAGCCAGCTTACGGGCCCGTATGCTGGACGAGCTATCCCAGGTCGCTACTTCGAGTGCGAAGCCGATTTCCGTGATGGTTGATATCAGCGCTGCCGCAGGAAGTCTGATCCTCACGCTATGCGCCGTACTGACTGAGTTCAGCGCAACGCATCGCATGCGGCTGCGCGTGGCCTACGCCGAAGCGGGGTCCTATGAACCTAGCAAAGACGCGTATGAAGTGAATGGAGAGCAACTGGTGCTCAAGGCATGCTCATCTGGCGATGCCTCTTCACTGCACGAGTTCGGCGTGGCGGAAGTCGAGATCAACGAGCTGTATCCCGGCTCACCTCAAGAAGGCAGAGAGGAACTCATCATTGCGCTACCAGCGTACCGCACTGAACGGCTTTCTAGATGCCTACGTCGGGTATCGAGCGAACCGATCTTGCCTATCGGCGACCACGTGCACTGGATTCTTGGTGAGCCACCGGCAAATGAACTGGCCTTTCGACTGGAATTCCAGAAACGGGTGATCACCCGCTTGCTAGTGGGCGAGAGCGAGGCTGTCTCCTCGGGCAAGGCGCTGACTTCCGAGAACATGTCGGTAACCAGTACCCTCCACTATCAACAGACGACGCGACGCATCGTGGAAATTGTCGATGCACACCTTGGGCATACGCTTTCTCTGGTGCACATGGGGTCGAAGATGCAAGGGCTTGGTGCGGGCCTCGCGTTGGCGGTTCGCTCGGAGGTCACGGTCTGCTATGCGCGCCCGACGCGTTTCAATCCCAAGCTGTATTCCTGTGGCATCGGGCCGATGTGGCAGGTCGATTTTTCCGATTTCGGCGTCGTCGTCGACATGCTGCGCACGGTGGGTCGGCTACAGATGACGACCGCGGTTGAGACCGTTAGATCAGGCCTGCCTGCCCAATAGCAGCCTTTGATTTGTGCATGAAGAGCCGTGTTCGAGGAGCTGAAACCGTGCTAGGCGTTGAACACAGGCTTGGCGCACACCAGGAGTTTGATGACCGCGCCGGTGGCCTTCTCGAATTCGGGGAGGTGCGTGATGCCGTTGAACTCCGGATGGCCGCTCTGACTTTGGCGATCGCCTGAACGCTGCTGTCGAGTTCAGACAGTTTCAGGCAGACATGATCACGCGCACGTGCTTCCGAGCGAAACCCGTGCGGGCACCGTGTCCACCTCCATCCTGTGCAGCACGAAGTCAAGCTCGGCTGATTGCCGGATGATTCGGATGTTGAGTTGCGAACGCTTCCGCCAGCGTTCGGATACTTGAGGCCCATGCGTTGCCAGCCACTTCGCGGTCTGTGCCAAAGAATGGTCGTAGGTGCGTCTTTGTCACGTGCGGATTGTTGAGCGTGGCGCCGCGCTCAGCGATGTATTTCGACCTCAACTGGAGTATCTCCAGCATTTTGGCTTGCGAGATTCGCGGCCTACCTGCATCGTCCTGAGCGTCCAGCGCACCTTCGTACTGCATCGAAGTCCATTGACTCTTGTGAAGTCTTTTCGCGTCCTGAATCGAGTAGGTTGTCTGCTCCCCACAAACCTCGAAGAGGTCTTCGAGTTCGAGCCTGCGCGCAGCGCGGTCGGCCAGCTTGAAGTCAGGGAGGATCTTGCTCTCAATGGAGGCGATCCAGGGCTCCATATCAATTGGCGTCAGACACAAACATCTTTGGAGTTCCGGTCGACGCGCTTCACGCGAATAGAAGCCTATGACAAACATCATTCGACGCCACCGCTTGATGTGCTCCATCCCTACATCGCGCGCAGTCGAGACGGTGTCGCCGGTCGTCGATTTGACCTCCACCTCGAAGCGGACCCTGTCAGCGCCGATTTCCACAAAGAGCTCGGCGTCGAGGCCGGCGCGCTGGTGTGCCGGGTCCCAAACAAGATTGAACATCCGCACGAGCTCGCGCTCGCGCTCGTCGTCTTGGACGGGCATTGCTATTCAGTAAGCGCCCGAGCAACCTGCAGCGCAACCGCATATGCAACGGGTGGGCACACGCTGTTGCCGATCTGGCCAAGGGCTTGATAGACTGCGCCGCTGAACTTCCAATCTTCAGGAAAGCCTTGGAGCAAGGCGCAGTCCGCGACCGACATTCTGAAATGGCCGTTCTCAGGCGGATATGCCTCAGCTAAGCCTCGACTCGGCTGAACTCCATTGGGCCAGACCTGCAACGAATGCCAGATTTTTAGAGCAGCCTTGCTGTTCAGGACGCCGGTTGTATTGCGCGGGCCGGTAAAGCCCGAGCGCAACGTCGGTGAGACCTCGTCGTATCCGATGTCGGGAAGACCCAGGCTGCGTCTAGCAGTGTTTCTAGGCAGAAGGGGGCCAAAGACGCTTCCTTCATCGCCGTGTGTTGGGATCGGTACCTCGAACCGCGCGGCGTCTCGCTTAGCCCGGAACCCGACGAAGAAAACGCGTCGGCGAGCTTGCGGAACGCCGAAGTCGTGAGCGGCAAGCTTGAATTTGAAGATCGTGTACTTGTCGGTCAATGGATCGACGATGTTTTGCTGCACGAACGATTCGAATTTCCGATCAAGCAGACCGACCACGTTTTCTGCGATGAACGCGCGCGGCCGGACTTGGAGGACACAGCGAACGTACTCCGCCCACATATTTCGAGGGTCATCAGCTCCTGCCTGCTTTCCCGCGATGGAGAAGGGCTGACACGGCGGACCACCGTGGACGATGTCGACTCCACGAAAGGGCGAGAAGGCCGCTTTCATCACGTCGCCAGCGTCGGTGCCGGAGCGCACGTCCCAATCGGGCCTGTTTGCGTTGAGCGTTTCGCCGCAGACATCCAGCAACTCATACGAAGCCGCATGGGCGAAGCCTGCGCGCTCGAAGCCGAGGTCCAGCCCACCGCCTCCTGAGAACAGTGAAAGGCAGGTTAGACCATTCTGCTCAAGTTGCGGCATCAGATCGTTTGGATCGAGGCGACCCGATAGTTGATGCGCAGGCGGACGTACCGTCTTGCCTTCCTCAAGGAGAGCCCGTTTCCGTTGCTGCGAGCGAATCGAAGTTGCTCTGTAGCGGTCCCGTTGTTCTTCGGTGAGGTCGTAAGGCATGTGTATCTTCGCCGTCTGGTTTGGTTTCGCTTGCTAGCGACATTACTGGTTGAATATACAGTAGCTCGGCGCAGGGCGCACGCCTTTTGCTGGGGACGTAACGAATTATGGGGTACCAAGAACGGATGGGGCCGTGGGCGTTGCGGATGTCACACATCGAGAAACTCGATCAGCCGGCGTTTCAACTCGGCGTTCTCGCCCGCTGCGTGCATTTCGCACTCCCAAACGACGAGCGTGTCCCAGCCGAGGTCACTCAGAGCGGCTAGATTCCGGGCATCCCGCGCTCTGTTCATCTCGATCTTCGCTGCCCAGAAGTCTGCATGGGACTTCGGCTTGAAGCCCCGTGGACAGTCGTGTCCATGCCAGAAGCAACCATGAATTTGGATCGCCTTCCTTCTTGACGGAAACACGAGATCGGGCCGGCCAGGCAGCCGAGAATCATGGAGAACATATCGGTAGCCGAGGCTGTGGAGCATGCGTCGAACGAGCATTTCCGGTGCCGTATTCTTCGACCGGATACGGCTCATGAGGGCGCTGCGCTTTTCCGGAGGAATCATGTCCATGGTGCTCACGATACGCCGCGGCTGGCTCTAGCGCTTTGCTGATGATGCTCCGACGTAGGCCGCCCAATCTCTCATCAGTTGCCGGCGCTTGTCTAGTCGGTCGCAACGCCGGTAGGCCGCCTCCACTTTGTTGCCCACCGCGTGAGCTACCGCCGATCGAGTCCGAGCCGCATCTGCTGCCGCGCCGCCCGGGCCGATTCGCGGGCCTGCGCCAGCGTCACGTCCGGGTAGCCGCCCGGCCCCATGTCTCGACGCGCGCCGCCGACTTGCGCTCGCAGGACCCAGCTACGCGAGCCGCCAGCGTTCACGTTCATGCCGAAGCCGGCGACGCCGCCCACGAAGTTCATCCCGCCCGGTGATCCGAGTGATCTCCAGCGCGCCCATTTCCTGAGCCTTACCCGTCTATTTACCCATCGATAGAGATCTACCTCGATCCAGCGAGTTTTGCTACTGCCCAATATCGGAATCTCCGTCTATGCTGGTGGCGATGCGGATTGGGCACGATGATCTTCTTGCTGGAAATGCTGCGTGCCGGGCGCGAAATAGTGAATCGCCGGGACGGCGTCAGAAATTGGAATCATGAAATTCTTCGAAGCATGGCGAGCCAAGGGCGTAACCGTTGACTACCGCAGTCGCTGGAGCCACCGATTTGAGGGCACTGACCGCTATATCTTTACCGTATGGAACGACGTATGGGGCCCCGGAGAATCGGAAACCCGCTTCAACAAGGTCCTTAGACGGAGCGACTTTTTTTGCGCTGGGGGCGATCCCTGGATCAATGAGGTGCCGGGCCAGCTCTACATCCAGCATGCCCGCGAATGCATGGCAAAGGGGATTCCTGGTGAGGTGATCACGCTCAACGGAAAGCGCCGCAGCGGCCACGAGAACAGCCAAGTCGAGTCAGTAGACATCATGGATCAGCTCTATTGGCTGCATGTCACTCGGGTTGAGGACGATGGGCTAATCGAGGGATTTTTCGCCCGTAAGGGCGGTCGATGACAGATGCTAAGCATGAAAGCGTTGTCCCCGAATGCGCTGGAGGCCATGGATCTGCCATATGTCGAGGCCTACAACCAACAGGTTGATGCTGAGGTTGCTCGCCGTATGTCAAATCCCGAGTCGGGCAAGAAGGCCGCGAAGATCAAGGAGGCTCAGGGCTGGCGACTGCGCCCGGATCTCGGCGCCTTGTGCATGGATGGCGACCCGTCGGCTCTGGTGGTCTACCTGCAGGCCAACCCAAGCTACGGCGACGACGCCACACGCGAGACGCACTACCAACCGCACCCAGACTGGTCCCTCTCCGTTGCCGGCTCGCACATTCACCCGACGACGCACGCCTACTACCGCAATACTGTCTTCCTGCACTTGCAGCAGGAAGGTGTCACGCTTCACGACATCAGCCGCAAGATGCTGAAGGTCGAACTGTGCCCCTGGGCGAGCAAGAAGTGGCCCGGCAATGGGAAGCTGGATGCGGTGCTGAGTAATTTCCCGAGCCGCGAGCCGATCGAGCGCTTCGTCGAGCATTTGGTTGATCGCGGCGCGATGTTCATCATGGCGCGCGCATGGGCCCCTTGGTTCGAGGCCGTACCCTCCCTAGCGCCGCTCGTTGGCACGCGCGTCTTCAAGAGCCGCACTCCCGCTTCCGCCCTGATCTGCAGGAGTTTCTATCCCGATGGGTTCCGATTGCGGAGATTGCGCGGGAATACTTGGAAGCCGTCGTCTCCATGCTGGACGCGGGCGCTGAGGCCGACGCAGAGGGCCGGCAGTCAGCGACCGCAATCGTCACGGAGCAAGCAGCGCGGGAGCATGTCGCCGACGCCTCTGACAGCTCGCGTTGCACGGCTACCCGGAGGCGGCTGACGACAACCTCGTTGGCTTTCGCGGGATTCTTTCCCGCATTTTGACCTGCCGGCTCGCCCGACCGGTTGGGTACCAGGTGCAGAACGTGATGGGAGTGCTCAACGCCGTCCGACAGAGCCGCGGCGCCCAGCGTTCGTTGCACACGCTGTTCCTCATCGCAGTTCGTGTCTATCGTCCGCCGCTTGAACCAACCCAGCAGTCTTGTTCGAGGCGTGGGCGGCCGAGGTGCGCAGCAGCATCCGCGCAGGCGAAGCGACCTATCTTCGCGACCCCGTGTATGACCGATTCCTGTCGGTGCTTTTCCATGAGATGGCGGAAGCCTTGACCAAGCCAGGTGGAAAGCGCCTGCCAGACGCCGATCTCTTGGAACATTCGTCAGGCGGGCCGCCCGAGACGTCCGAGGTGTCGCCTCGTAGGCGTGCTACCTTCGTCGAGCAGCAACCGCGGACAGGCGACGTGTCATGGCCGCTGCTGGACACGGCTCATGGCGATTGGTGGTTGAAGGGGAGAGACCTTGAGGCCTGGAAGAAGGCAAACCCCCCAGTGGGCAGGCGCATGGCCCCAACGTTCCCTGGGAGCAGAGGAGTGATCGAATGACCGCGCCGCGATCTTCACGGCTGAGCTGCATGCGGGCGAGGCCTTCGACTCCATCGTGGCACGGGAGACGCACGCGTCGGAGCCATTCGGTGGCATCTATAGAGAGGGATTCAAGCAGCGAAACGATTGCCCTTCAACGATCGGGGAGATGTCCTATTCGGCCGTCGACCTGGTCCGCAGCTCTTTCTTGTAGCGCTTCATCAAGGAGCCCATGAGCTCCGACGGGTCTACCTCGAGCCCATTGCACAAAAAGATGAGACTAGTCAATGAAGGGCTGGTAGTGGCCGTCTCCAATTTGGCGATGAATGTGCGATTGAGGCCCGACGCAAATCCGAGCTCCTCTTGATTGAACCCACGCACTGCCCGCCGAGCCTTCAGCTCGGCCGCAAAGGCTTTCAATAGCGCGGGATCCTGCGTCGATCGCATGCAACGAATTTCGCCGCATGGACTTCTTTATGCACCCGCTTGTATGGTACATAATGAACTGCAGATCTACGTTTCAAACCACGAGATCGATCAGTTCTCGAGCGGGTTGCCTCAGTTGCCGAGATTCAAAGCTTTTGCCGCTGCCAACGCATCCAAATGTCCCGTCGACAAGTTGCCTCGCCCCTGCCAACGGCTCGACCCATGCGGCTGCCGGTCTCGGTGACGCGTGTCCGGCCGCGGCAACCAGCACCTGTCGTGCGCAGCCTGTCCGCGTCGCGCATCGGCGCGCAGGTGAGGTCGCTTCGTATGGCGGCCGATGTGTCTGCCGGCGCGCTGGCGCAGGCCTCGGGGATTTCTTCCTCGATGCTCTCGCGTATCGAGCGCGGGCTGGTCTCGCCTTCGGTGGAGACCTTGGAGCGCCTCGCGCAGGGCCTACACGTTCCGACGTCGCGCTTCTTCAGCGATCAGGCACGCCGCACGGACTTCTGCCATGTGCCCGCAGGATGCGGTCCGGTGGTCGACCGCATCGGCGCAGTGGCGGACTATCGCTACGAGCTGCTGGGCCACCTGCTGTCGGGCAATCTATTCGTAGAGCCCTACCTGGTCACGCTGCTGCCCGGCGCCGATCCCTACGTGACCTTCCAGCATCCGGGCCTGAAGTTCCTGTACTTCCTGTCCGGGGACGTCAGCTACCGATACGGCGGCAAGGTGGTCGAAGTGAGGGCAGGGGACTCGTTACTGTTCGATGCGACGGCGCTTCATGGGATCGAGGCGATCCAGGTCCAGCCGGTCTCCTACTTGTCGGTGGTGTTCACGCTTCGTGAGTGAGAGCGGAGGGCAGGGCGGACCTTCTCGGGAGCTTGTTGAGTTCTCGCACCTTTCTGCAATGCAGGTGCCCCGAGGTATCGGGCAATGGCATTCCAAAACTTCTCAGAATCTCCTGGTCCGTGGAGCTCTCGCGCTGTGTAAGTGGGGGACATGGTCGAGGCGTTCGGTTGCAGTTGGTCGCATGCGCTTCTCGCTCGCGGCGGTGCCATCGCACTCGGGCGAGGCTGAAACTTGGTCGATTGATCGCTCGCCCACGAGCTATGCGCTGCATCGCTCTTCCTCGCTGTTCGGCATGCCGAACAGCGAGGGATGCGCGGCGAGCACATGCATGCGCGATGACAGCTCGGGCGGGGAGTCCGTGGCGCACGCAGGGGTTGAACGTGATGATTCCGACACCTTGAGGTCTTGTGCGGTGTTGAGGGCAGGATAGACTGCCGTCAGACATTGTTAACAGCGATGGCGTTGCGATGACCAAGACCTCTTCATCAAGCGTGATCGGGACCCGGGTGTCGTCCGATACGAGATCGCGGTTTGCCGCGCTGGCCGCGCGCCATCAGCTCAGCGAGTCGGGGCTGCTCTCCAAGCTGATCGACAAAGTGCTGGAGGCCAACAGCCCGGCAGAGCGCGAATCGGACGAGCAACGCGTCGCGCGCGATTCGACTGTCGAGGGTGCTGCAGATGACCGCATCACGCTGCGGCTTCGCAATGGCGATCGGACGTTGGCGGCGGAGCGAGCCTGTGCGCGTGGCATGAGAACCGGCAGCTACCTCGCCATGCTGGTTCACAACCATGTCCGCCGCTCGGCGGTGCTGCCGCCGAACGAGCTGGATCTGATCAAGGCGACCGGCGCGCAGTTGGCTGCGCTCGGACGGCAGCTTCGAATGTTCGGCATGCCGAACACCTTGGCGGAGCCGGCGGCATCGGAACTGCGCGATGCGATTGCGTTGGCCCGGCGGGAGATCGAGGCGGCACGCGAGGCCACGGCCGCCGTCGTGCGGTGGAATCTGACCAGTTGGAAGACCGGCGGCGAGGTGGGCCATGCCTAAGCAGACCGTGAGGTTGGGGCGCAGCAGCCCGGCTCAGGCCGGCGGCGCGCGCGACATGGCGCTGGATATCGTGAGCTACGGCCGACGGGGACCCAGCGGCACGTTGCGCTTCGGAGGCGACCAGATCGCGCAGATCAAGCGGACGGTGGGCCGCACGCCCGAGGTGATGGTGAAGGTCTCTGGTGGCGGGCGCGATGTCGGTGGGGTCGACGCGCACCTGCGCTACATCGGCCGGCACGGAAAGCTGCCGATGGAAACCGACGAAGGGCTGACGCTGCAGGGGCGAGGCGCCGCCAAGGAGATCGTGGCAGATTGGCAGCTGGATCTTTGCAGAAGCCAGTACAAGCCCCGGCCGGCCGGGGGCCAGAAAGACACGCGTGCGAAACTTGTCCACAACATCGTCCTGTCAATGCCGGCCGGCACGCCCCCGGAGAAGGTGCTGGCTGCGGCGCGCGTGTTCGCGCGCGAGAACTTCGCGCTGCAGCATCGCTACGCCATGGTGCTGCACACCGACCAGCCGCACCCGCACGTGCACCTGGTCGTCAAGTGCGAGCACGAGTTCGAGCCTGGCAAGCGCCTCTACATCCGCAAGGACACGCTGCGGCAATGGCGGGAACAGTTCGCGGCGTTGATGCGTGAACAAGGCGTGGCGGCCAATGCAACGCCGAGGCAGGTACGAGGCCAGATCCGCAAGCCGTATCGAGACGCGATTCATCATCGGCTCCGCGCACTGCGCACGTTCGCGCAGTGGCCGGCCGGCGCGCGGGCCACGCGTCGGCCGCCGAAGACTTCGACGTTCATGCGCGCCAAGCTGGACAGCGTGCTGCAGGTCCTCCGGTCGGGCCGGGGCGCCCTGAATGCCGGCCAGGAGGCAATGCAGGGAACACGGCGGGACGTGGAGGCGGACTGGCGCGCAACGGCGGATGCGCTCCGAAGGCAGGGCGAAGGGGAGCTGGCCGCACGGGTGGATCGCTTCGTCGCGCGCATGCCGGCCGTGCAGACCGATGCGCAGCGGATGGCTGAGCGCTGGAGGGAGCAGGCCAGAGTCCGAGCGCCAGAGCGCATGAAAACCAGATCGCCGGTCCAGCAGGCGCGGTGAGTTGCAATGCGAACACGGCCCTCTCAGGCCCTCCTGCAGCGGCAGCGCACTCATCATCGATCAGATTGGGTGGGATCAGGCGAAGGTCGGAACGCACATGCGCGATGCGGCGTGATCACTACGTTGCCACACCCGTTGTGACCTGACGCGGGCATCTTCGCTAAGGCTCCCGAAGCCCGTGGAGGACCTCCGAGTGCGACACCGCGCCATCTGCAAAGGACGGCCATCGGAAGCAGATCGAAATGCAGCTAGCCGGTGCATTTTCGACTGCCTCTCCACCATGCGCAGTCTTGCTTCAAACAACATTCAATCACAAGAGTGGAGATCGATCGTCTCATGACCATAGCGATAGCGAATGGTGCCGGACACAACGTAGATGAACCTGCTGCCTCCATGCTGTAGATATACGCATCCGAGTTACCGGAGTCTCTAGTGTTCCAGAAGCAATTAGCGCCACACTCAAATAGACCAGTGGTCCGTCGACCGACTGGTCGACTACCGGCCGAACGAATATAAGTCGTGGTGCCAGCGATCTCGAGCCTCGATGTCTGGCCTTAGATAAACTTAGATCACTTCATCCGACGATCCCCTTGCGCCTTGGGACCGATGGAAGGCACAGCGCAGTCCGACCTCGACCACGGCAGACGCCCCATGACGTGCAGAACCTTCAACCTTGAAGACCTCATCAATGCTTGCCAAAAGGCAGTGATCGACGAGGCAACTCCGCTTCAGATCACCTATTCGAACAAGCTCGCACACAACCTGCTCCTCGAGGCGCTTCAAGGGTCAATGATCAACATCTATGGGGCGTGCCTGGCAGATGGTCAGCGTGGGCTGAATGCTCGCATCTGCGCTTGGCAATCTCCTGTCCTACCCAATTCACCGTACCCTTCTTTCAACTGGTGCCGCATGTCGTGCGACGTATCCCTCGGGGTCGTCGATCCAATCTTGAAGCGCTGCACGCGGCCATCCACAGGCGCGCCCTCCTAGGTGCACAGAGGGCGGGAATTTTCCTCCAGCAATTCTTCGATACAAGGTAGCACGACTCAATGCCGTGATGCGGATCACATCCGCCATGCGAAAGAACGCAGGATCTGCCACAGGCTGTGGATCAATGAAGCGGCCGTTGGCGTGGTGTTCGAAATACATGACAACTCCTCGAAGCAACCGTGTCTTCCGCGAGCGGATGCGCGTTTCCATGGCGGAGTTCCTAGCTTCAAAGAGTCCCAAAAATACAGCATCCAAGATGCTGCAGGTTGCAACTCCGCCGTACGACACAGTCAACAATTAACATCCCGTCAGAAGGCCCTGGCTTGACTCTCTCACCCAGCGGCTGGGTGGATTCTTGCGAGCGTGCGATGAAAGGCAGCTAAATTCAACTATCAGTTATGGTAGGTTCATGCAAAGCATGTGAGAACGGGTGAGCTGGCCAGAACTGAGCATCGCTGTCTCTCCGAAGATCCGCGCCGATGGCGCCTTTGTTCGCATCGGAGGATCCCGAGCTGGGCCGGCGAAACCACCACTCAACGACCGGCGAGCCTTGAAAGACTGGCTGGAACGGCTGCGCGCATTTCATAGCGCCCCCGAAGGAACCGGCGCGAATTGATCAGACTGACCTGCCCCTTTCCGCCGTGCCATTCATAACGAGGAAGTCCGGGGGTGCAAGATTAATTGATCTCTGTGGTGGTTGAAGTGGCTTGAGCTGCATCGCCAGCGCGCTGGCGATGCAGCTCGGCGAACTTTGCCGGCGGCATGCGGCCGCAACTGCTGTGCGGCCTGACCTCGTTGTAGTCCTGCCTCCATGTTGCGATGGCCGCTCTGGCCTGCTGCAGCGTTTCGAACCACTGCTCGTTTAGGCACTCGTCCCGGAACTTGCCGTTGAAGCTCTCGATGTAGCCGTTCTGCATGGGCCGGCCCGGCTCGATCAGGATGTGCCGGATGCCATGCGTCTGCGCCCAGCTCATGAAGGCCCGGCTGGTGAACTCCGGACCATTGTCGGTACGCACCGCCAGCGGGTAGCCACGGAAGATGGCTGCCTGGTCGAGCAGCCGCGTGACGTACTGGCCCGAGATGCCCCAGTCCACCGAGATGTTCACGCATTCATGACTGAAGTCGTCGGCCACCGTCAGGCACTTGATGCGCCGGCCAGTACTCAGGCTGTCGCTGACGAAATCCATACTCCACACCTCATTGACCGAGCGTGCCAGCTGCAGCGGCACGCGCTCGGACGCAGGACGCTTGACCTTCTTGCGCTTGCGCACGGCCAGGTTGGCCTTGCTGTACAGCCGATAGATCTTCTTGTGGTTCACGCCGGGGTACTGCGGGCGCAGCAGGTCGTGGATGCGCCGATAGCCGAAGCGCCGACGCGCGTACGCGATCTCCACAATGCTGGCCTGCAGATTCTGGGTCACCTGATCGCTCTCAGGTGGGTTGCGATAGCTGTCGCGGGAGAGCCCCACAAGCCTGCACGCACGTCGCTCGGACAGATCGCATTGGTCGATCATCACGGTGATTGCTGCGCGCTTGGCCTGCGGGGCTAGCGCTTTACCCCGAAGGCGGTGTTCAGCGCGTGGATGTCCAAGTGGGCCTCGGCCAGCAGCTTCTTGAGCTTGGTGTTCTCGCTCTCGAGCTCACGCAGTCGCTTGGCATCGGGCACATCCATGCCGCCGTACTTTGCACGCCACTTGTAGAAGGTGGCGTCGCTGAAGCCGCCTTTGCGGCACAGCTCCTTGATCGGCAAACCGGCCTCCGCCTGCCGGATGAAACCGATGATCTGCTCTTCGGTGAATCTGCTCTTTCTCATGTCCGTCATTCTCCAAGTTGACGGACTCCACTGCGTTTACGCTGGTACGGCTGGGAGGGGGCAGGTCAAGACCGCAGGCGTGGAGAGTATGCAACTTCCACGGGGAGTTTTGCTGCCGCCGCTGGATTGCGCGAGCTCAGTGCCCGTTGGCGAAGCCGCGACGGAGGCGGGGCGTAGCACCAGTGAGAAGCGCTGTGATCAAATGCCGGTTCAAACTGTCCGCCGCAGTTCTGTTCGTGCCGCATGCGAAAGAAAGGCGCCGGAGATTTACCGCATGCGCGAGGGCACAGGCGAGCGCTGGCGGCCGATAAAAATTTCGAGGAGATCGACATGGCAGAGAAAAAACGTCCCGTCTTTTACGCGAACTTCATCTGCCACTTCGGCGCTCGAGAGCTCTTGCATTACTTCGAGCAAATCGTGGCTCCCGCCTTCCTCACCGACAACAGCCGGACATACAAGGACAAGGCCTACTTCTTTCACGACGTCCAGTTGATCAATCTTGGGTCGCGAGATCAGCCGGAATGGGCGATTGGCGGCAACTTCGTCAAGTCGATGATCGTGCGCAGCGAGCAACGCTACGACCAACAAACCAATACGCTGCGGCCGGCGAACGAGAGCATGGAGACAGCGCCCTCAGCCGTCTTCGTGCTGCTGCTGCGCAGCCACAAGCTAATCTACATGCTTAAGACAGGTGGCGCGCCGGCCATCGAGAGCTTTCGCTCGACGGCGTTGCACTTCATCGCCAAGGCGCGGCTCGACTTCATAAATCGGCTCTACAGGATCGCACAAGAGAATGAGGATGATCTCCCCGAGGAGGTCGTCGAAGCGGCGAAGGGCGAGGATGACGAGCCTGTCAAGGTGACTAAGAAGAGGCTGCAGGAGATCGTGGAAGCTCCCGAACTCGAAGTCGTGCCCTTGGCCAACGATGACAGCCTCCGGGAGTTCATCAAGAGGTTCAAAGTCCTGCGCTCCGCCACCGTGCAACTGCTGAAACCAAACTCGGAACTCGACAACGACGATTTTTTTGAAGCCTTTCGCGACAGGTCGGAAGATGTGAAAGCAACGCAATCGACCATCATTTATCGAAATAAGGAAGGGCTCGCGAAGGCCAAGGTGGCGACCCAACTGGAGTCGGTGGCCGGCGACGGCAACTCGCAGATCCGGCTCGAAGGGATCGACGCCAACGACCAAAAGCTGCGAGGCTCGAACGACGAGTTCAAGATCGTGTCCCTCGTGGATCCTGTGGACCGGCCTTTGCCTGCGACGATCACCCATCTGGGCCATCTCTTCAAACAGCAGGTCGCGAACGGCGCCATAAAGCTCGCGCCCCGCCAACCCAATCCAGGCCTCGACGAACGTTTGGCTGGGTCCATTGCGAGAATCAGGGCGCAGAGCAATGACGACGAAACCTGACGCCGTGGACCTGCCCCCCCGCGCGCGGGACCTAACGCGCGAAAAGACGCTTTACCAGCTTTGGCGCACGTCCTTCAAATTTCCGAAGAAGAACTTCAATCTTTGGGTTTCACTGGCCGTGTGCGCCGGCTTGATGGGCTATTGTGTCCTGGCCTGGGACAGGCCGGACGCCCTCATGGCGGCCTTCCGCAAGCTGGAGGCGACCGGATTCGGATTCGCGACCTCGATCCTAGGCTTCCTGGTTGCCGGGTTCACGATCTTCGTGACGGTCATCCGCGTCGAGATCTTCGTCAAGATGGCGCAGACCGTGAAAAAGGGAACCGGCGAGAGCACGCTGAAATACAACCTTTCGGCGTTTATCGTGACGTTCGTGCACTACATCTGCTATCTCTTCGTCTGCCTTTTGTGCGAGCTGTTCCTTCCAAGCGGCGGAGCGGCGTCGCTGGCCCTCGCGAAGGCCCATGAGTTCGAGGTCCTTCGCCCGGTGGTGGGACAAGTCCACAGGTTCGGCGCGGCGGCCTTGGTCGTGGCGTTTGGTAGTTGGACGATCTACCTCGTGCTGCTACTGAAGTCGTTCGTCTACAACGTCTACCAAGTCACCACGACCGTGGTGCGCTGGGAATGGGAGCATCCGAAACCGGCCCAGGAACCGGCGGCGCCTCCCGGCGCCAAACCCGGCGATCTGGCGTAGCCCAAACGGCGCCGCGGGCTGGACCCGCGCTCAGCGACTTCTACGCGAAGCTTGAGCCTGCAATGAAGGTTGCCAGCAGCAAGATTGACTGATCGACCTGCTAGAACACAGGCTGCCGTGGCAGCGCCTGGGCGAACTCAGTGTCATCAGCCGATCATGAGGGCGCGCTGACAGCCCAGCGCTGCCGTTGACATCGCATCTGCCGATGCGCATCGCCTGCCGACTCGTGCAACATGCCGAACATGCTCGGCGACACCGCGGCCTTCCATATCGACATGGCACAGCTGCCGCCGCAGGCGGCCGCGCTGATCACGCGGTTGCAGCAGCATGTTCAGACGCAGGCGCGCGAGATCGCTTGGACCCTGTTAAGCCCGGTGAAGTAGGACCAAATGGCCATCGGATTGGCTACACCGAGGAGGGTGACAAAGTCGAGTGGATTCCTTCGGACGAGGAGGAGGGCAAGTTTTGGCCCATGCTTCTTCGACGCAACGACACAGCCATCCTCAGGGACAAAACGATCTCCGAGACCAAGAAGGTTTCGCTCGGGCACGTTCACAACATGTCCAAGCGTACGGCGCTGTACGCCACCTCCGCGCGCGTGCGCAATAGCGGTGGCGCCATGGCCGCGCTGAACGGCGCGATCACCGGTGCATATCGATCGTCTTCTGGCTTCGACTTGGGCGTGCGCCACGCGTTCTGAACGACTTGTCTCCAAGGTAGTTGCACCGGGCGCGACCCGGTGCTTTTTTTGGGTGAACAGGAAACAGACACCGGACAGTGCAAACCCCTCCTAAAAGCGAAGGCGGACAGCGCGAACAATTTGTGACATATCATCCAATTCGGGAGGAGGCCCATAGATGTTCGAGCTTTGCTTGTTTGATTTAGACGACACGCTCGTCAAGACCTCTGACCTTGACGAGGTCCGCCGCGCCGGAAAAAACGATAATTCTGCGGAATACTTGGCACGGCTTACCGCAGCGCTTGGCAAGGTTTCGCCCCGGCTGATTTATTCCGAAAGCCTTCTGGACGAGATCAGGGCCGCCAATCCGGGAATGCGGCTCGGCGTTTTTACGCGTTCGCCTCGCAGCTACGCGAGCCTGGTGCTTAGACAGGCGTACCCCAACACCCAGTGGGACGTCCTCGTTGCTTACGAAGACGTCGAATGGACCAAACCGCGCGGACACGGAGTTCACGCTGCGATGAAGCAGTTGAAAATTGGAGACCCTGCGAGAGTCTTGCTGGTTGGTGACAACGACGCCGATGTCTGCGCGGCGTACCACGCTGGCAGCCCGATCGTGGTGGACAAGTCCGCTTGGCCCGGATCCAACACGCGTGATCACTGGGCCGCATTGGGTCATGTGCCCGACGCATTTATAACCAGGCCGCGAGACCTGTTGGACGTACTGGCTTCCCCCGAGCGCCACCTCCCGGAACTTGAGCGCCTCCTTGCCGGGGCGCCCGCCGGCCCTACTGTTCGGTTCGACGAAATCGGTCACTTCAAACCGTGGGAATTCGAAGAGCCAAGAGGGCCGGTGCGCATAGCGGTTGGCGGCCGGTCGTTCTCGAACCATGCATCGGTGAGCCGACGCCGCGCGGGGCATGCATTGAGTGCGTCGATCGAGGACAACAAGGAATCGAGCCAATTTCCTGAAGAATGGGTTGATGCTGTGCTGGCCTTCTTCCAGAAGCGCTATCCCATGCTGCTATGGGCTGGAAAGCTGGTTGTGACCGTCATCCCGCACCGCCCGGGGCGCGAGCCCAGATTGGAGAACTTCCTCGGGCAGTTGGCTGAAGCAGTGTCACGCTCCCGCCGTTTCGCGCGCAGCGTCACTGTTGAACCCAAACTCCTTGCATTCAAGGACGGTGTTCGTTCGCAGCACGGCGACAAACTGGGGCAAACCGAGCGCTTCAGGAACGTCAGGGACCACCTGCATGTGAGCCGGCCGGATCTGATAGACAACAAGGCTCACTACCTGGTCATTGATGACGTCACCACAACCGGGGCATCGCTCATTTATGCCGACGAGTATCTTCGTGCTGCCGGCGCCCGAAACGTGGCTTGCCTGTCGATCGCGAAGAACGTAGGGGAGCTTTTTTGGAGCGAGAAATGACAGAGAAGATAGCTGGAAAACCGCCCTCTCTCTGCCGAATATTCAAGCGAGGTCAGCGATCGTGCGGAATGCCCCTATAAACTATGCCCATGGACGAAGGAGATGACCATGCTGTGGATGAAGCATAAGGCGACTGCTCAGGAATTGCGGCGCGAGCTGGAGGCGCAGTACCAGTCGTGGCACGAGCAAGCTGAAAGGGCATGCAGACCGGAGTCGGCAGATGGCGCCACTGACTTCGGTTCTCTCGATGGCGTGCAGGGGCTCGCCTTGTCGGACCGCCCTGGGATGAACCAGAGCAGGGGTTAACGGATTCGGCGTGGCGGTGTGCGCAGTTAGCAGCTCGCGCCATGCGAAATGCTCCTCTTTGCGAAGAGCTTTAGACTGTGCACTCAATCCGTTCGATCAGACCGATATTGCCCAGTGCCAGTCGCCTCCGAGTCCACTCTACGCCTGCTCACGCTCTCCACTTTGCGGGGCATTGGACCGGCTGCGCTCAAGAAGATTGCATCGATTCCACAGTTCGCGAGTGCTGACCCCTTAGACTTGGCCGAGCACGTTCCTGCCTTACAAAAGGCTCTCGCGGCTGCAGAGGCATGGGAAGGCGCCCACAAGATCGCGCAGAAACAGCTGAGAGAAGCGGAAGCAGACGGAGCTCGCATCATCTCAGGGGTCGATCCGGACTATCCCCGCCTGCTTCTTGAAACTTACGACGATCCCTTCTTGCTTTTTGTGAAGGGTAAGCTCGCCCCAGATCCCGAGAAGTCGGTTGCCGTGATCGGAACGCGCGAGCCGACGACGCACGGTGAATTGATCGCCAAGCGCATCGCTGGCTTCTTCGCAGGTCATGGATGGAGCATCGTCAGCGGTCTGGCCATTGGTTGTGACGCCATCGCTCACAAGACAGCGCTAGAACAGAACGCACACACGGTCGCCGTGCTCGCACATGGTCTGCACACCATCGCGCCGACGCGACACAAGGCTTTGGCCCAGGAGATCATCGACGCCGGCGGTGCACTTATCACGGAGTACCGCTACGGCCAGGGAATCCAGAAACAGCAGTACGTCAAGCGCGATCGCATCCAGGCCGCCATGGCACAGGGGGTTGTCATGGTTCAGTCGGATCTCGTGGGTGGCAGCCTCTACGCTTCCCGCGCGTCGATCGAGTACGGACGGTGGCTGGCGGTTCCCGTCGCCACGGATCGTGACCAGGAGAACGGCGAACCGAAAGTGCAAGCCAACTTGTTGTTGGCAAGTGACCAAGACAGAGCACGTGCCGATCTGCTGAGGTGTCCGCCCAACGCGCTGCGGAAGGTCTTCATTCTTCGCAGCAAGGAAGATTACGCGCAGCTACTGACGGGTGAGCCCACGGCGACAAGCGTTTTCCCAAAGCTCGGGCCTGAAGTGGTGCACCCATCAATCGGCTATCCGGAGCCTAGCAAGCCCGATGATGGGGAGCTCGTTGTCCAAGCTCTCCTGGCGCGGTACCGATACGTCCGCTCGAAAATTGCCGAAGTACAAACGTTGCAGCAATGCCTCTCCGATCCGACGACTTCGCTGACGACTCATGATTTGGATCATGAGCTGGAGACGCTTCTTTTGCACCTTGACCGCTTTGCGGTGCTTATCGAAAACCAAGTTGCCAAGGGACCAGTGATCGAGGCTTCAGCTAGGCTTCGCAAGGAAGTCGCGACTCTGGTCGAGGCTTTGAATCCCCTGATTCACAGTCAGGTGCCGCAGCCAACGCTCTCTGCAGTCTTCGTGCTCTTTAGGACGCTGGCTGAGGCCGCATTCCACCAGCCCGCACTGGCCGACACTCACAAAGTCCCGTCGACTGACCTCACCGGCACCTCCACGCAATAGCCTTCCCCCGTCAGCGTCGGGGCGCTTCTCAAAACTGGCGTGAGGCTGCTGTGTCCACCGCGCGTTGCGCGACTTCGCCCGCAGTCGCGCGCAAGACCTCGACTGAGTAAGTGAGTAAGTCCCGACGTCCACCCATTGCTTACGGGCTCGCGCCGCAAATCGCCCCGAAGATACACGTGGCGTGTCGCGTCAGATCGCGCTGGGTGGAGCATGACGCCGGGCAAGACCGAGACAGCAATGGTGCAAATTGCCCGTGGGTTGCGGCCATCTCAGCTCAGAGAGCCAGCGAACGCAATCGAAATCAGGGGGTGCTAAGGATTCTTCGCCGATTCCACACTGCTCTTGTCGATAGCTAGTGACTTAAGTCCTCCTGGCTCGGCGATTTCGTCCTTGAGAATAAAGTCCCTGCCGTCGGACGGAGCCCAAGACGGGCTTCTACGCTCGATGGTCTTGTCGTTGTCGTCAACGTAGGTGTACACGAAACGACCAGTGCTGCTTTCGCAACTCGTTCTGACGTTGAACTCGAGTACCCATCCCCCTCCGCTCTTGCTCTGGCTCTTGTGCATTACTGAAGCGTTGCAGTCATTTGCCGCCATACCAATACTAGGTGCGGCTACAAGCACAAAGAAGACACAGTTGATAGTTAGCGATCGGATCAAGGTGGCTCCCGAGATGAAAGATCGTAGTGTCGCTTGTAGCCTGGCGGTATATCTGTGTCAACCCTTGGGCTGGAAAATAATAGCTTGCGGGTTTGCTTGAAACACCGGCCGCCTTATATCCTCGATTTTTGCTGCTCTGTTTCGAATAACAGCGCGCCCTACTGCTCGAAAAATGCCGCAGCGTAATGATGGGAGTGTTGTCCGTTGATTTGCATTGTCATGTCTGACGATTAACGCAGGTCCCGCAAGTGCACTGTCTGACCTCCAAGGAGGTGCTAAGCTTCGTCCGCGATTTGGGACAGCCTTCTGAAGGCATCTGCGATAGCCTGCGGCTCTAGGCGCAATGCATCTAAAGAAATTACTATTTCTGTGTAGCAATATTCAGGCATATCAGCTGCTGCGAACCACGTGCCCACCCATTGTTTCGCTTGCAAGGCAAGCCGTGCTCGCGCCGCCATCATGCGACCTACGCTAACGGGGAAGTACGCACGGAACATGTTTGTGTTTGGAATCTCAGGCACCACGAGGCAGAAAGTGGACGCCTTTAGCAGACGCGCAACTTCACGAGCGTGCATTACGAAATTATCAAAATTCATGAAGGTGCCTTCAAAACACCTCATCGCATCAAGAAGTACAGCTGGATGCCTATCGCCAGCAATCCCCTGTCGGTTTGCCCATACCCGTCCGGACGTGACAAACTTCCTTGACCCAGCAAGCATGCCGCCGCCCATTGCGCCGACCTCCTTGCTGAAGGAGACATATGAAGAATCGAAGCAGTTCACGACATCGGCGAAATTAGTTTGCAATTGTGGCCTACAGACCCACAGGCGAGCGCCATCGAGATGTAGCTTTATCTGCCGTGTCAGCGCTATTTGTCGGAGCGCCCGTATTTCCTCCATGGTTGGCAAAACGTTCCCACCTACATGTCTGCACGGCAACTCTACAACTAGGCATGAAATTTCGTCGGCGAGTACCTCCAGATCTGAACTGCTGAGTGGCCTATCGTAGCTGCCAACCCATACGGCCCGTAGCGCATGAAGCATTGAATAGCTCTTGTCCTCGTGAAACTCCATATGAGAAGTTGCGTGCATGCCAAATTCACGCTTGCCTGATTGAGCTGCCCAAATTCGAACCGCAATTTGACACGCGGCCGCGCCACTAATCACAAACAAGCAATCTTCCACGCCCAGCAATGCCGCTATCCGAGCTTCGAATGATTTTTGAGTTGCTCCACTTTCGAGATCTGCAAATTTGATATCGTTGGCATCGATCCATTGCTGGATTTCATGAAGTCGTGAGCCGAGGTTAAGGGTGTTAGGAATAATGCCGACACGAAAGCTGCATTGTTCGTGAAGCTGTGCATCTTCTGCAGAATATCTGAAAATGGTCATGGCGAAATTCCTCGGCACCTGGGTTTAACCGGCAATTTTAATAATTGCCTATATCGATGCTCCGAATTCCGGGTCATTTAACAGGCAATGCTCGACTTGCGTGGTGCGCGTAGCATTTCACGCCTAAAGGCGGATCTGGTCAACGCACATTCAGGCCCCCCGCGGACGCCGCTGTAATCATTGCAGCCCGTCAGCGCCGCAGGAACCTTGCTTGTCCTGTGTTCTTACATCGAGTCTCCAAGGCTTGACCGCGCTGGCGCGCAGCCACGGCCTTGCGCGGGCAGCGCTTGGCGTCGGAGCATTTGCTTTCGCGCGCAGGCGACCAGGATTGGGCTGCTGCATCTCGGCTGCATGCCTCGAGTCAGCTTCCCGCTAGTCCTTTGAGCAGATTGCGTCGTTCGGCGCTGAAGTGCTCGCCCGTGAATACGTAGGCATTGTGCGGGTGTGCCGCACGAGACACGGCGACCATGTGGGCAAGGGGTGTCAGCACCGATGCATCTCCATCGGACGCATCGATAGCCACACCATACCTCTACGCGGATTGCAGAAGCAGCTCGCGAAGCGAAGTCGCGCAGTCCGAGGCGGCACTGGGGGCGGCTCACCTTGATCGCTGTACCCCGCAATTGATCTGGATGCCGCGTTCTGCTCCGGAGGTTGCACGGGCAGTGGACGCAGGAGAAGGCGGTGGCGGTTCGTCCTTTGGTCACGAGGGGCGCTACCTTCGCTTGGATCCTGCACTCTGCCTCAATGATCCGGGTGTCATCCAGCACACTGGGTCTTCATCAATATTGATGAGGGCCACGCGCCGCGAGCTTGCACGCAGCGAATAGCAGGAGTAAATTCGCGCCCTCACTCGAGGAGGTTGCCATGCCATTCAAGGACGCACTCGCGAAGCTCGTGAATGATTCAGGTTATCGGTCTCAGGCGATTGCAGACCCGGGTCTGATCGACAAGGATTTCGATCTGTCAGTCGAGGAGTATGGAGCCTTGACTCAGGCCGCAAGACTTTCGGGTGTGGACATGAACGCGCTGGACAAGAATCTTGCAACCGCCACAGCTGCTGCCGATACGTCTTGCTGCTGCTGCTGCTGCTGCGGCGAGAGCGGCATCGCGTTGCGCGTCTAGTGCCAAGTGCCGGTTCTTAGCGGGCGGCCCTCAAGTTGGGTCGATAGTATCGACGCCCCCTCCGCGGACTTGCGACCGCTGGTTTCCTATCACCTAGCATCGCAAAACTGCCGCGTTTCGAGAACGTCGGCCCCTGCGAAGGGCGGAGCACCTTCGGATGACTTGGTGCTCATGCAGCCAATCCGCTCTCGGCAAAGCGCTGACGTCGTCGCGCTGCCTAAATGTACATCGAGCTCCTTCGGCGAGTTAGCGGCTCGCCGCCGGTCTGCTAGAAAATTTTCGGCAAACGCTCTGAGCATTGAGCTATTAAGCAACCTCCTGCAGGAGACGCTGGGGGTCACCGGTCGATTGGGAAAGAGTGAAGAGGGTGTGCCTGGTTACCCGCTCTTTCCATACCCATCTGCGGGTGCGTTGGGGGCCTTGGATGTCTACCTGATCGTGCGACACGTGGCTGCTCTGGCGCCAGGGATATATCGCTTCCTGCCAGATACGTGTTGCCTCGAGCGAGTATCGGAGTTGAATACCTCCGTTGCGGCGAAGGCGCTGCTCGACGACAGTACGGTCGACCGCTCCGCGACTACGTTGGTGTTCGTTGCCGTCCTCCGGCGATTGACGCACAAGTACGGTATTCGATCGTATCGGCTCGCACATCTCGAAGCTGGTCATGCGGCACAAAACGTAGTTCTCCATTGCACAGCGACAGGCTTGTCAAGCTTCACGTCGTGCGCTTTTCATGATCGAGACATGAGCGCGCTTCTTTGTGTGGATGGATTGACTGAGATCCCGTGCTACGTGGTCCATTTCGGAAATGCAGCATAGTTGAGAGGGGTGTTCATGAACTCTTTTGAAGTCAAGGACAATGAGTTCGTAGCCTACTACCCCGTCAATCTCGAAGAACGCGCACCAGGGTCCTGTCTCTATGAGGTCGAGGAGGCTGCCTTCTACGTCCACATACCATTCTGCGACGCGATCTGCGACTACTGTGGTTTTCCTGTCGCCAGAAAGAAGGGAGGTAGTGTCGATCGATATCTTGAAGCACTGCTTTTGGAGATATCAACATACGGCAAATCGGACAGTGCAAGGGCGAAGAAATTTATTTGCGGCCACTTCGGCGGCGGAACGCCCTCTATATTGGAGGCTGATCAACTGCGCCGCGTGCTGGGCGTTCTCCGCCACAGTCTAACAATGGCAGTTGCCGAGCTAACGTTGGAAGCAAACCCTCTTAGCTTAACCGAAGACAAGGCCCACTCGTATCGTGAGGCGGGCGTAAATCGGCTTAGTCTCGGAATTCAGTCTTTCTCGGATGAAACCCTTAAGACCATCGGCCGCCCCCATCGACGGAAGGATGTCGACGCAGCGCTCAAATTCATGCCGAAAATTGGTTTTGACTCCTTCTCGATTGACCTCATTTACGGTGTTCCTGGTCAAACAACAGAAGGGCTAAAAAACGAATTTCGCCATGCCATTGAAAGTGGTGCAACGCACATAAGTGCGTTCAGACTTGAGGTTATTCCCTTTACTCGTCTTGCGCTTCGGCGAGGTGCGGGCCTCCTTCCACCTGCTCTGTCTGACAGGACTCTCGACGAAATGGATGATGTGTGCTCCACAATGTTGGGCGCAGCAGGCTACACGCAATATGGGGCTTTTAGTTTCGCTCGGACAGGATTCGAAAGTCTTCACAATGCGATTGCCTTTTGCGCACCGCAGCGCCAATATGTAGGTTTCGGCAACGGCGCGTACTCGTTCGCCGATGGATACACCTACTGCAATGAAGCTCAAGTAGACGCCTATATTGAGCGTGTCTCAGTCTATTCGAGAGGTACTAGGTATGCGTCGAAGCTTTCAGTTCGAGAGCAAATGGAGCGCTATTGGATACTCGGCATAAAGATGCGCTCGGTGCCACGCGCACCGTTTATTGCTCAGTTTGGATTAGAGCCGGAAAAGGTTTTTTCGTCACAGCTGGGAATGCTGTGCGATGAAGGATACATGAGTCTTGACATACATGCAGATGTGTATATTGTGAACGCGAAAGGGCTTTCAAGAATCAATAACATGTGCAAACTGTTCTATGGTGAAAGAAGCCAAGGCCATAGGCAAGTTCGACAGTTTGAGCCGACGATTGATGTGCGCGACGTAATGTACTTTGTCAAGCGTTCGGGCGAGCACGTGTAATCATGGCCCATGATAAAGGTGTAGTGCTCGCCCCAGGCTGCAAGGTTGTTAGGCCGTCTGCCGACCGGATGTTGTTCGTTTTGCCGCATTACAGCCTTGAACTAAGGGGGACAGAGGTTTGCAACGCGGCGAACATCATTGTCGAAGGACTCGAGCAGCTGGGCGAAACCGCCGAGCTGGAACCGACGCCGCTTGTGCGGGCAACAGCGCGATATCTCCTAAGTTCGGGATTCCTCGTTGAGCAGAACGGCGAGACAGACCCTCTTGACGAATTTCTGGCGTTGCAGCTAGCGCCTGGGCGGCGTCTTGACAGGCCAAGGGAAAGAGATATTTGCTTACTGGTTGATCAGCGCACATTCACTAATTCGGCCACCCAAATCGGGTCAGTCGTGCATCAGACAGGAACCGAGCTGGAGTTGAATGAGTATTTAGATCTAGGAGTGAAGCCGAAACTTATCGCAATCTGGGGCCTGCCCTATCGCTCGAAACGGGCTCACTCGCTTAGCATCGCTCTGCGCAAACGAGGAATTCCTGTCTTATTCGGTTGCGCTGAAGGGCATATCGTCCGCTTGGGGCCACTTGTTTTTTACGGAGAGTCGCCGTGCCTTGAATGCGTTTCAAGACGGTACGTGTCGAACGCCGATTCCGTGGAAGAGGATGCCTGGGGTCTCAGAACTCAAGGACTAGACACACCTGATGCCGCATGGGCACCGCTTACGTCATTTGTTCAAATGGGCTTCTCTTGGTTTCTCATTGAATGTTTGGCCTTTGTTACGGGTGCTGGCCACGGCCATGTAGGGAGAGTGAGTGAATATACATTTGGCGGTTCTGTTGTTGAATATACTATTCTCCCGGTTCCAGCCTGCCAGACATGTTTTCCCGCAACTCCCCCATTATTTTCATGGGGAACCGCTACGGTGGCTCCAATTGTCAAGTCCGGGCGCATAGACTAGAACGATCTACGAATGTCTGATCCTGAACGCTGGAGCGCTGCATTTGGTAGATTGAGGCCATTCATTGGCAATAAAACGGGGATAGTTCGGGCAGCCGGTTTTTTGCAACTGAATTATGACGATCCGCGGATCTTTGTTGCAACTTCGCAGCCTGCCAGATGCGGTCCATTACTTGGGAACGCTGCGCTGAACATCGGTGCCGCGGCGTCGCTCAACCCGGCGAGGGCTGCTGTGAGGGCGGTTGGGGAAAGCCTTGAAAGGTACGCCGCGGCGGCCTGGAGGCTCGCTGGCCCCGCAGCTTTTCGGTCCTCACCGGCCGATCTGCTCGCAGCCGGAAGTGACTTCGTGTGCGCCAGCGAAGTCTACCGCTTCGCTGAGGATCAAAAGCAAACCAAAGATTTTCCTTTTTCGTTTGCAGCAAATCAGGCACAAAACTGGGTAGTCGGTGTGCGCCTCATGACCGGCGAGCCAGCCTATGTTCCTATGAGTTGCACATTTGTTCCGTATGATTTTGTTGATTCTCAAGAACGCATGACACACATGCCCATCTCGACCGGATGTGCAGCCGCTGACAATTTGAGTTCGGCGACCTTGTCCGGCCTGCTCGAGGTCATAGAGAGAGACGCGTTCATGATTTCATGGCGAACGGGTCAGTTTGCGTACGTCGTGCCTCGGTCCTCTATTGATCAATGTAGGGGCGCTATTGCGGAATTGGTGATGGTGGCACAAGCCTCTGCTGATCAAGTGCGAGTATGGCAGTTGGACGGGCTCGCTGGAGTTCCCGTAGTGGTTGTGGCTCTGTGGGATGAAAAGAAGCCTTCTGGGTTGGCGGTTGGCGTTTGTGCCGCGGCGTCCAAAAATGACCGTATCCAAGGTGCATTCGAGGAAGCGCTTTTAACACGCGTAATGGTTCGGCACTCCGTAGAGTACCTAACTTGTACTCCCAGAGCGGAACGCCCGGCCTCTTTGCGAGAGCAAATGATGTGGCACGCATTGTCGGAGGATTTCCTTGACTCACCCCTATGGCGGGCGCCTACGCGAGAAGCATTGGATGACAAGGACGTGGCTTTAGAGCCGACTGTGCGAGCCCTCGAGGAAATGGGGCACCGCGTGTATGCCGTGGATATTGCCACAAGAGAATTGCGCTTGGCCGGGCTTTCCGTGATTCGGATTGTTGTGAGTGGGCTATGCCCATTGGACAATGACGCGCGGTATCCCCACTTAGGTGCATCACGCCTCAGCGGTTTTTGTCGCTCCTCGTTATATCTAGAGCCACATCCATTTCCTTAGAGACGATGATGGAGCAGCTCCGCATTGTTCAGCTATGCTCAGAAGGCATTTCGCCTCTTGTATTTGAGGCGCTATGGGGTGGTGCTTGGGTTTCGCTGGCGGACTTGATTCGACAACTCGGGTTTCACGTCAATATAAGCATACAACAGTCGCCGGTTAATGTTGAAGTAGCGTGGCCAGATGACCTCTGTAGTGTTCTGGATGCAGAGGTTCGTCGTCCAGAATATTCGGATGGTACTCCAACCATTTTCTTGTTTGTCGTGAAAGAAATTGCCTATCGGTCCGACAACAAGGAGTTGCATCCGCTAGGTTTGATGTTCGATTTTGGCGCGAGCGACACGGATCGACGGCCAAGAATGGGGCTGGCGATAGCCAGTAAACCAATCTCGAAGGAATCAGCAGCTCTGCAGCTTAGAACCTTGGCGCACGAAATTGGGCACTGCTTGAACCTATTGCACCCTATTGACGAGCAAAGACCTGTAGATAAATACATTATGACTCCCACTATGTCGCTGGTCCTCGCAGGCCTGCTGCCGGGAGAACCAATATTTCATCCGCTCGACGTTGAGTTTGCTTTAGAGACCGAACGCGAGTTCGTTGTGCCTGGAGGCCAACCCTTCGGCAGCCGACCAAACTCGCCAATAGACCCTGAAGGCATGATTGGTGAACTGCAGACCCTTCGCTTATGGGCAAATTATGAAGGAACCATCTTGGCACCAAGCAACTTCCCTGTTGTTCCGATCAGATATGAATGTCCATCAACCTTTGGCTCTGCACGGGCAGGGACATTTGAGTCCGGCGGGCTTCGTGTTTGGCTGAAACATTCTGGTAGCTCTAGCTTTGAACCAGTGCGGCCCGCATTATTGGATTGTTCGGCAACAAGCGTCGCTGATCAGAGCGGCTTTGCAGGCGAGTTTCCGTTGGTTCTTGCAAATGGTCAAGCGGAGAAAGCCTTGCCATATGAAATTTTAGCGTCCCTACTAGTAAATTGCGATCAAAGGAATGTATTATATGTTGGAAGGTTTCAGAGTACACTGCCTAATATCGATGCGCTTGGAAAATTTGCTGGACCTCAATTTGCGGATACCCATGCCTTGACTCGGGCCCCATTGCCAGAATTGCACTATTACTCTCGGCGTCAGAGTTGAGTGTGGTAGACGACGGATCCGACCGGTTCCCTTGGACTCTTCAGAATTTGAGGAACTGCGAGACAACGCCTCCTCAGGCCTTGTGGAGGCATTGCATTCAAGGCCCAAGGCTGGTCGACCAGCGAATTGCTCAACAGGCATGCGCAACGCTTGGCCGATATTGCGTGAGAACTTCATTGATGCTAGGGGCGGGAATGGATAGTGCGGGCTCGCTTCCACACAGATCACAGCTCATCACCAATCAGATACCTCGGCGCTCGTAGCCAGTTCCATCCGGTAAGTCAGGCCAGGTGACAGTGACTGTGCGAGTACGACGATATCGTCGCTGCGCCCGGTGAACTGGGCTTTGAAGGGCGGATCGCCTCGGCAGGCGACCACGGCGCAGTACGATGCACGCGGTAGCGGTCACGGTTTAACGGCTCGATCAACAGCTAGCTCGCGAGATGCTGCAACCAAGAAAGCGGTCCCACTGCCGCAGCCCTTGGCTCAGCGCCATCCCGCGCAGGAGGCGGCACTGGTGCTGGGCGCCGAGATCTACGGCTCCGTCCACCCGCTCGACGTGGTGCGGAAGCATCTTCCGGTCGGCAGCACGGCGCTCGAAACCGCCGGCGACGAAACTGGGCGCGCGTGCAGCCGGTTGCCGGCGGATCGAAGGCCTCGCATGCCGTGGCGGCGGCGGGCCAGCAGAGCCATGACCAGATGCCCAGTACTTTTGACCTATATCTGCAACACGCTTGACAGCGGGGCGAAAGGAGGTAGCCTCCGCCTTTAAGTGGAGCAGCACACCATGCAAGCCTCTGAACTTATGAAGCGTACCGACACGTCCGCCTCAGCTTTGAAGGAGTGGGTTCGGCGGGGCGTGGTAATTCCCGTATCCAGCAGACGCGGGCCTGGCAATCATGCGGAGTACGACGACGCCAACGTTATCGCGGTGATGGTCGCCAAGGTCCTTCAAGACCTGCACTCATCAGTGTTGCGTTATGCGCCGGCGTTTGCTGAGCTCCACGCGGGTTTGCGAACACGTTCGACAATCGAATGGCGTCAACTTAGTGTTGCCCTCACCCCGCACACAGTCGAGTTCCTGTCTGACCGCGCACCCATTTCTAGGGGTTGCATCATGATCGACTTGGACAAGTTGTCGGGACTGCTTGCGCCACCTGCGTTTGACCCCCAACTTCAATTCATATTCGGTATCGCCTCCGCTAATCAATGGAAGGACGTATATGCCAAAATTTCTGCGAAGTCTGCTGAGCATTGAGCTTGTGTTTTTTGTTTGCGCCGCGGCGGTGTTGCCTCTTTTTGAATCGGGCATCTGGAAAACGATCGTACCAATTTTGAGCCTAGTGCCTGTTTTTCTTTGTATTGCCTTCTGGCAACGCTTACGCTTTTCGGATGTGGCGTTGCAGACCTACTGTTTAGTTGCAGCAATGCTTGGGATTACATTCGTGGCGCTGCAGCTTCTATTTACGTCCAGCGTTTCCGCCTCTCCATCAAACTTAATATTGATAGCCGAAACTGCGCTGGCAATCGTCTTGTATCTCGCTTTACGGGCCCCGTCTGCCAAGCGATGGTTCTCCACAAGTGATAACACACAATTTTAGATAATTATGTGAGGAGCCTTTGGACAAGCTCTATGTCGGAACCATAACTGCAGTTGTCGATATTCCGCATTCCCATCCGCCGCTCACAAAAGATGAGGAGGCAGAGGTTGCTGCCGCGTTTATTGAACGCTTCCAACAGGTGCTCGCTTCACAAGTCTATCCTTTTGGCTTTGATTTTGAATTGGTGTCGTCGAGGCGAGGGTGCATCAAACTTAAATTTATGGTCTATTTGACGGCGGCAGTAGTTGCTGCCGGGACTGCCTTTGATTATATATCGAAGTACAAGGATTTTAGAGAATCTGTCCCAGCGCTCATCTCCGACGCAAGTAATGGGTTTAAATGCTACGTCCGCGACGACGAAATTGCCTGCAAAGCTTTTCTTCAAACGAATCAATTGTCTACAAGACTCTACGTTGTAGTCGAAGGCGATTCACTTTCAAAAATAGTATTAGACAAGTGGCAAGTGCCTCGTGCTCAGTCAAAGCAAGTGATGTATGCTGTGCTAAAACATTACCCCCAAGCGTTCATGAATGGTGATATTAATAAGCTCCGCGTGGGTGCAAAGATTTCGCTGCCTACGGAAGAAATGAAGAAGGGTGTTCCAGGAGGCAGTCGATAGGCTAAAACGTGTCCTTCGCCCCAGCGAAGTCGGGCTGCGCTTGGAACGGGACACTGGCGATGCCTTGATGTGACCGCAGGAGGCGAAGACCGCCGGGGGCGCGCTTACGCTACTACGCGTCGATCTTCCGCTGGTCGAGGTGATTCGAGCTACTACGGCATCCCGATGCCGACCAATGAGAGCTTTCGGTCGAGCGCACGCCCGAGGCGTTCACCGTCAACGCCAGGGCATTCCGGCTGCTCACCGGCCACCAGACCGACCCGGAAGGTTGCAGCACAGGGACATTAGCAGGCGCCGGGCACGACCAAGACCCTCTCGCTCTACTACCGCGACATGCTAGCTGAGCGTCGAGCCGTGGCGGCGCTTCCGCGAGGCCCTCACACCGCTTAGGTAGGCCGGCAAGCTGGGCTTAGTCCATTTCCAGGTCCCGCCCTGGCGGTGTGCAAACACAAAAATACAAAAACGTCATGTTACGCACTGCGTCGAGCGAATGGCGGGCCGCACCGCGAGCATCGAGTTTTGGCACCGGTCGTGGCTCGATGAGGCGCATCGCGCCGGCACGATCGAGTTCCAGCGCGGCCTCGGCGCAGTGCGCACCATCTTCGGCGGCCCGCAGGGCTTCGCGAACAGCGTGCCGCTATTGGCAGAGACGACGAACCCAGACTACGCCCTCGTGCACCTGCACCGTCGCAACGTGGGCGCCTCCAACATCGGGCGCGGCTTCAGCGGCCGAGCGCTTCGACTAAAACTAACCGGCCCACGACCTGCGCGAGATTATGGTCAAGGTGGTCCGCCCCGCACGCAAGGTCAAGCACACGCACATCATCCTCAACGACTGCAACGAAGACAAAGGTCAGCGCAACGGGATCACGCTCATGAAGATGCTCTTGGCGCACGGCCGAGCCGATGAGTGCTCCCGATCAATAGAGCCCTGCCGCCGGCGCGGGGCACACCACGCGACCGGCTCCCAGCTCGCGGAACGGCGCCGCGGCCACACCTGTTGTCGGAGTTGCTATGCTGTGGAACAGCGGCGGCCCTCATAACACGTTGCGTCCGCACGACAATTCGAAGTTTGTCGGTATTTTTGTCGGTATCCGGGAAGCCGAAGTCGTTTAGGTCCAGCATTCATGCGGGTTGCCAAGGGGTTTGTGATTCCTGGCGGCGCCTTCCCATCTCCACGCGGAGGGCCTCTTGACCTACCAACTCCACTACTGGCCCACCATCCAGGGCCGCGGCGAATTCGTACGCCTCGCGCTCGAGGCGGCCGGTGCCGCGTATGTCGATGTGGCGCGCGAGCCGCCGGGCAAGGGCGGCGGCGAAGCCGCGCTGGCGCGGCGGCTTGACGACGCGGACAATCCGCGCCCGGCCTTCGCGCCGCCCTTCCTCGTCGACGGCGACATCGTGGTCGGCCAGACCGCCGCGATCCTGCTCTATCTCGGCCCGCGGCTCGGGCTCGCCGGCAGCGGCGAGGCCGACGGGCTCTGGACGCACCAGCTGCAGCTCACCATCGCCGACATGGTGGCCGAGGCGCACGACACGCACCATCCGATCTCGAGCGGCCGCTACTACGAAGACCAGCGCGAAGCTGCACTGGAGCGCGCCAAGTGCTTTCGCGAAGAGCGGATTCCGAAATTCCTCGGCTGGTTCGAGCGCGTGCTGGAGCGCAATCCGGCGGGCGACCTGCACCTGGTCGGCGATGCGCTGACCTACGCCGACCTGTCGCTGTTCCAGCTGGTGGCGGGTCTGCGCTATGCCTTTCCGAAGGCCACGGCACGCGTTCTGGCCGACACGCCAGCGGTCGCCAAGCTGCACGCCAACGTCGGCCGTCGCCAGCGCGTGCACGACTACCTGCAGAGCCCGCGCCGCATCGACTTCAACGAAGACGGCATCTTCCGGCGCTATCCGGAACTCGACGGCTAATCGCTGGGCTCGTCGCGCAGCCGCAGCGCGCTGTCGTAGAGCGCGTTGCGCGGGGCGCCGCTGATCTCGGCCGCCAGCCGCACCGCGCTCTTGAGCGGCAGCTCCGCGAGCAGCAGCCGCAGCACGCGCTCGGCTTCTGCATTGCCGTCGTCCGCTGCCAGCGGCTTCGGATGCAGCACCAGCGCGAACTCGCCGCGCGTGCGGTCGCGGCTGGCCGCGAACCAGTCGGGCAGCGCGGCGGCGGCCACGGTGGCGATCTCCTCGAATTGCTTGGTGAGTTCGCGGCCGACCGTCACGCGCCGCTCGCCCAAAACGGCCAGCGCGCGCGCCAGCGCTTCGATGCGGTGCGGCGCCTCGAGCAGCACCACGCTGCGCGGCTCGGCGGCCAGCGCCTGCACGGCGGCATCGCGCTCGCCGGACTTGCTGGGCAGGAAGCCGGCGAACACGAAGGCGCCGCCCGCGTCGCCTGCGGCGACCAGCCCGGCCGCGCCGATCAGCGTCGTCACGCTGCTGGCACCGGGCAGCGGCAGCACGCGATAGCCTGCCTCGCGCACGGCCGCGACCAGGCGCGCGCCCGGGTCGCTCACGCCGGGCGTGCCGGCATCGCTGACGTAGGCGATGCGTTCACCGAGCTTGAGCCGCGCGATCACGGCCTGCGCCGCCTCGGCTTCGTTGTGCTGGTGCAGGGCGAGCAGCTGGGCCGAGGGGCGGTCGATGCCGTAGGCGCGCAGCAGGCTCTGCGTGTGGCGCGTGTCCTCGCAGGCGACGGCATCGACCAGCTGCAGCACCTGCAGTGCGCGCAGCGTGATGTCCGCCAGGTTGCCGATCGGCGTGGCGACCACGTAGAGCGCGCCTTCCGGATAATGCTGCGCACCCGCAGCATCGCGCGCGGCCTGCAGGGCGGCGCCGAACGAGGCGGGAGCGAGAGAGTTCAATGGGTTTTCTCCAGAACAAGACGGCAGGGAGGCATTTCGAGTGACGACCAAACAGCGCGGCGATGCGGCGGAAGACGCTGCGCTCGCTCATCTGCAGGCGGCCGGGCTGGTGCTGGTTGCGCGCAATTATCGAACCCCGGGCCGCGGCGGCGGCGAGATCGACCTGATCGTGCGCGATCCGCGCGACGGCACGCTGGTGTTCGTCGAGGTGCGCCAGCGCGCCAGCGCCACGCATGGCGGCGCGGCGGGCAGCATCACCAGCATGAAGAGGCGGCGCATCGTGTTCGCTGCGCGTCACTATCTGAGCCGGCTGCGCACGCTGCCGCCTTGCCGTTTCGACGTCGTGCTGGTGGAAGAGCGCATCGCGTGGATCCAGGCCGCCTTCGACGCGGATTGAGCACGCCGAGGGAACCGATGCGCTGCCCCATACTCAAGCGCATCAAGCGCATCAAGCGCATCAAGCGCAACACCTACGTCTTGTTTCAGAACCCGCAGTTATCATCCCGGCCCATGCTCGAGCAACGGATCCAGCAGCATTTCATCGACAGCGCGGACCTCAAATACCAGGCAGGTCCGCTACTCAGCAAACCGATTGCACAAGCGATGCAGGCGTTGCTTGCCTGCGTGACCAGCGGCGGCAAGGTCCTGGCCTGCGGTTCCGGCGTCTCGGGGCTTCTCGCTGCGCAGTTCGCCGCCCAGTTCGTCGGCCGTTTCGAGCGCGAGCGCCCCGAACTGGGCGCGATCGCACTGCCCGGCGACACCACCGACCCCGCCGCGGACACCGCAGACGCGAACGACGCGGACCGCTTCGCGCGCCAGGTGCGGGCCCTCGGCCAGGCCGGCGACGTGCTGCTGGCGCTGAGCGCCAGCGGCCAGTCGGCCGCGGTGCTCGCTGCGGTCGAGGCGGCGCACGCACGCGACATGACGGTGGTCGCCCTGCTGGGCAATGCCGCGGGCGGCGGTGCCAGCAGCAGCCCCGGCGGTGCCGTGGGGCGCGCGCTGCGCGAAACGGATGTCCAGATCTGCGTGCCGCACGAACGCGCGGCACGAATCCACGAAGTCCACCTGCTCGCGCTGCACTGCCTGTGCGACGGCGTGGACGCCCAGTTACTCGGAGAACAGGAAGGTTCCATATGACGAAGACATCCATCCGACGCCTCGCGTTGACCCTGACCGCGGGCGCCGCGCTGGCTGCCTGCCTCTCCGCCTGCGTGCCGCTGGTGGTCGGAGGCGCTGCGGTCGTCGGCGCGGGCATGGTGGCGACCGACCGCCGCAGCTCGGGTGCGCAGCTCGACGACCAGGGCATCGAGCTGCGCGGCGGCGCGCGGGTGCGCGAGATCGCCAACGACCAGATGTATGTCAGCATCACGAGCTTCAATCGCCAGGTGCTCCTGACCGGCGCGGTGGGCAGCGATGCCGACCGGCGGCGCGTCGAGGAGGTGGTGCGCCGCGTCGACAACGTGCGCTCGGTGGTCAACGAGCTGACGGTGGGACCGCCAAGCACCTTCCAGCAGCGTTCCAACGACGCATTCATCGTCGGCAAGGTCAAGGCTTCGCTGCTCGATGCCAAGGACGTGTTCGCCAACTCCTTCAAGGTCGTCGCCGAGCGCGGCACGGTCTACCTGATGGGCCTGGCCACGCGGCGCGAAACCGATCGCGCGACCGACATCGCGCGCGGCGTGTCGGGCGTGGAAAAGGTGGTGCGCGTGGTCGAGATCGTCAGCGAAGCGGAGCTCGCGAACCAGGCGCAGCAGGGCGGAACCGGTCCGGCGCCGGCCTCGCGTTCCAACGTGCCGCTGCCGCCGATGGAACCGCTGCCGCCGGCGGGATCACCGCCGCCCGGCGGCGCGACCGCCACGCCGGTTCGTTGATTCCTACTTGAGGCGAGTGATCAGGCTCGAGGTGTCCCAGCGCCGCCCGCCGGCCTGCTGCACGTCGGCATAGAACTGGTCCACCAGCGCGGTCACCGGCAGCCGCGCGCCGTTGCGCTTGGCTTCGTCGAGCACCAGGCCGAGGTCCTTGCGCATCCAGTCGACCGCGAAGCCGTAGTCGAACTTGCCTTCGATCATGGTCTTGCCGCGGTTGTCCATCTGCCAGCTCTGCGCCGCGCCCTTGCCGATCACGGCCAGCACGTCGTTCATGTCCAGGCCGGCGCGCTGGCCGAAGGCGATCGCCTCCGACAGGCCTTGCACCAGGCCGGCGATCGCGATCTGGTTGACCATCTTCGCAAGCTGACCCGCACCGCTGCCGCCGAGCAGGGTGACGGCGCGCGCGAAGGTCGCAATGACCGGCTCGACGCGTTCGAAGGCCGCCGCGTCGCCGCCGCACATCACCGTCAGCGCGCCGTTCTGGGCGCCGGCCTGGCCGCCGGAGACGGGCGCGTCGATGAACTGGAGGCCGCGTTCCAGCGCCGCCTTCGCGAGTTCGCGCGCGACGTCGGCCGAGGCCGTGGTGTGGTCGACGAAGACCGAGCCCGGGGCCATGCCCGCGAAGGCGCCGTCGTCGCCGAGCACGACCGAGCGCAGATCGTCGTCGTTGCCGACGCAGCAGAAGACGATGGTTGCGCCCGAGGCGGCTTCGCGCGGCGTGGCCGCAGGGCGCAGCGCGCCCTTGGACTGGGACGCGAATTCGTTTTTCCAGTCGGCGGATTTGGCGGCCGTGCGGTTGTAGACCGCGACATCGTGGCCCGCGAGCGCGAGATGGCCGGCCATCGGGAAGCCCATCACGCCGAGGCCGAGGAAGGCGACTTTCTGCGCGGGGACGGAGTCGTAGGTTTTGGGATTGAGGCTGCTCATGGGCGCAAGCTTAGCGCCGCCGCTGCTGGGCTTATTCCAGGAGCACCGTGGAACCGGCTTTGCCGGGCGGCCGCTGGTGTTGCCCCGGTGAGGGGGTTGGCGCAGCGACACGAAGTGCGCGAAGCCTGGGGGAGCGCTAGACAATCGCGAAGTGCTCGGTGCCGGCCGAGAGGTCGGTGGTGCGCGCTCGCTGGCTGTTGAGCTTGATCTGCAGGCGCAGGTCGTTGGCCGAGTCGGCGTTGCGGATCGCATCCTCGAAGGAGATCGCATTGGCTTCGAAGAGGTCGAACAGCGCCTGGTCGAAGGTCTGCATGCCGAGGTTGCGGCTCTTCTTCATGATCTCCTTGATCTCGCCCACTTCGCCCTTGAAGATCATGTCGGAGATCAGCGGCGTGTTGAGCAGGATCTCGACCGCGGCGATGCGGCCATGGCCGTCCTCGGTCGGGATCAGGCGCTGCGAGATCAGCGAACGCAGGTTCAGCGACAAGTCCATCAGGAGTTGCGCGCGCCGCTCTTCGGGGAAGAAGTTGATGATCCGGTCCAGCGCCTGGTTGGCGCTGTTGGCGTGCAGCGTGGCCATGCACAGGTGGCCGGTCTCTGCGAAGGCCACCGCGTGCTCCATGGTCTCGCGGTCGCGGATTTCGCCCATCAGGATCACGTCGGGCGCCTGGCGCAGCGTGTTCTTGAGCGCGGCTTCCCAGCTGTCGGTGTCGATGCCGACCTCACGCTGCGTCACCACGCAGTTCTTGTGCGGGTGCACGAACTCCACCGGGTCTTCCACCGTCACGATGTGGCCGTAGGAGTTCTCGTTGCGCCAGTCGATCATGGCGGCCAGCGTGGTCGACTTGCCCGAGCCGGTGGCGCCCACCAGGATGCACAGGCCGCGCTTGGTCATCGCCACGTCCTTGAGCACCTGCGGCATGCCGAGCGCGTCGATGGTGGGCAGCTTGGCCGGGATGGTCCGCATCACCATGCCGACCTTGCCCTGCTGCACGAAAGCGTTGACGCGGAAGCGGCCGATGCCGGTGGGCGAAATCGCGAAGTTGCACTCCTTGGTGCGCTCGAACTCGGCCGTCTGGCGGTCGTTCATGATCGAGCGCGTCAGGGCCAGCGTGTGCTGCGCGCCGAGCGCCTGCTGCGACACCTTGGTGACCTTGCCGTCGACCTTTATCGCGGGCGGAAACTCGGCCGTGATGAAAAGGTCGCTGCCGTTGCGGCTCACCATGAGCTTGAGAAGTTCGTTGATGAACTGGCTGGCCTGATCGCGTTCCATGCTGATAACTCCTAGTTCAGATGACGGGCATCGCCGAGGAAAGCGCGACGTCGAAGATTAGTCCCATTCGGGAAACACCGCGCAACCGGCTTCGCCGGGCCGCTGGTGTTGCCCCCGGAGAGGGGGTTGGCGTAGCGACACGAAGTGCGCGAAGCCTGGGGGAGAGCCACATTCACCCCGGGAAGTTTTCTGGGATCTTGGCCTTGCCGCGCGCTTCGGCGGCGGAAATGACACTGCGCCGCACCAGGTCGGTCAGGTTCTGGTCGAGGGTCTGCATGCCCTGGCCGCTGCTGGTCTGGATCGTCGAGTACATCTGCGCCACCTTGCCTTCGCGGATCAGGTTCCGGATCGCGGAGGTGCCGAGCATGATCTCGTGCGCCGCCACCCGGCCCTGGCCGTCCTTGGTCTTGCACAGTGTCTGCGAAATCACGGCCTGGAGCGACTCCGACAGCATGGCGCGGATCATGTCCTTTTCCTCGCCGGGGAACACGTCGATGATCCGGTCGATGGTCTTGGCGGCCGAGGAGGTGTGCAGCGTGCCGAACACCAGGTGGCCGGTTTCCGCCGCGGTCATCGCCAGGCGGATGGTTTCGAGGTCGCGCATTTCGCCGACCAGGATCGCGTCCGGGTCTTCGCGCAGCGCCGAGCGCAGCGCGTTGGCGAAGGAGAGCGTCATCGGCCCGACCTCGCGCTGGTTGATCAGGCACTTCTTCGAC
Organism: Variovorax sp. MHTC-1; assembly: GCF_003984645.1. GTDB lineage: Bacteria > Pseudomonadota > Gammaproteobacteria > Burkholderiales > Burkholderiaceae_C > Variovorax. The sequence continues at coordinate 137,610 of NZ_RWKI01000008.1, forward strand.
TCGTGCACGAACTCGATCGGGTCTTCCACCGTCAGGATGTGGCCGTACTCGGTTTCGTTCAGGTAGTTGACCATCGCCGCCAGCGTGGTCGACTTGCCCGAGCCGGTGGGCCCGGTCACCAGCACCAGCCCGCGCGGCTTGAGCGCGAGGTCGCCGAAAATCTTCGGCGCGTTGAGCTGCTCCAGCGTGAGGATCTTCGAGGGAATGGTCCGGAACACGGCCGCCGCGCCGCGCGCCTGGTTGAAGGCGTTCACGCGGAAGCGCGCCAGGCCGTCGATCTCGAACGAGAAGTCGACCTCGAGGAACTCTTCGTAGTGCTTGCGGTGCATGTCGCTCATGATGTCGTACACCATGGCGTGCACCGCCTTGTGATCGAGCGCGTCGACGTTGATGCGCCGCACGTCGCCATGGACCCGGATCATGGGCGGCAGGCCGGACGAGAGATGCAGGTCCGAAGCCTTGTTCTTGACGCTGAAGGCCAGCAGTTGGGTGATGTCCACGAAGCTCCTCGGTGACGTTTTGATACGCTTTTGACGATTATGACGATGATTGGTGACAAGCTCCAGCAAGTTCGGGCCCGGCTCGTGACGGCATGTACGGCCACCGGCCGCGATCCGGCGAGCGTGCGCTTGCTTGCAGTGTCCAAGACCTTCCCGGCCGAGGCCGTGCGCGAGGCACGCGCCGCCGGACAGATTGCCTTCGGCGAGAACTACGTGCAAGAGGGCGTGGCCAAGATCGAGGCCCTGGCCGATCTGCGCGGCGAGCTCGAATGGCACTGCATCGGCCCTCTGCAGAGCAACAAGACGCGGCCGGTGGCCGAGCATTTCGACTGGGTGCACAGCATCGACCGGCTGAAGATCGCCGAGCGCCTGTCCGAGCAGCGGCCGGCGCATCTGCCGCCGCTTCAGGTGTGCCTGCAGGTCAACGTGGACGGCGGCACCAACAAGTCCGGCGTGCCTGTCGAGGAGGCCTTGCAACTGGCGCGCGCTGTGGCGCTCTTGCCACGTTTGCGGCTGCGTGGGCTGATGGCGATCCCCGAACCTGCGCCGGATTTCGAGGCGCAGCGCGCGGTGTTCCTGCATGCGGCCGTTCTTTTCGAAACGCTGCGCACGGCGGGGCTCGAGCTCGACACGCTCTCGCTGGGCATGTCGGCCGATCTCGAAGCCGCGGTTGCGGCGGGCAGCACGATGGTCCGCGTCGGGACGGCGATCTTCGGCACCCGCTAGAAGCCCAGCGGAATCCGCGCGCTGCTTTTCACTTCTTCCATCACCGCATAGGTCCGCGTCTCGCGCACGCCGGGCAACTGCCACAGCACCGTGCCCGCGAACTCGCGATACGCCGCCATGTCGGCCATGCGGGTCTTGAGCAGGTAGTCGAAGCCGCCCGCGACCATGTGGCATTCCATGATCTCGTCGCGCACTTGCACCGCGGCCTTGAACTGGTCGAACACGTTGGCGGTGGTGCGGTCGAGCAGCACCTCGACGAAGACGGTGAAGCCGCGGCCGAGCTTGTGCGGGTCCAGCCGCGCCTCGTAGCCCTGGATGAAGCCCTCGCGCGTGAGTCGCTGCACGCGCGCCAGCACGGCGGTCGGGGACAGCGAGACGGTCTCGGCCAGCTTGAGATTGGATATTCGGCCATCGTCCTGAAGAATCTTCAGGAGTTTCATGTCGATCCGATCGAGATTGGCTGCTTCGCTGTTCATGGCTGGAGAATTATCCAGCGAGAGCCCGATATTTGGTGAATAACTCAGCGGCGAAAGGCGGACCATCGCTGCATCGACACCGGAGTTATCCCATGCGCCTGCCCACCCCCTATCGGCCGGAAGCCGACATCGTTTCGCACCGCCTGGCCGCCCTGAAGGGCGCGCTCGACTGGACCGCGGCGGCCGCCGTCGCCACGCCCTGGGTGCGCGCCGTGCGCGACCGGCCGCCGCCGTTCTGGGCCATGGAAAGCCTGCTGCGCGAATACCCGATCTCGAGCGCCGAGGGCCTGGCGCTGATGCGCCTGGCCGAAGCGCTGCTGCGCGTGCCCGATGCCGAGACCGCCATCGCGCTCACCGCCGACCAGCTGGGCCGCGCGGACTTCGATGGCGCCGCCGACTCGACGCTGTCGCGCCTGTCTTCGTCGGCCATCGCGCTCTCGAAGCGCTTCCTGCCCGACCCCGGGCACCCCGGATCCGAACCCGGCCTGATGGCCCGACTCGGCGCGCGATCGGTGGTCGCCGCCACGCTGCGCGCCGTGCAACTGCTGGGTCGCCAGTTCGTGCTGGGCCAGACCATCGGCGAGGCGATGGCCGAGGCCCGATCGGCGCACCGGAAGCACGAAGCCCTGCGCTTCAGCTACGACATGCTGGGCGAGGGCGCGCGCACCGATGCCGATGCGCTTCGCTACCTCGACAGCTATGTCGACGCCATCCAGTCCATCGCGGCCGGCGCCGACAGCGAGGGCATGCCTGAACACAACGACGGCATCTCGATCAAGCTCAGCGCGCTGCATCCGCGCTACGAAGACGCGCAGCGCGAACGCGTGATGCGCGAGCTGGTGCCGCGCGTATGGCGGCTGTGCGAGCTCGCGGCCGACGCGAATCTCAACCTCACCATCGATGCCGAAGAGGTCGACCGGCTCGAGCTCTCGCTCGAGGTGTTCGAGGCGCTCGCTGCGAAGGTGGCGGCCGAGCGCCCGCAATGGCGCGGTTTCGGCCTGGCGATGCAGGCCTACCAGACGCGCGCGCTGGAGCTGGTCGAGCATGTCACCGCGATCGCGCGCAAGTACCGCCTGCGGCTGATGTGCCGCCTGGTCAAGGGCGCCTACTGGGATGCCGAGATCAAGCGCGCCCAGGAGCTGGGTCTGCCGCACTACCCGGTGTTCACGCACAAGCACCACAGCGACATCAGCTACCTGGCGTGCGCCCGCGCGCTGCTGGCCGCGCCGGACGCGATCTATCCGCAGTTCGCGACACACAACGCGGGGACCATTGCGGCCATCCTGCGGATGGCTGGGGATCGCCGCTTTTCCGCCGGGCCGCCCCAAGGAAAAGCTGCCCCCCCGGGGGGCAGCGAAGCACACGCAGTGGCGAGCGTGGGGGCGCCATTCGAATTGCAGCGCTTGCACGGCATGGGCGAAGGTATTTACCGCGAGGTGATGAAGAGCACCAACGCGCCGGTGCGCATCTATGCGCCGGTGGGCCAGCACAAGGACCTGCTGGCCTACCTGGTGCGACGGCTGCTGGAGAACGGCGCCAATTCCTCCTTCGTCAACCAGTTGGGCGACGAAGCGATCGCCGTCGACGAACTGCTGGTGTCGCCGCTCTGGCTCGAGCGCGATGCCTCGCTGCCGCTGCCCCCCGCGCTCTACGGTCCGCCGCCGGCGCGCCGCAACAGCGGCGGCGTGGATCTGGCGGTCGAATCCATGCGCGCGCCGCTTCTCGCCGCCTACGATGCATGCACCGTTCCCACGGTGGCGGAGTTCGATCCGAAGCGAGCCGCCGATGCCGTCGCCGTTTCCGCCGCCAGCTATCGCAGGTGGAACAAGACCCCGGTCGCACAGCGCGCCGCCGTGCTGCGCCGCGCGGCCGACGCACTCGATGCCGAGCTGCCGCGCTTCTGCGCCTTGCTGGTCAAGGAAGCCTTCAAGACCTGGGGCGATGCGGCGGCCGAGGTGCGCGAAGCGGTCGACTTTCTGCGCTACTACGCCGACGAGGCCGAACGCGTCATGCGGCCGGTCGTGCTGCCCGGCCCGACCGGCGAGAGCAACGAACTGCGGCTCGCCGGGCGCGGCCCGTGGATCTGCATCAGCCCCTGGAATTTCCCGCTCGCGATCTTCGTAGGCCAGGTGGCGGCCGCGCTCGCGACCGGCAACACGGTGCTGGCCAAGCCGGCCGAGCAGACGCCGGCCGTCGCGTCCGAAGCCATCCGGCTGCTGCATGCGGCGGGCGTGCCGGCAGACGCGGCGCAGCTGCTGCATGGCCCCGGCGACACCGTCGGCGCCGCCCTGGTGGCAGCGCCCGGCGTGGCCGGCGTGGTGTTCACCGGCTCGACCCAGGTGGCGAAGCTCATCCACCGCGCGCTGGCCGCGAAGGACGGGCCGATCGTGCCGCTGATCGCCGAGACCGGTGGCATCAACGCGATGGTGGTCGACTCCAGCGCGCTGCCCGAGCAGGTGGTCGATGCGGTGGTGCAGAGCGCCTTCCGCTCGGCCGGCCAGCGCTGCTCGGCGCTGCGCCTGCTGCTCTTGCACGAGAGCATCGCCGACGGGGTGATCGAGATGATCAAAGGCGCGGCGATGGAGCTCGCCGCGGGCGACCCGTCCGAGCTCGCGACCGACGTCGGCCCGGTGATCGACCGCGAAGCCTTCGAAGGCATCCAGCGCCACCTGCAGCGCCTCGACGCGGAAGCCCGCGTGCTGGTGGCGCCGGTATCCTCCGCGCCGTCGCTGCCCAACCTGATCGCGCCGCATGCCTACGAACTGCCCTCCATCGACAGCGTGAAGTGCGAGATCTTCGGCCCGGTGCTGCACATCGTGCGCTGGTCGGGCGAGCCGCAGGCCGTGATCGACCAGATCAACGCGCTCGGCTTCGGCCTCACGCTCGGCATCCAGACGCGCATCGACAGCCGCGCCCTGGCCATGGCCGTGCGCGCTCACGTCGGCAACATCTACGTCAACCGCAACATCATCGGCGCGGTGGTCGGCGTGCAGCCTTTCGGCGGCGAGGGGCTGAGCGGCACCGGGCCCAAGGCCGGCGGGCCGCACTACCTGCTGCGCTTCTGCGCGGAGCAGACGCTCACCATCAACACCACCGCGGCCGGCGGCAATGCCGCGCTGCTTGCCGCAAGCGCATAAGGGGCAACGCAACGCGCATAGGCCATGGCGCAGGGGGCGCCGCGCGGCTATCGTCCGCCGCATCCCAACAGCCACCAGGAGTGCCATGAGCGCCGATCTGTCCTACGTTCAACCGACCGCCAACAGCCCGTGGGGCACCTACCTCTCGCAGGTCGACCGCGTCGTTCCCTACCTGGGCGGCCTGGCCCGCTGGGTCGAGACGCTCAAGCGCCCCAAGCGCGCGCTGATCGTCGACGTGCCGATCGAGATGGACGACGGCAGCATCGCCCACTTCGAGGGCTACCGCGTGCAGCACAACATGTCGCGCGGCCCGGGCAAGGGGGGCGTGCGCTTCCACCCCGACGTGACGCTGGAAGAAGTGATGGCCCTGTCGGCCTGGATGACGGTCAAGACCGCCGCGGTGAACCTGCCCTACGGCGGCGCCAAGGGCGGCATCCGCGTCGACCCGAAGAAGCTGTCGATGCAGGAGCTCGAGAAGGTCACGCGCCGCTACACCAGCGAGATCGGCATCATCATCGGCCCGCAGCAGGACATTCCCGCGCCCGACGTCAACACCAACGCCCAGATCATGGCCTGGATGATGGACACCTACTCGATGAACGTCGGCGGCACCGCGACTGGCGTGGTCACGGGCAAGCCGCTGCACCTGGGCGGCTCGCTGGGCCGCGTCAAGGCCACAGGCCGCGGCGTCTTCGTCACCGGCCGCGAGGCCGCGCGGCGCCTCGGGCTCGAGCTGCGCGGCGCGCGCATCGCGGTGCAGGGCTTCGGCAACGTGGGCTCGGTCGCGGCCGAGCTGTTCGCCGAGGCCGGCGCCAAGATCGTCGCGGTGCAGGATCACACCGGGACCATCGTCAACAGCCAGGGCCTCGACCTGAAAGAGCTCGTTCCGCTCTCGCGCACCGACGGCGTGATCGGCTTCAAGGGCGGCGACGTGGTCGGCAACGAGGCCTTCTGGGAGATTCCCTGCGACATCCTGATCCCGGCCGCGCTGGAAGGCCAGGTCACTGCCGAGCGCGCGCAGAAGACCACGGCGAAGCTGGTGCTCGAAGGCGCCAATGGCCCGACCGTGCCGAGCGCCGACGACATCCTGGCCGAACGCGGCGTGCTCGTGGTGCCCGACGTGATCTGCAACGCCGGCGGCGTGACGGTGAGCTACTTCGAGTGGGTGCAGGACTTCTCGTCCTTCTTCTGGGACGAGGACGAGATCAACGTGCGGCTCGACCGCATCATGATGAACGCACTCAACAACATCTGGGACACGGCCGACAAGCACAGGATCTCGCTGCGCACGGCGACCTTCGCGGTGGCTTGCGAGCGCATCCTGATGGCACGGCAGGAACGCGGCCTCTATCCATGACGCCAGCCGACAGCGCGCGCATCGAGGCCCTGCTGGCCGACGGCCGGCGCAAGCTGCTCGGCCTGGTCGGGGCGCCCGGCTCGGGCAAGTCGACGCTCGCGCTGGCGCTCCAGCAGGCCCTGCCAGGGCGCGCGCAGGTGGTGCCGATGGACGGCTTCCATCTCGCCAACGCGGAGTTGCAGCGGCTCGGCCGCGCCGATCGCAAGGGCGCGCCCGACACCTTCGACGCCGCCGGCTATGTCGCGCTGCTGCGTCGCCTGCGCGAACAGCGCGCGGATGAGATCGTCTATGCGCCTGAGTTCCGGCGCGAGATCGAGGAGCCGGTCGCCGGCGCGATCGCGGTGCTGCCGCAGACGCAGCTGCTCATCACCGAAGGCAACTACCTGCTGCTGCAGGAAGGCGCCTGGGCCGAGGTCGCGCCGCTGCTCGACGAGGTCTGGTACGTCGAGGTCGACGACGCCGTGCGCGTGGAGCGCCTGGTGCAGCGGCACCAGCAGTTCGGCCGTAGCCGCGAAGCCGCGCTGGCCTGGGCGGTGCAAACCGATGAGCCTAACGCGCGCCGCATCGCTGCCACGCGCGGCCGGGCGCATCGCGTGATTCATCGCGACGCCTGAGGCGTGCCGCCCGAGCCGCCGCAGCCGAGCATCGACGCGCCGCTGCGGCCGGTGCCGCTCGCGCGCTCGCGGGGCTGACTCGAACTCAAAGCGCGACCGAGCGGGCCGCGTACGCGGGCAGGCCGGTCAGGCCGCAAAGGCGCTGCAGCACGCCGTAACCCTGCGCCAGCGCCGCGGAATAGGTGGCGAAGGCACGATCAGCCCGGTGCAGCGGCTCGAAGTGCCCGTCGTGGCGCACGTCCTCGTGAATCACCCAGTAGTAGGAACCATCGAAGGGTTGTTCCACCAGCAAGCCGATCTTTCGCACGTCCATCTCAGTACTCCATGTTCAAAATGAGTACTAAAGAATGTAAGACTATGTGACTATTCGGCCCAGGTGAAAAAGTCACGCTCCGGTGGCTTTTGCGCTCCCTCAGCGCACCAGCGTCGACTTGCCGAACAGGCTTTCGATCAGTTCCACCGCCACTTCCGCCGTCCGGTTGCGCACGTCGAGCGCCGGATTGAGTTCGACCACGTCGAGCGAGCCGAGCCGGCCGGTGTCGGCGATCATCTCCATGCACAGCTGCATCTCGCGCCAGGTCGGCCCGCCGCGCACGCCGGTGCCGACGCCCGGCGCGTAGTCGGGGTCCAGGCAGTCGAGGTCGAAGCTCACGTGCAGGTGCGTGTCTTCGTCGATGTCCTGCAGCGCCTCGGTCATGGTCGTGCGCATGCCGTGCTCGTCGATGTGGCGCATGTCGAACACGTGCAGGCCGAGCGCGCGGATCGAGGCCTTCTCGTCGGCATCGACGCTGCGGATGCCGAGGAAGCGGATCGCGTCGTGCTCGAGGGCCGCGGCCTCGCCGCTCCAGCCGGTCAGCGCCGCCGGCCCGTGGCCGAGCAGGCAGGCGACCGGCATGCCGTGGATGTTGCCGCTGGGGCTGGTGCGCTCGGTGTTGACATCGGAGTGCGCATCGAGCCACAGCACCCGCAGCTTCTTGCGGCGCTGGCGCGCATGCCAGGCGATGGCGCTGATGGAGCCGATCGCGAGGCAATGGTCGCCGCCCATCAGCAGCGGCAGGTGGCCGGCGCCGAGCGCTTCGTCGACGGCGCCGTAGACCGTGCGATTCCATGCGACCACCTCGTCGAGGTGGCGCAACCCGCCCGCCGGATCGGTCCACGGCGTGGCCGGCCCGGCGAGGTTGCCGCGGTCGACGATCGCGAAGCCGAGTCGCGCGAGGGTGCCGGCGATGTCGGCGACGCGCAGCGCATCGGGCCCCATGCCGGCGCCGCGCACGCTGGCGCCGATGTCGGTGGGCGCGCCGATCAGCTGGATGGTGGGACTGTTCATTGGAAAGCTCTCCGATGGGATCAGGCGTAGGCCGGAGCCAGTCCGCGCCGCAAGCGGCTGCTCGCGCCGTCGACGACGAAGACCAGCACGAACATGGCGCCGATCACGGTCGACGCCTGGGCCTGCTGGAACAGCGAAAGATGGAAGTACAGCATCTGCCCGAGCCCGCCGGCGCCGACGAAGCCGAGCACCGCCGCCATGCGGATGTTCATCTCCCAACGGTACAACGTATAGGCCAGCCATTGGGGCCAGACCAGCGGCAGGCTCCCGTAGGCGAAGGCCGCGACCGCTCCGCCGCCGGCATCGAGCAGCGCGCGCTCCGGCGCTTCGGGCACGTTCTCCAGCGTTTCGCCGAAGAGCCGGCCGAACACGCCGGTGGTGTGCAGCGCGAGCGCCAGCACGCCGGCGAAGGGGCCGAGCCCGGCGGCCAGCACCATCAGCGCGGCCCACACCAGCTCGGGCACGCTGCGCAGGAAGTTCAGCACGAAGCGCGAGGCCTGCCGCAGCGCCAGTCCGAAGCGCCCCGAGGCGGGCAGCGCCAGGGCGGCGCCGGCCAGCATGGCGAGCAGCGTGCCGAGCGCCGACATCGCAAGCGTCTGCAGCGCGCCCCAGGCCGTTTTGGCCAGGAAAGCGGACGAGAGGTCGGGCGGGAAGAACTCGGCGATGAACTTCGCCATCGCAGCCATCGATTCGCGCGCGAACAGGGAGCGAAAGTCGATGCGGAGGTAGACGAAGCTCGCGACCACCGCGATCGCCACCGCGGACGCGGCCACCATGCAGCCGAGGCAGGGCCCGGCGGCCCGCGCGCGCTCCGAGATGGACGATTTCATGCGACTCAGCTCCTCAAAACCATGGCCGGCAAAGCCTGCCCCGTTCGGGAAACACCGCGGAACCGGCTTTGCCGGGCCGCTGGTGTTGCCCCAGGTGAGGGGGTTGGCGGACCACACGAAGTGGGGAGCTTGGGGAAGAGCTCATGCCAGCCACCTTCTAAGCGCCGCACTGAGCGCATCGGCCATCAGCACGAGCAGCAGGAACACGATCAGGATGCTGCTGGCCTCGCCGCCGTTGAGCATCTTCATCGACTGGTCCATCAGCTGGCCGAGCCCGCCTGCGCCGACGAAGCCCATCACGACCGAGGCGCGCACCGCGCATTCCCAGCGGTAGACGGTATAGGAAACAAGCTCCTGCGCGGCGCCCGGCAGCAGGCCGTAGAACAGCGCGGCGACACGCCCGCTGCCGGCTTCGAGCAGCGCCCGCGCCGGTCGCGTGTCGCCCGACTCGAGGATCTCCGCATAGACCTTGCCGAGCATGCCGCCATAAGTGATCGCGAGCGCGAGCACGCCGGCCGCAGGGCCGAGGCCGAGGGCGCGCACCAGCACCAGCGCCCACACCACTTCGGGGATGGCGCGCAGCAGCGTGAGCACGCCGCGCGCCGCCGTGCGCACCGCCTGGCCGCGCCAGCGTCCGGGCCCGGGGCCGATACGCGAGATCGACAGCGCCTGCGTCACCGCGAAGGCCAGCGGCACCGCGAGCACGAAGGCGAGCGCGACGCCGGCCGTGGCCATGGCGAGGGTTTCCAGCGTCGCGCGCGCCAGCAGGCCGAGGAATTCGGCCGACAACGCCGGCGGCAGGAAGCCGGCCAGGAAGCCGCCCATCACGCGCAGGCTGTCAGGCGCCAGCAGGGCTTGCGGCTTGAACTCGGCGATCACCAGCATCGGCCACAGCACCACGAGCGCGAGCAGCAGGACGCCGAGGCGCCGGCGTGCCAACGGATCGCGCATGGCGGGTGGATTCAGGGCACTCATCGGCAGGCGACGGGAAGCACGGGATCGCTGCGGCTGCTGCGTTCGAGGACGTTGAAGCCACCCTGTGCCTGGGTCGGCAGCACGCCGCCTTCGGTCGCGTAGAGCTCCTGCAGCATCGCGCGGCTGACCGCTGCAGCAGGCGCGTCGAACACCACCACGCCCGCGCGCAGGCCGACGATGCGGTCGAACCATTTCAAGGCCAAGTCCACCGCATGCAGCGAGGCCACCAGCGTCGCGCCGGTGGCTTCGCTCTGCGCGATCAGTTCGCCGACCGCCATGTCGGCCAGCGCCGGGTCGAGCGCGGAGACCGGCTCGTCGGCGAGCATCAGCTCGGGCGCCTGGTAGAGCACGCGCGCCATGCCGACGCGCTGCAGCTGACCGCCCGAAAGCCGGTCGCAGCGGTCGAACAGCCGATCGGCCAGGTCCAGCCGCGCGAGCGCAGCCTGCGCGCCGGCGATATCGCCCGGCACCAGCAGCGAGACCAGGGCCCGCCCGCTCGACCAGGCGCCGAGCCGGCCCGCGAGCACCGCGGTGATCACGCGCAGCCGCGGCGGGATCGGCGGCGCCTGGTGGACGACGCCGATGCGCGCGCGCAGCGCTTTCAGCGGCCGGGCGCCGAGCTGCCACGGCCGCACGCCCAGTAGCTCGACGCGGCCCTCGCTCGCGCGCAGCGCGGTCGCCGCGATGCGCAGCAGGCTGGTCTTGCCCGCTCCCGACGGGCCGATGACGGCCACGCGTGCGCCGCGTTCGACGGCCAGCGTCACGCCCTGCAGCGCGCGCTGGCCGTTGGAATGAACCAGGCCGACATCCTCGAGCGCCAGCGCGGCTTGGGCGGTCAACGGCTGCCTCAAGTTCTACTACTTGAGGAGACCGGCAGACCTGGCGGCTGCTTCGATGTCGTTGTAGTTCGAGGCCTTGGTCGGGATGAACTTCGAGGCGCGCTGCAGCGCCAGGATTTCCTTGTGCTCCGGATTCGCCGCGTCGAGCTTGAGGAAGGCATCGGCGAGCTTCTTCGTCGTCGCCGCATCGAGGCCGGGCCGCACGGTCCAGTTGTAGTCGTAGTACGGCGCCGTGGTCGCCAGCACGCGCACCTTGGCGGCGTTCGGGTTGGCCGATTCGATCAGCTTGTCCATCACGGAGGCGTTCAGCACGCCGGCTCCGGCCCGGCCCGCGGCCACGAAGGCCACGGTGGCATCGTGCGCGCCCGAGAAGGCGACGGTCTTGAAGTCCTTCTCGGGATCGATGCCGGCGTGCAGCAGGAAATAGCGCGGCATCAGATGGCCCGAGGTCGAGGAGGGCGATCCGAAGGCGAAGGTGGCGCCCTTGAGATCGGCGAGCGTCTTGGCCTTGCTGTCGATCGGCACGATGAACTTGCTGGTGAACTTCTCGTCCTCGGCGCGCTGCACGATCGGCACGGCGGCGCCGTTGGTGCGCAGCTTGGCCTGCACGAAAGTGAAGCCGCCGAGCCAGGCCAGGTCGATCTTGTTGGTGGCCAGGCCCTCGACCACGGCGGCGTAATCGGTGACGGGCGTGAACTGGATGTCGAGGCCGGTTTCCTTCTTCAGGTAGTCGCCGAGCGGCTTGAACTTGCGCTGCAGCTCGGTGGGCGCCTCGTCGGGAATGGCCGACACGCGCAACACGCCGCTCTGCTGCGCATGGACCGGCATGCCGGCGGCAAAACCGAGCAGGGAGAAGAGGGCGAGCTGGAGGAGTTGTCGTTTCATACGGCGCTGCAGGTGTGAGGAAGAGCCGCAGTTTAAGGAGCGGCGGTCCGGAAGCCCGCGAAGACGTCGTTGCGCTGGGGCTGGAAGAAATTGCGATAGCGCAGCTCGTGCAGCCGCGCGTGGGTGGCGAAGGCGCCGCCGCGCAGCTCGCGGTGGTCGCCGAACCAGGGGGCCGAGTAGTCGCGATAGGGGCCGGCCGCGAAACCCGGGTAGGGCGCGAAGGTGCTGGCCGTCCATTCCCACACGCCGCGGCCCCAGGCGAAGGCCGGCTGCGAGGCGGCCGCGTGTTCCCACTCGGCGGCCGTGGGCAGGCGACGACCGGCCCAGCGTGCATAGGCTTCGGCCTCCCAGGCGCTCACGTGGATCACCGGCTGGTCGGGTTCGAGCGGCAGCCAGCGGTCGAACCATCGCGTCTGCCACTGCTGCGGTTGCCGGCGCCAGCGCGCCGGATGGCTGCGCGCCTGCGCCGCGCGCCAAACGCCTGCATCGCCGGGCCAGAAGGCCGGGTCGTCGTAGCCGCCGGCCTCGACGAAGCGCAGGTACCGGCCGGCCGTGACCGGCGTGGCGTCGATCTCGAAGCCGGCCAGCGGGACGAGGTGCTCCGCCTGCTCGTTGTCGAAGGCGAAGCCGCCGCGGGCCGCCGGCCAGCCGATGCGAGCCTGCGCGGCGGGCACCGCGATCGCCGGCGCCGCGGCGAGGCGCGGCAGGGCCAGGCCGGCGGGTGTGCCACAGCCCTGCGTCGCGCGCAGCCAGGCAAAGGCTTCGCCGTGCATGTCTTCGTGGAACAGCGCGAGGCGGTGGAAGTACAGGGCCTCGTCGCTGTCGTCGCACTGCGCGAGCGCGGCAAGGCAGGCATCGAGCTGCGCATCGAGCCGCGCGCCGAGCTCGGCGCGCGTGGGCAGCGGCGCCGCCCAGCGTGCGATGTGGGAGAGGCGTGCCGAGTCGAACAGCGCATCCGGGCCGGCGAGGCGCGCGGGCGCGTTCGCCTGCACCCAGCCGTCGCTGTCGACCGTGTGCGGCCCGCGCAGCACCCAGAATTCGGCGAACCATGCAATGTGCGCCAGTTCCCAGGCGACGAGGTTCACGCCGGGTTGCTGGGGCACGCGCCATTGCGCATCGCTCAGGTCGAAGGTCCAGGCGCGCGTGCGCTCGCGGCTCTCGCGCAGCGCGGCCGCGAGCGCTTCGCCGGCGAGCGTTCGCGCTTCAGCCATGGTCATGCAGGACGCGCGGTCCTGCCAGAATGGCCGGGTGTCCAAACCCGAGATCCTGATTGTTTCGCCGGCGCTGGCGGATGCCAACAACGGCAACTGGCGCACCGCCTCGCGCTGGGCGCAGTTTCTGTCGGGCGTCGCCGAGATCGAGATCGCCCGCAGTTGGGACGGCGGGCATTGCGACGCGATGATCGCGCTGCATGCGCGCCGCTCCGCCGATTCGATCGCGCGCCTCTCTGCCGCGCGACCGGATTGCCCGATCGCGCTGGTCCTGACCGGCACCGACGTGTACCGCGACATCGACGAGAGCAAGGCTGCGCAGCATTCGCTGCAGTGTGCCAGCCAACTCGTGGTGCTGCAGCCCGATGCGCTCGATCGCCTTGGTGCCGACGAAGTTGCCAAGGCCCGCGTGATCCTGCAATCGGCCCGCCGCATGCGCCGCCGCGACGCCGGCCGCAGCCTCGAACTGGTGGCGGTCGGCCATTTGCGCGAAGAGAAAGATCCGCTCGCCTTGATGGCTGCGGCACGCCGGCTGCCTCCGGGGACGCCGATCCGTATCGTGCACATCGGCGATGCGCTGGCGCCCGAGCTGGGCGAAGCGGCGCGCCGCACCATGGCCGAGTGCCCGCACTACAGCTGGCTCGGCGGGCTGCCGCGCGATGCCGCGCGGCGCCGGATCGCGCGCGCCGGCGCGCTGGTGCACATGAGCCGCATGGAAGGCGGGGCGCAGGTGGTGATCGAGGCCGTGCGCTCGGACGTGCCGGTGCTGGCGAGCCGCATCGGCGGCAATCTGGGATTGCTGGGCGACGACTACGAGGGCTACTTCGCCGCCGGCGACGACGCCGCCCTCGCCGCGTTGATGCAGCGCTTCGTGTCGGAGCCCGCCTTCGCGGCGCGCCTGGCGGCACAGTGCGCGCTGCGCGAACCCGATTTCACCCCACAGGCCGAGCGCCAAAGCGTGCGGCGCCTGCTGCGCGATCTGCTCGCGCCACCATAATCTTCGCGACCACGAAAGCACTCCATGAACGATCGCATCCTCTCTCCGGGCATCCGGCTCACCAGCTTCTCCCACGGCGGCGGCTGCGGCTGCAAGATCGCGCCGGGCGTGTTGTCGGAAATCCTGCGCAACAGCGGCGGCGGCCTGATCCCGCCCGAACTGATGGTCGGCATCGAGACCGCCGACGATGCGGCGGTCTACCGGCTCAACGACGAGCAGGCGCTGATCGCCACCACCGACTTCTTCATGCCGATCGTCGACGACCCCTTCGACTTCGGCCGCATCGCGGCGACCAATGCCATCAGCGACGTCTACGCGATGGGCGGCACGCCGATCATGGCGCTGGCGCTGGTCGCGATGCCGGTCAACCAGTTGCCGGTGGAAGTGATCGGCGAGATCGTGCGCGGCGGCCAGGCGGTCTGCCGCGAGGCCGGCATCCCGATCGCGGGCGGCCACACCATCGATTCGGTCGAGCCGATCTACGGCCTGGTCGTGATGGGGCTGGTGCATCCGGGCAAGGTCAGGCGCAATGCCGATGCCAAGGCCGGGGATCTGATCGTGCTCGGCAAGCCGCTGGGCGTGGGCGTGCTCTCGGCCGCGTTGAAGAGGGAGAAGCTCGATGCCGAGGGCTACCGCCAACTGATCGACAACACCACGCGGCTCAACAAGCCCGGCATCGCGCTGGCCGCGCTCGAGGGCGTGCATGGGCTGACCGACGTGACCGGCTTCGGGCTGGCGGGCCACGCGCTCGAGATGGCGCGCGGCGCCGGCCTGAAGGCAGTGATCGACTGGCCGCAGGTGCCGCTCCTGCCGCGCGTGGCCGAGATGGCGGCGCAGGGCTTCGTGACCGGCGCCTCGGGGCGCAATTGGGCCGGCTATGGCGCCGAGGTGCAGCTCGATGCCGCGCTGCCGCCGGTGGCGCAGGACCTGCTGAGCGATCCGCAGACCTCGGGCGGCCTGCTCGTGAGCTGCGCGCCCGACACCGTCGATGAGGTGCTGGCCCTGTTTCATGCGCAGGGCTTCGAGGCCGCACGCGTGATCGGCCGCATGGAAGCCGGGCCGGCCGGCCTGCGCGTCAGCGCGTAGCCACGGCGGCTGTGGCCGCGCGCTTGCGCGGCGGGGCTTTGCGCGCCGCGGCCTTGGCGGGCGCGACCTTCTTGCGCGCGGGCGCCTTCGGCTTCGCCGCATTGGCCGCCGTCGCGGCCGCCAGATGCGGCGTCGCCTCGGCGGCCTCGAGCGACCGGACGCGCGCCAGGATCGCGTGATGCTCTTCCAGCAGGTAGTCCGCGATGTCCTCCACGTCCGGCACCGCGCGGCGGCAGGCGATCAGGCCGAAGTCCAGCATGCCGTTGTAGCTCTGCACCGTCATGTTGAGCGCCATGCCATGGCTCGGGATCGACACCGGGTAGTAGGTCAAGAGCTTGGCGCCCGCGAAGTAGAGCGCGGTCTGCGCGCCCGGCACGTTGGAGATCACCACGTTGGCCACCGGCGGCAGCCGGTCCGCCAGCCGGGAGCGCCCGTACATCGAAGCCAGGCCCGACATCAGCCAGGGTGCACCGAAGGAAGGGAAGTCGGTCGGGATCGCGGCCTTGATGCTGCCCATCAGGCTCTTCGCCGCGGCCGAGGATTCGGAGATGACCTTGATGCGCTCGATCGGATCGGCCACGTCGGTCGCCAGCGTCATCACCGTCATCGAGACCTGGTTGTTCGAAGAGGTGTCGCCCGGCGCGCGCAGCGTGACCGGGATGGCCGCGCTCATCGGCTTCTTCGGCAGCTTGCCGTGGTCCGACAGGTAGCGCCGCAGCGCACCCGCGCAGATGGCCATCACTACGTCGTTGAGGCTGGCGCCGAGCTTCTTTCCGGCCTGCTTGACTTCGGCCAGCGGGATCGAGCGCACCGCATAGGCGCGCTGGTTGGTGATCGCCACGTTGAGCGGCGTGCGCGGGCCGAGCACGTTGAGGTTCTTCGGCAGCGACCAGGCCTTGCTGCCCTCGCTGGTCGGCTGCGGGACGATGAGGCTGCGCACCGCGCGCGCCATGTCGGGCAGCGTCTTCACCAGCTTCACGTACTGCTGCAGCGTGTTGGTGAAGGCGGCGCCCGCGAGCTCGGCCACGCCGAGCTGGTAGTTCCTGCGCCGCGCGATCTGGCGCGGCGTCTTGATGGGGTCGGGATGCGGCGTCAGGTCCATGATGGCCTGCGCGAAGGCGGCGCCGGCCTGGCCGTCGATGCCGGCGTGGTGCACCTTCGAATACATCGCCATGCCGCCGCCTTGCAGGCCGTCGATCACGAAGAACTCCCACAGCGGCCGGCTGCGGTCCATCAGCGTCGAATGCAGGCGGCCCACGTACTGCTCCAGCTGCCGCATGGTGCCCGGCCGCGGCAGCGTGACGCGCCGCACGTGGTAGTCGAGGTCGACATCGTCGTCTTCGACCCAGACCGGGTTGGAGAGCTCGAAGGGCATCAGCGCGAGCTTGCGCGTGAAGATCTCCGAGAGGTGCATGCGGCTCGCGATGTGCGCTTTCACATCCTCGTAGAAATCGCCCTTGTAGCCGGCCGGCAGCTCCAGCAGATGCAGGCCGCCGACGTGCATGGGCGTCTCCGGCGTCTCGGTATGGAGGAAGGTTGCATCGAGGCCGCTCAGGTGTTTCATTCGGGTGTCCTGTGTCTTGCGCGTCAAAATGATCGGCAATGTGGCAGGCGCCGGATAGCGGGTAAGCCCCGAGGGTCGTCTCGTCGTAGCATCGCGGGGCCGAAGGAAATTGGGGCAGTTGGACTAACTATCGAACCGATCTAGTTTTTCAGGCCTAGGCCTTTGCGAAGAAGATGAGCCTCATCAACTTCACCAGGAATCCACCATGTCCACGCAGAACATCTCCACCGCCGCCATCCACGTCGTCGGCCAGTACAACGAAGCCGGCAAGACGCTGGTGAGCGCCTACCGCGCCGGCGCGCATCGGCTGCTGAGCGGCGCCGCTTCGCGCTACGGCGACTTCCTCGGCAAGCGCCAGCTGCCGCTCCTGAACGAGGACATCAAGGCCCGCCTGATCGGCGCGCAAGAGAAGATCAACGGCTTCCTGGCCAACCGCCTCGACATCGACACCGGTCGCGTGGTCTCGGTGATGGATCGCGTCGCCGCCGGCACGGCGAGCGGCATCGAGTCGGTCGCCAGGGCCGCAGCGCGCGTCGAGTCGCCGCTGGGCAGCTCGGTGCTGAACACGCTGGGCAGCGTCCACCGGCCGATCGCCAACGTTTCGGTGCAGATCGCCGACAAGATCGCCGCCGGTGCCAAGCAGATCGAAAGCCGCGTGGCCGGCGACACGACCGCCGCCAAGGTCGTCAAGACCGTGAAGGCGAAGGCCAAGCCGGTGCGCCGCGCAGTGCGCAGCACCACGCGCAAGGCCTGATGGCCGTGGCGGCCGGCCGCTTTCTTTCAACGTCTTCCGGAGCAACGATGGCGACTCGCCGCGATGAAACTGTCAGCGTGAAGAAGAAGGCGGCTGCTGCTGCCAAGAAGGCAGCGCCGGCCAAGAAATCGGCACCGCGCAAAGCGGCTCCAGCCAGGAAAACAAAAGCCGCCGCGCCGCCCGAAAAGAAGGCCGGCGCGCAAGGCCTGCTGCGCGCGGGCCTGAAGGCCTTGGGCAACGTGGGCAACGACGTCGTCAAGCGCCAGACCAACGTGATCGAAAGCCTGCTCGGCATCGCTCAGCCCAAGCCCGATGCGCAGGCGCGCGGCTTCCCGGGGCTCGACAGCTTCGGCATTCGCAAGTTCGAGGACGTGTTCGACCAGCGCGTCGCCACGGCGATGCAACGCCTGGGCATGCCCAGCGCGCAGGAGATCCAGGAGCTGCGCGAGCAGATGCGGCTCTTGCTCGAGCATCTGGAGCGCATCGAATCCGGCCGGCGCAAGCGCTGAGGCTCAACGCTTCGAGCCCTTCAGCCCGTGGCCAGCTCCAACACGACGCGCGAACGCATCCTGCAGACCAGCCTGGCGCTGTTCAATGCGCAGGGGCTCGCGGCGGTATCCACCCACCGGATCGCGGCCGAGCTCGAGATCAGTCCCGGCAACCTCCACTACCACTTCAAGGCCAAGCAGCTGATCGTCGATCGGCTGTTCCGGCGCTTCGAGGATCGGCTCGAGCTGCTCAACGGCTCGTCGGACACCGTGCGCGCGATCGACGACCTCTGGCTCGCGCTCCACCTGCGCTTCGAAGCCATCGACGCCTACCGCTTCGTCTACCGCGACATGGCCTACCTCTCCGGCGAGTACCCCGAGCTCGGGCTGCGGGCGCAGGCGCTGACGGCGCAGAACCTGCTGGCGGCGCAAGCCTTGTGCGAGACGCTGGTGGCCGCCGGTGTCATCGATGCGACAGCCGAAGAGGCGCAGATGCTCGCGCTGCAGATGGTGTTCACCACCACTTGCTGGCTCTCCTTCGAGCGGCTGGTGCCGGGCCGCGACGCCCTGCAGCAGGCCGATCCGGGCCTGGCCGCCTTCTACACGCTGACGTTGGTTTCCCCCTACGTTTCCCGCGAATCGAGGGCTTACCTTGATTACCTGCGGGGCAAATACCTCGGATAAATGGGCTGCCGTCCGACGGGTGTTCAGCCCGCGCGACCGCACATTCCCCGAGAACGAACAAAGGAGAACTTCATGATGGCAGCCGCCCATAACCCAATCCCGCCGCCCTCGCGCCTGCTGCTTCTTGCCGAGGCGCGCGCTGTCTGGGAGGCCGGCGCTGCCGTGGCGCTGTGGCCGCTGCTTCAGTTGACGCCGCGTGGCGACGGGCATCCGGTGCTGGTGCTGCCCGGCCTGGTGGCGAGCGACATGTCCACCAAGCTGCTGCGCCACTACCTGCAAAGCCGCGGGTACGACACCCACGGCTGGGGCCTGGGGCGCAACCTCGGTCCGCGCGCAGGCATCGAGGACGGCATGATCGCCAAGCTCGAATCGCTGCACGCCGACAGCGGCCGCAAGGTCAGCCTGATCGGATGGAGCCTCGGCGGCGTCTATGCGCGTCTGCTCGCGTCGACCCGGCCGGACCTCGTGCGCAGCGTGGTCACGCTGGGCAGCCCCTTCACCGGCAGCGCACGCGCGACCAACGCATGGCGCGTCTACGAAGGCGTGAGCGGCCAGAGCTCGGAAGATCCGCGGCGCATGAAGCACGTGCGGCCGACGCCCAAGGTGCCCACCACATCGATCTTCAGCCGCAGCGACGGCGTGGTCGCATGGCAGTGCAGCGTGGAAGAAACCGGGCCGAGCTCGGAGAACATCGAGGTGGTCGCCAGCCACCTCGGGCTGGGCGCGCATCCGGCGGTGCTGTATGCGCTGGCGGACCGGCTGGCGCAGCCCGAAGGCGCGTGGAAGCCTTTCAATCGCGGTGCGCTCGGGCCATTGGTGTTTCCGGATCCGGCGCGACCGGAATAGGCCGGCTAGATCTCGCATGGCGACGACCCGGACGACGCCGGAGAACATCGACGCCTACATCGCGGCATTCTCGCCAGAGGTGCAGGCGATTCTCGAAGAGATCCGATCGACGATCAGGAAGGCTGCGCCCGACGCGGAGGAGTCGATCAGCTACCAGATCCCCGCGTTCACTCTGGGCGGTGTGCTGGTGTACTTCGCCGCCTTCAAGAAGCACATCGGCTTCTACCCGCCGGTGCGGGGCGACGCGCGGCTGGAGAAGGCGGTGTCTGCCTACGCGGGGGAGAAGGGCAACCTGCGATTCCCGCTCGACCAGCCGATGCCCCATGGGCTGATCGAGCGGATCGTGAAGCTCAGGGTCAAGCAGAACCTGGCCCAGGCGAGCGCGAAGGCGGGGAAGCGGCGAAGCTGAAGCGTCGCGACCTCAGTTCCCCGCCCACACATCCAGCACATAGCGCTTCTCGGCAATCATCCGGTCGAGCCAGGCGCTGCCGTCCTGGCCATGCTCGCGGGCGATGTCAGACAACGCGCGCCGCACGTCGGGCTCCATGCGCGAGCCGTCGCCGCACACGTAGACGATCGCGCCCTGCTCCAGCAGGCGCCAGACCTCGTGCGCCTGCTCGCGGATGCGGTCCTGCACATACACCTTGCGGTCGCCGGCGCGCGAGAAGGCGGTGTGCAGTTGCACCACGCCGCGCTCTGCCCAAGCCTTGAGCTCGTCGGCATAGATGAAGTCCTGCTCGGGATGGCGGCAGCCGAAGAAGAGCATCGCCTTGCCCGGCGCCGCGCCCTTGGCCATCTGCATCTCGCGCTCCTGCAGGAAGCCGCGGAAGGGCGCGAGGCCGGTGCCCGGCCCGACCATGATGAGGGGCCGCTGCGGATCGTCGGGCAGGCGGAAGCCCTCGGCCGTCGTCTCGCGCACCACGCCATGCACCAGGTCGCCGGCCTCGGCGCGCGAGAGGTAGCTGGAGCACACGCCTTCGAACTGGCCCAACCCTGAACGCGCAGCCCCGTTCACCACGCCGACCGTGACGCTGCAGCGCCCGCCGTCGACCGATGGCGAGGAGGAGATCGAGTAGTAGCGCAGCGACAGCGGCGACAGCATCTCGAGGAAGACCGCGAAAGGGACTTGGCAGGCCGGAAACTCCTCCAGCAGGTCGAGCACCGACTTGCGCTTCTGCAGCACCTCGTTCTTGTAGAGCGCCGCCGAGGCCTCGTCGGCGCCCGACAGCGCCGCCAGCTTCGGCTTCGTGAAGGGGCATTCGGTGTGCGCCGCGAGTTGCGCGATCTGCTTGCGCGTGGCCACGTCCTGCAGCTCGACATAGTCGCCCAGCAGGCGGTCGACCGCGATCACTTCGTCCACCGGCAGCGCGGCCTTGCGCCCCGGTTGGGCTTGCAGCCGCACATGCGCCTTGCGCTCGAAGCCGAAACGCGCCATCGCGCGCTCCACCTGCGCCGGGCCGTTGCGCGGCACCACGCTCAGGTGGTCGCCGGGACGGTAGCTCACGCCCTCGGGCAGCTGCAGTTCGACATGCCGCGTCGAGCGGCCTTCGACATCGCTGCTGGCGGCGCTCTGGAGCTCGCGGTTCTCGAGCACGCGCATGCCGACCGCGCCCAGCGCATCGACCAGCGTGTTCTTCTGCGGCGGCGGCAGTTCCTCCAGCATGTAGAGCGGCTCGCTCTGGGCCGGCGTGTCCGCGCCCTGCTTGAGATCGAAAGCGGCGACGAGCTTCGGCCACAGCGCATCGCTCCAGTCCTGGAAACTTCCATCCATGTCCTCGCGCGCGTCGCCTTCGCCGCGTTCGTGGATGCGCGTCGCGCCGAGCGCGGCCAGCCGCTCGTCGAGGCGCCGCGGCACGGCCTGGTAGGTCGATGCCCAGTCGGTGTTGCCGCAGCCGAAGACGCTGAAGCGCACGCCGTTGAGCGAATCGTCCGCCTTGTCGAGCCAGCGATGGAACTCGGCCGCGTTGTCGGGCGCCACGCCGTTGTAGGAGGCGCAGACGATCGCGACGGCGCCGTTCGCGGGCAGGCGCTGCGCATAGTCGTCGAGCGAAGCGAGCTGGGTCGAGAAGCCGCGCATCTCGCCCGCCTCGGCCAGCTGGCGCGCCAGGTCCTCGGCGGTGCCGAGGTTGGAGCCCTGCAGCACCAGCAGCGAGGTGCCGTGGCGCTCGGCCTGCGGCTTCGCGGCGGCAGGGCGCTCGACGGCGGCCGGCACCGGCTGGGCGGAGATCTCGCCGCGCGGCCGGGTCGCCGGGTCGCGCAGCAGCGCCTTGATCCTGAAGCCCTCGGGCTTGATCGTGAGCGCCTCCTTGACCTTGAGCTTGTAGCCCGTGTGATCGACCAGCGTGAAGCGCTGCAGGATCATGCCCAGCGTGAGCACCGCCTCCTGCAGCGCGAACTGCCGCCCGATGCAGGCGCGCTGCCCGTTGCCGAATGGCTTGAAGGCATTGACCGGCCGCTCGCGCTCGGCCTCGCGGCTGAAGTGGTCGGGGTTGAACCGGTCGGCATCCTCGCCCCACACCGTCTTGTCGCGGTGCAGCGCGAGCGCGTGCAGGATCACCATGTTGCGCTTCTTGATCGTGTATTGGCCGCCGATGGTGGTGTCTTCCTTCGCCGCCATCGCGATCGCCGGCGCGGTCGGGAACATGCGCAGCGATTCCTTGAGCACCTGCAGCACGTAGACCAGCCGGTTCACCTGCGCATAGCTGGGCTTCACCGAGAGGTCGGGGCCGAACACGCTGTCGACCTCGGCCTGGGCCTTGGCCATCGCCTCGGGGTTGTTCAGAAGGAAATAGATCGCGAAGGACAGCAGGCCGCTGGTGGTCTCGTGGCCGGCGATCAGGAACTCGATGCACTCGTCGCGGATCTGCCGGTCGTCCAGCCGCTCCCCGGTCTTCTTGTCGACGCCGGCGATCATGTAGCTCAGGAGATCGGGCTTGGTCGCGATGTCGGCGCCGCTCTCGCGCCGCTCGGCGATGATGTCTTCCACCATCTTGTGCATGAAGCGGATGTCCTTGCGCTGCTGCGCCAGCTCCTTCTTCAGCATCAGCTCCTCGAGCGGGATGCCGCGCCGGTTCTGCACCGTCTCGAGCGTGCGCACCATCGCGTCGACGAAAGGGTGGAAGCCCTCGCGATAGAAGGAGTTGAAGCGGTAGCCGAAGCCGCACAGGCCGATGGTGTCGAGCGTGAGCGCGGTCATGTCGCGCACCACGTCCACTTCCTCGTCGAAGTTGAGGCGCTCCCACTTGGTGACGAGCTGCTCGGCGATGTCCAGCATCATCGGGTGGTAGGCCTGCATCGCGCGCTGGCTGAAGTTGGCCAAGAGGATGTTGTGCGGCTTCGACCAGGTCGCCTCGTGCGTGTCGGAGGTGAAGAGGCCGTGCGAGAGCGCGCGCAGGCGGCGCAGCGTGCCCTTGGTGCTCTTGTCGAAGCGCTGCTCGTCGCACAGCTCGTCGACCAGCGCGGCCGAGGACACCACGATCACCGGCATGCCCGGCATGTCGAGCCAGTAGATGGCGCCCAGCTCCTGCGCGATCTTCCACATGTCGAGCACCGGCGAGTCGGAGCCGATCGACAGGATGTTGCCGACGAAGGGCTTCTTCGCCGGATGCGGGATCGGATAGAGCGCGTTCTTGCCTGCCATGTTCTTCAGTCTCCGGTCAGCCCCTCGCGGGCGACATCGCAGTATCTCGATGCCGCAACAGCCGGCAGGCAGGGCTATCCCTTAGCGCAAAGGCATCAAGCGCCGGGCCGCGCCATCCTGCATTCCGTGCCTTGCGCCAGCTCGTTGCCGGTATAGGCGGCATCGGTGCGAAAACCATAGTTCGTGCCTTCCCAGCCGGCCTTGACCGTCTTGCCGTCCACCGGCGCGATGGTGTTGACCACCTGCGGCAGCAGCAGCTGATGGTCCTCGGCGCGCATGCGCACCGGGCCGACCACCGAGTCGAAGCGGAGGTGTTCGAGCGCGCGCGCGACCTTCACGGTGTCGGTGCCGCCGGCCTTGTCGATCGCGGCGGCCAACAGGCGCGGCGTGAACTCGATGCGCGGCGCGAGGAAGTCCTTGCCGGTCTTGGCCTTGTAGGCCCTGGCCAGCGCATCGGCCTTGGGCGTGTCGGCCTGGCCCGGATGCCATTCGGCCACCCAGGTCAGCTGGCCCAGCTTGGCCTGCGATACCGCGAGCACGGTGCCCGGCACCGAGCCTGCGCTGTGGTTGAAGTAGCGCAGGTTGTAGCCGGCGTCGCCCGCGGCCTTGAGCAGAAGCGTCATGTCCTGGCCCCAGTTGCCGCTGATCACCGTGTCGGCGCCGGCCTGCCGCACGTTCGCGAGGTAGGGCGAGAAGTCCTTCACGCGCCCGATGGGATGCAGCGCCTCGCCGACGAACTGGATGTCGGGCCGCGCCAGGCCGACCAGCTGGCGGCCGTAGCTCGCCCACTGCTTGCCGTGCGCGTAGTCCTGGTTGAGCAGGTAGACCTTCTTGATATCCGGCGTCTTCTTGATGTAGTTGGCCAGCGCCTTCATCTTCATCGCGGTGTTGGCCTCGGTCTGGAAGTGCCAGAAGCTACAGGCCTTGCCGGTCATCTCGGGATCGATCGAGGAGTGGTTGAGCACCAGCAGCTCCTTGCCCGGGTTGCGCTGGTTCCAGCGGTTGACCGACTGCACCAGCGCCGTCACCACCGACGAGCCCGAGCCGCCGGTGACGATGGCCTGCGCGCCCTGGTCGATGGCGGCCTGCAGCGCGCTCTGGCTTTCCTGCGCCGAGAGCTTGCTGTCGAACTGCAGCAGCTGCAGCTTCGTGCCGCCGAGCACGCCGCCCTTGGCATTGATGTCCTCCACCGCATACTGGATGTGCGTGAGCATCAGCTCGCCCACGTTCGCGAACGGGCCCGAGAGCGGATCGATGTAGGCGATCTTGTAGGTCTGCTGGGCCGATGCGAGGCCCGATGCGGCCAGCGCTGCCAGCGCGACGTGCGCAAGGCGAAGGGAATTCATGCGTTGTCTCCTTGGGTTTTCGGTGAGGATCAGCGGGCGTTGCGCAGGCCCAGCACGCGCCATGCGAGCTTCGACAGCTCGGCAATGACCTCGTCGGGCGAGAGGCGGCCGTCGGGCCGGTACCAGCTGTAGAGAAAGCCCGGCAGGCTCAGCGCCGCAAAGGCCGTGATGCGGGTGTCCTGGAAATCCAGGTCGCCGTCGCTGCGCGCTTCCTCGAGCAGCGGGAAGAGCCGGTCGTAGAAATGGTGTGCGAGCTTCTTCTGCGCAGCGATGTACTCGGGACGGTAGACCTGCGGCTCGCGATACGGAAAGAAGGCGCAGGGATGGTGCGCGACGGTGGCGCGGATCAGCCGCTCGATGCCTTCCTTGACCTTTTCGACCGCAGGGCGCTCGTCGGTGTCGACGAAGTCCAGCGAGGTGAAGCAGTCGACCGTCGGCCGCCACGAGAGCGTTTCGAAGATCTCCTGCTTGTCGCGGAAGTAGTAGTAGACGAAGGGCTTGGTCACGCCGAGCGCGCGCACGATCTGCGCCATCGTGGTGTTCGCGTAGCCCTGCCGGGCGAAGAGACCGGTCGCAGCCTGGAGGATGCGCTCGCGCTGCGCGTCGGTCGATTGCGTCGCGGCGCGCTGGCGGCCGGTGCCCTGCGGCAGGTGGGGTTTGTGCGGTGTCGCCGAAGTTATACCCATGGGTAGGATTGTTGGAGCACCATGCGGCGCTTGGCAAGCGAGCCGGCCTATCGATAACCCTGTGAGATTGACGCCATGGAGACAACCCAGCTCCCCGACCGCCCGCAGCAACCCCTGCACGAATATCTGCGAACGCATGCGCGCGAGCGAGGCGACCACGCCGCATGCATCTGGTACGGCCACACGATGAGCTATGCCGAGCTCGATGCGGCGAGCGATGCCTTCGCCGCGCGGCTGCAGGCCATCGGCGTGAAGAAGGGCGATCCGGTGGTGCTCTTCCTCAACAACTGCCCGCAGTACCTGGTGGCTCACTTCGGCATCCAGAAGATCGGCGCCATCGTGTGCCCTAGCGGGCCGCTCAACAAGGAGCACGAGCTGGCCTACCAGGTCGGAGACCTGAAGGCGCGCGTGATCGTCGCTGCCTCGTCGCTCTTGCCGGTGGTCGACAAGGTGAAGCCGGCGAGCGCGCTGGAACACGTGTTCGTGGTGCACTACGCCGACCTGCTGCCGGACAAGGACAAGGTGACGCTCGACCTTCCGGCCGATCTTGCCGCGGCACAGCGCGAGCCGCGCAGCATACCGGCCGGCTGCGAAGACTTCCTCGCCGTGATGCAAAGCGGCGCGCGCCCTTCGACGGTCGCGCTGTCCATGGACGACGTCGCGCTCATGACCTACACCTCCGGCACTACCGGCCTGCCCAAGGGCGCGATGCTGAGCTACGGCAATGCGCTCTTCAAGACGCGCGCCGCGGCCGACTGCAATGGCGTGGCCGCGAGCGACGTGCTGCTGTCGATCGCGCCGCTCTATCACATCGCCGGCATGCTGATGGGCGTCAATGTGCCGGTGCTGACCGGCGCCACATCGGTGCTGCTGCACCGCTTCGAGCCGCGCGCGGTGCTGCAGGCGATCGAGCGCTATCGCGTCAGCTGGTGGTACAGCATCGCGCCGATGAACGTGGCCTGCATGCAGCTGGAAGACATCGCGCGCTTCGACCTGTCGAGCCTGCGCATGAACCCGGTGACGAGCTTCGGCATCACCTTCACCGAGCCGCTGGCTGCGCAGTGGCGCGGCTTCGCGAACAACTGCACCTCCTTCGAAGCGGCCTACGGCCTCTCCGAAACCCATACCTGTGACACCTACACACCACACCATGCGCCTCGCTGGGGCACGCAGGGCGTCGCGGTGCCGGGCGTCGCGATCCGCATCGCCGATGCCGACACCGGCGAAGACAAGCCGGTGGGCGAGGTCGGCGAGATCGTGCTCACGAGCCCCGGCACCTTCAAGGGCTACTGGAACAAGCCCGAGGCAACGGCCGCGACCCTGCGCAAGGGCTGGGTGCACACCGGCGACATGGGCAAGCTCGATGCCGACGGCTACCTCACCTTCATCGGCCGCTTCAAGGAGATGATCAAGGTCTCGGGCTACAGCGTGTTTCCGGAAGAGGTCGAGACCATTCTCATCAAGCACCCCGGCGTGGCGCAGGCCGCGGTCGTCGCGCAACCCGATGCGGAGAAGGGCGAGGTGGTCAAGGCCTTCGTCGTGAAGAAGCCGGGCGCAGCCGTCGACGCCGATGCGCTGATCGCCTGGTCGCGCGAGAACATGGCCAGCTACAAGGCGCCGCGCGCGGTGCGCTTCATCGATGCCTTGCCCACCACGGGTGCCGGCAAGGTGCTGCGCCGCTTGCTGAAAGACTGACCCGGATGTTCCAGAGAATCCTGATTGCCAATCGTGGCGAGATCGCGGTGCGGCTGGTGCGCGCGCTGCGCGACCTGGGCGTCGCCAGCGTCGCCGTCCATGCGAAGGACGATGCGAATGCGCTGCACGTGCAGCTGGCCGACACGGCCATCGCGCTCGATGCCGCGGGCCCCTCGGCCTATCTCGACATCGCTGCGCTGATCGCAATCGCACGCGTGCAGGGCTGCGATGCGGTGCATCCCGGCTACGGCTTTCTCAGCGAGCGCGCGGACTTCGCGCAGGCCTGTGCGGATGCCGGGCTGCGCTTCATCGGCCCGACGCCCGAACAGCTTGCGC
Organism: Variovorax sp. MHTC-1; assembly: GCF_003984645.1. Lineage (GTDB taxonomy): Bacteria > Pseudomonadota > Gammaproteobacteria > Burkholderiales > Burkholderiaceae_C > Variovorax. The sequence continues at coordinate 164,609 of NZ_RWKI01000008.1, forward strand.
TCTTCGGCGACAAGGCGCGTGCGCGCGCGTTGGCGCAGCAGTGCGGCGTGCCGGTGATGCCGGGCAGCGCCGGCGCAGCGACGCTGTCCGAGGCGCAGGCCTTCTTTGCCGCGCAGCAGGCCGAGGAAGGCGCCGGCGAAAACAGGAATGAGGCCGGACCCGGCGTCATGGTGAAGGCCATCGGCGGCGGTGGCGGCCGTGGCATGCGCGCCGTGCTGGACGCGGCGGATCTGCCCGGCGCGCATGCACGCTGCATGTCCGAGGCCAAGGCAGCCTTCGGTGTCGAGGGCGTCTATGTCGAGCGGCTGATGCGCAATGCGCGCCATATCGAGGTGCAGGTGCTGGGCGATGGAAAAGCGGTCGCCAGCCTGGGCGAACGCGAGTGCACCCTGCAGCGGCGCTTCCAGAAGCTGGTCGAGATCGCGCCGAGCCCTTCGCTTTCGGCGGCGCTGCGCGAGCGCATCACGCAGGCGGCGCTGCGCATGGCGCAGGCTGTGGGCTACGAGGGGCTGGGCACCTTCGAATTCCTGGTCGCCGAGCGCTCGACCCAGCTGCCCTTCGTCTTCATCGAGGCCAATCCGCGGCTGCAGGTCGAGCACACGGTGACCGAGGCCGTCACCGGGCTCGACCTGGTCCAGTTGCAGCTCGCGGTCGCGTCCGGGCAAGCGCTGGCTCAGCTCGGCATCGATGCCGAGCGGACGGTGCTGCAGCGAGGCTTCGCGGTTCAGTGGCGCATCAATGCGGAGGCGCTCGATGCACATGGCCATGCGCGGCCTTCGGGCGGCACGCTCGCGCGCTTCGAGCTGCCCGCAGGACCCGGCGTGCGCGTCGACACGCACGGCTACGCCGGCCTCGCGCCTTCGCCCCACTACGACACGCTGCTCGCCAAGCTGATCGTGCATTCGTCATCGCCGCGTTTCGACGATGCGCTGCGGCGATCCCTGCGTGCGCTCGAGGAATTCCGCATCGACGGCATCGCGACCAACCTGGCGCTGCTGCGCGCGATCGCCGGGCGGCCCGAGTTCGCGACGCAGAAGGTGCACACGCGCTTCGTGGAGGAACACCTGGCCGATCTGCTCGCCGCGGCCGCGCATATCGACGCGAAGGCGGCGAAATCGACACGGCCCGTCGGCGGCACGAACGCCGCCGCCGCGCCGCAGCTGGATGAAGAGAACGGCCTCGTGATCAAGGCGCCCATGCCTGCGCGGCTGGTGCAGTTCGAGGTCGAGGTCGGCGATGTGCTGCCGGCCGGCGCACAGCTCGGCGTGCTGGAGGCCATGAAGATGGAGCACCTGCTGCACGCGCCTGCGGCCGGCCGCGTGCTTGCGCTGCTGGCCGCGCCCGGCGACTACCTGGTCGAGGGCCAGTCGCTGGTTCGGCTCGAAGCGGTGGATGCGCAGGCCGTGGAAGCCGAGGCGCGCGCCGAGCACGATCTGGCCGCGATCCGGCCCGATCTGCAAAAGGTGATCGACCGCCATGCGCCGACGCTCGACGCCAACCGCGCCGCCGCGGTCGCAAAGCGCCATGCGCAAGGCGGCCGCACCGCGCGCGCCAATATCGCGGACCTGTGCGAGCTGGCCGAGGACCCCGGCAACTTCACCGAGTACGGCGCGCTGGCCATCGCCGCGCAGACGCGCCGCCGCTCGCTCGAAGACCTGATCGCCAACACCCCGGCCGACGGCATGGTGACCGGCATCGGCAGCATCAACGCAAAGCAGTTCGGCCCCGAGAAGTCGCGCTGCGTGGTGCTGGCTTACGACTACACGGTGCTGGCCGGCACGCAGGGCGTGCGCAACCACCACAAGACCGACCGCATGCTGGGCATCGCGCACCAGCTGAAGTTGCCGGTGGTGCTGTTCGCCGAAGGCGGCGGCGGGCGGCCGGGCGATACCGACATGCCCATCGTCGCCGGCCTCAACAACCACACCTTCAGCCGGTTCGCGGCGCTGTCGGGCAAGGTGCCGGTGGTGGGCATCGTGCATGGCCGCTGCTTCGCGGGCAACGCGGCGCTGGTCGGCTGCGCCGACGTGATCATCGCCACCGAGGCCAGCAACATCGGCATGAGCGGGCCCGCGATGATCGAAGGCGGTGGCCTCGGCACCTTTGCGCCGGAGCAGATCGGCCCGAGCGGCGTGCAGTCGCGCAACGGCGTGATCGACATCCTGGTGAAGGACGAAGCGCATGCGGTGGCCGCGGCGAAGCAATATCTCTCCTACTTCCAGGGCGCCACGAGCGACTGGCAATGCGCCGATCCGCGCGTGCTGCGCCACGCGGTGCCGGAGAACCGGCTGCGCGTGTACGACGTGCGCGCCGCGATGCGCGGCGTGGCCGACACCGGCTCGCTGCTGGAGCTGCGCGCCGGCTTCGGCGCCGGCATCGTCACGGCGCTGGCGCGCATCGAGGGCAAGCCGGTGGGCCTGCTCGCGAACAACCCGCACCATCTGGGCGGCGCGATCGACGTCGAAGCTGCCGACAAGGCCGCGCGCTTCATGCAGCTGTGCAATGCGCATGGCCTGCCGCTGGTCGCGCTGTGCGACACGCCGGGCTTCATGGTCGGTCCCGAGATCGAAGCGCAGGCGCAGGTGCGCCACGTGTGCCGCATGTTCGTCGTGGCCTCTCACCTGCGCGTGCCGTACTTCGCCGTGGTGCTGCGCAAAGGCTATGGCCTCGGCGCGCAAGCGATGACGGCCGGCGGCTTCGACGCGCCGGTCTTCACCGTCGCCTGGCCCACGGGGGAGTTCGGCGCCATGGGACTCGAAGGCGCGGTGCGACTCGGCTTCCGCAAGGAGCTAGAGGCCGCGGCCGAAGGCGAGGAACGCGATGCCTTGTTCAAGAAGCTGGTGGCCCAGCAGTATGCGAACGGAGAGGCGATCCACATGGCGCGGACGCTGGAGATCGACGCGGTGATCGACCCGGCCGATACGCGCGCGTGGCTGGTGCGGGGGCTGGCATCGTCCGCTGCTGCACAGGGAACGGCCGCGCCCTACGTCGATACCTGGTGAGGCGCAAGTCCCTGGGTCGTACGCGGGTCGCGCAGGCTCCTTAAACTGAGGCGCTTTGCGCCGCATGAAGCTGGTTTCACGATTCGTCGCCTGCACCGGGCTGCTGCTGAGCCTTCTGCCCGTCGCGCTGCCGGCCCAGCCGCGGGCAGCGCCCGACATTCGCTGGGTCGCCAGCTGGGCCGCTGCGCCGCAGGACTACCTGAAGGTGCCCGTGCTGCCCGGCATCCAGACTTCGCCGGGTGCGCCGCCCCCTGTCTTCGACGGCCAGACGCTGCGCCTGCGCGTGTTGCCCACGCTGGGCGGCGAGCGCGTGCGTGTTCGTTTTTCCAACCTGTTCGGCAAGAAGCCCTTGCGAATCGTCGGCGCCAGCGTGGCGCGCAGCACCGGGCCCGATGCGGTGTCGCCCGCCACGCTGCAAGACTTGCGTTTCGGCGGCTTGGCAAGCGCGACGATCGCACCCGGTGAAGAGCGTTGGAGCGATGGCGCACGGCTCGGTGTCGAGCCCGGCCAGGCCGTAGCGGTGAGCCTTCAGGTCGAGGCGCGCACGCCCTTTGCGACCGTGCATCAGCTCGGCAGCACATCGATGATGCCGGGGCCTGCGCTCATGCAGCCGCAATGGCGCAACGCCGAGCTGTCTTCATGGAACCACATCGTGACCGGCCTCGACGTTGCCAGCCCGGCCGCGCCGCGTGTGGTGGTCGCTTTCGGCGACTCCATCACGCAGGGCCTGGGCGCCGGCGAGGGACAGGCGCCGCCCTCGCGCTATCCGGACCGGCTCGAGACACGCGTGCGCGAACGGCCAGGCAGCGCCGGGTCCGTGGCGGTGATCAATGCAGGCATCGCCGGCAACCGACTGCTCACCGACGGCGTCGGCCCGAGCGGCATCGAGCGTTTCCGGCGCGACGTGCTGGCGCAAAGCGGTGTCACGCATGCGGTGGTCCTGATCGGGATCAACGACATCAACTTCAACCTGCCGATCGCGATCCAGGGCTTCGCGCCGGTGTTCCAGCCGCCCAGCGCGGAGCAGATCACGGCCGGCCTGCAGCAACTGATCGAGGAGGCCCATGCCAAGGGGGTGAAGTTGCTGCTGGGCACGATCACGCCCTTCAAGGGCGCGGTGTCCTGGACCGAGGAAAAGGAAGCGCGCCGCCAGGCCGTGAACCGCTGGATCCGTGGCCGGCAGGATGTCGATGCGGTGGTGGACTTCGACCAAGCCTTGCGCAACCCGGCCGATCCGGCGGCGCTCCATCCGCTCTACGACGGGGGTGATCACTTGCATCCGGGCAACGCGGGCTATGCCGCAATGGCGGATGCCATCGATCTGCGAGAGCTGCAGGAATAGGCGAAACACCTTTACACAATTTGTGGCGTAGTGCTTACAGGCCCTTCACGCGCGCCAGGGACGATGAAGGCTCCAACAACTCATGAGGAGCACCCCCCATGAAAAAACTTGCTGTCACCTTGGCTGTAGGCGCCGCGTCCCTTCTTTCGTTGGGGGCCGCCGTGACGATACCGACCACCGCGCAGGCCCAGCCCGCGATCATCATCCAGACGCCGCCGCCACCACCGCGCGTCGAACGCGTCCCGCCGCCGCGCCGCGGCTACGTGTGGGCACCGGGCCACTACGAGTGGCGCGGCGGACGCCACGTCTGGGTACGCGGGGGTTGGGTTCGTGCACGCCCCGGCTATGCCTACCGCGCGCCTGAATGGCGTGAACGCGACGGGCGCTGGCAGTACAACCGCGGCCGCTGGGACCGCGACCGCGACGGCGTGCCCAATCGCTATGACCGCGACCGCGACAACGACGGCGTGCCCAATCGCTACGACCGCGACCGCGACAACGACGGCGTGCCCAATCGCTACGACAACCGGCCGAACAATCCGAATCGACGCTAGGCAGCTAGGCAGCTGAGAACAACGCCCGCCGCGACGGGCGTTTTTCTTTTTTAGAGCATCCGGAACACCAGCGGCATCAGGAGCGCGGCCAGCACCACCTGCATGCCCAGCGCCAGGCCGGCATAGGCGCCGGCATCGGCATCCACATGCAGCGCGCGGGCCGCGCCGATGCCATGGGCCGTGGTGCCGAGCGCGAAGCCGCGGGCGGCATAACCCGGGGCATCGGTGCCGATGCGTAGCGCATCGAAGAGGTACTTGCCCGACAGCGCGCCGATCATGCCGGTGAGGACCGCGAACACCGCAGACAGCGCCGGAATGCCGCCGATCTTTTCCGAGATGCCCATGGCCACCGGCGCCGTGACCGATTTGGGCGCGAGCGAGAGCACCACGTCGTGCGGCAAGTCCACCGCCCAGCCCAGTGCCACAGCCGATCCGCCCGCCGCCGCGCCGCCTGCCAGCGCGGCGAGCAGGAGCCGGCCGAAGCGCGCGCGCAATTCGGCGCGCCGCTGCCACAAAGGCCAGGCCAACGCAACGACGGCCGGACCGAGCAGGAAGTGGATGAACTGCGCGCCGGCGAAATAGGTCGGGTAGTCCACGCCCGTGGCCAGCAGGCCGCCCGCCAGCGCGATCACCGACCACAGCACCGGGTTGGCCCAGGGCGCGCTGTCCAGCTTCGCGTAGGCCGCGTTCGCGAGCAGGTACACCACCAGCGTCGCCGTGAGGCCGAAGAGCGGCGTGGCCGAGAGATAGATCCAGAGTTCGACGAAGCGCGGCACGGCTCAGGTCTTGTTCTTCTTGTGATTGAATCCGTAGAGCACCAGCACGGTCACCGCCAGCCCGATCCAGGTCGACAGCACGACGACGAGCAGCATGCGTCCGCCGTACTGGCTCAAGAGCGCGAGATGCGTCATCACGCCCACGCCGACCGGGATGAACAGCAGCGACAGGTGCGCGAGCATGAAGTTCGCACATTCGGCGACCGGCTCGCGCACTGCGGGGAGGTACAGCGCGCCCAGCAGCAGCATCAAGCCGAGTACCGGGCCGGGGAGCGGCAGCGACAACCCGCGAGCGAGTACTTCGCCGATCGACTGGAACACCAGCAGCCAGGCCAGGCCGCGCAAGCCGTTCATCGTGCCTGCTCTTTCAGAAACGGGGGAGGTCCGGATGCGCCAGGCGCCCGCCGCGCACCACTTCGCGGCCGTACTCGGCGCAGCGCTGCAGCGTGGGGATGGCCTTGCCGGGGTTCAGCAGACCTGCCGGATCGAAAGCGCGCTTGACGCCGAACATCTGCTCGTTCTCCTCGGCCGTGAACTGTACGCACATGCTGTTGAGCTTCTCGACGCCCACGCCGTGCTCGCCCGACACCGTGCCGCCCATCGCGACGCTGGTCTCCAGGATGTCGGCGCCGAAGAGCTCGCAGCGGTGCAGCTCGTCGGGGTCGTTGGCATCGAAGAGCACCAGCGGATGCAGGTTGCCGTCGCCGGCATGGAACACGTTGCAGCAGCGCAGGTTGTACTTCTTCTCCATCTGCTGGATGGCGAGCAGGATGTCGGCCAGGCGCTTGCGCGGGATGGTCGAGTCGAGGCACATGTAGTCGGGGCTGATGCGGCCCGAAGCGGGAAAGGCGTTCTTGCGGCCGCTCCAGAACTTCAGGCGTTCGTCCTCGTCGCGGCTCACCGAGAGCGCGGTGGCGCCGCAATCGCGCAGCACGGCGCTCATGCGGCCGATCTCTTCTTCGACCTCCTCGGGCGTGCCGTCGGATTCGCAGAGCAGGATTGCTTCGGCTTCGAGGTCGTAGCCGGCGCGCACGAAGTCCTCGACTGCGGCCGTCATCGGCTTGTCCATCATCTCGAGACCGGCCGGGATGATGCCGGCCGCGATCACGGCCGCCACTGCATCGCCGGCTTTGCGCACGTCGTCGAAGCTGGCCATGATGCACCGCGCGAGCCGCGGCTTGGGCACCAGCTTGACGGTGACCTCGGTGGTCACGGCCAGCATGCCTTCGCTGCCGACCACGAGCGCGAGCAGGTCCAGCCCCGCGCAGTCGAGCGCCTCGCTGCCGAACTCGATCGCTTCGCCTTCGGCGGTGAAGCCGCGCACGCGCAGCACGTTGTGCAGCGTGAGGCCGTACTTGAGGCAGTGGACGCCGCCCGAGTTCTCGGCCACGTTGCCGCCGATGGTGCAGGCAATCTGGCTCGAAGGGTCGGGCGCGTAGTAGAGGTTGAAAGGCGCGGCGGCTTCGCTGATCGCGAGGTTGCGCACGCCGCACTGAACCACCGCGGTGCGGCTGACCGGGTCGATCTTCAGGATGCTGTTGAACTTGGCGAGCGAGAGCGTGACGCCCACGGCGTTGGGCATCGCGCCGCCCGAGAGCCCGGTGCCGGCGCCGCGCGCCACGACCGGCACGCCGAGCGCGTGGCAGGTCTTGAGCACGGCCGCAACCTGCGCCTCGGTCTCGGGCAGCGCCACGGCCAGCGGGCGCTGGCGGTAGGCGGTAAGGCCGTCGCACTCGTAGGGCGTGGTGTCCTCGGCGTTCCAGATCAGCCCGTGCGCCGGCAGATGAGGCTGCAGCGCGCGCACCACCTGCGACTGGCGTTCGGAGGCTTGGGCGAGCGCGTTCATGAAATCGCCCTACCTGAACACCACCGTGCGGTGTCCATTGAGCAGCACGCGATGCTCGCTGTGCCACTTCACCGCGCGCGCCAGCACCTGGCTCTCGGTGTCGCGGCCTCGGGCCGTTAGGTCTTCCACCGTGTCGGTGTGGTCGGCGCGTTCCACGTCCTGCTCGATGATCGGGCCCTCGTCGAGGTCGGCCGTCACGTAGTGGGCCGTGGCGCCGATCAGCTTCACGCCGCGGTCGTGGGCCTGGTAGTAGGGCTTGGCACCCTTGAAGCTGGGCAGGAAGGAGTGGTGAATGTTGATCGCGCGGCCGGCGAGCTGCGTGCACAGGTCATTGCTGAGGATCTGCATGTAGCGCGCCAGCACCACCAGCTCGGCGCCTTCGGCTTCGATGATCTCCAGCTGCTTCGCCTCGCCCTGGGCCTTGGTCGCGGCCGTCACCGGGATGTGGTGGAAGGGCACGTTGTAGCTGGCGGCGAGCTGGTAGAAGTCGCGGTGGTTCGAGATGATGGCGCGCACGTCGATCGCGAGCAGGCCGCTCTTCCAGCGGAACAGCAGGTCGTTGAGGCAGTGGCCTTCCTTGCTGACCAGGATCACGGTCTTCATCGGCTCGGCGGCGACGTGCAGCTTCCAGCGCATGCCGAAGCTTTGGGCCAGGCCGGCGAGCTGCTCGCGCAAGGCGGCTTCGCTCTGGTCGCAGGCAAAGCGCACGCGCATGAAGAACAGGCCCGTGCCGTGGTCGTTGTACTGCGCCGCTTCTTCGATGTTGCCGCCGCGCTCGAGCAAGAAGCCGGAAACGGCATGGACGATGCCGGTGCGGTCGGGGCAGGAAAGGGTGAGGATGTACGCGGGGGTCATAGAACCGGTGATTGTCGCAGGGCGGGCTTCGACAAGCTCGGCCTGAACGGACTGTGCCGGCGCTGCAGCGTTCGCAGGGGAGTGCCAAAATGCCCATCCCGATGCCTTCAGGCAGGAGTGATTCATGGCCTACAACGACTTCAGCATGGACAACCAGTGGTTGCCCTTCACCCCGAACCGCCATTTCAAGAAAGATCCGCGCGTCTTCGTGGCCGCCGATGGGATGGAGTTCACCACGCATGACGGCAGGAAGGTGATCGACGGCATCTCCTCGCTCTGGTGCGTGGGCGCGGGGCACAACCGCAAGCCCATCAACGAGGCGATCAAGAAGCAGCTCGACACGCTCGACTACGCCACCGCCTTCCAGGTCAGCAACGACAAGGCTTTCAAGGCCGCCGAGATGATCGCCGCGATGGCGCCCGGCGACCTCAACAAGGTGCTGTTCTGCAACTCCGGCAGCGAAGCCGCCGACACCTCGATGAAGGTGGCGCTGGCCTACCACCGCGCGCGCGGGGAAGGGCACCGCAACCTCTTCATCGGCCGCGAGAAGGGCTACCACGGCGTCGGCTTCGGCGGCATGTCGGTGGGCGGCATTCCGGGCAACCGCAAGGTGTTCGGCTCGGCCTTTTTGCCGCGCGTGGACCACATGCGCTTCATCCACGATCCGGTGAACCATGCCTACATCCACAACCAGGAACCGGTGTGGGCCGACGATCCGCTGGCCGATCTGGAGCAGCGCATCCTGCCGCTGCACGACCCGAGCAACGTGGCCGCGATCATCGTCGAGCCGGTGGCCGGTTCGGCCGGCTGGTACCTGCCGCCCAAGGGCTACCTGCAGAAGCTGCGCGGGATCTGCGACAAGCACGGCATCCTGCTGATCTTCGACGAGGTCATCACCGGCTTCGGCCGCATGGGCACCAACTTCGCGTCGGACTACTACGGCGTGGTGCCCGACATGCTGAACTTCGCCAAGTGCGTGACCAACGGCGTGATCCCGCTGGGCGGCGTGATCTGCCGCGACAAGCTGTACGACGAGATGATGAACACCTCGGCCCCCGAGCACGTGGTGGAGTTCTTCCACGGCTACACCTACTCGGGCCACCCGGTGGCTTGCGCGGCGGCCATCGCGACGCTCGAGCTGCTGCAGAAGGAGCAGCTGTTCCCGCGCGCCGGCGAGATGGGCAAGGTGCTGGGCGATGCCTTCCACAGCGCCTTCAAGGGGCTGCCGAACGTGATCGGCATCCGCGGCCTGGGCCTGGCCGCTGCGGTGGAGTTCGCGCCGATCGCGGGTTCGCCGGGCAAGCGGGCCTACGACATCTTCCTGGACTGCTATCACAAGGGCTCGCTGGTGCGGCCGGCGGGCGACGTGATCGTGATCGCACCGCCCTTCGTCGTCGAGAAGTCGCACATCGACACGCTGGTCAATACCTTGGCGGATTCGATCAAGAAGAACGCTTGAGGAACCGAGCCCCCTCGCTCGGCACTGCGTGTCCTCGCTGCCCCCGAGGGGGCAGCGTCAGCCTTGGGGGCGGCCCGCCGGCCTGACGCCGGCGCAGTAGTCCTTCTCCGGCAGCGCCGGCGTGTGCCACACGGCATCGAAGGCGCCTGGTTCGCGCGGGGACATCGGCACGCCGGCCTGCAGCTGCACCGTTTTCACCGCCAGGTCGCTCGGCAGATGTTGCGGCACGCCCACCGCCTTGGCAGTGTGGCCGGCGCCGCTCAGCAGCAGCACGGTCTTGCCCGGCACCCGTGCCTTGACGATCGCCTGCGCCATGGCGCGGTCGCGTGCGATCTGGATGCGCGTCATCGGCCCGATCTGCGACTCGGGCAAGAGCTTGCAGTGGCCGTTGCGCACCGCCTCCTGCTGCGCCTTGTGCGCCTCCTTGCCGAGCTGTGCGTCGAGCGAGACATCGGCCATCGCGTCTTTCATGCGCTCGCGCGGCAGGTTGGCGCCGATCACCGGCACGCCCGCGCGCACGGCGGCCATCACGGCCGGGCCATAGGCGCTCCAGGGCCAGGCCTTCTCGTTCCATTTGAGCGCGGCCTGTACCTGCGCATCGGTCGCGTCGCGCGCGAGGCCGGCCGTGGTCGCGCCTTCGTCCGCCATCTCGAGCGCCAGCGCGGCCAGGCGGCCGCGTGCGGCCAGTGTCTCGACCGTCTCGCGCTCGATCACCTGGTGCTCGGCGGCATCGTGCTGCTCGCCGAGCAGCAGCGCGTCGGCCGGCAGCAGGGCCATCGCGCGTCGGGCGATCGGTTCATCCGCGCGTGGCGCGAAGGCAGAGCAACCGGTGAGGACCACCGCCATGAGCAAGGACAGCGTGCAAAAGCGTCGAAACAGCATCGAGCCATACTATGCGACGGCGGCCGCGGCGCGCCGCCGTCCAATTCCCCTTCTTCCTGTCCGTGTCCCTCCGCTTTCCGGTTCGCGTCCTCGCCACGCTCTTGCTTGCACTCGTGGCGGCCGGGCTCTGTCTCGCCCTGCACACGCCGTTGCCCTGGATGATCGGGCCGCTGCTGGCCGTGTCGCTGGCCTCGATCGCGGGAGCGCCGACCGCCAGCCACACGCCCTTGCGCAATGCCGGGCAGTGGGTGATCGGGGTCGCGCTGGGCCTCTACTTCACGCCGCAGGTGGTTGCGCTGGTGGCGGGCGTGTGGTGGGCCATCGTGCTCGCCATCGTCTGGGCGCTGGCACTGGGCTGGGCCTTCGGTGGCTGTTTGCAGCGCTTGCATGTGGGCCGGATGCCGCATGTGCCTGCGCGATCCATGAGAGCCACGACTTACTTCGCAGGCGCGATCGGCGGCGCGTCCGAGATGACGCTTCTGGCCGAGCGCGTCGGCGCGCGCACCGATCTGGTCGCCGCCGCGCACAGCCTGAGGCTGGTGCTGGTCACGGTCGCGATTCCGTTCGCAATGCAATGGAGCGGGCTGCATGAGCTCGAGATCAACGTGGCCGGCGTGCGCGAAGTGCGCTGGGGCGGCCTCGCGCTGCTTGCGCTGGCGACCGGCGTGGGCGGCTTGGTGATGCGGATCGCTGGGCGCACCAATCCGTGGTTCATGGGACCGCTGGTGGTGTCGATGGGATTCACCATGGCCGGCCAGCAACTGTCGGCGGTGCCGGTGTGGCTGTCGAACGCGGCCCAACTGGTGATCGCGGTGAGCTTGGGCGTGCGCTTCAGCCGCGAGTTCCTGCACACGGCGCCGCGCTGGCTGGCGACGGTGGCGCTCGGTACGCTGGGGATGATCGCGCTCTGCGGCGCTTTCGCGTGGCTCCTGGCCTGGGTCACCGGCCTGCATCCGGCCACCATGATTCTGGGCACTTCGCCCGGCGGTATCGCCGAGATGGCGATCACCGCGAAAGTGTTGCAGCTGGGGGTGCCGGTGGTGACGGCGTTTCAGGTCTGCCGGCTGGTCGCCGTGCTGTTGATCGTGGGGCCGATGTACGGTTGGTTGTACGGCAATCGTCGCGCTTAGTGGACGAGGACGGGCGTGTGCGCCAGTTCGGCGTAGCCCTCGAGCGTGTCTTCGACTTCTTCCTGCGTCGGTGTGTTGAGCTGCCAGGCAGCAATCTGCTGCTGGAACAGTTCGGCCCAGGAACCGTCGAGATAGACCTCCTTGCCGGAGCGCTTGTCCACGATCTCGAAGCCGTGACGCGCGAGCACCGGAATGTCGGGCGCCACGGGCGTGTCGCCTTCGGTCGGCTGCACGTGCACGACGACGAAGGAGTCGGAGTCGTAAAGCATTTGCATGGCGGGTCCAGTGAGGATGTCGATGGCATTCATGTTGGTTAGATAGCAATCAACGCGCCAGTTTCAAGAAGGGCTGTTGTTTTGTAGGAACAGGCTGTGTTCTTTTGTGATTTATTCGGCCTCAGGGGCGCATCGGCTCGACGCTGCGCAGCTGCAGATCGGCGAAATCGCCGTTGCTCTGGGTCTGCCTGATGCGCACCGGCAGATAGCCCAGCTCGGGCGCCAGCCAGAGCTCGACCTTGTCGTCGAAGGGCTGGCGCGGATTGCGCGTGAGCTTGCGCGCGGTGAATTCGCCGGCTTGCAGGCTCAGTTTTTCGTCCTCTTCGACCTTGAAGATCCAGATGTCGGCATCGCGCGGGCCCACCGTCTGGATCGCGAAAGCCGCACCGGGTGGATAGCGCCCGGGATCGCCGGCCATCAGCGCGCCGAGCTGCAGGATCACGCTCAGCCGGTCCTGCGCGCCCGGCATCAGCGGCACGCTCGGTGCGTTGTTGCTGAACACCACCGTGCCCTGCTCGCGCACGAAGTGCGAGGCGACCTCGTTCCTGCGCTTGTCCGAGAAGCGGGTCGGTTCGATGCCGTCGGCACCGATCACGCCATTGCTGTGCTGGCTGCGGATGGTCCGGAAGAGGAAGTTGAGCGACAGCTGCGCGTCGTACTGCCGGCCGTCCTGCAGCCAGGTCAGGTTGCCGAACACGCCCTGCATCGGCGCCGTGCCCATCTGCCCGGTGGCCGCGAAGGCGAGCCGCACCGAACCCGGGATGCGCTGCGGCGGGGCTTCGGCCTGGCCCGCGGCGCTGCTGCCGCCGGCCGCGGCCGATGCGCCCTCGGTGGGCGCCGCGGCCGCTGCTTCCGGCGTTGGCTCTGCGGGAACGCCGGCCTCGACCGGCGCCTGGGCCGTCACATCCGGGCCGGGCGGCTCGGCCGGCGCCGAAATCTCGGGCGCAGGGGCGGGCGCTTGCGGGCGGGCGACTGGCGGCGGGCGCGCGGGTTTGGGCGGCGGCGGCTTGGCGGCGGCCGCGGGTGGAGGCGGCGCTGGCTCCTCGGCCGGCGGCGCAATGACGATGGTGCGCGTCGTGAATTTGCCGGCCAGCGGCGAAGGATGCGGCCCCACGGCCAGCGGCGCCAGGCCCAGCAGCGCCAGGTGTGCGAGCAGCACCGCCGCGGCCAGCAGCGCCAGTCCGCGCCAAGGCGGGCGCGGAACCGGGGGCAGGACGGGGAGGGCGTTCTGGGGCATCAAGAGTGGATCGAACGCCGGTCTCGAGGTTCTGCTCGGTACACTGCCGCCCGTTCAATCAGTTTAGTAGCGATGCCCTGCCGGCATCCGCCGCCACCCATGAAACTCGCCACCCTCAAAGACGGCTCGCGCGACGGCCAACTGGTCGTCGTTTCGCGCGACCTGGCCAGCGCCCACTACGCCACCGGCATCGCCAGCCGCCTGCAGCAGGCGCTCGACGACTGGGGCTTCATGAGCCCGCAGTTGCAGGACCTGTCGGATGCGCTCAACGCGGGCCGCGCGCGCCATGCCTTTCCCTTCGATCCCACCCAATGCATGGCGCCGCTGCCGCGCGCTTACCAGTGGGCCGACGGCTCGGCCTACCTCAACCACGTGGAGCTGGTGCGCAAGGCGCGCAATGCCGAGGTGCCCGACAGCTTCTACACCGACCCGCTGATGTACCAGGGCGGCAGCGATGACTTCATCGGCCCCTGCGACCGCATCGTGGTCGCGAGCGAGGCTTTCGGCATCGACTTCGAGGCCGAGATCGCCGTCGTCACCGGCGACGTGAAGATGGGCGCAACGCCGGCGCAGGCGCTCGACGGCATCCGCCTCGTGATGCTCGCCAACGACGTGAGCCTGCGCAACCTGATCCCGGCCGAGCTGGCCAAGGGCTTCGGCTTCTTCCAGAGCAAGCCCGCGACCGCGTTCAGCCCGGTCGCCGTGACGCTCGACGAACTGGGCGAGGCCTGGCAGGGCGGCCGCGTGCATCTCACGCTGCAGAGCAGCTGGAACGGCCGCAAGGTCGGCATGTGCGATGCGGGCGAGGAGATGACCTTCCACTTCGGCCAGCTGATCGCGCATATCGCCAAGACCCGCAACGTGCGCGCCGGCAGCATCGTCGGCAGCGGCACGGTGAGCAACAAGGGCGTCGAGAAGAACGGCCGCACCGAGTGGCCCAAGGGCTACAGCTGCATCGCCGAAAAGCGCTGCATCGAGACCATCCAGGACGGCCAGCCGGCGACCGAGTTCATGAGGTACGGCGATACGATCCGGATCGAGATGAAGAGCAAGGACGGGCAGTCGATCTTTGGGGCGATCGATCAGGAAGTAGTTGCGCCGGGCAGCACCGGTCAGCCATAGCGCGCGAATTCGTTTCCATCTCGCTTCAGAAGCTGAATGAGCTTGGGATGCGCAAAGAGTTTTTCCTTGCCCGCCTGGACTTCCACCAGCACACCCGCGCCGGCCAGATCCTTCAGGGAGCGTGAGGCAGCCTGGCGCTGACGGGACAGGTCGATCCATACGCGTCGCAATTTTCATTTTTGCGACATAGCAGCGATCTCGTGTGCTCGGCGGCGACACGAGTTCGGGATGTGTCGCAAATTTGCGCTTACGGCGACACGACCGGCGAAACACCGCGCAGCAAGGCCTTCAGGGTTCCGATCCCCAGCCGCCGGAACGCGCGGTATTGGTGGGTCCGCACCGTCGTGAGCTCGATGCCGAGCTCGCGCGCGGTTTGCTTGGCGGTCTTGCCGGCCATCAGGTGCCCGATCACCTCGCGTTCGCGCAGGCTCAGGGCAAGCAGGCGCGTCGCCAGCGTGGGCTCGACGGCTTCGCGCGCCGCCATGGCGCTGCGGCCGTGCGCGAGCGTGGCATCGGCCAGCAGCGTGGCATGCGTTTCGAGCAGCGCGAAGTCCGCGTCGCCGAAGTCGGGCTGCGCCAGGCTGCGGTAGAAGCTCACGGCCGTGCGCTGGCCGGTCGGCAGCAAGAGCAGGATCGAGGCGCGCTCACGGATGCCGACGTCGCCGTAGCAGGCCGCACGGTAGGCCGGGTCGGCCACCTCTTCGGCGCGCTGGTGGCCGAGCCACAGCTGCGCTCGCTTGGGCAGCTTGCGCTTCGCCAGCCAGACCATGTTGGGGTCGAGCAGGTCGAAGCGCTGCGCCACGTAGCGCTCCGAGGTGCGCTCTGCCGTGTTGCCGTAGGTGCTCGCGGCCGACACCGTTTCGATGCGGCCGCTGGCGCTCACCGCGAATACGGTGCAGAAGGTCACCGGCAGCACGCGGTGCATCGCGCCGAGGTAGCTGGCCGCCAGGTGCGGCGTGCCGACGCCGGCGAGCACGCCGCTGACCACGGGGGCCGCCAGTGCGTGCTCGGCGGCGCGAAGAGGCCAGCGTCTCATGGAGATCTCAGGGTTAACACTTCGTACGAAGTTACGACAGCGGTGTCGGTGCGTCATCGGGACAATCCCTTCGCATGAACACCGCTGTCGCCCCCAAGCCTGCTGCCCCCACCGCGCGCACCGGCGATGCCTCCACTGGCCCGCAGCCGCCGGTGGCCGGCGAACTGCCGCCCTCGGTCGGCGCCTTCCGCTACACGCGCTTCGAACCTGTCTTGCCAGCGCTCGAAGACGGTATCGAGCCGGGCCGCCACCCGGTCGTGATCGCCGGCGGCGGCCCGGTCGGCATGTCGCTCGCGCTGGGCCTGGCCAACCATGGCGTCAGGAGCGTGATCCTGGAAGCCGACGACACGGTCTGCGTCGGCAGCCGCGCGGCCTGCGTCTCGCGCCGCAGCCTGGAGATCGTCGAGCGCCTCGGCGCGCTGCCGGCTTTCCTGGCCAAGGGCCTGCCCTGGACCGGCGGGCGCAGCTTCTACAAGACCGAGGAGGTGTTCCGCTTCGAGATGCCGCACGACGAGCGCCAGAAGCTGCCGCCGATGATCAATCTCGAGCAGTACTACATCGAGCAGTACCTGCTGGACGCGATCCATCGCCGCAACGAGGCGACGCCCGGATCGATCGACATCCGCTGGGGCACCGAGCTCGCCGGTTGCACGCAGGATGCGGACGGCCTGCGGCTGGAGGCGCGCAATGCACTCGGCAGCTACGTGCTGCAGGGCCAGTGGCTGGCCGCCTGCGACGGTGGCCAGAGCTTCGTGCGCAAGTCGCTCGGCCTCAATCTCGAGGGCACGGCCTACGAAGGCCGCTACGTGATCATCGACATCGAGCTGCACAGTACGCACCCGACGGAGCGCCGCGCCTGGTTCGATCCGCCCTGGAACCCGGGCTCGACCGTGCTGATGCACCGCCAGCCGGACGACATCTGGCGCATCGACTACCAGTTGCGCGCCGGCCAGAGCACCGAGGAAGCGCTGCAGCCCGCCGCGGTGCAGGAGTTCGTGCAGCGCCACCTCGAAGCCATCGGCGAGGGCCACCTGCCCTGGAAGACGGTCTGGACCTCGGTCTACCGCGCCGGCGCGATGACGCTCGCGAGCTACCGCCACGGCCGCGTGCTCTTCGCCGGCAATGCTGCGCACGCGATGCCGATCTTCGGCGTGCGCGGCCTGAATTCGGGCTTCGACGATGCCGACAACCTCGCGTGGAAGCTGGCGCTGGTGGCGCGCGGCCTGTCCGATGCATCGCTGCTCGACAGCTACTCGCAGGAGCGCATCGCAGCCTTCCACATCAATGCCGAAAGCGCGATGCGCAGCACCGAATTCATGTCGCCGCCTTCGCGCGGCTTCGACCTGCTGCGCGAAGCCGCGCTCTCGCTCTCGGGCGCGCACCGCGAGATCGCGAACCTGATCAATCCGCGGCAGACGCAGGCGGTGCATTACGAGGCCTCGGCGCTGTCCAGCGCGAGCGATGAACTCGCAGCCGGGCCGAAGCCGGGCGACGCGATGCCCGAGCAGCAGCTCGCCGCGGACCTGCATCTCACCGACTGGCTGGGGCCGACGTTCACCGTGCTCGTGCTCAACATCGATCGCAAAAAGGATGCCGCCTTCGAGGCCGAACTCGCGGCCGCGCAGGCTGGCGCGCTGAAGCCGGTGCTGCGCGAGCTGCCGCCGGGCGCCGCCGATGCCGCGGTGTTCGCGGCGCTCGGAGCGCAGGATGGCGCCGTCTACTTGCTGCGCCCCGACGGCCACGTGGCCGCGCGCTGGCGCCGCGTGCCGCCGGGTGCGCTGTCGCAGGCGCTGGCGCGCGCATCCGCATCGGCAGAAAAGGCGGCCGCATGAGACGCCGGGCCGCTCCCAAGTCGAATCGCACCGCAGCGCATGGCGCGGAGGTTGTCCAATGACTGCAGTACTGCTTCCCGAAGCGCGCGACCGTCTGTATGCCGAATGCGCGCGCGCCATCAGCGAGGCCGGCGCGGAACGGGAATCGCTGTTCCTCGCGCGGCTCGCCCTGCTGCTGTTCGAGCAGGTGGGCGACGAGGCGCGCTGCCGGGCCGCGCTGGCGCATGCGCTGGACGAGCTGCCGATGCCCTCGCTGTCCGCGCCGCCGGCCGACCAGCCCGCGAGCTGACCTTTCACGCCAATTCACCAAAACCCCAGGAGACTTTTCCGATGGATCGCAGAACCCTGCTCACGACCCTCGCTGCCGCCGCAGCCGCCAGCGCCGCACCATGGGCGCGCGCGCAGAACTACCCCGAGCAGCTCATCAAGTGGGTGGTGCCCTACCCCGCGGGGGGCGGCACCGACGTGATCGCGCGCACCCTGGCCGAAGCCATGCGGCAGACGCTGGGCCAGCAGATCGTCATCGACAATCGCCCCGGCGCCGCGACCAACATCGGCGCCGACCTGGTGGCCAAGGCCAAGCCCGACGGCTACACGATCATGTCGGCCGACAACGCGGTGCTGGCCTTCAACGAATATCTGTTCGGCAAGCTGCCCTTCAACCCGGAGAAGGACTTCAGCTACATCGGCGCCATCGGCAAGTTCCCGCTCGCGCTGGTCGTGCACCCGGACTTCCCGGCCAAGGACTTCAAGGCCTTCCTCGCCTACGTGAAGGCCAATCCCGGCAAGGTCAACTACGCCTCGCCCGGCAACGGCTCGCCGCACCACCTGGCGATGGAAATGTTCAAGAACCGCACCGGCACCTTCATCACGCACATCCCCTACCGCGGCGCGGCGCCGGCGATGGCCGAAGTGATGGGTGGCCAGGTGCCGTGCATGTTCCTCGACCTGGCCTCGGGCCTGCCGATCATGCAGGGCAACAAGGTGCGCGTGCTGGCCATCGGTTCGAGTGCGCGCTCGAAGCTGCTGCCGGACGTGCCGACGCTTGCCGAAGTGGGCGTGCCCAACACCGAGGTGTTCGCGTTCCAGGGCATCCTCGGCCCGGCCGGCCTGCCGGCGCCGGTGATCGCCAAGCTCAACGCCGAGCTGAACCGCGCCTTCAGCGTGCCGGCGGTGCAAAAGCGTTTCGGCGATTTCGGGATGGAGCCGATGCCGGGGACGCCGGCTCAGTTCGCGGCGCTGTCGCGCGCCGAATCGAAGCGCTGGGGTCCCATCATCAAATCGGCGGGCATCAAGCTGGATTGAAGCTTCACAAGCAGCGCTGGCTCGACCCGCTGGGCGAGCTGCCCCGTCGCGGCGGGCGAAGCCAGGCCCCTTCGGGGAACACCGCGGAACCGGCTTCGCCGGGCCGCTGGTGTTGCCCCCAGTGAGGGCTGAAGGCCGCGGCTCCAAGCCTGCCTGCGCAGGCTTGGACGGCCTGAAGGGCCAAGGCCTCCGTGCCGCGGCGCGTTTGGCGGACCACACGAAGTGGGGGAGCCTGGGGGTAAGCTAATTTGCCTTGCGCGACCCGTCCTCGAACATCTCGTCGTCGCGCTCCGGTTTGCCGTCGGCATCCCAAGTCCGTTCGCGCGTGACCCGGCCCTTGTCGTCGTAGACCGATTCGGCCATCAACGTGCCCTTGTCGTCGAAACGCTGGTGCGTGCCGATGGGGACGCGGCGGACCCGGTCGACCAGCAGGAAGCGCCCGAGCGCGGCGCGCTGGCCGTTGTCGTGGAATTCGGTGATCTCCAGCTGGCGCGCATCGCCGGCCGTGCCGTAGCGGGCCTTGCTGCGCGGTTGTCCGTTGAGGTAATAGCTCTCATCGCTCTGCGCTTCGCCGGCCGCGTTCCAGCGCTGGTCGCGCACCAGCGTGCCCCTCTCCGAGAAGTCCTGCTCTCGCTGCTTGATCGCGCCGCGCTCCACCAGCAGGAAGACCACCTCGCGGCGCTTGACCCCCTCCGACGACCAGCGCCGTTCGGTGCGCAGGTTGCCGTTGATCTCGTCCTGCAAGGAAGGCTTGCCGTTGTCGTAGAGATCCTCGCTGCGCACCCGCTTGCCGGCCGCATAGGCCAAGCGCGAACGCAAGATGCCCTTGCTGTCGAACAGCTCCACCTGCGAGGGCCCGTTCACGAAGCCGCACAGCCGCACGTCGTCGACCGCTGGCGCCAGCATCGGCTTGTCGCCGCAGCGCAGCGCCGACAACTGGCCGCGCTCGGTGAATTCGGCCGAGGCGCGTTCGCCCGGCTCGGCATAGAAGGCGATGCGCCGCACCTGGCCCCCGGGGTGGAAGCTGCGCGTCAGTCCCGTCTCGTGTCCGTTCTCGTAGGTCGCCTCGCGCAGCACGCCGCCGGTGGGCGAGAACTCGCGCGCCCGGCCTTGCATGTTGCCGTTGGCGTTGAGGCTGTGTTCCTTCACGAGCCTGCCCTTGTCGTAGTGGCGCACCAGGCCCATGAAGACGCCGTTCTGGATCTGCTGCTCGCGCATCAGCTCGCCGCTGCCGCGGTCCTTGCAGCGCATGAGGCCGGTCTTGCCCACGGTAGTGTTGCCGTTCGCCGGATTCACGCTCTGGCCGTTGAGCTCGCAGTCCTGCACCGCGTGCGCGGCAGGATGGAAGAGGGCGGCCAGTACGGCAGCAAGCCCGGCGGTGCGCAGAGAAATAACCATGGCGAAGCGGGTGAGAGTTCAGTTCATGCGTCGTAGACGGTGTCCAGCGATCGGAATCCTTTCGCCTCGATCGGGTTGCCGAAGGGATCGCAGAAGAACATCGTCCATTGCTCGCCCGGCTGGCCTTCGAAGCGGACCTGCGGCTTCAGCACGAAGTCTGCGCCGGCCGCCTGCAGGCGCTCGGCCAGCGCGCGCCACGCGGGCAGCTCGAGCACGATGCCGAAGTGCGGCATCGGCACCATGACGTCGCCGACGCGGCCGGTGCGCGAGGTGGCGAAGGGCTCGCCGAGATGCAGCGAGATCTGGTGGCCGAAGAAGTCGAAATCGACCCAAGTGTCGGTGCTGCGGCCTTCGGTGCAGCCGAGCAGGCCACCGTAGAAGCGACGCGTCTCGTCGAGATCGCGGACATGGAAGGCAAGGTGAAATATGCTGCGCATGTAACAAGCATAGCCGCGCTGCCTTGCTTTGACACCCATGGATACAACTCCGATGACCTCGCCGTCCGACGCTCCCGCCGCTGATCCGACCACCCGGCTGCTGCACGCCGACCGCCGCTTCGGCGTCGAGCAGGGCGGCGTGCACATGGCGGTGCACCCGTCGGTGCAGTACGGCTACGAGCGCGTCGAGGACCTGATCGGCGTGTTCCAGGGCACGCTGAAAAACCGTTTCAACTACGCGCGCCAGGGCACCCCGACCACCGCCGCGCTGGAGGCCAAGCTCACGGCGCTCGAGGAGGGCCTGGGCACCGTGTGTTTCGCGACCGGCATGGCCGCGGTCTCGGCCGTGTTCCTGACCTTGCTGCGCGCAGGCGATCACCTGGTCGCGAGCCGCCACCTGTTCGGCAACACCCACAGCGTGCTGGGCACGCTCCAGGGACTGGCCATTCAAGTGAGCCTGGTCGATGCGTCGGCGGCGACTGCCGTGGCGGATGCGCTCACACCCGCGACGCGCATGGTGTTCGTAGAAACCATCGCCAATCCCGGCACGCAGGTGCCCGACCTGGCCGGCATCGGCCGTCTCTGCGCCGAACGCGGCCTCGTCTACGTGGTGGACAACACCATCACCTCGCCGGCCCTGTTCCGGCCGAAGACGGTGGGCGCGAGCCTGTCGGTCAACTCGCTGACCAAGACCATCGCCGGCCACGGCAACGCGCTCGGCGGCGCGGTGACCGACACCGGCCTCTTCGACTGGAGCGGCTTTCCCAATATCTTTGCCGGCTATCGCCAGGGCGATGCGAAGCAGTGGGGCCTCGTGCAATTGCGCAAGAAGGGGCTTCGCGACCTGGGCGGCTCGCTGAGCTCCGACCATGCCCACCGCATCGCCGTCGGCGCCGAAACCCTGGCCCTGCGCGTGGCGCAGAGCAGCGCGACGGCCCTGTCGCTGGCGCGCTTCCTGGAGAGCCACCCGGCGGTGGCGCGTGTCCACTACCCGATGCTCGAGTCGCATTCGCAGCATGCATTGGCGCGCGCACATTTCGGCGCGGGCGCCTGGTTGCTGTCCTTCGAGCTGCAGGATCCGCAGGCCTGCATTCCGGTCATCAACCGGCTTCAGATTCCGATCAAGGCCACCGGCATGGGCGATACGCGCACCTTGATCATTCCGGTGGCGCCGACCATCTTCTGGGAGGCCGGCCCCGCGAGGCGGGCCGAGATGGGCATCGCGGAGGGCCTGATCCGCGTCTCGGTCGGGCTCGAGCGCGAGAGCGACCTGGTCGCCGATTTCGCGGCGGCGCTGGCATGAGCGGAGCCTGGGTTTCCCGCCTGCTTGCACTGGCTCTGGCGTGGCTATGTGCGGGCGCGACACTGGCCACGGCGGCCGACAAAGGCAGCGCCAAGCCCTTCTGCCCGCCGCCGGCCGCCGTGCCCGACCTGTCGCCCGAGGCCATGCGGCGCGCGATGCAGCAGGCGGTCGACCGCGGCCTCCTGTGGCGCATCGAGAAGGACGGCCGCACATCCTGGCTCTACGGCACCATGCACCTGGGCAAGGCCGAGTGGATGGTGCCGGGGCCGCGCGTGCTGCGCGCGCTGATGCAGAGCGACACGCTGGCGCTCGAACTCGACCTGCTCGATCCGGCGACGCTGGCCGTCTTCAGCGCACCCGCCGATGCGGCCGCCAGCGCGCGCGTGCTCACGCCGGAACGGCAGCGCCGCCTCGACCGGCAAGCCGCCGCCGCCTGCCTGCCCCAGGGCGCGCTGGCCCGGTTGCGGCCGATCCTGCAAGTGACGACCCTGTCGATGCTCGCGGCACGCTCCGAGGGCCTGTATGGCGACTACGGCAGCGAGGCCTTCCTCGCGGGCCTGGCGCGCGCCCGCGGCAAGCCCATCGTCGCGCTCGAAACCGCGGCCGACCAGTTGAAGATGCTCAGCGGCGATTCCGAGGCGGAGGAGGGCGAGCAGATCGACCAGGCCCTCGACGAACTCGAGTCGGGCCGCACCGGCGCATTGGCGGGCGAGCTGGCGCAGGCCTGGGCGCGCAACGACTGGCCCCGGCTCGACAGCTACACGCAGTGGTGCGACTGCGCGCGCACGCCCGCCGAACGGCGCGCGCTCAAGCGCCTGCTCGACGACCGCAACCCCGGGCTGGCCGACGGCATCGCGCGCCTGCATGCGCGGGGCCAGCGCGTGTTCGGCGCGGTCGGCGCGCTGCACATGGCCGGCCCCACCGGCCTGCCGGCGCTGCTGGCGGCGCGCGGCTTTCGCGTGACCGCGGTGGTGCCGGGCCCCTGAGCGCGGGACTGGCCGATAATCGCCGCCTCATGTCCTGCCTGCGCCACGCCCACCGACTCGGCCGCCTCGTGCTGCTGTGGTTCGCG
Organism: Variovorax sp. MHTC-1; assembly: GCF_003984645.1. GTDB lineage: Bacteria > Pseudomonadota > Gammaproteobacteria > Burkholderiales > Burkholderiaceae_C > Variovorax. The sequence continues at coordinate 187,472 of NZ_RWKI01000008.1, forward strand.
CTGTCGCTGGGCGTGGCGGTCGCCTCGCCGATCGTGAATCCGCAGGCGGTGGAGCTGGTCTGCTCCAGCGCCGGCGCCGTCAAGATGGTCGTGCAGACCGACGACGGCACGCAGGAGCTGGGCGCGAGCCACATGGACTGCCCGCTGTGCATGCCGACCGGCGCGCCGCCGCCCACGGCGGCGGTCGCACTGCCGAGTCCTCTTCCGCTGGCCCACGCGGTCCAGCCCATTCCGGCCGCGCGCATCGCCGCGGCCACCGCCGCGCCGCTGCCCGCGCGCGGGCCTCCAGCGCTCTGAGCTTTTCTTCGAATCCGTAGCGCTGTGCGCCCCCGGCAAGGGCGCCCGCGCGCGAACTTCCTAGTCATGCACCGGCGCCAAGCGGCGCCGAGGAGCGCTTTCCATGAACAACAAAACCGTGCTGTCGCTCGCCTTGAGTGCGGCTTTTCCCTGGTTGGCCGCGCCCGTGCTGGCCCAGACCGCCGCGTCTGCGGATGACGCTCCCGAGCGCATCAAGTCGCTCGGCGTGGTGACCGTCACCGGCGGCCGGCCGACCTCGCTGCCGACGCAGATTCCCACCACCATCGAGGGCGTGACGCGCGAGGAAATCGAGACCCGCATCAACGCCACCGACAGCGAAGACGCGCTCAAATACCTGCCGAGCCTCCTGGTTCGCAAGCGCTACATCGGCGACTACAACCACGCGATCCTGTCCACGCGCGCGTCGGGCACCGGCAACAGCGCGCGGTCGGCGGTGTATGCCGACGGCATCCTGCTGTCGAACTACCTCGGCAACGGCATCGCCAACGGCACCAACTACGCGCCGCGCTGGGGCCTGGTCACGCCCGAGGAGATCGAGCGCGTGGACGTGATGTACGGTCCGTTCTCGGCCGCCTACCCGGGCAACTCGGCGGGCGCAGTGGTCGACTACGTGACGCGCATGCCGACGAAGCTGGAGGCGCACGTCAAGGCCGGCTATTCGTCGCAGCCGAACGACCTGTACAACACCCGCCGGACCTTCAACAGCTGGCAGACCAGCGCCTCGCTCGGCAGCAAGAGCGGCGACTGGTCCTGGTGGATCGATCTGAACCGCACCGACAGCCACGGCCAGCCGCTGACTTTCGCCACTGCCACCGTGGCTTCCGGCGCCGTGAGCCGCAGCGGCACGCCGGTGGCCGGCTTCGTGCCCGGCCTGAACACCACCAACACGCCGTGGTACATCCTCGGCACGGGCACGGCGTACCACACGGTGCAGGACCACGCGAAGCTCAAGCTGGCCTACGACATCTCACCGACCCTGCGCGCCACCTACACCCTGGGCTGGTGGCAGAACAGCGCCGAGGGCCGGCCCGACAGCTACCTGCGCAACGCGGCTGGCCAGCCGGTGTACAGCGGCGCAGTCAACATCGGCGGCCGCAGCTACATGCTGGCGCCCACCGCCTTCCCGCTTACCGACGACAGCCAAACGCACGTGATGCACGGGTTCTCGGTCAAGAGCAACACGCGGGGCGAGTGGGACTGGGAAGTTGCAGCGAGCCTGTACGACTACGCCAAGGACAAGCAACGCGCGCCGACGGTGGCGCTGCCGTTCGCGGCCATCGGTGGCGCCGGCACGCTGCAGGATCAGGACGGCACCGGCTGGAACACGCTGGCGGCCAAGGGTACGTGGCGGCCGCAGGGCGTGGCCGGCGCTCACATCGTCGACTTCGGCGTCGGCCGCGATGCCTACCAGTTGCGGATCCTGAAGACGAACGTCCTGGGCAGTTGGCAGGATGGCGCGCCGTTCTCGCCGTTGAGCAAGGTCGAAGGCCGCAGCGAAACCTTCAGCGCCTGGGCGCAGGACACCTGGTCCTTCGCGCCGAAGTGGAAGGCGGTGCTCGGCCTGCGCTACGAGGACTGGAAGGCGACGGACGGCCTCACTGCCGCGGCGACCGGGTTTCAGTCTTATGCAAAGCGTGGCGAATCGAACCTCTCGCCCAAAGCCGCATTGGCGTATCAGCTGAGCGCGGATACGGTGCTCAAGGCTTCGCTGGGCCGCGCGGTGCGCTTTCCCACCGTCGGCGAACTCTACGGCGCAACCTCGGGCGGTGCGCTGTCCTTCGTCAACGACCCGAATCTCGAGCCCGAGAAGTCATGGACCGGCGAGCTCTCGGCCGAGAAGGATCTGGGCAGCGGCCTGGCGCGCGCCACGCTGTTCCACGAGACCACGCGCGACGCGCTCTACAACCAGCTCATCTCCGGCTCCACGGTCTCGCGCGTGCAGAACGTCGACAAGGTGCGCACCGCCGGCATGGAGCTCGCCTATACCGGCCAGGACGTATTCGTGAAGGGTGTCGACCTCGGTGCCAGCCTGACCTACGCCGACTCGAAGATCGTGGCCAACGCCGCCTTGCCGGCCAGCGTCGGCAAACGGCAGCCGCGCGTGCCGCGTTGGCGCTCCACGGTCTACGCCACCTACAAGCCCGATGCGCGCTGGGCCTTCACCGTGGCCGCGCGCTACAGCGGGCGGCAATACTCGAACCTGGACAACAGCGACGTCAACGCTTTCGCCTACTTCGGCGCCAGCAAGTACTTCACGGTCGACCTGCGCGTGCGCTATCAGATCGACAAGCGCTGGTCGGCCGCCTTCGGTATCGACAACGCCAACAACTACCAGTACTGGAACTTTCACCCCTACCCGCAGCGCACCTACAGCGCTGAACTCCGATTCGACCTGTAGCTCACACTCTCCATCAAGGACCTCTCCCATGAAGCATTCGAAGACCCTGCTCAAGACCCTGGCGCTCAGCGCCGCACTGGCCGGCGCCGCCGGCGCCTTCTCCCAGACACCCGCCGCCGTCCAGGTGCGCGACGCCTGGGTGCGCCAATCGGTGCCCGGCCAGAGCGGGACCGGCGCTTTCATGAAGCTCACCGCGCCGGCCGGCGCGCGGCTGGTCGGCGTCTCGACGCCCGCGGCCGGTGTCGCGGAAGTCCACGAAATGAAGATGGATGGCGACACGATGCGCATGCGCGCGGTGCCGGGCCTCGATCTGCCGGCCGGCAAGACCGTCGAGCTCAAGCCCGGCGGCTACCACCTGATGCTGATGGACCTGAAGCAGCCGCTGGCCAAGGGCGCCAGCGTGCCCGTGACGCTGCGCTTCGAGGACGCCAAGGGCCAGTCGAGCACGCTGGAACTCAAGCTGCCGGTGGGCGCGCCGGCCGGTGGCGCGGCGGCGCCGGCGCACAACCACAAGCACTGAGCTTTGGCGCATACCCGCGCGACAAAAGCGCATGCCCTTGGAGTAAGCTGCCCGGACAAGAACCACTCTCCAGGAGACCTCCCCATGAGCGACGCGAGCAAGCCTTTCGCCTTCAGCCAGTTCGTCCCGGGCTTCGACTTCCTGCAGAGCCTCGCAGGCGGTGCAGCGGGCAGCGCGAGCACGGTGCCCGGCATGCCGAGCCTGTCGAATTGGGTGGCGCCGACCTTGAGCGTCGAGGAGGTCGACAAGCGCATCCAGGAACTCAAGACCGTGCAGTACTGGCTGGAGCAGAACGGCCATGCGCTCAAGGCCACCATCCAGGCGCTGGAGGTGCAGAAGATGACGCTCTCTACGCTGCGCGGCATGAACGTGCGCATGGAAGATCTGGCCAACGCCTTCACGCGCCAGGCCACGGCGCCGGCCGCCGCAGCGCCGGCCCCGCCGCCTGCGCCGGAGCCGGCTGATGAACCCGAGGACGAACCCGAAGACGTCGAAGCCGAGGCGCCGGTCGCTGCGGCGAAGCGCAACGGACCCGGCAAGACATCGGCGACTGGCGCGGCCGCGTCGGACGCCGCGGGCGGCGTGGTCGATCCGCTGCAGTGGTGGGGCGCGCTCACGCAGCAGTTCCAGCAGATCGCCAGCTCGGCCTTGCAGGACGCGTCCCAGCTGAAAATGCCGGATATGGCCAAGCCGCTCGCCGATGCGGTCGACGAGGCGATGGGCACCGCATCGGGCAAGAAGCCGGCACGAAAGACGGCCGCGGCCGCCACGAAGAAGAAGGTGCCGGCTGCGACCGGCGCGGCCAGAAAAACCACGGCGCCGGCGCGCAAGCGAGCGCGCGGACGCTGAACTCCACCACTCAACCCCGCCAGAGAGCCGAGTCCATGAAGCTGTTTCCCTCCGGGCACGCCACCCATCCGCAATGGCGCATGGCGGCCGGGCTCGTGCTGGCCCAATTGCGGGCGCAGATGGCGCTGCCCGACTACGCACGTTCGCCCACGCTGGGCCTGCTCTACATCACCGACCACTACGCGGAGGATGCGCAGGAAATCCTCGACCATCTCGGGGCCGAGCTGCCCGAGATCACAGATTGGTCGGGCACCGTGGGCATCGGCGTCTCGGCCAACAACGCCGAGTACTTCGACGAACCGGCACTCAGCGTGATGCTGTGCCAGCTGCCTAGCGACCAGTACCGCGTGTTCTCGGGCGTGGCGCCGCTCGCCGGCACCGAGATGAGCGGCTTCGCGGCGCACACGGCGCTGGTGCATGCCGACCCGGCCACGCCCGAACTCGCCGAGCTGATCGCCGAGATGGCGGGCCGTACCGACACCGGCTACCTGTTCGGTGGCCTTTCCTCCGGCCGCGCCGGCTCGCTGCAGTTCGCCATCGGCGGCAACGGCAACATCCGCGGCCACGGCGCCGCGGGCGGCGTGTTCTCGGGCGGACTCTCCGGCGTGGTGTTCGGCGAAGGCGTGCGCGTGGTGTCCCGCGTCACCCAGGGCTGCCAGCCGGTGTCGCGCGAGCGCGTGATCACCGAGGCCGACGGCAACCTGCTGCTGAAGCTCGATGGCGAACCTGCGCTCGACGTGCTGCTGGCCGAGCTCGGCGTTTCGCTGGAAGCGCCGCAGGAGGCGATCGATGCCGTGCGCGCCACGCTGGTCGGCCTGGTCGATGCGGGCAGCGACAGCATCCGCCGCACCGGCGATCTCGGCAACGATGTGCTGGTGCGCCACATCATCGGCCTCGACCCCACGCGTCGCGGCGTCGCGATCGCCGACACGGCCGAAGCCGGCATGCGCATGACCTTCTGCCGCCGCAACGCGCAGGCCGCGCGCGCCGACCTGATGCGGGTGTGCGCCGAGGTCCGCGAAGAACTCGAACCGCAGGAGCAGACGCTCGCCACCGCGCGCGCCGTCGCGGCCGGCGAAGCCGAGGCCGCGCCCCATCCGGCGCGCCGCATCGCCGGTGCGGTGTACGTCAGCTGCTCGGGCCGTGGCGGCCCGCATTTCGGTGCGCCCGGGGCCGAGCTGCAGATCGTGCGCCATGCGCTCGGCGACGTGCCGCTGGTCGGCTTCTTCGCCGCCGGCGAGATCGCGCGCCATCATCTCTACGGCTACACGGGCGTGCTCACCGTGTTCGCCGCCGACGACTGAACGGCCGGACTCAGGCGGCGGAGCGCAGAAAGCGTTCGGCCAGCAAAACCCAGTAGGCCGAGCCGATGGCGATGTTGTCGTCGTTGAAGTCGTAGCCCGGGTTGTGCACCATGCACGCGCCGTGGCTGTCGCCCTCGCCGTTGCCGATCAGCAGGTAGCTGCCGGGCACGCGCTCGAGCATGAAGGCGAAGTCCTCGCTGCCGGGCAGCGCGGGGCCCTGCAGCGTGACCCGATCGGCGCCGAGCAGCTCGAGCGCCACTTCGCGCGCAAACGCGGTTTCCTCGGGCGTGTTGACCAGCACCGCATAGCCGGGCCGCCAGTCGATCTGCGCCTCGACGCCGAAGCTCTGGGCCTGCGCCGCGACGAGCGCCTTGATGCGCTCTTCGAGCCTGCTGCGCACTTCGCGGTCGAGCGCGCGCACGCTGATCTCCAGCACCGCGCTCTGCGGAATCACATTGTTGGCCTTGCCGGCATGGATGGCTCCGACCGTGACCACGGCCATCTGCAGCGGGTCGATGTTGCGCGACACCACGGTCTGCAGCGCCATCACGATGCTGGCCGCTGCCACGATGGGATCGGCCGCCCGGTGCGGCATGGCGCCGTGGCCGCCGATGCCGGCGAGCGTGACGGTGGCGTAGTCCGACGAGGCCATCGCCGGGCCTTCGCGCAGCGCCAGCCTGCCTTGCGGCAAGCCGGGCATGTTGTGCATCGCAAAGATCGCATCGCATGGGTACTTGTCGAAGAGGCCATCCTCCATCATCCGCAGCGCGCCGCCGCCGCCCTCCTCGGCCGGCTGGAAAATCAGGTTCAGCGTGCCTTCGAAGCGCCCGCGCTCGGCCAGATGGTGCGCGGCCGCCAGCAGCATCGCCGTGTGGCCGTCATGGCCGCAGGCGTGCATCACGCCGGCATGGCTGCTCGCGTAGGCCAGGCCGGTGGCTTCGTCGATCGGTAAGGCATCCATGTCGGCGCGCAGGCCGAGGCGCCGCGCTCCCTTGCCGCGCACCAGCCGGCCCACCACGCCGGTGCCGCCGAGGCCGCGCTCGACCTCGTAGCCCCAGCCTGCCAGCTTCGCCGCGACCAGCGCCGAGGTGCGGTGCTCGTCGAAGGCCATTTCGGGATGCTGGTGGATGTCGCGCCTGAGGCCGATGAATTCGCCGGCCTGCGCATGCAGTTGTTCGAGGAGTGTGCTCACTAAGTAACCTCCGTGCTCTGCACTGTGATGCGAGCCCCTTCGGGCGGCCGGGCGGGGCTCATGAGGCCAGCATACTGCGGCTGCAGCTTGATCGACTTCGCGATGCTGCGGTAGCGCGCCGTTTCGGCCCCGAAGAACTTCGCCGATTCGGCCAGCGACATCGGCGCCGAAGCCAGCTGCGTCTGCGCCGCGCGCTGGGAGCGCACGGCCGGGCGATTGAAGGATCAGGCTTGCGCGAATGCGAAGTCGACTTCGGGCTTCAGGCCGCTTACGATGCGCGCGATCGATTTGCCCGAGCCGCAGGCGTGCGTCCAGCCCAGCGTGCCGTGTCCGGTGTTGAGGAACAGGTTGGGCAGCTTCGTCTTGCCGATCAGCGGCACGTTGCTCGGCGTGGCCGGACGCAGTCCGGTCCAGAACTGGGCCTGGCTGCTGTCGCCGGCGCCCGGGAACAGTTCTTCGACGCGCCGCACGATGGCCTCGCAGCGCACCCGGTTCAGGTCGCGGTCGTAGCCGTTGAGTTCGGCCGTTCCCGCGATGCGCAGGCGGTCGCCGCTGGCCGAGGTGTAGCGCGAGAACACCAGCTTGTATTCATCATCGGTGAGGGAGACCTGGTGCGCCTTCGAGGCGTCCTTGACCGGCAGCGTGACCGAGTAGCCCTTGGCCGGATAGATCGGCAGCCGGATGCCCAGCGGCGCAGCATAGAGCGGGCTCAGCGAGCCCATCGCCAGCACGAAGGCATCGCCGCGGATGCGCTGGAAGCGGCCTTCGTCGTCGGTCGCTTCCACGTGGTCGATGCTGCCACCGGTTTCGCGCAGCGCGGTCACGGTATGGCTCATCAGGAAGTTCACGCCGGCGGCGGCCGCCAGGGCGACCAGCTCGCGCGCGAAGCGGTTGGCATCGCCCGATTCGTCTTGGGCCGTATAGGTGGCGCCGGCCAGCTGCGGCCGGATGTGGGCCAGGGCAGGTTCGATCTTCACTGCCTCGTCGGCCGAGATCACCTGCCGCTCGCAGCCCAGTGCGCGCATCTGTTCGGCCGGCTTCAGCGCGCCGTCGAACTCCTTCTGCGTCGTATAGAAGTGCAGGATGCCTTGCGTGCGCTGGTCATAGCTGAGGCCGGTAGCGCGGCGCAACTGCTGCAGCGTGTCGCGGCTGTAGGTGCCCAGGCGCACGATCTGCTCGATGTTGTGGCGCGTGCGCGCCGGCGTGCATTCGCGCAGGAACTGCAGGCCCCAGAGCCACTGGCGCATGTCGGCGCGGATGCGAAAGAGCAGCGGCGCATCTTCCTTGCCGAGCCATTGCAGCACCTTCAGCGGCGCGCTCGGGTTTGCCCAGGGTTCGGCATGGCTGACCGAGATCTGGCCACCGTTGGCGAAGCTGGTTTCGGCAGCCGGTGTGGCCTGCCGGTCGATCACGGTCACTTCGTGGCCGAGTTGCTGGAGGTAGTAAGCCGAGGTCACGCCGAGCAAGCCGGCGCCGAGAACGATCACGCGCATTTCATGAACCCTTGAGGTGCAGCGCTTGAACGCGGAGAAACGGGAGCTCGAAAAGAAAGCAACCGGACCATGCGTCCAAGTTGCCGCTCCCCCTGTCCTCGGTACCTGAGAGATTCACCCGCTGCGCCCGCAGCAGGTTTGCTCCTTCGGTGCATCACATGGCGTGATGGCTCTCCAGACGGCTTTGACAGTTGATGCAGTACAGGCTCATCGCGTGAGCCGACCTGAGCGTTTATGGGAGTTTGCGCCTTCGGTGGAGCCGCTTCAAGCGGCCCGCTCTCCTGCAGTGCCGCGATTGTAGGCGCGGACGTCGGCCCGCGGCTACGGATTCCTGAAGGCGAACTCGAACTCGGGCCTGAGGCCGCTCACGATCCGGGCGATCGACTTGCCGGCGCCGCAGGCGTTGATCCACCCGCGCGCACCCGGCGCGACGTTGAGGAACAGGTTGAACAAGCGGGTCTTGCCGATCATCGGCAGGCCGTCACGGCTGACGGCGTGCACGGCCGTCTGGAGGGATGCATGCGCCGTGTCGGCCGCGCCGGGCAACAGCGACTCGATGCGGTGCAGGATGGCGTCGACGCGGTCCGAATCGGGTTCGTTCTCCTCGTCGAGGCTGGCGCGCACGGTGGAGGAGACCCGCAGGCAGTCGCCACCGGTCGTTTCGATGCGCCGTATGCGCAGCTTGCCCTGCCGGTCGCGCAGCGCGACGCGCGGTGCGCGGCTCGCGTCCTTGAGAGGGATCGTGACGATGTATTCGCGCAGGAAGCGAAAGGGCATGGCGATCTTCAGCCTTTCGGCGTGCATCGCGCTGGAAATGCCGAGTGCGAGCACATAGGCCTGGCCGCGCAAGACGGTGGGCTGGCCATTGGCATCGAGCAGTTCGACGTGCTCGATGCGCCCTGCGCGTTCCTTCAGCGAAATTACCGTGTGCTGGGTGAGGAAGCGCACGCCGGCCGCGCGGCACAGGAACACCATGCTGGCCGCGAACTGGGCCGGATCGCGCGTCGCCGGATCGTCGAGCGAGTAGGCCGCACCGGCGAGCTCACCGCGAAGGGCTTGCAGGGCCGGTTCGATGTGCAGCGCCTCTTCGGCCGAGACAAGGCGCTCTTCGCAGCCCAGCGCATGCCAATGAGAGGCGCGCGCCAGCCGGGCGTTGAAGGCGTCGGCATCGGTGTAGAAGCTCAGCAGGCCGGCGTTGCGCTGGCCCGGGGGCACGCCGGCTTCGTCGCGCAGCGAACGCACGATGCCGCGGCTGTAGGCGCCCAGCCGGACAAGGTGCTCGATCGGCTTTGATTTGGGCGCCTCGCCGATGACGCGATCGAGCAGCTTTGCGAAGCGTCGCCGCAGGCTCACGTAGCTCACGTACAGCCCCAACCATTTCGCGCGGGCGGCACGGCGAGCGGCGGACTGCCGAAGGAGCTGGGCGGCCGCGGCCGTGACGGCCGTTTCGACGCGCCCGCGCGCCTTGGCCGCCGGCGTGGCGTGCCTGTCGATCACGATCACTTCGTGGCCCAGCTGTTGAAGGTAATAGGCCGATGTCACGCCGAGCAAGCCGGCGCCGAGTACAACCACGCGCATGTCCGGATCCTTTTGGGATGGCATGAACGGCGGGCTGGTCGCTCACCGTGCGGAGCCGCCTTAACCCGGGGTTCAGATGCCGCTCCCCCTGTCCTCGATACCTGAGAGATTCATCCGCTGCGACCTGCAACGGACTTGCTCCTTCGGTGCATCACCTGGCGTGATGACTCTCCAGACGGCGATTGATGAAGTGAGCAGTGACCGAACCGATACGAGGTTCACCTGAGCGTTCATGGGAGTTTGCGCCAACGGTGGGATGTCGATGCATCCGCTTTTCTGCGGTAGAATTTTAGCTTAGGAACCGGTTTCTTACCCTTTCATGCGCGGCGCAGCCGGGTGAACAGCTCGAACTCCCAGTTGCGCATGCCCAACAGCAGCGTGTAGCCCTCGCGCTCCTTGGGTGAGAGCTTCTGGTCGGTCTGGTGCTGCTGGGCGAAATCCTGGGCCACGCGCTGCAGCCGGTCCAGAAAGGCTGGCGCCAGCGAGCGGCTGATCGAGCCGTGAACCAGCAGCAGGCCTTCGGCCGGCCCGTCGAAACCGCCGCGGTAGTAGTCGAGCACCACGTTCTCGCGAAAGAAGTCCATCACCGGTCCGTGCGGGCGCCAGCGGAAAGTCTTGGCGAGTTTCAGGCGGTAGCGATTCAGCGGCCGGAGCTCGATGATGCCGATGCGGTCGAGCTGCGCGAGGTAACCGATGCATTCGGCCTCGCTGATGCGGTAGGCGGTCACGATCTGCTCCAGCGTCCATTGGCTCAGGACGCAAATGGCCAGCAGCAGCAGCTTCTTGTCCTTGACCACGGCCTTTTCCTGCTCGAGCGTCAGTTCCTTGAGCAGCGGCTGCGCGTCGGCCACGCGGCGCGCGAGCTCGGCGAAGTCGATCTTCAGCGCACGGCAGATCGCATCGACCCGCGTGAGCGGCATGTCGCCCTTGGCGAGCATGCGCTTGACGCTGGATTCGGCCATGTCGAGCGACTTGGCGAGGTCCGCATAGGTCATGCGCGCGGTCTTGAGCTCGTTCTTCAGAGCCTGCACGAGATCGACGGTGGTGCTCATGGGTCGGGTATTGCCTTTCGATACCGAGGGGCGTGGAAAAGTACTCCGTATCGATTCTCGATGCTCCCGAAGCGGTTGACAACCTACATTCCGCCGCACACACATCACCCGGAGCCCGCCATGCCTCTGCCTTCTCTGACCCGCCGCGAATGGGGCCTCTTGTCCTTTTTCGCCTTGCTCCTGCTGCTCGCGATCGCCGGTCCCGCACTGCCGGCGTTTGGGCTGGGCGGCGCGCCTTTTGCCGACGACCGAGGCTGGCACGGCGTGCCCTACGCGATGGACGTGCTGAGCAACCTGCCGTTCGCGGTGATCGGCGTCTGGGGGCTGCGCTGGCTGCATTGGCTCGAACGGGCGCACGAGGACGCGCAGGACGACGCGCCGCTGCCCCAGGCCATGTCCCAGCCGCCGGTCAACACACTCGACTGCGCCTGGATGTTCTTTGCCGGCCTGATCCTCACCGCCGCCGGCTCGGCCTTCTACCACCTGCAGCCCGACGGTCTGCGGCTGGCGGCGGACCGCGCCGGCATGGCGGTGGCCTTCGCCGGCCTGATCGGCTGTGCCGTCTGCGAGCGGGTCAGCGCCCGTGCCGGCTGGCCGGTGGCCTGGTTCACGCTGGCCGGCGGGCTGCTGGCCGTGGCCGTCCACCAGGTGAGCGGCAACCTGCTGCCGTGGGCGCTGGTCCAGTTCGGCGGCATGGCGCTGGTGCTCGCGCTGGCCCTTGCCAGGCCGCTCGCCGGCGCAGTCGGCCTCAGGCTCGGCTGGGTGATCTTCTTCTACGCGCTGGCCAAGCTGTTCGAGCTGTCGGACCATGCCGTCTACGAAGCGACGCATCAACTGATGTCGGGCCACAGCCTCAAGCACCTGGTGGCGGCGCTGGCGGCGCTGCCGGTGCTGCATGCGCTGCAGTCCATGGGGCGGCAGGCGCTGCGGCACAATCCGGGCGCGGCCGCGGTGACGGCCTGAGGAACCCGCCAGGGAATTCGCATGACAGCACCGGTCGACGTCTCCATTGCCATCGCGCCCGAAGCGCATACGCACGCCAATCAGTTCGCCTTGCTCGGGCAGCGGAGGTTCGCCCCCTTCTTCTGGACCCAGTTCGCAGGCGCGGCGAACGACAACCTGTTCAAGTTCGCATTCACCGTGATGGTGACCTACCAGCTGCAGCTGAGCTGGATGCCTCCGACCATGGCAGGCCTCGCGATCGGCGCACTCTTCATCCTGCCCTTCCTGCTGTTCTCGGCGACGGCGGGGCAGCTTACCGACAAGTACGACAAGACGAAGATGATCCGCTTCGTCAAGAACCTCGAGATCGCGATCATGGCGGTGGCGGCCTGGGGCTTCATGCGGCCCGATGCCGTGGTGCTGCTGGGCTGCGTGTTCCTGATGGGGCTGCACTCCACGCTGTTCGGTCCGGTCAAGTTCGCCTACCTGCCGCAGGTGCTCGACGCGCGGGAGCTCACCGGCGGCAACGGCATGGTCGAGATGGGGACCTTCGTCGCCATTTTGCTGGGACAGGTGGCCGGCGGCCTTCTCGTTGCATTGCCGCAAGTCGGCCACACCACGGTGGCGGTGGCTTGCGTGCTGCTGGCGCTGGCGGGGCGCGCCGCGGCGCAGGCGATTCCGCCCGCGCCGGCCACCGATCCGGGCTTGGTGATCAACTGGAACCCGTTCAGCGAGACCTGGCGCAATCTCAAGCTGGCCCACGGCAACCTGGTCGTGTTCCGTTCGCTCCTGGGCATCTCGTGGATGTGGTTCTTCGGCGCCGTGTTCCTGAGCCAGTTTCCGAGCTTCGCGAAAGAGGTGCTGCACGGCAACGAGCAGGTCGCCTCGCTGCTCCTGGTGGTGTTCTCGGTCGGCATCGGCATCGGCTCGCTGCTGTGCGAAACCCTGAGCCGCCGCCAGGTGGAGATCGGCCTGGTGCCGCTGGGCGCGATCGGCATGAGCGTGTTCGCGATCGATCTCTACTTCGCCTCGCGCGCGCTGCCGAATGCGACTGAGATGGGGCTGGGTGCCTTCACGGCCCAGTCCGCGCATTGGCGCGTGATGGCCGATCTCGGCCTGCTGTCGCTCTTCGCCGGGCTCTACAGCGTGCCGATGTATGCGCTGATCCAGCTGCGCAGCCAGCCCACGCACCGGGCACGGATCATCGCGGCCAACAACATCCTCAATGCGCTGTTCATGATCGGCAGCGCGGTCATTGCCGGCGCGCTGCTCAAGGCCGGCTTCACGATCCCGCAGATCTTCTTGTTCACCGGCATCGCCAATGCGGTGGTGGCCTGCTACATCTTCCTGCTGGTGCCGGAGTACCTGCTGCGCTTCGTGGCCTGGGTGCTGTCGCGCATCGTCTATCGCTTCGACGTCGAGGGCGAGCAGCACATTCCGGCCGAAGGTGCGGCCGTGCTGGTCTGCAACCACGTGAGCTTCATCGATGCGGTGCTGCTGATGGCCGCGAGCCCGCGGCCGATCCGCTTCATCATGGACCACCGCATCTTCCGCGTGCCGGTGCTCGGGTGGCTGTTCAGGCTCGCCAAGGCCATTCCGATCGCGCCGCAGAAGGAAGATCCGGCAGCCTACGAGGAAGCCTTTGCCCGCGCGGTGCAGGTGCTGCGCGAGGGCGACCTGCTCGCCATCTTTCCGGAGGGCGCCATCACGCGCGATGGCAGCCTGCAGCCCTTCAAGGGCGGCGTGATGAAGATCCTGGAGGCTGCACGCGCCGAAGGCATCGATGTGCCGGTGATCCCGATGGCGCTGACCAACCTCTGGGGCTCGTACTTCAGCCGCATCGAGGTGCGCGAGGGCGCAAACGTGGCGATGGTGCGTCCGTTTCGGCGCGGTCTATTCAGCCGGGTGGGACTCCGTGTCGGCAGCGCGATGGCGCATGCGGATGTGCAGCCCGAGGCTTTGCAGCGGCGTGTGAGCAGGCTGCTGGAAAGCCATCCGAGCTGATGCTGTTTCTGCCCGACGGCTTCTGGTACTCGATCACCTGGTTCGGTGACAGCGGCTTCCTGCTGCCCGTCGCGGCCTGGATTGCCGTGTGGCTGGGCGTGCGGACGGTCACGCGGCCGATCGCATGGCGCTGGCTCGCGCTGTTCGGCGCAGGCGGCGCCATGGTGGCCGCTTCGAAGATCGCCTTCATGGGCTGGGGCATCGGCAGCGCCATGCTCAACTTCACCGGCATCAGCGGGCACACCATGCTCTCGGCCAGCGTCTGGCCGGTTGCGTTCTGGCTGACCGCCTCGCACTGGGAGCCGCGCGTGCGCGTCTCCGCCGCCACGCTCGGCTGGGTCTTCGCCGGGTTCATCGGCCTGTCGAGGCTGGCGATCTATGCCCACTCGAAGTCGGAAGTGGCGGCCGGGTTCGCGCTGGGCGCGGCCGTCAGCGCGCTTTTCCTGTGGCAGCAACAGCACCGGCCGCCGCCGCGGCTTCATTGGATCCTGCTGCTGATCAGCATCCTCTCGCCGGTGCTCTTCCTGCGCCCCGGCACGCCGGCACCCACGCACGACGCACTCGGGGTCATCGCCGTGCGGCTGGCCGGCACCGAACGGCCGTTCACGCGCGAGGACCTGCTGCGCCGCCGAGTGCGTCAAGGTATCGATTAAAGATACCGGCGGCGCCACGGGTCGCCACTGGTGCAGTAATTTGCGCCTCGCCGAGGGCGCGCGAATCATCATTCGCGCACCTTCACTACGCCGCGAGGCATTCATGCAACCCTTCTCTTCCACCGTTTCCGTCCAACGCGACACCCGCGCCTGGCAAGTCCAGGTCTGGATCTCCTTCGGGATGGCCGTGTTCCTCTGCGCCACCGGGCTCGGCTGGCTGCCGGGGCAGGCGCTGGACCGCGCGTTCATGGTGATGGGCTACGTGTTCTGCCTCTCGGCCGCCTTCGTGCTGGCGAAGTTCGTGCGCGACAACCAGAGCGGCGCGACCGCCGGTGCCGGCGACACGCCGATGTGGAAGCTGGTCGTCTGGGGCGGCTTCTTCACTGCGATGGGCCTGACAGGCTGGGGCCTGCTGCGGATGGAGATCAGCGAGACCTACAAGGCCTTTCTGGGCGTGAGCTGGCTGTTCCTGATCAGTTCGGCCTTCACGCTCGCCAAGACCCTGCGCGACCGCCACGAAGCCGATCTTGCCGAGGCACGCCTGCAAGGGCGCCGCGAAGCCCGCGCAGAAGCCGGCCGAAGCGAATGAATTGCCACGTCCACCTCATCTTCGAAAGCACATCATGAAGAAGTCCTTCGTCACGGTTCTGATGGCGGCTTGCGCTGCGATGGCAGGCGTTGCAGCGCCGCTCCACGCCCATGCGCAAAGCGAAGCCTCGGCCGCGCTCTCGATGCTGCCGCTGGCCTCGGTCGTCGGCGTCGCCTCGGTGGCCGGCAGCGCGGCGAGCGCGGCGGTGGCCTTGCCCGCGGCGCTGTCGGTGGGCGGCTCGGTGCTCACGGTGGTGGCGGTCGAGGCATCGGTCGACGGCACTGTCTACCTGCTCGAACGCGCCTCCGACGGCGCCCGGGCCAGCATCAAGGTGCTGGGCCGCGCGGCGCACGGTGCGTCGGTCGTGGCCGGCACGGCGGTCACGGTCAGCGTGATCGGCACCGGCATCGTGCTCTCGGTGGCCGGCGACGTGCTGGCCTTCGTGCCCAACGCGGTCGGCCGTGCGCTGCTCTACAACGAGAGGCTGTCATGAGGCGCACGCCCACCAACTTCGGCACCTACGAGATCGAGTACCGGGCCCGGCTTTCGCGGCCGCGCCGAATGCTCCGGGCCATTCTTCAGTTGCTTGGGGCGGCGGCGGCCGTGGTGCTGGCAGGACTCTTTCTGTTCCCGCTCAACGCCCATGCCGGGCGCTCCTGCGAAGAGCGCAGGCCCGATGTCGCATCGATCGTCAAAGGCATGCAGCTGGCAGAGCGCACTGCACAGGCGCTCGACGCCAGCGCCGCGCGGGTCGTGTTGCTGGCGCGCGCCGGGCAGGATCTGAGCAAGTATGGGCTGCGCTATTCGCACATGGGCCTGGCCTACAAGACCGACGCGGGAAGCTGGCGCGTGGTCCACAAGCTCAATCAATGCAGCACCGCCGTGGCAGCCGTCTACAGGCAAGGGCTGGGTGAGTTTTTCCTCGACGATCCCTGGCGCTACGAAGCTGCCTGGGCGGTGCCGGCGCCGGCTGTGCAGGCGCAGCTGCTGGCGGTGCTCAACGAATCGCCCTCGCGCATCACCCGGCTCCATGCGGCGCCCTATAGCATCGTGAGCTACGCCTGGGGCCACAAGTACCAGCAATCGAACCAGTGGGCGATCGAGACGCTGGCGGCGGCGATGGAGCCCGGCACCATCCGCACCCGCGAGCAGGCACAGGCCTGGCTGCAGTTCAAGGGCTACGAACCCGGCGTGCTGAAGCTCGGGCCGCTTACGCGCCTGGGCGGCCGGGTGGGCTCGGCCAACGTGGCCTTCGACGACCATCCCAACGACAAGCGCTTCTCCGATCGGATCGAAACGGTGACGGTCGACTCGGTGTTCGCCTGGCTGCCGCGAGTCGGGCTGGGCGCGGCACCGGTGGTGCTGCGCCTATGAGCCCGGCAAGCGGCACCCTGGTATCGCGCCGCACCCTGCTCGCCGCCGCGCTGATGGGGGCCGGCCTGCTGCTGCGCTCGCCCACGGAGGTCCATAGCGGAACGCTGCACCTCGTCGAAAACGTGACGCGGCTCTACACGGTGGAAGTCGAACGTGTGGCGACCCCGCGTTCGCGCGAAGCAGTTCGCGATGCGATTGTCAGTTGGCCCGGGCTGATCGCTGTTGGCGGCGGACGTTACTCCATGGGCGGCCAGGTTGCGGTTGCAGGCGGCCTGCACATCGACATGCGTGAAATGAATCGGCTGGTCTGGCTACGCCCCGAGACGAAGACGGTGCGTGTGGAGGCCGGCATGCGCTGGCGCGATCTGCAGGATCACATCGACGCACATCAACTCTCGGTGCAGACCATGCAGAGCTATGCCAACTTCACCGTCGGCGGCTCCGTGTCGGTGAACGCGCATGGCCGATATGTTGGCCATGGGCCCGTCGGGCACTCTGTGCGAGCGCTGCAGCTGGTGCTGGCCGGTGGCGAGATCGTCGAAGTCGATCGTCGGAGGCGTCCTGAGCTTTTTCGCGCGGCCATCGGAGGTTACGGCGCCGTCGGCGTGATCACGGAGGTGGAGCTTGCGCTGGACGACAACGTGCGGATCGAACGAACGGTCGAGGTGGTGGCGTTGCGGGACTATCCGGCCTGGTTCGAGCGAGAGGTGCGGATCGCAAACGGATGCCTCCTGCACAACGCCGACTTGGCCCCGCCTTACTTCGACGAGGCGTCGGCCGTGAGCTGGCGCCGCTCGGACAAGCCACTGACGGTGGCCGCACGACTGGTTCCGCGCAATCGGAGCTACCGGCTGGAACAGGGCATGGCGTGGGCCGTGACCGAGCTGCCGAGCGGCGATGCTTTGCAACGCAAATACGTGCGACCGATGTTGTTCGATAGACCGGAGGTGGTCTGGCTGAACTACGAAGCGAGCCTCGACCTTCGTTCGCTGGAACCAGCTAGCCGGCGCGCATCCACCTACGTGCTGCAGGAATACTTCATTCCGACGCAGCACTTTCTCGTCTTTGCAACGGAGATGGCGCGGATCATCCGAAAGCACCAGGCGAAAGTGCTCAACGTGTCGATCCGGCATTCGCCGATCGACGAGGTGTCGATGTTGCCCTGGGCGCGCGAGGAAGTGTTTTCATTCGTCGTGTACTACAAGCAACGCACTGACTCCCAGGCTTTGGAAGATGCCGGCCGCTGGACCCGCGAGATGACCGACGCTGCGTTGAAGTGCGGCGGCACCTACTACCTGCCCTATCAGCTGCATGCGACCCGGGCGCAATTTGCTGCCGCCTATCCTCAGGCTGATGCGTTCCGGACCGTGAAGCGCGCGGCAGACCCTCGAGGACGCCTCAGCAATGCGCTGTGGCAGCGATACCTTTGAATCGAACAGGAGCTATTGAGATGAGCAAGTCCTTGCGTTTGTCCGAAAAGTGGTTTCGCCGCGGCCTCTGGGTGGTGGCGCTGGTGTTCGCGAGCTTTTTGATCGGGCTGGGCAGCACGATCGTCGGCGATCTGCCGCAGGTCGAGCGCACGCTGACCCTCGACGATTTCATCGACAAGGCGGCGGCCGAGCCGCTTCGCGCCACGGTTCGCAACGCGCAGCGCACCGAGCAGGAGTCGACACGCGAACGCGAGCAGGCCGAGCTCGCGCTCGTGACCGCCCAGCAGACAAGCCGGGCGGCGCGCGAGACCTTCGGCAACTGGCTCGCGACGCGGCGGGCCACCGCGCAGCCCGACCAGGACACCGAACTGATCGCGCGCACCAAGGCGCTCGACACACTGAAGGCCAAGGAAGACGAAGCCCAGAGGGCCGTTGGCGCGCAGCGCCAGATCGCGCTCGATGCGCGCCAGGCACGCCAGAGCGCACAGCAGAAGCTCGCGCCGCTGGAAGATGAAGCGCGCAAGAAGCTCGAGGCGGAAAACCGCCGCGTCGAACTGCGCGTGTTCGGCTACCGGCTCGCGCTCACCTTGCCGCTGCTCCTGATCGCCGGCTGGCTCTTCGTGAAGAAGCGCAAGAGCACCTACTGGCCTTTCGTGTGGGGCTTCATCTTCTTCGCGCTCTTCGCCTTCTTCGTGGAGCTCGTGCCCTATTTGCCGAGCTATGGCGGCTATGTGCGCTATGTGGTCGGTATCGTGGTGACCGCGCTCGTGGGGCGCTACGCCATCATCGCCCTCAACCGCTATCTCGCGCGCCAGAAGCTGGCTGAGGCGCAGCCCGACACGGTGCGCCGCAACGAGCTGAGCTACGACACCGCGCTGGCGCGGCTCGCCAAGAGCGTGTGCCCGGGCTGCGAACGGCCGGTGGACCTGAAGAACACCGAGATCGATTTCTGCCCGCACTGCGGCATCGGCCTGTTCGACCACTGCCGCGCCTGCGAAGCGCGCAAGAGCGCCTTCTCGCGCTTCTGCCACGCCTGCGGGACGGGCGCGGCCGCCGCGGCACCGCAGGGTATTCCGCCTCAGGTCCAGCCTGCGTCCACCACGTAGTCCTGCGCGGTGCACATCTTCGAATCGTCTGCCGCGAGAAAGAGCGCCATGCTGGCGATGTCCTCGGCCATCACGCGGCCCGGCAGGCACTGGGCGGCATCGATCTGGGCCTCGGATTCGGGCTTGACCCAGAGCTTCAACTGGCGCTCGGTCATCACCCAGCCCGGCACGATCGAGTTGACGCGGATGTTGGCCTTGCCGAGGTCGCGCGCCAGCGAGCGGGTGAGGCCGCGCGCGGCCGCCTTGCAGGCCTGGTAGACCGGGTAGCCGGCGCCCTTGATCATCCAGCTGATCGAGCCGAAGTTGATGATCGACCCGCCGCCCTGCGCGCGCATGTCCTCGGCCACGGCCTGCGCGGCGAAGAACTGGTGCTTGAAGTTGATCGCCACCAGGGCGTCGAAGTCCTCGCTCGTGACGTCGGCCATCTCGTGACGGCGGTCGTTGGCCGCATTGTTGAGCAGCACGCGGATGGGCCCGAAGCGCGCGCGCACCGCGGCAATCGCCGCGCGGAGCGCCTCGACGTCGGTCACGTCGCACTCGTGGAACAGCACCTCGTTGTCGCCCTGCAGCTGAGCGGCGAGCGCGCGGCCGGCGGCGGCATCGATATCGCAGAAGCCAACATGCGCGCCCTGCGCATGGAAGGCGCGCACCAGGCTTTCGCCGATGCCGGTGGCGCCGCCGGAGATGAACACGCTGCGGCCGGCGAGCGATGGATAACGCGCCGAGGCGGAGGAAGTCGATGCCGTCATGAGGAGGGTCCGTGCAGGAAGAAGGGGCGGGTTGCGATTCTCCACGCCAACGATGGTGCGTGTCACCCGGGTGGCCGAGAATGCCGCGTTCGCAACAACGATCGAAGGCACGCACTCCCATGAACGACAACGACGAACTGGTGCATCTTGCGGCGGGCGCATTGCATCTGGTGCTGGCGCCGGCGGTCGGCGGCTCGGTGGCAGCTCTGTACGACGAGCGGGACGGCCGGCGCTTCGACTGGCTGCGGCCGGCAACGGCGGGCGCATTAGCCGTGCGCGATCCTTTCTCCATGGCCAGCTTCCCGCTCCTGCCTTGGTGCAACCGCCTTCGCAACGGCCGTGCGCACGTCGGTGGGCGCGACATCGCCATTGCGCCGGGGCATCCGGCGCGGCCTTCGGGCCGGCATCCGCTCCACGGCATCGGCTGGCTGCGGCCCTGGCAGGTGGCACAGGCCTCGCCGACCGGCGCCGAGCTGGTGCTGAGTGTGGACGCCGATGACCAGTGGCCCTGGCGCTTCGAGGCCTCGCAGCGGTTCGAGCTCGATGCGACGGGGCTTCGTTGCACCATCACCCTCCACAACCGCGACACGGCGCCGATGCCGGCCGGCATCGGCCACCATCCCTATTTCATTCATCACGCAAGCACCAGGCTGTCGGCGGACACCGCTGCCATGTGGCGGGGCGACGCAGAGGTGATGCCGGTCGCGCTCGAGCCGACCTCCGAAGTGGCCCTGCTGCGCGAAGGCGTCGAACTGGCCGAGCTCGATCTGGACAACAACTTCACGGGCTGGCAACACGAGGCGCGCATCGAATGGCCGGCGGCTTCGCGCGCGCTGGTGATGGCGGCCGAGGCGCCGCTCGACTTCTTCGTCCTGTATTGCCCGCGCGGTGCGGATCACTTCTGCGCCGAGCCGGTGAGCCAGTGCACCGATGCCTTCAACCTGTGGGATCGCCACGGGCCCGGCGACGTGGGCGGCACAGTGCTCGCACCCGGTGCCTCGCTCTCGGGGCGCTGGTCGCTTCTGCCGCAGGGATGAGCTGGCACGCTCGACGTTGCCGCCCATCAGGGCGCCCGACGCCGCCGACTAGGGCCTGTTAACGCTATTTGCGGGGTCGCGAAGGCCTGCCAGGGCGGGCCAATCAAGGCGCGCGACGCCGTGCGTGCGTCGGCACGCACAAGGAGCGCAACGCCGAGTGGCGCGCCCTGGCAGGCCTTCCCTTCGGGTTGCCCAGCCAAGGGGCCGTCTGCGGCGTTGCCCGCGCTTGCAAGGCGTGAGCCTTGCTGCGCGCGGGCGCCTTGCATCCAGCCCCTTGGCTGGGCAACGCGATCCCCGCAAATAGCGTTAACAGGCCCTAGACGCCGCGGGCCCGGTCGGCACTGAACTGCGCGCGGAACTGCGTGAAGGTGCCGGCATCGAGCGCCGCGCGGATCTCGCGCATCAGGTTCAGGTAGTAGTGCAGGTTGTGGATGGTCGTGAGCATCGGGCCCAGCATCTCGCCGCAGCGGTCGAGGTGATGCAGGTAGGCACGGCTGAAACCGTCGCGGCCGCCTTCGTTCCACGGCACACCCGATGCGCCGGCGCAGGCGTGGCAGGTGCAGCTCGCGTCGATGGGCTGCGGGTCGCTCTTGTGGCGCGCGTTGCGCATCTTCAGGTCGCCGAAGCGCGTGAACAGCGTGCCGTTGCGTGCATTGCGCGTCGGCATCACGCAGTCGAACATGTCGACGCCTTGCGCCACGCCTTCGACCAGGTCTTCCGGCGTGCCCACGCCCATCAGGTAGCGCGGCTTGTGCGCCGGCAGCCGGTGCGGCGTGTGCGCCATGATGCGCAGCATCTCGTCCTTGGGCTCGCCCACGCTGACGCCGCCGATTGCGTAGCCGGGGAAGTCGATCTCGACCAGCTGGGCCAGCGACTCTTCGCGCAGCTTCTCGAACATGCCGCCCTGCACGATGCCGAAGAGCGCGTTGGGGTTCTCGAGCCGCGCGAACTCCGCCTGGCAGCGGCGCGCCCAGCGCAGGCTGAGCTCCATCGAGCTGCGCGCCTCGGCCTCGGTCGTGACATGGCCCTGGGTGTCGTAGGGCGTGCACTCGTCGAACTGCATGACGATGTCGCTGTTGAGGATGGTCTGGATCTGCATCGAGACCTCGGGCGTGAGGAAGAGCTTGTCACCGTTGACCGGCGACGCGAACTTCACGCCTTCCTCGCTGATCTTGCGCATCGCGCCCAGCGACCAGACCTGGAAGCCGCCCGAGTCGGTGAGGATGGGCTTGTCCCACTTCTCGAACTGGTGCAGACCGCCGAAGCTCGCCATCACGTCCAGGCCGGGGCGCATCCAGAGGTGGAAGGTGTTGCCGAGGATGATCTGCGCGCCCATCTCCTCGAGGCTGCGCGGCATCACGCCCTTGACGGTGCCGTAGGTGCCCACGGGCATGAAGATGGGCGTCTGCACCACGCCATGGTTCAGCGTGAGCGTGCCGCGGCGCGCGTGGCTCGCGGGGTCGGTGGCGAGAAGTTCGAAGTTCAGCATGTTTGTCTCGAAAGGAGCATCGCGTCGCCGTAGCTGAAGAAGCGGTAGCGTTCGCGGATCGCGTGGGCGTAGAGCGCCATCACGCGCTCGTAGCCTGCGAAGGCGCTCACCAGCATCATGAGCGTGCTCTTGGGCAGATGGAAGTTGGTGACCAGCAGGTCGACATGTTCGAAGGCGAAGCCGGGCGTGATGAAGATGCGCGTATCGCCTGCCGCTTCGCCGCTCTTGGCCCACGATTCGAGCGTGCGCACGGTGGTCGTGCCGACGGCGACGATGCGCCCGCCCCGCGCCTTGGCGTCGGCGATGGCGCGTTGGGTGGCTGCAGGCACCTCGTAGCGCTCGGCATGCATCGTGTGCTCGGCGATGTTCTCGGTCTTCACCGGCTGGAAGGTGCCGGCGCCGACGTGCAGCGTGACGTTGGCGCGCTGCACACCGCGCGCTTCGAGCTCGGCCAGCAGGCCTTCGTCGAAGTGCAGCGCCGCGGTAGGCGCAGCGACCGCGCCCGGCACGCGCGCGAACACGGTCTGGTAGCGGCGCTCGTCGTCCTGCGAGTCGGCATGTTCGATGTAGGGCGGCAGCGGCACGTGGCCGCAGCGGGCCATCAACGCATACGGGTCTTCGCCGGCGGCACTCTCGAAGCGGAAGCGGAACAGGGCGCCGTTCTCGTCGGGCCAGCGGCCGAGCAGCGTCGCCTGGAACTCGCCGGCCATCGCCAGCGTGGTGCCGACCGGCGGCTTCTTGCTGACCTTCATGTGCGCGACGACTTCGTTGGCTTGCAGCACGCGCTCCACCAGCAGTTCGAGCTTGCCGCCGGTGGGCTTTTCGCCGAAGAGGCGCGCCTTGACGACGCGCGTGTCGTTGAAGACCAGCAGGTCGCCAGCGCGCAGCCGTGCGGGCAGGTCCTTGAAGATGCGGTCGATCGGTGGATCGACTGTGCCGTCGAGCAGTCGCGAGGCGCTGCGTTCGGCGGCGGGGTGCTGGGCCACCAGTTCGGGCGGCAGGTCGAAATCGAAATCGGAGAGCGTGAAGGCGCGCATGGTGCTTGAGGGCCGGACGGGCCCGTGCCAAGGAGGCGGAAGGATGAGGCGGCGAAGAGCCGGGCAGAATTGTCCCATGCCCGCCGCCGCCAAGTCGTCTCCACCGGAAAAGCCCGCAGCAGCGCCGGCGCCGGCGCCCGGCGCGGGCCTGAGCCCTGTGCAACGCGCGCTGCGCAAGCTCGGGCTCCTGCGCGACATCGACTTCGCGCTCTACCTGCCGATGCGCTACGAGGACGAGACGCGCATCGTGCGGCTGGCCGACACGCGCGACGGCGACACGGCGCAGATCGAGGCGGTGGTGAGGGACAGCGAAGTCGTCTTCCGTCCGCGCCGCCAGCTGATCGTGACGGTGGACGACGGCAGCGACGCCTGCCAGCTGCGCTTCTTCAACTTCTATCCGTCGCAGCAGAAGCAGCTCGCGGTCGGTGCGCGGGTGCGCGTGCGCGGCGAGGTGCGCGGGGGCTTCCTCGGGCGGCAGATGATGCATCCGACGGTCAAGGCCGCGGCCACCGAACTGCCGCAGGCGCTGACGCCGGTGTATTCGACGATCGCCGGACTGGCCCAGCCGGTGCTGCGGCGCGAGGTGCGTTCGGGGCTGGCGCGGGCCGTGCTCGACGAGACCGTCCCGCATGGGCTGGCGCCGCGTGACGCATGGGAGTTGCGGCGCGCGCTCCATTTCCTGCACTACCCGGCGCCCGACGTGGCGATCGCCACGCTGGAAGACCACAGCCACCCGGCCTGGCAGCGACTCAAGGCCGACGAACTGCTGGCGCAGCAGCTCTCCCAGCTGCAGGCGCGCCGCGCCCGTGCGGCGCAGCGTGCGCCGGTGCTTTCGGTGGCGGCTTCCGGCGACTCGCTGCACAGGGAGCTGCTGGCCGCGCTGCCCTTTGCATTGACCGGCGCCCAACAGCGCGTCGGCGAGGAGATCACGCGCGACCTCGCGCGCGACATCCCGATGCACCGCCTGCTGCAGGGCGATGTCGGCTCGGGTAAGACCGTGGTGGCGGCGCTGGCCGCCGCGCGCTGCATCGACGCGGGCTTCCAGTGCGCGCTGATGGCCCCTACCGAGATTCTTGCGGCCCAGCATTTCGGCAAGCTGGTCGGCTGGCTCGATCCTTTGCTGGCCGAGCGCGGCCTGCGCGTGGCCTGGCTCACCGGCAGCCAGAAGAAGAAGGAGCGCGACGCGATGTCGGCCGCGGTCGAGAACGGCGAGGCCGCGCTCGTGATCGGCACGCATGCCGTGATCTCGGAGAAGGTGCGCTTCAGCAAG
Organism: Variovorax sp. MHTC-1; assembly: GCF_003984645.1. GTDB lineage: Bacteria > Pseudomonadota > Gammaproteobacteria > Burkholderiales > Burkholderiaceae_C > Variovorax. The sequence continues at coordinate 211,856 of NZ_RWKI01000008.1, forward strand.
CTCGCGCTGGCGATCATCGATGAGCAGCACCGCTTCGGCGTCGCCCAGCGCCTGGCCCTGCGCGGCAAGGCCGTCGGCGAGCTCGAACCGCACCTGCTGATGATGAGCGCGACCCCGATTCCGCGCACGCTCGCGATGAGCTACTACGCCGATCTCGACGTTTCCACGCTCGACGAGCTGCCGCCGGGCCGCACGCCGATCGTGACCAAGCTGGTGGCCGATCACCGGCGCGACGAGGTCATAGATCGCATTCGCGCCCAGCTTGCGCAAGGGCGGCAGGTGTACTGGGTCTGCCCGCTGATCGAAGAAAGCGAGGCGGTCGACCTTCGCAACGCGACCGAAACGCGCGACGAGCTCGCCGCCGCGCTCGGCGCGCAGGTGAGCGTGGGGCTGCTGCACTCGCGCATGCCGACAGCAGAGAAGCAGGCGGTGATGGAGAGTTTCACGGCCAATCGCCTGCAGGTGCTGGTCAGCACGACGGTGATCGAGGTCGGGGTCGACGTGCCCAATGCCTCGTTGATGGTGATCGAGCATGCCGAGCGCTTCGGGCTTTCGCAGCTGCATCAGCTGCGCGGGCGTGTGGGGCGCGGCGCGGCCGCTTCAGCCTGCGTGCTGCTCTATGCGCCGAACGAAGGCGGCCGGGTCGGCGAGGCCGCGCGGGCGCGGCTCAAGGCGATGGCCGAAACCAGTGACGGCTTCGAGATCGCGCGGCGCGACCTCGAGATCCGAGGGCCTGGCGAATTCCTCGGCGCGCGGCAGTCAGGCGCGCCGCTCCTGCGCTTTGCCGACCTGAGTACCGATGTGTTGCTGCTCGATTGGGCGCGGGCATTGGCGCCGCGCATGCTCGACCGCCATCCGGAACTCGCGGCCAGGCATGTCGATCGCTGGCTCGGCAGCAAGGCGGAATACCTCAAGGCATGACCAAGCCGGCCAGCGAGACGGGGCCCTTCGTGGAACACCGCGGAACCGGCTTTGCCGGGCCGCTGGTGTTGCCCCCGGTAGGGGGTTGGCGGCTACACGAAGTGAACAAGCCTGGGGGCGAGCAATAATTGACGCAAGCTATGACCCTCACCGAACTCAAATACATCGTTGCAGTCGCACGCGAACGGCATTTCGGCAAGGCGGCCGAGGCCTGCTACGTGTCGCAGCCCACCTTGTCGGTCGCGATCAAGAAGCTGGAAGACGAGCTCGAGGTCAAGCTCTTCGAGCGCAGCGCGGGCGAGGTCACGGTCACGCCGCTGGGAGAGCAGATCGTGCAGCAGGCCCAGAGCGTGCTCGACCAGGCCGCGAGCATCAAGGAGATCGCCAAGCGCGGCAAGGATCCGCTGTCTGGGCCGCTCAACCTGGGCGTGATCTACACCATCGGCCCTTACCTTCTGCCCGACCTGGTGCGCCAGAACATCGCGCGCACGCCGCAGATGCCGCTGGTGCTGCAGGAGAATTTCACCGTCAAGCTGCTCGAGATGCTGCGCGCCGGCGAGATCGACTGCGCGATCATGGCAGAGCCCTTCCCGGACACCGGCCTGGCGATGGCGGCACTCTATGACGAGCCCTTCATGGCAGCCGTGCCCGTCCATCATCCGCTGGCGGAGCGCGAATCCGTGAGCTCCGACGAGCTCAAGAAGGAGACCATGCTGCTGCTCGGCACCGGCCACTGCTTTCGCGATCACGTGCTCGAGGTCTGTCCCGAGTTCGCGCGCTTCTCGAGCAATGCGGAGGGCATCCGCAAGAGCTTCGAGGGCTCGTCGCTCGAGACAATCAAGCACATGGTGGCCGCCGGGATGGGCGTCACGCTGGTGCCGCGCCTGTCGGTGCCGAGCGGTGCGCTCCAGTCCAGGACCAAGGGCCGCAGCAGGGAGCCCGAGCAGATCGTGCGCTACCTGCCCGTGCGCGACGTGCAGGGCGGCGAGCCGACGCGCCGCGTGGTGCTGGCTTGGCGCCGCAGCTTCACGCGCTACGAGGCCATCGCGGCGTTGCGCAATGCGATCTACGCCTGCGAGCTGCCGGGCGTCAATCGTCTCTCGTAGAACTTGCGCCATCGGCCTACGCCTTCGGCCGCGGCCGAGGGCAATGGCCGCGATAGAGTGCGGCTGTTGCGAAGCCCGCTCGCGGCTTCTAAAGTTTCCGATCGCCAATCCAACTTTGAAGAAAGAACTCGCGCCATGGCCAAAGTCGTGAAGAAATCCAAGTCCTCGATCTCCATTGCACCGTCTGCGTCCACCGGCAAGGTGCCCAAGAAGGGCGGCGCGGTGGTGGCCCAGGAGTCGGGCAGCCGCAATGCGCCGCTCATCAACATCGGCATCGAGCGCCAGGACCGCGCCGCCATCGCCGAAGGCCTGAGCCGCGTGCTGGCCGACACCTACACGCTCTATCTCACCACGCACAACTTCCACTGGAACGTGACCGGCCCGCATTTCAATTCGCTGCATGCGATGTTCATGCAGCAGTACACGGAGCTGTGGGGTTCGACCGACGTCATCGCCGAGCGCATCCGCGCCCTGGGCCACTACGCGCCGGGCTCGTATGCCGAGTTCAGCAAGATCGCGACCGTGCCCGACGTGCCCAGGGACCCGCCGAAGGCGATGGAGATGGTGCGCATCCTGGTCAAGGGCCACGAGACCGTTTCGCGCATCGCGCGCGAGTTCATCCCGGTGGCCGAAGAAGCCGGCGACGACCCGACCGCCGACATGCTCACCGCGCGCTGCACGGTGCACGACCAGACGGCCTGGATGCTGCGTTCCTTGCTCGAGGACTGAGCCGCGCCGATCAGAATTTGGCGCGCAGGGTCACCTGGAGCTCGCGCGGCGGGCCGGGCAGGATCAGGTTGTCCACGGTGCCGTGGGCCGAGATGTAGTGCTTCTTGTTGGCGATGTTCTTCAGGTTCAACGCCAGTTCGTAGCGCTGCGTCTTGTAGCTGCCGGCCAGGTCGGCGGTCACGTAGGACGGCAGCGTCACCAGGTTGGTGAGCGAGGCGAAGCGTGCGGCCATGTAGTTCAGTCCGCCGCCGGCGCTGAAGCCGTGACCCAGGTCCTTCATGAGCCACAGGAAGGCCGAGTGGCGCGGCGTGAGCGGCGCCACCTTGCCCTGCACCGCGATGGCCGCGCCGATCGGCAGCTGAAACGAGTTCACCGTGGCGACCGACTTGACCATCCGCCCGTCCAGATAGGCATAGCCTGCGCTCACGTCCCAGCGGCCTGGCAGCTTGCCGGCGAGCGTGAGTTCCAGCCCATTGGTGCGCTGTGTGCCGACATTGATCTGCCGCGCCGGATTGGCCGGATCGCTGTTCTTGATGCCCGAGCGCTCCAGGTTGAAGACCGCGGCGGTGAAGTTGAGCGCGCCGTCCAGGAGGTCGAGCTTGGCACCGATCTCCTTGTTCACCGTGATCTCGGGGTCATTGGCGGTGTTGCTCGCAGAGAGCGCAAAGGTCTCCGCCGAGGGCTGGAACGACCGGCTGTACGAGACGTAGTAGGACTGCGTGTCGCTGGGCTGCCAGATCAGGCCCGCGCGCGGGCTGAACTTGCGGTCGGTGCGCGCGAGCGGGGCGAGCGTGCGCTCGAACGAAGTCTCCTGGTCGAACACGTCGTAGCGCCCGCCGACCAGCGCCTTCCATTGCGGCGCCAGCGTGATCTGGTCCTGCGCGTAGAGCGCCGCGGTCTTGAAGGTGGAGTTGCTGGGAATTGCGCTCGCCGCCCGGTAGCTGGCGGCAGGGATGGGCGGCGGCACGGCGACGGGGTTCAGGATGCTCACGCGCTCGAAGCCGGTGGTCGAAGACACCGTGGACGCGCGCTTGTCCTGCACGCCGAACTCCGCACCGACCAGCCATTCCTGCCGGAAGCCGCCGAGCTCGTTGCGCCACGTGAGATCGGTCTGGTTGAACCAGCCGCTCTCGTCCCGGTCCACGAAGCCGCGGGTGCGGCCAACGGTCAGGCGCACCGGGTCGGTGGTGCCGCTGGGCAGGGTGTTGTAGCGATCCAGGTGGTAGCTCGAATAGCGCGTGGTGTTGCGCAGGCTCAGTGCGTCGCTGAAGCGATGGTTCAGCGTGGCGGTGAAGGACTGGACCTTGCTGGTGGTCGTGTCGTCACGCTTCGCGAAGGCGGAGCCGTAGTAGGTGCCGATCGGCACATTCACCGGCCGACCATTGAGTGCCGGAATGCCGAAGTCCGTCAGGCGCTGGTCGTAGGCGTTGGTGTACTGCAGCAGCAGATCGGTTTGCGGGCTGAACTTCATCGCCAGCGAGGGCGCGATGCTGTAGCGGTCGATGAACTGCTGGTCGCGGTAGCTGCCCGACTTCTCGCGCGCCACATTGAGGCGGAAGGCCATGGCTTCGCCGAAGGGCGCGTTGAGGTCCGCGGTCGCGCGCTTGAAGTCGTGGCTGCCCACGCCGAGCGAGACCTCGCCGAAGGATTCTCCGAAGACCGGCTTCTTTGTGACGCGGTTGATCAGTCCGCCTGACGAACCCCGGCCGTACAGCACCGCGGCCGGGCCCTTGAGCACCTCGATGCGTTCGGTGTCCGACAGGTCGCGAAAGTAGAGTGCGTCGTCGCGCACGCCGTCCACGAACCAGTCGGCGATGGCGCTGAAGCCGCGGATGACCACCTGGTCGCGTTGCCCATCGCCATGGTTGAAGGCGATGCCGGGTGCGTTGCGCAGCGCGTCCTGCATCGAGGTCGCGCCTTGGTCGCGCAGCAACTGCGCCGGCAGCACGTTCACCGCTTGCGGGATGTCGCGCAGCGGTGCGCTGCCCTTGGTGGCGCTGCTGCCGGTGGCCGGCGCGTAGCCGGCGTCCTGCTGCGTGCTGACCGTGATCTCCTTCAGCGTGTTGTTCTGGGCCTGCGCCGCGCAATGCAGCAAGGCGAGCGCGGCAGCGGTCAGGGGCAGATGGCGCAGGCGTGGACGCAGCGCGCGTGGGCGTAGAGACATGGATTTCCTTCAGGGCAAAAAGCGGATCGCGAAGCGCCACGCGGCTCGCCATCGAAGCGATGGCTGAACCGGATGTGCCCTGCCTGGAAATGTCTGGGTTGGGTTACCTTTGCGCGGAAGTCCTGGCGCGGGCCGGGCTCGATGCAAAAGGGTGATCGCGTCGCGCGAACCGCCGGATTCTAGTGTGGCAAACGAGAGGGTCTATTTGGCGTGACGCAGAATCGGCCCATGTCCGCATCCACTGCCGCCGCGCCGCGCGGCCGTCTTTCGCTCTATCTGGACCTGATTCGGTGGAACCGTCCCGCCGGCTGGCTGCTGCTGCTCTGGCCATCGCTCGGCGCCCTGTGGTTTGCGGCGGGAGGCTGGCCGGGCTGGCACCTGCTCATCGTGTTCGCGCTGGGCACCATCCTCATGCGCAGCGCCGGCTGCTGCGTCAACGACGTGGCCGATCGCGATTTCGACCGCCACGTCAAGCGAACTGCCCAGCGGCCGGTCACCAGCGGTGCCATCTCGGTCAAGGAGGCGCTCGTCTTGGGGGCCGTGCTCGCGCTGGCGGCGTTTGGGCTGGTGCTCACGACCAACCGCGTCACCATGCTGTGGTCGTTCGCGGCCTTGGCGGTGACCCTGATCTATCCGTATGCCAAGCGCTTCGTGTCGATTCCGCAGGCGGTGCTGGGCATCGCATTCAGTTTCGGCATCCCGATGGCCTTCGCGGCCGTGCAGTCCACGGTGCCGGCCTTCGCATGGTGCCTGCTGGCGGGCAACCTGTTCTGGGTGCTGGCCTACGACACCGAGTACGCGATGGTCGATCGCGACGACGACCTCAAGATCGGCATGAAGACCTCGGCCATCACTTTCGGCCGCTTCGATGTGGCGGCCGTGATGGCGAGCTACGCGATCTTTCTGGCGGTCTGGGCGGCGGCCGGCGCAAGCGAGGCGCTGGGTCCTGCCTTCTTCGCCGCCATCGGCGTGGCGGCGGCGCAGGCGCTGTGGCACTGGCGGCTGATTCGTGGCCGTACGCGCGACGGCTGCTTCAAGGCCTTCCGGCTCAACCACTGGCTGGGCTTCACCGTGTTCGCCGGCGTCGTGGCCGGCTACGCGCTGCGCTGAAGGCGCGCTGCCTTCAGTCGCGGCCGAATTCCTTGGCGAGTTCGCCGGCGCGCTGGTGTGCGGCGCGGATCGCGGCCTTGAACTTCGCCTTGATGTCGTCGCCCTCGAGGGAGGTGATCGCCGCATAGGTGGTGCCGCCTTTGGAGGTGACGCGCTCGCGCAGCACCGCGGGCGGCTCGCTCGCATTGCCGGCCAGGGCCGATGCGCCGCTGAAGGTGCCCACGGCCAGACGATGCGCCTGCTCGGGAGGGAGGCCCAGTTCGACGCCGGCCTCGGTCATGGCCTCGATGAAATAGAACACATAGGCGGGGCCCGAGCCCGACACCGCGGTCACCGCATCGAGCGCGCTTTCGGCATCGACCCACAGCAGGTCGCCGGTGGCGTCCAGTACCTGCTCGACCAGCTTGCGCCCGGCGGCGTCGACCGCCGGCCGCGCGAACAGGCCGGTCATGCCCTGGCCGACCAGGGCCGGCGTATTGGGCATGGCGCGCACCACCCGTTCGGTGGCCAGCCAGCGGGCGATGCTGTCGGAGGGGATGCCCGCGGCGACGCTGAGGTGCAGCGCCTCGTTCCCTAGAGCGCGGACCGGTCCCGCGGCCTGCGCAAAGCTCTGCGGCTTGACGGCCCAGACCACGACAGCGCAGCGCGCGAGCGCGGCACCCGCCTCGGCCTGAGCGGTGATGCCGAAATCCTGCAGAAGCCGCGCCCGGGCTTCTGCAACGGGTTCGACGACTTCGAACGCCTCTGCCGGGACGTCCCGCTTGATGAGCCCGCCGATGATGGCGCTGGCCATGTTGCCGCCACCGATGAAGCCGATCGGCGGCAAGGGGGTCGGCTCCCGGCGGGGCAGGAAGGTGACTGCGATGTTCATGGCTGATTCCGTGACTTCAATGTGGCGACGCGCTGGATCTGCGGCGGATCGAAATTGTCGCCGCTTGCCGATGCCCTGCAGCGGCATCGATCGAAGGCCGATATGGCGGCGAAAGTCGGGACGTTTTCGGAAAGCGGGCGCTCACCTGCGTTGCCTGCGACAAGAGACCGTCATGGCGTCGGGCGCTCGTAGTTGACAGCTCTCATGGGTCGTGCAACAATCGCGGGCTTCGCTTTTCAAAGGCGATAAGCTTCTGCCCAACGGAGGCGCGCCGAAATGGTTTTGGTGTGCGGACGACGGGCCCAAGACTGACCTGAGAGTCGCCGCAAGGCGGTCCTCGGTACAAGTTGGGAATATCACGAAATGATCCAAACTGAATCCCGGCTCGATGTGGCCGACAACACGGGCGCGAAATCCGTCCTGTGTATCAAGGTGCTCGGTGGCTCCAAGCGGCGTTATGCCAGCGTGGGCGACGTCATCAAGGTCAGCATCAAGGAAGCCGCTCCGCGTGGTCGCGTCAAAAAGGGCGAGATCTACAGCGCAGTGGTGGTCCGCACCGCCAAGGGCATCCGTCGCAGCGATGGTTCGCTCGTCAAGTTCGACGGCAATGCCGCCGTTCTGCTCAACGCCAAGCTGGAGCCCATCGGCACCCGCATCTTCGGACCGGTCACGCGCGAACTGCGCACCGAGAAGTTCATGAAGATCGTGTCGCTGGCCCCCGAAGTTCTGTAAGGACACAACGCCATGAACAAGATTCGCAAAGGCGACCAGGTCATCGTGTTGGCCGGGCGCGACAAGGGCAAGCGCGGCACGGTGTCGCTGCGCAAAGACGACTCGCACCTGATCGTCGACGGCATCAACATGGTCAAGAAGCACACCAAGCCGAACCCGCTCAAGGGCACGACCGGTGGCATCGTCGAGAAGGCCATGCCGATTCACCAATCCAACGTGGCGATCTTCAATGCTGCGACCGGCAAGGCCGATCGCGTGGGCATCAAGGTCACGGACGGCAAGCGCGTGCGCGTCTTCAAGTCCAGCGGCGACGAAATCAAGACCGCCTAAGGGGTACTCACATGGCACGTCTCCAACAACACTACCGCGAAAAAGTCGCGAAAGACCTGACCGAGAAGTTCGGCTACAAGTCGCCGATGCAGGTCCCGCGCCTGACCAAGATCACGCTCAACATGGGTGTGGGCGAAGCGGTCGCCGACAAGAAGGTCCTCGACAACGCCGTCGCCGACCTGACCAAGATTGCCGGACAGAAGCCGGTCGTGACCAAGTCGAAGAAGGCGATCGCCGGCTTCAAGATTCGCGAGAACCAGCCGATCGGCTGCATGGTCACGCTGCGCGGTGTGCAGATGTATGAATTCCTGGACCGTTTCGTGACCGTGGCCCTGCCGCGCGTGCGCGACTTCCGCGGCATCTCCGGCCGTGCGTTCGACGGCCGCGGCAACTACAACATCGGCGTGAAAGAGCAGATCATTTTTCCCGAGATCGAATACGACAAGGTCGATGCCCTGCGCGGTCTCAATATCAGCATCACGACGACGGCCAAGACCGACGAAGAAGCCAAGGCGCTTCTCGCGGGCTTCCGTTTCCCGTTCAAGAACTGAGGTGATTTGTGGCTAAAGTAGCTTTGATCGAGCGCGAACTGAAGCGCGACAAACTGGTCGCAAAGTACGCCGCCAAGCACGCGGAACTGAAGGCGATCGCCAACGACGCGAAGAAGAGCGACGAAGAGCGTGCGGCCGCCCGCCTGGGCCTGCAGAAGCTCCCGCGCAACGCCAATCCGACGCGCCAGCGCAACCGCTGCGAGATCACCGGCCGCCCGCGCGGCACCTTCCGTCAATTCGGTCTGGCCCGCGCCAAGATCCGCGAACTGGCCTTCAACGGCGACATCCCCGGTGTCACCAAGGCCAGCTGGTAAGCCAGGCAGGAGCAAACAACATGAGCATGAGTGATCCCATTGCCGACCTGCTGACGCGTATCCGCAACGCGCAGATGGTGGCGAAGCCCACCGTGTCGGTCCCGTCTTCCAAGGTGAAGATCGCGATCGCACAGGTGCTGAAGGACGAGGGCTATATCGACGGCTTCCAGGTCAAGACCGAAGCCGGCAAGAGCGAACTCGAAATCGCGCTGAAGTACTACGCTGGCCGTCCGGTCATCGAGCGCATCGAGCGCGTGAGCCGTCCCGGCCTGCGCGTCTACAAGGGCAGCGCTGCCATTCCGCAAGTCCAGAACGGCCTCGGCGTCGCCATCGTCACGACCCCCAAGGGCGTGATGACCGACCGCAAGGCGCGCGCTACCGGTGTCGGTGGCGAAGTGCTGTGCTACGTCGCCTAAACGAGACATCGAGGAGAAACTGAAATGTCCCGAGTAGGAAAAATGCCGGTCGCCATCCCCGCAGGCGTGGATGTGTCGATCAAGGAAGACCAGATCAGCGTCAAGGGCACGGGCGGCACGCTCAACCTGGCATTGAACTCGCTGGTCAATGTCGTCAACAAGGACGGCAAGCTGAGCTTCGAGCCCGCCAACGAATCGCGTGAAGCCAACGCGATGAGCGGCACGGTTCGCCAGCTGGTGAACAACATGGTGGTCGGTGTGACCAAGGGCTTCGAAAAGAAGCTGAGCCTGATCGGCGTGGGCTACAAGGCGCAGGCGCAGGGCGCCAAGCTGAACCTTCAGGTCGGCTACTCGCACCCGGTCAACAAGGACATGCCGCAAGGCATCACGGTGGCGACGCCGACCCCGACCGAAGTCGTGATCAAGGGTGCCGACCGTCAACGTGTCGGCCAGGTGGCCGCTGAGATCCGCGCGATTCGTCCGCCCGAGCCCTACAAGGGCAAGGGCATCCGCTATGCGGACGAGAAGATCGTGATCAAAGAGACCAAGAAGAAGTAAGGGGCAGCAAAATGATGTTGACCAAAAAAGCACAGCGTCTTCGCCGTTCGCGCCAGACCCGCATCCGCATTGCGACGCAAGGCGTGGCGCGCCTGACGGTGAACCGCACCAATCTGCACATCTACGCCACCGTCATCTCCGACGACGGCACCAAGGTGATTGCCACCGCATCGACGGCCGAAGCCGAAGTGCGCACCTCGCTGGGTGGTTCCGGCAAGGGCGGCAACGCCGCTGCGGCCACCGTGGTCGGCAAGCGCATCGCTGAAAAGGCGAGGGCCGCCGGCATCGAGAAGGTCGCTTTCGATCGCGCAGGTTTCGCCTACCACGGCCGCGTCAAGGCGCTGGCCGATGCGGCCCGCGAAGCCGGCCTGCAGTTCTAACCGGACACGAGATTCAAAATGGCAAAGATTCAGGCAAGAACGCAGAGCGAAGGCCCCGAAGACGGTCTGCGCGAGAAGATGATCGCGATCAACCGCGTCACCAAGGTGGTGAAGGGCGGCCGTATCCTCGGTTTCGCAGCACTCACCGTGGTGGGAGACGGCGACGGCCGCGTCGGCATGGGCAAGGGCAAGTCGAAGGAAGTGCCGGCCGCCGTGCAGAAGGCGATGGAAGAAGCGCGCCGCAACCTCGCGAAGATCGCGATCAAGAACGGCACGCTGCATCACCGCGTGACGGGCCACCACGGCGCCGCCTCGGTGGTCATGATCCCGGCCCCGAAGGGTACCGGCATCATCGCCGGCGGCCCGATGCGCGCCGTGTTCGAAGTGATGGGCATCACCGACATCGTGGCCAAGAGCCATGGTTCCTCGAACCCCTACAACATGGTCCGCGCCACGCTGGACGGCCTGAAGAATTCGACGACGGCGTCCGAAGTCGCTGCCAAGCGCGGCCTGACCGTCGAACAACTCTTCGCCTGAACGGGAGCATCGACATGACGACGCAACAACAAACCCTCAAGGTGCAATTGGTCAAGAGCCCGATCGGCACCAAGGAATCGCATCGCGCCACCGTGCGTGGCCTCGGCCTGCGCAAGCTCAACAGCGTGAGCGAGCTGCAGGACACGCCCGCGGTGCGCGGCATGATCAACAAGATCAGTTATCTGGTCAAAGTGCTCTAAACAGAGTCGCTGAGAGAGACGTATATGGAACTCAATGGCATCAAGCCGGCTGACGGCTCCAAGCACGCCAAGCGCCGTGTCGGCCGCGGTATCGGCTCCGGCCTGGGCAAGACCGCGGGTCGCGGTCACAAGGGCCAGAAGTCGCGTGCGGGCGGTTTCCACAAGGTCGGCTTCGAAGGCGGCCAGATGCCGCTGCAGCGGCGCCTGCCCAAGCGCGGCTTCAAGTCGCAGCTGCTCAAGTACAACGCCGAAGTGACACTGACCTCGCTCGAGAAGCTCGGCCTGGCCGAAGTAGACGTGCTGGCGCTCAAGCAAGCCGGTCTGGTCGGTCAGATCGCCAAGGTCGTCAAGGTCATCAAGTCGGGTGAACTCACCAAGGCCGTCAAGCTGACCGGCATCGGTGCGAGCGCCGGCGCCAAGGCTGCCATCGAAGCAGCCGGCGGCAGCGTGGCCTGATCGGACTGAAAGAAGTCTTCGTGGCAACCAACGCGGCAACGCTCGCAAAAACAGGCAAGTTCGGCGACCTGCGTCGCCGGCTGGTCTTTTTGCTGCTCGCGCTCGTGGTCTATCGCATCGGAGCGCACATTCCGGTGCCGGGCATCAACCCAGACCAACTCGCGCAGCTGTTCCAGGGCCAGCAGGGCGGCATCCTGAGCCTGTTCAACATGTTCTCCGGCGGGGCGCTGTCGCGCTTCACCGTGTTCGCGTTGGGCATCATGCCGTACATCTCCGCGTCGATCATCATGCAGTTGATGACCTACGTGGTGCCGACCTTCGAGCAATTGAAGAAGGAAGGCGAAGCCGGCCGGCGCAAGATCACCCAGTACACCCGCTACGGCACGCTGGGCCTGGCGCTATTCCAGTCCTTCAGCATCGCTGTCGCGCTGGAATCATCGGCAGGCCTGGTGATTTCGCCCGGCCTCGGCTTCCGCATCACGGCGATGGTCAGCCTCACGGCGGGCTCGATGTTCCTGATGTGGCTCGGCGAGCAGATCACCGAGCGCGGTTTGGGCAACGGGATCTCGATCCTGATCTTCGCGGGTATCGCGGCCGGCTTGCCGAGCGCGATCGGCGGATTGCTTGAACTGGTGCGCACCGGTGCCATGAACGTGATCATCGCGCTGTTCATCGTCGCGGTGGTCATCCTGGTGACCTACTTCGTCGTGTTCGTCGAGCGCGGTCAGCGCAAGATCCTCGTGAACTATGCGCGGCGCCAGGTCGGCAACAAGGTCTACGGCGGCCAGTCGTCGCACCTGCCGCTGAAGCTGAACATGGCCGGCGTGATTCCGCCGATCTTCGCGTCGTCGATCATTCTGCTGCCGACCACGGTCGTGGGCTGGTTCAGCACCGGCGAGAGCATGCGCTGGATCAAGGACATCGCGAGCGCGCTGACGCCGGGACAGCCAATCTACGTGCTGCTCTATGCCACCGCGATCGTGTTCTTCTGCTTCTTCTACACGGCGCTCGTGTTCAACAGCCGCGAGACGGCCGACAACCTGAAGAAGAGCGGTGCGTTCATTCCGGGCATTCGTCCGGGCGACCAGACCGCGCGCTATATCGACAAGATCCTGGTTCGTCTGACGCTGGCCGGCGCGGTGTACATCACCTTCGTCTGCCTGCTGCCTGAGTTCCTGATCCTGAAATACAACGTGCCGTTCTATTTTGGCGGCACCTCTCTGCTGATCATCGTGGTTGTCACGATGGACTTCATGGCTCAAGTGCAGAACTACATGATGTCGCAGCAGTACGAATCGCTGTTAAAGAAAGCCAATTTCAAGACTTCCTAGGCGATTGAGATGTCGAAGGACGATGTCATCCAGATGCAGGGCGAGGTTCAGGAGAACTTGCCGAATGCGACCTTCCGGGTGAAGCTGGAAAACGGACACATCGTCCTGGGACATATTTCCGGAAAGATGCGGATGCACTACATCCGCATCCTTCCAGGTGACAAGGTCACCGTCGAGTTGACGCCCTATGACTTGAGCCGGGCGCGCATTGTGTTTCGGGCGAAATGAGTCGCCGGGTTGGACAGAGTTTTAGGAGAATGAAATGAGAGTTTCGGCTTCGGTCAAAACCATTTGCCGTAATTGCAAGATCATCCGCCGCAAGGGTGTGGTGCGCGTGATCTGTACCGACCCGCGCCACAAGCAGCGCCAGGGTTGATTGAAAGAGTATTAGAGGACGCACATGGCACGTATTGCTGGCATCAACATTCCGCCGCACAAGCACGCTGAGATCGGCCTGACCGCCATCTTCGGCATCGGTCGCACCCGCGCCCGCAAGATCTGCGAAGCGAGCGGCATCGAGTATTCGAAGAAGATCAAGGATCTGACCGACGCCGATCTCGAGAAGATCCGCGACCAGATCGCGCTCTTCACCATCGAAGGTGACTTGCGTCGCGAAACGACGATGAACATCAAGCGCTTGATGGACATCGGTTGCTACCGCGGCTTCCGTCACCGTCGCGGCCTGCCGATGCGCGGCCAGCGCACGCGCACCAATGCCCGCACCCGCAAGGGTCCGCGCAAGGCCGCGCAATCCCTGAAGAAGTAAGGATAGATCAGCATGGCTAAAGCTCCTGCCAACAACGCAGCGCAACGCGTTCGCAAGAAGGTCCGCAAGAACGTGGCGGACGGCGTCGCGCACGTGCACGCCTCGTTCAACAACACGATCATCACGATCACCGATCGCCAGGGCAACGCCCTGTCGTGGGCGTCGTCGGGTGGCCAGGGCTTCAAGGGCTCGCGCAAGTCGACGCCGTTCGCTGCGCAGGTCGCTTCGGAAGTCGCCGGCCGCGCTGCGGTGGAACAAGGCATCAAGAACCTCGACGTCGAGATCAAGGGCCCGGGCCCTGGACGCGAATCGTCGGTGCGCGCACTCGCCGCGCTCGGCATCCGCATCAATTCGATCGCCGACGTGACGCCGGTTCCGCACAACGGCTGCCGTCCGCAAAAGCGCCGTCGCATCTAAGGCGTTGGCGCCCGGCGCAGTCAGCTTTCGAGCCGGCTGCGCGTTTTGTTTTTACAACAAGCCCACCGCCATCGGCTCGCCGCTGATGGCTCCCGCAGACAGCCTCTGCGGCAGATGACACAAAGGAAGATCAAGTGGCACGCTACCTCGGCCCCAAGGCCAAACTTTCCCGCCGCGAAGGCACCGACCTGTTCCTGAAGAGCGCCCGCCGTTCGATCCAGGACAAGGCCAAGTTCGACTCCAAGCCCGGCCAGCATGGCCGCACCTCGGGCCAGCGCACCTCCGACTTCGGCCTGCAGCTGCGCGAGAAGCAGAAGGTCAAGCGTATGTACGGCGTGCTCGAGAAACAGTTCCGCCGCTACTTCGAGGAAGCCGATCGCCGCCGCGGCAACACCGGCGCCAACCTGCTGTTCATCCTCGAATCGCGCCTGGACAACGTGGTCTACCGCATGGGCTTCGGCTCCACGCGCGCCGAAGCGCGTCAGCTGGTTTCGCACAAGGCGATCACGGTGAACGGCCAGTCGGTCAACATCCCGTCGTACCTGGTCAAGACCGGCGACGTGATCGCGGTGCGCGACAAGTCGAAGAAGCAGACCCGCATTGCCGAAGCGCTGCAACTCGCCCAGCAGGTCGGCATCCCGGCCTGGGTCGAAGTGAATGCGGACAAGGCCGAAGGCACCTTCAAGAAGGTGCCCGATCGCGACGAATTCGCGGCCGACATCAACGAATCGCTGATCGTCGAACTGTATTCGAGGTAACGCGAGTACATGGAAGAAAACGAGGCTGCTGTGCAGCCTCGTTCTTGAGTTTTTTGTTCCCTGCGCGCGGCATCGTGCGCAGGGCACTTCACCAGCCTTACCGGTGTAACGAGCCGGGGGTATTGAGAGGAAGTTCTGCATGCAAACCACCCTGCTGAAACCCAAGACCATCCAGGTCGAGCAACTGGCCGCCAACAAGGCCAAGGTCACGCTCGAGCCCTTCGAGCGCGGCTATGGCCACACGCTCGGCAACGCGCTGCGCCGCGTGCTGCTGTCGTCGATGGTCGGTTATTCCGCCACCGAAGTGACGATCGCCGGCGTGCTGCATGAGTACTCGTCGATCGACGGAGTGCAGGAAGACGTCGTCAACATCCTGCTGAACCTCAAGGGCGTGGTGTTCAAGCTCCACAACCGCGACGAAGTCACGCTGAGCCTGCGCAAGGACGGCGAAGGCGCGGTGACCGCGTCGGACATCCAGACGCCGCACGACGTCGAGATCATCAACCCCGACCACGTGATCGCCCACCTGTCGCAAGGCGGCAAGCTCGACATGCAGATCAAGGTCGAGAAGGGTCGCGGCTACGTGCCCGGCACGATGCGCCGCTATGCGGACGAGCCGACCAAGTCGATCGGCCGCATCGTGCTCGATGCCTCGTTCTCGCCGGTCAAGCGCGTGAGCTACACGGTCGAAAGCGCCCGTGTCGAACAGCGCACCGACCTCGACAAGCTCCTGGTCGAGATCGAGACCAATGGCGCGATCACCGCCGAAGACGCGGTTCGCGCCTCGGCCAAGATCCTGGTCGAGCAGCTGGCCGTGTTCGCGCAGCTCGAAGGCGGCGAACTGGCGGCATTCGATGCACCTGCACCGCGCAGCGCTCAGCAGTTCGATCCGATCCTGCTGCGTCCGGTCGACGAGCTCGAACTCACGGTGCGTTCGGCCAATTGCCTGAAGGCCGAGAACATCTACTACATCGGTGACCTGATCCAGCGCACCGAGAACGAGCTGCTCAAGACCCCGAACCTGGGTCGCAAGTCGCTCAACGAAATCAAGGAAGTGCTCGCCTCGCGCGGCTTGACCTTGGGCATGAAGCTCGAAAGCTGGCCGCCGGCCGGTCTGGATAAGCGTTAAGAATCACCACACCTGTGTGTTGCACCGGGCAGTACCTGACACGGCTGCCTGTTTTTATAAAGTAAAGGAAAAGCACCATGCGTCACGGACACGGACTCCGCAAACTCAACCGCACCAGCTCGCACCGCCTCGCGATGCTGCAGAACATGATGAACTCGCTCATCGAGCACGAAGTCATCAAGACCACGGTCCCCAAGGCCAAGGAACTGCGCCGCGTCATCGAGCCGATGATCACCCTGGCCAAGAAGCCGACGGTCGCCAACAAGCGCCTGGCCTTCGATCGCCTGCGCGACCGCGACAGCGTGGTCAAGCTGTTCGGCGAACTCGGTCCCCGCTACCAGGCACGTCCGGGCGGCTACACGCGCATCCTGAAAATGGGTTTCCGCGTGGGCGACAATGCGCCGATGGCGCTGGTCGAACTGGTCGATCGTCCTGAAGTGACGGAAGCCCCTGCTGACGAGCAGGCCGGCGAAGAATAAGCTATAATTCCATCTTGCCGCGCGATGGAGCAGCCTGGTAGCTCGTTGGGCT
Source organism: Variovorax sp. MHTC-1 (assembly GCF_003984645.1). GTDB lineage: Bacteria > Pseudomonadota > Gammaproteobacteria > Burkholderiales > Burkholderiaceae_C > Variovorax. Next base: position 228,163 of record NZ_RWKI01000008.1, read on the forward strand.
CATAACCCAAAGGTCGCAAGTTCAAATCTTGCTCGCGCAACCAAATTTCCGGCAACCCAAAAGGTTGTTGATGAAAAAGCAAAACGCCCACTTTCGAGTGGGCGTTTTGCTTTCTGGCGCCTAAAGAAAAACCGCGCGCCCGTCGATTCCGTGATCTGCCCCAAGGGAGTTCGCGGCTAGTACCAAGCTACTCCTTTTTGCCGTGAAACCAGGCTAAAACGCCTGAGCCGCGTGACAAAGATCACGGAGGCATGCGCGCGACGTGTGTAACATCTGGCCGATTCGAGAACAGCTGAAGGACGAGAAGTCTGTGAATTGCGCAAATAGAGGACTTTCATGACCGACCCTTCGATTTCGCGGGGTCTGATTGAAAACGCAATGGGTGCCGTCGAGCAGGCGGTGGACTATATTTTCAATGACGAACCTGCTGTTCCATTTCACCCGACGACCGATCTTCTTTCTCTCAGTCCGAGCGAGGAAGATCAGATCCGTCGCGGCGAACAGGCGAATTACCGCAGCCGCCCGACGACGGCGGCGCTCAGTTTTTGCCTGACTTCGGCCATTTCGCTACTGGCGATTGCGCATTCATTGATCGATCAGCCCACAGCGCTGTCACCGGTCGAGCGGGAACAGCTGTGGAAAAAGCTGGCAGCCGAAACCAAGGTCGCGGGGCGTGCTGCCTATCGCGCGGCGCTCATCCTCTCGGATCCGAGTGCCGAGACAGCGCTCCACGAGGAAGTACTCTGAGGCTGCCGGCAAGCGCGGAAGCCGCCGGACTCAATCGGGCAGCACCGCCGTGACCTCGATCTCCACCTTGGCGCGCGACTCCACCAGCGCCGCGACCTGCACGCAAGTCATCGCCGGAAAGTTCCGGCCCATCGTTTCGCGATAGACCGGCCCGAGCTCGCCCAGGCGCCGGTTGTACTCATCGCGGTCGGTCACGTACCAGGTCATGCGCACCATGTGCTCGGGCCCGGCGCCGGCTTCGCGCAGGATGTCGGCGATGTTGCGCAGGGCCTGGCCTGTCTGCTCGATGAAATCGTCCGACACGAACTGCTGCTGCGCATTCCAGCCCACCTGGCCGCCGACGAACACCATCGTGCCGCGCGCGGCGACGCCGTTCGCATAGCCCTTCGGGGGTGCCCAGCCGGGCGGTTGTAAAAGTTTGATCATGGTGTGATTTGCCTCAGTTTGAATCGTTGGAGCTTGCCGGTCTCGGTGCGAGGCAGCCCCGCGACGAACTCGATCTCCCGTGGGTATTTAAAGGGCGCGATGGTGGCCTTGACGTGGTCCTGCAGCGCCTTGACCAGCGCCGCATCGCCGGTGTGGCCGGGCTTGAGCACGCAGAAGGCCTTGACGATCATTCCGCGCTCCGTGTCGGGCTTGCCGATCACGCCGCATTCGGCGACCGCCGGATGCTTCAGCAGCGCGTCCTCGACCTCCGGTCCGCCGACGTTGTAGCCGGCGGTGATGATCATGTCGTCGGCGCGCGACTGGTAGAAGAAATAGCCGTCCTCGTCCTGCACGAAGGCATCGCCGGGGTAGTTCCAGCCGTTCTTCACGTAATCGGTCTGCCGCGGATCGTCGAGGTAGCGGCATCCGACCGGTCCGATGAGCGCCAGCTTGCCGACGGCTCCGCGCGGCACCTCGTTGCCCTCGTCGTCCACCACCTTGGCGGTGAAGCCGGGCACGACCTTGCCGACCGCACCGCGCCGAACCTGATCGCCGGCGGCCGAAATGTAGATGTGGAACACCTCGGTGCCGCCGATGCCGTCCAGCATCTCGATGCCAGTGGCTTCTTTCCATAGCTGGCGGGTCGCGTCGGGCAGGGCCTCGCCCGCGCTCACGCTGATGCGCAGGCTCGGCACGCCCGAAGCCTTGGCGAAGGGCGCCATTTGTCTGTAGAAAGTGGGCGCCGTGTAGCAGATGGTGGCGCCGACCTCGCGGATGGCCTTGACCATCGTCTCGGGCGTGTAGGGTGCGTCGTGGAAATACACCGAGGCCCCGGCCCACATCGGGAAAACCAAGAGGCCGCCCAGGCCGAAGGTGAAGGCCAGCGGCGGCGAGCCCAGCACGATGTCGTCGCTGCGGGCCTGCAGCACGTGGCGCGGCCAGGTCTCGCACATCGCGAGCACGTCGCGGTGCGTGGTCACCGGCGCCTTCGGCTTGCCGGTGGTGCCGGAGGTGAAGGCCAGCAGCGCGATGTCGTCGGCGGCGGTCGGGCAGGCCTTGAACACGCCGCTTTTTGTGGCGGCGCGCGCGCTCAGAGAATCGGCCGCGGCAGGCTGGTTGAAGGCCACGAGCGTCTGCAGCACCGGATGCGCCTGCTGCGCAACCCGCAGCTCGTCGAGCAGCTTGCCGTCGCACAGCGCAAGCACCGGCCGAGACTTCTCGATGATGTCGCCCAGCTCCTTGGCGCGCAGCAGCGGCATGGTGGCGACCGCGATCAGCCCGGCCTTGACCACCGCCAGCCAGGCGAGCGCCATCGCGATCGAATTGCCGCCGCGCAGCAGCACGCGGTTGCCGGGCACAAGGCCCAGATCTTCCGCCAGCACCTGCGCGATGCGGTTGACCTCGGTCGCTGCTTGGGCGTAGCTCAGCGTGCGATCCGGCGAGCGCAGCATCGGCTTGTCCGCCAGGCCCTTGGACATGGCCTTGTCGAACAAAACCTCCACCAGATTGAGCTGGTCCGGCAACTGCAGCTCGGGCCGGTCGTAGCGGAACATCGGCAGTTGATCGGCCGACGGCAGCCGGTCGTGGACGAAGCGATCGACCTGTGCACTCATTTCTGGCTCCGCAGCACGGACTTGCCGATGATCAGTTGCTGCACTTCCGTGGCACCTTCGTAGATGCGCAGCGAGCGGATATCGCGGTAGAGGCTTTCCACCTTGGTGCCCACCTTCACGCCGAGCCCGCCGTGCATCTGCAGCGCCATGTCGATTACGCGGCTCGCGTTCTCGGTCGCGCACATCTTTGCCATGGCCGCCGCGGCAGTGAGGTCGCCGGCAGCGGGCGCGCCGCGGGCTTCGCTGTCGTCGCGCATCCAGGCGGCGCGGTAGGTGAGCAGCGCGGCGCTGTCGATCAGCGCCGCCATCTCGCCGAGCTTGGCCTGCGTGAGCTGGAAGTCGGCCAGCGTCTGGCCGAACATGCGCCGGTGGCTCGCGTGGTGGACCGCTTCGGCCAGCGCGCGCCGCGCCATGCCGAGCGCAGCGGCGGCGACCGAGGCGCGAAAGATGTCGAGCGTGCGCATCGCGAGCTTGAAGCCGCCATGCAGCTCGCCGAGCTGGGCCTCGCGCGGCACGATGCAGCGGTCGAAACGCAGGGTGGCCAGCGGATGCGGCGCCATCACTTCGATGTGTGCCGAGGTGTCGAGCCCGGCCGTGTTCGCATCAACGACGAAGGCCGTGATGCCGCGCGAGCCGGCGGTGGGATCGGTCTTCGCGAACACGCAGTAGAAGTCGGCGATGCCGCCATTGCTGATCCAGGTCTTCTCGCCCGTGAGCCGCCAGCCGTCCGAGCTAGCAACGGCCTCCATCGCCATCGCACCGACGTCCGAGCCCGCATCCGGTTCGCTGAGCGCAAAGGCTGCGATCTTGTCGCCGCGCGCCACGGCGCCGAGATAGTCGCTCTGCTGCGATACGCTGCCAGCCAGCGTGATGGCGCCGCTGCCCAGGCCTTGCATCGCAAAAGCGAAATCGGCCAGCGGCGAGTGGAAGGCCAGCGTCTCGCGCAGCAGCACCAGCGCGCGCGAATCGAGGCGTTCCAGCGCGCCGCCCGAAGAAGCCGGCACGCAATAGCGCAGCCAGCCACCCTGGCCGAGCCGCTTCACCCAGTCGCGGCAGGCGGCGCGGTCGTCGCGCTCGTCCACCGACTGCGCGGCGGCCCAGGGCAGCAGCTCGCGCGCCAGCGCCCGATGCGCATCGTCGAAGAAGGGCAGCGCCAGGTGCGCCGTGGAAGGAGGTGTGGACGAGGCAGCCATCGCGTCAATCCCCGCCGAACACCGGCTTGCGCTTGGCGGCAAAGGCCTCGAAGGCACGCCTGAAGTCTTCGGTCTGCATGCAGATCGCCTGCGCCTGCGCTTCGGCCTCGATCGCCTGGTCGATGGTCATCGCCCATTCCTGCGACAGCATGGTCTTGGTCATGCCGTGCGCGAAGCTCGGGCCTTCGGCGAGTTCGCGCGCCACCGTGGTGGCGGCGCCGAGCAGCGCATCGCTCTCGTGCAGCGCATTGAAGAAGCCCCAGGCATGGCCTTCCTGCGCCGTCATCGCGCGGCCGGTGAAGAGCAGCTCCGAGGCGCGGCCCTGGCCGATCACGCGCGGCAGCAGGGCGCAGGCGCCCATGTCGGCGCCGGCCAGCCCGACGCGGGTGAACAGGAATGCGGTGCGCGCCGCGGGCGTGCCGTAGCGCAGGTCGCAGGCCAGCGCGATCATCGCGCCGGCGCCGGCGCAGATGCCGTCGATCGCGCCGACGATGGGTTGCGGGCAGTGGCGGATCGCTTTCACCAGGTCGCCGGTCATGCGCGTGAACTCGAGCAGCTCGGGCATGCGCATCTTCGTGAGCGGCCCGATGATCTCGTGGACGTCGCCGCCGGAACAGAAATTACCGCCGGCGCCGGTCACGACGATCGCCTTGACGTCGGTCGCGAAGTTCAACGCGCGAAAAAGGTCGCGCAACTCGGCGTACGAATCGAAGGTCAGCGGGTTCTTGCGTTCCGGCCGATTCAGGGTGACCGTGCCGATGCCGTCCGCGAAGGACCAGCTGAAATGCTCGGCCTCGTAGCCGGCCTTCGGCTCGAACTGCGCGCGCATGGGACTGCCTGCGCCGATGTAGTGCTTCATAGGGCCTCCGCCAATTGCTGATGTGAATGCTGCTTGACCTTGCCGAGCAGCCTGTGGAGCTGCGCGATTTCCTTCGCGCTCAGGCCTGCGAAGGCATCGACGATCCAGGCCTCGTGCTGTTGCGCCATCTCGTTGAAGAGCTTGCGGCCGCGCGTGGTGAGGCGCACGCGCCAGGCGCGGCGATCGCCCTCGACGTCGACGCGCTCGACCAGCCCCTCGGCCACCAGCTGGTCGGTGATGCCGGTGACGTTGCCGCCGGTGACCATCATGCGGCGCGACAGCTCGTTCATCTTCAGCCCGTCCGGCGAGCGCTCGAGCTGCGACATGAGATCGAAGCGCGGCAGCGTGGTCGCGAACTGCTCGCGCAGCTCGTTGCGCACCTGCTTCTCGATCAGCTGCGTGCAGGTGAGGAGACGCAGCCAGAGACGCAGCTCGTCGGGGTGCTCGCTGTGGGCTCTTGCTTCGAGGTCCATTCAGGCCTCCCGCCGGGCCGCCCCCGGAGAGGCCTTACGTTGCAGGTCGCGCCGCTGCGAAAGGCAGCGGCTCTTCATGCCGTCCAAGCCTGCGCAGGCAGGCTTGGAGCCGCGGCACTCAGCCCCCTCGGGGGGCAGCGAACGAATGTGAGCGTTGGGGCGGTACTTCATTGTTCTTCCTCCGTGTTGCGCGGTGCGGCCGTCGCTGCCATCGCGGCAGCCAGCTGCTGCTGCTTGGCGATCTCGCGGTACATCTGGTCGCGCCCGCTCAGGTATTGCTTGGGCCAGTCGACGTCGCGGCATTGCAGCTTGGCCGTCTCGTGCAGGGTCCACGCCGGATCGGCCAGATGCGGTCGCGCGATCGCGCACAGGTCGGCGCGGCCCGCGGCGATGATGCTGTTGGCCTGGTCGGCGTCGGTGATGGCGCCGACCGCGATGGTCGAGATGCCCACTTCGTTGCGGATGCGGTCCGCAAAAGGCGTCTGGTACATGCGGCCGTACACCGGCTTCGCCGCACGCGTGGTCTGGCCCGAGGAGACGTCGATGAAGTCGCAGCCCGCTTCCTTGAAGAGCCGCGCCACCACCACCGCGTCGGCATCGGTGTTGCCGCCCGGTGCCCAGTCGTGGGCCGAGATGCGCACGCTCATCGGCCGTTCGGCCGGCCAGGCCGAGCGCATGGCGCGGAACACTTCGAGCGGATAGCGGCAGCGGTTCTCGAGGCTGCCGCCGTATTCGTCGGTGCGCAGGTTGGTCAGCGGGCTGATGAAGGAAGCCAGCAGGTAGCCGTGCGCGCAGTGCAGCTCGAGCCAGTCGAAGCCGGCCTCGGCCGCGCGCCGGGTCGAGGCGACGAACTGGTCGCGCAGCGTGTCCATGTCGGCGCGCGTCATCGCAGCCGGCAGCTGGTTCTGTTCGCCGTAGGCCAGCGCGCTGGCGGCGATCAGCGGCCAGTTGCCTTGCGGCAGCGGCTCGTCGATCTCTTCCCAGCCCAGCTGCGTCGAGCCCTTGGGCCCGCTGTGGCCGAGCTGCATGCCGATCTTGGCGGTGGTCTGCGTATGCACGAAGTCGACGATGCGCTTGAAGGCCACCGATTGCGCATCGCTGTAGAGACCGGTGCAGCCGGGCGTGATGCGGCCCTCCGGCGTCGGGCTGGTCATCTCGACGAACACCATGGCCGCGCCGCCGAGCGCGCGCGCGCCGAGGTGCACCAGCAGGAAGTCCTGCGGCACGCCGTCGACCGAGCTGTAGGTGGCCATCGGCGAGACCAGGATGCGGTTCTTGAGCGTGAGTCCGCGCACGGTGAGCGGCATCAGCATCGGCGCCAGCGGCTTGCCGCCTGCCAGCCATGCCTCGTAGCCGCCCAGCCATTGCGTATCGCGCAGTCGCAGGTTCTCGTGGCTGATGCGTTGCGAGCGCGTCAAGAGCGAGTAGGCGAACTGCTCGATCTCCATGCCGGTGTAGCGGTGCACGTTCTCGAACCATTCGGTCGAATTGCGCGCTGCGTTCTGGATCTTGAGCACCTCGACGCTGCGCCGCGCCTCGTAGGCTTCGAGCACGTGGTCGACGCTGCCGCCGCGCGCGAACTCGTCGCTGAGGTCGATCGCATCCTCGAGCGCGAGCTTGGTGCCCGAGCCGATCGAGAAGTGCGCCGTGTGCGCGGCGTCGCCCATCAGCACCACCGGCACGCTCTTGCCGCTCACCTCGACGCGGTGCGTCCAGTGCTTGCAGACCACGCGCGGAAAGCGGATCCAGTTGGCCGAGCCGCGCAGGTGGGTGGCGTTGCTGATCAGTTCGTGGCCGCCCAGGTACTTGGCGAAAAGCTTCTCGCAGAAGGCGATCGCCTCGGGCTGCTCCATCTTGTCGAGGCCGTGGGCCTGCCACACCGCTTCGGGCGTTTCGACGATGAAGGTCGAGGTCTTGTCGTCGAACTGGTAGGCATGGGCCTGGAACCAGCCGTGCTCCGTCTTCTCGAAGGCGAAGGTGAAGGCGTCGAAGGTTTGGTGCGTGCCGAGCCAGACGAAGCGGCATTGGCGCAGGTCGATGTCGGGCTCGAAGACATCGGCGTAGCGCTGGCGGATGCGGCTGTTGAGCCCGTCGCTGGCGATCACCAGGTCGGCTTCGTACTGCGCGGCCAGGGCCTGGTCGTCCGTGGCGTCGGTTTCGAACACCAGCTTGACGCCGAGCGCCAGGCAGCGCTCTTGCAGGATGTTCAAGAGGCGCTTGCGGCCGATGCCGCAGAAGCCGTGGCCGCCCGAGCGCACCTGGCGTCCCTTGAAGAACACCTGGATGTCGTCCCAATGGTGGAACTCCCGGCCGATCAGCGCGGCCGTGTCGGGGTCGGCGGCCGCGAGGTTGGCGAGCGTCTGGTCGCTCAGCACCACGCCCCAGCCGAAGGTGTCGAAGGGGCGGTTGCGTTCTATCACCGTGACCTCGAGCGCCGGCCGGCGGGCCTTCATCAAGAGCGCGAAGTAGAGGCCGGCGGGGCCGCCGCCGATGCACAACACGCGCTGCAGATCCATTGCGAAGCTATTCATGGATCAATAGTTTAGACCTAAACGATCTGTTGTCAACCCGAAGAGGGTTTTCGCTGGGGTCGGTTGACGAAGTTCGCCGCTGCTGGCAAAAATCAGCCATGTCAAGCCTGTTGCCGAAGATCGAGTCCCAGCTTTCCGCGCTGCCTGTTCCAGTCACGCTGCAGCTGCCCGATGGGCGACAGGTCGCCAAGCCAGGCTCGCGCGTCACGCTCGCCTTCTCCGAATGGTCGGCGCTCGCCAAGCTCGGCGCCCGCCAGATCGGCGCCATCGGCGAGGCCTATGTCGAAGGCCGGGTCCAGATCGAAGGGAAGATGCGGGACCTGATCGACGTCGCGGTCAGCCTCCTGCCCGGCAATCCCGCCGAGACCAACACAAGCTGGTGGAGCCGCATGCAACGGCGCGCAAAGTCGCGCGGCTCGCACTCGCTGGGCAGGGACGCGGCGCAGATCGAATTCCACTACGACGTATCGGACGATTTCTACGCACTGTGGCTCGACCCGCGGCGCGTCTATTCGTGCGCCTACTACCGTGACGCCGGGATGACGCTGGCGCAGGCCCAGGAGGCCAAGCTCGATCACATCTGCCGCAAGCTCATGTTGCAGCCGGGCGAGCGCTTCCTCGACATCGGCTCGGGCTGGGGCGGGCTCCTGCTGTGGGCGGCCGAGCACTACGGCGTCGACGCGACCGGCATCACGCTGTCGAAGAACCAGCATGCGCACGTGACGCGTCTGATCGAGGAAAAGGGCTTGCAAGGCCGGGTGCGCGTCGAGCTGCTCGACTACCGCAAGCTCGACAGCGACGAGCCCTTCGACAAGATCTCCTCGGTCGGCATGTTCGAGCACGTCGGCAGCGTCAACATGCCGACCTACTTCCGAAAGATCCATTCGCTGCTCAAGCCCGGCGGATTGGTCATGAACCACGGCATTACCTCGGGGCAGCTCGACTACAAGCAGCTCGGCGCCGGCATGGGCGACTTCATCGAGAAGTACATCTTCCCGGGCGGCGAGCTGCTGCATGTGACGCACGTGCTGCGCGAGACGGTGGCCGCGGGCCTGGAAATGATCGACACCGAAAACCTACGGCCGCACTATGCGCGCACGCTCTGGGCCTGGTCGGATGCGCTCGAGTCCCGGCTCGACGAGGCGCGCGAGGTCCTGCAGCGCGCCGGCGGCCGGCAAGGCGACAACGCCGAGCGCGTCCTGCGCGCCTACCGCCTGTACCTGGCCGGTTCGGCGATGTGCTTCGAACAGGGCTGGATCTCGCTGCACCAGATGCTCTCCACCCGGCCCGACGGAAACGTCGAGGGCGGCGCGCTGCGCGGAGCGCAATCGGTGTACCCTTTTGTCCGCGACTACATCTACAAATAACCGAGCGAGGCACCATGCTGTATCGATTCAAATCGCGCGCCAGCCCCCCTTTCGTGATGCTCGAGATCCACGCGCGTCAGTTGTTCGACATCATCGGCAAGGCGCCGGAGCGCAAGGGCATCGTGACGGTGGAGCAGATGCCGGCCGCCATTGCGGCGCTGGAGGCGGCCATGGCGCGTGAAGCCCATAACGCGCACAACAACGACGACTTCGCCGTCGAAGGCCATGACGAGGAGGCCGAGAAGCAGCACATCACGCTGCACCAGCGCGCCGTGCCCTTGCTGCACATGCTCAAGGACTCGCTGGCCGACCGCAAGGACGTGATGTGGGAGGTGTAGAGCCCACCCCCAGGCTTGCTCGCTTCGCGTAGCCGCCCACCCCCTTGCAGGGGGCGCCGCCTGCGGCCCGGCGACGCCGGTTCCGCGGCGGCCCACGGTCAGGCGCGCTGCGCGCACCAATGGATCAGGAACGCCAGGGGCTTAGTCCACCTTGGCCCCGGAGGCCTTCACCACCTTCGCCCACTTGACGTGTTCGTTCTCGATGTGCTTTGCGAACTCGGCTGGCGAGTTGCCGCTCGGGATCGCGCCCTGGGCCAGCATCTTTTCCTTGATCGCCGGGGTGCCGAGCGACTTGGCCACTTCCTGCTGGATGCGGTTCACGATGTCGGGCGGCGTGCCGGCCGGGGCCAGTAGGCCGAACCATGAGCTCGCCTCGTAGCCTTTGAGCGCCGGGCCGCCGGCCTCTTCGACCGTCGGCACGTCGGGCAGGGCCGGCGAGCGCTTCGCGCTGGTCACCGCCAGCGCCTTGAGCTTGCCGCCCTTGATCTGCTGCATCGACGAGGGCAGGTTGTCGAACATCACGTCGGCGTTGCCGCCGACCAGGTCCAGGAGCGCCGGGCCCGATCCGCGGTAGGGGATGTGCGTCATGAAGCTGCCGGTCATGGTCTTGAAGAGCTCGCCCGCCAGGTGAATCGAGGTGCCGCTGCCGCTCGAGGCCATGTTGAGCTTGCCGGGGTTCGCCTTCGCGTACTTCACGAAGTCTGCAACGCTGTTGATGTTGAGCGCGCGGGCCTTGTCGGCATTCATCTCCATCACGTTGGGCACTGCCGCCACCAGCGTGATCGGCGCGAAGTCCTTGATCGGGTCGTAGGGCAGCTTGGGATAGAGCGCGCGGTTGATGCCGTGCGTGCCCACGGTGCCCATCAGCAGCGTGTAGCCGTCGTTCGGCGCCCTGGCCACGATATCGGCGCCCACGTTGCCGCCGGCACCCGCCCGGTTATCGACGATGAACTGCTGCCCGAAGGCATTGGAAAGCTCAGGCGCGATGGCGCGCGCGAGGATGTCAGTGGTGCCGCCGGGCGCGAAGGGCACCACGATTCGTACCGGCTTGGTCGGCCAGCTTCCTTGGGCTGCTGCGGGCCCCGCAGCCAGCGCCAGGAAGGCGCTCGCGCCCAGGGCCAGTACAGAGCGGCGACGGGATTGGAACGAGAGGGTCATGCGTGTTTCCTGTTGATTCATGGCGCAGAGTTTGACAGGCGAAGCGCCTCATTCGTCGCGGGTGAAACCCCGTGTGCTCAGATCCCCTGCATGCGGGCCGCGAAGCGCTGCTCGCGAAATTTCTCGACCACGAAGTCGACGAAGACGCGCGTTTTCGCCGGCAACAGCTTCTTGCTCGGGTAGTAAAGCGATATCGGCCCCGAGTCGGCATACCAGCCGGGCAGCACACGCACCAACGCGCCGCTTTGCAGGCCAGGCAGCGCGAAAGCCATCGGCATCAGCGCAATGCCCAGGCCCATCATCGCGGCGTGGGCGATCGCCTCGGGGTCGCTGAAGATCAGGCGCGGCTTCGCGTCGGCCGCGCCTTCGTCACCCGCCGCATTGCGCAGGGTCCAGGCCCGCACCCGCCCGGTCGGGGAGGAGCGCCGCATGATGGCGTCGAAGGCAGCGAGATCCGACGGATGCTTCGGCACCGGCTTGCCGGCCATGTACGCGGGCGCCGCGACCGCCACGACGTGGATGCGCGCCAGCTCGCGCGCCACCACGCCGGGGGTCAGCTCGATGCCGCCGCCGATCGCGGCATCGAAGCCTTCGCCGATCAGGTCGACCTGCCGGTTGTCGAAATGCCAGTCGGGCATGACCGCCGGATAGCGCGCCAGGAACTCGCCGACCAGCGGCACGACGTAGGTGCGCCCGAAAGCCTGCCCCATGCTGACCTTGAGCGTGCCTGCAGGCTGGCCGCCGGCCTCGGCCGCGCCGGCCATGGCGTCGGCCAGCGTGCCGAGCGCACCGCCGATCTGCAGCAGCAGGCGTTCGCCGCTTTCGGTCAGGGCCAGCTTGCGCGTGCTGCGCTGGAACAGGCGCACGCCAAGGCCCGCTTCGAGACGCGCGACGTTCTTGCTCACCGCGGCGGGCGTCAGGCCGAGCTGCCGGGCGGCCGCGGAGAAGCTGCCGGCCTCGGCGCTGCGGACGAAGGATTCGAGATGGCTCAGCGGCTGCATGCGCGTATTTTCAACCACCGGTTGAGATTGATAGGCCACTTTCGCGGCTAGCGCGAATGCAATGCAGGCTCCAAACTGCAGGCATTCCACAACTTTTCGAAAGCGCATCATGTCTGCAACCACTTCTTCCAAGCCCCTTCTGGCCGGCAAGGCGGCCTTCGTCACCGGCGGCTCGCGCGGTATCGGCGCCGCCATCGTGCGGCGTCTTGCCGCGGACGGCGCCGCCGTCGCCTTCAGCTACACCAGCAGCGAAGCCGCTGCCAAGGAACTCGCCGGCAGTGTCGAAGCCGCAGGTGGCCGCGCGATCGCGCTGCGCGTCGACAGCGCCGACGCCGCAGCGCTTCGCACTGCGATCGACCAGGCCGCGCGCACCTTCGGCCGTCTCGACATCCTGGTCAACAACGCCGGCGTCTTCAAGGTCGGCACGGTCGAGGAGATGTCGCTGGAAGACTTCGACCGCACGCTGAACGTCAACGTGCGTGCCGTGTTCGTCGGCACCCAGGCAGCAGTGCGCCACATGGGCGAGGGCGGCCGCGTCATCACCATCGGCAGCACCAACGCCGAACGGGTGCCGTCCCCGGGTTTCGGCGCCTACGCGATGAGCAAATCGGCGCTCACCGGCCTCACGCGCGGGTTTGCACGCGACCTCGGCCCGCGCGGCATCACGGTCAACAACGTGCAGCCCGGTCCGGTCGATACCGACATGAACCCGGCGGACGGCCCGAACGCAGCATCGATGCATGCGCTGATGGCGCTGCCGCGGCATGGCAGCGGCGCGGACATCGCAGCGATGGTCGCTTACCTCGCAGGTCCGGAGGCCGGCTTCGTGACCGGCGCCAGCCTCAGCATCGACGGCGGCTTCTCGGCCTGATCGTCCCGGCAGGCCACCGACACGATCAGGCGGTCGAGCGTGGCGCTCAACTGCCGCAGATCCTCGGCGCCGAGGCCCGCGAACAGATCGGCCTCGCGTTCCCTTGCCTGCACGCGGACCGTCTCGAACAACGCCTTGCCGGCGCTGCTCAGATAAAGCCGGCTGCGGCGCAGGTCGGTCGGGTCTTCATGTCGGTGCAGGCGCTTGTGCCGTCTCAGACCCGCCAGCGCGCGGCTCACCGCCATCTTGTCGAGGCCGGTGAGCTCGCACAGCTGCGTGGCCGTCAGGCCGGGCTGCATGCCAAGCACGGCCATCGTGCGCCACTCGTTGAGCGTGAGCTCATGCTGGCGCCCGACCCGCTGCTGGAAGGGCCGCGCCGTCAGGTTGACGACCCGGACCAGCTTGAAGAAGACCGAGTCCTGGAAGCCGGCTTCGGTGTTCATCCGCACAGGGCCCTGGCGCTTTGAACGATCCGTTCGGCACCGACGCGCGACTGCGCCTCGAGCACCGGCGAATAGCCGACCGGGATGCGCGGCGCGCCCAGGCGCGCCACCTTGCAGCCCGTCGCTTCGGCCGCGCTGGCCGCGATCTCGGCGCCGAAGCCGGCAGCCTGCACCGCCTCGTGCACCACCAGCAGTCGACCCGTGCGCGCGCAGGAGGAGAGCACCGCCTCGCGGTCCCAGGGCCACAGCGTGCGCAGGTCGAGCAGGTCGACGTCGATGCCTTCGGCCGCCAGCGTGTCGCAGGCGGCGGCACACGTCTGCATCTGCCGGCTCCAGCTCACCAGCGTGAGCGCGTTGCCGCGGCGCAGCTGCGCGGCTTGGCCGAGCGGCACCGCCCGCGTTTCGTCGACCTCGCCGCGCGAGGCCCACAGGTTCTTATGCTCGATGTAGACCACGGGGTCGCCGCACTGCATCGCGGCGCGCAGCAGCGAATGGTTGTCCTGCGGCGTCGACGGGCAGACCACCACCACGCCCGGCAGGTGCGCGAACCAGGCTTCGAGCGACTGCGAATGCTGCGCCGCCGAGGCGTCCCAGATGCCGCCCGGCATGCGCGCGACCAGCGGCACGCGGCCCTGGCCGCCGAACATGAAGCGGTTCTTGGCGGCCTGGTTCACCAGCTCGTCCATGCCGCACAGCGCGAAGTCGACCACGCGCATTTCGACCACCGGCCTGAGGCCCGCCAGCGCCATGCCGACGCCGGCGCCCATGATCGCGGCTTCGGAGATCGGCGTATCGATCACGCGCTCGGCGCCGAAGCGCTGCTGCAGCCCCTTGTACTGGCCGAAGATGCCGCCGCGGCCGACGTCCTCGCCGAGCACGACCACGCGCGCATCGGCTTCCATCTCGCGCTGCACCGCCAGCGCGGCGGCTTCGGCATAGCTGAGTTCGCGCACGGCGCTGCCGGCGGCGATGTCGCTCGTCATGTCCATTGGCCCGCTCCGGTGGTCTGCACGTCGGTGAAAGCGGCGCCGGCCTCGGGCCAGGGCGCGGCATCGGCGGCCGCCAGCGCTGCGGCGACTTCCGCCTCTGCCTCGTCCTCGATCGCATCGAGCAGCGCGGCATCCATGCCATCGGCGATCAGGCGTGCTCGCGCCCGCGCGAGCGGGTCGGTCTCGAGCGCCGCGGCCAGCTCGGCCGGGTCACGGTAAGCGGCGAGGTCGACCGACACATGGCCCTTCACGCGGTAGGTCAGCGCGTGCAGCAGCCGCGGCCCGCCACCGGCGCGCACCTCGGCGACCAGCCTTCCCGCAGCCCCATGCACCGCGAACACGTCGTTGCCGTCGACTTGGGTCGCGGCGATGTTCATCGCCTCGGCCCGTGCGGAGGCGCCGTCGCCGGCGGTCATCGGGCCGCTCGCGGTGGTCGCGCTCCAGCGGTTGTCCTCGCAGACGAAGAGCACCGGCAATCGGTACACCCGCGCCCAGTTGAGAGATTCGAGAAAGGGGCCGCGGTTGATCGCGCCGTCGCCGAAGAAACAGACCGTGATCGCATCCTTCTTCTGCAGCTTCTGGGCATGTGCCGCGCCGACGGCGATCGGCAGCCCCGCCGCGACCACGCCGTTAGCGCCCAGCATGCCGACCGAGAAATCGGCGATGTGCATCGAGCCGCCCTTGCCGCCGTTGAAGCCGCTTGCCTTGCCGAACAGCTCGCACATCATGCGCGTGAGGTCGGCGCCCTTCGCCAGCGTGTGGCCGTGGCCGCGGTGGGTCGAGGTCAGGTAGTCGGCCGGGTGCAGGTGGGCGCAGACGCCGGCCGGCACCGCCTCCTGGCCGGTCGACAGGTGCAGCGGGCCGCGCACCTTGGCGGCGCCGGCGGCCTCCTGGCCGTAGGCGCTCACGCCACCCTGGCTGGCCGCCTCCGCGGCATTCTCGAAGGCGCGGATGCGCAGCATCGTGCGGTAGAGCGCGCGCCGCGCGGGCTCGGGAATCGGTAAATCCATATCGGCTCCAGCGCAGCACAGATCTGCGCTCTGCCGAAAATCGTATCGGGCGTGACCAACGCGCGGGAGCGGGCTAACCCGGCCGCGAGGCCGGCTTTCATTCAGGCGCGTTGTGCTGCCAGCTCTTGAGCCGGCGATAGAGCGTGCCGCGCGACACTCGCAGTTGGCGCGCGGCGTGCGAGATGTTGCCGTAGTGCGCGGCCAGGGTTTCCTCGATCAGCTTGCGGCTGTGGCCGCGCAGCGTGCCGTCGCTCGCGGGCGGCTGGGTCGGCGCGAGCTGCGGCGCCTCGTCGAGCGGCGTCGAGTCGAGGGGCGCTTCGGTCAGCACGTTCACTGCGTGCCGGAAATCGACCCCGTCGTGCGCCTGCAGCCGGGCCTGCAGCCAGACGCCGAGTCCGCTCGCAAGCCGCACCGGCTGCGCGGCTTCGTGGCGGGTCATGCGCAGCAGGCCCTCGAGGTCGAGGCCGAACAGCTGCTCGGCATCGCAAGGCCCGGACTCGGGCAGCGGGCCGATCAGCCGCATGCCGGCCGTGTTGAGCCAGGCCACGGTGCCGTCGGGCGCGATGCCGGCCAGGGCCTCGAGCGGCGTGCCCAGCAGCGCGGGGCTGGCCTGGAAGCGCAGCAGCAGCCGGTCCTGCGACTGCGCCTGCAGCAGGCGGTTCTCGATCGTGGTGGCGTAGAGCGCGACCATCGACGCCGCATCGAAGCCGAAGCGGCGCGACTCGACCGAGATGTCGAGCACCGCGGCCAGCCGCCCGTGCACGTCGCGGATCGGTGCCGCTGAGCATTGCATCTCGCGCAGGTACTCGAAGTAGTGCTCGGCACCCTGCACCGTGCAGGCCTGGCCGGTGGTCGCCACGATGCCCGGTGCCGTCGTGCCGACCACGCTCTCGGCGATGTTGACGCCCAGGCGCGCGGTCTTCTGCAGGATCGGCTGATGCGCTGCGGCCGGATGGTGCGTGACATGCATGATCACGCCCTGCGCATCGGTCAGCAGCACGCGGCAGTCGGTGCCGGCGAGCGAACTCTCCATGCTCGCCAGCTCGTGGCGCGCGGCCTCGAGCAGCTCGCGGTTGCGCCCCAGCGTGCTGTGCAGGCGGCTCGGCGTGACGGCGTCGAAGGCGATGACGCGGCGCGTGTTCGCATGGGCGCGCGTGCAGCGCATCCACGACTGGATCACAGCCTCGCCGACCAGGCCGGAAGGACGCACGCCTTCCTCGAAGAACTGCTGCCGGGCCAGCGCCACGCGCTCGGTCCGCGTATTGGCGAAGGGGGACAGAGGCATGGCCGTCTCCTGTGATCGAGGAGGCTGAATTTGTTCCGCAATGGAACAGTCCAGGTCTAGGGAAATCCCGAAGGTGAACAAAAGGCGCGGGCAAACGATTCTTCGGCGCACAACGACCGGAGACCCACGATGAACAAGACCCACGCCGTGCTCGCGCTCGGCGCGCTGCTGTGCCTGGCCGCAGCGCCCGCGTCGGCCCAGACCAAGGGATCGGCCGAGCACATCAAGGCCGTCACGCAGCGCGTGGACGGCAGCTTCATCCGCAGCAATGCGCAGAAAACGCCGGACTGGCCGAGCTACGGCCTCGACTACGCCGAAACGCGCTTCAGCAAGCTCGACCAGATCAACGCCGGCAACGTGAAGGAGCTCGGCCTCGCCTGGTCCTACAACCTCGAATCCACGCGCGGCGTCGAGGCCACGCCGCTGGTGGTCGACGGCATCATGTACGTCACGGCCTCGTGGAGCGTGGTGCATGCGATCGATGCGCGCACCGGCAAGAAGATCTGGAGCTACGACCCCGAGGTCGACAGATCGAAGGGCTTCAGGGGCTGCTGCGACGTGGTCAACCGCGGCGTCGCGCTCTACCAGGGAAAGGTCTTCGTGGGCGCCTACGACGGCCGCCTGATCGCGCTCGACGCCGCCACCGGCCAGCCGGTCTGGGAGAAGGACACGATCGTCGATCGTTCGAAGTCCTACACCATCACCGGCGCGCCGCGCGTCTTCAAGGGCAAGGTGATCATCGGCAACGGCGGCGCCGAGTACGGCGTGCGCGGCTACATCACGGCCTACGACGCGGCTACCGGCGAGCAGAAGTGGCGCTGGTTCACCGTGCCGGGCGATCCCGCCAAGCCCTTCGAGGATGCCTCCATGGCCAAGGCCGCCAAGACCTGGGACCCGAGCGGCAGATACTGGGAGGCGGGCGGCGGCGGCACCGCCTGGGACACGCTCGCCTTCGACCCCGAGCTCAACCTCATGTACGTGGGCACCGGCAACGGCTCGCCGTGGGCGCACAGCAAGCGCAGCCCCAAGGGCGGCGACAACCTCTACCTGTCGTCGATCGTCGCGCTCAATCCCGACACCGGCAAGTACGCCTGGCACTACCAGGAGACGCCGGGCGACAACTGGGACTACACCGCGACGCAGCCGATGATCCTGGCCGACCTGAAGATCGACGGCAAGCCGCGCAAGGTGATCCTGCATGCGCCGAAGAACGGCTTCTTCTTCGTCATCGATAGGACCAACGGCAAGTTCATCTCGGCCAAGAACTTCGTCGAGGTCAACTGGGCCACCGGCTACGACAAGAAGGGCCGGCCGATCGAAGTGGCTGCCGCGCGCCAGAACGAGAAGCCCGGCGACAGCATTCCCGGCCCCTTCGGCGCGCACAACTGGCATTCGATGTCCTTCAATCCGCAGACCGGCCTGGCCTACCTGCCGGCGCAGAACATCCCCGTGAGCCTGATGGACGACAAGGCCTGGAAGTTCAATGAGAACGTGCCGGCCCGGCCGCATGCCGCACTCGGCTGGAACACCGCCATGTTCATCAATGCCGAGCCGCCCAAGAGCAAGCCGATGGGCCGTCTCGTCGCGTGGGACCCGGTGGCGCAGAAGGAAGCCTGGGGCGTCGAGCATGTCTCGCCCTGGAACGGCGGCACGCTGACCACGGCCGGCAACCTGGTGTTCCAGGGCACGGCCGACGGGCGGCTCGCCGCCTACAACGCCAAGACCGGGGAGAAGCTCTGGGAGACCGCCACCGGCACCGGCGTGGTCGCGGCGCCCGCCACCTACATGGTCGACGGCAAGCAGTACGTCTCGATCGCGGTCGGCTGGGGCGGCGTCTACGGCCTGGCCGCACGCGCGACCGAGCGCCAGGGCCCGGGCACGGTCTACACCTTCGTGGTCGGCGGCAACGCCCCCAAGCCGGAGTTCGTTCAGTACCGCATGGACAAGCTGCTGCAGGGCGTGAAGTACGACCCGGCCAAAGTGCCCGACGGCACGCTGCTCTACGTGAGCAACTGCGTCTTCTGCCACGGCGTGCCGGGCGTGGACCGCGGCGGCAACATCCCCAACCTCGGCTACATGAATGCGAGCTACATCGAGAACCTCGACAAGTTCGTCTTCAAGGGGCCGGCGATGGAGCGCGGGATGCCGGACTTCAGCGGCAAGCTCAGCGCGGAGGACGTGGAGAAGATCAAGGCCTTCATCCAGGGAACGGCGGATGCGATAAGGCCGAAGCAGTAGCGCGCGCAATCCCGGTCCGGGCGAGGCGTCGCAAAGCTTCAAGACCAGCCTGCGATGCGCGAGAACCATGGAGGCTTTCTTGCCATCGGGAAAATTCCATGCGTTCCACTCGTATGCCCATGAGCGCCGATGCCGTCGGCGCCGAGGAGCTGCGCGTGACGCTGGTCTATCGCCGCGACGGAGCCGGCGAATGGGAGCTGGCCCACCGGCATGCCGATCCGCTGGTCCATGGCATCGATCTCGGGCAGGCGGCGGCCATCGCGCGAGGGTCATGCCCGCCCACCCTGTAGTGCCTTTTCCCGCAGGGATTCCCCGGATGGCCGCGTCGAAAGTGCGTGACCATAGTTGGTTCGCCGCCCGAACCAACCCGACGCGGCAACGCCCACAACCCCGGAGACATGCCCATGAAGAAGCCCTTTCGCGCCCTCGGCGCCCTGGCCCTCGGCCTTTCCGCCATCGGCGCCTGCGCTCAGACCGTGGTCGGCGTGAGCTGGTCCAACTTCCAGGAGGAGCGCTGGAAGACCGACGAGGCGGCGATCAAGGCGCAGCTGGAGAAGCTGGGCGCGAAGTACATCAGTGCCGATGCCGGCGGCTCGCCCGAGAAGCAGCTGGGCGACATCGAGGGCCTGATGTCCAAGGGCGCCAAGGCGCTGATCGTGCTCGCGATGGACAAGGACGCGATCCTGCCGGCCGTCAACAAGGCGACGCGGCAGAAGGTGCCCGTGGTGGCCTACGACCGTCTGATCGAAACGCCCGGCGTCTTCTACATCACCTTCGACAACGTCGAGGTCGGCCGCATGCAGGCGCGTGCCGTCTACAAGGTCCAGCCCAAGGGCAACTACGTGATGATCAAGGGCTCGCCCACCGACCCGAACGCCAACTTCCTGCGTGCCGGGCAGCAGGAGGTGATCGACGCCGCCGTGAAGAAGGGCGACATCAAGATCGTCGGCGACGAATACACCGACGGCTGGAAGCCCGAAGTGGCGCAGAAGAACATGGAGCAGATCCTCACCAAGGTCGGCAACAAGGTCGATGCCGTGGTGGCGGCCAATGACGGCACGGCCGGCGGCGCGGTGGCGGCGCTCACGGCCAAGGGCATCCGAGGCATCCCGGTGTCGGGCCAGGACGCCGACTTCGCGGCGCTCAACCGCGTCGCGCTGGGCACCCAGACCGTGACGGTATGGAAGGACTCGCGCGAGCTCGGCCGCGAGGCCGCCTCGGCCGCGATCGCGCTGACCCAGGGCAAGACGCCGGAGAAGGCGGCCACCTGGAGCGGCGGCGAGAAGAAGGTCGCGATCTCCTCGCGCCTGCTCACGCCGGTGCCGATCACGCGCGACAACCTCGACGTGGTGGTCAAGGAAGGCTGGATCAAGAAGGCGGAGCTCTGCAAGGGCGTGACCGGCGACAAGGCTCCCGCCGCCTGCAAGTGAAGCGCTCTCGCGATCTTCGCGGGGGCCGCCGCGGAACCGGCTTTGCCGGGCCGCAGGGCGGCGCCCCCGGCGAGGGGGTTGGCGGCTACGCGCAGCGAGCAAGCCTGGGGGGGAGCCCATGATTCGTCGCAGCGGCATCGATCTGCGCCTGCTCCTGATGAGCGTGCTGCTCGTGGTGATGGCAGTCGCCTTCCACGTGCTCTCGGGCGGCATCTTCCTCACGCCCGAGAACCTTTACAACATCGCGCAGCAGACCGCGGTGGTCGGCATCGTCTCGACCGTGATGGTGCTGGTCATCGTCGCGCGCCACATCGATCTCTCGGTCGGCTCGGTGATGGGCTTCGTCGGCGTGCTGGTCGCCTACCTGCAATACACCTCGGGCTGGTCCTGGCCGGCGGCCTGCCTCGCGGGGCTGGCGGTCGCGCTGCTGGTGTCGCTCTACCAGGGCGGGCTCACCGCGATGCTGGGCGTGCCTTCGTTCGTGGTCACGCTGGGTGGTCTCATGTCCTTCCGCGGCGCCGCCTTCCTGGTGGCCGACGGCAAGACGCAGCCGGTCAACGACGAGTTCTTCCAGCGACTGGGCGGCGGCTACGACGGCGGCATCGGCGCCACGGCCACCTGGGGGCTGGCCGCGCTCGTGGGCGTGGTGCTGTTCGCGCGCAAGCTGCAGCAGCGGCGCGCACGCCAGCGCCACGAGATGCCGGTCGAGCCGCTGTGGCTGGACCTGCTGCTCACGGCCGTGCCGGTGGCCGTGGTGTTCGCCTTCGCCGCGACGATGAACAGCTACCAGATCTCGTCGAAGACCGAGCCGCAGGGCATCCCGATCCCGGTGCTGATCTGGGCCGTGGTCGCGGTCGTGCTGTCCTTCATCGTGCACCGCACGCGCTTCGGGCGCTACGTGTTCGCGATGGGCGGCAATCCGGATGCGGCCGCGCTGGTCGGCATCCCCGTCAAGCGCGTGACGATGCTGCTGTTCGCGCTGCTCGCGGTGCTGGTGACGGTGGCCTCGATCGTTTCCATCGCGCGGCTCAACGCCGGCACCAACTCGCTGGGCAGCGGCATGGAGCTCTACGTGATCGCGGCGGCGGTCATCGGCGGCGCCGCGCTTGCGGGCGGCAGCGGCTCGATCTTCGGCTCGGTGCTGGGCGCGCTGATCATGCAGTCGCTCGACAGCGGCATGCTGCTGCTGGACGTGCAGATCGGCAAGCGCATGGTGATCATCGGGCAGGTGCTGATCGTGGCGGTCGTCTTCGACGTGCTCTATCGCAAGTATTTCGGCGAGCGTTGATGGGCGCCGCGACACAACCCCTTGTCGAGCTGCGCGAGATCCGCAAGTCCTTCGGCGGCGTGAAGGCGGTGGACGGCGTCAGCGTCAACCTCTATGCCGGCGAGGTGGTCGCGCTGCTCGGCCACAACGGCGCCGGCAAGTCCACGCTGATGAAGATGCTGGCCGGCGCCTATCCGGTCGACTCGGGCGAAACGCTGATCGCGGGCGAGCAGGTCCACATCCGCACGCCCTCCGAGGCCCAGGCCCAGGGCATCGAGACCATCTACCAAACGCTCGCGCTGGCCGACAACCTCGACTCGGTCTCCAACCTCTTCCTCGGCCGCGAGAAGCTCACGCCCTGGCGCACGCTGGACGACCACTTCATGGAAAACCAGGCGCGCAAGGTGTTCCAGCGCCTGAACAAGAACTTCACCAACATCCGCGTGCCGGTGCGGCGCCTATCGGGCGGCCAGCGGCAGGTGGTGGCGATCTCGCGGGCCCTGTACTTCAACGCCCGCATCCTGATCATGGACGAGCCCTGCGCCGCGCTCGGCCCCGAAGAGACCGCGATGGTCGGCAGGCTGGTGAAGCAGCTCAAGGCCGACGGGGTGGGCATCTTCCTGATCACCCACGACATGCCCGATGTGTTCGGCTTGAGCGACCGGCTGGCCGTGATGAAGAACGGCCGCCTGGTCGGCACCTACCGCACCGCCGACGTGACGGAGGACGAGGTGCTGGGAATGATCATTGCGGGCAAGCGGCCCGAGGGCAAAGCGCAGGCCGAACACGCTGGATGACCACGTAGCGCGTACACGCAGTGCCGGAGCGCGGGGCGCCTCAGGCCGGCACCGGGCCGCCCCAAGGCGGCCTGAGGCCCCCTCGGGGGCAGCGAGTACACGCAGTGACGGAGCGTGGAGGCCAGACCAGGCCGGCGCCGGGCCGCCCCAAGGCGGCCTGAGGCCCCCTCGGGGGGGCAGCGAGTACACGCAGTGACGGAGTGTGGAGGCCAGACCAGGCCGGCGCCGGGCCGCCCCAAGGCGGCCTGAGGCCCCCTCGGGGGGGCAGCGAGTACACGCAGTGACGGAGCGTGGAGGCCAGACCAGGCCGGCGCCGGGCCGCCCCAAGGCGGCCTGAGGCCCCCTCGGGGGGCAGCGAGTACACGCAGTGACGGAGCGTGGGGGCAAGACCAGGCCGGCGCCGGGCCGCCCCAAGGCGGCCTGCGGCCCCCTCGGGGGGCAGCGAGTACACGCAGTGACGGAGCGTGGAGGCCAGACCAGGCCGGCGCTGGGCCGCCCCAAGGCGGCCTGAGGCCCCCTCGGGGGGCAGCGAGTACACGAAGTGACGGAGCGTGGGGGCCAGTTCAGTCGGCGTAGACGCCGGCAGCCTTGATGATCGGGCCCCACTTGGCGATCTCGGCGGCGACGAACTTCTTGTGCTCGGCCGGCTCGATGCGCTTGTCGGCCATGACGACGGCGCCCAGGCCTTCCTGCTTCTTGATGAAGTTAGGATCTTTCAGCGCCACCTTGAGGGCGTCGTTGACCTTCTTGACCACTGCCGCGGGCGTGCCCTTCGGCGCGTAGAGCCCGTGCCAGATCGTGACCTCGAAGTCCTTGAGGCCCGACTCGGCCAGCGTGGGCAAATCCTTCAGGGCGGGGGTGGTCAGCCGCTTCGTTGTGGTTACCGCGTAGGCCTTGACCTTCTTGGCCTCGATCTGCGTGGTCGTGTTGGTGGTCTGGTCGCACAGCAGGTCGATCTGCCCTCCCAGCAGGTCGGCGATGGCCGGCGCAGTGCCCTTGTAGGGAACCGGCGTCATTTCCACCTTGACCGCGCTCTGAAACAGCAGGCCGCACAGGTGCGATGCAGCGCCCAGGCCGGCATTGCCGAGGTTGACCTTGCCTTTGTTCTGACTGATCCAGGCAGTCAGTTCCTTGTAGTTGTTGGCCGGCAGCGTCGGCTTGCCGATCAGCGTCATCGGCACGTCATTGACCATGCCCAGGTACTCGAAATCGTTCTCGACGTTGAACGGCAGCTTCCGGTAGAGCGCCGGCATGGTGGACATGCCGATGTGGTTGAGCAGCAGGGTGTGGCCGTCCGGCGCAGCGCGGGCGACCTTGGCGGTACCGATCGAACTGCCGGCCCCGGCCGTGTTGTCGACCACGATGGTGGCGCCCAAGGGCTTTTGAAGCGCTTCTGCGAGATCGCGCGCAACGCGGTCGGTCGGGCCGCCAGCGGAGAAAGGCACGACGATCGTGATCGGCTTGCTGCCCGGGAAATCCTGGGCGTAGGCGCCTACGGCAGCGGTGGCAATGGCCGTGAAGGCGAGCAGTTTTTTCATGGTCTCTCCGTGTTCAATCCGAGTTCAAGGGCCGCGATCTTATCGGGTGCGGATGGCCGGACGAATACCGGATTGCCCTTAAGGGATACCGCCGTCCACGTGTTTGCGGGCAGCCGCCGTGGTTATCGTGGCCCCTGGAACCCAAACAAGGAGCGCAGGCATGCTGAAACTGAAGGATCCGGCCCTGCTGCGCGAGCAGGTTTTCGTCGCCGGCGAGTGGGCCGACGCGGACAGCCGCGAAACGATTCCCGTCACCAATCCCGCCAACGGCGAGCAGATCGGCACCGTGCCGAAGTGCGGCACCGCCGAAACCGTGCGCGCCATCGCCGCCGCGGAAACGGCCCAGGGCAACTGGGCCCGGCGCCCGGCCAAGGAGCGCTCGGCCATCCTGCGCAAGCTCAACGACCTGATGCTGGCCAACGTCGACGACCTTGCGCTCATCATGACCACCGAGCAGGGCAAGCCGCTGGCCGAGAGCAAGGGCGAGATCGCCTACGCGGCCTCCTTCATCGAATGGTTCGCCGAGGAGGCGCGCCGTGTCTACGGCGACACGATCCCGGCCCCGCAGGCCGATCGCCGCATCCTCGCGTTGAAGCAACCGGTGGGCGTGACGGCCGCCATCACGCCCTGGAACTTCCCCACCGCCATGCTCACGCGCAAGGCCGGCCCGGCGCTGGCCGCCGGCTGCTCGATGGTGGTCAAGCCGGCGACGCAGACGCCGTTCTCGGCGCTGGCCTTCGCCGAGCTCGCCGACCGCGCCGGCCTGCCCAAGGGATTGCTCTCGGTGCTCACCGGTTCGGCCTCCGAGATCGGCGGCGAGATGACCCGCAGCCCGATCGTGCGCAAGCTCACCTTCACCGGCTCCACCGAGGTCGGCCGCACGCTGATGAAGCAGTCGGCCGACACCATCAAGAAGCTCTCGCTCGAGCTCGGCGGCAACGCGCCCTTCATCGTGTTCGACGATGCCGATCTCGATGCGGCGGTCGAAGGCGCGATGGTCTCCAAGTACCGCAACACCGGCCAGACCTGCGTCTGCGCCAACCGCATCTACGTGCAGCGCGGCGTGCTGGAGACCTTTACTCAGAAGCTGGTGGCCAAGGTCGATGCGCTGAAGGTGGGCGAGGGCACCGAGCCCGGCGTGACCCAGGGCCCGCTGATCGACGGCAAGGCGGTGGCCAAGATCGAGGAGCACGTGGCCGATGCGGTGAAGAAGGGCGGCAAGGTCCTGGCCGGCGGAAAGCGTCACGCACTCGGCGGCAACTTCTATCAGCCCACCGTGATCGGCGGCGCGGCGGCCGGGATGCTGGTGGCGCACGAAGAGAGCTTCGGTCCGCTGGCGCCGATCTTCGCCTTCGACACCGAGGCCGATGCGATCGCGGCGGCCAACGACACCGAATTCGGCCTGGCCGCGTACTTCTACAGCCGCGACATCGGCCGCATCATGCGCGTGGCCGAGCAGCTGGAGGCCGGCATCGTGGGCGTGAACACCGGCCTGATCTCCACCGCCGAGGCGCCATTCGGCGGCGTCAAGCAGTCGGGCTTGGGGCGCGAAGGCTCGAAGTACGGGCTCGACGAGTTCCTCGAGATCAAGTACGTGTGCCTCGCCGGGCTGGACAAATGAGCGTCAGCCGGCGGCGCGCCCTTCGCTGTGAAGCGACAGGATGTCGAAGATCGCGCGGTTGCACGGCGTGGCGATGCCGAAGCGCGCGCCGCGCGCCACCACGTCGCCGCTGAGCCATGCGACCTCGAGCCGGTTACCGCGCTCGAGGTCCTTGTGCATCGACGAGGTCATCGTGGCCGGCAGCTGGTCAGCGAAGGCCATCCGGTCTTTCGCATAGTCGGCCGCGATCGGCACGCCCTCGGCACGGGCGACCCGCACCACTTCGTCGATCACGTCGTGCAGGAAGGCGCGCGAACGCGCGTTGCCGCGGATCGCGCCAACCGGGACGCGCGCCAGGCTGGTGGTGCCCGAGAGGCCGACCAGGAAGACGAACTTCTCCCAGATGCTCTGCTGGATTCGCTCGCTGATCTCGACGTCGATGCCCGCTTCGACGCAGGCGTCGCGAAAGCGACCGACGCGCGGCGAGACCGTGCCGTCGTACTCGCCGAACACCAGCTTCTGCAAGGCGCCCGTGTGCCGGATCACGCCCGGCTCGGCAATCGTCGCCGCGATGTAGCAGACACCGCCGATCACGTGTTCCGCGCCCAGCACCTGGCGCAGGATGTCGTCCTTCACCACGCTGTTCTGGAACGACACGACCGCGGTCTCGGCGCCGATCAGCGGCTTGAGGGCTTCGGCCGCCGAGACCGTATCCCACAGCTTGACGCCGAAGAGCACGATGTCCGCGCCGTCGATGTCCACCGGCGTGTCCGTCGCCATGACCTTCGGCAGATGCAGGTCGCCGTGCGGACTCTCCACGCGCAGACCGCGCTCGCGCAGGGCCGCGAGCTGCTGTCCGCGCGCGACGAAAGTGACCTCGTGCCCGGCATGCGCCAGGCGCGCACCGAAGTAGCCGCCGACGCCGCCGGTTCCCATGACGGTGATGCGCATGAAATCTCCTCTTCGATTGGCAGTGCGGGCAATGATGCACGCGAACCGGACCGCGCCATACGCCCTTCGCGCTAGACCGTATTGCGAATAGGCGCTCCCCAGGGCCGCTCCTAGACTCCGCGACGAGTCTGAGAGGGCCCGCACTTCCGCGGCGTCGCGGTCCGCGCAAACGGGCCCACAGACTGCGCACGGGGGTCGAATGCAAGGTTTTTCGAGGTTCGTGTGGGCGCACTCTGCGCGCAAGTGGATCGCAGGCGCTTTCGGACTCGGGGCGCTGGTCGGATGCCAGTGGGCCATGGCGCAGGCACCCGATGCCGAGGCCGCCGCGAGCAAGCAGGAACAGGCGCGGCTCGCCGACACCGACACGCTGCTCGCGCTCACCAACGACGGCGCGGTGCTCTATGCGCAGGACAGCCCCAAGCTCTCGGGCTATCAATACTGCAGCCAGGCGGTCGCGCTGGCCGAAGCCGGCGAGTTCCGGCAGAGCGTGCGCGCCGCGAGCAAGGCGCTGCACCTGGCCAACGCCACGCGCGACCCGAACCTGCTCGCGATGGCGAACCGCGATCTCGCGATCGTCTACAGCTACTCGGGCCAGCTCGAGAAGGCCGTGGAGTTCGCGCGCGAGGCGCTCAAGCATCCGGCGCGCGATCCCAAGCTGGTCGTCGGGCCGGTGCACAAGGTCATCGGCGACGTGCAGACGCGCCGCGGCGACTACGCCGGCGCGGTGCAGAGCTACGACACCGCGCTCGCCAACAGCTCGCGGCGCTATGCGCCGCTGGTGCAATCGTCACTCGTCAATGCGCTGATCGAATCGGGCGATGCGGCGCGCGCGCGCCAGCTGCTGGGCACGCTGCCGCCGCCGCGCGAGGCGCCGCTGGCCGCGCAGCTCGACCGCACGCGCGCGCGGCTGCTCCTGGCCGAGAACAAGCCGGCCGAGGCGCGCGACCTGTACCTGCAGCTGACCACCCGTTCGGTCGGCACCGACAGCGGCTATTACCAGCTCTGGGCCTGGGACGGCGTGGCGCGCAGCGAGCTCGCGCTGGGGCAGAAGCAGGCCGCAGCCGAGGCCGTGGGCCGCGCGCTCGGCGGCGTCGATGCGGTGCGCGCGAAGTTCCGCAGCGAAGAATTCAAGATGGGCTTGTTCTCCGACCTGCAGGCGGTGTTCGAGCGCGGAGTCGGCCTCTACAGCGATGTCGGCGATGCGCGCCAGGCCTTCGAGCTCAGCGAGCGCAGCCGCTCGCGCGCGCTGCTCGACGCGGTGCGCGGCCGCGCGCGCGTGAGCAGCGAGGCGGCCGCGACCGTCGACCTCGCGACCCTGCAGCGCACGCTGGCGCCCGACGAGCGCGTGCTGCAGTTCCATGCGCTGCCCGACCGACTGCAGACCTGGGTGGTCGGCCCCTCGGGCATCGAGGCGAAGAGCATCGCGATCAAGCGCGACGACCTGATCGAGCTGGTCGAGACCTTCCGCAATTCGGTGGTGCGCGGCCGGCGCGCCGCCATCGCCAATGCCGACAAGCTGGGCGCTGCGCTGCTCGGCCCGCTGGCGTTGAAGCCGGGCGAGCGCCTGGTCATCGTGCCGCACGGGCCCTTGCACTACCTGCCCTTCCAGGCGCTGCGCCTGAACGGGCGCTACCTGATCGAGACGAATCCGGTCTCGGTCGCGCCCTCGATGAGCATCGCGGTGCAGCTCGCGCAGCGCTCGCCGCGCGTCGACGCCGCGCTTGTCGCCTTCGGCAATCCGCGCATCGAAGACAAGTACGACCTGCCCGGCGCCGAGGTCGAGGTCAAGCAGCTGGCGCAGCTCTTCCCGCGCAACAACGTCTACATGGGCGCCGCCGCCACCAAGACGCAGTTTCGCGACGTGGCCGCGCGCGCGCCGCTGATGCACGTGGCGGCCCATGCCGAAGCCGACCAGATCGATCCGCTCTATTCGCGCATCCTGCTGGCCAACGAAGACGGCAAGCAGAACTTCCTTGAAGCGCACGAGATCCTCGGCCTGCCGATGCAGGGCACTGCGCTGGTCACGCTGTCGGCCTGCGAGTCGGGCCTGGGCCGCATCGCCCAGGGCGACGAGGTGCTGGGCTTCACGCGCTCCTTTCTCTCCGCAGGCACCTCGAGCCTGATCTCCTCGCTGTGGCCGGTGGCCGACGACGCCACCGCCATCCTCATGAGCACGCTCTATGCCGAACTGGCCAAGGGCCGTGACATCCAGCAGGCCATGCAGGCCGGGCAGCTGGCCGTATTGAAGGAACCCCGCATGTCGCATCCGTTCTTCTGGGCCCCGTTCAACCTGATCGGCAACTGGCGGTTGAAGGTGGGGAGCCCGGCATGAGGGGCGCCGGCTCGGTGGTGGCTGTCGCGCTGGCGCTTGCAGCCGCGCAGGCCGCGCATGCGGCGGACGAGGAGGCCACGACGCTGCTGCCCACCCAGGACCCGTGCGGCAGCTGCGACCGCCAGCTCGCCCAGGCTTCGGGCGCGCCGCAAAGCCTGCCCGCGCCGCCGGTGCCGGCGGCCGCGTTCCGCCTCAACGACCTGCGCCTGAACGGCGTCAAGGCGCTCAGCAACGAAGAGCTGCAAAGCATCACGCAGCCCTACATCGGCCGCGACGTGACGCTCGGCGACCTCGAGGCCCTGGCCCAGGCCATCACCGCCCGGTACCGCGAGCGCGGCTACTTCCTCGCGCAGGCGGTGGTGCCGGTGCAGACCGTGCAGGGCGGCGTGGTCGAGATCAGCGTGATCGAAGGGCGGCTCGGCAAGATCGACGTGGCGGTGGCGCCCGATGCGCCGATCGCCGAGGCGCGCGTGCGCGCCTTCCTTGCGCCGGTGCAGCCGGGGGACGCGGTCAATGCGCAAAGCTACGAACGCGCGATGCTGCTGCTGTCGGACCAGCCGGGCATCCGCGTCGCCTCCGGCCTGCAGGAGGGCACGCAGCCCGGCACCACCGATCTCTCGGTCGAGGTGACGGCGGCGCGGCGCTGGGTCTTCACCGCCGAGGCCGACAACCACGGCACCAAGGAGTCCGGGCGCTACCGCATCGGCGGCAGCGCGCGCTGGCTCAGTCCCTTCGGCATCGGCGACAACCTCGATCTGCGCGCGATGGTGTCCGACGACAGCGGGCTGGTCTTCGGCCGCGCCGCCTACGAGGCGCCGATCGGCAGCAACGGACTGCGCGCCGGCGTGGGCCTGGCGCGCGTCAACTACGAGCTCGGCGGGCAGTTCGCCGATCTCGATGCGCAGGGCACGGCCGACGTGCTCGACTTCTCGCTCAACTACCCGCTGATCCGCCAGCGCCAGCAGAACCTCTTTCTGCGCCTCGGCGCCGACGTCAAGGACCTCACCGACGAGTTGCAGGCAGTGGCCTTCACGTCGAAGAAGCGGGTGCACGGCCTCGGCCTCGGCTGGACCTGGGAACGGCGCGACGAAGTGCTGGGCGGCGGCTACTGGGCCAGCTCGGGCACGCTCTACCGCGGCAAGCTGGACATCCGCGATCCGCAGACTCTTGCTTTCGACCAGAGCATCGCCGGCCGCCGCACCGAAGGCGACTTCACCAAGCTGAGCTTCCAGTTCTCGCGGCTGCAGGCCATCGTGCCGCGTCATTCGCTCTACCTGTCGCTCGGCGGCCAGTGGGCCAGCAAGAACCTCGATGCGTCGGAGAAGCTGGCGCTCGGCGGCGCGCGCGCGGTGCGCGCGTATCCCTCCGGCGAGGTGCTGGCGGACGAGGGCGTGATCGGCATCGCCGAATGGCGCTGGTCCTACAACGAGGAGCTCACGCCCTTCGTGTTCTACGACGCGGCGCGCGGCAAGCTGGCGCGCGACCCGACGCCCTTCGACGGCGTGAACCGCCTGAGCCTGCGCGGCTTCGGCGTCGGCGTTTCGTGGGCGCGGCCGGGCAACTTCGCCATCAACGCGACGCTCGCCTGGCGCGACGGCACCCGGCCGGCGCAGACCGACGGCGGCGGCCGCAATCCGCGGCTCTACGTACAGGCGCAGAAAGCGTTTTGACATGAAACACACTCATAGCTCCGCGCGCTTCAGCATGCGCCCCGTGGCGCTGGCCCTCGCATGCATGGGCGCCACGCCGGCCTTCGCGCAACTGCCGACCTGGAACAACTTCCAGGTGCGCGGCGGCGCCGTCGCGGTCGGCACGCCGACGGCCGGCGGCATGCATCTGGGCATCGTGCAAGGCACGCAGCGCGCCATCGTCGACTGGCAGGGCTTTTCCATCGGCCCGGGCCATGCGGTCAACATCGCGCAGCCCGGCGCCGGCAGCGTGCTGCTCAACCGCGTGACGGGCAACGAGCTGTCCACCATCGCCGGCTCGTTGAATGCCAACGGGCGCGTGTTCCTGGTCAATCCCAACGGCGTGCTGTTCGGCAATGGCGCGAGCGTCAATGTCGGCGGGCTGGTCGCGTCCACGCTCAAGATGAGCACCAGCGACAGCGCCTTCATGAGCGGCACCGAGCGCTTCGAATTCAAGCAGGATGGCACGCCCTTCGGCACGGCCGAGAACCACGGCGGCATCACGGCGCAGGGCGGCGGCACCATCGCGCTGATCGGTGCGCAGGTCAGCAACAGCGGCAGCATCGTCGCGCAGGGCGGCACTGCCGGACTGGTGTCGGGCGACACGGTGACGGTCGATTTCGCGGGCGACGGGCTCACCACCTTCAAAGTCTCGTCCGGCCTCTACAGCGGCGTCGCCAACAGCGGCGTGGTGCAGGCGGATGGCGGGCGCGTCGTGATGATGGCGACCGCGGGCAGCGAACTCGCGCAGGGCGTGGTCAACACGCGCGGCGTGCTGCGCGCCGACTCGCTGGCTTCGCGCAACGGCGAGATCGTGCTCGACAGCGGCGGCTCGGCTGCCGGCGTCACCCTCAATGGCGGCCTGCTGTCCGCGGCCGGCCACGGTGTCGGCCAGAGCGGCGGGACGATCGACGTCAAGGGGCGGACGATCCTGCTGCAGCCCGCTGCCGCGGGCGACCCCGGCGTCATCGACGCCAGCGGCGGCGCCGGCGGCGGCCGCATCCGGCTGCAGGCTGCGGCGGTCGGCGGCGATCCGCAGACCGGCGCGATCGCCGTCGCCGCGGGCAGCCGCATCAGCGCCGATGCCACCGTGGCCGGCAACGGCGGCGATGTTCGGCTGATGGGCGAACGCACGCTGCGCGCCCACGGCACGCTCTCGACCCGCGGCGGACCGAACGGCGGCGACGGCGGCTACATCGAGACCTCGGGCGGCTTCGCCATGCCGGCGGGCGAGAGCAACGGCGGCATCGATCTCGCGGGCCTGCGCACCGACGCTTCGGCACCGCGCGGCACCGCGGGCACCTGGCTGATCGATCCGTTCGACGTCCTCATCGTCAACGGTGCGAAAAACGGCAGCCTGTCGAGCAATCCCTTCGCCCCGATCGCCAACTCGACCATCCAGGACGGCGACATCAACGATGCGCTCAACGGCGGCACCAGCGTGCGGATCACCACCGGCAATCCCGCGGCCGGCACGGCGAACGTCGGCGACATCGTGATGGACGACGTGCGCATCGAGTACAGCGGCAACAAGGGCCCACTCACCTTCCAGCTCGATGCCCATCGCAGCGTGCGCGGCAACGGCGCCTCGGTGATTGCGTCCATCGGCGATCCGCTGAACGTGATCTTCAACGCCGACGCGAACGGCGCCGGCGCCGCCGTCGGCGGCGGCCAGGTCAGCTTCGACGGCAGCATCTACACCAACGGCGGCAACGTCTCGATGAACGGCGCCTGGGCCAACGCCAGCAACGAGATGTGCAGCATCTGCCTGACCGGCGCGCTGATCGACACGCGCACCGGCAACCAGCAGCTGATCCCCGGGACGCCCGGGTTCTATACCGGCGGCAGCAATGCGGGCACGGGCGGCTCGGTGCAGCTCACCGGCGTCAGCACCGGCCCGAGCAACGGTGCCACGACCAACGGCGCGGTGTTCATGCAGAACAGCACCATCACCACCGCCACAGGCAACGTGACGATGTTCGGCAGCCACAGCGTGGGCAGCGGCGTCCAGCTCGAAAGCTTCGACGCCGTCACCACCATCGTCACCACCAGCGGCAACGTGTCCGTGACGGGCATCGGCAGCTTCACCAGCAACAGCTCCGAAGCGCCGGGCCACGGTGTCGTGATCAACGGCGAAACCATCACCACCGTCGACGGCAACATCACGGTGACGGGACGCCGGCTGGCCGGCGGCACGGCCGGCAACGGCGTGCTGCTGCGCGACGATGCGCTGCTGCAGACCACCGGCAGCGGCGACATCGTCGTCACGGGCCAGTCCGACGGCGCCGCCGCGGGCGTGAACATCGCGCCCGCCGCATCGACGACGGCACCGCCGGGCGGCCGCATCGACGGCAACCGCAACGTCGTGCTGCGCGCGGTCAACGACGGCAGCACCGATGCGCTCGCGATCGGCGGCACGGTGCGCGCGGGGAATGCGCTCGACCTGCGGCCCGGCGGCGTGGACCTCGGGGGCAACGCGTTCGACCGCCCGGACGTGCCGATCACGCTCGGCGGCGCGGCAGCCACCGGCTTCGCGGTCTCTGCCGCCGAGTTCACGCGCCTCGACACGCCGACCATCGTGGCCGGCAGCAACGCGCATGCGGCCGACATCGATGTGGTGGGCCCGCTCGCGTTGGCCTCGGCGCTCACGCTGCAGAACGGCGCGGGCGGCAATATCAACCTCGGCGCGGCGGTGTCGACGCCGCAACTCGGCCTCCTGAGCGCCGGCAACATCACGCAGGCGGCGGCCGCGGCGATCACGGCCGGCACGCTGCTCGCGCGCTCGAGCGGCGGCAGCGTCGAGCTGCGCAACCCACTCAACAACGTGGGCACGGTCGGCGGCGCCGCCGCGGGCAGCTTCGCTTACGTGGATGCCGACGCGGTCACCCTCGGGCCGGTGACGGTGACCGGCTTCGATGCCGCGAGCAACCTGCCGCAGCCTGTCTCCGCCACCTCGATGGCGGCCGACACGGTGTTCGTGCGCACGCTCGCCGGCGACCTCTCGCTCGGCACCAACGTCGCGAGCGGCAGCGGCACCGACCTGGTGGCGGCAGCGCGTTTCCAGAATCTCGGAGCCTCCACCATCGCCGGCGCGCCCTGGCGTATCTGGGCCGACACCTGGGTCGGCGAGACGCGCGGCGGGCTCGCAGGCTCGGGCCTGCTGCCCAACCTCTACCACTGCGCCTACCTGGGCCTGTGCACGGTGACGGTGCCTGCGGGCGCCAACCACTTCATCTACGCGCAGCAGCCGAGCGCCGTCGTCTTCATCCACAACGCCGCGCGGCCCGGCGGCCTGCCGAATCCGTTGTTCACCTACAGCATCAGCGGCCTGATCCTCGGCGACACCGGCGCCGGCTTTGCCGGCGCCCTGTCGAGTCCGGCCACGCAGTTCAGCCTGCCGGGCAGCTACCCGATCAACGGCAGCTTCAGCTCGGCCGAGGGCTACGCGGTCAGCGTGGTGCCGGGGCTGCTGACGGTGGGTGGACTCGTGGATCTGATCAAGCCCGACGTGGTGCGCGAGAACCAGAGCACTTGGCTCTACGACCGCAACATCGGTCCGGCGCCGATCTGCCTCGCGACCGGGCCGCTGGACGCCGACCGCGCCGCGCAGGGCGGCGACGTGCTCGCTCGCGAATGGTCACGCGTGCGCTCCCGGCCCAATCTCACCAACTGCATCGATACGGAGCGCCGCAGCGGCTGCGCCGATTTCTGAGGCACTTGCGGCGCCGCTGTCGGCTACCAATGGAAGCGCAGCGCAGCGCCGCTTCGCCGTCCGCTGGATGGCATGATGGCGAAACAAGCGAGGTACAGCCATGACTGATCGACAGACCCTCTTGGGCAGCTGTCACTGCGGAAGAGTCAAGTTCGAACTCCAAGCCGCGGTCACATACGCCATGGAATGCAATTGCTCTCTTTGTCGTCGCAAGGGTGCGCTGTGGCATGGCGCGTCGGACAAGACTCTGCGCATTGTTTCGGGTGAACAGGACTTGACGCTGTACCAGTTCGGAACGTTGACCGCCAAGCACTACTCCTGCAAGCACTGCGGCATTTCACCGTTCACTCGTCCGCGGCTGGACCCGACGCGATGGGCGGTCAATCTCCGGTGCATCGATGCACTGGATCTCTCGTCGCTGGAGATTCAAAAATTCGACGGAGCGAATTGGGAAGAGGCTGCGAAAGCCCTTTTTGCGAAATAGCGCCAAGGCGACCGTTCGCGGCCTATGACCGCCCCTGGATTTGCATGGCCTGCTGAGGCACAGGTGTTGGCAGCGAGCGGGAATGGCCAGACATCTCGGTGGAGATGTTCTTGCGCAACGATCGATGCGAATCCTTCGGGTTGGCCGCAGAGTTCTAAAACTAAAGTTGCTGTCGCGTGCTTCTAAATGTATCCTCCGCCTCCAAACGAACAAACGAGCGACCGCCTTGCGCGGCGCTAACAGCAATGAGGGGCAGAGGGCGATGGCTTTGGTGAATGTAGGGCGCGCGCTCGCGCTTGTCTGGACCATCGCGGTCGGACTTATCGGATGTGGCGGGGGCGGCGGCGAGGCGCCTGTATCGGGCTCCTCCGCGTCCTTGACCAAATCCGAAGAGACCGCCTTTGGCGAAGGTCTCAAGGGCACTGCGGTTCTGCGAAGCGGTGGCGGGGAGCCGGTCGTCGCTGCGGAGAGAGCATCTGACGCTCGCATCCCTCCCGGTTCGGGATACCAGCTGCGCACGGTTCCAGTGGCGACATTGCCTGGAGGGCAGGTCCAGGTCATCACAACAGGCACCAACCCCGATGAAACACTCCAGGTGGACTTCGCATTGTCCGCGAGCGGCTTCTACATTAGCAGCAACAACTACCCCTCGATCGTCCCCATTCTCATCCTGTTCGGCTTCTATCACGAGCCTTCGGGCCCGGTGTACCCGATGCTCATCGATCCGCAGCAGGTACTCGATGATCGCTACGGACCCGTCACTGCGTCGCGTCAGCCGGGCGGTACGTATTTGATGTATCTGATTCCGAAGTGGCAATCCGTGTTCGGCGAATACAGCGGAAATCTCGAGCTCAAACTTTGCAAGGATGCCCGCTGCACGTCCGAGTACAAGATCACGGGCGGAGCGCTTCCGTACAAGTTCGAATTCCGACCTGATGTGACCCTTACAGCAAAGCTGAACGGCACGCCGGTCACGGACCTGCGTGGATTCACGAAAGTGACTTCTGGACAGACGATGGAGTTTCTTGCTCCCACCGGCGCAACAGTAGAGATCGAATCCAATATGCCGGTGACCTGGACAGTCGGAGGGGTCGGCACCTCGAGAACGCTTGCAGTAGTCTCGCAAACCGATCGCCGAGTCGTGGGCACTGTCACCGGCGGTACTTTGACAGGCTCCATCGATGTGAGGGCTCAGCCCATCGACACTCGCTACAAGTACTATTCCACCGTGTCCATCCCGGCGCTGTAAGCCACTCGCCAGCGTTCCGTCGCGTCGTCCGCCGTGTGCGGCTGCGACGCATCATGCGCCGCCAACTCTCGCGTAGTCGTCTGGGCCGCTAGGCGGGTGCCGCGGCTCTCGCGCCCTGGCTGGCCTGGTGGCGGCGGCGGTTCCGAAGGGGCGGGCGTGTTGGCCCGCCCGCGACCGCGAAGGCGGTTACGCCGGGCATCCTGGCGGGCGTGCGCGTCGGGGGCGGGTGCGACCGTCCGCAATTGGCCCGGCAGCAGCCAAATCGATGGCCCTGCCCGCTGAGTTCATTCGACCAGCAGCCCCAGCACGTACTCGTCTACGTAGTGTGGCTCGTCGGCCCGCTTGTAGAACTGGCGCAGCGTGCCTTCGTGTGCGAAACCCAGCTTTCCGTAGAAGCGCAGTGCTTGCACGTTGTCGCTCTCGGCGTACAGCTCGATGCGCCTGACGCCGTCGGCCTTGAGCCGCTCAACTGCATCGGTGAGCATGGCATGTCCCACTCCTTGCCCGTGGCGTCGCGGGTCTACCGCCAAGGTTCCAAGCAAGGCGACATGCCGCCCTCGACCCGGATAGCGGGTCGCCTTGTAGAAGCCCGCAACCGCGCCATCGACTTCCCACACGTAGAAACAACCGCTGTCGAGAAGCTCTTCGTAGATGCCTTCGAACTCGTCGAGCAACATGGGCTCGTAGGTTAGGAAGGGCACCACCTTCTCGTGCGTGTAGATTGAGAACACGGCCTCAATGTCTTGAGGCGCGGCGAGTCGGCGCATTCGTGGAATCCTTGGGGCTGGCGAAACGAACGGCAGCGAGTTTACTCAGCGGACAGCCGCTTCTGGCCGTTTCCACGGCACTACCGTGATGCCCTGAAATTCCATAGCGGCAACGAAGTTCTCGTGCATTTGGGCCTCCTTCCCATCATCACGGCAAGAAGATCCCAGCTGGACGGGCATATTCTCTGGTCTGAGGACGCGGAGCCCTCCTACGCCTGTGGGAAGCCGGAGGACGGATGTTCTGGAACCCTTGGCTGGTGGCCCCACAGGGTTGCTCTGGTCAAGATGGGACGGCCTCGCCGGCGCTAGCGAAGTTCGACTTCTGAGCTCATCCGCGCAAATTCTGTAGGGGGAAAAGATGAAATCAATCGTGCATCTCGCGTTCGGCGTTCTGCTGCTTTCTGCTGTGGCATTCCACGCCGGCGCAACGGGGACGAACAAGCTGTGCAACGGACGACAGACGGACATCGTCTTTGCTGTCATCCATGAGAATTCGGACGATTCGGGTTCGAGATGCGAGCTTCAGGGATCGCATTGCTACGTGACGCTCCAAGGCTGGTACACCATGAAGCCGGGAGTCTGCATGGACGTCGACGTGGGAAATCAATGGGAATCCTATCTGTCGGTCTTCGTCAAGGATACGGCGGCCGGCCAGTACAGGCCAGAAACCTTCCCAGTCAACGACAGGTTCTACAAGGACAGAAACGAGAAGAGCTCCGGCGTCGTTAACGTCACCGCGTGCATGCCTGTCGGGCCGTTCAAGAAAAAGCTGCCGGGAGCGCTCGCGCCCATGCTGAATTCAGCGGTCGCATGCGATCCCGGCGAGGCGCTGCATCCGGTCAATTACGTCATGCGCGGCGGACCGCAAACCCACGTCGTGGTCACGTTGAATTAGTGGGGCGAGCATGGACCGTGGCAGCCCGCTTGCGTACGTCCCTCAATGGAAGGGTCAGGCCTCGGGTTCGTTGCAAACCACTTCGATGTTGTGCCCGTCCGGACCAATGACGAAAGCTGCATAGTAGTTTGCGTGGTAGTGCGGGCGCAGACCGGGCGCACCATTGTCTTTGGCGCCCGCCTCCAGAGCCGCTCGATAGAAGGCGTCGACCTGCTGCCGATTCTCGGCCTTGAAGGCCAAGTGAAGATGCGCCGGTTTCTCCTCGGCTTGGTACAGACACAATGAAGCCTTGCCCTTTGGGCTGAGCTCGACCCCGTATGTCGGCGGCCCTTCCGAGACAACAGCTACGCCAAGCGGTTCTAGCGCCTTGAGGAAGAACGCTTTGCTCGCTGCATAGTCGCTTACTCCGAATTTGACATGGTCGAACATGAGTAGTCCTGAGGTGGGTGGGCTTGCGCGAGGCCCGACGGTTGCGAGAGACCGCTCCTGGTCGTGAGACGCCGATGGCCAGCCGCCGTGTTCATGCGAAGGTTTCGAGCTCATCGAGGACTGACCATAGCGATGTGCGGCAGAGCCTATGGCAGGAATCCCAGAAGCCCAATGGAGCCCGGGAATCCCGCCGATGATGTGCGGCGGTTCTTTCAAACGTCTCGCTCAGGCTCTTCCGGCCGGCTCCGATCCTGATAGGGGGAACTGCCCTCGTTGCCGCCTTGTCCCACTCCCGCATCGCCGGGGCGTACGGGCTGGTTCTGCCGGGTCGTTGCGGGGCCGCCGTTGGGGCCCGCGAGGTCGTCGCTCTCGGCGGCCGTCTTCGAGAACTGCTTCATTGCATTTTCAGCCGGCGTGTGCTCAGGGCTGGCCGGGGTTTTCGTCTGGTCGCGCTCCAACGTCCTCTCGGCATCCAGCCAGTCTTCCTGCTCGTGGCCAGGTTCTCTGCCGCGGCGTTCGTAGGCCGCGTACGCAGCCTCGCGGATTCGATCTTCTCGCTGCGACTCTGGCGAGGCCTGCGCGTCGGAGGGTTCTTCCCCGACGAGATCGGCTGCCCTCACCTCGGCTTCGAGAGGAGGTGGAAGCGGCTCGTCAGGCTTGGCGAGAGTCTCTTTGGGATCGGCGGTTCGGGGCATGTTCATCTCCTTGACGGAGGCCGGATTTCTTTCCGGCCCATGTTTCGCCAGCGTGAGGCGAGGCACGGCCGTTCAAAGTAGGCAAATGGCGCATCCGTCTGGCAGCGTTGCTGAAGTCCAATGGGTCGCCTGCTCGATCCGCCTGAACTCCTCGCCAAGGGAGTCGCATGCTTGCCCCTCCTGCCCCTCCTGCGCCTCATCGCGCCGCCAGCGCCCGGCCGAAGTCGCCGGTGTAGGTGCGCAGCCCCTGGTGCGTGAGGCGGGAGTGCGCATCGATGAAGACTTTGCCGCCCGCCGACTGCCAGCGGCGGCAGAACGCGTAGTCCTCGCTCAAGTAGCGGCCGTTGTCCGGCTCGGCCATCACGTCGAAGAAGCGGTAGTGCGGCCAGGCGCGGGAGGCGAGGTCGCCCGTGGCGGCATCGGGGGTGTAGCGCAGATCGGGGCAGGCGGCGGCCAGCCGCTCGAACACCGTGCGTGCGATCAGCATGAAGCCCGTGGGCGCATCGAGCACCTCGACGAAGCCGTCCGCGTCCACCGCGCGGCCGCTTGCGAGCGCGTTGGCCGGAAAGCGCGCATGGAGCGCTTCGAACTGCTCGCGCGTGGTGCCAGCGGGCAGCGGCGCGGGCAGGCCTTCGGATGGCCAGCCGTCGCTCTTGAGCGGGTAGACGCCGGCCACCACCTCGCGGCCGGCGAGCAGCAGCCGCAGCGCCGCTTCGGGCTCGAAGCCGATGTCGGCATCGATCCAGAACAGGTGCGTCCAGCGTGCGTCGGCCATGAACTCGGCCACGAGCCGGTTGCGCGCGCGCGGGATCAGGCTGTCGCCGTCGAGAAAGCGGGTCTGCATCGCGAAGCCCTGGCTCCAGGCCAGGTTCACCAGGCCGAGCAGGCTGCGCACGTAGCTCGAGCTCATCGCGCCGTTGTAGCTCGGCGTTGCGATGAAAGGGCGGATGTCTTTCAGGGCGGAGATGTCGAGCATCGGCGCATTGTGTCGAACCGGCGGTCGTTCAGGCGTTGCTTCTACGCGTGGACAACAGCGCCCTCAGCTTCGCCGGCGCCACCGGCTTGGTGAGCAGCATCACGCCGCCCTGGCGCAGCCGCTGCAGCACCTCGGGCCCGGTGGCGCCCGAGACCAGCACCGCCAGCGCATCGGGCTGCAGCCGACGCGCCGCGTCGATCACTTCCATGCCGTCCTCGTCGCCGGCCAGCTGCAGGTCGCACAGCAGCACGTCGAAGCGCGTGCCGGCGTCGGCGAGCCGGGCCAGCGCCTCGCTGCCGGTGGCCACGCATTCCACCAGGCAGCCCCATTGCTGCAGAAGCGCGCGGCTGGCATCGAGGATGGCCGGGTCGTCGTCCACCACCAGGCAGCGCAGCCCGGCCAGCGGCGATGCGGCCAATGGCCCGGCCGCCGGCGGCAGCACGTCGCGCGGGTTCGCGCGCGGCAGCTCCAGCGCGAAGCTGCTGCCCGCCTGCAGCGCCGAGCGCAGCGCGATGCGCGTGCCGAGCAGCGCGGCGATGCGCGCGCAGATCGCGAGGCCGAGGCCGAAGCCCTGGCGGCGGTCGCGCTCGGTGTTCGCGACCTGGTAGAACTCCTCGAAGATCCGCGCCTGGTGGATCGGCGCGATGCCCACGCCGTTGTCGCGCACCTCGATGCGCACCTTGCCGGCGCGGCGCCGCGCCAGCACCAGCACCGTGCCGTCGGGCGAGGTGTGGTGGATCGCGTTGCTGACCAGGTTGCCGACGATGCGCAGCAGGAGCGCCGCATCGGTGCGCACCGCGAGTCCGCGGTCCATCCACAGCAGCCGCACGCGCGATGCGGCGGCGCGCGCCGCATGCTGGGCGTCGAGCTGATCGAACAGCATGGCCAGCGAGACGTCGGTGATCGCGGGCGTCAGCACCTGCGCATCGAGACGCGAGATTTCGAGCAGGTCGTCGAGCAGCACGCCCATGAACTCGGCGCCTTCCTGCAGGCGCAGCACGGCCGGCCGCTGCGTTTCGGTGGCCGTCGGCAGGAGGCCGTCGATGAACAGGCCCATCGCATGCAGCGGCTGGCGCAGGTCGTGGCTGGCCGCGGCGAGAAAGCGGGCGCGCGACAAGGCCGCCTGCTCGGCCTCGGCCATGCGCTGCAGCGCGACGGCGGTGGCTTCGCGCACCTGTTCTTCGCTCTGCTGGCGGTTGCGCTGCAGGCGCTCGGCCAGACGGTTGATGTCGTGCGCCAGGCTGGCGAGCTCGTGGCGCGCGCGCGGCTTGCCGGTCTCGCCCTCCTGTTCGCCTGCATGGCGCGCGACCACGTTGCAGCGCGCGTCGAACTGGCCCGCCTCCAGTGCCGCCACGGTGCGCGAGATGCGACGCAGCGGCTGCGCGACGGCGCGCGCCGTGTGGCGGACCCAGGCCCATGCCGCGAGCAGCGCGATCATCGCGATGCCGATGCCCGCCATCAGCGAACGCGTGCGTTCGCGCGCATAGGCCGTGGTGTCGCGGAAGGTTTGCACCAGGCCGATGGGCGTTTCGCCGGCGGCGGTCGAACCCTCGGGCGAGAAGGCGCTGGCGCGCGAAGCCTCGCGCAGCGTGACCGGCGCGGTGAACATGCGCAGCTGCGCCAGCGGTGCGGTCTTGCGGCCGGCCGTCACGTAGACGCCGGCGCTGTTGCTGATCTCCACCCGCGTCACCTGGCCGCCGCGCAAGGCGGCATTGGCGACGTTCTGCAGCGCGGGCAGGTCGCCGGCATAGAGGCTCAGGTCGGACATCGCGGCAACCTGCCGCGCCACTGCCTGGCCCTCGGCATTGAAGGCGGCTTCGAGCGTCTCGAGGCGGCTGTGGGTGAACCAGGCGGTGAGCGCGATGGCGACGGCCGCGCACGGAACCACGCCGAGGCGGAACAGGTCGCGCTGCAGGCTGCCGCCGACCACGAGGGTGCGGCCGTCCGTCGCCGGAGGATCCGTCGGTCGTGCGGTGGAGGCGGGCACGGCCAGACCGTGGCTGGGCGATGTCATCGGGTAGCGGTGACCCGCTCGGTCAATTCCCGCTCTTCCGGAATGCGCAGGCCCAGCCCGCGCGCCACGGTGGTGTTGACGCGCACCGTGGCCGGCGTCGCCGCCTCGACCAGCACGCCCGTGCCCGCCGGCGCGGCGGCCACTTTCTGCCCGAGCGCGCGCGCCTGCAGCGCGAGTTGCCCCGGCGTCGAGACGGCGGCGGCGAGCCCCCCCGAGCGCACCAGTCCGTCGCTGGTGCCGAACACCGGCAGGCCGGCACCGGCGCCCGCGCGCAGCACCGACAGCGTGGCGCCCTGGCTGTCGCCGATCAGGTCGGGCAGGACCATGAGCGCATCGCTGCGCGGCACCAGCAGGCGCAGCACCGAGGCCAGCGAGCTCGCATCGGGCGCGTATTCGACCTGCAGGTCCCAGCCCTTGGCCGCGCGCTGCAGCTCGCGCACGATCGGTTCCGATTCGGACGTCGCCACCACGCCGAGCCGGCGCTTCTGCGGTAGCACCGCATCGATGAGCGTCAGCTGGTCGGCCATGGACGGCTCGCGCAGCAGCACGCCGACATGGCGGTCGGTGCGCCGCAGTGCGGGGTTCGCCTTGAGGCTTTCGTAGTCGAGCCGGCTCAGCATCGCGAGCACCAGCGGATCCTGGCCCGGCCGCTCGATCGCCGCGCGCGCCGCCACCGGCCCGACGGCCATCGTGACCGGGATGTCGGCCGGGCTCGGGCGCATGCCGCGGGTGCGCACGCCGGCCGTCACATGGTCTTCGCCGGCGCTTGCCAGCTCCGGCGCCGGCCCGCCCAGGCGAACCAGGTCGAAGCGGCTGCCGGCCTCCTGGGATTCGCGCAGCAGGCGCACGAATTCCGTGTGGACCGCCAGCTCGTCGGCGACCAGCACCGTGAGTCCGGCCGCACGCGCGCCGCCGGCGAGGAGCAGGGCGGCGAAGGCCATGCCCGCGAGGGTGAGCAGCCCGTGAAAGAGCGCTGGAAATCGATTCGCAAACATGAACTGCACCTGCAGTGGGTGATGGACCCAATGTACGGAGGCGGCCTGCTTCGCGCGATAAGGCGGAGGGCTTATGTCGGCGCGTGCAGCGTTGAATTGCCGTGAGGGACTGCACAGGCTCGCGGCCTGTCGGCCTATCTCTGACGTCGTATGCGGCCCCCAACGCTCCGTCACTTCGTGTACTCGCTGCCCCGAGGGGGAAGCAGCAGGCCGCCCGTTTGCGCGAAGCGCGGACTTCGCCGCGCCGACGGCCCGGCGTCCGCCTGATCCCTGCGCCTTAGAGCACCGCCTGCCGCACCGCCGCCAGCTGGGCGTTGATGGCCTGCCGCAGCAGCTTCGGCGACACCGGCTTGTAGAGTACGGTTACGCCCGAATTGGCCACTTCGCGCAGCCGGTCGGGCTTGGTTTCCCCGGTCACCAGCAGG
This sequence comes from Variovorax sp. MHTC-1, assembly GCF_003984645.1. Lineage (GTDB taxonomy): Bacteria > Pseudomonadota > Gammaproteobacteria > Burkholderiales > Burkholderiaceae_C > Variovorax. The sequence continues at coordinate 270,949 of NZ_RWKI01000008.1, forward strand.
CGCGCGGTCGCCTCGCCGATGCCGCGCGGATGGCGCTCCAGCGCGGCCAGCACATCGAGGCCGTTGTCGCCGCCTTGCAGCAGCAAGTCGCTCACCACCAGGTCGGGCGGCCGGTCCCATTGGTCGGCCAGCGCCAGCGCCTCGTTGCGCGTCTGCGCGGCCATCACTTCGGCACCCCAGTTCGAGAGCACCACCTGCAGGCCCTCGAGGATGGTGCGCTCGTCGTCGATCACCAGCACCCGCACGCCGCGCAGGCTTGCTTCGTCTTCCCCGCCGGCGCCGTGGATGAGGGCGGGCGGGGCCGCCGGCGCCGCCGCCGCGGGCTCGGCGGCGCGCACCAGCACGCGCACGCAGGTGCCCTTGCGCGGCCGCGAGCTCAGCTCCACGCGCGTGTTGAGCAGTGCCGCCAGCCGCTGCACGGTCGCCAGGCCCAGGCCCATGCCGCGGGCGTCGCGGCCCTGCCGGCCGTGCGCCTCGACCTGGTAGAACTCCTCGAAGACCCGCGACTGGTGATGCGCCGCGATCCCGATGCCGGTGTCCACCACGTCGATGCGGACGCCCCGGCCGCGCCGGCGCGCGCCGATCAGCACGCCGCCGTCGGTGGTGTGGCGCAGCGAGTTCGACACCAGGTTGTTCAGGATGCGCGAGAGCATCACGTAGTCGCTGCGCACCCAGAGCTCGGTCTTGCGCACCACCAGCCGCAGGTTCTGCTGCTCCGCCACCGGCCGGAAGTTGCGGCTGATCTCGTCGAACAGGTGGTCGAGCGCGAAGTCCGCCCACTGCGGCTGCAGCACGCCGGCATCGAGCTGCGAGAGGTTGAGCAGTTCCGAGAACAGCCGGTCCAGCGAGTCGACGCATTCGCGGATGTGGCCGATGCGCTGCAGGCGCACCGGGTCGGTCTCGCCATTGGCCAGGCCGTCGGAAAACAGCGTGAGCGCGTGCAGCGGCTGGCGCAGGTCATGGCTGGCGGCGGCCAGGAGCCGCGTCTTGGCCTGGCTCGCCACCTCGAGCTGCTGGTTCTTGCTGGCCAGCTCCGCCGTGGCGCGGGCAATGCGGTTTTCCAGCTCGCCGCGGCTTTCCGACAGCGCGCGCGCCGCCTCGTTGAAGCCGTGCTGCAGGCGCCGCACCTCGGCCGTGCCCGCGACCGCCACCTGCGCGTCCTCGCCGGCGCCCAGCCGGTCGACCGCCTCGCCGAGCATGCGGATGGGCGCGCTGATGCGGCGCGCCGCCCACCAGCCGGCCAGTCCCACGCCCACCAGGCTGGCCGCCAGCACCAGCACCACGTTGATCCAGACCGATCGCTTGGCGCGCTCCACCGCGTCGAGGCTGATCTCCACCATCACCTTGCCGATGTGCTTGCCGTCGTCGCCGACGATCGGCGCCACCACCTGCAGGCCCTCGCTGCGCTCGCGGTCGGTGGTTTCCGAGTTGGCCAGGATCTCGCCGTCCTCCGACCAGATCTGCACCTGCTGCACGTGCGGCTGGTAGCTGCCCGATTGCGCGGTGCGCTGCAGCGCGCGGCGGTCCATGTGCTGCAGCTGGATCTGGGCCACGGTCGCCACCTGCAGCGCGACGGTCTGCGCATTGGCGCGCATCAGCTCGGTCACGCTCGCGAGATGCTGTCGCGTCAGCACCGCGATCGCACCCAGCGTCGCCACCATGGCAGGCAAGAGCGCCAGCAGCACGAGCTGCTGCGCCAGCGTCAGGCGCACCAGCAGGCGGAGGGCGCGAAAGGGCCAGTTCATGGGCGCATCAGACGCGCGGCGACGTGAATGTCAACCACCGACTTAAGTACATGTCTAGGGAAAAACGTCACGAATCCGATCGAAGTTGGTTTCTAATTGTGTTCTCGACAGAACCGCTTTGACCAGCCCGAAGGCCACCAGCCAACGCGTTCCCGAAGAAGATGCAATTTCCTGTCCATCGCGCCGCCGGTGCTCCCCTTGCTTTTCCCGCCCCGCATTCCGGGCGTTTGCGGATGATGGCACGGCGCGCCGCCGCCCTGCTGGGGCTCTGCGCGCTGGCGTTGCTGCTGGGCGCGCCGCTCGCGGCCGCGGCGCAAAGCGCGGGCACGGCTGCCGCCGCCAACACGGCGCCGCTGCGCTTCGGCATCCTGCCGCTGGGCGGCGCCTTCGAATCGCGCAACGACTGGGAGCCGCTCCTCGCAGACCTGAGCCGCGCCATCGGCCGGCCCGTCAGCGTGCTCTCGGTCACTTCCTATGAGGCGCTCGAGCAGGCGATCCAGCGCGACCAGGTCGACATGGCCTTCCTGTCCGGCAAGATGGCGCTCGATGCCGTCACGCAGCGGCGGATGAACGTCGTGGCCCAGGTCACGCGCCACGACGGCTTGCCCGGCTACCGCGCGCTGCTGCTCACGCGCAAGACCGGAAACTTCACCACGCTGAAGGACCTGCTGGCACGGCCCGAGCGCTGGCGCCTGGCGCGCGGCGAGAGCCGCTCGGTGTCGGGCTTCATCGTGCCGCAGCTGCAGCTCTTCCTGCCGAACCACATCGCGATGGAGACCCGCTTCGCCAGCGAAGTGGTCGGCACGCACCAGGCGACGGCGCTGGCCGTGGCCAACGGCGAGGCCGACGTGGCGACCAACAACACCGCCGATTTCGAACGCTTCAAGCTGCAGTTCCCGGCCGAGGCCGAGCGGCTGCAGGTGATCTGGGAGTCGGAGCTGATCCCGCACGCGCAACTGGTGGTGCGGCGCGCGTACAGCCCCGAGTTCCAGAAGAAGGTGCAGGCCTTCCTGGTCGACTACGCCCGCACCAAGGGGCCGCGCGGCGAAGCCGAGCGCGCCGTGCTCAAGTCGCTGCACGACCTCGCCGGTTTCGTCGCGGCCGACAACACGTCGCTGCTGCCGGCCGCCAGGCTGGCCTACCAGCTCGCCAGGCAGAGCGCCATGACCTCGCAGTGGGTCAACGAGGCGGCGCGCCAGGCCCGGCTGCAGCGCATCGAGAGCGGGTATGCCGAGCAGGTGGCGGCCTTGCGCAACGGCGCACCCTGAGCCTCGCACGAGGCGGTGCGTGCTGCGTGCGGCGTGGCGTTGCGCCCTGGCTGCCGCGCTGGGCTGGCAAGCCGCTGCCGCGCTCGCGCAGAGCCTTCGCGCCGAGCCGCCGCCGGCCATCCGCTTCAGCGTGCTGCCGGTCGGCGGCGCGGTCGAATCGCGCGACAACTGGACGCCGCTGCTCGACGAATTGAGCCGGGCGCTCGGCCGGCCGGTGAGCGTGTTCTCCGTGACCTCCTACGAATCGCTGGCCCAGGCCCTCCGGCGCGACGACATCGATTTCGCGCTGTTGTCGGCCAAGCTGGCGCTCGATGCCGTCGCAGAACGGCGCATGAACGTGGTGGCCCAGGTAGCGCGGGTCGACGGCCTGCCCGACGGTCGCGCCGTGCTGCTCGCGCGCAGGACGGGGCCACTCCGTTCGCTGGAGGAGTTGCTGGCCCACCCCGAACGCTGGCGCCTGGCGCGCGGCGACAGGCGCTCGGTCTCGGGCTTCATCGTGCCGCAGCTCCGGCTCTTCCTGCCGAACGGCATCCTGATGGAGACGCGCTTCGAGAGCGAGACCGTCGACACGCACCAGGCCACTGCACTCGCGGTGGCGAACGGCGATGCCGACGTGGCCACCAACAACACGATCGACTTCGAGCGCTTCAGGCAGCAGTTTCCGGCCGAGGCCGATCGGCTGCACGTGATCTGGAAGTCCGAGCCCATTCCTGCGGCCGTGTTCGTGATTCGGCGCGCCCATCCCCTCGCGCTGCGGAAGAAGGTGCAGGACTTTCTGGTCGACTACGGCCGCGCCAAGGGGCCGCGCGGCGACGGCGAGCGCGAGGTGCTGAAGTCGCTGCATGCGCCCTTCGGCTACGTCGCGGCGGACAACACCGCGCTGCTGGCTGCGGCCGAGCTGGACTACCAGCTCGCGAAGCGGCGCGCGCTCGCCGCGAAGTGGGTCAATGCAGAAGCGCGCGCGGCGCGGCTGGAACGCATCGAGCGCAGCCATGCGCAACAGGTGGCGGCGTTGCGCGACGGCAGGCCCTGAGTCGCCGGCCTCGGTCTCATAACACGAACGACTTAAGCGAACTTCCA
>NZ_RWKI01000079.1 GCF_003984645.1 Variovorax sp. MHTC-1
TGCGGTCTGCTCCAGCGAGCTGGCCTGCTCCTCGGTGCGCGAGGACAGGTCATGGTTGCCGGCCGCGATCTGGCCCGAGGCCGTGGCGATGGTGTCGGTGCCGGCACGCACCTCGCCCACCACGCGGGCCAGGTTGTCGCGCATCCCCTTGATCGAGTGCAGCAGGCTCGCGCTGTCGTCTTTCCTGAGCTCGATCGGCACCGTCAGGTCGCCCTGCGCGATGCGTTGCGTGATGCCGGCCGTCTGCGCCGGCTCGCCGCCCAGCTGCCTGAGAAGGCCGCGCGAGATCACCCAGCCGATCGCAAGCAGCAGGGCCGCCAGGACCAGGGCGCAGATCGAAAAGCCGATCAGCCGGTTCAGGATCGTCGTGTGGACCGTGTCCACGTACACGCCCGAACCGATGATCCAGCCCCAGGGCTTGAAGCCCTTGACGTAGGACACCTTGGGCACCGGCTTGTCGCTGCCCGGCTTGGCCCACAGGTAGGACACGAATCCGGCCTCGCTGGCCTTGACGGTGTTCACGAACTCGACGAAGAGCTGCTTGCCGGTCGCATCCTTGTTGCCCGAGAGGTCCTTGTTGTCCAGCGCCGGGTTGATCGGATGCATGACCATGCGCGGCTCCATGTCATTGATCCAGAAGTACTCGCTGCCGCTGTAGCGCAGGCCGCGGATCGCCTGCATGGCCTGCTGCTTCGCCTGCTCTTCGCTCAGCGTGCCGTTGGCCGACAAGGCGTGGTAGTGGGCGAGCAGGCCATGCGCGCTTTCCACCACCTGGCGCACGCTGCTCTGCCGCTCATCCATGATGAGCTTGCGCTCGGAAGCCAGGAACAAGGCCGTCAGCACGACCACGCCGGCGATGGCGCTGAAGGTGAGCAGGCCAAGTTTCTTGGCGATGCTCAGGGAGCGGAGATTCAAGAAATCGAACATGGGCGGGCCTTCGAGGTGATTGCTTGTGCGGTACTGCCTATGACTTATCGGCAGCTTCTCGCCAGTCTTGAAGGCGTGGCTCTAAATTCGACGGATGCAGCGGCGTGCGGCCATCGGTGTCGAGCCTGAACACGCTCACCGCCTCGACGAGGTTGCCGGCCTGCTCCTGCATCGACTGCGCCGCAGCCGCCGCCTCTTCCACCAGCGCCGCGTTCTGCTGCGTCACCTGGTCCATCTGCGTGATCGCCTGGTTGATCTGCTCGATGCCCTGCGTCTGCTCGTGGCTCGCTGCCGTGATCTCGCCGATGATGTCGGTCACGCGCTTCACGCTGCCCACGATCTCTTCCATCGTCTTGCCGGCTTCGCCCACCAGCGCACTGCCGGCGTCCAC
>NZ_RWKI01000080.1 GCF_003984645.1 Variovorax sp. MHTC-1
TAGCAGGCTGCTGAAGTACCAAGCGCGCCGAAGTCATCCTGCGGCCTGACAAGGCGATTGGGCGATTTCTGCGTTCCAGGTTGGCTGTCGTCGCCGTTTTCCCGCTTCGGAGGCCCGTTTTTGGCTCTCGTTGACCCTCTACGGGGCCAACGGACGGACTTGTGCCAAGGTCCGCATGCGCACCAAGTTGTAGGCGGCCATCGTCAGCACGAACAACTGGTCGACTTTCTCGATGCCGCGCACCATCACCTGCCGGATGGGGCCGACGAACTTGGCCCAGCCGAAGCCTTGCTCGATGAGCTTTCGCTTGCGCTGCGAGATCGCATAGCCCTCGCTCCGGGCGATCTCGTCGGCCACCGCCGAACGGCGCCCCGATTTGTTCTGCGCCACATGCGGCGTGACCTTCATGCGATGCAGCGCCTCAATGAACTCGGCCGCGTCGTAGCCCTTGTCGGCACCGAGCGTGAGCTCGGTATCCGGGCTCGCGGTGGCTTGACGTGCGTCCCTGATCATGACCTTGGCCGCTTCGCGTTCGGCAAAGCCGTCGGCCTGCGTGACCATGGCGTTGACGACCAGGCCGTGACGGTTGTCCGTGAGCGTGTGCCCCATGTAGCGCAGTTCGCTGCCAGTCTTGCCCTTGCGGTACAGCTTCGAATCGGGATCCGTCTTCGATTCGTGCGTGTCATTGCTGCGTCGCTGCCCCTTGAAGTCCTCGCCACTGTCGCCGTCGTCGCCACCGTCCTTGCGAATGAAGCTCTTGTGCCCGGCCCAGGCCTGGATCAGCGTGCCGTCGACGCTGAAGTGCTCACCCGACAACCAATCCCTGTTCTCGGCCGTCTCCAGCACTTCGTTGAAGAAGGCAACCACCGCGTCATGCTCGATCAGGCGCTGGCGGTTCTTGCTGAACACCGTCGGCACCCACACCGCGTCGTCCATCGCCAGGCCGATGAACCAGCGAAACAGCATGTTGTATTGGGTTTGCTCCATGAGCTGGCGCTCCGAGCGGATGCTGAACAGGATCTGCAACAGCATTGCGCGAAGCAGCTTCTCCGGCGCGATGCTCGGGCGGCCGCCCTTGACGTCGGCCTCGTACATCCGAGAGAACAACTCGTTCATCTTGGCCAACGCCTCATTGACCATCACCCGGATGCGGCGCAGCGGATGGTCAGCGGGAACGAAGTCGTCCAGCCGTCTCATGGTGAACAAGCCTTCGGTGAATGTGTCAGGGCCGCGCATCGGTGGGGGTTTCGTGGGTCTGCAAG
>NZ_RWKI01000081.1 GCF_003984645.1 Variovorax sp. MHTC-1
GCAACCCGTCGCGCTGACATGCTGCTCAGGCGCTACGAATCACGCCTCAACCAAGCGGCGGCTTCAGGGCCCAACTATCCTACTGATTGCATCCTCAAAAGCCGGCAGGTCCATGTTTGCATGGCCGTTTGCGGGGAAGTAGGTCTCGATTAGGTTCAGACCGACATAGTTGCGAGCTGCCATTCGTGTGTACATCGCATGTACGTACTTCGTGTTGCAGCTTCGCTCATCGCTGCACTGGGCCAGAATCAGAGTAGCAGGAAGTGGCCTCCCAGCAAGGGAGTCAAACATCTTCTGTTCGAGCGCTTCCACATCCTGGAGCTGTTGCCAGAATGCAGCTTCCGAGGAGATGAAGTACGAGAAAACGAGCTCCTTAGCTCCTTCAAGGAACAGTGCAGTCGCCGCGAGGTTGCCACTCGTTGACAAGCCCGACAACATTCTCTTCTTCGGGTCCGCACGGTATCGTGCCTCGATCAATGGGATCAGCTCGAGTGACAGAAAGTCGTGGTATGCGATGGCACCTGGAAGGTTATAGTCCTCTTGCCTCCTGACCGTTCCGCCGATACCCACCAGGATTGCCTTTGTGCCACGCTTTTCGAGGATCGATCTGAAGTTGGTGAAACGTGTCTCCGATAGGTTGAACGTTGCGTCGCCGTCGAGGGCGTATATGGTTGGATACGGGTCGGAGTTCGCGTCGTAGGACGCAGGAATGAACACCTCGACGTTGTATGTCGCGCCAGTCTTTGCCGACTTGATGCTCTGCGAAACAACGCGGCCGCTCGTGGGTTGCTGAACCGGAGTCGTAGTGCCCGTGGCGTCCGTTGTTGCAAGTGGAATTGCTGCGCCTCCGCCGCCACCTCCGCCGCCGCAGCCCGCCACAAGCAAGAGAAGCAGCAACGCGCCCGCACCTGCGCCCCTCAACAAAGAATGCAATGCCTTCATCTAGATCCTCTTCCCCGGTGCAAACGCACCGGGGCGGATGGTCGTTGCTATCGAGGTCAGAGTCAACATCAACAACTGATCGTGGCCCGGTGATCGCAGCAATGCGCGCGGCGAACGTCGGCTATCAGGCGAACTGAGCCTAGTCATCGAATGACGGCTAGCAGCTGCGGATTCAACCGGTCGATGCAACACATTCGCTGAACATCTCAGCGGGTGTGTGGAAGCCGAGCGTTTTGCGTGGCCTCTCGTTCAATTGTCTCGCGATCGCGTTGAGTTGAAGCTGTGAGAACGCTGAGATGTTCATGCCT
>NZ_RWKI01000082.1 GCF_003984645.1 Variovorax sp. MHTC-1
CCGCTCAAGATAATTGTCGCTGGCCACTCCAGCAATCGGAGAGGTGAGTTACAGCCGCACGGGCATGAGTGCGTCGCGGTACTGAGATGAACGAACGGCATGATCGCAATGTACGCGATGGGTCGCAAGCAGGTCGAACAGCCGGTTTCGCGAGACCGCTACTTCCGCTCAGGGCCCGAAGCTCCAGAGGCCGTGGCAGGCTACAGTCGGCCAGGAGCGGTCATTGAATGGAGAACGAATGAACCCTCAAGGCTTTCGCGAATATGCAATGGATTTGCACCAAGGCCACGTTTCGCAGGCCTGTTTTCTGGAGCTTCTGCGGGTCGACGGTGAGGATAGTGCAAGTGCGGCGAGTTCGCTCGGCTCCTTTCTTAGATGTCTGAAGGCCGTGGTTCGTCGCGGCGATGTGGTGCACTCGTACCATCCCAAGGCGGGAGAAGTTCAGCTGCGGACTATTGAAGAGCTCGACGCGTGGTGCGAGGAATTCTTCCCGTGCGCGTTCTCGGTATGGTCGAATCTAGTGTGGAGCAGCGAGAAACGTGGGTGGGTGAGATTCGGCGATACGTTGCCATCCTTATGACTTCCGAAACTGAGATTCGGATTGTCATCAGGCCCTAGATTTGCACGACTGGGGTCGGCCAGGAACTTCAATGACCGCTTGGGTGCTTCTAATCCTCACCGTTGCTTGCGGCATGCTGACGCTCGATGCTTTTCGCATGGGAGCGCCACTAGTTGAGCTGTCCTCTCGATTCTGGCCCAAAGAATGGAAGAGGGGACAGGGGCATCTCACGCTTGCGGAACAGGAGCGGCTCCAGCGGCTGACCCTTTGGTCATCTCTGGGCGCGGGCTGGTTGGCTTGGGTATTTCTCGCGATGACCCTTCTGTTGGCGATTCTCACGGCGAGAGCCTTCTGGCTCTGAGGCTGGTCCATGCCTGTCGTAAACGGCAGCCTCGGTCGTGCCTCCTGTGGCAGGATGTGGGCAAGAAACGGACCTGGGACAGTGAGCCTTGTCAGGACGGAAAACTAGCGCGACATCAACAGCCTTTCACCTCATGCATACTGACCCAGTATTCAATGCCCTGCTCGCTGCTGTGCTTGGTGTCTTCGCTGCTCTTTACTTTGGGGCCGACCGTCCCTGGGAATACAAAGGGGTTCTTTTCGGTGTGGCCGTCGCCTGCGCTGTCCTGGGCTTCTTTTGGG
>NZ_RWKI01000083.1 GCF_003984645.1 Variovorax sp. MHTC-1
AGAAAATGGCAAAAGGAAAATTCACCCGCACGAAGCCGCACGTGAACGTGGGCACGATCGGTCACGTGGACCATGGCAAGACCACGCTGACGGCGGCCATCGCCACGGTGCTGTCGAGCAAGTTCGGCGGCGAAGCCAAGGCCTACGACCAGATCGACGCGGCGCCTGAAGAAAAAGCGCGTGGCATCACCATCAACACCGCCCACGTCGAGTACGAGACGGCCAACCGCCACTACGCGCACGTGGACTGCCCTGGCCACGCCGACTACGTCAAGAACATGATCACCGGTGCCGCCCAGATGGACGGCGCCATCCTCGTGTGCTCGGCCGCCGACGGCCCGATGCCCCAGACCCGCGAGCACATCCTGCTGGCGCGCCAGGTGGGCGTGGGCTACATCATCGTGTTCCTGAACAAGTGCGACATGGTGGACGACGCCGAGCTGCTCGAGCTGGTCGAGATGGAAGTGCGCGAGCTGCTGGACAAGTACGAATTCCCCGGCGACGACACCCCCATCATCCACGGCTCGGCCAAGCTCGCCCTGGAAGGCGACAAGGGCAAGCTCGGCGAAGAGGCCATCATGAAGCTGGCTGAGGCGCTGGACACCTACATCCCCACGCCCGAGCGTGCGGTGGACGGCACCTTCCTGATGCCCGTGGAAGACGTGTTCTCCATTTCCGGCCGCGGCACGGTCGTGACCGGTGCGGTCGAGCGCGGCGTCATCAAGGTCGGCGAGGAAATCGAGATCGTGGGTATCCGCCCGACGGTGAAGACCACCTGCACCGGCGTGGAGATGTTCCGCAAGCTGCTGGACCAGGGCCAGGCCGGCGACAACGTGGGCGTGCTGCTGCGCGGCACCAAGCGCGAAGAAGTCGAGCGCGGCCAGGTGCTGTGCAAGCCCGGTTCGATCAAGCCGCACACGCACTTCACCGCCGAGGTGTATGTGCTGTCCAAGGACGAGGGCGGGCGCCACACGCCGTTCTTCAACAACTACCGTCCGCAGTTCTACTTCCGCACGACGGACGTGACCGGCGCGATCGAGCTGCCCAAGGACAAGGAAATGGTCATGCCCGGCGACAACGTCAGCATCACCGTGAAGCTGATCAACCCGATCGCCATGGAAGAAGGCCTGCGCTTCGCGATCCGCGAAGGCGGCCGCACCGTGGGCTCGGGCGTGGTGGCGAAGATCCTCGAC
>NZ_RWKI01000084.1 GCF_003984645.1 Variovorax sp. MHTC-1
CAGACGGTGCACGCGCTGGGCGGCTACCGCGTGCAGGGCAAGGGCAGCGAGGCCGCCGCCCTGCTCAAGCAGCAAGCCCATGCGCTGCAGGACGCGGGCGCCGCGATGATGGTGCTGGAGATGGTGCCGGCCGCGCTGGCCGCCGAGCTCACCGGCGAACTGAAGCACTGCGCCACCGTCGGCATCGGCGCCGGCCGCGGCACCGCGGGCCAGGTGCTGGTGCTGCACGACATGCTGGGCATCAACCTCGGCAAGATGCCGAAGTTCGTGCGCAACTTCATGGCCGATGCGCCGGGCGTCGCGCAGGCCTTGGCGGCCTATGTGCGCGCCGTGAAGGACGGCAGCTTTCCCGACGACCAACTCCACGCCTGGTAGGCACATCACGACCATGCACATCGCCCGCACCACCCCCGAACTGCGCGAGCATTGGACCGCTTCCATCGCCGCGCCTTCGTCCCCACCATGGGCAACCTGCACGACGGCCACCTGGCCCTGGTGCGCCAGGCCAAGCCGCTGGGCGACGTCACGGTGGCCAGCATCTCCAGTGGAGACGTGCACGCGGCCGGGATCGAGTGCGGTTTCTGCAGCGGCGAACGGTGGCGAGACCGGGCGCTTCGACAGCGGCACCACACGAGTGCACCGCCCGCAGGTTCAAGCGGCTTCGGCTGGCGCGAGCATCGTGCCGCGGCAGTTCGAAGAGCCGCAACGGCAGGGATAGTCCGTGGGCGGCGAGCCATCGTCCGCTGTCAGGCAATAGTCGATGAACAGTTCGTCCCCTGCATCCACCGGGACGATCGTCTGGAACTTCAGCACCAGCCGCCCTGCGTCGTCGTACTCCTCGACCGCCTCGCAGTTCGGGTCGCAGGCGTGATTCAGGTGGCGAGTGCCATTGCCCCCTTTGGCGCCATCGATGGTTTCATGATTGGACAAGGTGAACAAGTAAGTGAGCTGGTCATCCCAGACCCTCGAGGCGACTTCCTGCTGCGAGTAGCGCCGGCCTTCGTAAAGACCCAGGAATGCGAAAAGCTGACATCTGTCGCATCTGGCCAGACGGTGCATGCTTGATGGCAACTGCGCCGGCCTCGAGCGGATGCCCAGCGTGCAAGTGCAGGGCACCGACGAATTCCATTCACCGCCCTCGATGCGCCCGAGGTTGAAGTTGATCGGATGCGCGACG
>NZ_RWKI01000085.1 GCF_003984645.1 Variovorax sp. MHTC-1
CGACCACCTGGCCTACGCCATCTACACCTCCGGATCCACCGGAAGACCCAAGGGCGTGATGGTGCGCCAGCATGCCCTCAGCCACTTCATCCGCAGCATGCAGCAGGCCCCCGGCATGGATGCCCAGGACACGCTGGTGGCCGTCACCTCGCTGTCCTTCGACATCGCGGCGCTGGAGCTCTACCTGCCCCTGAGCACAGGTGCGCGCATCGTGCTGGCGAGCCGCGAGACCACGCGCGACGGCATGGCGCTGACGCGGCTGGTCGAACAGAGCCGCGCCACGGTGCTGCAATCCACGCCCGCGGGCTGGCGCATGCTGCGCGCCGGCGGCTGGCCGCAGGCGCCGCTGCAGAAGCGCTTCAAGGGCCTGTGCGGCGGAGAAGCCTTGCAGCCCGACCTGGCGCAGGACCTGAACGCGCTGGGCGTCGAGCTCTGGAACATGTACGGCCCGACCGAGACCACCATCTGGTCGACGGCGGCGCGGGTGGCGGGTGACGCGCCCGGCGTCGGCGGCCCCATTGCGGCCACGCAGCTCCATGTGCTGGACGCCAGCCTGCGGCAAGTCCCCGCCAACGTGCCCGGCGAGCTCTACCTGGGCGGCGCGGGCCTGGCGCGCGGCTATGCCGGGCGGGCCGCGCTGACGGCCGAACGCTTCGTGGCCGATCCCTTCGATCCAAGCGGCGCCAGGCTCTATCGCACCGGCGACCTGGTGCGATGGCGAGCGGATGGGCAGCTGGAGTACCTGGGGCGCATCGACCACCAGGTGAAGATCCGCGGCTTCCGCATCGAGCTCGGAGAGATCGAGGAACAGTTGCTGAAACAGCCGCAGGTGCGCGAGGCGGTGGTGGTGGCCCAGGAAGGCCCGGCAGGCGCGCGCCTGATCGCCTATGTCTGTGGAGCCAATGCCGATGCGGGCGAACTGCGTGCGCAGCTGGCGCAGAGCCTGCCGGAGTACATGCTTCCGTCGGCGATCGTCCGGCTCGAGAAGCTGCCGTTGAACGGCAACGGCAAGGTCGACAGGAAGGCGTTGCCGGCGCCGGAGCTCGACGACGAACGCGGCTGGGAGCCGCCGCAGGGCGAAGCCGAAGAAGCGCTGGCTGCGATCTGGGCCGAGCTGCTCGGCGTCCCGCGCGTCGGGCGGCACGACAACTTCTTCGAACTCGG
>NZ_RWKI01000086.1 GCF_003984645.1 Variovorax sp. MHTC-1
ACGAGCGGACGGTCGCGTCGGACCTCCAGCGCCACTCCTGTCCCCCTATGGTTAGCGCGTGCGCACTAACGGCAACTGCGCAGAGAATCAGCAGCACCTTCTTCACCAGCCACGTCGATGTCCCAGTTCCGTTCGCACTACCAGCAGTTGCACGATGATGAGCTCATAGACCTTGCCGCGGCTCGCGACCTGGTCCCCGAGGCGCGCGAAGCACTTACTGCGGAACTAGCTCACCGGGGAATAGGTGACTTGAGGGGCCATCGTGCGATTCGGGAGGCCGAAGTCGCCGCGGAAGAGTCGTATCGACAAGCGCAAATCTCGCGGCAAACAAGAATAGCGGGGTGGAGAACCAAATTCCTCTTCGCCATGTCTTTCTTCGTATGCGCATTCGGGGTCTACCGTATTCAGGTGGGCACTGTGGGCGACGGTGGTGAAGACGGGAGCCTTTTCCTCATCTTGGGTATCGCCTTGTTCCTGTTTGCTGCAGCCGCCGCCTGGTGGTCCAAATTCTGGTACCGGCACGTGTTGTATCGGTGTCCTCCGCGTTAGGCTGTGGCTTACTGGCGACCGTGTTCGGCCACAACCTGCCGTTCGCGTTCAGACTAGAAATCACCCCAAACCCAAAGTGATGTCCACGCATTTTGCCGAAGGTTGCTATGTAATTACTGGTGCTTCGGGAGCCGGAAAGTCCACCCTCCTAGCGGCGTTGAGTGACCTTGGATATGCCACGGTCCCAGAAGCCGCCCTCGCCATCGTCCGCGAGCAACAGGAGCGCAACGGCAGCATTCTTCCTTGGGTGAATCGCCCAGCATTCATGGAAGAGGTCCTCGAGCGGAACATCCGCAACCATCAAGCTGCTCAGTCGTTGAGGGCGCCCGTTTTCTTTGACCGCGGCATTCCGGAATGTTTGGCCTGGATGCAGTTGTCGGGATTGGCCTTAGAGCCTCATCATGTGGCTGCGCCCGCTCAGTACCGCTATGCTCCGACCGTATTTGTGGCAGAGCCCTGGCCCGAAG
>NZ_RWKI01000087.1 GCF_003984645.1 Variovorax sp. MHTC-1
GTAAGCGAGAGCCCAAGGCCCTCTTGACGATCGAACCTCGTAGCGACTACAGCAGATCGCTCTCGCCGTCGTTGACTTCATCGATGAAGAGGTCGTCCGACCAAGCCATCCCGATCGCCTTGTCCAGGCGCTTGAGCAGTGCATTGAAGGTCTCGCCATCACGGCGCACGAGCATGGCCAGGCAGTTGCTGCCGTCGGCCGCTGTGGCAGCGCACTCGTGCGGCGGCAGCGCGCCGATGTTGATGTCACCGCCATCGGCGATCAATGTCTCGATGTTCTTCGTCGATTGCGCCATGGCAGCGTCAGTGCTTGATCGCGGCCAGGCGGTCGTTGGCCTCGGTGGAATCGAACGCCTTGGGATCCCAGGTCTCTACGCCGATCCATTCGGCTAAGTTCTCGTGCTCCGGGTCATCGGGATCGGCCATGGCCTGGACGAAGTCGGCATAGCCTGGAATGCCGCCGCAGTCCTCGGGCGGCGTCGCGCAGGCGCCGCCGACGCAGAACGGCAGGGGCAGCAGCGGATCCGGTGCGAGCTTCTTCTCGACCTTGATGCGGTGGTCCCAGTAGTCCCCGAAGTCGTAGACGTAGCTCAGCGTCGACCGGTTCAGGGCGGTGGGTAGTCGCGTGCTCTCACTGGCGATCGAGCCGGGATCGTCGTACATTGGATCGGGCGTTCCATAGCGCTCGCCGTCGCCGGCGATGAACTCGTGCAGGTGCGAGTGGCCCCATCCGAACGCGGCCTGGATGACCAGGTGAAGCTTGAGCAACGTGATCGTCTCGGGCACCAGCACGCGGCGCCAGACCTTGGGCTTCGTGCCGCGCAACTCGATGTGCAGTTGGAGGATTGCCGGGGACGTCTTGATCCGATGTACCTTGGTCGCCATGCTCAGGCTGCTTCTCGTTGATCGTCGGCGCGTCGGCCGATGTTCCACGGCAGCAACTCGTCGATGCGGTTGATGGGATGGTCGGCGATGCGTGTCAGCACGTCGCACAGATA
>NZ_RWKI01000088.1 GCF_003984645.1 Variovorax sp. MHTC-1
AACAACGGACATTGTCCCTGGTCTCAAATCTACGAAGCACGAGCCTATCAAATGTGCCAAACCCTCGAAATCTGGTCTTTCGGGTTCGCTGTCGTGTGCATCATCATGTTTGCGGTCCAAGGATTTCATCAGCACAGATTCCTCACGCTCTTGGAGCGTTCAGCGCCGTCTTTGTGGAGAACGCTTGCATCTAAGGCGAACAGAATGGACACGACGGATGCTTCAGGCACGGCCGGGGCACAGTGGTACTTGCTCAAAGGGGACTTCTCTGAACTCACCGACTCAGAGCTGGTTGCACGAGGTAAGCGTGCTAGGACAGCGGTCATTGCCTTTCTCGCAGCGTTCGGGATGTGGGGGCTGTTCGTTTTAGTCACACAGGCTCTCCCGCGCCTCTCATGCGTCCCGGGGCTCGGGGGGTAGCGGCAAAGTCAAACATTGAAGGTCGGCTTTGGAGGCGCCTGAACTACCGCAGTGGGCCCGAAGCTCCAGAGGCCGCAACAGGCTACAGTCGGCCGGAACCGGACCTTCCGACCCAGCTTCCAGTAAAACCATGCAACGCCACACTCTGTATGCGTACGTAGACGGCTCTGATCTAGAAGTGGTCGCCGCGTCCATCGAGGAAAGGCTGCTCTTGCTTGCCGCAGCACCAGGCTGGGTCACCTCCAGCCCGACCGTGGTGAACCAGAAGGCAAACGTGCCGGGCTGCCGCCCTGGCGATTTGCCTGACTGGGACCTTGGAATCAACCTGGCACTGCCAGACCCTGGCGCCGAGCCGGATGGGTGGTTCAGCGACGTTGAGCGCATCGCGGGGCAACTGGCAAAGCTGCACGCGGCGTTCGGCCGCGAGTTCGTTATCGGCATTGCCGACAACGTCAGGGGCATAGCCGAGGACCTCTTCTTCATCGAGTCTGACGCGCCGGACCTAGACAGGCTGCGTAGCGCCATCGGTGTTCGCGGCGGCTAGCATCAGCGGCTTGC
>NZ_RWKI01000009.1 GCF_003984645.1 Variovorax sp. MHTC-1
GCAGCTTCAGCGCCAATGTCGACCACTTCGACAACACCGGCGGCACGCTGCGCTCCGGCAGCCTGAACATCGCCGCCGCGGGCGACCTGGTCAACCAGGACGGCAAGCTCGAGAGCAACGGCGATGCGAGCTTGAGCGCCGGCGGCGCGCTCGACAACACGCGCGGCACCGTCTCCGCTGCAGGCAGCTTGACGGCCAATGCTGCGGGCGCCCTCGACAACAGCCAAGGACGGATCGTGAGCGGCGGCGTCTCGCGCATTGCCGCCGCCGGCCTGGACAACAGCGCCGGCAAGGTGTTCGGCAACAGCCTGAGCGTCGACACGCATGGCCAGGCGTTGACCAATGCCCAGGGCACCATGGCAGCCACGACCACGGTCAATGTCCAGTCGGGTGCGCTCAACAACAGTGCCGGCCTGATCCAGTCGGGCGGCGCGATGACTGTCGACACCCACGGGCAGGCCCTCACGAACACCAACGCGGCGAGCTACGCGACCGGGCAGGGCGGCATCACCAGCGGCGGCACGCTGACGCTGGACAGCGGTGCCCTGAACAACAACGCCGGCTTCATCGGCGCGAAGGAGGCGATGGTCGCCAATACCGGGACCGTGATCAACGCCGGCGGCGGCATCGTGCTGGGCCAATCGATGGTAGCCATCAACACGCGCGGCGCCACCTACGACAACCTTGGCGGCCAGACGCTGGCGGTGGGCGACCTGCGCATCGATGCCGGCGCCATCGACACCACCGCCAGCCTGATCCGCTCGCTCGCGACGACGACGCTGAATGCGGGCACGCTGGCGAACGCTGATACGCAGGGCACCGACCAGGGCATCGAAGGCCGGAACGTGGTCATCAACACCGGCACGCTGTCCAACACCTCGGGCGCCATCCGTGCCGACCTCAACACCGCCATCACCAGTGGCGGCAGCGTCGACAACACCTCGGGCCTGATCTCCGCCGCCGACACGCTGACGATCAAGGACCCGAACGCGGCCAACCCCGCGGCCAAGACGCTCGATCTGGTCAACACCAACGGCACGCTGGTGGCGGACAAGACCCTGCGGATCGATGCTGCCAAGTTCAGCGGGGACGGCCGGGCCGTATCGGGCCAGGATCTAAGCATTGCCCTGGCGCAGAACATCGTCAACAACGCCGATGTGGCCGCCAACGGCAACCTGAGCTACACCACCACCGGCGACTTCACCAACAACGGCAAGCTGCTGGCAGGCGAGACGCTCGCCGTCGGTGGCAACAACGTCGAGAACACCGCCATCGCGGAGATGTCGGGCCTGAACACGATCGTCAACGCCGCCGGCACCTTGACCAACCGCGGGCTGATCGACAGCAGGGGCAACACGCAGATCGATGCCGGCACGCTCCACAACACCGGCACCGGCCGCATCTACGGCAGCGCGGTCTCGATCGGCGTGGGCACCCTCGACAACGAGCGCGAAACCGTCAATGGCGTGGCCAGCTCGGCCACCATCGCCTCCCGCGGCACCCTGAACATCGGCGCGGACACCATCAACAATCGCGAGCACGCGCTGATCTTCAGCGAAGGCAAGATGTCCATCGGGGCGGCGCTCGATGCCAACCGCCAGGCCATCGGCCAGGGCAGCGCGCTCAACAACTTGAGCGCCGAGATCGAGTCCATCGGCGACATATCCATCTCGATGGCGCAGATCAACAACCGCGACGTGCACATCCAGCGGGTAGCGCCTGCCGTCTCGACCAGCAGCACGGTCAGGGTGGCTCCAGTCACCCCATTGGGGGGAGAGGACTTCTATCCCATGGACGAAGTACGGCTCGATCCCGCCAACGGCATGGTGTTCCACAAGAACGCCGACGGCAGCGGCGAAGCGCTCGTCGGCATCGGCGGCTACGGCATCTGGAACACCACCACCACGACCACCGAGGACCGGGCGACCGACCTCGACCCGGCGCGCATCGTCGCCGGCGGCACCATGACGCTCAACGGCCACCTGTACAACCAGGATAGCAGCGTGACGGCCGGCGGCGCCATCAACGTCGCCAGCATGCAGCCCGACCAGATGCAGGGCCAACGCACCACGACGGGCTACGCGATCGTGACCAACCACAAGGGCGAGGTGGCGCCCCTGGTGATTCTGAGCCCGACGGCAGAGACCCTCTCGCTGGGCGCCTACAAGTACGAGGAGAACACCTTGGTCACGCAGGGCTACAACCCGGGTGCGGCCAGCACTGCCAACGCGAACGCCAATGCGGGCACTCCCGGTATCGTTTTCGAAGTGCCGGCCAAGACCGCCAGCGGCACGGGCGCGAGCCAGACCATTCGCACCAGCACGCCCAACGCGTCGGTGCCCACCGCCAGCCTCTTCAACACGCGCCCCGACCCTGGCAGCCGCTACCTCGTCGAAACCGATCCGCGCTTCGCCAACTATCGCAGCTGGCTCAACAGCGACTATCTGCTCGACAAGCTGGGCCTGAACCCCGACGTGCTGCAGAAGCGCCTGGGCGACGGCTTCTACGAGCAGCGACTCATCCGCGAACAGATTGCGCAACTGACGGGCTACCGCTACCTCGACGGCTTCACCAGCGACGAAGACCAGTACGCCGCGCTCATGAACGCCGGCGCTACCTTCGCGCAGCAATACGGCCTGAAGCCAGGCATCGCGCTCACGGCCGCGCAGATGGCGCAACTCACCAGCGACATCGTTTGGCTCGTCGAGCAAACCGTCACGCTGCCGGACGGCAGCACCCAGCGCGTGCTGGTGCCGCAACTGTACGTGCGCGTGCGTCCCGGCGACATCGATGGCTCGGGTGCCTTGCTCAGCGCCGAGGCCACCGTGATCAAGAGCTCGGGCGATCTCGTCAACACCGGCACCATTGCCGGCCGCTCGATGGTGTCGATCAGCGCCGAGAATGTGAACAACCTGGGCGGGCACATCGCCGGCGGCAGCGTCGGCATCAACGCGCGCACCGACATCCACAACATCGGCGGCAGCATCACCGCAGACAATGCCGCCGTGCTCACGGCCGGCCGCGACATCGACATCCGCACCACCTCGCAGAGCATGGGCGGCGCCGTCCCTGGCACCAACGTCGATCGCATCGCCGGCATGTACGTGAGCAACCCGGGCGGCGTGCTCATTGCCTCGGCAGGACGCGACGTCAACCTGATCGGCGCCGCACTGGTGAGCGCCGGCAGCGCCTCCGTGGGTGCGGGGCGCAACATCAACCTGGGTACCGTGAGCGAGGCCGGCGGCGCCTCCGTCTTCGGCCAGGGCATTGCCGGTGTCACTTCCCAGAGCCGCGAAATCGGCTCCGTCATCCAGGCCAACGACAACGTGCGCCTGGCTGCCGGCAATGACCTGAACATCCGCGCCGGTGCCGTCGCCAGCATCGACGGTGCCTTGGTCGCGACCGCGAAGAACGACATCAACCTCACTGCAGGGCAAGCCACCTCCAGCATCGCCACCGCGACGGTCAGCTCATCGAGCAGCCTGCTCAAGAAATCCAGCAGCAGCACCGTCGACAGCACCAGCGTCACGAGCGTCGTCTCCAGCAGCCTGAGCGGCAACACCGTGGCGCTGGTGGCCGGCAACGACATCGACGCCCAGGCCGCGCAGCTGCGATCCGACGAGGCGATGAGCCTGTCCGCGGGCCGCGACATCAGCTTCACCACCGCCACCCAGACGACCCAGGAGGCGCACGCCAGCCAGAGCAAGACGAGTGCGACCGGGCTGGGCTCGGCCATCGGGACTTCCTTGGCGGCAAGCGGTTTGCCGGGAGGCATGTTCGCCGGCGCGGCGCTGACGGGCGGTCGATCCGCCAACGGAGCAGAGGCCAGCACCCGCAACGATGCCATCGGCACCACCGTCTCGGCCGGAAGCCTTCAGATGGTCAGCGGGCGAGACACGACCCTGCAGGCGGCCACCGTCGTCGCCGACGGCGACATCGCCATGATCGCCGGGCGCAACCTCACGATCGAGAGCGCGCAGAACACCAGCGTCGGAAGCAGCTACAGCGCCGACAGCAAGAGCGGGATGATCGGCACTTGGTACAACCCTTCGGTCGGCAACGTCAAGTCGTCAGAAGCTGTGGCGGTCACGCGCACCACGCAGGCCAGCAGCCAAGTTGCCAGCCTCCAAGGCAACGTGACCCTGGTGGCCGGCGGCACCTATACGCAGACCGCCAGCAGCGTCATGGCCGCCGGCCTGGCCGGCCCGCTGGTCGGCGGCGACGTGAACATCCTCGCCAAGAACGTCGTCATCAACGAGGCCTACAACACCGAGCAGTCCGTCACGATCGCGAACAGTTCGAGCACGGTGATGGGCGGCAGCGCCAGCGTCGGGGGCATCAGCACCGACAGCCTCAAGGGCGCCTCCAGCACCATCAAGGCGATGGGCGAGACCAGCGACGGGCGCATGCAGGCGCTGGGGACGGTCAATCTCGCCATGAGCGGCAAGCAGGCTTACGACACGGCCCAGGCATTGGCCAGCGGCGGCAGCTTCGGCTATAAGGTCAGCGTCAACGTCAACCGCAACGAGAGCCAAAACACCCGCATCAGTAACAGCAGCCAGGCCGTGGGCTCGAGCGTCGTGGGCGCCAACAACGTCAACATCGTTGCCACCGGCGGCGGTCAGGACTCCAACATCCACGCGGTTGGCTCGACCATCGCGGCGGGCAACACCGTCAACCTCGCCGCGGACAACAACATCACGCTGGAGGCCAGCAAGAACACCAGCGTCACCGCGGGCATGAATTCCAGCAGCGGCGCCAGCTTGGGCGTGGGGTTTGCGGCCGGCGCACAGAACGGCGTCACCATCGACCTGGGCGTGACCCGCGGAAAAGGCAGCGACAACCAGAACGATATCAGCTACAACAACACGCACGTCAGCGGTGGCAAGGCCGTGAACGTCTCAGCCGGCGGAGACCTGACCCTGCGCGGCGCGGTAATCGATGCCAACCGCATCACGGCGGACGTGGGCGGCAACCTCAGCATCGAAAGCCTGCAGGACGTGAGCGTGGGCCAATCGAGGCAGAGCAGCTCGGGGCTAAATGTGAGTCTGTGCATCCCGCCGATCTGCTACGGCGTCTCGACCGTGGGCGGCAGCGCAGCAAGCGCCAAGGCCAACGGGACCTTCGTCAGCGTCGGCGAGCAGTCGGGCCTCAAGGCAGGCGATGGGGGATTCGATGTGAACGTCAGGGGCGACACCGACCTCAAGGGCGCAGTCATCGAGAGCACGCAGGCGGCGATCGATGCGGGCAAGAACAGCTTCACGACCGGCGGCACGGTCACGATGAGCGACCTGCAGAACGTGAGCCAGTCCAGTGGCAGCAGCTATGCGGTCAGCGGCGGCGTGGGGTTCATGGCTGGTGGCGCAGAAAGCCAGCAGGCGGCCATGCGTGAGCGCGGCATGAGCGACGATCAGATCAGGACAGCCAGCGATACGACGCCGAATCGCGGCGCTGGGGCAGGCAGCTCCAGCAGCAATCAAAGCAGCGTGACCAAGGCCGGTATCAGCGGCATTGCGGGTGACCAGAGCGTGCGCACAGGCGATAGCAGCAGCGCCGGCACCCTCATCCGTCAGTGGAATACGCAAAACATCATCCGCGACGTGCAAGCGCAGACGCAAATCTCGCAGGAGTTCAATCAGAAAGCGCCAGCTGCGGTGGCGACGTTCGCAGCGAGCCATACCCGTCCATATGAAGACGCGCGCAGGGAGTTGGTTGACGCGCAAAGACAGCTCGAGACCGAGAGCGATGCCACCGTGCGTGCGGATCTCGCGAGCAAGGTGCAATCTTTGGAAAGCACCATGGCGGCGAATCAAGAGAGCTACGACAAATGGAAAGACGGTGGCACGTACAGGGCGGCAGCAGACATCTTGGTCGCTGCGGCGGGTGGAGGCACCGTCACTTCGCTAGGAGTCGCTGTAACTCGGGAGTCTTTGGTTTGGGCCGCGGATCAGATGCGCCAATCGATGATCGAGGACTCAAAGAAATTCCCCGGTATTTGCGATACACATGGCAATTGTCTGGACAACAAGTCGGGCGTCAGCGTTGGCGTCAACGGCGATTATTTCAAGCTGGCTGGAGGGCGAGTTGATGTTGAGCAGCTATGCGGAAATAACAGATGCACCATAAATGAAGTCACGGGGGATTGGGAGAGAGACGTGCAAGGCAGAATAAATTAAATGAGGTTGATAAGGATGGGAATACCGTGGATCTTCCCGTCCTCCTCGCTGCAAATCTTGATTGGCGAAGTCCATTGGGCGGGTTTCAAGGCGCCATCGGCCAGTTTTTGGGACTGGGAAATTATGCACCCGGAAGTCTGCAGGACATTTTGGCAGAAGCATACGCGGGAACTCATGATACGCTAAACAGTAAACGCTGGTATGGACCCGATGGCAACATCCGATCTGGTTTAGCAGATTCCGAAAGGCAAATCGGGGAAGTGATGAACAAAATCAACGTGCTTATAGCAACGCCATTTGCAATTGCAATATTGTTGCCGCCGGATCTACTAAATATCATCACGGTTGGAATAAAAAAATGATCAATTTTTTCCCTATTCCTGGGGTCATGGTGGTTGTCGTACTTTCTCTGTTGGGTTGCGGTAGCGCGGTTGTTCGTGAAGGAAATCCACTATGGCAAGTTCCTATCATGTCTCAGGGAAAATGTGAATCCATTGCAGGAAGATACCTGGACAAGGGCCTGTTATCTAGACAGTTTGTTGACTCCTCCATAAATGCATCGAGAGTTAAATTTTCCGTCGCGACTGGATTCGGGCGAAGCGTGCCGCAAATACCTCTAGGACCCGCCGAATTGAGAGGCATGAATGCGATTTCCGACAATCAAATAACCGCGGCGCAGATGAAAAACTATGCGGCACAGAGAAAAAAATTCGATGAAAATGCAGTCGCGCAAATTGTTGAAATTCAAGGAGGGTTGGAGGTTGTCTTGTATGGGGGAGATGGTTTGCCATATCAAAAAATTATCGTTTCTAGTGCTCACCCAGATGTGGGGTGTGACAAGGAGCGACGCTTGGTTTTGCGCGAATCATCTCGCATGGGTGGTGCAGAGCTGACTCCAGGCGCAGCGAGGGTGTCTGAAATAGTTTTCACCAAATTAAGTGATGGCTCCCTAGAGGTTCGTCGTTGGAGCAGAAATTGGGTGAGAACGATGCAACGCCCGCCTGCTAAAGAGACTCAAGCGATTTTTCTATTTCCTCCATTACGCTGAGCTTCACTCGGGACTGCGGGGTCAAGCTTCACAACGAAGTTCATCAGAAATCGGTCGCCAGCAGTTCGTTCCCGAAGAAGAAGATTGAAATACAACGCATCCAAAGATCTCATGACATTCTGGAAAAATCATATACCGCCACGTACTTGCTGCTTTTACTGGTTACGTCGAATTTCGCGCTTGCGGCCCTTGCGGAGGGAGAGCCCTTTGCAGTTGTTGGTGAACAACTCGATCATCCATCTCCGTTAGGATGGAAGCTTGCGTGGATGAGTGGGGAAGCGGAGGGAAGCTACGTGGCCGAATACGTTCCCGCCACAGAGGAGATCAATTCATGGCGCGAAGGCTACTTGGCTATCGAGAGATTGAAGTATCCGCCCGCGGAGAAGCTCGATAAGCGGAAAACCATGATCGCCGATGTCTTGGCATTCGGATATGGCAAGAATGCAAAGGAAAAATGCGGCGGGCGGCATTTCCCGATGGTTCAAAGGGCGGACACCTTCAACGGGACTTACCTCGCGGTCGGCGGAGGATTCTGCGACAGCTATGGTCCGGCTGCTCCATTCGGTGAAGGGGCGATCTTCGCGTTTGCCGAAGGCAAGGAATTCCTGTTCCGCATCCAATACGGATGGCGTCCGAAGTCAGCGCAAGAACAACGAACCAATATTCCTTGGCGCATCGACCCAGAAACCGCCAGAAGGTACATCGAGGCCATCAAGACGACAGCCCTATGCAATGGGCCGGCTCAGCCCTTGTGCCGCGGCAAATGAGTGGTGGCTTCGCCGCAGGAACGATTCGGCTACGGCACCGCAGTCAATGCCGCTGCCGGCAGATGCGGCCCGATGATCGACCGCCAGAGCCGATAACCGTCTTCGTTCAGATGCAGTTGGTCTCCCCGGAACAACTCAACCCGAGGCCTTCGGTCTGCACCCAGCATCGGCGTAAAGATATCGATGTACTCGCTGTTCGGCAGCCGGTTCAGGTACGCCCCGATGATGTCGTTGGTCTCGCGCATCTGCGGCAGCAGCTTCTCGCGCGAGGGGCTGGGCTTGATCGAGATGTAGCTGATGCGCGTGTCCGGCAGTTCGGCGCGCACGGCGTTGGCGAAGCGGGCGAAGCTCTCCAGTATCTGCAGCGGCGTGTGGCCTTCGGCCAGGTCGTTGTCGCCGGCGTAGACCAGCACGTGGCGAGGCTTGTAGCGCACCACGAGTTCGCGGGCGAAGTAGCTGCAGTCGGCCATGGTCGAGCCGCCGAAGCCGCGGTTGATGACCACCGGCAATTGCGGGAAGTCCTGTGCGAGCTTGGCCCAGAAGCGGATGGTGGAGCTGCCGACGAAGAGCACGCCGCCTTCGGCCGGCGGGTTCACCTTGTCGGCACGTGCGAATGCGGCGAGCTCGCTTTGCCAGCGGATCTGGGACGCGATTTGCGGCGGTGAGGGTGCCGCATCCGCGGCGGCGGCGGGCTGGGCCTGCGCCGAGAACGTCGCCAGCAGAAGCGCGAGCGGAAGAAGGATGGCAAGGCGGGTGGCGGTAGCAACAGCAACAGTCATCGTCAAAGCGTCTTTTCGCTATCAGTGCCGTCAGTTCGGCGTCGGGCTTGGCGCACTTCGCGGATTGTGGAGCATCGGCTGCCATGGGCCGGTACGGTCCCGCCGGATTCGTTCGATGCAGGGCCGTTGGCAACAACGCGAAACATATACTGCGCGCTCCTCGTTGGAGCGCCCATGCAAGAGCAAACAAGCCCTGCGCCTCGCCCGTTCTGGCACCGCCTGAACACTTTTTTTGCTTTTCCCTTCCAGCTCCAGCCGCTCGGCTACGCGGTGCTGCTGGCGCTCAGCAGCCTGCTCTTTCACGTGCTGTTCTTCCTGCCGCAGGCGCTGGGCCTGCTGCTGGTGGAGCTCGGCATCATCCTGGCGGCCAGCCGCTACGGCTTCAAGGTGATGGCGCTCGGCGCGCGCGGCATCGTGCGCGCGAGCGACTTCCCGCGCAGCCTCGAGGACGAGTGGACGAACCTGCCTTGGAAGCTGTTCGCACTCCTGATCCTGCAGGGCATCGTGGCCGGCCTCGTGGGCGCCTGGAGCCCGGCGCTGGGCTACGTCGCGCTCTTCGTGCTCTCGTTCACGCTGCCTGCCACCACGATGGTGCTGGTGCAGTCGGGCAGCTTCTGGCAGGCGCTGAATCCGGGTTATGTGTGGGAAACGATCCGCGCGGTCGGCTGGCCTTATGCGCTGCTGTGCGTCTTCTTGTTCCTGCTGAACTCGGGTGCGCAAATCGCCATCGTCATGCTGCTGCCGGTGATGAGCGGCTGGTTCGCGCTGCCGGCGATCAACTTCGTGATGATCTATTTCGGCTGGGTCATGGCCAGCCTGCTGGGCTACGTGATGTACCAGAACCATGCGGAGCTCGGCATCGACCTCTTGCCCGGCGCCGGCGCCGACGACCGCGCGCCCGACACCCGCACGCCGGCGCAGGTCGCCCAGCAGATCACCGACTCGCTGGTCGCCCAGATGGTGACCGACGGCGACATTGCCGGCGCGCTGGCGCTGGCCTACGAAGAGCAGCGCACGCAGCCGGAGGACCTGGTCGCGCAGCGCCGCTACCACCGCATCCTGCTGCTGGCGCCGGACAAGACGGCCACGCTGCTGGACCATGGGCGGCGGTTGATCGCGATGCTGCTGGCGCGCGATCTCGCCTCGGAGGCGCTCAAGGTCTACAAGGCCTGCCGCGAAAAGGACGCCGGCTTCGTGCTCGAAGATCCGCTGGGCACGATGGCGCTGGCGCGTGCCGAGTGGCGCAACGGCGAGGCGAAGGCATCGCTGGCGCTGCTGTCGGGCTTCGACAAGCGCTTCCGCGGGCATACCGCGATTCCGCAGGCCTACGAGCTGGCCGCGCGCGTGCTGGTGCAGGGCCTCGACCGGCGCGACATGGCGCAGCCGATCCTGACGACGCTGGAAGCGCGCTATCCCGAGAGCGAGCAGACGCAGGAGGTGCGCTGGCTGCTGCGGGAGGTGCCGCAGGGATGACCGGTCTTGCTCCCTCTCCCTCTGGGAGAGGGCGGGGGTGAGGGCATGCGGCGCCCATCACTTGCCCTCACCCTAACCCTCTCCCAAAGGGAGAGGGAAAAAAGTCACCCCTTCTGCAGCATCCGCGTCACCATATCCTCCGGCGCGAGCCGCAGCAGGTGCGGAAGCCAGCCGAGCGCCTGCTCGCGCCGTCCGGCCTGCATCAGCCCGTTGGCGCAGAGCGAAAGCGTGTCGGGCAGGTCGGGATGCTCGGGTGCGGTCTTCAGCAGCGCCTGGCACAGCCGCTCGGCATCGGTGAACTGCTGCGCGCGCGTGAAGCGCCGCGCCAGCCGCGCCATGTCGTCGGGCTTGAGGCGCGCGCCGGGCTTGGCGTGGTCGAGGTAGGTCTTGTAGCTCGCATGCTGCAATTCCAGCGTGACCAGGTCCTGCGGCTTGAGCCGGAAGATGCGGTGCGCCGCGCGATGAAAGTCTTCGCCGGCCGGCCAGAGCTTCGCGGTGTTGAACCAGGCGCGCAGGGTGTCGGCGTCGTCGGGCTCGAGTTGCGCGGCCGCGCGCCATTCGGCACAGGCCGCTTCGAACTTCATCTCGCCTGCGAGACGGCGCGCCGACGCGACGTGCTGTGCAAAGGCGTCCGGTGTTTTCGAAGCCGGCGCCTCGGGCAACTGAAGCCGGCGCCAGCGCATCGCGGCGGCCATCAGCAGGGCGCCCGTCAGCAGACCACCCAGGTGCGCCATGTAGGCAATGCCCTGGCCGCCGACGAAATGCTGCAGCAGCTCGTTGGCGATCCAGGCCGGCAGCAGGATCAGCGCCGGCGCGGTGACGTAGTTGAAGTAGAAGAAGAGCTGGTAGAAGAAGCGGATGCGCCGCAGCCGGTACATCACCGCGTACATGCCCATCAGCGCCGACACCGCGCCCGATGCGCCGAGGCCGTAGCTGCCCTTGCCCGCATAGGCCCAGGCGGCCAGCGCCGACGCGCCGACCGCGCCGAGCAGATAGAAGCTGAGATAAAGGCCGCGGCCCAGCGCGAGCTCGACCGAGAAGCCGAACAGGAACAGGAAGAGCATGTTGCCCAGCAGGTGGCCGGTGCTGCCGTGCAGGAAGGCCGAGGTGATCCAGGTCCAGGGCTCGAAAGCGGCATCCTTGTTGTGGTCCTGCGACCAGCGCGTGGTGAACGGCGCGGGCAGCTGGGTCTCGTACTGCTGCCGGTCGCGCTTCCACTCGGCGTACTGCGGATGCGCGGGCGTGATCACCGCATCGCCGCGCAGCTTCTTCAGAAAATCCTTCTCCTGCTGCAGGCCTTCGAGCAGGGGCTCGAATTCGCCGCGCGCCAGCAGCCGCCTCGCCGCCGGCGCGTTCGCCGAGCGGGTTTCCTGCAGCCACGCGACGAAGGGCGGCAGCTCCAGCTTGGGCAGCACGCTTTGCACATAGAACTGCGCAGCGCGCTGCTCCGCCTTGTCTTCGGCACGCTGCGGTCCCCAGAACACCAGCATGTTCACGAAAATCAGGAGCACGGTCATCCATGGCGGGTTGCGCCAGGTCGGCCGGCTCTCGAGCGGGATCGCGTAGAACAAGGCTAGGGCCCGGCCCTAGAGGCTGTTGCGCCCGATGCCCTGGTAGACCACGCCCGCTTCCTTCATGGTGGTCGGCTCGTAGAGATTGCGGCCGTCGAAGATCATCGGCGACTTCATCAGCGTCTTGAGCCGCTCGAGGTTCGGGCTGCGGTAGGCCTTCCATTCGGTGACGATGATCAGCGCATCGGCACCGGCCAGCGCTTCCATCGGGTCCTTGGCCGACGAGAAGCTGATGCGCTCGAGCAGCGCCGGCGCATCGGCGAAGTCGAGCTTCAGCACGCGCCGCGTCTCGTCGACCGCGATCGGGTCGTGCGCCACCACCCGCGCGCCGGCGCGCAGCAGCGCGTCGATCACCACGCGGCTCGGCGCCTCGCGCATGTCGTCGGTGTTGGGCTTGAAGGCCAGGCCCCAGAGCGCGAAGGTGCGGTCGCTGAGGTCGGGGCCGAAGCGCTCCAGCACCTTGCGAGTCAGCACGCGCTTCTGCTCGTCGTTGACCGCTTCCACCGACTCGAGCACGCGCAGCGCCTGCCCGTTGTCGCGCGCGATGCGCGTCAGCGCCTGGATGTCCTTCGGGAAGCAACTGCCGCCGTAGCCCGTGCCCGCGTACAAGAAGCTGTAGCCGATGCGCGGGTCGGAGCCGATGCCCTGGCGCACCGCCTCGATATCGGCGCCCACGCGGTCGGCCAGGTTGGCCAGCTCGTTCATGAAGCTGATGCGGGTGGCGAGCATCGCGTTGGCCGCGTACTTGGCAAATTCGGCGGACTTCACATCCATCACGCGCGTGCGCTCGTGGTTGCGGTTGAAGGGCGCGTAGAGCCTGCGCATCTCGGCCAGCGCTTCGCGGCCGGTCTCGTCGTCGGTGTAGCCGATGACGATGCGGTCGGGCCGCATGAAGTCCTCGACCGCTGCGCCTTCCTTCAGGAACTCGGGGTTGCTCACCACCGAGAAGCGCAGGTCGGCGCGCCCGCGCTTGTCGAGCTCTTCCTGGATCACGGCCGTGACCTTGTCGGCCGTGCCCACCGGCACCGTCGACTTGTCGACCACGACCTTGAAGCCGTTCATGTACTTGCCGATGTTGCGCGCCGCGGCCAGCACGTACTGCAGGTCGGCGCTGCCGTCCTCGTCGGGCGGCGTGCCGACGGCGATGAACTGGATGTCGCCATGCGCGACCGAGGCTTCGATGTCGGTCGAGAAGGCGAGCCGCTTCGCCGCCACGTTCGATTCGACGAGCTCGCCGAGGCCGGGCTCGTAGATCGGGATGCCGCCCTCGTTGAGCGTCGCGATCTTGCGCGGATCGACGTCGAGGCAGAACACGTTGTTGCCGATGTCCGCCAGGCAGGCGCCGGTGACGAGCCCGACGTAGCCGGTGCCGATGATGGAGATATTCATGGGTTCAAGCTGCTTTGGATTCCGAGAGGATCTGGTCGAAGTAGGCGATGGTCTTCTGGAGGCCTTCTTCGAGCTGGGTCTTCGGCTCCCAGCCGCCGAGCTCCTTCTGCGCCAGCGAGATGTCGGGGCGGCGCTGCTTCGGATCGTCGGCCGGCAGCGGCATGCGCACCAGCTTGCTCTTGGAGCCCGTGAGCTCGATCACCTTGTTGGCCAGCTCCAGCATCGAGAACTCGCCGGGGTTGCCGATGTTGATCGGGCCGGGCACTTCGTCGCCGGTGTTCATCATCCTGAGCATCGCCTCGACCAGGTCGTCGGCATAGCAGAAGCTGCGCGTCTGCTGGCCGTCGCCGTAGATCGTGATGTCCTCGCCCTTCAACGCCTGCACGATGAAGTTGGACACCACGCGGCCGTCGTTCATGTGCATGCGCGGGCCGTAGGTGTTGAAGATGCGCACGACCTTGATGCGCAGCTCGTGCTGGCGGTGGTAGTCGAAGAACAGGGTTTCGGCACAGCGCTTGCCCTCGTCGTAGCAGCTGCGGATGCCGATCGGGTTCACGCGGCCCCAGTAGGCCTCGACCTGCGGATGGATCTCGGGGTCGCCGTAGACCTCGCTGGTGGAGGCCTGCAGGATCTTGGCGCGCACCCGCTTGGCCAGGCCCAGCATGTTGATCGCGCCGTGCACGCTGGTCTTGGTGGTCTGCACCGGGTCGTGCTGGTAGTGGATCGGCGAGGCTGGGCAGGCGAGGTTGAAGATCTCGTCCACTTCCACGTAGAGCGGAAAGGTCACGTCGTGCCGCATCAGCTCGAAGCGCGGATGGTCGAGCAGGTGCTCGATGTTGCGCTTGGTGCCGGTGAAGAAGTTGTCGACGCACAGGACGTCGTGGCCCTGCTCGATGAGCCGGTCACACAAATGGCTGCCCAGGAAACCGGCGCCGCCGGTGACGAGCATCTTCTTGGAGGCGTTGTATTGGCGCATGCTGCGAAATCACTCCGTAAGAAAAATCAGTTGAACCGTTGGGGTATCTGCGTGCTGCGCTGCTCGTACATCTTCGCGTCGACCAGCATGCGGAACCACAATGCCTGGAAAAAAGCGAAGTAGAAGCCGGTCGTGCCGTCCAGAAAGCCAAGCCGGAAGACGTAGCGGTAGACGAAATAGCTCAGCGAGCGCAGGCCGGTCGGCAGCTTGTAGTACAGCTCCTTGATGAAGCGCGTGCGTTCCCGGGCGTCGCCCATCAGCCGCGGCTGCAGCACGTTGTCGCCGCCTACGCGGGGGCCGAGCTTTTCCTTCGCCTCGGCATCGCTCCAGCGGTTGTGGCTCGCGATCCAGTCGCTGAGCCGGGCCGAATTCTTGTCGTGCATGAAGCCGTTGAGGCGGCCGGGCGTCGCCGAGCTGATGAAGTGCTGGTCGTAGAGCCGCGATTCGCAGCGCCCGGTGCCCGAGCGGAACAGCCGCAGGTGCCACGGATTGACGCCGGAAAAGCGCAGCATCTTGCCCATGAAGTAGTCGCGCCGGCGCAGCAGGTAGGCATCGAAGCGCGGCGTGCCCGACAGAAGGGCCTTGATCTCGTCGACCGCCTGCGCGTCCAGCACCTCGTCGGCGTCGAGATGCAGCTGCCAGCTGTAGGAGGCCTCGACCTGCGCGATCGCCCAGTTGCGCTGGTCGCTGTAGTTGGAGAAGGGCCGCTGCACCACGGTGCAGCCCAGTTCCTCGAGGATCGCGACCGTGTTGTCCGACGAGTGCGAATCGACCACGTAGACGTGCGGGCTCAGCTTCTTCGCCTGCGACACGGTTTCCCGAATGATCGAGGCGGAATTGAAAGTCAGGATGACGACGACGCAGTTGGGTTTTTCCATGGGATTCGGAGGCGCTCTCGTGCGGTTCGGGGCCCTGCTAGATTGCAGGCGGCTCAGGCGAGGTGCAATGCAACTTTAGCACTACATTCTTACAACTGGGCACAAATACTGCACTGCAGCATTCGTGCCTGCGCCCGTGGGGCCGGCTTCAGCCGAGCCGGGCGCGGTGTCGGGCAATCTGCGTGCGCACCTGAGCCGGTGCGGTGCCGCCCAAGACGTTGCGTGCATGCAGCGAGCCGCGCAGGCTCAGCACGTCGTAGACGTCCTTCTCGATCTTCGGGTTGAAGGTCTGCAGCACCGCAAGCGGCAGCTCGGAGAGGTCGACCTTGTGCGAGATCGCCGCCTTGACGGCATGGGCCACGGTTTCGTGGGCGTCGCGGAAGGGCAGGCCCTTCTTCACCAGGTAGTCGGCCAGATCGGTCGCGGTCGCGTAGCCGCGCAGGGCCGCGTTTTCCATCGTCTCCGGCTTCACCGTGATGCCGCCCACCATCTCCGAGAAGATGCGCAGCGTGTCCTTGAGCGTGTCGACGGTGTCGAACAGCGGCTCCTTGTCTTCCTGGTTGTCCTTGTTGTAGGCCAGCGGCTGGCCCTTCATGAGCGTGATCAGCCCCATCAGGTGGCCGACCACGCGGCCAGTCTTGCCGCGCGCGAGTTCGGGAACGTCCGGATTCTTCTTCTGCGGCATGATCGAACTGCCGGTGCAGAAGCGGTCGGCGATGTCGATGAAGCCGAAGGCCTGGCTCATCCAGAGCACGAGCTCTTCGCTCAGGCGGCTGATGTGCACCATCGCGATCGAGGCGGCGGCGGTGAATTCGATTGCGAAGTCGCGGTCGCTCACCGCGTCCAGGCTGTTCTGGCAGACCTCGTCCATGCCGAGCTCTCGGGCCACGGCTTCGCGGTCGAGCGGGTAGCTGGTGCCGGCCAGCGCGGCTGCACCCAGCGGCAGGCGATTGACGCGGCGGCGCACGTCGGCCATGCGCTCGGCATCGCGCGCGAACATTTCCACGTAGGCCAGCATGTGGTGGCCGAAGCTCACCGGCTGCGCCACCTGCAGGTGGGTGAAGCCGGGCAGGATCACGTCGGCGTTCTTCTCGGCGATGGCGACCAGCGACTTCTGCAGGTCGGTCAGGAGCCCGCCGATCAAGTCGATCTCGCCGCGCAGCCAGAGCCGCACGTCGGTGGCGACCTGGTCGTTGCGGCTGCGGCCGGTGTGCAGGCGCTTGCCGGCATCGCCCACCAGCTGCGTGAGCCGAGCTTCGATGTTGAGGTGCACGTCCTCGAGGTCGAGTTTCCAGTCGAAGGTGCCGGATTCGATCTCGGCGCGGATCTGCGCCATCCCGTCCTGGATGGCGGCGTGGTCCTCGGCGCCGATGATGCCCTGCTTGGCCAACATGCCCGCATGCGCGAGCGAGCCCTCGATATCGGCCTGCCACAGCCGCTTGTCGAAGAACACGCTGGCGGTATAGCGCTTGACCAGGTCGCTCATCGGTTCGGAGAACAGGGCGGACCAGGCTTCGGATTTCTTGTCGAGTTGGTTGGAGGTCATGGGGTGAACCGAGGTGGGAGGCAATAATGGGTTTGCACCCGAATGTTTCAGCTCTGATGCGCAACCCGACGATTTTATCGGCCACCCCTTCGACGCCGGCTCCTGCCCGCGCTCGCGGGCCTGCGCGCGTGAGGGTCGCGCTGTTCGATGCCTGCCAGATCGGCGTGGTGCTGCGTACCGTGATGTTCGTCGAAGCCGTGGTCGCTGTCGCCACTTTGTTCGTTTCGCCGGCGCCCGCCGAGTGGCTGGTGCTGATGGCCACGGTGACCGGCGGCGCCTTGCCGGCCACGCTCCTGTGGCTGCTTGCGGCCTGCTGGCTCAAGAGCTTGCTCGGCCGCCTGCCGCGCGCGGCGCAGTACGCGGCCGGCGCTTCGCTCGGCGCCATCTCCGCGCTGTACGGCTGCGGCCTGCTGCGGCTGACCGGGGTGCTCGGCAGTGCGCCCTGGCTCGCGAGCGCCCTGGCCGGCGCGATGTTCGCCGCGCTGGTGATGGCCGCGCTGGTGCTGCGCGCGCGCGGCCAGACGCCGGCGGCCATGACGGCGCGGCTCGAAGAGCTGCAGTCGCGCATCCGGCCGCACTTTCTCTTCAACACGCTCAACAGCGCCATCGCGCTGGTGCGCGAGGAGCCGGCCAAGGCCGAGGCCATGCTGGAAGACCTGAGCGAGCTGTTCCGCCAGGCGCTGGCCGATCCGGGCGAATCGGTCACGCTGGCCGACGAGATCGCGCTGGCCGAGCGCTATCTCGCGATCGAGCAGGTGCGCTTCGGCGAGCGGCTGCGCATCCGCTGGGACATCGACCCGGCAGCCAACACCGCGCGCCTGCCGCCGCTCCTGCTGCAGCCGCTGGTCGAGAACGCGGTCAAGCACGGCGTCGAGCCGAGTCCAGCGGGCGCCAAGATCCGCATCCGCACCGAGCGCCGCGGCGGCATGGCGGTGATCGAAGTGGTCAACAGCCTGCCGCCGCTGCGGTGGGCCGACGAGCCCTTGCCGCGCGGGCACGGCATCGCGCTGGCCAACGTGCGCGATCGGCTGCGCCTCCTGCACGACATGCAGGCGCAGTTCAGCGCCGGCATGGACCAGAAGAGCTACCGCGTCCGCATTGCCATTCCTGCCGAAGCCTGAAGTCATGAGCGTTCTCCGCACCTTGATCGTCGATGATGAAACCCTTGCCCGGTCGCGGCTGCGAACGCTGCTGGCCGACTGCAAGTCGCCGGCCGTGGACGTCGTCGCCGAGGCTGCGCACGGCGCCGGCGCGCTGGAGCAACTGGCCGGCACGCGCTTCGACCTCGTGCTGCTCGATATCCACATGCCCGGCATCGACGGCCTCGAACTCGCGCGCAGCCTGGGCCGGCGCGATGCGGCGCCTGCGGTGGTGTTCGTCACCGCCCACGCGGCCCACGCCGTGACCGCGTTCGAGCTGGAGGCGGTCGACTACCTGACCAAGCCGGTGCGCGCCGAACGGCTGCAGCAGGCGCTGCAGAAAGCCGAGCGCTACCTGAAGGAGCGGCGCGGCGCCGCGGCCGAGGCGCCGCAGGAAGTGCTGCTGATCCAGGACCGCGGCCGCACCGAGCGCGTGCCGATGTCCGAGGTGCTCTACCTCAAGTCCGAGTTCAAATACCTCACCGTGCGCACGCCGACGCGCAGCCACATCTACGACGGCTCGCTGGCCGAATTCGAGGAGCGTTATCCGGCGCGCTTCGTGCGCGTGCACCGCAATGCGCTGGTGGCGCGCGCGGCGATCCGGGCACTCGAGAAATACGACGACGGCGAGGATGCCGAAGGCTGGGCACTGCGGCTCGACGGCATTCCGGAGCCGGTGGTGGTCTCGCGGCGCCAGCTGTCGGCGGTGCGCGAAGCGCTCAAGGACCCGAGATGACCGACCACACCGAACCGCCGCAGAAACCGGAAGAGACGCCCGCCGAGCCGCCTGCGTCCGAACCGCCCGCATCCGATCTGCCCGCGTCCGATCTGCCCGCGTCCGAGCCGGAACCGGAACGCGTGCTGCTGCACATGCCGGTCGACGTGCGCAGTGCTGCGCTGGCGGTGCTCGCGGCGCTGGCCGTCGTGTTCGCGCTGCACTGGGCCAAGACCGTGTTCGTACCGCTGATGCTGAGCCTGCTCTTGACTTACGCGCTCGCGCCGCTGGTCGACTGGCTCGAACGCTGGAAGATCTCGCGCTGGATCGGCGCCGCCGTGATCCTGGTCGGGCTCGGCGGAGGGGTGGGCTGGACCGGCTATTCGCTCTCCGGCAGCGCCGCCGAGCTGCTCGATACGCTGCCGGTCGCGGCCCAGAAGCTGCGCGCGGCCATGCGCAGCGGCAGAAGCACCGACACGAGCGCGCTCGACACGGTGCAGAAGGCCGCCGCGCAGCTCGAGCAGGCGGCCGAGGAGAACTCGGCCAAGGTCGCGGCGCGCAAGGGCGTGGCGCGCGTGGTCATCGAACGGCCGGCCTTCAACGTACGCGACTACCTATGGAGCGGAACGGTGGGGCTGATCGCCGCCATCGGGCAGCTCACGCTGGTGGCCTTCCTGACCTTCTTCGCGCTCGGCTCGGGCGACACCTTCCGCCGCAAGCTGGTGAAGATCACCGGGCCCAGCCTGCAGAAGAAGAGAATCACCGTGCACGTGCTCGACGACATCACGCGGCACATCGAGCGCTACCTGCTGGTGCAGATCCTCACCAGCGCCGTGGTCGGCCTCGCCACCGGCCTTGCCTTCTGGGCCCTCGGCGTCGACAACGCCGCGGTGTGGGGCATCGTGGCGGGGGTGACCAATCTCATTCCCTACATCGGCTCGGTCATCGTGATGACGGCGGCGGGACTGGTGGCCTTTCTGCAGTTCAACAGCATCCAGATGGCGCTCGTGGTCGCGGGCGTCTCGCTCCTGATCCACACGCTGGTGGGCAACCTGCTGGTGCCCTGGCTCACCAGCCGCACCAGCCGCATGAACCCGGTGGCGGTGTTCGTCGGCGTGATCTTCTGGGGCTGGCTCTGGGGCATCTGGGGCCTCCTGCTCGGCATCCCGATCATGATGGTCGTGAAGGCCATCTGCGACCGGGTGGAAGACCTGCAGCCGATCGGCGAGCTGCTCGGGGACTAGGGCCGTCTTGCCGCCGATGCGCGTCTGCAGGAAGTCCAGCAGCGCGGGCTGCGACTTCGCGAAAGGTCTTGATGAGAGCTAGACTGTCCGTCTCAGGCGCTTGTTGTGCTGCGCCTGCTTTATTTTTCAGCCGACGCGCAGCACCGCGTGCTCGGGCAGGGTGCGCCAGGTGATCCATTCGCTTCTGGCGATGTGGTGCGTGGGCACCGCGGCGGTGGTGGCGTCGCCGTACTGCACGACCAGCTCGCGGCCCTCGAGCCGCAGCGTGATCTCGAAGCCCGGCCAGTGTGCCGGCACGCGTGGCGTCAGCGAAAGCCGGTCGCCGCGCACCGCCAGGCCCAGCAGGGTTTCGACGGCGGCACGGTGCAGCCATGCGGCCGAGCCGGTGTACCAGCTCCAGCCGCCGCGGCCGACATAGGGCGCGGCGCCGTAGATGTCGCCGGCCATCACGTAGGGCTCGAGCTCGTAGGCCGGGCCGCGTTCGGGATGGCGCGCACGGTGCGCCGGGCTCAGGCCTTCGAAGCTTTGCCACGCAGCTTCGGTGTCGCCGGTGAGCGCCTGCGCCATCAGCGCCCACACGGCGGCGTGCGAATACTGGCCGCCGTTCTCGCGCACGCCCGGCGGGTAGGCCTGGATGTAGCCCGGGTTGTTGGGTGAATTCGCCAGCGGCGGATGCAGGAGCTGCAGCAGGCCGGCGGACTCGTCGTGCAGATGGGCCTTCATCGATGCGAGGGCCTGGCTGGCGTGGGTCGTGTCCGAGGCGCCCGAGAGCACCGACCAGGCCTGCGCGATCAGGTCGATGCGACATTCCTCGTTGAGTGCCGAGCCGAGCGGCGCGCCGTTGTCGAAGAAGGCGCGCCGGAACCAGGCGCCGTCCCAGCCGGGACCGTGCAGGGCGGCGATCCAGCCCTTGCGCGCGGCCTGCCAGCGCGCGGCGCGTGCCTTGTCGCCGCGCGCCTCGGCCAATGGGGCGTAGCGCTCGACCACGCTGCAGAGGAACCAGGCGAGCCAGACCGATTCGCCGCGGCCTTCGTGGCCGACGCGGTTCATGCCGTCGTTCCAGTCGCCGGTGCCCACCAGCGGCAGGCCGTGGACGCCGGTCGCGAGGCTGCGGTCGATCGCGCGCGCGCCGTGTTCGTACACGGTGGCCGTGAGGCCGCTGGTCTGCGGCGCGTAGTAGGCGTCCTCGGCGCCCGCCGGAATCTCGGGGCCGTCGATGAAGGGCACGACTTCGTCCAGCACCGAGCGGTCGGCCGTGACCTCGACGTAGTGCGAGGCGGCATAGGGCAGCCACAGCAGGTCGTCGGAGAAATGCGTGCGCACGCCGGCGCCGCCGGGCATGTGCCACCAGTGCTGCACGTCGCCCTCGGGGAACTGGCGCGCCGCGTTGACCAGGATCTGCTCGCGCAGGCGCGCCGGATCGGTGAGCGCAAAGGCCATCGCGTCCTGCAGCTGGTCGCGAAAACCGAAGGCGCCGCCGGCCTGATAGAAGCCGGCCTTCGACCAGAGCCGGCACACCAGTGTCTGGTAGATGAGCCAGCGGTTGACCAGCGCATCGAACAGCGGATCGGGCGTGCGCACCTGCAGGCGGCCGAGCAGCTCGTTCCAGAAGCCGCGCGCCTCGGCCAGCGCCTCGGGCACGTCGCGCTGCTGCCAGCGGCGCGCCATCTGCATCGCGGCCTCGGGGTTGTCGGCCTGGCCCAGCATGAAGGTGAAGCTCGCACTCGCGCCGGCGGCGAGCGGGAAATCGCCGGCCACGGCGGCGCAGGCATCGAGGCCGCTGCCGGCACGCTGGGCCAGCGTGTCGGGCACTTCGACCGCGCCGTGTCCGGCGAAGAATTCGCTGCGTTCGCAGGTCCATTGGGTCGCGCCGTTCAAGCCCGCGAGCGCGGCGAAGCCGGTGCTGCCGCCGAATCCGGTACTCGACTCGCGCTGCTGGCCGAACACCGCGGGCAGGTTCTCGGGCTTCCAGGTGTGGACGGTGCGGCGTTCGCCGCGTGCCGCGCCCAGCTGCCACTCGATCATCGCGAGCGCGCGCAGCCGGCGCGTGCCGGTGCCCTCGTTGCGCACCTTGACGTGCACCAGCTTCATGCGTTCGTCGCGGTCGGCGAAGAAGGTGGTTTCCAGTGCAACGTTGCGATGCAGGCATTCGAATACCGTGTAGCCCTGGCCGTGGCGCACGCGGTGCCGGGCGGCCGCGCCGCCGCGGCTGGCCGGCGTGAGCGGCAGCAGCTCGCGCGAATCGAGGTCCTGCAGCAGGTAGTGCTCGAAGGCCGGGTCCCGCACCGGGTCGTTGGACCAGGGCGTGAGCTGGTGCATGCGGCTGTTGACGGCCCAGGTGTAGCCGGTGCCGGATTCGGAGATCTGGAAGCCGAAGGAGGCATTGGCGATCACGTTGATCCAGGGCCGCGCCGTGCGCTGGTTCGGATCGACCTCGAAACGGAACTCGCCGCTTTCGGCATCGAAGCCGCCCTGCGGCGACGTCACCGCTTCGGCGAGCTCGGCCGCCGGCGGAAGCAAAGAGAGCTGGACCCGCGGCCCGAGGTCTTCCGCCGCCGGGCCGGCCGAGGCCGTGGTGTCGCGCAGCGCCGCCACCTGCATCTCGAGCGAGCGGCCGTCGGCCGTGAACACCGCGCGCGCCAGGCTCGACAGCGCCGCTTTTTCCGAGGGCGCCACTTCGTGGTCGCGCAGCAGGTAGAAGCCGGCCGCGTCGTTGCGCGGAAAGCTGTTCTGCGTCTGCTGCGCGACCCGGCTGCGCAGCGCCTCGATCTCGCGCTGCAGCGGCATCAGGTAGGAGTTGGGCTCGCCATTGAGCACCACCAGGTCGCAGGCCACGCCGCCGAAGCCCCACCAGGGCTGGGCGCGCAGCAGCGTGTCGACCAGGCCCTTGCCGGCGATCGAGTGGATGTGGACCAGCACGATCGGCTTGTCGCCCGAGATCCCGAAGCGCCAGATCTGGCGCAGATCGATGAGCCCGCGGTCGCGCATCGGGCGCGGCGTGGTGTAGGTCAGGATGGTCGTCAGGTCCTGCAGCGCCTGGTTCTTCGCCGGGTCGATGCTGAGGTCGCGCAGTCGCACCTGCGCCAGCGTGGCCGCCATGCGCGTCGCGCGCTCGACGTGCATCGGCTGCAGGTAGCGGTCGATGCTGGGCATCAGGGCTTCCACATCCTCGTCGGCCGCGGTGGCGAAGGTCACGCGCGCCGTGCCGCCGGGCGGGATCTCCAGGCGCACGCGCAGGCAGGCGACGGGATCCAGCCCGTTGACCGGCGTGCCGTCCGGCGCCGCCGATTGCGGATCGAGGGTCGGCGTCGCGAGCGTGCGGTTGCGCCCGATGAAGGCGCGCCGGTCGGTCATGCAGTCGACCGACAGCACCTGCGCATCGACCGAGGCCACGAAGTGCGCGGCGGCCACCACCGGGTCGCCGTGCAGGCGCGGCTTGCGCGTCAGCAGCAGCGCGCGCCAGCCGGGCTCCCAGCGGCTCTCGATGAAGAGGTTGGCGAAGGCCGGGTGCGCCTCGTCGGCCTTGGGGTCGGAGAGTACCGGTTCGAAGTACGAGACGAGTTCGAGCGTACGCGTTGCGCTGCCGGTGTTGTGCAGCGCGACCGTGCGCAGCTCGGTGTCGTCTTCGGGGCTGATCAGCACCGTGGTGCGTGCCTGCAGGCCGGGCCCGCTGGCATCGAACTGCACCTGGTCGGCCAGGAAGCGCGCGCGGTAGCGCCACTCTTCGCCGGGCGCGGGCAGGGCGGTCAGCGAGGTGATCGTCGCGCTGCCGATGTCCCGCACATAGAAGAAGGTGCCGTAGCCGTCGCGCAGCGGATCGTCGCGCCAGCGGCTCACGTTGAACGAGCGCCAGCG
This sequence comes from Variovorax sp. MHTC-1, assembly GCF_003984645.1. GTDB lineage: Bacteria > Pseudomonadota > Gammaproteobacteria > Burkholderiales > Burkholderiaceae_C > Variovorax. Next base: position 23,557 of record NZ_RWKI01000009.1, read on the forward strand.
GCTCACGCCCGCGCCGTTGGCGCGCAGCGCCACGGTGTAGTGGCCGTTCGACAGCAGGTGGGTGGGCTGGAAGCCGGGCTCGTGAGGATCGACCACGCGCGGCTGGAAGATCGGCGGCGCCTCGCCGGTGCTCGGCTCGGGCGGCATGCGCGGATCGGCGCTGCCGATGATCTGCCGCGGCGTGCGCTCGTGCAGCAGCGACTCGTGCGCCTGCACCAGCGGAGCGCTGCCGAACCAGCGGCGCGGCGCGCCGTCGCACGCCACGTTGCACAGTGCCACCAGCGCCATGCCGTGGTGATGCGCCATGACGTTGTGCACCACGGTGAAAGGCTGGCCCGCGGGCTGGCGCGAGGCGGTGAAGTCGATCGCGTCGAAGAAGCCGAACTCGCCGCGCGCTCCCAGCGATTCGAGCAGCTGCAGATTGACCACTGCATCGGCCGGCGCGAGCACAGCGGCCATCATGGTGGCGTAGGGCGCGACCACGCGGTCGGTCGGCGGCGTGCGGCGCAGCGCCAGCCGCGGCACGCCGAAGGGCGAGTACTGGAAGGCGAGCGAATGGTCCTGCGCGAAGTAGGCCGATTCCGAGACGCCCCAGGGCAGGTTCTGCACGTTGCCGAAGACCTGCTGCTCGCCGATCGCGGCCAGGTTGGCCACCTGCAGCAGGCCGCCCACCGGCTCCGGCATCACCAGCGTGGGCATCAGGTATTCGAACATCGAGCCCGACCAGGACTTGAGCCCGGGCCGAACGCCGACCGAGAGAAAAGGCCGCCCGAGCGCCATCCAGTGGCGCCGTGGCACGTCGCCCTTGGCGATGGCGAGAAAGCTCAATAGCCGCGCTTCGGAGGCGAGCAGGTCGTAGTAGCTCGCATCGAGCTCGTTCTCCTCGACCCGGAGGCCGATGTGGAACAGGTGGCGCTTGGCGTCGTAGAGCCCGCGGAAATCCATGCCCGCGCACAAGGCCTCGCAGCGCAGGGCGAGGGCTTCGAGCCGCGCGCCGGCGCCGCTGCCGTCGGCCGCGAAGCTGCGGCAGGCCTGGGCCACGGCCAGCAGGTGGCCTGCAAGGTTGCCGCTGTCGACGCTGGACACGTAGGCCGGCAGCAGCAACGCGAGCGATCGCGTCTCGTACCAGTTGTAGAGATGGCCCTGGTGCTTGTCCATGCGGTCGATGGTGTCGAAGGTCGCCTCGAGCCGGGCGGCGAGCGCCGCGGTGTCGAGCCAGCCGAATTCGCGCGCGCAGCAGCAGGCCAGCAGGTACATGCCGATGTTGGTCGGCGAGGTGCGGTGCGCGATGGTGGGCTCGGGTTCGAACTGCAGGTTGTCGGGCGGCAGATGGTTGTCCTCGGGGCCGACGACATGCTCGAAGAAGCGCCAGGTATCGCGCGCCAGCGTTTCGAGGTAGCTGCGGTGCTCGGCGGCCAGCGTGTCTTCGTTGCCCTCCGGTACGCGGCTGCCCCACCAGGCTGCGACCGGCGCCAGCGCCCACAGCCCGAACAGCAGCATGCCCAGCCACGGATGCGGGCTCCAGAACGCGGCCACGGCGAGTGCGATGCAGACCAGGCTCGCGATCGCTCCGCTGCGCAGGAAGGGCGCCAGGTGGTAGCGGGCCTGCGCCTGGGCCTGGGCAGCTGTGGTCCATTCGAGCAGGTGCCGGCGGCTCACCGCCAGGCGCCACGCGGCACGCACCGTGGCATCGAGCAGGAGCCGGGTCTGCGCGGCCAGCTGGACGAACTGCCAGGCGGCGCCAGCCATGGCGCGCAGCAGCTCGGTGGAACCGACGTCGAAGAAATGGCGCAGCTCGATCGAGCGCCGTGTCGGCACCAGCCCCGCCAGGGCGCCGAGCATGGGGCCGAGCATCAGCGCGGCCGCGACGGCCGCGAGCGCCCAGGGCAGCGGGAACGCATCGGTGAAAACGACCCACGCGAGCAGCGCGGTCGACGCCGGAATCACCAGCGCGCGGCGCAGGTTGTCGCTCATCTTCCAGAGGCCCAGTGCATCGATGCCGAAGCGCGGCGCGCGCAGCATCAGCGGCAGCAACTGCCAGTCGCCGCGCGTCCAGCGGTGCGCGCGCGAGGCCGCCACGCCGGCGTGATGCGGATGGTCTTCGATCAGTACCAGGTCGCTCACCACGCCGCAGCGCGCCACCGTGCCTTCGAGCAGGTCGTGGCTCAATACCGCGCCTTCGGGCAGGCGGCGGTCCAGCGTCGCATGGACGGCGTGCACGTTGAGCAGCCCCTTGCCGGTGAAGGAGCCGCTGCCGAACACGTCCTGGTAGAGGTCGGAAGCGCTGCTGCTGTAGGGGTCGAGCCCGCACTGGCCGGCGAACAGCCAGTGGAAGAAGGAGCGTTCGTTGCGCGCCGGGAAAGGCGTGACGATGCGCGGCTGGAAGATGCCGAAGCCCCTCGCCACGCTGCGGCTGGCCATGTCGAGCTGCGGCGCATTGAGCGGATGGGCCGCCACCGCGACCAGCTCGCGCAGTGCACCGGGCGGCAGGCCGGTGTCGCTGTCGAGCGTCAGCACGTAGGGGATGCGATCGGCCAGCCGCAGGCCGGGTGCCATCGGCAGGAAGCCGCTGTCATCGCCGGTGGCCAGGAGGCGCAGCAGCATCTCGAGCTTGCCGCGCTTGCGCTCCCAGCCCATCCAGCGCTGCTGGGTGTCGCTCCAGCTGCGCGGTCGGTGCAGCAGCACGAAGCGCGGCGCCGCGTCCAGCGGCGCGGGATAGCGATCGTTGAGCGCCGCGATGCGTTGCAGCACGTCGTCGAGCAGGGCGCCGTCGTCGGGCAGCGAAGACTCGGCGGCATCGGCCCAGTCCGTCAGCAGCGCGAACTGCGCCTGCGCCTCGCGGTTGGCGAGCCAATGCAGTTCGAGCCGCTGGGCGAGCTGGGCGTTGGCCGCTTGCGAACTCAGCAGCGCCGGAACCACGACCAGCACCCGGTGAGCTTCGGGAATGCCGTGCGCGAAATCAAGCCGAGGCAGCGGCTGGACCCGGGTCGATTCGGCCATGATGCGGTGCACCAGCGCGATGACCGCTTCGGACAGGGGCCAGGCGAGCAGCACGAGCGCAACCAGCGCTTGCCAGGGCGCATCGGGCCAGCCGCTGCCGTTCAGGCCCTGGACCGCCGCCGCCAGCAGCAGCGCGGTGCCTGCCAGCACGGCCAGCACATAGAGCGTCGGGCGCCAGGCGCGCAGGGCGTTCCGGCGTGGCGCGATGCGTACCGCGCCCGTGCCATCCGCCGGCGCCAGCGCGACGCTCAGGGCCGGGAGGCCCTGTCCGAACAGGTAGTAGCCGGCAGTGCTTTCGGCCCGCGACCAGCGGCTCTCCGCATCCCCGTCCTCAGGCGAATCGCTGGCCGCATCGAAGGCCAGGCGCACCACGGCCTGCGCGACTTCGTGCTCGGACCGCCGGCTGCTGCGCGCCACCTGTTCCATCGCATGGGTGATCTGCTGGCGCGTGAGCTCGCTTTCGCGCGCGAAGCTGGGCAGCTCGCGCAGCACGCGCAGGGAGCGGCTCACCGGCTCGATCAGGTCGGCCCATTCGACCTGGCCGATCATGCGCAAGGTGGTGATGATGTTCCCGACCGTGAGGTTGGCTGCAGCCTGCGTCGTCTGTGCTTCGTGGACCAGCGCCGGGCCGTTCGGGCAATGCTGCTCGGTCCACTTCAGAAGCGGCGGCGCGTCCTCGCCGTGCTCGACCGGCAGCTGCAGCCAGAGCTGCGTGAGGTAGCGTTCCTGCATGCCGCGGGCCTGCAGCGCGCGGTAGAGCACGTCGAGATCCTGCACGGAAAGCCTGTCGGCCGCGTCCCACGCCGCATGCGCGACCTCGCGCGCAACCTTGCTTTCTGCAATGCCCTCGGCCACGCGTCGCAGGTTCTCCAGGAGCACCACGCGCAGCGTGGTCGGCAGCGCCCACAGTTCGCCGAGCGTGAGTTCGTCGATGTCCTGGTAGGCGTTGAGGAAGGCGGTGAATAGCTCGTTGTTCAGCACGCTGTCGGTATGCGCCACGTAGGCCCAGGCGATGCCGTAGACGCGCGGCAACCCTGCGAGCGGTGGTGCCGCGAGCTTGGGCAAGCGCGCGTAGTAGCTGCGCGGCACGCCTTCGCGGATCTGTTGCAGCTGCGCCTCGACAAGGTGGAAGTTGTCGAGCAGCCATTCGGCCGCCGGCGTGACATAGCGCCCGCTCTGCGAGATCAGCGCGATGTAGTCGAAGGCGCTGCGCAGCGACTCGAGGTTGCGGTCGACCCGCGGGAAGAAGGGCGTGGCGTCGACGCGCGACTCCTCGCTGCGCACGACCTGCGCCCGGGCCAGGCTGTGGCCGTGCTGCTCGAAGCGCTGCGCGCCGAACAGCTCGGCACGGATCGGCGGCTCGACAGCTTCGTGGGGCCCGAGGAGAAGATTGCGCGCGTACCGGCTGAGGGATTCGAGCCGGTCGACGACCGCCGCGGCGCTCAAGCGACGGCGTACAGCCCGATGACGAGAGCCACGGCCAGGCAGGCCATCGTCACGATGCGGCCTGCCAGGGCCGAGCGCGCCCGCTGCAATTCGCTCTTCACCGTGAACCATCGCCCCTGTGCGCGCGCGCAATGTCGCATGTGCGATGCCAGCGCGTCAAAGTCGCCGCTCACGAAGTCGACCTTGGCATGGGTAAGAGTGTGCGGGGAAGACATGGCGAAGATTCCTGTGAACGAGCCTTGAGCTGCCGCGCGATTGCGAGAACTTTGAAACGTGGCCGACAGGGTACTCTTCCTGCAAAGGCCTTAAATTCTGCTTCGCCGGATGTTCGCGTAGGAAACGGCGTACACGGCGCCTCTCGCCGGTTCCTACCCTGTATTTCGCAGCCCCGCCGCGACGCCGTTGATCGACATGTGGATGCCGCGCTGCAGGCGCTCGTCGTCCTGTCCCGCGCGCCAGCGGCGCATCAGCTCGACCTGCAGGTGATGCAGCGGATCGATATAGGGAAAGCGGTGGCGGATCGAACGCTGCATGTCGACATTGCCTTCGAGCCGCTGCTTCGCGCCGGTGATCAGTGTCAACGCGTCGGAGGTGCGGTGCCACTCGGCATCGATCATCGAGAACACCTTCTGGCGCAGCCTGCGGTCGGCCACCAGTTCCGAATAGCGCGAGGCCAGGGCCAAGTCGCTCTTGGCGAGCACCATGTCCATGTTCGACAGCAGCGTGCTGAAGAAGGGCCACTGCGCAACCATGCGCTGCAGGAGCGCCTGCCGCTCCTTGCGCGCCGCGGCGCTGCCCGCGGCCGCGAGGAACTGCTCGATCGCCGAGCCGAAGCCGTACCAGCCCGGCAGCGTGAGCCGGCATTGGCCCCAGCTGAAGCTCCAGGGCACGGCGCGCAGGTCTTCGATCTTGCGGCTGGGGTTGCGCGAGGCGGGGCGCGAGCCGATGTTGAGCTCGGAGATCTCGCGGATCGGCGTGGCGCTGAAGAAGTAATCGCCGAAGCCGGGCGTTTCATAGACCAGTTCGCGGTACGCCGCCATGCTGGCCGCCGAGAGCTCGTCGGCCGCCGCCAGAAAGCTGGCAGGCGCGGCCTTGGCCGAGGGCAGCAGGGTGGCCTCCAGCGTGGCGGCAACCAGGGTTTCGAGGTTGCGCCGGCCGATCTCGCGGTTGGCGTACTTGGAGCCGATCACCTCGCCTTGTTCGGTCAGGCGGATCTGGCCGCGCACGGTGCCGGGCGGCTGCGCGAGGATCGCCTGGTAGCTCGGTCCGCCGCCGCGTCCCACCGTGCCGCCGCGGCCGTGGAACATGCGCAGGCGAATCGATGAGGATGCTGCCCCCACGCTCGGCGCTGCGCTCGTCGATTTCTTGTTGAGCTCGTCGAACAGCGCCACCAGTGCGGTGCCTGCGCGATAGAGCTCCCAATTGCTGGTGAAGATGCCGCCGTCCTTGTTGCTGTCGCTGTAGCCGAGCATCACGTCCTGCTCGGCGCCCGAGCGCTGCACCAGGGCCTGGATGCCGGGCAGGGCGTAGAAGGCGCGCACGATCGGCGCCGCGTTGCGCAGGTCCTCGATGGTTTCGAAGAGCGGCACCACGATCAGGTCGCAGGTCGCGTTGCCGAGCGCAGCGCCGGGCCGACCCAAGCAAGCGAGCGCCCCCTCGGTGGGCAGCGAGGACACGCCAGTGCCGAGCGTGGGGGCATCATTGCTCAGTGTTCCGCGCAGCAGGCCCACTTCCTTTTGCAGAAGAAGCACTTCCAGCAGGTCGCTGACCGTTTCGGTGTGGCTGATGATGTAGTGGCGTATCGCCGCCGCGCCGAAGCGTGCGCGGGCCTTGCGGGCAGCGGCGAAGATCGCGATCTCGCTTTGCGCCAGCGGCGAATATTCGACATCGGGCACGCGCAGCGGCCGGGCGTCGTCGAGCAGGCGCAGCAGCAGGGTCTGCTTGGCCTCCTCGGCCAGCGCGGCGTAGTCGGGCTCGATGCGTGCGGTGGCGAGCAGTTCGGCCACCACGGCCTCGTGCTTGTCGGAGCTCTGCCGGAGGTCGACCGTCGCGAGATGGAAGCCGAACACCTCGACCGCGCGGATCAGCGGGTGCAGGCGCTGCGCGACCAGCACCGCGCCGTGCTTGTCGGCGAGCGACTCCTCGATGGTGCGCAGGTCGGCCAGGAATTCTTCGGCCTGCGCGTAGGGGTTCTGCGGCGCGACCGCATGGCGCGCGGCCTCCCCGCCGGTGAGCTCGCGCAGCGTGGCCGCCAGGCGCGAATAGATGCCGGTCAGCGCGCGGCGGTAGGGCTCGTCGACACGGTGCTCGCTCTTGTCCGGCGAGCGCTCGGCCAGCGCCTGCATCTCGACCGACACGTCGACCAGCGTGGCCGACAGAGACAGCTCGCCGCCGAGGAAGTGCACCTCGGTCAGGTAGTGGCGCAGCGCCAGTTCGGCCTGGCGGCGCAGCGCGTACTCGAGCGTTTCGGCCGTGACGTTGGGATTGCCGTCGCGGTCGCCACCGATCCACTGGCCCATGCGCAGGAAGGGCGCGATGGCGCCCTGGCCCAGCGCCGCTTCGAGGTCGGCATAAACATGCGGGATCTCGCGCAGGAAGGTGGCCTCGTAGTAGCTCAGCGCGTTCTCGATCTCGTCGGCCACGGTGAGCTTGGAGAATCGCAGCAGCCGCGTCTGCCAGAGCTGGGTGACGCGCATGCGCATCTGGCTTTCGTTCTCGGCGTACTCGCGCGGCGTCAGCGTGTCCTTCTTTCCCGCGAAGGCATGCTGGCGCAGCTTGATCTCGTCGCGCGCCGTGAGCAGCTGCGCGATGGCGCGCTCGGCGTCGAGGATGCTCTTGCGCTGCACCTCGGTCGGATGAGCGGTGAGCACCGGCGACACATAGCTGTGCGCGAGCGACTCGACTACGGCCTTGGGCGAGATGCCCGCCTTGCGGATGCGTGCCAGCGCCACCTCGAGGCTGCCCTCGGCGTTCTCGCCGGCGCGTTCGGCCTCGGTGCGGCGCCGGATCTGGTGGCGGTCCTCGGCCAGGTTCGCCAGGTGGCTGAAGTAGGTGAAGGCGCGGATCACGCGCACCGTCTCGGCCGCGCTCAGTCCCTTGAGCAGATTCTTGAGCGCGCGGTCGGCCGCATGGTCGGCATCGCGGCGAAAGGACACCGAGAGCGTGCGGATCTTCTCGACCAGCGCATAGCTTTCTTCGCCTTCCTGCTCGCGGATCACGTCGCCGAGGATGCGCCCGAGCAGGCGGATGTCGTCGATCAGCGGCTGTTCGTCGCTGTTGCGGCGCCTGTTTGCAGGAGCGGCGGGTTGGCTCGTTTTCATTCGAAATCTCTCCTCGTCAGGCATGGCCACTCGCACTCGTTGTTGCGATGCAACATGCTAGCATTCCACCGATCCCCCACAGCAACGGAAACGGCCTTGAGCAACATCGTGATCGCCACGCGCGAAAGCCGGCTGGCCCTTTGGCAAGCCGAGCACGTGCAGTCCCTGCTCCAGGCCCGAGGCCACGCGGTCAGCCTGCTCGGCATGACCACCCGCGGCGACCAGATCCTCGACCGCTCGCTCGCCAAGGTCGGCGGCAAGGGCCTGTTCGTGAAGGAGCTCGAGCTCGCGCTCGAAGAAGAGCGCGCCGACATCGCGGTGCATTCCCTCAAGGACGTGCCGATGGATCTGCCCGAGGGCTTCGCGCTGGCCTGCGTGCTGCCGCGCGAAGATCCGCGCGATGCGCTGGTGTCGCCGCGCTATGCCTCGCTCGACGCGCTGCCCCAGGGCGCGGTGGTCGGCACTTCCAGCCTGCGCCGCGTGGTGCTGCTGCACGCGCTCAGGCCCGACCTGCGCATCGAGCCGCTGCGCGGCAATCTCGACACGCGGCTGCGCAAGCTGGACGAAGGTCAATACGACGCCATCGTGCTCGCCGCGGCCGGGCTCAAGCGGCTCGGCCTCGAGGGCCGCATCCGCGCCGTTTTCGAGCCCGATGCAATGCTTCCCGCGGCCGGGCAGGGCGCGCTCGGCATCGAAGTGCGCGCCGCTCGCACCGACCTGATCGCATTGCTGGCACCGCTGGCCGGGCAAAGCGACTGGCTTGCCACCGCGGCCGAACGCGCCGTCAGCCGCGCCATGGGCGGCAGCTGCTCGATGCCGCTCGCGGCCCATGCACGCTGGCAGCCCGACGGCAGATTGCGCATCGACGCGGCCTGGGGCGATGCGGAAGGGGCGGCGCCCTTGGTGAGGATTCACGCGCTGGCAGAAGCCACGGACTTCGCGCAGGCCGACGCGCTGGGCATGCGCGCCGCGAAGCTGCTGCGCGACGCCGGCGCCCGCGGATGAGATGCCTGCAGTGATCGTCACGCGGCCCGCGCGCGAGGCGACGCGCTGGGTGGCCGAATTGCGCGCTGCGGGATTGGAGGCGGTCGCGCTGCCGCTGATCGCGATCGAACCGCTCGATGATCCGGCGCAACTTCAGGCGGCACGGGAACGCCTGCCTGACTACGACGCGCTGATGTTCGTGAGCGCCGCGGCTGCAGAGCATTTTTTTCGCGCCGGCGGCGCGCTACCGTCCGCCGTGCGCCAGCGCTTCTGGGCCACCGGACCCGGCACCCGCAGCGCCCTGCAGGAGGCCGGCGTGCCTGCTTCGGCGATCGATGCACCGCCTGCCGATGCCGAACAGTTCGATTCGGAGGCTCTGTGGGCGCGCGTGCAATCGCAGGTGCGCCCGGGTGCTCGCGTGCTGATCGTGCGCGGCGGCGATGCTTCGGGGCAACCCACTGGGCGCGACTGGCTGGCGCGCGAGATCGCCGCTGCGGGCGGTGTGTGCGACGCGGTGGTGGCATACCGGCGGCTGATTCCGTCGCTCGGCGCCGCTGAGCGACGAGCCGCCGCCGAAGCTGCCGCCGGCCGCGCCATCTGGCTCTTCAGCAGCTCGGAGGCGATCGCCAATCTATGCAACGCGCTGCCCGCAACGAGTTGGCGCTCGGCACGCGCGGTCGCCACCCATGCGCGCATCGCCGAGGCCGCGCGCAATGCGGGTTTCGGCACCGTTCGCGTCTCTTCGCCCGGCCTGGCGGCACTGGTCGCGTCGATAGAATCCTTCGAATGAGCGATGCCTCCGTCTTGAACGAAAGCCTGCAGGAACCCGCAGTGCGTGCACCACTGCCGGCCACGCTGCAGACGACGCCCTCGGCGGCAGCGGTCATCCTCTCCAGGGTGGTGCTGGGCCTGCTGGCCGTCATCGCGGTGGTGGCGCTGGCGATCGCGCTGGCGCTGTGGCAGAAGGTCAGCGGCATGCAGGAGCAGCTCGCGCGCCAGAGCGCCGACGCGCTGGCGCAATCGATGGAGGCCCGCACCCTCGCGCGCCAGGCGCAGGAGGTGGTGCGCGACGCCGCGGGGCGGCTGGCGCTGACCGAAACCCGCGTCGCCGAAGTCGCGCTGCAGCGTTCGCAGCTCGAGGAGCTGATGCAGAGCCTTTCGCGTTCGCGTGACGAGAATCTGGTGGTCGACATCGAGTCGGCCGTGCGCCTGGCGCTGCAGCAGGCGCAGGTGACGGGCAACGTGCAGCCGCTGCTGGCGGCGCTCAAGGCAGGCGAGCTGCGCATCGCGCGCGCCGCGCAGCCGCGGCTCGCGCCTCTTCAGCGCGCGATGCAGCGCGATGCCGACCGGCTGCGCACCAGCGCCAGCGCGGACAGCACCGAGGCGCTGCAGAAGCTCGACGAGCTGATGCGCAGCGTCGACGATCTGCCGCCGCTGAATGCGGTCGCCGTGCGGGGCGCGGGCCTCAATTCGTGGCAGGCCGAGCCGGTGCCGGCCGACGCGCCCTGGTGGCAGCGCTTCCTGCTGATGGTGCGCGGCGAGGCACGCTCGCTGCTGCGCGTGGGGCGCATCGAGCGGCCCGAGGCCGTGCTGCTCTCGCCGGACCAGACCTTCTTCTTGCGCGAGAACCTGAAGCTCCAGCTCCTGAATGCGCGCCTGGCGCTGCTGTCGCGGCAGGTCGACACCGCGCGCAACGAATTGGCGACGGTCTCGGCTTCGCTCAACCGCTACTTCGATCCGGCCTCGCGCCGCGTCCAGGCCGCCGCCACGCTGGTGCAGCAGCTGCAGGCGCAGGTCAGAACCAGCGAGCCGCCGCGCATCGACGAAACGCTGGCCGCGCTCGCGACCGCTGCGGCCGGGCGCTAGGATTCGGGCAGGCCCTCAATGCGCGCGGTACTCTGGTTTCTCGCCCTGTTCGGCATCGCGGCTGCGGTGGCGCTGTTCGCCGGCAACAACCAGGGCACGGTCACCGTCTTCTGGCCCCCGTGGCGGGTCGACCTCTCCCTGAACCTCGTGCTGCTGCTCCTGCTGGCGGCCTTCGGCCTGCTGCATGTGGCGCTGCGCGGCTTGTCGGCCCTGTTCTCGCTGCCCCGGCAGGCGCGCCAGTGGCGCCTGCAGCAGAAGGAGCGCGCCCTGTATGCGGCCTTGCTCGACGCGCTGGCGCAATTGCTGGCCGGCCGCTTCTCGCGCGCCCGCAAGGCGGCGCAGGCCGCGCTGACGCAGGAAAGGACGCTGGCCGCGCTCGACGCACGGCTGCCGCAGGCCCAGCAGGTGCGGGTGCTGTCGCACCTGCTCGCGGCGGAGAGCGCGCAGGCGCTGCAGGACCGTCCGGCGCGCGATGCGCATTTGCAGCAGGCGCTCAACGAGAGCGCCGATCGCGGCGTGCTCGCCAGCCCCGAAACGCGCGAAGGCGTGCAGCTGCGCGCCGCCCGCTGGGCGCTCGACGATCGCGATGCGCCGGCGGCGCTGGCGCGGCTTGCGGAACTGCCGCAAGGCGCGCAACGGCGCACGCTGGCCCTACGGCTGCGGTTGAAGGCGGCGCGCCAGGACCGGCGCACCCTCGAGGCGCTCGAAACCGCGCGGCTCCTGGCCAAGCATCGCGCCTTCTCGGACTCGGCCGCGCAGAGCATCGTGCGCGGGCTGGCGACAGAGCTGCTTTCGGGCGCACACGACCCGGCCCAGCTGTTGCGGGCCTGGGGCGAGTTCGAGGCCTGGGAGCGCGAGATGCCCGAGGTGGCGATCCACGCGGCGCAGCGGATGGTGGCGCTGCGCGGCGATCTCACGCTGGCGCGCGCTTGGCTGTTGCCGGTCTGGGAGCGCATGGCGGCGCAGCCGCAGAGCCTCGGCGAATCCCTGCGCGTGAAACTGGTGCGGGCGCTCGAAGCGGGACTCGATTCGGTCGATGCCGAGTGGCTGGCGCGCATCGAGTCGGCGCAGCGGAACAATCCGCGCGACGCCAATCTGCAGTACCTGGCCGGCATGGCCTGCATGAAGCGCCAGCTCTGGGGCAAGGCGCAACAATTGCTCACGCAGGCTGGCTTGGCGTTACAGGACCCGAACCTCCATCGCCGAGCCTGGCAGGCTCTGGCCGAGTTGGCCGAGGCACGGGACGACGCCGATCAGGCCTCCGCTGCCTGGAAGCGCGCAGCGCAGACCGAAAGCCCCTGAGTCAGGGACTATTCCGGAGGCCCGGTTAGCTATCTTTTTGATAGCTGAGAATGAAGTATCGGCCGGCACTTCAATAACTTTTGATGATTCGGCTTTTCGCCCTACAAGCGTTTTTTTTCTCGGCCTTACGATCTACGTCGAGAAAGAATTTGACCTCAGCGCTGACTGATGTACAGTCGTAACTGTTTGCAAAAGTATTCATTCTGGTCACGAACGCGGAGTTGGGTTTGAAACGTTTTCTATTACACACCGCTTTGTTTGCCTCGGCCGGCCTGCTCCTGCAGGCGTGCGCCCCCTTGGCGCCGGGGTTCCGCTCCGCCAGCAACGACGCCGCTCAGGCCGTCTCGCCATCGGGCTTTTCGACCTCCGTGATCGATCCGCCGCCCCCCGGTGCGATCACCTCGATCACGCCCCAACTGATCCGGGCGCAGCGCGCTGCGGTCGGGAATTCGATTCCGCCCGAAGTGAGGGCGCTGGTCGGCACTCCCGATGTCTACAAGATCGGCCCGGGCGACGTGGTGGGCATCGTGGTCTACGACCACCCAGAGATCGTGTTCAGCGCAATTCCCGCCACCACGGTGGCCGATCCGGCCAGCGTGTCGCCGGCGCCCGGTTTCATCGTGTCGAACACCGGGCAGCTGAGCTTCCCCTACGTCGGTGCGCTCAAGGTCGACGGCATGACCGTCCAGGAGCTGGAGAACACGCTCGTGCAGCGGCTGTCGCGGGTCTTCAAGAACCCCCAGCTCAGCGTTCGCGTCCAGGCCTTTCGGAGCAAGCGCGCCTACATCGAAGGTGAGGTCAGGCAGCCCGGCCTGATGGTGTTCACCGACATCCCGATGACGCTCGCCGAAGCGCTCAACCGTGCCGGCGGCCTGGCCCCGACGGGCGACCGTTCCGCCATCAATCTCACGCGCGACGGCAGGACCATTCCCCTCGACCTGATGGCGCTGGCAGAGGCAGGCATCGACCCGAGCCGCATCCCGCTGAAGTCCGGCGACATGGTGATGGTGCGCAGCCGCGACGAGCGCAAGGTCACGGTGATGGGCGAGGTGGGTATCCAGACCGGCGTGATGATGCGCAACGGCAGGCTCAGCTTGAACGATGCGCTGACCGAGGTCGGCGGCGTCAACCTGGGGACTGCGAATCCGCGCCAGATCTACGTGATCCGCAACGAGACCGAAGGCCAGGCGATCTTCCATCTGGATGCGCGCACGCCGACGGCGATTGCACTCGCAGACGGTTTTGCGCTGCGGCCCAAGGACGTGGTGTATGTCGATCCGGTCCCGCTCGTGCAGTGGAACCGCGTCCTGAGCCTGATCCTTCCGACGGCCACGACCGCGACTTCCTATCGCGATCTGGGCTCGCGCGGCGGCACGACTGGACGATAGGCAGACCGTGGCCATTCGGAACGTCCTCGTCGTGTGCATCGGCAACATCTGCCGCAGCCCGATGGCCGAAAGCCTGGTGGCCGCGGAATTGCCCGGCATACAGATCAGTTCGGCAGGCCTGCATGCGCTGGCGGGCCAGCGTGCGGATCCGATTGCCTGCGAGCTGATGGACGCGCGCGGCATCAGCTTAGAAAAACATCGGGCGCGGCAGCTCAATCTCGACATGTGCCAGCGCGCCGATCTGATCCTCGTGATGGATCGCGAGCAGCGCCGCACCGTCCAGGAACGCTACCTCTTCGCTGCCGGCAAGGTGTTTCGCCTCTGCGAGTTCAGCGATCAGGACGTGCCCGATCCTTATCGCGCGGGTCGTAGTGTTTTCGAGCGGTCGCTTGCGCTCATCGAAGGCGGCGCGCAGCAGTGGGTCAAACGCATTTCAAGAGTATCCAGTTGATGAATTCCACTCTCACTCCCAAACAAAGCCCCACCTCGCAGATCATGAGCAGCGGCGCGGACGAGGACGACCTGGACATCGGGCGTTACATCGACGTGCTGCTCTCGAACAAGTGGCTGATCGCGGCGATCACCCTCGTCGTGTTTCTGATCGGCGCCACTTACGCATTCCTGGAGCGGCCGATCTACGAATCCAACCTGGTGGTCCAGGTCGAGGACACGGACGGCGGCGGCAAGGGCATTCTCAGCGAGGCCGGCGGCCTGATCGACGTGAAGACGCCGGCCAATGCCGAGATCGAGATCATCCGCTCGCGCATGATCGCCGGCCAGGCGGTAGAAGCGACCAAGCTCTACATTGCGGCGAGCCCGCGCTATGTGCCCTACATCGGCGGCTGGCTGGCGCGGCGAGCGAACGGCCTTTCGGAGCCTGGTTTCCTGGGCCTCGAAGGCTACGTGTCGGGAACGGAACGTATCCTGGTGTCGCAGTTCGACGTGCCGGCCCACATGGAAGGCGGGCTGTTCACGGTGACGGCAAAAGCCGGCAACCAGTACACGATCGACTATCCGGGGATGCAGCAGCTCACCGGCACCGTCGGGACGCCGCTGAAGGCCGAGACCGGCAGCGGGCCGATCGAGTTGACGGTGACCGAACTCGCCGGCAAGCCGGGTGCGCTGTTCAATCTCTACCGTTACGCGAAACTGCCGACCACCGTCGCGTTGCAGTCCAGCCTGGTCCTGACCGAGCGGGGCAAGACCTCCGGCATCATCAACGTGTCGCTGCAGGACACGGACCCCTTCAAGCTGACGCGCGTGCTCAATGCCGTGGGCGACCAGTACGTCAAGCAGAACATCGAGCGCAAGGCCGCTGAGGCGCAGAAGACGTTGGCCTTCCTCGATGTCCAGTTGCCGCAGTTCAAGAAGCAGCTGGAAGCGTCCGAAGAGGTCTACAACCGCTATCGCAACCAGAAGGGCACGGTGGCCTTCAGCGAAGAAGCGGCGCTGGTCTTGAATCAGGCGGTGGATCGCCAGACCAAGCTGCTGGATGCCCAGCAGCGCCGGCGCGAACTCGAGTCCCGCTTCACGTCCGCGCATCCGACGGTGCAGACGCTCGACAGCCAGATCGCGGCACTGAGGACCGACATGGGCGAGATCCAGACTCGCATCAAGGGCCTGCCGGCCATCCAGCAGGAAGCGGTGCGCATGGAGCGCGACGTCAAGGTCAACACCGAGCTGTACCAGCAGCTGCTCAACAACGCGCTGCAGCTGCGCCTGGTGAAGGAAGGCAAGATCGGCAACGTCCGCGTGCTCGACGAGGCGGTGGTGCCGCAGGTGCCGGTGAAGCCGAACCGCAAGGTCATTGTCGCGGCGGCGCTGGCCCTGGGGTTGTTCCTCGGCATCGTCGCCGCGTTCGTGCGCAGCTCCTTCATCGAGCAGCGTCTGCGCGATCCGCACGAGGTGGAGGCCGACACCGGCCTGCCGGTCTTCTCGACCATTCCCCTCAGCAACGCGCAAAGCGCGATCGCGAAGCGACGCTTGAGCGGCGCCACCGGCGTCCGCCTGCTGGCGATCGAGAACCCGGACGACCCGGCCGTGGAAAGCCTGCGCAGTCTGCGAACGGCCATGCAGTTCGCGATGCTGGAATCGCCGAACAACCGCGTGCTCATCAGCGGTCCCACCCCGGGCGTCGGCAAGAGCTTCGTGACGGCGAACTTCGCCGCCCTCATGGCCGCCGCCGGCAAGCGCACGCTCCTGATCGACGCCGACTTGCGGCGCGGCCACACGCACCAGTACTTCGGATTGCAGCGCCACGGCGGGCTTTCGGAGCTGATTGCGGGCAGCCTGACGGTGCAGCAGACCGTGCACCGCCAGGTGGTCCCCAACCTGGACTTCCTGGCCACGGGCCAACTGCCTCCGAACCCGTCGGAACTGCTGGTGTCGGACTCGTTCAAGACGGCGCTCGAGCGCCTGTCGGAACAGTACGACCTGGTCGTCATCGATACGCCGCCGGTGCTGGTCGCCGCCGACACGTCCACGGTCGCGGCGCACGCGGGCACGGTGCTGCTGGTGGCGCGCGCCGATCAATCCACCATGGGCGAGCTCAAGGAAAGCACGCGCCGGCTGGCGATGGGCGGCAAGGCTGCCACCGGTGTGCTGCTCAATGCGATGGATGTGGGCCGCCGGGCCTACGCGCCGTACAAGTACGGCCGCTACCGCTACACCAACTACAACTACGAGAGCATCCTGCCCGAAGAGCAGTGACGGAAGCACCGGGCGGCCGCCCGGCGCAGCAGGATGGCGTCAGGTGGCCGGACGGTGCGCCATGCGCGCCACGCAGGCCTGCAGGTCGCGTTCGAACTGTGCCAGCACGGTATCGCGATCGAACCGCGTTTCGGCAAAAGTGCGGGCATGCCGCCCCAGTTCGCTTCGAAGCTCGGGCTGCGAGGCCAGCGAGAGCACTGCTGCAGCAAAAGCCTTCGCGTCATCGGGCGGCACGGCGATACCGCATTCGGATGCGACCTTGCCGAGCTCGGTCTCGACACGCGCGCCGGCCACCACCGGCCTGCCGCTGCTCAGCATGCCGGTGAGCTTGGAGGGCATTACCAGGTCCGCCGCATCCGCGCGCTGCGGCAGCAGATGAATGTCCGCCAGGCCCAGCAGGTCGCCGAGGCGATCGACCGGCTGCAGATCGAGGAAGCGGACGTTGGCGAGCTGCTCGCAGCGCTTCATCAGTTCGGCGCGGCCGGCGCCGTTGCCGCAGAACACGAACTGGAGGCCGGGCTGATCCTTCAGCATGAGGGCTATCTCGGCCAGCAGTTCCAGCCCCTGCTTGGCGCCCATGTTCCCGGAGTAGAGGGCGACCACGGCGTCGGACGGGATGCCCAGTTCGGCGCGGTAGGGGCTGTCGGCCTGCAGCGGCTGGATGGCCGATACGTCGGCCCAGTTAGGCAGGGAAATCAGTCGCGCGTCCTCGATGCCCTTGCTGCTCGCGCGTTCGATCATGCGCTGTGAAATGGTGGAGATGCGGTCGAAGCGGCGCATCAGTCCGCGCTCGACCGCGGCGACGAATGCGCGCAGCCGTGCGCCCTTGAGCAGCCCGAGCTCGAAGGCGGCGTCGACTTCGTAGTCCTGGATGTGCAGCCAGGTCTTGGCCGAGCGCAACCGCGCGAAGATCAGCGCCGCCGGCGTGCAGAAGAGCGGCGGCTCCGTCACCCACACCACGTCGGGCTTCCAGCGCCACTGTGCGAACAGGGCCGGCACGCTGGCCAGCGCGAAGCTCGCCAGGTGCAGAAGACGCTTCGCGCCGCTGACCTTGCGCGGCACCCACAGCGGCGTGCGCAGCACCGTGGCGCCGCCCCAGGTCTCCTGCGTATAGCGCGAGGCGCGGTAGCCCGGCCAGATCGCCCAGTCGGGGTAGTAGGGCGGCGCGGTCACTACGCGCACCTCGTGGCCCCGGGCTGCCAGCCACGCGACCATTTCTCCGGTGTACTTGCCGATGCCGGTCAGTTCCGGGGCGAAATTGATTCCGTAGACGAGCAGCTTCATGGATCAGGCGGGTTGCGGCGAGTGTTCGCGAATGGTGCGGACCAGCTTTTCCGCCACCTGTTTCATCTGGAACCGATTGTCGAAGCAGCGCAGCGCGGCGAGGCGCATCGCCGCGAGTTCGGCGGGGGTCGAATCCAGCCAGCGCCGCAACAGCGCGATCGTGCCTTCGAGCGTGTCGGACTCGACGAAGCCCGCCTGGTCTGCCGCGATCTCGCGCCAGATGTTGACCTTGTCGCTGATCAGCACCGGCCGGCTGCAGGCCAGCGCCTCCGCTACCGCGATGCCGAAGTTCTCCTGATGCGAGGGCAGGCAGAACACCTCGCATGCATGGAACGCGCCCCATTTCAAATCGCCCGACAGCATGCCGGTCCAGCTGATGCGCGAGGCGATGCCGAGGCTGGCCGCTCGGCTTTGCAATTGCCGGGTCAGGTCTTCGTCGCCGGGGCCCGCCATCACGAGCTGGACGTCCGGCGCAGCCGCCACCACGCGCGCAAAGGCTTCGATCAGCAGGTCGCAGCCTTTCTTCTCGTGGATACGGCCCAGGAACAGCAGCAGGCGCTTCTGCCGCAGCTCGGGAAAAGACGAAAGAAAGGCCTCGGACAAGGCCTTGGCATCCTGCGGCGGCACAGTGGTGCCATAAGAGCCGACCACCTCCCGGCAGCGATAGAGCCAGAACGATTGCCGAGCGAGCAGGCGTTCTTCTTCGCAGGTGAAGAGCACGGCGGACGCATCGCGCAGCACGCGGTATTCGCCCCAGGGCCAGTAGAGCCACTTCTTGAGGTGCTTGAGCGGGTAGCGATGCTTGAACCACGGATCGAGCATGCCGTGGCTGTAGACGAAGTAGGGCGTGGACGAGCCGTGCAGGGCGCGCCAGGCGGCGAAGCCGACGTACTGCCAGAGGCCATTGACGATGACGGCGTCATAGTCGCCGGCGTGCGCCTTGAGCCACGGCAGCAGGCGCTCGTTGTAGCCGTAGCTCGAGATCGAGGGGCCGGTCGCGATTACCTTGCCCGGATAGTCGGCGACGAAGCCGGCGTCGGGGCTGTCCAGACTCACGAGGTCGCCTTCGTGCCCCATGCCCGCCAGCGCATCATGGATCCGCCGGACTCCCTCGATGGGGCCGCCGCCCCGGGGATCGACGGATGGAATGAGATGAAGCAGTCTCACGATCGCGAGGCGCGGCTTGGGAAGATTTCGAGCCTCGGATAGCGGAAAACCAGGAGGGCGTAGGCCAGCATGATGCCGAGCAGCGCATTGGCCGTCAGTTGGCCGAGCGCGGGCCAGCTGACTATGGCAAGCGTGGTGGTCAGCCACACCAGCACGGCGTAGGGGGAATTTGTCCGGATCGAGATTCTGAGACTCCACAGCATTCCGAGGCCCAGCACCACGTACTTGACCGCGATGTAGGCGACGCCCAGCAAGCCGCCTTCCATCAGGATGCGGCCGCCTTCGGCTTCCGCGAGCGCGAAGACATCCGCCGCTCCGGTGCGAACGTAGGTCGCGAGGTTGGATCCGTAACCCACGCCGTAGCCCAACCAGTTCATGAGGTCGTAGACCCAGGGTTCGCCGAACAGAACGGTGAGAACCCGTTCGCCGAAGTTTTCGGCCTCCGCCGCCTGTTCGAAGCGTGTCTGCGTGATGCCGATGGCATCGCGAAAAACATAGGCGAAGAGCGCCGTCAATGCCAGCACAATGACCACCGCCACCGCTGCGCCAACCTTGTTGCGTGCTTTCGAGAACAGCAGCCTGCCGACCAGGTAGGCCATGAGCATCATCCCCGAGGTGATCGCCGCCGTTCTGGAGCCGCTCACCAGCGCGCCCGTAGCGAAGGCCACGAACACGGCGATCGCGAACAGGAACTGCCTGGTGTTTCGCTTCCTGGCGCCCAGGATGCCGAACACCAGGGGCGCCACCATCGTCAGGTAGGTGGCATAGCCGGAGGTGAAGCTGAAGGTGCCCGTGGTGCGGACCACGCCCACCACCGCGACGAAGACGCTTTCCTCGTCGCCGTCCAGCTGGGTGTTGATCCGCGCGCCGGGAGGCGAGTAGTGCTGCAGCACTGCCAGCGGTGCCAGCACCACCATCACGACGGCGGCTGCAAGCACTGCGATCCGGTAATCCGTTTCGTTCATGGCGGCGGCAGCCGCGATGGCGAACCACGTGTAGAGCAGCCAGAAACGCAGCCCGATCACAAACACGACCGGTGAACTTTCGCCGCCGACGAGCTGCAGCAGTCCCCAGCCGATCACCAGGCACGACCATGCGAGCATGGCGGCCGTGATCTTCTTGTAGCGCTTCAGGTGACCATGCCTCCACGCATAGACGACCAGCGCGAAGGCCAGCAGGTCGCGCAGCAGGATCAGAGGAAGCGTGGACGCGGAGGACACCCACTTGCGCACCGCCCCCTCGAAAACGACGATCAGGAAGACGGCAAGAAAAAGCTGGCCGGCGCGGCTGAGCGACGCGGCCCGGTTCGTCGCGCGAGGGACGCTTGCGGCGATCGCGCTCATGGGCGTACCCCGCCGGTTTGCATGCCGTTGTTGTCGCTCACCTTTGTACCTCGGTGGTCAATGTCCGGAGCGCGTCGACGTGCGCATCGATGCGATGCGGTACGTACCACTTGTGCGCTTCGCGTCCGATGACGCGCGGATCGACGGCCGATCGGTCGACCGCATCGAAACCGCGAGCATAGTGCACGTTGGGCGTCAAGCCGTCGTGCACGCCATACTCTTCCCACAGCAGGATGGGGCAAACGGCGTGCGAGCTGTAGGCCGCAAAGATGCTGCTCTTGGAGACGTAGTCCGGAGGGTAGGCGAGGGCGCCATAGTCCGCGCTGGACAGCGCTAAGCTCACCTGTGCGGCCGGCAGCTTGCCGTGCGCCATCACGCCCTCCCGCGCCAACTGTCGAGAGAGCGGGCCTTCCGGCATCGCGGGGCCGATGTCGTGTATTTCGAGCCCGTTGCGCTTGGCGCAGCGGAAGAGTTCGCCCTCCGACCACTCGTAGGCCTGGGCCCGGATGCCGGCGCTGCCGAAAACCACCAGCTTGCGCCGCCGTTCGGTCTCGATCGAGGCGGGCTCGCCCACATTCGAGAACACCGGCAGCACCCGGTGCGGCGTGGTCCGCGAATGCTCCCGCAGCCAGCGCGCGGATTCCTCCCGGTTCGTCACCCAGAAATCGGATCGGCGCAGCAGGTCGCGCGCGATCCGCTGCTGGCAGCCGCTGAGCCAGAACGCTGAGCCCCATGGTGGGCCGGTTGCGAAGAGTTCATGGAACACGATGCCGAAGGCCTTGAACTGCGTGCGCAAGCCGTCGATCCTGTTGACCAGCCACAACGGAATCCCGCGCTTCTGGAAACCGTAACCGCTGAAATGCAGGAGCAGGAACTCTCCCTTCAGCGAGGCGGTGTCGGTGCCGCGCGTGAGCTCCATCAGCGGCGCGTGAAGTGGATTGCCCACCGCGGTCGCATAGTCCCGCACGCCGCCCGTTCCAGGCGGAATCAGGGAGACGGAGGAGACGGTCATGCTGGGCATCGAAGCACGGAAGGCAAGTCCTCAGGAAGGAACGAGTTCTTCGCTACAGAAGTCTTCGTAGGCGCGCATCACGCCGGCGCGCAGCGTCGTCCTGGGCGTCCAGCCGAGTTCGCGAATCCGCGAAATGTCGAGCAGCTTGCGTGGTGCGCCGTCGGGCTTGCTCGCATCGCAGCGGATGGCGCCGCGGTAGCCCACCACTTCGCTCACCAATTGGGCGAGTTCCGCGATCGACAGGTCTTCGCCGCTGCCGATATTGATGTGGCTGGTCGTGGGCTCCGTATGGGCCGCGTAGATTTCGCGCGGAAGGTCCATCACGTGGACGCAGCCGCCTGCCATGTCGTCGACGTAGAGAAACTCCCGCTTCGGCGTGCCCGTTCCCCAGATCACCACCGAGGGTGCATCGGCGAGCTTGGCTTCGTGAAAGCGGCGGATCATGGCGGGCAGGACGTGGCTGTTCTCGGGATGGTAGTTGTCGCCCGGGCCATAGAGGTTGGTCGGCATCACGCTGCGGAAGTCGCATCCGTACTGGCGGTTGTAGCTTTCGCACAGCTTGATGCCTGCAATCTTGGCGACGGCGTACGGCTCGTTGGTCGGCTCCAGCTTGCCGGTCAGCAGCGCATCCTCCGCCATGGGCTGCGCCGCGAGCCGCGGATAGATGCAGCTCGACCCGAGGAAAAGCAGCTTGCTCACGCCGGTGCGCCAGGCCTCGTGGATCAGGTTGGCCTCGACCATCAGGTTCGAATAGATGAACTCCGCCGGATAGCTGTTGTTGGCGTGGATGCCGCCGACCTTGGCCGCCGCCACGTAGACCTCCTGCGGCTTTTCCGCGGCGAAGAAGGCCCGGACCTGGGCCTGGTCCGTCAGGTCGAGTTCGGCACGACTTCGGGTGACGATGTTGGTATAGCCCTTCTCGACCAGGCATCGCACGATCGCGCTGCCCACCATGCCGCGGTGTCCCGCCACGAAAATCCGCTTCTGAAACTCGTTCATTGAAATAGACCTTGATACGGGGGAGGATGGGGCCGGCGCTCTCCGACCTGGGCCCTCAGGCGAGTCGTCGCTGCGGATCGGCGGCGTCCGCGGGCAGATCGTCGAAGCGCACGATGTCGTCGTCGCCGAGATAGCCGCCAGTCTGGACTTCGATCACCTCGAGGAAGGTCTTGCCGGCGTTTTCCAGCATGTATCGGGCACCGACGGGAATGTAGATCGATTCGTTTTCCTTGACCAGCAGCACCTTATCGTCGCACACCACTCTGGCCGTCCCCTGGACCACCACCCAGTGCTCGGCGCGATGGTGGTGCATTCGCAGCGCAAGGTGCGCGCCGGGCTTGACCGTCAGGCGCTTGACGGCGAAACGCTCGCCGTCGTCGATGCTGTCATAGGCACCCCAAGGCCGGGGGATGCGGCGATGGCGGGTGGCCTGGCTGTGGCCCTGCGTCGTGAGCAGGGCGACCACGTCCTTGACCTGCTCGGCGCAGTCGCTGTGCGCAACCAGCAGCGCGTCCGGCGTATCCACCACCAGCAGATCCTTGGTGCCCAACGCCACGACGGGGCGGTTGGGCGCATAGATGAAGGTATTGCGCGCACCCATGGCAAAACCCTGGCCGCTGATCCGGTTGCCTTCATCGTCCACATCGTGCAGCTCGGCAACCGCGTTCCAGCTTCCGACATCGCTCCATCGGCCCTGGAAGGGAATGACGGCAACGCGATCGCATTTTTCGAGTACCGCGTAGTCGATGCTCTGGCTGCGGCAGCGGCCGAACGCGGCGCTGTCCATGCGCAGAAAATCGCCGTCGGTCACGATGGCGGCAGTGGCCTGCCTGCAGCTGTCGAGGATGTCGGATGCATGCTGCTCGACTGCGGCGATCAGCACCTTGGCCTGGACCAGAAGGATTCCGGCGTTCCAGAGGTGGCCGCCCGCGAGCAGCAGGTGCTCGGCGTGGTCCGCGGCAGGCTTCTCGACGAAGGCGGCCACGGCATGACCCGCCGCTTCGCCCAATGCGGCGTCGAGTTTTTCGCCTTGGCGGATGTAGCCGTAGGCGGTGCTGGGAAAAGTCGGCTCCACGCCGAAGGTCACGAGATAGCCGGCCAGCGCGGCGGGAATCCCTTTCTGGATCGTGGCGACAAAGCGATCGGCGTCCGGGATGTGGTGATCGGCGGGCGCGAACAGCAGCAGCTGCTCCGGATCGGCCAGAAGAGCAATCGCCGACATCGCGGCAGCCGTGTTGCGTGCCACCGGCTCGAGCAGTTGCTTGCCGCAGACATCCGCCGCTTCGATGCTTTCTTGAACCAGAAAGCGGTGCTCTTCTGCAGCAACGCAAGTCACCTCGGTATTCAACCGACGCAGGCGTTCCAGCGTGAGCACCAGGAGGTTCTTGTTGTCGATCAGCGGGACGAATTGCTTGGGCAGGGTCTTGCGCGACAACGGCCACAGGCGGGTGCCGCTGCCGCCGCAGAGGACGATCGGCTGAATCGCGCTCACCGCGAGCCCTCGCCGGTGATGACTGCACGCACGGTCTTCAACAGGATCTTGATGTCGAGCCAGAGCGACCAGTTGCTGACGTACTCCATGTCGAGTTCGACGCGTCTTGCATACGACAGGCGATTGCGGCCGCTGACTTGCCACAAGCCCGTGATCCCCGGGCGCATGGCGCAATAGTGTTCCCAGCCCTTGCCGTAGAGGCTGCGTTGACGCTCCATGCAGGGACGCGGACCGACCAGGCTCATGTCGCCCTTGAGCACGTTCCAGAACTGGGGCAGTTCGTCGAGGCTCAGCTTGCGGATGAACTGGCCGATCGGCGTGATGCGCGGATCCTTCTCGAGTTTCTGGAAGGTGTCCCACTCTGTGCGGGCCATGTCGTTGCGGCTCAGAAATTCGTCCAACACCACTTCGGAGTTGTGCACCATCGAGCGGAACTTGTAGAAGCGAAACCGCTGGCCGCTTTCTCCAAGGCGGTTCTGCCAGAAGTGGACCGGACGGCCCATGCTGATGCGAACGCCGAGTGCAACGAGCAGATAGAGGGGCCCGAAGAGGATGAAGAATGTCAGCGCGCCCACGATATCGATGGCGCGCTTCGTCGCGCGCTCGAGGCGAGTGAGGTTGCGCGGGCGTAGGTACGCTGGAGGCGCGGACGATCCACCGCCATCAGGGGTGAAGCGTCGGACCACGTTGCCGTGTGCGGTCGAGTCGGAACGAAACATTTAAAAATCCCCCAAACGGGTGCTGCCCTCAACTTCGGGGCCAGAGTGCAGCAGTGTAACGCTTTACTACTATTCGCAAGAATTTGAACACAAGATTCTTTCGTTGTCTTGTGAACAAAAGACGTACACCCTTCGTCAAGCAGTGTAAGTTGCGTATTCGGTGAATATGCTCCCACACCGATTGGTGCAGCGCAGCATAGTCGCTGGAAGTGTAGGTCTTTTGTATGACAACATGTTAACGCTTCTTGACGACTGAGTGTTGTTTGCAAACGCCGTTCGTCGATTTCGTGACTTAGTTCTTGCCTCCGTGGTTGCTGCAGTGCAGCAAGCATATGGCGTGCCGGAGCAATTCGAAAGGATTACAAAAAGCTACCGCAGCAGCGCACTGGGTTATTGAGGCGGTCGATGCGCTTGCGATGGCATTCGATGAACGGCACGGCAGGCGATCGCGATGCGGAGTGGCGGCGCTGGCGCTGGCGCAGGCCCTTGAGATGGTCTCGGCACGAGGAACTGCCGCGTCGAACGCGAGGGAGGCGCGCCGCCTCCCCCGGTAGCGGCGTTACCGGCGCGCGCTTGCGTCGTGCGTTGCGCCTTCGAACGGCAGCACCATGTTGCCGAGGTCGCGGCGGGTCTCCACGAGCACCAGCGGGCCCTCGTCGACCACGATCGCGGGCGGGCGCTCGCGCGGGACATGAACGGGCTTGGGTTCCGCCGCGATCGCCGCGCGAACCTGCGCCACGCGCTCGGCATCCGAATTCACCCAATGCAATCCCGAGCCCTCGGCCACTTGGGCGAGCTCGTCCAGCGGCAGCTCGAAGGGCTGCACCTTCGGCAGCGCGCGCGAGCTCGGGGCGGAGGCTTCGACCACTCTGGGGGTCGAGGGTGCGGCTGCGGGCCGTTCGGTGCGAAGCACTGGCACGGGCGGCGCCGTTTCGATCTCGATGCCGTCGTAGGCGCCGACGGGCGCGGGCGGGAGTACGGATGCGGTCGGAGCCGGCTCGCCCTCTTCGCGTGGGCCGCGCTCTCGGCGATCGCGGCCGTAGCGATCGCGAGAGCGACCTCGGCGTTCGTCGCCGTCGCGCCGCGGCGCGGAATCTTCGTTCGAAGCATCACCGGCGTTGCCGATCTCAGCGGCCTCGGCGGCGAGCGGCTGGACTTCTGCAGCGGAAGGTGCTTCGATGGCGCGCGGCGCGCCATCATTGCGCCGCTCGCGGCGGCCTTCGCTGCGCTCGCCGCGAGGCGCGCGTTCCTCGCGGCCGCCGCGCACACCGCGATCGGCTGCAGCACCCTCTTGTTGTTGCGAGCTGTCTGCGTTCGCTGCGCGGGCGGCGTCGCCCGTGCGTTCACGCGCTGCGTCGACGCCGCGTTCGCCGCGTTCCCGGCGTTCGCCGCGTCCACGCGGTGCGCGTTCCGCGGGGGGCGCACTTTCGTCGCCTGCAAACGCATTCGGTGCGATCGCCTGCGCGTCGAGTTGGACGTCGGTTGTTTCGGTCGGCGGTTGGCGCAGGTCGCTGTCGCGACGCTCGCCGCGGCCACGGCGCTCGCCGTCGCGGGGCGCACGCGCTTCACGGGGCTCGCGGGGTTCACGAACCTGGCTGTCATTGCGCGCCTCGCTGCGGACTTCGCGTCCTTCGCGACGCTCGCCGGAACGGGCGCCGCGGCGTTCACCGTCGCGACCGCCGCGTCCTTCACCGCGGCCGCCGCGGCGCTGCTCGCCGTCGCGTGCGGTGCGTGCTTCGCCGTCCCGGCCGCTGCGGCCTTCCCGGCGCGGCTTGGGCGCTTCCACCGGAATCGTGGCTGGGGCAGGTGCTGGTGCCGGCGCGGCGCCGAACAGGCTCTTGATCCAGCCGAAGAGCCCTGATTCGGCGGGAGCGCGTGCAACGGGAGCAGCCGCAACTGGTGCGGGCGCCGGCGCGACCATCGGCGGGCGTGCCGCTTCGGGCCGTGGCACCGCCACCGGTGCCGGCGCGTCGGGCAATACGCCCTTGATCACCGGCGTCTGCTTGTTGGTCGGCTCCTGCGAGCGCCGCGTGACCGAGGTCGGGTCCTCGATCTCGTCGGCCATCTTGTAGCTGGCCTCGATGTGATCAAGCCGCGGGTCGTCGTGCTTCAGCCGCTCCAGCTTGTAGTTGGGCGTTTCCAGCGTCTTGTTGGGAACCATCAGCACCGTCACGCGCTGCTTGAGTTCGATCTTGGCGATCTCGGGGCGTTTTTCGTTGAGCAGGAAGGATGCGACTTCGACCGGCACCTGCACATGCACGGCGGCCGTGTTGTCCTTCATGGACTCTTCCTGAATGATGCGCAGTATCTGCAGCGCGCTCGATTCGGTATCGCGGATGTGGCCCGAGCCGCCGCAACGGGGGCAGGGGATCGACGAGCCTTCGGAAAGCGCGGGCTTCAGGCGCTGGCGGCTCATTTCCATCAGGCCGAACTTGCTGATCGAACCGAACTGGACGCGCGCGCGGTCCTGGCGCAGCGCGTCGCGCAGGCGGCTTTCGACCTCGCGGCGGTTCTTCGACTCGTCCATGTCGATGAAGTCGATGACGATCAGGCCACCCAGGTCGCGCAGGCGCATCTGACGGGCCACTTCGTCGGCCGCTTCGAGGTTGGTGCGCGTGGCGGTCTCTTCGATGTCGCCGCCCTTGATGGCGCGCGCCGAGTTCACGTCGACTGAGACCAGTGCTTCGGTGTGATCGATGACGATCGCGCCGCCGCTGGGCAGCTGCACCGTGCGCGCATAGGCCGATTCAATTTGATGTTCGATCTGGAAGCGACTGAACAGTGCGGCGTCGTCGCGGTAGCGCTTCACGCGCGCAGCGTGTTCCGGCATCACATGCGCCATGAACTGCTGCGCCTGGTCGTAGATGTCGTCGGTGTCGATCAGGATGTCGCCGATGTCGTGATTGAAGTAATCGCGGATCGCGCGGATGACGAGCGACGACTCCTGGTAGATCAGGAAGGCGCCCTTGCCCCCCTTGGCGGCGCCGTCGATGGCGGCCCAGAGCTTGAGCAGGTAGTTCAGGTCCCACTGCAGCTCGGGCGCGGAGCGGCCGATGCCGGCAGTGCGCGCGATGATGCTCATGCCCTTGGGGTACTCGAGCTGGTCCATCGCCTCCTTGAGTTCGGCGCGGTCGTCGCCCTCGATGCGCCGGCTGACGCCGCCGCCGCGCGGGTTGTTCGGCATCAGCACGACGTAGCGGCCGGCCAGCGAGATGAAGGTGGTCAGGGCCGCGCCCTTGTTTCCGCGCTCTTCCTTCTCGACTTGGACCACCAGTTCCTGGCCTTCACGGATCGCATCCTGGATCCGGGCCTGGCTGGCCGAGACGCCTTCGGCGAAATACTGCTTGGAGATTTCCTTGAACGGCAGGAAGCCGTGGCGGTCCTCGCCGTAGTCGACGAAGCAGGCTTCCAGCGACGGCTCGACTCGCGTCACGACCGCCTTGTAGATATTGCCCTTGCGCTGCTCGCGCCCTTCGATTTCGATTTCGTAGTCGAGGAGCTTCTGCCCGTCGACGATGGCCAGGCGGCGTTCTTCTGCCTGCGTGGCGTTGATCAGCATCCGCTTCATGATGCGTTTCCTTTGTCTGTTCTATCGTTCTAACCGGTCCATGACGGACCTAACGATGCACGGACGACGCGTCGCGAAACGAAGGAATTGCCACTGTGCCCCGGCTGCTGCTGGGTTGCCGCGCGGACGCGAACAACCGTATCGAGCGTCAGCTCAATGACAGCCGGGGTGGGGGCGCGTGGATGGGCGCGAGCCCGATATGGTGTTGACGCGCTATATTTTCTATAGCAGTTGGCGCAATGGTGGTGCGCTCTGCCGACGATTCAATGCCCGCAACCGCTGGCATGAGCCAGCGCAGGCAAAGTTGAATCAGCAGTATCAACACAAGGTACTCGCTTCGATCCGCCGGCAGCTTATGGCCTGCCGGCTGGGTATTCCGTATCGGTGTTTCGTGGGCGTCGGCTTGACTTTGATGTAGCGCCCGCCGCCCTGCGCGTTGGCGCGTGGCTTGCGGGCTCAACGCCTAAGCGGCATCGACCTCACAGCGCCTCCGGCAGTGCTCTAAACTTCTGATTAATCAAGCACTTACAAGACCGCGCTGGTGAAAAACATTATAGGTGCGAAGCCAAGCCCCGCGGCAGCAGAAGTTCGCTTTCTGACGGTCGATGGGGAATCTGCGGGCCAAAGACTCGACAATTTCCTGTTCCGGCAGCTCAAGGGCGTACCCAAAACCCATGTTTACCGGATCATCCGGTCGGGAGAGGTGCGCATCAACAAGGGACGTGCTCAGGCCGAGACCCGCCTGGCGGAAGGCGACTTGTTGCGGCTGCCGCCGGTGCGGGTATCGGCGCGATCGGAAGAGGGCGGCGGCTCGCCGCCGGCGCCCGCGCGCGAATTCCCCCTGCTTTACGAGGACGATGCGCTGCTGGCGATCGACAAGCCGGCAGGCGTCGCGGTTCACGGCGGCAGCGGCGTGAGCTTCGGCGTAATCGAGCAATTGCGCACCGCGCGCCCCGCCGCGCGCTTTCTGGAGCTCGTGCATCGACTGGACCGTGAGACCTCGGGCATCCTGCTGGTTGCCAAGAAGCGCAGCGCATTGACGGCGCTGCAGGACCAGTTTCGCGAGCGCGAGACCGGCAAGACCTATCTGGCACTGGTCGAAGGCAACTGGCCGGTGAACAAGAAGGTGCTCGATGCGCCGCTCGCCAAGTATCTTCTGCCGGGTCAGGCAGGCTCGGCCGATCCAGGCGAACGGCGCGTGCGCGTGGTGGCCAAGGATCATCCCGACGCGATGCGCGCCGTGACGCTCGTGAAGGTCCTGGCCCGCGTCAGTCTTCCTGCCGACGCCGCTGCGTTCTCGCTGCTTGCCGTCACGATCAAGACCGGCCGCACGCACCAGATTCGCGTCCACCTCGCCTCCGGCGGCCATGCGATCGCGGGCGATGACAAGTACGGCGACTTCCAGCGCAATCGCGCATTGCAGAAGCTCGGCCTCAAACGCATGTTCCTGCACGCCTGGCGGCTGCAGTTCACCCACCCCGCGAGCGGAGAACGCATGGCGCTGCAGGCCGACTTGCCGCCGGATCTGCATGCGCTGATGCCGCAGGCCGCGCTCGATGCGCTCGCGGCCCATCCCTCGACAGCCTCTCACTCATGACTGACATTCGCCCCCGCCGCTTCGACCTCATAGTTTTCGATTGGGACGGCACGCTCTATGACTCGACGCGGCTTATCGTGCGCTGCATTCAGGCCGCTGTGGTCGATGTCGGCGGCGCCAAGCCGAACGAGAACGACGCCGCCTGGGTGATCGGTCTGGGCCTTGCCGAAGCGCTGGCGCGCGCCGCGCCAGACGTGCCCAAGGAAAAGTACGCCGAGCTCGGTGCGCGCTACCGGTACCACTATCTGCAGCATCAGGATGACCTGGTGCTTTTCGACGGTGTCCTGCCGATGCTCGATGCGCTCCACGCGCGCGGTCACAAGCTGGCTGTGGCCACGGGCAAGTCGCGCCGGGGGCTGAACGAAGCGCTCGCGACGGTTGCGCTGCGGGACCGCTTCGATGCCTCTCGAACGGCCGATGAAACCTTCGGCAAGCCGCATCCGCGCATGCTGCTCGAATTGATGGAAGAGCTGGACGTGCCGGCCGGGCGCACCTTGATGGTCGGCGACACCACGCACGATCTCCAGCTCGCGCTCAACGCCGGCTGTGCAAGCGTAGGGGTGAGCTACGGCGCGCACGAGCCGGATACCTTCGACGCGCTTGGGCCGCTGCACGTGGCGCACTCGGTGTCCGGTTTGACGCAATGGCTTCTCGAGAACGGATGAAAATCCGCGCATGAGCGAATGCATTCCTCTGTGCAATACGGCCGACCTGGTCGAGGGCGGGCGTGCCGTTCCCTTCGACCTGGTGCATGGCGGCCAGACGTGCAGGGCCTTTGCCGTTCGCTTCGAAGGGCAGCCGCATGCCTACCTGAACCGCTGCAGCCACGTCGCGATGGAGCTGGATTTCCAGCCTGATCGCTTCTTCGACGACAGCGGCCAATGGCTCCTCTGCGCGACGCACGGCGCCGTCTACAAGCCGGACACCGGCGAGTGCGCCGGTGGTCCCTGTCGCGGCGGCCTGGTGAAGATCGCCTTGAGCGAACGGGACGGAGTGGTGCACTGGCATACTGCCTGGAACCTCCAACCTCTGGTTTTCTGACATGACCGATTCCAACCGCACGGAACCCGAGGGTTTCGAGCCTTTCGAGCGCGCTACGCCCTCCCGAAACACATCGAGGAACGATCCGACGCTGCAACCCAACTGGGAGCGCGCAACACTCGAAAAGCTGGCCTTCGCCTCGCTGCGCGAGCAAAGAGCCACGCGACGCTGGAAGACCTTCGTTCGCCTGAGCTGGCTCGCCTTCTTCATTTTCCTGGTGTGGCTGGCCGTGTCCCGTGGCACGCCGACGACCGCCAAGACCACGTCTCACACGGCGGTGGTCGAAATCAAGGGCGAAATCGCCAATGGAGGCGATGCGAGTGCGGAGTTCGTGATCGCGGCGATGAAGTCTGCTTTCGAGGATGACGGTGCCAAAGGTGTGGTGCTGCTGATCAATTCGCCTGGCGGAAGCCCCGTGCAGGCCGGCATCATCAACGACGAGATCAAGCGCCTGCGGGCCAAGCACAACAAGCCGGTCTACGCGGTGGTCGAGGAGACCTGCGCGTCGGCGGCGTATTACATCGCGGCGGCGACCGACAAGGTCTTCGTCGACAAGGCGAGCATCGTCGGAAGCATCGGCGTGCTGATGGACGGTTTCGGATTCACCGGCCTTATGGACAAGGTGGGCGTAGAGCGCAGGCTCTTGACGGCCGGCGAGAACAAGGGTTTTCTGGATCCGTTCAGCCCGATGAGCGATGCACAGCGGGTGCATGCACAAAAGATGCTCGACCAGATCCACGCGCAGTTCATCGATGTGGTCAAGAAGGGCCGCGGCGACCGGTTGAAGGCCGATACGCCCGGCCTGTTCAGCGGCTTGTTCTGGAGCGGCCAGCAGGCCGTGGAACTCGGCCTGGCCGATCAGATCGGCAACGTCGATTTCGTTGCGCGCGAAGTGGTAAAGGCCGAGGAAGTGATCGACTACACGCGCCGGGAGAACGTGGCCGAGAAGCTCGCCAAGAAATTCGGCGCTGCCATAGGCGATGCCTCGGTGCGGGCGCTGCGAACCGCGCCGGCACTGCGTTGAATCAGGCCGGATTCGCGTAGCGCGCCGATGCCGCGAGCGCTGCGGCAAAGGCCACCACGACATAGAGCGCTGCGGTCAACGAGCTGACCTGGGCCAGAAAGCCGATCACCGGCGGTCCGGCCATGAAGCCCAGGTAGGCGGCCGCCGATACCGCGGCGATACCGCGTGCCGGCTCGACGCCGGGGACGCGCGCCGACGCCGCGAAGAGAATCGGCACCACATTGGCAAAGCCCGCCCCGACGCCTGCAAATCCGATCAGGGCCAGCCAGGGTTCGTCGGCCAGCAGCACCAGCGTCATGGAGGCGGCAGCCAGCCAGGCGCTGCCGCGCAGCAGCAGGGCCGGCGAGAAGCG
The DNA here is from genome assembly GCF_003984645.1 of Variovorax sp. MHTC-1. Lineage (GTDB taxonomy): Bacteria > Pseudomonadota > Gammaproteobacteria > Burkholderiales > Burkholderiaceae_C > Variovorax. The sequence continues at coordinate 55,170 of NZ_RWKI01000009.1, forward strand.
CGCCCGCATCGCGTCCCCGGCGAAGCGCGTGGCGGCCATCGCGGCCGAAAAGCTGGCGTAGGCCAGCGCGGCCTGCTGCTGGGGACTGCCCAGTTCCTGCTTCAGATAGAGCACGCTCCAGTCGTAGATCGCGCCCTCGGCAATCAGCCCCAACGCGGCGAGCACGCCGAGGATCGCCAGCGCGCCGTGCGGCAAGCGAAAGCCGTCGCCCGTGCTGGTGAACGTCGTCGCCTCTTTCGGCAACATCCATCTGGAAGAGAGGGCGATCGATAGCGCCATCGTCGCGGCGACCAGCGTCAAGTGCGATTGCGGCGTCATGCCAGCGGCGAGCGCCGCGCCGCCGGTCACGGCGCCAGCCATGCCGCCCAGGCTGAACATGCCGTGCATGCCGCTCATCATCGGATGGCCGTTGCGCAGCTCGAGCTGCGCGGCCTCGGTATTGATCGCCACGTCGAAAACGCCGGTAAGAACGCCGAACACGGCGAGCAATCCCAGCAGTGCGCCGTAGCTCGGCATCGCCAGCAAGCCGGCCAGCAGCAGCGCGTAGATCGCGCCGCACAGGCCGGCTGTGCCGCGCGCGCCATGGCGGCCGATCCAGCGGCTTGCCTGTGTGAGGCCGAGCAAGGCGCCGACACCGGCTGCGAGCATGGCCAGGCCGAGCGCCGCTTCATCGACGCCATAGTGGATTTTCACGGTCGGGATATGAACGCCCCAGGTCGCGAAGATGAAGCCCGAGCCGAAGAACTGCGCGCGCGAAGCCCAGCGCATGCGGGCGGAAACGCTCGTCACCGTGCCGGACAAGATCAGCGCCCGATCGCGAACACGGCGGGCGAACGCTCGTCGGCCGGCAATGGCTTGGCGCGCCAGCTCTTCACCGTCTCGCTGCGCACGTTCGCGCCCGAGAGCGTCAGGCCGCGCGCCACGGCGAGCCGCGTGTTGTGCTGCAGCGTTTGCACCAGCGCCTGCAGGAGGGCTGTATTGCGGTACGGCGTTTCGATGAAAAGCTGCGTCTGGCCGGTGCGCAATGCGAGCGCCTCGAGCTCGCGGATGCGGTGTGCACGTGCCTCGGTGTCCTGCGGCAGGTAGCCGACGAATGCAAAGTTCTGGCCATTGAGCCCGCTCGCCGCAAGTGCGAGCAGCAGCGACACCGGGCCGGTGAGCGGCACCACCGTGATGCCCAGTTCGTGCGCGGCACGTGCGACGGAGGATCCCGGGTCGGCGACGGCAGGCATGCCGGCTTCGCTGAGCAGGCCGATGTCCTTGCCTTCGAGCGCCACGGCGAGAAGAGGCCGTGCGTCGAATTGACCAGCGTGATCTCCCTTCTTGTGGACCTCGCGCGGCAGTTCCTGGATCTGTTGGGCCTGCAGCGGCGCAGCAAGCGGCGCCACCGCGTCGATGCGCTTGAGATAGGCGCGAGCCGATTTCGCGTTCTCGCAGATCCAGTGCGTGATTCCAGCCGCGATCCGCAGCGTGCCGAGCGGAAGCACGTCCTGCAGCGGCACCTCGGCCTCACAGCCGAAATCCAACGGTGCGGGCACCAGATAGAGCTTGCCCTTGCTCACAGCAGGTCCACCCCTGCGGCGCGCAGCATGTTGGCGGTTCGGATCAGTGGCAGGCCCACCAGCGCCGTCGGATCGTCGCTGTCGATCGCGTCGAGCAATGCGACGCCGAGGCCTTCGCTCTTAGCGCTTCCCGCGCAGTCGTAGGGCTGTTCCGCGCGCAGATAGGCATCGATCGCCGCATCGCTGAGCTCGCGAAACACGACGCGCACCGGCGCCAGATCGCGCTGCACGAAGCCCGTCGCCTGGCACACCACGGCGACAGCTGTCTGGAAGATCAGCGTCTGGCCTCGCATGCGCCGCAATTGGGCGGTGGCGTGCGCATGATCTCCCGGCTTGCCCAGGGGTTCGCCGGCCAAATCTGCAACCTGGTCGGAACCGATGACCACCGCTTCCGGAAACCGGCGGGCCACCGCCATCGCCTTTTCGAGTGCCAGCCGCTCGGCCAATGCGCGGGGCGCCTCGCCGGCCTGGGGCGTCTCATCGACCTCGGGAGCTTGAACATCGAAGGCCAGGCGCAGGCGTTCAAGAAGTTCGCGGCGATAGCGCGAAGTCGAGGCGAGGATCACGGTACGTTGCATGGGCCACGATTGTGCGCGAGCGGTTTAGACTGGTGCCGATGACCAGAGAATTTGCCCCAGGCCGGCTCGACGTGAACGGCTTTGCCGAGGCGGCCGCCACCGTTTCGGGAAGCGAGCCCCTTCAGACCTATCAGCGCTTGAGCGCTGAAATGGCCGCCCCGGCCGCCGACGCGAGCGTGCGCTGGCACGCCGAAGGCGCACGCCGCGATGGTCCCGACGGAAGGCCAGTCCCCTGGCTGCATTTGGACGCGCAGACAACGGTGCCCCTAATCTGCCAGCGCTGCCTCACCCCCGTCGAGGTCGAACTGAAAGTCGATCGCTGGTTCCGCTTCGCGGCAGACGAAGCCATTGCAGCGGCCGAGGACGAAGAGTCCGAGGAGGATGTTCTGGTCGCGAGCCGCGATTTCGACCTCCATGCCTTGATCGAGGATGAGCTCCTCATGGAAATCCCGGTCACACCGCGGCACGAACGTTGTCCCGAGCCGGTGCAGCTATCGGCCGCGGATCCCGATTTCGAGGCGGCCGATGCCGCGCGTCCGAATCCCTTCGCGGTGCTCGGCGCGTTGCGTTCGCGCAAGCCGGAATAGGCCCCAAAACGTCGTGGCTGGCGCTCCTTATCGAGCTTGGGCTATAATCATGGGCTTCGCGCGCGCCGCCGTTGACGTTAGAGCGTTCTGCAGAGCATTGCGGCCGCCCCGCGTGCTTACCCACTCACCCGAATACTTCCAGGAGCCAGCATGGCCGTCCAGCAAAACAAGAAGTCGCCGTCCAAGCGCGGCATGCACCGTTCCCATAATGCTTTGGGCGTGCCCGGCATTGCCGTTGAACCGACCACCGGCGAAACGCACCTGCGCCACCACATCAGCCCGAACGGCTTCTATCGCGGCCGCAAAGTGCTCAAGACCAAGTCTGAAGCCTGATTCCAGTGTCAAGGCCAAAGGCCCGAGGCTACTTTTGTCGTAGCGTCGGGCCTTTGTTTTGATGGTCACGCCTTCCGAATTCGCTTCTGCCCCCTCCGCGATCACGCTTGCCGTCGATTGCATGGGAGGCGACCACGGTCCGCGCGTCACGCTCGCGGCCTGCCGAGCATTTCTCGATCGGCACGCGGAAGCGTCGTTGCTGCTGGTCGGGGCTCCGGCAGCGCTGGCCGGTTTCTCGCATCCGCGTGCCCGGGTCATTCCGGCCAGCGAGGTGGTCGGAATGGACGACCCTATCGAGATTGCGCTGCGCAAGAAAAAAGATTCGTCGATGCGGGTCGCGATTCAGCAAGTGAAAGACGGTGCCGCGCAGGCCGCGATCTCGGCCGGCAACACCGGGGCCTTGATGGCGATCGCTCGTTACTTGCTCAAGACGCTGGATGGCATCGACAGGCCCGCAATCGCGCCGCAGCTTCCCAATAGAAAAGGTGGGGCGACCACCGTGCTCGACCTCGGTGCCAACGTGGATTGCGATGCCGAAGACCTGTTGCAGTTCGCCGTGCTGGGTTCCGCCCTCGTGTCGGCCCTGACAGGCAACGAATCACCGTCCGTCGGACTTCTCAATGTAGGTGAAGAGGCGATCAAGGGAAGCGAAACGATAAAAAAAGCCAGCCAACTGCTAAGAAAAGCAGCCAATTCCCAGGATTTGAATTTTTACGGCAACGTCGAGGGCAACGATATCTTCAAGGGGACGACCGATATCGTCGTGTGCGACGGTTTCGTGGGCAATGTCACATTGAAGGCGACGGAGGGAGTGGCTTCGATGATTGTCGACTTCCTGCGCATTGAATATTCGAATGGACTTTTCAGCAAATTTGCTGCGATCGTCTCCTATCCGGTTCTAAAAGCGCTCAAACGCCGCTTGGATCATCGGCGGTACAACGGCGCGGCCTTGTTGGGCTTGCGAGGTCTCGTTTTCAAGAGTCATGGCTCGGCTGACGAAGTGGCCTTCGGTCATGCGCTCGATCGCGCTTATGATGCCGCTCGCAACAACCTGCTCGATCGCGTGCGGGCCCGCATCGCCCACGCCGCGCCACTCCTCGCGCGACAAGAACCGGCGACGCCGGTCGACACGGCGGCGCTCCACGTTTGATGACTCCTTTTTCCCGCATCACCGGTACCGGCAGCTACCTGCCACCGCGCCGAGTGACCAACGACGACCTCGCCCGCGAATTGGCCACGCGCGGCATCGAGACCTCTGATCAATGGATCATCGAGCGCACGGGCATTCGCGCCCGGCACTTTGCCGCACCGGAAGTCACGAGCAGCGAACTGGGGCTGGAGGCCGCAAGGAACGCGCTGGAAGCGGCAGGCCGCAGTCCCGGCGACGTCGACCTGATCATCGTCGCGACCTCGACCCCCGATATGGTGTTCCCGTCGTCGGCAGCCATTCTTCAGAACAAGCTGGGTATTGCAGGCTGTCCTGCATTCGACGTACAGGCGGTGTGCAGCGGCTTCGTCTATGCCTTGACGGTGGCCGACGCCATGATCCGAACAGGAAGCGCCAAGTGCGCATTGGTCGTCGGTGCGGAGGTTTTTTCGCGCATTCTCGATTTCAACGACCGCACCACCTGCGTCCTGTTTGGAGACGGCGCCGGCGCCGTCGTGCTCGAGGCCAGCGATGAGCCCGGGATTCTTGCCAGCGACCTGCATGCCGACGGCAAGCACGTGGGCATCCTTTGCGTGCCGGGCCATGTCTCGGGCGGCGATGTGCTCGGCACGCCGCTGCTCCATATGGACGGGCAAGCCGTTTTCAAGCTCGCCGTACGCGTGCTGGAAGAGGCCGCACGCGCCACCTTGCAGAAGGCAGGCAAGACCGAAGCCGACATCGACTGGCTGATTCCCCATCAGGCCAACATCCGCATCATGGAAGGCACCGCGCGGAAGCTGAAGCTACCGCTCGAGAAGCTGGTCGTGACGGTTAACGAGCATGGCAACACCTCCGCGGCCTCCATCCCCTTGGCATTGGACGAGGCGGTGCGCGGAGGCAAGGTCAAGAAGGGCGATACGGTGATGCTGGAAGGCGTTGGCGGCGGCTTCACCTGGGGCGCGGTACTGTTGACCATGTAATGCAGCGCGTTGCTCCGAAGAGGGCAGCGGCGCGCGACTGGAGACGCAAACAATGAAATCCTTCGCTTTCGTATTTCCTGGCCAGGGCTCGCAGGCGGTCGGCATGCTCGACGCATGGGGCGGCCATCCGGCCGTGGCCGAGACGTTGCGGGAAGCATCCGATGCCTTGGATGAAGACGTTTCGCGCTTGATCCACGACGGGCCCAAGGAGGCGCTGGCGCTCACGACGAATACGCAGCCCGTGATGCTGGTCGCCGGCATCGCGGCTTGGCGGGCCTGGTTGGCGGAAGGCGGCGCCAAGCCTTCTGTCGTTGCCGGTCATTCGCTGGGCGAATATTCCGCCTTGGTCGCGTCCGGCGTCCTGACGCTCACGCAGGCGGCGCCATTGGTGCGTTTTCGTGCGCAGGCCATGCAGCAGGCCGTGCCCGTGGGGGCGGGCGCCATGGCGGCGGTCCTCGGCATGGATGCCGGCAAGGTGAAGGCAGGTTGTGCCGAAGTGACGGCCTCGTTCGGCGCCGGCAGCGCCGAAATCGTCGAAGCGGTGAACTTCAACGATCCGATGCAAACCGTGATCGCAGGCAGCAAGGCCGCGGTTGAAAAGGCTTGCGAAGTGCTCAAGGCCCAGGGCGCCAAGCGGGCGCTCCCGTTGCCGGTGTCGGCGCCTTTCCACTCGAGCCTGATGAAGCCGGCCGCCGAAGCGCTGCGGGAACGGCTGGCATCTCTCAGCCTGGCTGCGCCGCAGATTCCCGTCCTCAACAACATCGACGTGGCGGTCGAAACCGACCCGGCCCGGATCCGCGACGCGTTGGTGCGTCAAGCCGCGGGACCGGTGCGCTGGGTCGAAGGTGTGCAGGCGCTGACGGCGCGTGGGGTGGAAGTCATCGTCGAGTGCGGTCCCGGCAGGGTACTGACCGGCATGACCAAACGCATTGCGCCCGACCTTGCCGCGGCCTCTGTGTACGACCCGGCGACGCTGGGGGAAGCAAGACAACTGCTCGGCGGCTGAATGCCGGGCTCCCACATCATTCTCTTATGAGCATTCCAAAATTCGAAGGCCAGGTCGCGCTGGTCACCGGCGCTTCGCGGGGTATCGGTGCTGCCATCGCGCTCGAACTGGCGCAGCGCGGTCTCACGGTCGTCGGAACCGGCACCACCGAAGATGGCGCGAACAGGATCACGGCCGCGCTCGCCGCCCATGGCGGACGGGGGTGCGCACTCGACGTCAACGATGGGCCGTCGGTCGAAGCGCTGGTCGACGAGATCGTCAAGACCTATGGCGCAATCCACGTGCTGGTCAACAACGCCGGTATCACCCGCGACATGCTCGCCATGCGCCTCAAGGATGAGGATTGGGATGCGGTGCTCGACACCAACCTCAAGGCCGTTTTCCGCCTTTCCCGTGCTGTGATTCGCCCCATGATGAAACAGCGCTACGGCCGGATCGTCAGCATCACCAGCGTCGTGGGTGCCTCCGGCAACGCCGGGCAGGCCAACTATGCGGCCGCCAAGGCCGGCGTGGCGGGCATGACGCGGGCGCTGGCACGCGAACTCGGAAGCCGCAACATCACGGTCAATTGCGTAGCGCCGGGATTCATCGAAACCGACATGACCGCAAGCCTGCCCGAGGCCCAGCAGCAAGCGCTGCTGTCGCAGATCCCGCTCGGTCATTTGGGCAAGCCGGCCGACATCGCGCATGCCGTCGCCTTCCTGGCTTCGCCCCAGGCCGCCTATGTGACGGGCCAGGAACTGCACGTCAACGGCGGCATGCATATGTAAGTGCAAGGCGCAATTCTTTTGTCGTACGGCCTTGGGGCAGATGCCACAATGCGGCCGGCTAAAATCCACCGATTACCTACAACCCTCAGAGGGAACCAAATGAGCGATATCGAAGCACGTGTCAAGAAAATCATTGCCGAACAACTCGGCGTTGAAGAGTCCCAGGTCACCAACGAAAAAGCTTTTGTGGCTGATCTCGGCGCTGACTCGCTCGACACGGTCGAACTGGTGATGGCACTCGAAGACGAATTCGGCATCGAGATCCCGGACGAAGACGCCGAGAAGATCACGACTGTCCAGAACGCCGTCGACTACGCCACCAAGAATCAAAAGGCCTGATATCGGCCACGCTGAGTTCCCGTTCCGGCCTGCGGCTTCCCAGCCTGCACGCGTCGCACAGCGGCCTCGGCGCTTTCAGAAAGGTTTGCCGGCATGACCAAACGCCGCGTCGTCGTCACTGGGCTCGGTTGCATTGCCCCTGTCGGAAACACCGTCGCCGAGTCCTGGGCCAATCTGTTGGCCGGGAAGTCGGGCGTCGACACCATCACCAAGTTCGATGTGAGCGCCTTTGCCTGCAGATTCGCAGGCGAGGTCAAAGGCTTCGACATCACGCAATACATCCCCGAGAAGGAAGCGCGCCATATGGATCGCTTCATCCACCTCGGGCTGGCTGCCGCGATCCAGGCGGTGCAGGACAGCGGCTTGCCGACCGGCGAGGCCCTCAGCTATGAAGAAGCCGTTCGCATCGGCTGCAACATCGGCTCAGGAATCGGGGGGCTCCCCATGATCGAGGCCACGCACGGCGAACTGACCAGCCGCGGCCCGCGCCGCGTGTCTCCATTCTTCGTGCCGGCATCGATCATCAACATGATCTCCGGCCATGTGTCCATCAAGTATGGCTTCAAGGGCCCGAACATCGCGATCGTCACTGCCTGCACGACCGGTTTGCATGCGATCGGCACCTCGGCTCGGATGATCGAGTACGGCGATGCCGATGTGATGATTGCGGGCGGCTCCGAATCGACGGTGTCGCCGCTCGGCATCGGAGGCTTTGCCGCGGCGCGCGCACTGTCCACCCGCAACGACGATCCGGCCACCGCTTCCCGCCCCTGGGATCGCGAGCGCGACGGCTTCGTGCTCGGTGAGGGTGCCGGCGTACTGGTGCTCGAGGAATACGAGCATGCCAAGGCGCGGGGCGCCAAGATCTACGCCGAAGTGTCCGGCTTCGGCATGAGCGCCGACGCATTCCACATGACAGCGCCCGATGTCGATGGGCCCCGCCGCTCGATGGATATGGCCTTGAAGAATGCCGGAGTCAATGCCGACCAAGTGCACTACCTCAACGCGCATGGGACCTCGACGCAGATCGGCGACATCAACGAGACCAATGCGATCAAGAACGCTTTTGGCGACCACGCCAAAAAGCTGGTGGTGAACTCGACCAAGTCGATGACTGGCCACCTGCTCGGCGGTGCCGGCGGCATCGAATCGGTGTTCACCGTGCTGGCGGTGCACCACCAGAAGAGCCCGCCGACGATCAACATCTTCAATCAAGATCCGGAGTGCGATCTCGATTACTGCGCCAATGAGGCGCGCGATCTCAAGATCGACGTGGCGGTCAAAAACAACTTCGGTTTCGGCGGCACCAACGGCACGCTGGTGTTCAGGCGCGCTTGATTTTCCTTGACCCATGCACGACGCTCCATCGGTGAGTTATCCGGTGGGGCGTTCGCGCAGCGCCGATCGGCTGCTCTCGATCGTCTGGACTTGCGGCGCGTGCTGCGTGGCCGCAGCGTGCTATCGGTTCGACGGCGCAGATTGGCGGGTCGGATTGCTGGCGCTCAGCATCATCGGTGCCGGCGCTGCGGCATGGCGGAGCGCGCTGCGACGCACCGCATCCGTGGAGTTGAGCTTCGACGGCCGGCATTGGTCGCTTGAGGGCTCTGCCGGGTTGCGGGCGGCGGGGGCGAAAGCCGCTCTGGATTTTCAATCTTCGCTGCTCGTGTGCCTGACTGACGCAGGTCGTGCGCGGCGCTGGGTCTGGCTCGACCGAAGCACCCTGCCGGAGCGCTGGCAGGATCTGCGCCGTGCGGTATATTCGCGCGCCCCGCTGGCGAGCCCGATTGCCGACTCGCGGCAACCGTCGGCATCCGGCTCGCACCATTCTCTTTCATGATTGCCTCTCCACCGCCCGTGCCGCCCGACACCGGCTTGACCGATGCGCCCCCTGCAGAGGTGAGGCCCGGGGAGGTCGACTTTCAGCTGGTTCAGCGCACGGTTGCGGGCGATCAGAAGGCTTTCGAGCTGCTCGTCATCAAGTACCAGCGCCGGATCGAGCGTCTCATCGGCCGCATGGTGCGCGACGTGAACCTGGTCGAGGACATCGCACAGGAGACTTTCATCCGCGCCTACCGTGCCCTGCACCAGTTCAGGGGCGAAGCTCAGTTTTACACCTGGCTCTACCGCATCGCCGTCAATACCGCCAAGAAGGCCCTGGTGGACATGAAACGCGATCCGACCGTTTCCGAGAGCGCACTGCGTTCGTCTTCTGAGGACGAGGATGAAACTTACCGGCCCGGAAACGAACCAATCAGCGACGAGACGCCCGAATCCGTCATGGCCGCCAACGAAATCGCGGCCGCCGTCGAAGCTGCAATGGAAGCACTGCCGGCCGAGCTGCGGCAGGCCGTGACCCTGCGCGAGATCGAAGGCATGAGCTACGAAGAGATCGCCGAGGTGATGAATTGCCCGATCGGTACCGTACGCTCGCGGATTTTTCGGGCCCGTGAAGCTATTTCGGCAAGAGTCAAGCCGTTGCTGGATAACCAGTCTGGCAAGCGCTGGTAAGCAGGTGAATGAAATGAAGCACACAAGCACAGTCCACGAGCAGGTTTCCGCGCTGGCCGATGGTCACCTGCGGGACGACGAGTTTGCACAGGTGATCGAGAAGGTCTGCACGGACGACGATCTGCGTGCGACCTGGCATACCTATCATGTGGTCGGGGAAGTGCTGCGTTCCGGCGTGCACTCCGCCTGCAGCGATACCTCGCTGTTCCTGTCGCGGCTGCAGCAGCAACTGGCGGCCGAACCGTCTGCGCCGATGCTGGCGCCCGAGGCGGCAAAGACCGTTGTGCACCATGTCGAAGCCGCCAACGAACCGGTGTTCCGATGGAAGCTCGTCGCCGGTGCGGCATCGCTGGCGGCTGCGGCGGCCATCGGATGGAACTGGGTCGGAAGCACCGGTCCTCAGCCGGCCGCTGCACAGCTGGCGCAGCAGCAGAGCTCGAGTTCGGTGCTCGCTGCGTCGAATTCTTCACCGCAGACAACTTCCAACCTCGCGCCGATGAGGGTAATCGTCGGAAATGGCAATCCGCAGGTCATGCTGCGTGATCCGCGGCTGGACCAGTTGCTCGAAGCGCACCAGCAGGCGGGCGGTGCCTCGCAGATGCCTTCCGGCTTCCTGCGCAACGCCACCTTCGATGGGCCATCGCGTTGATCGCGCGTCCGCAGCCATTGCAATGACCGTTCCGATGCCGATTTCCGCGCGTGGTGCCGTGGTTCTCGTTGCCGCGCTGTGCGTGGCGCAAGCCGTGACGGCGCAGAACCGGACACCCTCGCCGTCAGTGAAGAGTGCGATCAGCCCTGCCGGCGGCGAGACGCCGACCCTGGGTGTGGTCGAGTGGTTGCAGCGTATGCATGCCGCTTCGCGGCAGCGGTCCTACGTCGGAACTTTCGTGGTATCGGCGCCTACGGGCAGTTTGTCGAGCGCCCGCATCTGGCATGTGTGCGAGGGTGACCTCCAGATGGAGCGCATCGAGGCCTTGTCCGGACCGCCTCGCTCGACCTTCAGGCGCAACGACCACGTGATGACCTTTCTGCCCGAGACAAAGGTCGTGAAGAGCGAGAAGCGCGAAAACCTCGAACTGTTTCCGAACCTGCTCGGCACCCCCCAATCCTCCATCGGCGACTTCTACGGTGCGCGCGTGCTGGGCAAGGACCGGGTGGCGGGCTTCGATGCCGACGTGGTGCAGCTGGAGCCGCGCGACGGCCTTCGTTTCGGCTACCGCGTCTGGAGCGAACGCCGATCCGGCCTGGTGGTGAAGCTGCAAACTATCGACGGCGAAAGCCGCGTGATCGAGCAGTCCGCATTTTCCGAACTTCAGCTCGATGCGCCGGTCAAAGCGCAGGCCCTTGCACAGATGATGGGCAGCACCGCGGGTTATCGCGTCGAGAAATTCGAGCTCGAGCGCACCACGGCCGCGAAAGAAGGTTGGTCGCTGCGTGCGCCCATCGCCGGCTTCAAGCCGGTTAGCTGCTATCGGCGCCCCACGGGGGTAGCAGGCAGCGGCGCGCAGGGGCACACGATGCAGTGGACGTTTTCCGATGGCCTTGCGTCGGTCTCGCTGTTCGTCGAGCCGTACGACGCGCAACGCCAGCCGCGGGAAGTCCTGCTCGCACTCGGCGCGACCTATACGCTGACGCGTCGGCTGCCGGGCAAGGACGGCGACTGGTGGCTGACTGCCGTCGGCGAGGTGCCGCCGCAAACGCTCGATGCGTTTGCGCAAAGTCTTGTTCGTGCGCGTTGAGTCGCCATATTGATCGTTGTTTACAGGTCTTTCAAACGAAGGAAACCGATGATGTTCAAGTTCGAGAAGAACAAAATCCGTTCATTCCTGATGGCCGGCGTGCTCACGCTGGCCTCCGGCGCTGCGCTGCTGCCCGTCGCGCCCGCGCATGCGCAAGCCGCCCGCGTCCTCCCGGATTTCACCGATCTGGTCGATCAGGTCGGGCCCTCGGTGGTCAATATCCGGACCGTCGAAAAGGTGGCGCAGCGCAGCGGAAACGCCGAGATGGACGAGGAAATGCAGGAATTCTTCCGCCGTTTCTTCGGTCAGCCGATGCCGAACATCCCGCGCCAGGGACCGCGTCCGAACCGGCCTCAGCAGCCTCAGGAAGAGGAGCGCCCGCGTGGCGTGGGTTCCGGTTTCATCCTCACGACCGACGGCTTCGTCATGACCAACGCGCACGTCGTCGATGGCGCATCCGAGGTGCTGGTGACGCTTGTCGACAAGCGCGAATTCAAGGCCAAGCTGATCGGCGCGGACAAGCGTACCGACGTCGCGGTCGTGAAGATCGAAGCGACCGGCCTGCCGGCGGTCAAGGTAGGCGACATCTCCAGGCTGCGCGTGGGCGAATGGGTGATGGCCATCGGCTCGCCCTTCGGCCTCGAGAACACCGTGACGGCGGGCATCGTGAGCGCCAAGCAGCGCGACACCGGCGACTATCTGCCTTTCATCCAGACGGACGTTGCCATCAACCCCGGCAATTCCGGCGGGCCGCTGATCAACATGCGCGGCGAAGTGGTCGGCATCAACAGCCAGATCTACTCGCGCTCGGGCGGCTTCATGGGCATCTCGTTCTCGATCCCGATCGACGAAGCGATCCGGGTGAGCGATCAGCTTCGCGCGAATGGCCGCGTCTCGCGCGGACGCATCGGCGTGCAGATCGACCAGGTCACGAAGGACGTGGCGGAGTCCATCGGCCTCGGGAAGGCGCAGGGTGCCTTGGTGCGCGGGGTCGAGGCCGGCTCGCCGGGCGAGAAGGCCGGCATCGAGCCGGGCGACATCATCACCAAGTTCGACGGCAAGGCCATCGAGAAGCCCAGCGACCTGCCGCGACTCGTGGGCAACACCAAGCCCGGGACCAAGAGTTCCCTCTCCGTGTTCCGTCGCGGCAGTTCGCGCGAACTGGTCGTGACGATCGCGGAGATCGAGCCCGATAAGCCCGCCAAGCGGGCGGCCGAGAAAGAAGAGCCTGCAGCCAAGCCGCAGGCATCCGCCGCCGCCAAATCCTTGGGACTCGCGGTCAGCGACCTCACCGAAGCGCAGAAGAAGGAGCTCAAACTCAAGGGCGGCGTGAAGATCGACTCCGCCACCGACGCGGCTACGCGAGCTGGCCTGCGCGAGGGAGATATCTTGCTGGCCATCAACAACACCGAGGTGGCCAACGCCAAGGAGTTCGAAGCCGCACTGGTAAAGGCAGACAAGACCAAGCCGGTCAGCGTGCTTTTCCGTCGGGGTGAGTGGGCGCAATATGCGTTGATCCGGCCCTCACGCTGATCTGGCGCCTGGCGTCAAGTGGCCCCACCCGGCAGTCGGGTTTGGGGCTTTTTTTCGGCTGTTTTCGCATTCTGGCAACCGCCGAAACAAAAATTTTTGGCGCCTTAAGAGGGTTAAATTAGTTGGCATTCACTAACTTGTTGGAAGGCTAATGATGATTTTCAGTAGAATAGGGCCCCATCGGCCAGAAGTCGGCGCATAAGCCGGACGCGCTTCTTCACGATGCGAGATTCTTCCCGGCCGTCCACCGATGCTCCACAGATCGCCCACAAGTTGTTAAGTAATTGCTCCACCGATCCTGTTGATAAGTTGTTCATAACTCCCATGTTGCTGACCTGCAACGACCGTTCTGGGACTCTGGTCCGACTGTACGCGCCCCCCTTTTTGCCTACAATGAAGTTCCAACTACTGCAGTTGCCATTGCTTGTTGGTTCAGGGCGCGTCTCTTGTGGACGCGCCCTTTTTTCTTGCCTGTCGCCTTCTGCGCACGAGCCAATTCAAGTACTTAAGCGTTCCCGTTGATGAATCACATCAGAAATTTTTCGATCATTGCGCACATCGACCATGGCAAGTCGACGCTCGCAGACCGCTTGATCCAGCGCTGCGGCGGGCTCGCTGAACGCGAGATGGAGGCGCAAGTGCTCGACTCGATGGACATCGAGAAAGAGCGTGGGATAACCATCAAGGCGCAGACCGCCGCGCTGCACTACAAGGCACGCGACGGGCAGGTCTACAACCTCAATCTGATCGACACGCCGGGCCATGTCGACTTCTCTTATGAAGTGAGCCGATCGCTCTCGGCATGCGAAGGCGCATTGCTCGTCGTCGATGCGAGCCAAGGCGTCGAAGCGCAAACGGTCGCCAACTGCTACACCGCGCTCGATCTCGGAGTCGAGGTGGTGCCGGTACTCAACAAGATGGATCTGCCGCAAGCCGATCCCGACAACGCGAAATCGGAAATCGAAGACGTGATCGGCATCGACGCGACCGATGCGATCCCGTGCTCGGCGAAGACCGGCATGGGCATCGACGAGATTCTCGAGGCCATCGTGGCCAAGGTGCCGGCGCCGCGAGGCAATCCCGACGCAGCATTGCGGGCGATGATCGTCGACAGCTGGTTCGACGCCTACGTGGGCGTGGTGATGCTGGTGCGCGTGGTCGACGGCCGCCTCGCGAAGGGCGAGCGCATCAAGATGATGGCGTCGGGCGCGACCTACAACGCCGACAACCTCGGCGTGTTCACGCCGGCGACCGAAGTCCGGCAGTCGCTCGAAGCGGGCGAGGTGGGCTTCATCATCGCCGGCATCAAGGAGCTGCAGGCCGCGAAGGTTGGCGACACGGTCACGCTGATCAAGACCGGGACGGGCGGCGCGGCCGCCACGGCGACCGAGGCTTTGCCCGGCTTCAAGGAAATACAGCCCCAGGTGTTCGCCGGCCTCTACCCGACCGAAGCGAGCGAGTACGACTCGCTGCGCGATGCGCTGGAGAAGCTCAAGCTCAACGATTCGTCGCTGCACTACGAGCCGGAGGTGTCGCAGGCGCTCGGCTTCGGCTTTCGCTGCGGCTTTCTCGGTCTGCTGCACATGGAGATCGTGCAGGAGCGGCTCGAGCGCGAGTTCGACCAGGACCTGATCACGACCGCGCCCAGCGTGGTCTACCAGGTCATGAAGAACGACGGCGAAGTGATCATGGTCGAGAACCCGTCCAAGATGCCCGACGTCGGCAAGATGTCGGAAATCCGCGAGCCGATCGTCACGGTCCACCTCTACATGCCGCAGGAGTACGTCGGCGCAGTGATGACGCTGGCCAACCAGAAGCGCGGCGTGCAGATGAACATGGCCTACCACGGCCGGCAGGTCATGCTGACCTACGAGATGCCGCTCGGCGAGATCGTGTTGGACTTCTTCGACAAGCTGAAGTCGGTCAGCCGGGGCTACGCGTCGATGGACTACGAGTTCAAGGAATACCGCGCCTCGGATGTCGTGAAGGTCGACATCCTGCTCAACGGCGAGAAGGTCGATGCGCTGTCGATCATCGTGCACCGCAGCCAGAGCCAGTACCGCGGCCGGGCGGTCGTTGCCAAGATGCGCGAGATCATCAGCCGGCAGATGTACGACGTCGCGATCCAGGCCGCCATCGGGGCCAACATCATCGCGCGTGAGACAATCAAGGCGCTGCGCAAGAACGTGCTCGCCAAGTGCTACGGCGGCGATATCACCCGCAAAAAGAAGCTGCTCGAGAAGCAGAAAGCGGGCAAAAAAAGAATGAAGCAGATCGGCTCGGTCGAGGTCCCGCAAGAGGCCTTCCTCGCCATCCTGCAAGTCGAAGACTAAGAAGAATGGCATTCCTCACCTCCCTGATCCTCGCTGCCTTCGTCGGCTATATCGGAGCCTGGTATTTCGGCGCGGTCGAAGGCAATTTCGCGCTGCTGCTGTTCCTGGCCACCGTCGTCACCGGCTTCTACTGGCTGGCGGAGCGCTTCTATTTCCTGCCGAAGCGCCGGCAGGCGGCCGAGGCGCTGGATACATCGCTGGTCCAGCGCCGCGAAGAGCTGGCTCGCCAGGGCATCACGCAGGTCGATACCGTGGACGCCAAGGCGCGCGAGCGTTTGGTCATGCAGCCGTGGTGGCTGGACTGGACCGCGGGCCTGTTCCCCGTGATCCTGGCCGTGTTCCTGCTGCGTTCCTTCCTGTTCGAGCCCTTCAAGATTCCTTCGGGCTCGATGATGCCGACCCTGCTTACGGGCGACCTGATCCTGGTGAACAAGTTCACCTACGGCTTGCGGCTGCCGGTCATCAACACCAAGTTGACCGACGGCACGCCGCCGGCGCGGGGCGACGTGATGGTGTTCCGCTACCCGCCCAAGCCGAGCATGGACTACATCAAGCGCGTGATCGGCGTGCCGGGCGACGAGGTGGCCTACCTCAACAAGAAGCTCACCATCAATGGCCAGCCGGTCGACAAGCAGCCCGTGCCCGACTACTTCGACGAGGAGGCGATGCGCTACCTCAAGCAGTATTCTGAGAACCTGGGCGGCAAGGAGCACAGGCTGCTCAACGACGATACGCGCCGCGCGGGGCTCTCCGAGGTCGAGATCATGGCGTTCCCGAATCAGGAAAATTGCCGCTACAGTGTCGAGGGCGTGGTGTGCAAGGTGCCCGCCGGCCAGTATTTCATGATGGGCGACAACCGCGACAATTCGCTCGACTCGCGCTACTGGGGTTTTGTTCCGGATAAGAACATCGTGGGCAAGGCCTTCTTCGTCTGGATGAATTTCGGCAATCTCAAGCGCATCGGCGGATTCCAATAATCGAGCATTTCATTCGAGGGATAGAGGGCATGAGAGCAAGAAGTCAATCCAAACGGGGCCAGCGCGGCATCTCGTTCATCGGGCTGTTGTTCGTCGCGGGCGTGCTGGCCTGCCTGGGCGTGGTTGCCGCGCAGGTGATCCCGACCCTGATCGAATACCAGGCGATCGACAAGGCCGCCAACAAGGCCAAGGAAGGCACGACGGTGCCCGAAGTCCGAGCCATCTTCGATCGTGCGCAGGCCATCGACGACTTCAAATCGGTCACCGGCAAGGACCTCGACGTGCAGAAGGTCGGCGACAAGGTCGTGGTCTCTTATTCCTACGAGCGCGAAATTCATCTGTTTGGCCCGGCTTTCCTGCTGTTGAAATACAAGGGCCAGTCCCGCTAGGATGAAACGCCCCCACGCCCACGCCGGCCCGGCGTCGACCGCACTGTGAACGAAGGTGGTCTTGCCGCGCTGCAGGCGCGCCTCCAGCATTCGTTCTCGGACGCGCGGCTGCTCCAGCTTGCGCTGACGCATCGCAGCTTTTCGGCCGACCACAACGAGCGGCTCGAGTTCCTCGGCGATTCGGTGCTGAACCTCGCCGTCGCCCACCTTCTCTATGAGCGCCTTTCGGAATTGCCCGAAGGCGATCTCTCCCGCGTGCGCGCCAACCTGGTGAAGCAGGAGACGCTGCACCAGCTAGCGCTCAAGCTCGCGCTGTCCCCACTGCTGCGGCTCGGCGAGGGCGAGGCGCGCTCGGGCGGCCCGAATCGTCCCTCGATCCTGGCCGATGCGCTCGAGGCGCTGATCGGCGCCGTCTACCTCGACGCCGGCTATGGCCCGGCGCAGGCGCTGGTGCGCCGCCTCTACGAATCGGTGGCGATCACGCCGCGCATGGAGGCGGTGGCCAAGGACCCGAAAACCGAATTGCAGGAATGGCTGCAGGGTCACAAAATGAAGCTGCCGGTCTATCGCGTGGTCGGCACGCTGGGCGCGGCGCACAAGCAGACTTTCGATGTCGAATGCGCAGTCCCCGATCTGGGCCTCAGCGAACGCGGCATCGGCGGCTCGCGCCGCGCCGGTGAGCAGGCCGCCGCGGCGGCCATGTTGATCCGGCTCAAGGCGCGCAGCGAGGCAAAGGCATCCACATGAACGACCCCATCGATTCCATCACCATCCCTCCTGCAGAGGGCGAGGACGCCGCGGGGCCGAATCCTTCGCAGCGCTGCGGCCTGGTGGCCATCGTCGGCAAGCCCAACGTCGGCAAGTCGACCTTGCTCAATGCGCTGGTCGGCCAAAAGATCAGCATCACCTCGCGCAAGGCGCAGACCACCCGCCACCGCATCACCGGCATGCGCACGCTGGGCTCGACGCAGTTCGTCTTCGTCGATACGCCGGGATTCCAGACGCTGCACGCCAACGCGCTCAACCGGTCCCTGAACAAGACCGTGGTGGGCGCGGTGTCGGACGTAGACCTGATCCTGTTCGTGGTCGAGGCCGGCAGCTTCACGCCGGCCGACGAGCGCGTGCTCAAGCTCCTCGGTGCCGGCATCCCGACGGTGCTGATCGCCAACAAGCTCGACAACGTGCACCGCCGGGGCGACATCGCGCCCTGGCTGCAGACGATGCAGCAGAAGCATGCCTTCGCCGAGTTCGTCCCGATGTCGGCCAAGAACCCGAAGGACATCGAGCGCCTGTTCGGCATCTGCGAAAAGTACCTGCCCGAGCAGGCCTGGTGGTACGCCGAAGACGAGCTCACCGATCGCAGCGAGCGCTTCCTCGCGAGCGAGCTGGTGCGCGAGAAGCTGTTCCGCCTCACCGGCGACGAGCTGCCCTACACCTCGACCGTCGTCATCGACAAGTTCGAGGAAGAGCCGCCCGCGCGCAAGGGCCAGAAGCGCCTGCTGCGGATCGCCGCCACGATCGTCGTCGAGCGCGACGGCCACAAGGCGATGGTGATCGGCGACAAGGGAGAACGCATCAAGCGCATCGGTACCGAAACGCGGCAGGAGCTCGAGAAGCTGGCGGATGCCAAGGTGTTCCTCGAGCTCTGGGTCAAGGTTCGTTCGGGGTGGGCGGACGACGAGGCTCGCGTGCGCTCCTTCGGCTACGAGTGAGCCGCCAGTTGGCCAGCGTGAGAGGCTGAGATGGCCGCCGCGCACCGCATTTCGCACGAACCGGCCTACGTGCTCCACCGCTACGACTGGAGCGAGTCCAGCCTAATCCTCGAGGTCTTCACCCGCCATCACGGCCGCATCGCGCTGGTGGCGAAAGGCGCCAAGCGGCCCAGTTCCAACTTTCGCCCGGTGCTGTTGCCGTTGCAGCCTCTGCAGCTTTCCTACGGCGGAGACGCCGAGATCCGCACGCTCAAGGCCGCCGAATGGATGGGCGGCCACGTGATGCCGACCGGCGAGGCGCTGCTGTCGGGCTACTACCTCAACGAGCTCCTGCTGCGCCTGCTGGCCCGGGACGACGCGCACGAGGCGTTGTTCGACGCCTATGCAGGCGCGGTGCAGGTGCTGGCGGGCGACCATGCGCACGCCCAGGCCGCCACGCAGGCGGCGGCGCTGCGAGCCTTCGAGCTTCTGCTGCTGCGCGAGGTCGGCCTGCTGCCGGCGCTCGATGTCCAAACCCTCACGCTGACGCCGCTGGATGCGGACGCGCGCTACACCTTGGTGCCCGAAGCGGGTCTGCGCCAGGCTGTCGACGATGAAGCCGCGCTGAGCGGCGCCGAATGGCAGGCTCTGGAGCGTTCCCTTGGGGACCGGGCGCCATTCCCCGCCACACTGCGCCTGGTCGCCCTGATGAACGGCGGCACCAACAGTGCCTTGCGCAACCAGCTGCGCACGCTGCTCAACTACCATTGCGGCGTGAGCATGCTGCGCACGCGCCAGATGATGAGAGACTTGCAAGCCTTATGAGCACTTCCCTGTCGATCAATCTCAACAAGGTTGCCCTGGTTCGCAACACGCGGCCTCTCGGCATCCCGAGCGTGCTTTTCGCTGCCGCGCTGTGCCTGGATGCCGGCGCGCACGGCATCACCGTGCACCCCAGGCCCGACGAGCGCCATATCCGCCCGCAGGACGTTCAGGACCTGTCGGAACTGCTGGCCAAGGACTGGCCGCAGGCCGAGTTCAACATCGAAGGCAATCCTTTCCACAACCTGATGGATTTCGTGCGCGAGCTGCGGCCCCACCAGGCCACCTTCGTGCCCGACAGCGAAACCCAGGCGACCAGCGACCACGGCTGGAACTTTCCCTACGACGCCGAGCGGCTGCGGCCGGTGATCGCCGAAGCCAAGACGCTGGGTGTCCGCGTGAGCCTGTTCATGGATCCGGAACCCGACATGATGGCAGCCGCCAAAGCGGCCGGTGCCGACCGCATCGAGCTCTACACAGAGGGCTATGCGTCCTCGCGCGGCACCTCCAAGGCGGATGCGGTGCTGCAGCTCTACGTTCAGGCGGCGCGCGCCGCGCAGGCTGCCGGCCTCGAAGTCAACGCCGGTCATGACCTGAGTCGAGACAACCTCACGGACTTCCTGCGGGCCGTGCCCAACGTGCGCGAGGTCTCGATCGGCCATGCCTTCGTCTCCGACGCCCTGGAGCTCGGCTATGCCGCCGCCACCAAGGACTACCTGCGCTGCATTCGAGAAGCCACGTAAATGGCCTCCACGCTCGTCACCTCGTGTGCTCGCTGCTCCCCGAGGGGGCGTTCAGCACCCTTCGGGCGGCCGGGCGGATGCTGAAATGATCTACGGCATCGGCACCGACATCTGCGACATCCGCCGCATCGAGGCGACTTTCGAGCGCCAAGGTGAGCGATTCGCGCAGCGCGTGCTGAGCGACGCCGAGCTCGCGGTCTGGCGCGCGCGCAGCGCCCGCTGGCCCAAGCGCGGCTTGCGCTACCTGGCCACGCGCTTCTCCGCCAAGGAGGCCTTCAGCAAGGCGATCGGCAAGGGCATGCGCACGCCGATGAGCTGGCGCCTGTGCGAGATCGCGAACCAGCGCAGCGGCAAACCCGTGATCGTGCTTCATGGCGCGCTGAAGGCTTGGTTCGAGGCCGAGCACCTGACGGCGCACGTGACCGTGACCGACGAGACCGACTACGCGGCGAGCTTCGTCGTGGTCGAACGCAAAGAATGACAGACAAGAACGCATTGCATGCCCCGTTGATCATCGACGTCGCGGGCACTGGATTGAACGCGGCCGATCGGCGCCGTCTTTCAGATCCATTGGTGGGTGGCGTGATTCATTTCGCGCGCAACTGGCAGGACCGCGCGCAGATGAGCGCGCTCAATGCCGAGATCAAGGCGCTGCGGCCCGACATCCTCATTTGCGTCGATCACGAGGGCGGCCGCGTGCAGCGTTTTCGCAGCGACGGCTTCACGCGGCTTCCGTCCATGCGCATGCTGGGCGAGCTGTGGATGGGAGAACCCCTGCGCGCGGCGCAGGTTGCGGTGGCCTGCGGCCATGTGCTTGCGGCCGAACTCCGCGCCTGCGGCATCGACTTCAGTTTCACGCCTGTGCTCGATCTGGACTACGGTGAAAGCAGCGTGATCGGGGATCGCAGCTTCCATCGCGATCCGCGCGTCGTCGCGCTGCTGGCGCGCAGCCTGGCCCACGGACTTTTGCAAGCTGGCATGGCCAACTGCGGAAAGCATTTCCCCGGCCATGGTTTCGTCAAGGCCGATTCGCACGTCGCGATTCCCGTGGACCGGCGCAGCCTCAAGGCCATCCTGGCGGACGATGCGCGTCCCTACGACTGGCTGGGCGGCACACTCTCGGCGGTGATGCCGGCGCACGTGATCTACCCCAAGGTCGATGGCCGGCCCGCAGGTTTTTCGGCGAAATGGCTGCAGCAGATCCTGCGCGGCAAGCTGGGTTTCGATGGCGCCGTGTTCAGCGACGACCTCAGCATGGAGGCGGCACGCCGCATCGAGGGCGAGATGCTGGGCTACACCGACGCGGCGCTCGCTGCGCTGGAGGCCGGCTGCGACCTCGCGCTGCTGTGCAATCAGAGCGTGGGCGAGAGCACGGTGCTCGACGAAGTGCTCGATGGCCTCGCCGCCGGCCGGCGCAGCGGCCGCTGGAAGCCGGATGCCGCCAGCGAGACGCGCCGGCGCAGCCTGCTGCCGTGTGCACCGGCGCTCGATTGGGACGCGCTCATGCAGTCGCCGGCCTACCGACGCGCTGCCGCGATGCTTCCGCGTCCCTAGACTTCGGGCGACCAGAGCCGCTGGCCGCCGCTTTCGAGGTGCGTCAGATACAGGCGCAGGTCGAACTCGAGCTGGTGATAGTCCGGCTCCATGTGGGCGCAGAGCTGATAGAAGGCCTTGTCGTGCTCGCGCTCCTTCAGGTGCGCCAGCTCGTGCACGACGATCATGCGCAGCCATTCGATCGGCACCTCCTTGAACAGGCTCGCAACCCGGATCTCGCGCTTTGCCTTGAGCTTGCTGCCCTGCACGCGCGAGATGGTCGTGTGGGTGCCGAGCGCGTTGCGAATCACGTGCAGCTTGTTGTCGAAAGCCACCTTGGACAGCGGCTCGGCATTGCGCAGAAACTCGTTCTTGAGGCCGCTCACGTAGTCGTAGAGCGCGCGGTCGGTGCGGATATCGTGCACGCTGCCGTAGCGCTTCAGCAGCAAGTCGCCAAGCTTGCCCTGTGCCATGAGATGCTCGACCTGGGCGCGCAGATCCGCTGGATAGGCGGAAAGGTATTTCATGCAGCGGCGTAGGCCAGGCCGGCGGCCACGCCACCGAACAGATCGCCTTCGATGATCTTCGTGCCGGGAAACGCGCGGCGCAGCGCACTTTGGAACGGGCTCAGCGCCGAGGAGCCGCCCGTCAGGTAGATGGCGTCGAGCATGCCGCCCGTTGTGCCGCTGCGCCGCAAGCATTCGCGCGCGCAGGAAACCACGCTGTCGAGCAGCGCCAAGAGGTGCCGGGCCATGTCGTTCGCCGTGAGTGCAGCACGCAGGTCTGCGTCCGCGAAAGACAGGTCGATGGCCACGACCTCGTTGGTCGCGGACATCCGGATCTTGGCTTCCTCCACCTCGCTGGCGATGCGGTGTCCCTGCCGGTCGACAAGCACGTTCATGAGCCGGTCGTGCAGTCGTGGATCGAGGTAGTTGACGCGCAATTCTTGAACCTGCCGGATCGCCTTCGGCGCATAGAGCCAGTTGATCAGGTGCCAGGACGACAGTTCGAAGAAGGTCTTGCTCGGAACTTCGCGGCCTTGCGGGCCGATGTGCCGGAAACCGAAATGCGGCATCACGCATTCGACGCTGAGCCGCTGATCGAAGTCGGTGCCGCCGATGTGCACGCCGGCGGTGGCCAGCACATCGCGTGAACGGTCCGCGTTTCCCATGCGTTCGGGACCGAGGCGAACGACCGTGAAATCGGAGGTGCCGCCGCCGAGGTCGACGATCAGCACCAGCGACTCGCGCGTGACGCGCCTTTCGTAGTCGAAGGCTGCGGCGATCGGTTCGTACTGGAAGCTGACTTCGCCCAGGCCGGCGCTTTGCGCGGCTCGGCGCAGCGTGGCCTCCGCCTCGCGGTCGCGCACCGCATCGTCATCGACGAAATGCACCGGGCGGCCGATCACGACCCGTGCGGGCTCGACGCCGATTTGCCCTTGGGTGCGCGTCGCAAGCTCCGACAGGAAGAGGGCGATGATGTCCTCGAAACTGACCCGCTGGTTGTCGATCTCGGTCTGGTCCTGCATCAGCGAGCTGCCGAGCAGGCTCTTGAGCGATCGCATCAGCCGGCCTTCGGTGCCGGCGAGGTAGAGCGAAATCGCCTCGCGCCCGAAATGCGTGCTGCGGTCTTCGGAATTGAAGAAGACGGCCGTCGGAATCGTCGTCGCCGACCCTTCCAGCGGCAGCATGCTGGCAAGTCCGCTTCCCGCCACGCAGGCGACCGCGGAATTGGACGTGCCGAAATCGATGCCGATGGCTGGAGCGGGCGTCTTCAAGATTCCCGGCGCAAGGCAGGAAACAGGATCACGTCGCGGATGCTCGGCGAGTCGGTCAGCAACATCATCAGGCGATCGATGCCGATGCCGCAGCCGCCGGTGGGCGGCATTCCATATTCCAGCGCGCGGACGAAGTCGTGGTCGTAGAACATAGCCTCGTCGTCGCCGCTGTCCTTGGCCGTGACCTGCGCATTGAAGCGTGCGGCCTGGTCTTCGGCATCGTTGAGCTCGCTGAAGCCGTTGCCGAACTCGCGGCCCGTGATGTAGAGCTCGAAGCGCTCAGTGACCTCTGGGCGCTCGTCGTTGGCGCGCGCCAGCGGCGAGATCTCGGTCGGGTGCTCCATGATGAAGGTCGGCTGCCAGAGCTTTTCTTCCACCGTCTCCTCGAAGAACATCACCTGCAGGCTCGCCAGGCTGCGCTGCGTGAGCTTGTCCTTTTCTTCGGTGAGGCCGAGCTTGCGCAGCGCGTTGACGAGCCAGGCTGCATCGTCGGCGTTCGCGCCGGCATCGGTGTGCTTGTGGATCGCCTCGCGGATGGTGAGCCGTTCGAAGGGCGGGCTCAGGTCGACCGCCTTGCCCTGGTACTCGAGCTCGAGCTTGCCCACAGTCTTCCGGGCGATCGTGCGGATCAGCGTCTCGGTGAAGTCCATCAGGTCGCGGTAGTTCCAGTAGGCCGCGTAGAACTCCATCATCGTGAACTCGGGGTTGTGCCGCACCGAGATGCCCTCGTTGCGGTAGCTCCGGTTGATCTCGAACACGCGCTCGAAGCCGCCGACGATCAGCCGCTTCAGGTAGAGCTCGGGCGCGATGCGCAGGAACATCTCCTGGTCGAGCGCGTTATGGTGCGTCTTGAAGGGCTTGGCGTTGGCGCCGCCCGGGATCGGGTGCAGCATCGGCGTCTCGACCTCGAGGAAGTCGTTGACCACCATGAATTCGCGCAGCGCGCTCACGGCACGGCTGCGCGCCGCGAAGCGCTCGCGTGCCGACTCGTCGGTGATCAGGTCGACATAGCGCTGGCGGTACTTCTGCTCCTGGTCGGCCATGCCGTGGAACTTGTCGGGCAGCGGGCGCAGGCTCTTCGTCAAAAGGCGCAGCTTCGTGACCTTGACCGAGAGCTCGCCGGTGCGGGTCTTGAAGGCCGAGCCCTCGGCGCCGACGATGTCGCCCAGGTCCCAGTGCTTGAATTCGGCGTAGGACTCCTCGCCGACGGCGTCGCGCGTGATGTAGAGCTGGATGCGGCCGGTTGCATCCTGCACGGTCGCGAAGCTGGCCTTGCCCATCACCCGCTTGAGCATCATGCGGCCGGCCACGCTGACCGCGATCGGATTCGCTTCGAGCAGCTCGGCAGCCGTTTCGCCGTGCGTTGCAACGAGCGCCGCTGCGCGATCGGCGGGCTTGAAGTCGTTCGGGAATGCGACCCCTTTGCCTTCGGCCTGCGCGGCACGCAGCGCCTTCAGCTTTTCGCGCCGTTCGGCGATGAGCTGGTTGTCGTCGGCGGCAGGGGTGGGAATGGGGGAGGTCGAAGCGTCTGACATGGGAGAGGAAGAGGGGCGCAGGCGGTCGCGCGCGCAACCCGCCATTTTAGCCGGCCGACCCTTGCCCTCGCGCTACGGAATAAAGAGCGGACTACTTGGTAATGCCGGTGCGCGCCAGCAGGTCGCTCACCAGTTCTAGCCGCATGAGCGGGCTGTCGAGCTCCATCAGGCGCTGCTTGAGCTCCGACTGCACCGGCAGCAGCTCGCACCAGCGGTTGGCCACCCAGCCGCAATCGTCGAAGCGGTAAGGCGGCGTGATCGGCAGCCGGACGTTCTCGTTGCCCTCGATGCCGCGCCGCTCTTCCAGCGTCTGGACCAGGCGGCGCAGCGCTTCGGCCGTCGGCTGCAGATCCTCGGGGACTGCAAGCGCGACGTCATCGGACACCGCCTCGACATCGGCCGTCCACAGCCCGTGCTTGTGGAGTTCGCTGGAACGCACGCGAAAGCGGTGCGTGCCCACGCATTCGATCTGCATCAAGCCCGCCTGGGGTGCGTCGAACTCGCGGATCACGGCGAGCGTGCCGAGCGCGGCGAAGCTTTCGGCTTGCGCACCCGCCCTGCGGACCTCCGAGCCCTGCGTGAGGCTGACCACGCCGAAGGGGGCGCCTGCCTTGTGGCACTTGCCGATCATGTCGAGGTAGCGCACCTCGAAGATGCGCAACGGCAGGAGGCCGCCGGGAAAGAGCACTGTGCCGAGCGGGAACAGGGGAAGGGAATGCAGAAGGGGTTGAGTCGTCATCGATGAACCTTGCATGGCTATCATCGCATTCCGTCTACGACCGCGCGCCATGCTCTACCAGATTCCCTCGTTCCTGCTCGACGTGATCGTCGGCCTCCTCGGCGGCGCTTGCCTGCTGCGTCTCTACATGCAGTACCACCGGGTGCCATTCGGCAATCCGCTGGGGCGTTTCGTGTTCGCCGTCACCGACTGGATCGTGCTGCCCCTGCGGCGCATCGTGCCGTCGGTCAAGCGCTGGGACCTGGCGAGCGCCATAGCCGCCTGGCTGTTGGTAATGGCCAAATTCCTGCTGCTCTGGATGCTGATGGGCAGCCTGGGCCGCTGGGCGATCCTCCCGCTGGTGTCGCTCATCGGCCTGCTACAGCTGGCCATCTCGGGCCTCACCGCCTTGCTGATCGTCTACGTGGTGCTGTCCTGGGTGCCGAATGCATCGTCGATGCTGCAGGATCTGATCGGGCGGCTGGCCGAACCGCTGGTGCGGCCGCTGCGGCGTTTCATTCCGCTGGTGGGCGGTGTCGACCTGTCGCCGCTCGCCGCCGTCGTCCTGCTGCAGATTGGAGCGATCGTGCTCGGCAGCCTGATGGCCACGGCCTTCGGCCTCGGCCGTTAGGCCGCGCTGCTTCAGATCACCGCGTCGGCCGGTTGGCGCAGCAGCATCGCAAGCGTGCTCGCCACCGTCTTGCGCAGCTCGCGGCGGTCGCAAATGAAGTCGATCGCGCCCTTGGTTTGCAGGAACTCGGCGCGCTGGAAGCCTTCAGGCAAGGTCACCCGCACAGTCGACTCGATCACGCGCGGTCCGGCGAAGCCGATCAGCGCCTTGGGCTCGGCGATCACGACATCCCCCACGAAGGCGAAGCCGGCGCTCACGCCGCCCATCGTCGGATCGGTCAGCACGCTGATGTAGGGCAGGCCTTTCTTGGCCAGGCGCGTGAGCGCGGCGTTGGTCTTGGCCATCTGCATCAGCGAAAGCAGGCCCTCCTGCATGCGCGCTCCGCCGGTGGCGGTGAAGCAGATGAAAGGCACCTTCTGCTCGATCGCGGTCTCGACGCCGCGCACGAAGCGCTCGCCGACCACGCTGCCCATGCTGCCGCCCATGAAGTCGAACTCGAAGCAGGCGACCACCACGTTGATGCTGTGCACCGAGCCGCCCATGACCACCAGCGCGTCGGTCTCGCCGGTGTTCTCCAGCGCTTCCTTGAGCCGCTCGGGGTATTTGCGGCTGTCCTTGAACTTGAGAGCGTCGACCGGCAGCACTTCCTGGCCCACTTCGTAGCGGCCTTCGGAGTCCAGAAAGGCATCGAGCCGCGCGCGCGCGCCGATGCGGTGGTGGTGGCCGCAGCTTGGGCACACGTTCTGGTTGTGCTCGAGGTCCGTCTTGTAGAGAACGGTCTCGCAGCTGGGGCACTTGATCCAGAGCCCTTCGGGCATCTGGCGGCGCTCGCTCGGGTCGGTGGGCGCGATCTTGGGGGGAAGCAGTTTCTCAAGCCAACTCATGGGGGCTCCAGTTCGAAGTTCTCGCGAAGGAAGCCTTCGCGACAAGTAGCTCCCCTCTCCCGCCCGCGGGAGAGGGGAGGGGGTGAGGGCCAGCCTGCGATTATCGGCCAGCCGCGTTCTTAGGCGTGGCGGCCGGCAAGGCATCGAGGGCCTGGCGGATCTCGGCGAGGAATTCGCGCACCAGCGGCACCACCTGGTCGCGCGGCTGGCCCTCGATCAGCTGGATGATGCGGGTGCCGATCACGACCGCGTCGGCCGTGGATCCGACCGCCTGTGCGCTGCGCGCATCGCGGATGCCGAAGCCCACGCCCACCGGCAGTTTCACGTGATCCCGGATGCGCGGAATCATCCTTCCGACCGCTTCCGTGTCGAGGTGGCCGGCGCCGGTCACGCCCTTGAGCGAGACGTAGTAGACGTAGCCGGTGGCGATGCGTCCGACCTGTGCCATGCGCTCGCCAGTGCTTGTCGGGGCCAGCAGGAAGATGAGGTCGATGCCGTGCGCCCGGAGCTCGGCGGCGAAGTCTTCGCATTCCTCGGGCGGGTAGTCGACCACCAACAGGCCGTCCACCCCGGCGGCCGCCGCATCGCGGATGAAGCTGCCCTTGCCGTGCACGCCGTCGTAGCGCTCGACCGGATTGGCGTAGCCCATCAGAACCACCGGCGTGGCCTCGTTCTTCTGCCGGAAGTCGGCGACCATGGCCAGCACCTGCTTCATGCCGATGCCCAGCGCCAGCGCGGCTTCGCCGGCCGCCTGGATCACGGGGCCGTCGGCCATCGGATCGGAGAACGGCACGCCGAGCTCGATCACGTCGGCCCCTGCTTCGACCATGCCGTGCATGAGCGCGGGCGTGATGTCGGCGAAGGGGAATCCGGCGGTAACGTAGGGAATCAGCGCCCTGCGGCCGTCTTTTTTCAGTGTCTCGAAGGTGGCGGCGATGCGGCTCATTGAGAAACCTCCGCGCTGCGCGCTGCGGTATTCGCCTTGGGAGCGGCCCGGCGGCTCATGCGCGGCCTCCCTTCACGCTCAAGCCGCGCATCGACGGCCGGTCGTAGAAATCGACGCCTGAGAGGTCGGCCACCGTGCCGATGTCCTTGTCGCCGCGGCCCGAGAGATTGACCAGGATCGATTGGTCGGGGCGCATGATCTTCGCGAGCTTCATCGCGTAGGCGAAAGCATGGCTCGATTCGAGCGCGGGAATGATGCCTTCGGTGCGGCACAGGTAGTGGAAGGCTTCGAGCGCCTCGGCGTCGGTGACGCCCACGTACTCGGCGCGGCCGATGTCGGCCAAGTAGGCGTGCTCGGGACCGACGCCGGGATAGTCGAGGCCCGCGCTGATGCTGTGGGTCTCGGTGACCTGCCCGTCCTCGTTCTGCAGCAGGTAGGTGCGGTTGCCGTGCAGCACGCCGGGGCTGCCGCGCAGGATCGAGGCCGCGTGCTTGCCGCTGTCCAAGCCTTCGCCCGCCGCTTCCACCCCGACGAGGCGCGTGTCCGCGAAGGGTATGTAGGGATGGAAGATGCCAATGGCGTTGCTGCCGCCGCCCACGCAGGCGACCACCACGTCGGGCTGCCGGCCCTCGGCCTCGCCGGTGATGCCCTGGGCCGCCAGCATGGCGGGCATCTGCTCGATGCACTCGGTGCCGATCACGCTCTGGAAGTCGCGCACCATGGTCGGATAGGGGTGCGGCCCGGCGACGGTGCCGATGATGTAGAAGGTGTTCTCGACGTTGGTGACCCAGTCGCGCATTGCTTCATTGAGCGCATCCTTCAGGGTCTTGCTGCCCGATTCCACCGGCACCACGGTCGCGCCCAGCAGGTTCATGCGGTAGACGTTGGGGCTTTGGCGCTTCACGTCCTGGCTGCCCATGTAGACCACGCACTCCAGCCCGTAGCGGGCGCAGATGGTGGCAGTGGCTACGCCGTGCTGGCCGGCGCCGGTCTCGGCGATCACGCGCGGCTTGCCCATGCGCTTGGCGAGCATCGCCTGGCCGATGGTGTTGTTGACCTTGTGCGCGCCGGTGTGGTTCAGGTCTTCGCGCTTCAGATAGATTTGTGCGCCGCCCATCTCGCGGCTGGTGCGCGCGGCGTGGTAGATCGGCGAGGGCCGGCCCACGAAGTGCGTGAGTTCGTGGTGGAACTCGGCCTGGAACTGCGGATCGTCCTTGTACTTCGCGTAGGCGTCGCGCAATTCGTTGATCGCGTGGGTCAGCGTTTCGCTGGCGAAGGTGCCGCCGTAGATGCCGAAATGGCCGCTGGCGTCGGGTTGCTGGTAGGTGTTCATGGTCTCGATCGGTGGGGCCGGCTGCCTCCTTCGATCGAGGGCAGCCAGCTAGCTGAGGGCATCGGCCGCACGCACGGCGGCCACGAATTCGCGGATCTTCACGGCGTCCTTGATGCCCTTGGAGGCTTCGACGCCGGAGCTCACGTCAACGGACAGCGACTTCGCTGCCGTTCGCAAACGGCGAATGCCATCGCCCACGTTTGCAGGTGTGAGCCCACCACTCAAGACGAGGTGAGCGTCGACGACGGGTGGAAGAAGTGACCAATCGAAAGCCTTGCCGCCACCGCCATAGGCTTCGACGTGGGCGTCGAGCAGGATGGCGTGGGCGCGGGAGTAATCGGACGCGTATTTTACGAGGTCGAAGCCCGCTCCGGCCGCGCCCAGCGGAATGCGGGCCGCGCGCACGAAGCGATGGGCGCCGCGGCCGCTGGCTTCCCAGCATTGGTGGGGCGTCTCGTCACCGTGGAACTGGGCCATGGAACCGGGGACGCCGGCCAGCGAGGCTGCGGCTTGGGCCACGAGCTCGTTGACGAAAAGCAGCACCGGCGTGACGAAGGGCGGCAGCCGAGCAGCCAGTTGGCCGGCGCGTTCCGCGGTCACCGCGCGGGGGCTGGCGGGATAGAGCACGAAGCCCACCGCGTCTGCCCCGGCATCGACCGCGGCATCCACGTCCTGCTCGCGCGTCAGCCCGCAGATCTTGATTCGCGTGCGCGCGAGGGAAGGGGCGGAATTCATGGCGGGCCATCATACGCAGCACCGGTGGCCGGCATCGTGGCCTCGGGCGGAAGCCCCCAGCCGGCGGCGTAGAGCGGCCCCAGGAAGTAAAGGCCGTTCGGCGAGAAGGTCGGGGCGGCCACCACGCGGCTGCGCGCCTCCAGCACTTCGCGCATCCATTCCGCAGGCGCGTCGCCGCGGCCGATGCGCACCAGGCTGCCCATGATGTTGCGGATCATGTGGTGCAGGAAGGCGTCGGCTTCGAACTCGAAGTGCCAGCGGCAGCGATCGGCGTCGCCATGCCGCGTGATCTCGATGCGCCGCAAATCCTTGACCGGTGAACGCGCCTGGCAGGCCGAGGCGCGGAAGGAGCTGAAGTCGTGCCGGCCCACCAGCATCGCGGCCGCGGCACGCATCGCATCGCCGTCGAGTTCGTACATGGACCAGCCCACGCGGCCCGCATCCAGGCTCGGGCGCACCGGCGACTGCGACAGCACGTACAGGTAGCGCCGGGCGAGCGCGCTGGCCCGGCAGTGGAATTGGTCTGGCACCGGCTGCGCCCATTGGACCGCTATGTCGTCGGGAAGAAAGCGGTTGGTGCCCCGCACCCAGGAGAAGGGTGCGCGCTCGACGGAGGTGTCGAAGTGCACCACCTGCATCAGGGCATGGACACCGGCATCGGTTCGCCCCGCGCAGAGGGTTGAGATGGGCTGGGCGGCGAAGCGGCCGAGCGCGGCCTCCAGCTTGTCCTGGACGGTACGGCCCGAAGGCTGGCTCTGCCAGCCTTCGTAGGCTTGACCGTTGTAGCGGATGCCGAGGGCCAGCCTCACAGCGGGATCGGCGGCCGCACGGCCGTTCAGCGCAACTGGCCGAGCAGTTGCTTGGCTTCGGCCTTGACCTCGCCTGAGCCTTCGGAAGCCACTTCCTCGACTAGCGAGCGGGCGCCTTCGACATCGCCCAGCGCCTTCAGTTCGCGCGCCAGCGAAAGCTTGATGGCGTGCGGGCTTTCGCCGCTGTCCTCCACCGGCTCCAGGCGGCCGCGCTCGGTGTCGGCGGGGTTGCGGCCCGACAGGCCGGCCATCGAACTCATGTCGAACTCGATGAAGCCGGAGTCGCCGGGCAGACCGGCGCGCAGGGTCGCGGGCTGCGTGAACTCTTCCTCGGAGTTCAGCGGCGCACGTGCCATGTTCGGCTCCAGCGCGCCCGGCGCGGTGTCGAAGTCGTTGTTGAGATCGATCTTGGCGCTCGAAGCGAGAGGTGCGCTGTACTTGATCAGCGACGGGGCTGCGGCATTCTCAGCGCCGTTGCGCGCGGCCGGAAGGGTGGCGTTGACCGGGGCCGCAGCAACCGGCGCAGGTGCCGGCGGCTTGCTCAAGTCGAGGTCGAAATCGAGCGGCGCGACGGAGGGCACGAAGGCTGGCGGCGGTGCAGCGGCGACAACGGGTTTTGCCACCGGGCTCGGCGCCGGCACAGCAGCGGCCGGGGCCGGCGTGGCGGCTGCCGCAGCCAGCGTGCCGGCAAAGGCGGCCGTTTCTGCTGTCGAGACGCTGCGGCCACCCGATTCGTACAGCGGGTTGCCCGGATCCAGGTCCTTGCCGAGTTCGACTACGCGGTTCCAGTCGGCGCCGGTGCCGCCGGTCAGCTTGTGCACGTCCGAGGCCAGCGCTTCGTAGGCGCGCAGGTCGCGCCGCTTGGCGTGGATTTCGAGCAGCTTCAGATGGATGGCAGTGCGCTCGGGGTTGACGCGCAGCGCTTCGCGCAGGATCTCCTCGGCCTGCAGATCGCGGCCATAGGCCAGGTAGACGTCCGCTTCGGCCACCGGATCGACATCGCCGGCATCGAGCTGGCTCGGCGAGTACGACAGCGAGGAAACGACCGAATTGCCGCGGTTCTTGGTGTCCACCGACTCGCCGCCGCTGGCGCCGAAGAAGGAGTCCTTGGGAATACGGCTTTCGAGGAACACGCTGTCGTTGGCATCGCGACGCTTGCGGCCGAGCACGCGGTAGAGCAGGAAGCCGACCAGGAGCGCGACCAGCGCTGCTGCGCCGAGCATGATGGGGTTGTCTAGCAGTTCGTCGAAGAAGCTGCGTTCCACGGCTGCGGGTGCAGGCGCGGTCGGCGCGGGCTTGGCTGCTGCTGCAGGAGCGGGCACCGGTGCCGGCGCTGCTGCTGCAGATGCGGCAGCCTCGGGCGGCGTAGCGGTGGCGACCGGAGGCGTTGCCGGGGCTTCGGCCGGGGCCGTTGCGGCAGGCGCAACAGCGGCCGGAAGAGCGGGGATCGCCGGGCTGGCTGCAGGCGCTGCCGCCGCGGGAGCCGGGGTCTCGCCCGTCGCGGGCGGGGCCGCCGCCGGCGCTGCCGCCGAAGGTGCGGGTGCCGCGGCCGGCGCGGCGCTGCCCGCCGTTGCAGGCGATCCGCTCGCGGCCTGCAGCTTGTTCAGCTCGCTGATGTTCTTGGACAGCTCGGCGACGCGCGTGCTGCTTTCCTGGGCCTGACGGGCCTTGGCCAGCTGTTCTTCGGTCTGCCGGCCGGCGACCGCGCCGCCTTGGGTGATCTTGAGCTTGTCGGCGGCCGCGTTGGCGGCGTTGCGATCCTCGACGTTGGCCTGCAGCTTGCCCGAGGCCTGGCGGTCGGCGTCGGCGACGCGCGAAGCGGGTGCGTTTTCGGCCAGGCGGCGGCGGTACTCGCCGAAATCGCGGCTTTGCGCGGTCACAGTACGCCGGGCTTCGGGAGCCGGCACGGCGCCGGCTTGCGCTGCGCTCGGCACATCGAGCACGGCGCCTGCCTTGATGCGGTTGACATTGCCGCCGATGAAAGCATCGGGATTTGCGCGCAGCAGCGCCACCAGCATCTGGTCGAGCGAAACGTCGGCCGATTTGTACGCGCCGGCGATCCTGCTGGCGGTATCGCCGGGCTGCACCGTCACTTGCTGGTCGCCGCTGCCGGTGCGCACCGTGCTGTCGGCTTGCGTCGGAGGTGCGGGGGCCGCTGCTGCTGCCGCGGGCGCGGCGCGTTCGCGGCGCGCCGGGGCTTGCACGACGGCGGGAGCCGTGCGCTGGGAAGGCGCGCTGATCTGCGGTGCGATCGGTGCGGCCGCCGTTGCAGTCCGGCTCTTCGGTGGGTCGAGCAGCACCGTGTAGTCGCGCACGACGCGGCCGGAATTCCAGGTCGCTTCGAGCAGCAGGTCGATGAAAGGCTCGCTGAGCATGCGATTGCTGCTGAGCCTCACCACGTAGCGGCCATCGGCGCGCCGCTGCAGACTGGTTCGCACGTCTGCCAGGGCGGCGTTGTAGGGCACGCCGGCGGCGTTGAACGCGTCGGCCGAGGCGATGTTGACCTTCAGGCCGTCAGCCTCGGCCGGCGTGATCTCGGTGACCTCGATTTCGGCCCTGAGGGGTTCGCCCAAGGCCGATTGCACATTGAGCCGTCCGAGCGCAAGCGCGGCCGCATCGGTGCTGAACGCGCCCAGGGCCAAGGCCACGGCGGCACTGAGAAGTGAGAGCTGACACCGACCTGAAATCGTCGGAGTCGGGCAAGTGGCCGGGAGGCGGGCCGCAGGCAACGGATGTCGTGTCATGCTGGTAGGGGGCAGCGCGGCCCAAAAGTGTAAGAGGACGTTAACATCAACACCCCGCACTGACAAGGCGACAGGCCTTATCTACCCAGTGCGCGCCAACTTCGGAGCGCATTCTGCGTTGCGGCACCGCAACGTCGGGCGTCCGGAAGGGCGCCCGACATCGCTTCAGGCCTCCAGCAGGATGCGCAGCATGCGCCGGAGCGGCTCCGCCGCACCCCAGAGCAGCTGGTCGCCGATGGTAAAGGCGCCGACGTACTCGGGGCCCATGGCGAGCTTGCGCACCCGGCCCACTGGAATGCTCATCGTGCCCGTCACCGCCACCGGCGTCAGGTCCTTGAGCGTGGCTTCGCGGTTGTTCGGCACGACCTTGACCCAGTCGTTGTCGGCTGCGATCAGTGCTTCGATATCGGCGACCGGCACATCCTTCTTGAGCTTGAATGTCAGCGCCTGGCTGTGACAGCGCATCGCGCCGATGCGCACGCAGAAGCCGTCGACCGGTGTCGCTGCGGTTCCGAAGCCTGCGCCCTGGCCGAGGATCTTGTTGGTTTCGGCGCCGGCCTTCCACTCTTCCTTGCTGATGCCGTCGCCGAGATCCTTGTCGATCCACGGGATCAGGCTGCCGCCGAGCGGTGCGCCGAAATTGGCCGTTTCGGCCGCGCTCAGCGACTGCTGCTTGGCCAGCACCTTGCGGTCGATCTCGAGGATCGCTGACTTCGGATCGTCCAGGAGCGCACGCACTTCGCCGTTGATCGAGCCGAACTGCGTGAGCAGCTCGCGCATGTGCTGCGCGCCGCCGCCCGAGGCGGCCTGGTAGGTCATGCTGGTCATCCACTCGACCAGGCCGGCCTTGTAGAGGGCGCCGACGCCCATCAGCATGCAGCTCACGGTGCAGTTGCCGCCGATCCAGTTCTTGCCTCCCTTGGCGAGCGCGTTCTGGATCACCGGCAGGTTGACCGGATCGAGCACGATGACCGCGTCCTCGTTCATGCGCAGGGTGGAGGCGGCGTCGATCCAGTGGCCGCTCCAGCCCGCGGCGCGCAGCTTGGGAAAGACCGCGCTGGTGTAGTCGCCGCCCTGTGCGGTGATGACGATGTCGCACTTCCGGAGTGCTTCGATGTCGTGCGCGTCCTTCAGCGTGGTCTCGTTCTTCGCCGTCGCCGGGGCCTTGCCGCCGGTGTTGGAGGTGGAGAAGAAAAGCGGCTCGATCAGTCCGAAGTCGCCTTCGGCCTGCATGCGGTCCATGAGGACCGAGCCGACCATGCCGCGCCAGCCCACGAGGCCGACCAGAGGTTGAGTTGCGTTCGCCATTTCAATTTGCCCTTGTGAAAAAAAGAAAGCTGTCTTTTCTTTGCGCCCGGCTCGTCAGAGCCGGGGGAGGGCGTGACGAAGCAGGCTGCGGTTAGCCGGTAATCGTCTTTTTGGTGATGGCTGCCACCACGGCGTCGCCCATTTCGCGGGTGCCGACCTTGGTCGTGCCCGCGGACCAGATGTCTGCCGTACGCAAACCCTGCGCCAGCACGTGCTTGACGGCCGACTCGATTCGGTCGGCAGCCTCGGGTTGGTTTAGGGAAAAGCGGAGCATCATGGCAGCGGACAGGATTGTAGCCAAAGGATTGGCAACCCCTTTGCCTGCAATGTCGGGCGCGCTGCCGTGGCTGGGCTCGTACAGGCCCTGATTGCCGGCGTTGAGCGAGGCCGAGGGCAGCATGCCGATCGAGCCCGTCAGCATGGCGGCTTCGTCGGACAGGATGTCGCCGAACATGTTGCCGGTGACGACCACGTCGAATTTCTTGGGCGCCTTGACTAGCTGCATCGCGGCGTTGTCGACGTACATGTGATCGAGTTCGACGTCGGGGTATTCCTTGCCGACCTCGGTCACGACGTCCTTCCAGAACTGGAAGGTTTCGAGCACGTTGGCCTTGTCGACGCTGGTCACCCGCTTGCTGCGCTTGCGTGCCGCCTGGAAGGCGACGTGGGCGATGCGCTCGACCTCGGGGCGCGAATAGCGCATGGTGTCGAAGGCCTCCTCGGCGCCGGGGAAGTGGCCGTCGACGGCGGTGCGGCGACCGCGCGGCTGGCCGAAATAGATGTCGCCCGTCAGCTCGCGGATGATCAGGATGTCGAGGCCCGCGATCAGTTCGGGCTTCAGGCTCGAGGCGCCGACCAGCTGCTCGTAGCAGATCGCCGGGCGGAAGTTGGCGAACAGGCCGAGATTCTTGCGCAGGCCGAGGATGGCCTGCTCGGGCCGCAGCGAACGCTCCAGCCTGTCGTACTTCCAGTCGCCCACGGCGCCGAACAACACGGCATCGGCCTCCTTGGCGAGCTTGAGCGTGGCCTCGGGCAGCGGGTGGCCGTGGGCCTCGTAGGCTGCACCGCCGACCAGGGCCGATTCCATCTCGAAGGAGAGGTCGAGCGTGTCGAGCACGCGGATGGCTTCGGCGACGATTTCGGTGCCGATGCCGTCACCGGGAAGGACTGCGATTTTCATGAAGGTGTTCTGAAGAAGTGGAAGGGGTCAGGCGATCAACTGGTGGCTGAGCCAGGGCTTCTGCGCCAGGCGCTCGGCCTCGAAGGCCTCGATCTTGTCCTTGTGACGCAGCGTCAGGCCGATGTCGTCCAGGCCGTTGATCAGGCAGTACTTGCGGAAGGCCTGGACCTCGAAGGGCAGCTCGCTGCCGTCGGGCTTGACGATCACTTGCCGCTCGAGGTCGACGGTGAGGCTGTAGCCTGGAAAGGCGAAGGTCTCGTCGAAGAGCTGGGCGACCTGCGACTCGCTCAGAACGATCGGCAGCAGGCCGTTCTTGAAGCTGTTGTTGAAGAAGATGTCGGCATAGCTGGGCGCGATGATGGCGCGGAAGCCGTACTGGTCGAGGGCCCAGGGCGCGTGCTCGCGCGACGAGCCGCAGCCGAAGTTCTGGCGCGCGAGCAGGATCGAGGCGCCCGCGTAGCGCGGCTGGTTCAGCACGAAGTCGGGGTTCGGCTTGCGCGACTTCGGGTCCTGGCCGGGCTCGCCCGGATCGAGGTAGCGCCAGGCGTCGAACAGGTTGGGGCCGAAACCGGTTTTCCTGATCGACTTCAGGAACTGTTTGGGAATGATGGCGTCGGTGTCGACGTTCTCGCGGTCCATCGGCGCCACGAGGCCCTTGTGCACGGTGAATTTCTGCATGGTGTGTGGCTCCTTCAGGCGAATTGGCGGACGTCGACGAAATGGCCGTGCACCGCGGCGGCGGCGGCCATGGCCGGGCTCACCAGGTGGGTGCGGCCGCCGGCGCCCT
The DNA here is from genome assembly GCF_003984645.1 of Variovorax sp. MHTC-1. Lineage (GTDB taxonomy): Bacteria > Pseudomonadota > Gammaproteobacteria > Burkholderiales > Burkholderiaceae_C > Variovorax. The sequence goes on from NZ_RWKI01000009.1 coordinate 92,127, forward strand.
GCCGGCCTTCGAAGTTGCGGTTGCTGGTGGAGGCGCAGCGTTCGCCGGGCTCGAGCCGGTCGGCGTTCATCGCCAGGCACATCGAGCAGCCCGGCTCGCGCCATTCGAAGCCCGCGGCCTTGAAGATCTGGTCCAGCCCTTCGCGCTCGGCCTGTTCCTTCACCAGGCCGGAGCCCGGAACGACCATTGCGAGCTTGACGTTCTTCGCGACCTTCTGACCCAGCTTCTTGACCATGGCCGCGGCTTCGCGCATGTCCTCGATGCGGCTGTTGGTGCAGGAGCCGATGAACACCTTGTCGATCAGGATGTCGTTCATCGGCTTGTTCGGCTCCAGGCCCATGTAGGTCAGCGCGCGCTCGATGGCGCCGCGCTTGTTGGCATCCTTTTCCTTGTCCGGATCGGGCACGCGGCCGTCCACCGGCACCACCATCTCGGGCGAGGTGCCCCAGGTGACCTGCGGCTTGATCTGCGCGGCGTCGAGCTCGACCACGGTGTCGAAATGCGCATCGGCATCCGAGTGCAGCGTCTTCCAATAGGCAACGGCCTGGTCCCATTCGACGCCCGTGGGCGCGAGCGGGCGGCCCTTGACGTAGGCGATGGTCTTCTCGTCCACCGCCACCAGTCCGGCGCGCGCCCCGGCCTCGATCGCCATGTTGCACACCGTCATGCGGCCTTCCATGCTGAGGTCGCGGATCGCCGAGCCGGCGAATTCGATCGTGTAGCCGGTACCGCCGGCGGTGCCGATCTTGCCGATGATCGCCAGCACGATGTCCTTGGCGGTGCAGCCCGGCGCCAGCTTGCCCTCCACCCTGACGAGCAGGTTCTTCGCCTTCTTGGCGAGCAAGGTCTGGGTCGCCATCACGTGCTCGACCTCGCTGGTGCCGATGCCGTGCGCCAGTGCGCCGAAGGCGCCGTGCGTGGAGGTGTGCGAATCGCCGCACACCACCGTCATGCCCGGCAGCGTCGCGCCCGACTCGGGGCCGATCACGTGCACGATGCCCTGGCGCTTGCTCAGGAAGGGGAAGAACGCAGCCGCGCCGAATTCCTTGATGTTGCTGTCCAGTGTGGTGATCTGCTCGCGGCTGACGGGGTCGGCGATGCCGTCGTAGCCGCGCTCCCAGTTCGTGGTCGGCGTGTTGTGGTCGGCCGTGGCCACCACCGAGCTGATGCGCCACAGCTTGCGGCCGGTTTCGCGCAGCCCCTCGAAGGCCTGTGGGCTGGTCACTTCGTGGACCAGGTGGCGGTCGATGTACAGGATCGAGGTTCCGTCTTCCTCGGTGTGGACGACGTGTTCGTCCCAGAGCTTGTCGTAGAGCGTGCGTGCCATGTGATGGTCTCTTTCGTGGGAGGGTGATTGTCTTATGCGGCCAGCTGGTCGGGCGCCGCCGCCGGCGCCTGCAGGTGCGTGACGAGCATGCGCGCCGCGACCGGGAGCGTCGAGAAATCGCGCGCGACCAGGCGGATCTCGCGCGCCGCCCAGGCGTCGTTCAGCGCCACGCTCGTCAAGCCGCGGCCGATGCCGCCTTGCATCAGTTCGAAGGCGCGCAGCGGCATCACGCCGATGCCGAGGCCGTTCTCGATCATTCGGCACATGGCGTCGAGGCCGGTCACGTGGATGCGCAGCTTGATCGTGCGATCGGCGGCCAGCGCGGCCTGGTGCATCGCGACGTAGATCGAGCTGTTGGTATGCAGGCCGACGTGGTCGACATCCAGCGAGTCCGCGAAATCAATTGCGCGCTGCGCCGCCAGCGGATGGCCTGCGGGCACGACCAGCACCAGCGAATCGCGGCGGTACGGCAGGCTCTGCAGTTCGCTCGTGCCTTCCGGTACGTGACAGATGCCGAGGTCGGCCGCTCCCTCGTGCACGGCGCGCACCACCTCGCTGCTGAGATGTTCTTCCAGGTCGATCTTGATCGCGTCATGCTCGCGCGTGAAGGCGCCGAGGTCCTCGGGGAGAAACTGCACGATGGCCGAGATGTTCGCGTGCACCCGAACATGACCGCGAATGCCGTCGGCGTACTCGCTCAGCTCGCCCTGCATCTTCTCCAGGCTGTAGAGCACGGAGCGTGCGTGGTGAAGAAGGCTCTCGCCCGCTGGCGTCAGGTCGACGCCGCGTGCATGGCGATAAAGCAGGGGAGTGCCGAGCGTGGCTTCGAGATCCGACAAGCGCTTGCTGATGGCGGAGGCGGCGATGAATTCGCGCTCCGCCGCCCGTCCGATAGTGCCCAGCTCGCAGACGGCCACGAACAGCTGCAACGACGTGAGGTCGATGCGGCGGGCGAAATTGCGTTCGGACGAGGTCATTTCGGGGCTTCGGCATCTCGGTTGGAGATGGAAGCCCCTATTTTCCCTCTGTTTTTACGTGTTAGTCATCGCGATGCGCGATGGCATCGCTGCCAGAGTGCGATGGTGAGGCGAGAAGGCGCTATTGACGCTTCTTGCTCGAGTCTTCCATCTTCTCGCCGGCCTTCTGCACGTCCTGGCCCGCGCCTCTCCAGGTATTGCAGCCGGCCAGCGGCACGGACAGGGTGAAAGCGATGGCGACCAGTGCGGCAAGTTTCTTCATGGCGTAACTCCTTCTGTTTGGGTGCCTTGCAGCCTATGCCCCCCTTGCCGGCACTGCGTGTCAGCCAAGACGCAAAAAAGCTGCCCGAGGGCAGCTTTCCGGGGTGAGCGCGAAGACGAGGCTCAGCGCTGCGCGATAGGCTGCACGTCGCGCTTGGGCGAGCCTTCGAAGAGCTGGCGCGGACGACCGATCTTGTACTCCGGGTCGCCGATCATCTCGTTGAGCTGGGCGATCCAGCCGACGGTGCGCGCGAGCGCGAAGATCGCGGTGAAGAGCGGCACCGGGATGCCGATCGCGCGCTGCACGATGCCCGAGTAGAAGTCGACGTTCGGGTAGAGCTTGCGCGAGACGAAGTATTCGTCTTCGAGTGCGATCTTCTCGAGCGCCATCGCAAGCTTGAACAGCGGATCGTTCTCGAGGCCAAGCTCGTTCAGCACTTCCTTGCAGGTCTCCTGCATCAGCTTGGCGCGGGGATCGTAGTTCTTGTAGACGCGGTGCCCGAAACCCATCAGCTTGACATTCGAGCTCTTGTCCTTGACCTGCTTGATGAACTCGCCGATCTTGTCGACGCCGCCCGCCTTCTGAATGTCGTGGAGCATGTTGAGCGCCGCTTCGTTGGCGCCCCCGTGGGCCGGACCCCAGAGGCAGGCCACGCCCGCCGCGATGGCTGCGAAGGGGTTGGTGCCCGAGGAGCCGCACAAGCGCACGGTCGAGGTCGAGGCGTTCTGCTCATGATCGGCATGGAGGATGAAGATGCGGTCGAGCGCGCGCTCGAGCACCGGGCTCACCTTGTATTCCTCGCAGGGCGTGGCGAACATCATGTGCAGGAAGTTGCCCGCATAGCTGAGTTCGTTCTTCGGGTACATGTAGGGCTGGCCGATCGTGTACTTGTAGGCCATGGCGACCAGCGTCGGCATCTTCGCGATCAGGCGGATCGCGGCGATCTCGCGGTGCTTCGGATTGTTGATGTCCGTGCTGTCGTGATAGAAGGCCGACAGCGCGCCGACCAGGCCGGTCATGATGGCCATCGGATGCGCATCGCGGCGGAAGCCCCGCAGGAAGAACTGCATCTGCTCGTTGACCATCGTGTGGTTGGTCACGAGCTTGGTGAAGTCGGTCTTCTGCGTCGTATTCGGCAGCTCGCCGTACAGCAGCAGGTGGCAGGTTTCGAGAAAGTCGCAATTGGTCGCGAGCTGTTCGATCGGATAGCCGCGGTAGAGCAGTTCGCCCTTGTCGCCGTCGATGTAGGTGATGGCCGACTCGCACGACGCCGTCGACATGAAGCCCGGGTCGTAGGTGAACATGCCGGTCTGGGCGTAGAGCTTGCGGATGTCGATCACGTCGGGGCCCATGGTGCCCTTGTAGATCGGCAACTCGACGTTCTGTCCGCCGTTGCTGAACGACAGGGTGGCCTTGGTCTCGGATGCTTTCATTGCGAGTGTCTTTCAAAGAGTGTTCAGGAAGATTGGGATTGCGCGCCGTCGGTGCGCATCAACTGCAGGAGTTCGATCACGTCGGCCCCGGCCCATTCGGGCTCGGGTTCCTTTCTTCGAAGCAGCAGGTCGAGCAGATCGTTGTCCGACAGGTCCATCAATGTCTCCAGTGCCTGCGCCTGCCCGCAGGTCAGACCTTCTTCATGCCGCTCGAAGAAGCGCGCGATGAAGAGGTCGTTCTCAAGCAAGCCGCGCCGGCAGCGCCATCTCAGCTTGCTCAGCGCACGTTCGCTGATCGGCTGCTGGAGGTCGGTGGCGGATTGCATGGTTTTCAAAAGCTCAGATGGCGCGGCGCACCATCAGTTCCTTGATCTTGCCGATCGCCTTGGTCGGGTTCAGGTTCTTCGGGCACACGTCGACGCAATTCATGATCGTGTGGCAGCGGAACAGGCGGTACGGGTCTTCGAGGTTGTCCAGTCGTTCGGCGGTGGCCTCGTCGCGGCTGTCGGCGATGAAGCGGTAGGCCTGCAGCAGGCCGGCCGGGCCGACGAACTTGTCCGGGTTCCACCAGAAACTCGGACAGCTGGTCGAGCAGCTCGCGCACAGGATGCATTCGTAGAGCCCGTTGAGCTCGTCGCGCTCTTCGGGGGACTGCAGGCGCTCCTTTTCGGGCGGCACCGTGTCGTTCTGCAGATACGGCTTGATCGAGTTGTACTGCTTGAAGAACTGCGTCATGTCCACGATGAGGTCGCGGATCACCGGCAGGCCGGGCAGCGGCTTCAGCACGATCGTGCCCTTGAGCGTGAGCATGTTGGTCAGGCAGGCGAGGCCGTTCTTGCCGTTGATGTTCATCGCGTCCGAGCCGCAGACGCCTTCGCGGCAGGAGCGGCGGAACGACAGCGTCGGATCCTGCGCCTTGAGCTTCATCAGGGCGTCGAGCAGCATGCGTTCGTGGCCGTCGAGTTCGATCTCGACGGTCTGCATGTAGGGCTTGGCGTCCTTGTCCGGGTCGTAGCGGTAGATCTGGAATGTGCGCTTCATCGTGAAAACCTTGGGTATGTTCTTAGAAGGTACGGACCTTGGGAGGCACGGACTCGACCGTCAGCGGCTTGAGCTTGACGGGCTTGTAGGACAGGCGGTTGTCCTGGCTGTACCAGAGCGTGTGCTTCATCCAGTTGGCGTCGTCGCGGCCCAGCGGCGCGACGGGGTCGTCGGACGGGCGCTCGTAGTCCTCGACCGTGTGCGCGCCTCGGCACTCCTTGCGCGCGGCGGCCGAGACCATGGTGGCCTGCGCCACCTCGATCAGGTTGTCGACTTCCAGCGCCTCGATGCGCGCGGTGTTGAAGACGCGCGACTTGTCCTTCAGCGTGACCTTGGCCACGCGCTCGCGCACGGCGGCGATCTTCTTGACGCCCTCGTCCATGGAGGCCTGCTTGCGGAACACGGCGGCGTGCTGCTGCATCACGGAGCGGATCTCGCCCGCCACGTCTTGCGCATACTCGCCCGAAGTCGAAGCCTCGAGCTGGTTCAGGCGCTCCAGCGTGCGGTCGGCGGCATCGGCCGGCAGCGGCTTGTGTTCCTTCAGCTTGTCGTTGAACTCGACGATGTGGTTGCCGGCCGCGCGCCCGAACACCAGCAGGTCGAGCAGCGAGTTGGTGCCCAGGCGGTTGGCTCCGTGCACGCTCACGCAGGAACATTCGCCCACCGCGTACAGGCCGTTGACCACGGCGCTGTTGTCCTCGCCCTTCTGGATCACCACCTGGCCGTTGATATTGGTCGGAATGCCGCCCATCTGGTAGTGGATGGTCGGCACCACGGGGATCGGTTCCTTCGTGATGTCGACGTTGGCGAAGTTGACGCCGATCTCGTACACCGAAGGCAGGCGTTTGTGGATCGTCTCGGCACCGAGGTGGTCGAGCTTCAGCAGCACGTAGTCCTTGTTCGGGCCGCAGCCGCGGCCTTCCTTGATTTCCTGGTCCATCGAACGCGAGACGAAGTCGCGCGGCGCCAGGTCCTTGAGCGTGGGCGCGTAGCGCTCCATGAAGCGCTCGCCGTTGCTGTTGAGCAGGATCGCGCCTTCGCCGCGGCAGCCTTCGGTCAGCAGCACGCCGGCGCCGGCCACGCCGGTCGGGTGGAACTGCCAGAACTCCATATCCTGCAGCGGAATGCCCGAGCGCGCCGCCATGCCGAGGCCGTCGCCGGTGTTGATGAAGGCGTTTGTCGAGGCCGCGAAGATGCGGCCCGCGCCGCCGGTGGCCAAGAGCACTGTTTTGGCCTGCAGGATGTGCAGGTCACCGGTTTCCATCTCGAGCGCGGTCACGCCGACCACGTCGCCATCGGCGTCGCGGATCAGGTCGAGCGCCATCCATTCGACGAAGAACTGGGTGCGCGCCTCGACGTTCTTCTGGTAGAGGGTGTGCAGCATCGCGTGGCCGGTGCGGTCGGCCGCCGCGCAGGCGCGCTGCACCGGCTTCTCGCCGTAGTTGGCGGTGTGGCCGCCGAAGGGGCGCTGGTAGATGGTGCCGTCCGGATTGCGGTCGAAGGGCATGCCGAAATGCTCGAGCTCGTACACCACCTTCGGCGCTTCGCGGCACATGAACTCGATCGCGTCCTGGTCGCCGAGCCAGTCGGAGCCCTTGATGGTGTCGTAGAAGTGGTAGTGCCAGTTGTCCTCGCTCATGTTGCCGAGCGAGGCGCCGACGCCGCCCTGCGCCGCGACGGTGTGCGAACGGGTCGGGAACACCTTGGACAGGACGGCCACGTTGAGGCCGGCGCGCGCCAGTTGCAGCGAGGCGCGCATGCCGGAGCCGCCGGCGCCGACGATGACGACGTCGAACTTGCGCTTGGTGATTTGTTCTTTGGTATAGGACATGGGGTCAGGACTCCCGCCGGGCCGCGCCAAGGGGGGCCGCGCCCCCTTGGGGGGCAGCGAATACATGAAATGGTGAGCGTGGGGGCATTAAATTCTCCAGAGCACTTGAATGGCCCAACCCGCGCATGCAACAAGCCAGACGATCGTGAAAACCTGCAAGACGAGACGGATGCCGACCGGCTGGACGTAGTCCATCCAGATGTCGCGCATGCCGACCCAGACGTGATAGAGCAACGAAGCGATCACCGTGAAGGTGAGCACCTTCATCCACTGCGACGCGAAAATGCCGGCCCACTCGTCGTAGCCGATCGGCCCGCGGGTGAAAAGCACCTGCGCCAACAGGATGACGGTGAAGAGCGCCATCAGGGCGCCCGTGATGCGCTGGCTGAGCCAGTCGCGCAGACCGTAGTGCGCGCCGACGACGATGCGCTTGGAGCCGTAGTTCACAGACATCTCGTGCTCCTTCTCAATAAAGACCGAACAACTTGGCGCCGAACACGACGGTCAAGAGAATGCTGATGGCGAGCGTGGCGATTGCCGAGCTCTGGCCGAATTCCTTGTTCACCGCGGCGTGGCTCACGTCCATCCACAGATGGCGCAGGCCGGCGACGAAGTGGTGCAGGTAAGACCAGATCAGCGCCAGCACCACCAGCTTCAGAAACCAGCCCGGAACGAAACCAAGGCCGCTGTTGAAAGCGGCCTTGAAGCGTGCGTACGAGTACTCGGAAGACACGGAGGTGTCGAACATCCAGATGATGAAAGGAAGCAGCAGGAACATCAGGCCACCGCTCACGCGATGAAGAATCGACACGATGCCGGCCGGCGGAAGCCGGTAGGTGGTCAGGTCGGTGAAGGCGTTGATGTTGCGGAACTCGCGCCGCTGCGGTCGGGGTGGTGTGGCCAGCTCTGTCATGGGGGCTTTCGGTGTATTTTTCGAGGGGCGGCTCGATCTTTGGCGGAAATGCAAACAACGCAAAATTCTATTGCAACGCACCATCGCGCTTCGCGCGCTGCGAAGTCGTCGCACTGCTTCGCTCGGTTGCTATTGATTCGATAGCTTGGCGCTCACGGGTCAGCCGAGTTCATTGCGATAGTGGTGCGTGTCGGTGCGGTAGAGGCCGCGGCGCAGCTCCATCGGCGTGTCGTGATAGGTGTGGGCCACGCGCTCCACGCTCAGCAGCGGCGTCGCGGTGGAGACGGCGAGCAGCGCAGCCTGCGCCGCGTCCGGCAGCACGGCGCGGATCTTTTCTTCGGCGCGCACCATGCGCACGCCGAACTCGGTTTCGAACATCGCGTACATGGGGCCATGCCAGGCGTTCAGCCGCTCCGCCGTCAGGCCCTTGAAGGGCGCGCCCGGCAGCCAGAGATCTTCGAGGATGGTCGGCGTCCCGCGGTAAGCCAGCACGCGCCGAACTTGCAGCACGGCATCGCCGGTGCGAAGCGCCAGCAGGCGCGCGACGTCAGCGGTGGCACGCAGCCGCTTGCAGTCGACGATCTCTCGCTCGGCCGGGCCCTCGCTGTCGACGTTGCCGCTGTCGGGCACGAGTTTCAGGAAGCGGTACTGCACATGCTGCTCGGCGTGCGTGGCGACGAAGGTGCCCTTGCCCTGGCGGCGCACGACCAGGTTTTCGGCCGCGAGCTCGTCGATGGCCTTGCGCACCGTGCCCTGGCTCACGCGAAAGCGCGCGGCAAGCTCGATCTCGCTCGGAATCGGCTCCCCGGGCTTCCACTCGCCGGTGTGCAGGCTCTGCAGGATCAATGACTTGATCTGCTGGTAGAGCGGGCTGAACGAAGGCGTCAGCTCGGCAAGCGCGGTGGGGGAGGTGCTCATGTCGGCCGACATCTTATATAAGACACAAGACTGGCGCCATCGAAAGCGCAAATCGGCATAAAATCTTCGCCGGCCTTTGCGCCCGGGCGGATCGCCCGGGCCGACCTCCGCGGCCGCATCCGCGGCCGCGCACCGTTTACATCACATCCTGGAGTTTTCCCATGAGCAAGAAGCCTGTTCGCGTTGCCGTCACTGGTGCCGCCGGCCAAATCGGTTATGCCCTGCTGTTTCGCATCGCCTCCGGCGAAATGCTCGGCAAGGACCAGCCGGTCATCCTGCAACTGCTCGAGATTCCGGACGAGAAAGCGCAGAAGGCGCTCAAGGGCGTGATCATGGAGCTCGAAGACTGCGCGTTCCCGCTGCTCGCCGGCGTGATCCCCACCGGCGATCCGCTGATTGCCTTCAAGGACGCCGACTACGCGCTGCTGGTCGGCGCCCGCCCGCGCGGCCCCGGCATGGAGCGCGCGGACCTGCTGGCCGCCAACGCCCAGATCTTCACGGCCCAGGGCAAGGCCCTCGACCAGGTCGCGAGCCGCAACGTCAAGGTGCTGGTGGTCGGCAATCCCGCCAACACCAACGCCTACATCGCGATGAAGAGCGCCCCAAGCCTGCCGCGCAAGAACTTCACGGCGATGCTGCGCCTGGACCACAACCGCGCCGCCAGCCAGATCGCCGCCAAGACCGGCACCGCCGTCGGCGACATCGAGAAGCTCGCCGTCTGGGGCAACCACTCGCCCACGATGTACGCGGATTACCGTTTCGCCAAGGTCGGCGGCAAGAGCGTCAAGGACCTCATCAACGATCAGGTCTGGAACGCCGATGTGTTCCTGCCCACCGTGGGCAAGCGCGGCGCCGCGATCATCGAAGCGCGCGGCCTGTCCTCGGCGGCTTCGGCTGCCAACGCCGCCATCGACCACATGCGCGACTGGGCCCTGGGCTCCAACGGCAAGTGGGTCACGATGGGCATCCCGTCGGACGGCCAGTACGGCATTCCGAAGGACGTGATCTTCGGTTTCCCGGTCACCACCGAGAACGGCGAGTACAAGCTGGTCGAAGGCCTCGAGATCGACGCCTTCAGCCAGGAGCGCATCGACAAGACGCTGAAGGAATTGCAGGACGAGCAAGCCGGCGTGGCCCATCTGCTGTAAATGGCCCCCCCGGCTTTTCACTCGCTGCGCTCGTGTAACTCCACCCCCGAGGGGGAGGCGCGGCTGGCCTTGGGGCGGCCCGGCGGCGGCCGCCTCAGCGCTTCTTGATGAAGTGACAGGCATGCTCGACTGGAACCCTGCGCTCTACCGTCGCTACGAGGACGAGCGCACGCGCCCCGCACAGGAGCTGCTGGCGCGCGTTCCGTTGACCGGGGCGGCCCGTGTGGTCGACCTCGGTTGCGGGCCGGGCAATTCCACCGAGCTACTGGTGCAGCGCTTTGCCGGCGCCGCAGTCGTCGGCACCGACAACTCCGAAGCCATGCTGGTCAGCGCGCGCGAGCGCCTGCCCCAGGCCCGCTTCGAACTCAGCGACATCGCGCGCTGGCAGCCCGAGCTGGCGCCCGATCTGATCTATGCCAACGCGTCTTTGCAGTGGGTGCCCGACCACGAGACGCTGATCCCGCGCCTGTTCGCTGCGTTGGCGCCCGGCGGCGTGCTTGCCATCCAGATGCCCGACAACCGCGAGGAGCCTACGCACCGGCTGATGCGTGAAGTCGCGGCCGAGGCGCCGTGGGCTCGAGCGATCGGCGATGCGGACAAGCTGCGCACGATGCTGCTGCCGATCGACGGCTACTACGACCTGCTGGCGGCCGACGCGGCACAGGTCGACGTCTGGCGCACCGCCTACCAGCATCCGATGGCTTCTGCCGCCGCGATCGTCGAGTGGGTGCGCGGCACCGGGCTCAAGCCCTTCGTCGATCGGCTGCCGGCCGAACTGCAGGCCAGCTACCTGGCCGAGTACCAGCGCCGTGTCGACGGCGCTTATCCCGTGCGCACCGACGGCAAGCGCCTGCTTGCCTTCCCGCGCATGTTCATCGTGGCGCGGCGCAAGTCATGAACAACTCTTCCGCCCATCCGCGGGACGTGCTGCTCGGCGCACAAGCCGGTGCGGTCGTGCTGCCGGTGTGCGACCACTACAGCGGCGTCGAGTCGCGCATGCGCAAGAGCCTGGCGCTGCAGGCCGAGATGACGCAGGAGTTCGGCGCCTGCGTGTTCGACGTCACGCTCGACTGCGAAGACGGCGCCCCCGTGGGCGGCGAGGCCGAGCATGCCGCGCTGGTCACCGAACTCGCGCTCGCCGCCGCGCCCGGCATGCGCGTCGGCGTGCGGGTGCATCCGGTCGACCACCCGGCCTTTGCCGGCGATGTGATCACCGTCGCGGGGCGTGCCGGCCATCGGCTGAGCCACCTGATGGTGCCCAAGGTCGAATCGGCCGACGACGTGCGCGAGGCCGTCGAGGCCCTCAACGCGGCCGGCGCCGAAGCGGTGCCGCTGCATGTGCTGATCGAATCGCCGCTGGCGGTGCACCATGCCTTCGAGATCGCCGCGCATCCGCGCGTGCAGTCGTTGAGCTTCGGCCTGATGGATTTCGTCTCGGCGCACGGCGGAGCGATCCCGGCCGAGGGCATGGGCGCGACCGGGCAGTTCACGCACCCGCTGGTGGTGCGCGCCAAGCTGGACATCGCCTCGGCCGCGCACGCGCACGGCAAGGTGCCGTCGCATTGCGTGGTGACCGAGTTCAACGACATCGATGCGATGCGCGCCGCCGCGAAGAAGGCGGCCGGCGAGTTCGGCTACACGCGCATGTGGAGCATCCACCCGAACCAGATCCGCCCCATCCTCGAGGCCTTCGCGCCCGACGAGCGGCAGATTCAAATGGCTACAAAAATCATAGCGGCCGCCATCGCCGCGGATTGGGCGCCGGTCAGTTTTGATGGCACATTGCACGACCGCGCAAGCTACCGTCATTTCTGGCAGCTACTTACGCGTGCGCACGCCACCGGCCGTGCGCTGCCGTCCGAGGCGCAAGCTTGGTTTGCCCCCGGCGTCTCCTGAAACATCACGCCTCCAAAGGAAAACTCCCATGAAGAAACTTGTTCTTGCCGCTGCCGTCGCACTGGCATTGCCGTTCGCCGCGGTCGCCCAGGGCTCGGGCACCGCCCCTGCCAAGCCGGCGGCAAAACCGGCCGCCAAGACAGCCGAGAAGCCGCCTGCGAAGAAGCGCCAAGTCACGCGCAAGGCCGCCAAGGCCGTCGAGGAAGTGACGCCGATCGCCGATGACGCCAACGTCACGCTGACCGATGCCGATCTCGCAGTCGCTAAGCGCGTGCACACCGGCAAGATCCAGTGCGAACTGGGCGCCGACGTCACCGTGACCGCCGACGACAAGAAGCCCGGCTTCTTCACCGTCTCGACCAAGGGCGCGCGCTACCGCATGCATCCGGTCGAAAGCCGCACCGGTGCGATCCGCCTCGAAGACCCCAAGGCCGGCGCGATGTGGCTGCAGATCGCCAACAAGTCGATGCTGATGAACCAGAAGCAGGGCCTGCGCCTCGCCGACGAATGCCAGGCGCCCGAGCAGCTGGCAGCTTCCGAAGAGCTGAAGAAGAACCCGCCGAAGAGCCTATTCGAAGGCTCGGACGCCCCCAAGAAGTAAACCAAACCCAAGGTGCCGGCGGCCCGCCTTTTGCTTAGGCCGCCACTGGTTACAGATCCGGAGAAAAGATGTTGCAAGCCTACGTTGACCATGTCGCCGAGCGCGCCGCGCTCGGCATCCCGCCGCTGCCGCTGTCGGCCCAGCAGACCAGCGAGCTCATCGAGCTGCTGAAGAACGCCACCGCCAAGGATGGCGAATTCCTGCTGAACCTGCTGACGCACCGCGTGCCTGCCGGCGTGGACGATGCGGCCAAGGTCAAGGCGAGCTACCTGGCGGCCGTGGCCCACGGCAGCGAGAAGAGCACGCTGATCTCGCGCGCCCATGCCACGGAACTGCTGGGCACCATGCTCGGCGGCTACAACATCAGCCCGCTGATCGACCTGCTCGACGACGCCGAGGTGGGCGCCGTCGCGGCCGAAGGCCTGAAGAAGACCTTGCTGATGTTCGACCAGTTCCACGACGTCAAGGAAAAGGCCGACAAGGGCAACGCGAATGCCAAGGCGGTGCTGCAGAGCTGGGCCGATGCCGAGTGGTTCACCAGCCGGCCCGAGGTGCCGCAGAGCCTCACCATCACCGTGTTCAAGGTGACCGGCGAGACCAATACCGACGACCTGTCGCCCGCACCGGACGCCACCACGCGTCCCGACATCCCGATGCACGCGCTGGCCATGCTCAAGAACGCGCGTCCCGGCATCACGCCGGAAGAAGACGGCAAGCGCGGCCCGGTCAAGTTCATCGAGTCGCTGAAGGAAAAGGGCCACCTGATCGCCTACGTGGGCGATGTGGTCGGCACCGGATCGTCGCGCAAGAGCGCCACCAATTCGGTGCTCTGGTTCACCGGCCAGGACATCCCCTTCATCCCCAACAAGCGCTTCGGCGGCGTGTGCCTGGGCAACAAGATCGCGCCGATCTTCTACAACACGATGGAAGACGCGGGTGCGCTGCCGATCGAGCTCGACGTGAGCCAGATGGAGATGGGCGACGTGGTCGAGCTGCGTCCTTACGAGGGCAAGGCGCTGAAGGACGGCAAGGTCATTGCCGAGTTCAAGCTCAAGAGCGACGTGCTGTTCGACGAAGTGCGCGCCGGCGGCCGCATTCCGCTGATCATCGGCCGCGGCCTCACGGCCAAGGCACGCGAAGCGCTGGGCCTGCCGGTCTCGACGCTGTTCCGCCTGCCGGTCAGCCCGGCCGACTCGAAGAAGGGCTATTCGCTGGCGCAGAAGATGGTCGGCCGCGCCTGCGGCCTGCCCGAAGGCCAGGGCGTGCGCCCTGGCACCTACTGCGAGCCGAAGATGACCAGCGTGGGCTCGCAGGACACCACCGGCCCGATGACCCGCGACGAGCTGAAGGACCTGGCCTGCCTGGGCTTCAGCGCCGACCTCGTGATGCAGTCCTTCTGCCATACGGCGGCCTACCCGAAGAAGGTCGACGTCAAGATGCACCACGAGCTGCCCGACTTCATGAGCAATCGCGGCGGCGTCTCGCTGCGCCCGGGCGACGGCGTGATCCACTCGTGGCTCAACCGCCTGCTGACGCCCGACACCGTCGGCACCGGCGGCGACAGCCACACACGCTTCCCGATCGGCATCAGCTTCCCGGCCGGTTCGGGCCTGGTGGCCTTCGCGGCCGCGACCGGCGTGATGCCGCTGGACATGCCCGAGTCGGTGCTGGTGCGCTTCAAGGGCACGATGCAGCCGGGCGTCACGCTGCGCGATCTGGTCAACGCGATTCCGCTCTATGCGATCAAGTCCGGCCTGCTCACGGTCGAGAAGAAGGGCAAGAAGAACATCTTCTCGGGCCGCATCCTCGAGATCGAAGGCCTGCCGGATCTCAAGGTCGAACAGGCCTTCGAACTGAGCGACGCCTCGGCCGAGCGTTCGGCCGCCGGCTGCACGGTGCACCTCAACAAGGAACCGATCATCGAGTACATCAACAGCAACATCACGCTGATGCGCTGGATGATCGCCGAGGGCTATGCCGACGGTCGCACGCTGGCCCGCCGCATCGCCGCGCAGGAAGCCTGGCTGAAGGATCCGCAGCTGCTCAAGGGCGACGCCGATGCCGAATACGCCGCCGTGATCGAGATCGACCTGGCCGACATCCAGGAGCCTATCGTGGCCTGCCCGAACGACCCCGACGACGTGAAGACGCTGTCGGACGTGGCCGGCGCCAAGATCGACGAAGTGTTTATCGGCTCGTGCATGACCAACATCGGCCACTTCCGCGCGGCCTCGAAGCTGCTCGAAGGCAAGCGCGACATCCCGGTCAAGCTGTGGATCGCGCCGCCGACGAAGATGGATGCGCAGCAACTCACCGAGGAAGGCCACTACGGCGTATTCGGCAACGCGGGTGCGCGCACCGAGATGCCGGGCTGCTCGTTGTGCATGGGCAACCAGGCGCAGGTGCGCGAAGGCGCGACCGTGATGTCGACCAGCACGCGCAACTTCCCCAACCGCCTGGGCAAGAACACCAACGTGTACCTCGGCAGCGCCGAACTGGCCGCGATCTGCTCGCGCCTCGGCCGCATTCCGACCAGGGAAGAGTACATGGCCGGCGTCGGCGTGCTCGATGCGTCGAGCGCGCAGATCTACCAGTACCTGAACTTCGACAAGATCGAGGACTACCGGGGCGTGGCCGATACGGTCGCGGCCTGACCGTAGTTCGCCGCCAGGCGCACAAGCAAAGCCCGCCTTCAGGCGGGCTTTTTTTCTCCTTCGTGGAGCGCTGCCAGTGCTGCGGCCGTCTGCGAGTCCGCCGGAAAGAAGGACTCCACCGCCAGTTCCTGCAGCGTGACGTCCACCGGCGTGCCGAAGATGGTGGTGGTGCTGATGAAGCTCAGCACGCCCTGCGGCGTCACGAACTGGAAGGGGACCACCACGCCGTTGAGCTCGCCGCCTGCGGCAGGCGTGTCGTGGCTGACGTTCGGCGCCGGGTAGGCCGCCAGTTCGTCGTGCAATGCCGCGAGCGTTGCGTCACCCGTGGCCGCGATCTGCTGCTGCAGCCGCTCGAGCAGGTGCGCGCGCCACTGGGCCAGGTTCGCGATGCGCGAGGCCACGCCCTCGGGGTGCAGGCTCAGCCGCAGCACGTTGACCGGCGGCTTCAGCAGCTCCGGCGAGGCGCCGGCCATCAGCAGCGGCACGAGCGCGTTGTACGCCACCAGGTTCCAGTGGCGATCGACCGCCAGCGCCGGGAAGGGCTCATGCCCCTTGAGCACCAAGTCCACCGCCCGGCGCGCCGAGGCGAGGGCAGGGTCGTCGAGCGAGCGCTGCCGGTACATCGGCGCATAGCCGGCCGCCACCAGCAGCGTGTTGCGCTCGCGCAGCGGCACTTCGAGCCGCTCGGCGAGGCGCAGCACCATCTCGCGGCTGGGTTCCGCGCGGCCGGTTTCGACATAGCTCAGGTGGCGCGTCGAGACCTGGGCCTCGTGCGCCAGATCGAGCTGGCTCAGGCGGCGGTGCTGGCGCCAGTGGCGCAGATGGGTGCCGAAGGAATCGGCCGCGGTAGGAGGTGTGCTGTGGGAGCTCATGGCTGCCATCCTAGTGAAGCCGCGCGCCGCGGCCATGACCTCCCACGTCATCGACCGTCGGCCGCGCCGCCGGAATGATGGACCCCAACGCGGCAGGAAGGGCCTGCAGCGTGCAACACAAGGAGTCCTTCATGTCCGTCTTCGCCTCTTCCCGTTTTCTGCCCCGCGTGATGTGGGCCGATGCTGCCTCGTGTGCCGCGACCGGGGCGTTGCAGGTCGCTTTCACCGGCGCGCTGGCCCGGCTGACCGGCCTGCCCGCCCCCTTGCTGCTGGGCACCGGCGTCTTCCTGCTGATCTATGCGGCCGCTGCGGCCTGGATGGCCAGCCGGGCCGTCCCGCCGCGCCGGCTGATCGGGCTGGTGGTCCTCGGCAACTTCGGCTGGGCCGCGGCCTGCGTTGCGCTGCTGGCCATCGCTGGGGCCGCGATCGCGCCGCTCGGCTGGGCCTGGGTGATCGCCCAGGCCGTGACCGTGGTCGTGCTGGCCGAGCTGCAATGGATGGGCCTGCGCCACAGCCGGCCGGCGGCCCGCGGCGCGGTCGCGGCATGAACCCACGCAGCGCCGGGGCGCGCTCCCCGACTACAGCCCCTGTCATCGATCCCTGCTATCTTTGAGGCGCTTCCACGAATCACAGGAGTCCCCTCATGGCCAAAGAACCGGCGCACGCTTTTGCCCCCATGCTCAAGACCTTCAAGACCGCATCGGGCAAAGCCGGTAAATACTGGTCACTCAAGGAACTCGCGAAGCAATATCCCAACGTCGACAAGCTGCCGGTGTCGATCCGCATCGTGCTCGAATCGGTGCTGCGCAACTGCGACGGCAAGAAGGTCACCGCCGAACACATCGAGCAGCTCGCCAACTGGGCGCCCAACGCGGAGCGCACCGACGAGATTCCTTTCGTCGTGACCCGCGTGGTGCTGCAGGACTTCACCGGTGTGCCGCTGCTCGCGGACCTCGCCGCCATGCGCAGCGTGGCGCAGTCGCTGGGCAAGTCGCCCAAGACCATCGAGCCGCTGGTGCCGGTGGACCTGGTGGTCGACCACTCGGTGATGGTGGACCACTACGGCACGCCCAAGGCGCTCGACCTCAACATGAAGCTCGAGTTCCAGCGCAACAACGAGCGCTACCAGTTCATGAAGTGGGGCATGCAGGCCTTCGACACCTTCGGCGTGGTGCCGCCCGGCTTCGGCATCGTGCACCAGGTCAACCTCGAGTACTTCGCGCGCGGCGTCTACAAGAGCCCGAACGACGACGGTGACCCGCCGGTCTACTACCCCGATTCGCTGGTCGGCACCGACAGCCACACCACCATGATCAACGGCATCGGCGTGGTCGGATGGGGCGTGGGCGGCATCGAAGCCGAGGCCGCGATGCTGGGCCAGCCGGTTTACATGCTCACGCCCGACGTGGTGGGCTTCGAGCTCGGCGGCAAGCTGCGCGAAGGCGTCACGGCCACCGACCTGGTGCTCTACGTCACGGCCATCCTGCGCGCCGAGAAGGTGGTGGGCAAGTTCGTCGAGTTCTTCGGACCCGGCGCAGCATCGATCACGGTGCCCGACCGCGCGACCATCGGCAACATGGCGCCCGAGTACGGCGCGACCATGGGCTTCTTCCCGGTCGACGAGATGACAGTGGCCTACTTCAAGGGCACCGGCCGCACCGACAAGGAGATCGAGCGCTTCGAGGCCTACTACAAGGCGCAGGGCCTCTTCGGCATGCCGGCGCCGGGTGAATTGAACTACACCAAGGTCGTCAAGCTCGACCTCGGCACCGTAACGCCCAGCCTCGCCGGCCCCAAGCGCCCGCAGGACCGCATCGATCTCGGCCATCTCGCGACCAAGTTCTCCGAGCTCTACAGCAAGCCCAACGAGGCCAACGGCTTCAACCAGCCGGCCGACAAGCTCAAGGTACGTTATCCGCTGCCGCACGACCGCAACGGCGAGTCGGCGGAGCAGGAGCCGCCCGATCCGCATCCGGGCGCCCCGCGCCCGGTGGTCGAAATGGCCGACAACAAGCCGACGTCGGAGTCGGCGCACGTCGGCGACACCGCAGCCCATGTGAAAGCCAGCGGCGTGACCATCGGCAACGGCGACGTGCTGATCGCCGCCATCACCTCCTGCACCAACACATCGAATCCCAGTGTGCTGCTGGCTGCCGGCCTGCTGGCCAAGAAGGCGGTGGAGGCGGGGCTGACGGTCAAGCCGCACATCAAGACCTCGCTGGCGCCGGGCTCGCGCATCGTGACCGAGTACCTCGAGAAGGCGGGCCTCCTGCCATACCTCGAGAAGCTCGGCTTCTACCTGGCGGGCTACGGCTGCACCACCTGCATCGGCAATGCCGGCGACCTGGCGCCCGAGATCAACGAGGCGATCACCAAGAACAACCTCGTGGGCGCGGCCGTGCTTTCGGGCAACCGCAACTTCGAAGCGCGCATCCATCCGAACATCAAGGCCAACTTCCTGGCCTCGCCGCCGCTGGTGGTGGCCTATGCCATCGCGGGCAACGTGATGGTCGACCTCATGACCCAGCCGGTGGGCAAGGGCAAGCAGGGCAAGGACGTCTACCTCGGCGACATCTGGCCCAGCATGAAGGAGATCGACGAGAACCTGCGCTATGCGATGGATGCAAAGGCCTTCCGCAAGAACTACGAGCAGATCGCGGTCAACCCGGGCAAGCTGTGGAGCAGCATCAAGGGGACGGCCGGACAGGTGTACGACTGGCCCAAGTCCACCTACATCGCCGAGCCGCCTTTCTTCGAGGGCTTCAGGATGGAGCCGCACGCATCGGACGCCGGCTTCACCGGGGCGCGCATCATGGCGCTCTTCGGCGACTCGATCACCACCGACCACATCTCGCCGGCCGGCTCGATCAAGGAAAGCTCGCCGGCGGGAATCTGGCTCAAGGCGCATGGCGTGCAAAAGGCCGACTTCAACAGCTACGGCTCGCGCCGCGGCAACCATGACGTGATGATGCGCGGCACCTTCGCCAACGTGCGCATCAAGAACCTCATGATTCCGCCGGGCCCGGACGGCTCGCGCGAGGAGGGCGGCGTGACGCTGTTCCAGCCGGGCAACGAGAAGATGTTCATCTACGACGCGGCGATGAAGTACATCGAGCAAGGCGTGCCCACCGTCATCTTCGGCGGCGAGGAGTACGGCACCGGGTCGTCGCGCGACTGGGCGGCCAAGGGCACGCAGCTGCTGGGCATCAAGGCTGTGGTGGCGCGAAGCTTCGAGCGCATCCACCGCGCCAACCTGGTCGGCATGGGCGTGCTGCCGCTTCAGTTCCGCGGCGCCGATTCATGGGAGAGCCTGGGGCTCGCCGGCGACGAGAAGATCGATGTCGTGATCGGCGGCGAACTCAAGCCGCAGATGGACGTCAAGATCGTGGTGCACCGTCCCGACGGCAGCCACCAGGAAGTGACGGTGCGCCTGCGCATCGACACGCCGATCGAGGTCGACTACTACAAACACGGAGGGATCCTGCCTTTTGTGCTCAGGCAGCTCCTCGCTGCCTGAGCACACAGGCAGAGCCTGCCTCTGTGGCCGGCACGCGGCCGCGTGCCGGTGTGCTGCGGCAGCTCCTCGCTGCCTGACCTTCAGTTGCTGTCGAGCCGCTTCGCCAGGCGCTCGAGCACCGGGCGGATGCCTTCGCCGACCTGGATCTGCGGATTCGAGAAGCCGTCGTCCTTGCCGGCGTCGATTTCGCGCTGGCGAATCAAGGGCACGGCCGCCGCGAAGGCTGCTTCGAAGGAGTGGCTCTTGCGCAGTTCCTCGTTGAATACCGCGCGGCCGAAGAAGGTGAGTTCGGACAGCTTGCCGCAACCGTAGGAGGTGTGCTGGGCATCGGCGGCGGTCATGACGAGGCTGTGCTCGGTGGCAAGAGGCTCGATCCAGCCGCCCGAATAGCAGGCGGAGATCGCGATCACGCGGTGCCGGATGCCGGCCGCGTCGAGCGCTCCGCGCACTTCCTGCGGCGTCAGCCACGGCACGGTCAGCGGCCAGTGCGTGGCGGCGAGCTTGAAGTCCCGCGCGCCGTGCGAGGTCATGTAGAGCACCAGCACGTCGCGCTCGCGGTCCATGCGCTCGGCCAGCGCTTCCACGGCGCGCCGCAGGTTCAGCGGCGTCGCCCAGGGGAGTTCCTGCGTGGTGGTCGCGTGGTTGACCAGGCGCAGTACGCGCCCCTTGGCGTCGAAACGCTCTTCGAGCAGCGTGGCCACCATGGCGCTTTCGCGCAGGAAGACGTCTTCCGAGGCATAGGGGGCGAACACCAGTCCGTAGACATGGGATTCGCCGTCCGGCCGCGGCGCCAGCTCGGCGACGGCGCGCTGCCACACGGCCTGCTGTTCCTCGAAGGTCTCCTGCGTCAGCTGCAGCCGGGGCCGCTCCGGCGCCGCCGAGGCGCTGTGGTCCGGCTGCCAGACCCGCTCGCGGTCCTGCATGCTCTGCCAGATGCCTATGGCAGTGATGGCAAGCATGCCGGGCACGAAGAGGGCCAGGCGCATGCGCGAAGGCGCGCAGCGCGCCATCAGGCGCACCGAGCTTAGGAGCCAGCACGCGATCAAGCTGCCGTAGACCGCCCAGAAGCCCGAGGTGGTGGTGAGCGGTTGCGGCAACCAGCCCCGGAAGTAGGCGAGGGCGAAGCCCGCCATGAGCAGGTTCCATGGCACGGAGGCCCAGGTGAAGAGCGCGAACCAGCGGCTGACGCTGGCAGCCGGTGACAGCGCCGCCCAACCGACCCACAGCGTGAGGGCGGTGGCCCACCAGGCATTCAGCTCAGCGGCCGGGTGGAAGGTGGCCGGGCCGTCGATCTGGAGCCGTTCGATGCCCAGCACCAGCAGGAGCGGGATCAGCACGATGAGCATCAACTGCCAGGGGCTGGGCGAGGCCGCGATGCGAGGGGCCAGGAGCACCGAGGCGCGCAGGCCTTCGACGATCCAATGCCAGAAGCTGGGACGGCGTTGCACGTCGTGTGCGGGTAGGTCGGGATGCTCGTCTGTCATGCCCGGATGATGCCTTGCAGGCAGGGATCTTCGGCCCCGATTCGCCAAACGCCGGCGTTTTCGAGAATAATTCTCATTTTGACGATTGGATTCCGCGGGTGACCACCACGAACGGCGCAGCCTTGGCCGCCATCAGCCTCGACCAGCTTCCCAACAACCAGTGGGCGACCGTGCTCGATGTGCTTCAGCCCGAAGAGACGGAAGGCCGCGAGCTGGTGCTGCGGCTGACCGAGATCGGCTTCGTGCCCGGCGAGGCGGTGCGCATCGTCGCCAACGGCGTACCGGGCCGCGAGCCGCTGGCCGTGCGCCTGGGCCACACCACCTTCGCGCTGCGCCGCCACGAGGCCTCGTTCATCCGCGTGATGCCGGGAGCGGCGCATGGTTGAAGCGACGCTGAACTTCCAGCCCGGCGCCTCTGTCTCGTCGGCGCCGCCGGGCCGCATCGCGCTGCTGGGCAATCCCAACTGCGGCAAGACGGCGCTGTTCAACCTGCTCACCGGCAGCCGCCAGAAAGTGGCCAACTACGCCGGCGTGACGGTCGAGCGAAAGGAGGGCCTGCTGCGCACCGCGGCGGGCCGGCGCGTGTTCGTGCTCGACCTGCCGGGCGCCTACAGCCTCAATGCCCTCTCGGCCGACGAGGCGGTGACGCGCGACGTGGTCACCGGCAGAAGCCAGGAGGCGCTGCCCGATCTGCTGGTGTGCGTGACCGACGCCACCAACCTGCGGCTCAACCTGCGGCTGGTGCTCGAGGCCAAGCGCCTGGGCCTGCCGATGGTGGTGGCGCTGAACATGGCCGACATGGCGAAGAAGCAGGGCATCGTGGTCGATGTCGCGCTGCTGTCGCGCGAACTCGGCGTGCCGGTGATCCAGACCGTCGGCGTGCATGCGGGCGGCGCCAAGGGCCTGCTCGAGGCGCTCGATGCGCCGGTGGCGGTCGCGGCGCCCCAGCCGTGGCAGGCGCCCGGGCTCGACGATGTGCTCGCCACGCAGCGCGAGGTGCGGCGCATCCTCGACGTGGCGGTGCGCGAGCCGGTCGGCAGCCTGGCCGCCAGCGACCGCATCGACCGCGTGGTGATGCATCCGGTGTGGGGCGTGCTGGTGCTCGCCGTCACGCTGTTCCTGATGTTCCAGGCCGTGTTCAGCTGGGCCAACGTGCCGATGGATGCAATCAAGGACGCAACCGCCGCCCTCGGCGAGCTCATCAAGCGCTTCGTGCCCGAGGGCATGCTGCAGAGCCTGCTGGTCGACGGCATCATCGCCGGCGTGGGCGGCGTGATCGTGTTCCTGCCGCAGATCCTGATCCTGTTCCTGTTCATCCTTGCGTTGGAAGATTCCGGCTACCTGCCGCGCGCGGCCTTCCTGCTCGACCGCGTGATGGGCACGGTGGGCTTGTCGGGCCGGTCCTTTATTCCGCTGCTGTCGAGCTTCGCCTGCGCCATTCCGGGCGTGATGGCCACGCGCACCATCAGCAACTGGCGCGACCGGCTCACCACGATCATGATTGCGCCGCTGATGACCTGCTCGGCGCGCCTGCCTGTCTATGCGCTCCTGATCGCGGCCTTCATCCCGGCGCGCACCGTGGGTGGCGTGTTCAATCTGCAAGGCGTGGTGCTGTTCGCGCTCTACGTGTTCGGCATCGTCTCTGCGATGGCGGTGGCCTGGGTCATGAAGCGCTTCCGCGGCAGCCGGCAGCATTCGCCGCTGATGATGGAGCTGCCGGCCTACCGCTGGCCCAGCCTGCGCAACCTGGCGCTGGGCCTTTATGAACGGGCGTGGATCTTCATCCAGCGCGTGGGCACGATCATCCTCACGCTCACGATCCTGCTGTGGTTCCTCTCGACCTTCCCGTCGCCGCCCGAGGGTGCGACCGGCCCGGCGATCCAGTACAGCCTGGCCGGCATGATCGGCCGCGGGCTGGAGCACATCTTCGCGCCCATCGGCTTCAACTGGCAGATCTCGATCGCGCTGGTGCCGGGCATGGCGGCGCGCGAGGTGGCGGTGGGTGCGCTCGGCACGGTGTATGCGCTGTCGGCCACCGGCGATGACGTCGCGGGCCAGCTGGAGCCGCTGATCGCCGGCGGCTGGTCGCTCGCCACGGCGCTGTCGCTCCTGGTCTGGTATGTGTTCGCGCCGCAATGCATCTCGACGCTGGCCGCGGTCAAGCGCGAGACCGGATCGTGGCGCTACGTGTGGATCATGGCCGGCTATTTGTTCGCGCTCGCCTACATTGCGTGCTGGATAACCTATAGGGTTGCTCTGGCACTCACAGGAGGATGAGATGACACAACAGATCATCGTCGGGCTGATCGTCGCGCTGGCCGCGATCTATGCGGTCTGGCGCTGGATGCCCGCCGGCTGGCGCCGCGCCGCGGCGGCCCGGCTCGCGTCGGGCACGCAGCGCGCGGGCCTGGTCGATGCGGAGCGGGCACGGCAGTTGGCCGACTCGCTCGCCAAGAGTTCGGGCTGCGGTTCGTGCGACAGCTGCGGCAGTTGCGGCACCACCAAGAGCGGTCCTGCGGCAGCGCCGGATCGCGCAAAGCCAGCAACGCGCGCGCATTGAGCGGGGCATGCCGGCCGCTCACATCCTGATCGCAGGCGGGGGCATTGCGGGTTTGGCGAGCGCGCTCGCATTGGCCCGGCGCCGTCATCGCATCGACCTGTTCGAACAGGCCGTGGCCTTCGGCGAGGTCGGCGCCGGCATCCAGCTCGGCCCCAACGTCACGCGCCGGCTGCAATCGCTGGGCGTGTGGGAGCCGCTCGTGCGCATCGCGGCGCGGCCCGAGTCGCTGGTGGTGCGCAGCGCGACCGGTGGCCGCGAAATCGCCCGCCTGCAGCTCGGCAACGCCATGCTGCGAAGCTACGGCTCCCCTTACCTTTGCGTGCACCGTGCCGACCTGCATGCGCTGCTGTTGGCAGCCGTGCGCGGCAGCGGCGCCGTCACGCTCAACACCGGTGCACGCGTCGACCAGGCGGTGGCGCGCGCCGGCGCGGTTTGCGTGTCGAGCACGGACTCGAGAGCCTGGGAGGGCGATGCGCTGATCGGCGCCGACGGCCTCTGGAGCGCAGTGCGTTCGCGCGTGATTGAGGATTCACCGCCGCCGCGCGCGACCGGTCACACGGCCTGGCGCGCGTTGATCGAGCAGTCGGCGCTGCCTGCGGCGCTGCGCAGCACGCAGATCACGGTCTGGCTCGGGCCGCGGCTGCATGCGGTGGCCTATCCGGTTCGGCGTGGCGATGCGCTCAATGTCGTGGTGCTGGCCGAGGCCGCGCCGGCCGGCGATGCCCGCGACTGGGACCAGGCGAGCAGCCTGGCTGCGCTGCAGACGGCTGTCGGTCGAACCTGCGCAAGCCTGCAGGCGCTGCTGGAAGCGATGCCTTCCTGGGGCGCGTGGACGCTCAGCGACCGTGCGCCGCTCACTGGACCCGAGCAGATGGCCAGCGAACGCGTGGCCCTGGCCGGTGATGCGGCACATCCGATGCTGCCCTATCTGGCACAGGGTGCCGGCATGGCGATCGAGGACGCGGTGGCGCTCGCCGATGCGCTGGACGGCGGCGATTCGGAAGCCGTGCCCGCAGCCCTGGCGCGCTACGCCGCCGCGCGCTGGGAGCGCAACGCCCAGGTGCAGGCGCGGGCGCGGCGCAACGGCGAGATCTTTCATGCCACCGGCTTGGTGCGCATGGGCCGCGACGCGGCCCTGAGACTGTTCGGCGCACGACTGCTCGATCAGCCCTGGCTCTACGGCGCCTGAATTTTCAGAGGCTGAAGCTTTGGAGGTGGTCGACGCGTGTGGCCAGGCCGTTCGCGCCGAGGTAGTGGCTGACCTTGCCGGTGCGTACTTCGGCCAGCGAGGTCTCCAGTTCGGCGAGCATGTTGTTCCTCACCGCTTCGAAGGCAGCCGGCAGGTCGTCGCGCTTGCGCCCGTAGGCATCGGCGATCAGGCGCGCGGCAGCGGGTGCACCGCAGGCCACGCACTCGGCGACGGCCGTCGCGCTGGGCTCGGCGCCGTGCTCGAGCAGTAGCTCGACGAGCTCGGGCGAGACCGCGCTGTCGATGTAGTCGAGCGCGTCCGGCGCCACCGGCGCGCCGGCACGCACCAGTGCGGCCGCCGCGGCATGGGCACCATGGCTCAGCGCCAGATCGGTGGCGATGGCGCTGCCTTGCAGCGGGCCGTCGAGTGCCACGCCGACAGCGGCCAGCCCTTCGACCAGCCCGGCATCGTCGGTTGCGACCGCGTGGCGCAATGCGATGCGCGAGAGCGGGCCGTCCTGGCCCAGCGTGCCATCGGCCAGCGGCGTCTTCCAGTCGACCGTGGCGCGACGGTAGAACGCGACCAGCTTGTCCATCAGCTCCAGGGATAGGCCGTGCGTTTCATGACGCTCGTCGAGATAGGCGAGCAGCGCTTGTCCGGTGAAGTAGTCGCCGGCCGGTTCGAGCGGGTCTTCGTCCAGGTGCAGCACGGCGAAGGCCGCGGTGAGATCGTGTGCCACGGTGGTCAATCCGTCTTCGTGCAGCGCATGCGCCCAGGCCTCGGGGAGGCCCTGCTTCCACGCCAGGATGTGGCCGTAGTCCGCACCGGGCTCGACCACGGCGTAGATGCGGTCGCTGTGTTCGAAGCCGCCGAAGGGGAGGGTAGTGAGCTTTCCGTCCCAGGGCTGGTCGCCCGCCGCAGCGGCTTCCTGCGCTACTTGCCGTTCGTGATCGATCCAGCCCTGCAGGTCGTGGTAGCCGTCGCTGCCGTTCCAGAACAGCTCGCTCCAGCTGACGGCTTCTTCGTTGCCGTTCATGCGCAGGTGGAGGTCGTAGTCGATGCGCCCGCCCGCGGTCTGCTGCCAGAGCGCGACGAGTTCGGGCGGGATCGGCCCGGCGCACAGGGCCTGTACCGCGGCGATCTGCTCGAAGGGCATCGGCGGCCGGGCATCGAAGATCACGCGCTCGGCAAAGAGCACGATGCCGTGCTTGCGCAGAAGGGCCAGTTCGTCGTCGGCAAAGTCGTCGCTCATCGTCGTCTCCCGGTTTGTTATCGAGAAGGCGGCTCTAGAGATCCGTGCGCAGCTTCCAGATCTCCGGGAACAGCACCACATCGAGCATCTTGCGCAGATAGCTTACCCCGCCGGTGCCGCCCGTGCCACGTTTGAAGCCGATCACGCGCTCGACCGTAGTCACGTGGCGGAAGCGCCAGAGGCGAAAGGCGTCCTCCAGGTCGGTCAACTCCTCGCCGAGCTGGTAGATGTCCCAGTGCGCCTTCGGGTTGCGGTAGGCCACGAGCCATGCCTGCTCGACGCCGTCACTGAGTTCATAGGGCTTGGTCCAGTCACGCTCGAGGTGATCGGCCGGAATGTGCAGCCCGCGGCGCGCCAGCAGACGCAGCGCCTCGTCGTACAGAGAAGGCGCGCGCCACGCCGCCTCAACCTCGGCCAGCAGCTCGGGGCGGTGCGCATGCGGCTTGAGCATGGCGGCGTTCTTGTTGCCGAGCGCGAACTCGATGCAGCGGTATTGCCAGCTCTGGAAGCCGCTGGAGCTGCCGAGGTAGGGCCGCATCGCGCTGTACTCGGGCGGGGTCATGGTCGCCAGCACATCCCAGGCGTGCACCAGCTGCTCCATGATGCGCGAGACGCGCGCCAGCATCTTGAAGGCGCTGGACAGGTCGTCGTCCGCAATGCAGCGGATCGCGGCGCGCAGCTCGTGCAGCATGAGCTTCATCCACAGCTCGCTGGTCTGGTGCTGCACGATGAAGAGCAGCTCGTCGTGCGCCGGCGAGCGCGGATGCTGGGCGTTGAGGATGACGTCGAGGCTCAGGTAGTCGCTGTAGCTCATCGAGGCGCTGAAGTCGAGCTGCGCCTTCTCTTCGTGGACGATTTTTTCGGTGCTCATAAACGTCCCTCCCTAGGTCACCGCGAGTTTCTGATTGAACTCAGGACGCTTCCATTCGTCGTGTTCCAGGACCTGCACCAGGTGCTCGACGGCATTCCACACGTCTTCGAAGCCGAGGTACAGCGGCGTGAAGCCGAAGCGCAGGATGTCGGGCATCTGCGTGTCGCCGGCGCGGAAATCGCCGATCACGCCGCGCGCGATCAGGGCCTGCACGATCGCGTAGGCACCGGGGCCGTTGTCGCTGAGTGCCAGGCAGACCTGGGAGCCGCGCCTTGCATGTTCGCGCGGCGTGACCAGCGTGAAGCGGCCGGAGCAGCGTTCTTCCACCAGAGCGACGAAGGCGTCGGTCAACGCCAGCGACTTGTCTCGCAGCGCCGCCATGCTGCCGCGTCCGCCGTCGAAGGGCGCCGCAGCCAGCACCGTGTCGAGCCCGCATTCGAGCGCGGACAGCGCAAGGATGGGCTGGGTACCGCACAGGTAGCGCGCGACGCCCGGCGCGGGTCGATAGTGCGGAGAGAACTCGAAGGGTGCCGCATGGCCGAACCAGCCCGAGAGCGGCTGTTCGAAGCGGCTCGCGTGACGCGCATGCACCCAGACGAAGGCTGGTGCGCCGGGCCCGCCGTTCAAGTACTTGTAGCCGCAGCCGATCGCGAAGTCGGCCTCGCTGTCGTTGAGCGCCACCGGCACGGCGCCCGCGCTGTGCGCGAGGTCCCACACCGTGAGCGCGCCGGCCGCTTGGGCGGCGGCGGTGAGCGCCTTCATGTCGTGCATGGCGCCGGTGCGGTAGTTCACGTGCGTCAGCATCAGCACCGCGACTTCGTCAGTGAGTGCCGCGGGCAGATCATCGGCATCGATCAGCTTCAGGGTGAAGCCGCGCTCGCGGCACAGCGACTCGGCGATGTAGAGATCGGTCGGGAAATTGCTGCGTTCGCTGAGCACGACTTTGCGGCCGCCGGCCTTCATCTGCGACAGCGCGGCGAACAGCACCTTGTACAGATTGAGCGAGGTGCCATCGGTGCACACCACTTCGCCGGGCGCGGCGCCGATCAGGCGGGCCAGCTTGTCGCCCAGGCGCTGCGGCAGGTCGATCCAGCTGGCGCTGTTCCAGGAACGGATCAGGCCTTCGCCCCATTCCTTGCTCACCACTTCGGCGATGCGCGCGGGTGCAGCCTTGGGCAGCACGCCCAGCGAGTTGCCGTCGAGGTAGATCACGCCCCCGGGCAGGATGAACAGATCGCGCAGGGCGGCGAGGGGGTCTTGCGCATCGAGGCGCTTGCAATCGTCGAGGGTCATGATCGGATGGGCGTGAGTTCACGCAGCACGGCGCGAACGGGTGAGGCATC
The DNA here is from genome assembly GCF_003984645.1 of Variovorax sp. MHTC-1. Lineage (GTDB taxonomy): Bacteria > Pseudomonadota > Gammaproteobacteria > Burkholderiales > Burkholderiaceae_C > Variovorax. Next base: position 120,216 of record NZ_RWKI01000009.1, read on the forward strand.
GGCCGTCACCAGCTTGAGCGGCAGCGCGATGAGTTCGTAGTCGCCTTCGGGCACGGCATCGAGCACGAGGTTCTCGAGCACGCGCAGGCCGAGGCGGAGGATGACCTGGTGGCTGGCCAGCGTCTTGCTCTCGGCCGGGTCGATGCTGGCGGTGTCGATGCCGATGAGTTTCACGCCCAGCGCGGCGAGGCGCTCGATGGTGGCGGGTGCGTAGGCAGCGAGTGCGCCGTCCCAGCGGTCGACGGGTGCACGCCGGTAGGTGCGCACCAGCACGCGCGGCGGCAGCTTGTCGATGGCGTGAACGAGGTGCCCCCACTCGATCAAGGGCCCGCACTCGATCGCATGGATCACGCGGCAGGGGCCGAGGTAAGGGAAAAGATCGACATCGCCGATGGTCGCGCCGGCCGGGTCGTAGTGCAGAGGTGCGTCGGCATGCGCGCCGACGTGCGGCGACAGCGTGATTTCGCTGACATTGACCGGGCAGCCCGGCGTAATGGTGGCCGCCCAGCGCTGCCGGTAGGGCGTGTCGCCGGGGAACACCGGCGCGCCTTCATGCACCGGCGGCGAGATATCCCAGATGCGTTGGTTCATGGCGCAAAGTTAGCGCCGTGGACGGGGTCGTGGTGTCGGTTATTTCCAACAGAATGGAAACACCCGGCGCGGAGTCAGTTCGTCTGCCGTCCCAGCAGCAGGAACTCCATCAGCGCCTTCTGCGCATGCAGCCGGTTCTCGGCCTCGTCCCACACCACCGACTGCGGGCCGTCGATCACTTCGGCCTGCACTTCCTCGCCGCGATGGGCGGGCAGGCAGTGCATGAAGAGGGCGTCGGGATGGGCGACGCGCATCATCTCCTCGTCGACGCACCATTCGGCGAAGGCTGCGCGGCGCGCTTCGTTCTCGGCTTCGTAGCCCATGCTGGTCCAGACGTCGGTGGTCACCAGGTCGGCGCCGCGGCAGGCTTCCATCGGGTCCTTGAACACCTTGTAGCTCTCGGCCGAGCGGATGCCGGCGATCGACTGGTCGACCTCGTAGCCGCTGGGCGTGCTCACATGCACCTTGAAGCCGAGTATCTCGCTGGCCTGCAGCCACGTATTGGCCATGTTGTTGCCGTCGCCGACCCAGGCGACCGTCTTGCCCGCGATCGAGCCGCGCTGCTCGATGAAGGTGAAGATGTCGGCCAGGATCTGGCAGGGGTGGAATTCGTTGGTGAGCCCGTTGATCACCGGCACGCGCGAATGCGCCGCGAAGGCCTCGATCTTGGTCTGCTCGTAGGTGCGGATCATCACCAGGTCGACCATGCGGCTGATGACCTTGGCGCTGTCCTCGATCGGCTCGGCGCGGCCGAGCTGGCTGTCGCCGGTGGTCAGGTGCACCACGCTGCCGCCCAACTGGTACATACCGGCCTCGAAGCTCACACGGGTGCGGGTCGAGGCCTTCTCGAAGATCATGGCCAACGTGCGGTCGACCAGCGGCTGGTGCTTCTCGTAAGCCTTGAACTTCTTCTTGATCAGTGCAGCGCGCGCGAAGACGTACGCGTAGTCGTCGGCCGTGAAATCCGAAAACTGCAGGTAGTGCCGGATGGCGGGTGTCTTGTCGCTCATGGCCGAGGCTCCGCAAGAAAGGCTTTCACGATCGGCGCCAGGATCGCGACGATCTCGTCCGCTTCGGCGATGCTGAGGATCAGCGGCGGCACCAGGCGGATGACGCTGTCGGCCGTCACGCTCAGCAGCAGGCCGGCATCGCAGGCGCGGTTGAGGATCACGCCGCAGGGCCGGTCGAGCTCGATGCCGAGCATCAGGCCCTGGCCGCGGATCTCCGTCACGCCTGCCAGGCCGCCCAGCTCGCGCTCCAGCGCAGCCTTGAGATGCGCGCCGACATCGGCTGCATTCTCGAGCAGCTTGTGCTCTTCCATGATCCGGATGGTCTCGATGCCGGCGCGCATCGCGAGCGGATTGCCGCCGAAGGTCGTGCCGTGGTTGCCCGGGCCGAAGAGGTTGGCGGCGCGCGGGCCGGCCACCACGGCGCCGATCGGCACGCCCGAGCCGAGGCCCTTGGCCAGCGGCATCACGTCCGGCAAGATGTCCGCCCACTGGTGCGCGAACCACTTGCCGGTGCGGCCCATGCCGCACTGCACCTCGTCGATCATCATGAGCCAGTCGCGCTCGTCGCAGAGCGCGCGCACCTGGCGCAGGTATTCCCAGCGCATCGGATGGATGCCGCCTTCGCCCTGGATGGTTTCAAAGAACACGGCCACCACGTTCGGATTGCCTTCGGTCGCCTTCTTGAGCGCTTCGATGTCGTTGAGCGGCACGCGGATGAAACCTTCGACCAGCGGGCCGAAGCCCTTCTGCACCTTCGGGTTGCCGGTGGCCGACAGCGTGGCGATGCTGCGGCCGTGGAAGGCGGCCTCGTAGACCACGATCTCGGGGCGCTCGATCCCCTTGTCGTGGCCGAATTTGCGCGCCAGCTTGAGCGCGGCCTCGTTGGCCTCCAGCCCGGTGCAGCAGAAGAAGGCATTGGTGAGGCCCGAGAGCTCGGTCAGCTTGGTTGCCAGCTGTTCCTGGCCCGGCACGTGGTAGTAGTTGGAGCTGTGGATCAGCTTGGCGATCTGGTCCTGCAGCGCGGGCACCAGTTCGGGGTGGTTGTGGCCCAGCGTGTTGACCGCAATCCCGCCCAGCCCGTCGAGGTAGGCGCGGCCTTCGGTGTCCCAGACTCGGCAACCCTGGCCGTGCGACAGCGCGATCGGCAGGCGGCCGTAGGTGTTCATGACATGGGGCGACGAGGGGGCGGCAGTGGCGCTCATACGATCTCCGGAAAAGGGAACGCGGATTCTAGGCGTGCCCTTTGACAGGGTCGTTGAGGATTGCGCATCACAGCAATGCCGCCGCAGGTGTCGCCCGCAGGACCGCCGGATAGAATCGTTGTGCAGCGCAGCACGAGCGCGCTTTCTCCTCTTGCCAACCGATGGTTCCCCCCTCCGCCAAACAAGTCTTCATCCAGGGCACCACCCAAGATGGCCGGACATTTCGCCCGAGCGACTGGGCGGAGCGATTGGCTGGCGTGATGTGTTCGTTCCGCCCGGGCGGGCCCCAGCCGGGCAGCCACCTGAACTATTCGCCATGGTGCGTGCCGACGGTCATCAACGGCGTCAAGTGCGTGGTGGTCAGCAGCGAACTGCGCGAAGCCGAGGTGATGGCCTGGGACTTCGTGATGAATTTCGCCAAGGACAACGAACTGCAAGTGGCAGAAGCATGCCTGGTGCCCGACGCGCCGCCCCGCTGAAGCGCACGCCCATGAAAAAACCGCCCGAAGGCGGTTTCGTCACTTTGCTGCAGCGCACCCCGATCAAACGGCGGACTGGCTGATGAAAACCCGTCCGGGCTTAATGCCTGATGACGTCAGGCGGCGGCCTTTTCAGGGGCGAGGGCCAGGGTCTTGACCTTGGCCGCGAGGCGGCTCTTGTCGCGAGCGGCCTTGTTCTTGTGGAAGATGCCCTTGTCGGCGACGGTGTCGACGATGCTCTGGGCCTTCGCGAAGAGTTCTGCCGCCTTGGTCTTGTCGCCGGCCAGGACGGCCTTCTCGACGTTCTTCACGGCGGTACGGTATTTGGAACGCAGCGAGGTGTTCGCGGCGTTGAGCTTGACGTCCTGGCGGACGCGTTTACGGCCCGACGCGAGGCGCGGGTTCTTTTTCTTGGGCTTGGCGGATGCCATGGATGTATTCCTTTAGTGTCTGGGGATGATGCAGCAAAGCCCTCCATTATAGGCGAGGAGTCCACAGGCGTCCTGTGGAGCGGGAAGAGCACGCGCCGCCACATACACTTCCGCCCGTGTCCCTGTTCAAATCCGCCTCCATCGTCTCCCTGCTGACGCTCGCCTCTCGGGTCACGGGACTGGTCCGCGACGTGCTCATGACCTCGGTGTTCGGCGTCAGCGCGATGACCGACGCCTTCTACGTCGCCTTTCGCATCCCCAACCTGTTCCGGCGCGTGTTCGGGGAGGGCGCCTTCAGCCAGGCTTTCGTGCCGGTGCTGGCGGCCAGCAAGACGGAGCACGGCGAAGAGGGAGCCAAGCAACTGGTCGACCACGTCGCGACGCTCTTGACCTGGGCCCTGGTCCTCGTTTGCGCGGCCGGGGTGATCGCTGCGCCGCTGCTGGTCTGGGCCATGGCCAGCGGCCTCAAGCAGAACCCGCAGAGCTTCGACGCCGCGGTCGTCATGACGCGCTGGATGTTTCCCTACATCGGTTTCATGTCGCTGGTCGCGCTGGCCGGCGGCATTCTCAACACCTGGCGCAAGTTCGCCGTGCCGGCGGCGTCGCCGGTGCTGCTGAACGTGGCTTTGATCCTGTCGATCGTGCTCGGCGCGCCGTGGTTCCGGCGGCTCGGCATCGAGCCGATCTATGCCCAGTGCGTGGGCGTGATGGCGGGCGGGGTGCTGCAGCTGGCGTTGCAAATACCGGCCTTGCGCGGGCTCGGCATGGTGCCGCGCGTCGGCGCGAGCTTCCGCGCGATTCGCGCCGCCTGGGCCGATCCGACGACGCGCAAGATCACGAAGCTCATGCTGCCGGCGCTGGTCGGCGTCAGCGTGGCGCAGATTTCGCTGCTCATCAACACGCAGATCGCGTCTTATCTGGCGACCGGCAGCGTCAGCTGGATCACCAATGCCGACCGGCTGATGGAGTTCCCGACCGCCCTGCTCGGCGTTGCGCTGGGCGTGGTGCTGATGCCGCAGCTCGCCGGCGCGCGGGCCGCCAAGGACGACGCGCGCTATTCCTCGATGCTGGACTGGGGGCTGCGCCTCGTGGTGCTGCTCTCGGTGCCCTGCGCATTGGCCCTGCTGGTTTTTTCCAAGCCTTTGGTTGCAGTGCTGTTCCACAACGGCGCCTTCAACGAGTTGCACGTTCAGCGCACCAGCCTGGCGCTCATGGGCTACGGCGTCGGCCTGGTCGGCCTGGTCGCGATCAAGGTGCTGGCGCCGGGCTACTATGCCAAACACGACACCCGCACGCCGATGCTGATCGCCGTGGCCGTGCTGGTGCTCACGCAGCTGCTCAACGTCGTCCTGGTGCCGGTGCTGCAGCATGCCGCGCTGACGTTGACGATCGGCATCGGGGCGCTGGTCAATGCGACCTGGCTGCTGGTCGGCCTGATCCGGCGCGGCAGCTACAAGCCCGAGCCGGGGTGGGGCAAATTCGTGCTGCAGGTGATGGCCGGCGCGCTGGTGCTGGGTGCGCTGCTGGTCTGGGGCGCTCAGCACTTCGACTGGATCGGCTTGCAGGCAGAACGCCTGCGCCGCATCGGGCTGCTGGCGGCGCTGATCGCGGGCGCCGCGCTGCTCTATTTCGTCGTGCTCGCGGTCGGCGGCGTCAAATTGCGCAGTTTTGTGCGTCGCTGAATGCGCAACGCGCAGGTCGCCTTGACGCTCTCCGCGCGCTCCTCTACAAAGACATATGACGTTCAGCTTCTCGGCACCCACTGCTCTGGAGTACTTCGACTCGCTTGTCAAGAGCGACGATCACTTTCCGCTGCTCGAAGCGGCCGCCAGCCTGGCGCAGGACGAATATCCCGACCTCGATGTACAGCAGGTACTGGGCGACGTCGACCAGTTGCTCGCGCGGCTCAGGCGCCGTCTTCCTGCCGATGCGGCGCCCCTGCAGCGCCTGCGGGCGCTCAACCAGTTCTTCTTTCATGACCTGAGCTTCGGCGGCAACGTCAACGACTACTACGATCCCGACAACAGCTATCTCAACGCGGTGCTGCGCACGCGCCGCGGCATCCCGATCTCGCTGGCGGTGCTGTGGATGGAGCTTGCGCAGGGCCTGGGCCTGCAGGCGCGGGGCGTGGGTTTTCCGGGGCACTTCATGCTCAAGGTCACGCTGCCGAAAGGACAGGTGGTGATCGACCCTTTCACCGGCAAGTCGCTCTCGCGCGAGGAACTCAGCGAGCGGCTCGAGCCCTACAAGCGCAGCAACGGCCTGGTGGGCGACTTCGACGTGCCGCTGGGCCTGTACCTGCAGCCGGCCTCGCCGCGCGAGATCATCGGCCGGATGCTGCGCAACCTGAAGGAAATCCATCGTGCGCAGGAAGACTGGCAGCGCGCGATCGCGGTGCAGGACCGGCTGGTGGCGCTCTTTCCCGAAGCCTGGGGCGAGCACCGCGACCGCGGCCTGGCGCATGCCGAGCAGGGCAACAGTGCGCTGGCGGTGCGAGACCTCGAAACCTATCTGAAGCATGCCGAGGACGCGCTCGACATCGATGCGATCGCCGAACGCGTCGCTGCGCTGCGCCGGGCGGAATACTGATGGACCAGGCCAATGCCACCGCTGTCGACCTCGGCAGGCGGCACGAGTTCCACGGCATCCAGCCGGTGCTGCCGGTGGCCGATGCGACGCGCGCTGCGCGCTACTTCTGTGATGTGCTGGGCTTCGAGCTCGACTTCATCGCCGGCGAGCCGCCGAGCTATGCGCGCGTGAAAAAAGGCGATCGCAGCTACGGCGACCCCGTCTATATCCGCCTCTGGCAATGCGGGCGGCGCGAAACCGATCCCTGGCGCGGCGAGATCGTGATTCATGTCGGCCAGGACGTCGACGGACTGCATGCTGCCTATCTGAAGCGCGGCGTCAACGTGATCGAACCGGTGGCCTCGCAGCCCTGGGGCCTGCGCGAGTTCGCGATCCGCGAGCCCGACGGGCATGTGCTGCGCTTCTGCGGCTACCTCTGAGCGTCCGAGGGCGAGCCCGCCAGTCCGAACTGATGCCACGCGCGGCGCAGCTGCGTGTCCGAACCGAAGCCCGAAAGCTCTGCGGCGCGCGTGACGTTGGCGCCCGACTGCAGCGCGAGCTGCGCGGTCGCGAGCCGCAAGCGCCGCAGATACGCGAGCGGCGCCACGCCCGCATGCTCGACGAACAGGCGCGTCAGGTGCCGGGCCGAAGTGTGGGCGACTTCCGCCATGCGGGGCACCGTCCATTCGGCCTGCGGCTCCTCGCTCACCGCATCTTGCACGCGGTGCAGCGCGGGATGCAGATGATTGCGGTAGGCCAGGAAGGGCGAGAGCTCGGGGTCGTGCGGGCCCCGCCGAAGCGCCACCACCATGGTCTGCGCGACCTGCGCAGCGAGGGCTTCGCCGCAGCTTTCGGCGATCCGGTGCAGCATCAGGTCGATGCCGGTTGTCACGCCGGCGCTGCTGTAGAGCGGCGGGTCGATCACGAACACGCGATTGGCGACCACCTCGCAGCGCGGCTCCACCCGGCGCAGCTCGTCCAGATGGTGATGGTGGGTGGTGGCGCGCCGGCCCGCCAGCGCGCCCGCATGGGCCGCGAGCAGGGCGCCCGCGCAGATCGTGACGAGTTCGAGCCGGTCGCGCTCGAAACGCAGGCTGCGCAGCCACCGCAGCAGGGCCTGCGCCTGCGAGCCCGCCGTCGAGATGGTGTCGCCCGGCAGTCCGACCAGCACGATCCACGCGGGGCCATCCCATCGGGTAGGCAGCGGCGAAAGGCCGGCGAGCGTCACACCGACCGAGCCGACCGCGGCAGGATCCGGTGAGACGAACTCGATCCTGAAGCGCTCAGGCTGGCCGTCGGCGCGCAGTTGCTGATTGGCAATGCGCAGGGCCTCTGCCGGACCGGCCCAGTCCAGCACGAGGCTGTGGGGCAGCAGCACGAAGACGACCCGGATCGAAGGCAAGTTCATCGTGCGCAAGATCCTTCAGGCAACGGCCAGTGCGCCGGCGCGCTCCAGCGCCTGTTCGACACTGCAGATCTTGGCGAAACGGCCTTCGAGCACGGTTGCCGTGCGTGCCTTGATGTCGGCCGCGGACAGCGGACGGCCGTCGGGCTGGGTCATGTCGAAGGTCAGCGTGGCGTCGAGTACGTAGTCGATCGACCAGCCCAGGTCGGAGGCGTGGCGCGTCGTGGTCTCGCAGCATTGCTCGGTACGGATGCCGCTCACGATCAGCCGGCCGATGCCGTTCTCGGTGAGCCAGACATCCAGCCCGCTGTTGACCAGCGCGCTGTGGCGATGCTTGGTGAAGGTGGCGGCGGCATCGAAGGCGGCGAGCTCTTCGAGCGGCCGCACATGACCTGATTCGATCGCGAAGGGGTTGCTCGCGCCTGCCGGGCCGTCGACGTGGAAGATCCGCACGATCGGAATGCCGGCCGCGGCGCAGCCTTCGATCAACGCGTTCTGCGCCGTGACGTAGGGGCCATAGTCGCGTTGCGCGAAGTAAGGGCGATGGCGAAACGATTCCTGGGCATCGATCACTATCAGACAGGTTTTCATGGCAGAACGCTCTGGGGTCGAGTGGATGATGCGCCTTATTTTTCTACCCTGCGGGCGTTCCGTCCGCGCTTCACCGGACAAGAATCGATCAAATCAGGACATCGTCTCAGACGAGCCGGGCGGCCTGCAGTTCCTTCTTGAGGTAGGCGTAGAACAGCGGTGCCGCCACCAGTCCGGCCGGGCCGAACACTGCTTCGGCCACGAACATCACGGCCAGCAGCTCCCACACGCCCATCTGCGTGCGGGCGCCCACCACCTTGGCATTGATGAAGTACTCGGCCTTGTGGATCAGGATCAGGAAGCCCAGGCACGCCAACGCCGTAATCGGGGATACCGAGAGGCCGACCAGGGTGATAACGATGTTGCACAACAGATTGCCGACGATCGGCACCAGCCCGGCGACGAACGTCAAGGTGATGAGGGCCGGCGTATATGGCAGTCGCAGATCCCACATCGGCAGCAGGAACAGCAGGAAGATGGCGGTCAGGAAAGTGTTGAAGGCCGCGATCCAGAACTGGGCGGCCACGATCTGGCCGAAGGCCTCGCCGAAGAGCGTGATGCGCTGCTTCAATTGCTCGGCCAGCGGGCGGCGCGCCGGCGGATGGGGGGCAATGGCGGCCAGCGCGCCGACGATCATGCCGACGTAGGCGAACAGCACGCCTCCCAGCCAGGCTCGGCCGGTCAGCGCGAGCGCTCCGGCCTGGGCGCGCAGGTAGCCGGCGACGATGCGCTGCACCTCCGCCGCGCCTTCCGGCAGGTAGGCGCCGATCTCGGGCGGCAACTTGAGGCGCAGTTCCAGCACCGTGCGCGCGATGTAGTCGAGCAGTTCCTGGTACTGCTCCGGCGCGTTGAGAACAAAGTCACGCGCCTCTGAGAAAGCCACGCTCAAAAGGCCGAGCGGCGCCAGCATCACCAGCGTGGCTGCGATGACGCGCGACCATGAGGGAACGGCGGATGCCAGGCCCGACGACGGCCGGGGCAGCAGGCGACGGAAGCCTGCGTCAAGCACGCGAGCGAACCAGCGCGTAACGAGAAAACCGATGCATACGCACAACAGGCCGGGCAGCAGGCCCTGCCACATGATCAGCAGCAATGCACCTGCCATCAGCAGGTAGCTCGCCGTCACCAGCGCGCGCGATGACGGCGTGGAGGGTATATCGCTCACTCGGTGCCGGCCACTCAGGCCACGACGACGGCTGCGCCGGCGCCGCGCTCGGCAATGACGCCGATCTCATGCACCGTCTCGCCCGCGGCGCGCAGCGTCGCCGCACAGGCGGCAGCTTCGGCGGCGTCGATCACGACCACCATGCCGATGCCGTTGTTGAAGGTGCGGTTCATCTCGATGTCGTCGATGCCGGCCACCTGCTGCAGCCAGGCGAACAGCTCGGTCTGCGGCCAGCCGCCCTTCTTGAGGTGGGCCGCCGTGCCATCGGGCAGCACGCGAGGAATGTTCTCCAGCAGGCCGCCGCCGGTGATATGGGCGAGCGCTTTGATGGGGTGCTTGGCCAGCGCCGCCAGCACCGGCTTCACGTACAGCCGCGTCGGCGCCATCACCGCTTCGCGGAAGGGCTGGCCGTCGAGCGTTGCGGGCAGGTCGGTGCCTGCGCGTTCGATCACCTTGCGCACCAGGCTGAAGCCGTTGGAGTGCACGCCTGCCGACGCCAGCCCCAGCACCGTGTCGCCTGGCTTGACGTTCTGGCCGGTGAGGATCAGCGACTTTTCGACCGCCCCGACCGCAAAGCCCGCGAGGTCGTATTCGCCGGCCGGGTACATGCCGGGCATCTCGGCGGTCTCGCCGCCGATCAGCGCACAGCCGCTGAGTTCGCAGCCCCGGGCGATGCCGCCCACCACGGCGGCCGCGGTATCGACATCGAGCTTGCCGCAGGCGAAGTAGTCGAGAAAGAAGAGCGGCTCGGCGCCCTGGACCAGCACGTCGTTGACGCTCATGGCCACCAGGTCGATGCCGACGGTGTCGTGCATGTTCCATTCGAAGGCGAGCTTGAGCTTGGTGCCCACGCCGTCGGTGCCGCTCACCAGCACCGGCTCCTTGTAGCGCTTGGGTACTTCGAACAGCGCGCCGAAGCCGCCGATTCCGGCCAGCACGCCCTCGCGCATTGTCTTTTTAGCGAGCGGCTTGATGCGATCGACCAGCGCGTCGCCGGCATCGATGTCGACGCCGGCATCCTTGTAACTGAGCGGGGTGGGCGGGGTGGAGTTCATGGACTTGCCGGACGAAGGAAGGGAGGGGCGAAAGGAAGGAGGACAATGACGCCGGCAACCGAAGCAGCCGGGCCGATAGAATTCGCCACGATTTTAAGGGCGGCCATGCCCTGTCCCATGAACCCCATTTTTGCGTCATCCGCGCCACCTCAGCCGCTCTCGGCGGCCTTGGCATGAAGCAGCTCGCGCTCGATATCGGCATTGCGACCGGCCCCACGCTCGCGGGCTTCTTCGCGGGGCCGAACGAGCCGGCGCTGCGGCACCTGGCGCTGTGGGTCGGAGACGCGCGCTCGACCACGCTGCATTCTCCGGTGCCGACCTACCTGTGGGGCGAGGGCGGCAGCGGCAAGACGCATCTGCTCGAAGCCGTGCGAGGCGCCTTGCGCGAGCAGGGTGCGAGCGTAGGCTGGTTGCATGCGGGGCTGCTTGATCCGCCCGAGTTCGACGAGCGCTGGGGCGCCGTGCTGTTCGACGACGTGCAGCTCTACACCGCGGTGCAGCAGCATGCCGCCTTCAACTGGTTCGTCAACGCGCAGAGCCTGCAGCGCGGCGTGGTGGCGGCGGGCGCCGTGCCGCCGGCCGATCTGCCGCTGCGCGAGGACCTGCGCACGCGCCTGGGTTGGGGCCATGTGTTCCACTTGCAGGTGCTCGGCGAATCGGAGCGGCGCGCCGTGCTGCGCCAGGCCGCGGACAGCCGCGGCGTGATGCTGTCGGACGAAGTGCTCGACTACATGCTGCATCGTTTCAGCCGTGATCTCGGCAGCCTGATGGAACTGCTCGCGCAGCTCGACGGCTATGCGTTGCAGACCCAGCGCGCGATCACGATCCCGCTGATCCGGTCGATGCTCGAAAATGAATGAGGGCGCCTGAGGCGCCGAAGCTTTCCAATGATCAAGAAATTCATCGACAAACTCCTCGGCAAATCCGGCGATGCCGCACAGGGCGGCAAGGCCCGTTTCGGCAAGCGCCAGGAAGTGCCCGCCTCGGTACACGGCATCGACCCGGCGCTGGTCGACGAGCGCGCCAAGAACGTCGTTACCACGCTGCAGGATGCCGGCTATGAGGCCTACGTGGTCGGCGGCGCGGTGCGCGACCTGCTGCTCGGCCTGCGCCCCAAGGACTTCGACGTCGCGACCAACGCGACGCCCGAGCAGGTGAAGAGCCTGTTTCGCCGCGCCTTCATCATCGGCCGGCGCTTTCGCATCGTGCACGTGGTGTACGGCCGCGGACGCGAGCATGAGGTGATCGAGGTCTCGACCTTCCGTGCCTACATGGACAGCAACGGCGCCGAGCAGGTGGCCGGAAACGAACGCACCAGCAAGGGCGAGCTCGCGGGCATGAAGCACGCAGTCGACGCCAGCGGCCGCGTGCTGCGCGACAACGTCTGGGGCCCGCAGGAAGAAGACGCCGCGCGGCGCGACTTCACCGTCAATGCGATGTACTACGACCCGGCGAGCGAGATCGTGGTCGACTATCACAACGGCATCAAGGACTCGAAGAAGCTCACGCTGCGGATGATCGGCGACCCGATCACGCGCTACCGCGAAGACCCGGTGCGCATCATTCGCGCGATCCGCTTCTCGGCCAAGCTGGCAGCGCTCGGCTTCAAGCTCGAGCCCAAGACCGCGGCGCCCCTGGTCGAATCGAGCAAGCTGCTGGCCGACGTGCCGCAAAGCCGTCTGTTCGACGAGATGCTCAAGCTGCTGCAGACCGGCCACGCCGTCGCCACCGTCGCGCAGTTGCGCAAGCTCGAGCTGACGACCGGCATCTACCCCTTGCTCGACGTCGTGGTCGAGCGCGCCGATCTGTCTTTCGTGAAGGCCGCGCTGCAAGACACCGACCGCCGCGTCGGCGAAGGCAAGCCGGTGGCGCCGAGTTTCCTGCTGGCGTGCGTGCTGTGGGCCGACGTGCGCGACGGCTGGGCCCAGCGCGTCGAGGGCCGTCACGGCCAGCGCGGGCAAGCTGCGTTCCCGGCGCTGCAGGATGCGATAGACGACGTGTTCAATGCGCGCATCGGCGACGTCTCGGGCCGCGGCAAGTTGGCCGCCGACATGCGCGAGATCTGGATGATGCAGCCGCGCTTCGACAAGCGCACGGGTGCCACGCCCTACAGCCTGGTCGAGCAGGCGCGCTTTCGTGCGGCCTTCGACTTCATGCGCTTGCGCGCCGACGTCGGCGAGGTCAGCGAAGCGATCGCCGAGTGGTGGCAGGAATTCAGCACGGCCGACGAGGTGCGCCGGCAAGATCTGCTGGATCAGGTGCGCGACGAACAGCAAAAGAAAACGCGCCAGCGCGCGCCCGCCGCGCGTGCGCCGGCCGCAGCCGCCGCGCCGGCCGGCGCCGGCGAGGCGGAGCTTCCGCCCGACGGCGAGGTCGCTGCCGCCGCGCCGCGCAAGCGGCGCCGCCGGCGCAAGCCGCGCAGCGGCGGCGAAGCCGGCAGCAGCGTCGCGGCCGAATGACGCCGAGCCGGGCCTACGTCGCGATTGGGGCCAACCTCGGCGACGCGCGTGCGGCTGTGAGGCAGGCAATGGACGATCTGGCTGCGCTGCCCGGCACGCGCGTGGGCGCGCGCTCTTCGCTCTATCGCAGCGCCCCTGTCGATGCGCAGGGCCCCGATTTCATCAACGCGGTGGTCGAACTCGAAACCGAACTCGGTCCGACGGCACTGCTGGCCGAGCTCCAGCGCCTCGAGAGCGGCGCGGGCCGCCAGCGCCCTTACCGCAACGCGCCGCGCACCCTCGATCTCGATCTGCTGCGCCATGGCGACGTGGTGATCGACACGGCGGTGCTGACGCTGCCGCATCCGCGCCTAGCCGAGCGCGCTTTCGTGCTCCTGCCGCTGGCGGAGATCGCGCCGGAGCTGGTCACGCCGGCCCAGCTTGCACAGGTGGCCGATCAGCGCATCGAACGCCTCTGACGCTCCTCCCCGCGCACGACCAGTACACTTGCGCGGTTTTTTCACGATGGCGTCACACGAGTGTGGTAGCCACGAATCCAGGAGACGCCATGTTCGGCAAGCTGCTGCCCCGCGAGGGGAATTTTTTCGAGATGTTCAATCAGCACGCCGACCGCATCGTCGAAGCCGCGCGCGCCTTCGAGCAACTCGTCGCCAACTACAACGATCTGCATCTGCGCGAGCAGTACAACCGAGATGTCGACAATGCCGAGCGCGCTGCCGACCGCGTGACGCATGACGTCAACCGGCTGATCCACAAGACCTTCATCACGCCGATCGACCGCGAACAGATCCACAAGCTGATCAACACGATGGACGACGTGGCCGACCTGATCCAGGACTCGGCCGAGACCATGGCGCTCTACGATGTGCGCCACATGACCGAGGAGATCACGCGCCTGACCACGCTCAGCGTGAAGTGCTGCGAGCGGGTGAAGGATGCGGTCAAGTTCCTCGGCAAGATCACCGACCCGGCCATCGCCGAGGCCACGCTCAAGACCTGCGAGGAAATCGACCGGCTCGAATCCGACGCCGACCGCGTGATGCGCAGCGCGATGAGCAAGCTGTTCCGCGAAGAGCCGGACGTGCGCGAAGTCATCAAGCTCAAGGCCATCTACGAGCTGCTGGAGACAATCACCGACAAGTGCGAAGACGTGGCCAACGTGATCGAGGGCATCGTCCTCGAGAACTCCTGATCGCGGGCGCCGAATGACAACGGTGCAGGTCGCCCTCTGGGTGGTGGTGGCGCTGGTCGCGCTGGCCATCGCATTCGACTTCATGAACGGCTTTCACGACGCGGCGAATTCGATCGCCACGGTCGTATCGACCGGCGTGCTCAAGCCCGGCCACGCCGTGGTGTTCGCGGCGTTCTTCAACCTGATCGCGATCTTCGTCTTCCACCTGAGCGTGGCGGCGACCGTCGGCAAGGGCATCGTGCAGCCGGGCATCGTCGATGTGCACGTGGTGTTCGGCGCGCTCGTCGGCGCCATCAGCTGGAACTTGCTCACCTGGTACTACGGCATCCCCAGCAGTTCGTCGCACGCGTTGATCGGCGGCATCGTGGGCGCGGTCATCGCCAAGGCCGGCTCGGGCGCCTTGATCGCCGCCGGGATCTGGAAGACCGTGGCCTTCATCTTCGTTTCGCCGCTCCTGGGCTTTCTGCTCGGCTCGTTGATGATGATCGTCGTCGCCTGGGCATTCCGGCGTTCGACGCCCTCGCGCGTGGACCGGTGGTTCCGCACGCTGCAGCTGGTTTCGGCCGGCGCCTACAGCCTGGGTCACGGCGGCAACGATGCGCAGAAGACCATCGGCATCATCTGGATGCTGTTGATCGCGACCGGCTATTGGGCCGCCGATGCGGAGGCGCCGCCGGCCTGGACGGTCGGCGCCTGCTATGCGGCGATCGCACTGGGCACCATGTTCGGCGGCTGGCGCATCGTCAAGACCATGGGCCAGAAGATCACCAAGCTCAAGCCGGTCGGCGGCTTTTGTGCCGAGACGGGCGGGGCGCTGACGTTGTTTCTCGCCACGGCGATGGGCATTCCGGTCTCGACCACGCACACCATCACCGGTGCGATCGTCGGCGTCGGCTCCACCAAGCGCGCCAGCGCGGTACGCTGGGGCGTGGCCGGCACCATCGTGTGGGCCTGGATCTTCACGATCCCGGCTTCGGCCTTCGTGGCCGCGATCGCCTACTGGATCGGCCTCCAGGTGTTCTAGCTTGCCCCCTGGTTGCGCGCATGCGTCCGTGTCCGTTCGGGCTGAGCTTGTCGAAGCCTTGCGCAGCGGCGATTACTGAGAAATCTTCCGGCCTTCTTCGATCTGGTGCTCGAAGAAGCGCTGGAAGCTGAAGGCGATGCTGGCCATGAGGATCGTGCTGCCGAAGAACAGGGCCAGCACGACGGCGCCGATGGTGAGCCAGTTGGTGCGTCCGGCGGGCGCGTCGACGGAGGCGCCGGCGTTGTAGCGTGCGTTCCATTTTTCGCGCGTCATCAGCCCGTAGACGATGGCGGTGAGCGCGCAGCCCGCGATCGTGAAGCCGAGCAGGGGGAGCAGGATCCAGCTCCAGCCGTCGTCGACGCCGTAGAGGCGCAGGCGTTCGATGCCGTACAGCCCGAGCGCCGTCGGGATCGGCAGCAGCCAGCCCAAGGTGCTGCCGAAGCCGCGAAGGTAAAAGCAGTGCAGACCCAGAGGCCCGCCGAGAAAGGCGAGCCAGGCCGCCACGGTCTTGCTCTTCATTCGGGGCTTGTCGAGCTGCCTTCGCCCAGCACCTTTTCCATCAGCACCACGTCGCGCCATTGGCCGAACTTCCAGCCGCAGTCCTTGAGCACGCCCACATGGGCGAAGCCCTGCCCGCGGTGCACGCCGATCGATCCCGCGTTGGCCGAGTCGCCGATCACCGCGATCAGCTTGCGCACGCCGACGGATTCGGCGCTTTGCGTCAGCGCGGCCAGCAGCCGCGCGCCCAGGCCCTGGCCGCGTGCGGCTTCGGCCAGATAGATCGAATCCTCGGCCGAAAAGCGGTAGGCCGGCCGGGGTTTGAACCAGTTGCAGTAGGCGAAGCCGAGCAGCTCGCCGTCCTGTTCGGCCACCAGGAAGGGCAGGTTCTTCGACAGCACGTCGGCCCGGCGGGCGGCCATGTCGGCGGCGCTGGGCGGCTCGGTCTCGAAGGTGCCCGTGCCGTGCAGCACATGATGGGCATAGATGGCGGTGATTGCCTCGATATCTTCATCGCGGCTGGGGCGGATGGTGGTCATTCTGAGACGCCTGGCAGTGCCAAGGTAGTGAAAAAAGTCGCTCGGGCTATAATCGCAGGCTTTTCAGCGTGTCGCTGGCCGGGTGGCCATGTCGCGTGTCTCGACGCTGGAAGAACACTGTGGGCGAACCTATTCGGGTTTGCTGCACCACCCGAAGGATAAATCATGGTCGTCATTCGACTCTCCCGCGGCGGCGCCAAAGGCCGTCCGTTTTTCAACATCGTCGTGTCGGACAAGCGTGTTCGCCGCGATGGCCGCTTCATCGAGCGCCTGGGTTTCTACAACCCGACCGCCAAGGAAAACGAAGAAAGCATCCGCATCGCGCAGGATCGCCTAGCCTACTGGAAGAGCGTCGGCGCGCAAGCCTCGCCCACCGTCCATCGTCTGATCAAGCAAGCCGCCGCAGCGGCTCCCAAGGCGGCCGCTTAAGCTGCCGATCCGGCGATGCTGCCCACGCTCGAAGCCGCCGAACTGCCGGCGGATGCGATCGAAGTGGCGCGCATCGCCGACGCCTGGGGCATCAAGGGCTGGTTCAAGGTCCTGCCCCACAGCGCCCAGCCCGAGGCGCTTTTTTCATCCAAGCGCTGGTTCCTGCAGCCGCCCGGCGCAAAGACCGCGGGCGCATTCCGGCTCGCGATCCGCGAAGCCAAGGAACACTCCGACTGCATCGTCGCCTCGTCCGAGGACGTGCCTGACCGCAACGCGGCCGAAGCGCTGCGCGGGGCGCGCGTGTTCGTGCCGCGTTCGAGCTTTCCGACTGCCGGCGACGACGAGTACTACTGGGTCGATCTGATCGGCCTTGCCGTCGTGAACCGCGAAGGTGTCGCGCTGGGCACCGTGCGCGAACTGCTCGCCACCGGGCCGCAGACCACGCTGGTGCTGGACGCCCTGGAGGAGGGCAAGCCGGTCGAGCGCATGGTCCCCTTCGTCTCGGCCTTCGTCGACAAGGTGGATCTGCCGGGCCGGCTGATTACAGTCGACTGGCAGCCTGACTACTGAGCCACTTGGCTCCAGCGCCACCATGCGCTTCGACGTCATCACCCTCTTTCCCGAGCTGTTCGCGCCCTTTCTCGCGAGCGGCGTGACGCGCCGCGCCTTCGAGTCGAAACAGGTCGAGGTCGTGCTCTGGAATCCGCGCGATTTCGCCGACGGCAACTACCGGCGCGTCGACGACCGCCCCTTCGGCGGCGGCCCAGGCATGGTCATGATGGCCGAGCCGTTGTCAGCCTGCCTCGATTCGGCGCTGGCGGCGCGAGGTGCTGCGGCGCCGGTGATTCTCTTCTCGCCGATCGGCGAAACCCTGCGGCACGAGGCGGTCGAGCGCTGGTCCGCCGGTGAAGGTGCGGTGCTGGTATGCGGACGCTATGAAGGTATCGACCAGCGCTTCATCGACGCGAGGGTCACGCACCAGATGAGCATGGGCGACTTCGTGCTTTCCGGCGGTGAGATTCCAGCCATGGCCTTCCTCGATGCCGTCGCGCGGCTCCAGCCGGGCGTGCTGGGCGACGAGGACAGTCACGCCCAGGACAGCTTCAATCCGGCGCTCGATGGCTTGCTCGACTGCCCTCACTACACCCGGCCGGAGCAGTGGAAGGGGGAGGGCGTTCCTCCCGTCCTGCTCTCCGGGCACCACGTACAGATCGAGCGCTGGCGACGCGATCAGCGACTCGCGATCACCCAGCAAAAACGCCCCGACCTGATCGAGGCGGCGCGCGCAGCCGGACGGCTCAGCCCGGCGGACGAGAAAGCGCTGCAGAAAAAGCTATAATCTCGGGCTCCCCGATCCTCTGCCGGCCGCGTCGCCTTGGCCCCCAGGGCTTCATGACGCCTTTTGTGTAGCGCGAGCACGATCGAATCCAGGAAACAAATGAACCTCATCCAGACCCTCGAGCAGGAAGAAATCGCCCGGCTCGGCAAGAAGATTCCCGATTTCATGCCCGGCGACACGGTCATCGTCAGCGTGAACGTCGTCGAAGGAACCCGCAAGCGCGTGCAGGCCTACGAAGGCGTCGTGATCGCCAAGCGCAATCGCGGCCTCAACAGCGGCTTCACGGTGCGCAAGATCTCCAGCGGCGAAGGCGTGGAACGTACGTTCCAGACCTACAGCCCGCTGATCGCCGGCATCGAAGTCAAGCGTCGCGGCGATGTGCGCCGTGCCAAGCTCTACTATCTGCGCGAGCGCAGCGGCCGTTCGGCACGCATCAAGGAAAAGCTGCCGGGCAAGTCGTCGGCAGCGGCTGCTCAGTAAAGAGCGCCTCCCGTCGTGCAAAAGCCGCCGATCGAGGCGGCTTTTTGCATTGGTGCTCCGATGCATCGATGCAATCGTGAATTTTGTTGTTGTGCCGCGCATCGCCCCGGCGCGGTTTTTGCGCTCTACTTCAGTAAGTCCTTTCTTGACCCCTCCACCATCCACCATGCGCCCTGCTTCCGTCGAATCCGTCAACGCCGTCCTGCCGTCGGCGCTGCGGTCCTTCGACCCGCGCCAGGTACCGGTGGTCGGCATCGACGCCGCGCTGCCGGCGGTGGCGCCCGCACGCTTCGATGCACGCGCCTTGCGTGCACGCTTCGCCACGCCGCCGGCCTGGGTGCCTGAACTGCGGCGCGAGCCGCGGCTGACGGATCGTGTGCCCGCCCAGGCGGCGGTGCTAGTGCCGATCGTGATGAGGGAGGAACCCACCGTGCTGCTGACCGAGCGGACGACGCATCTGTCGACCCACTCGGGCCAGGTGGCCTTCCCGGGCGGCCGGGTCGACCCCGAAGACGCCAATATCGCGGCGGCGGCCTTGCGCGAAGCATGGGAAGAGGTCGGCTTGTCGGCGGAGTACATCGAGGTGCTGGGCTGCCTGCCGACCTATACGACCGTCACGTCCTTCATCGTGACGCCGGTGGTCGCGCTCGTGCGTCCGGACTTCGAGCTGAACATCAATCCCTATGAGGTGGCGGCGGCCTTCGAAGTGCCGCTCGCCCACTTGATGAATCCGGCGAACCACCGGCGCCACGCGCTCGTCGGCGAAGACCTCAAGTCGCGCGAGTGGTTTTCGATGCCCTACCAGGACGGTCCTCACGAGCGCTACGTTTGGGGTGCGACGGCGGGCATGCTGCGCAACCTCTACCGCTTCCTCTCGGCCTGATCCGGGCGCGACTCCGTCCTGGTGCTCGGGAGGCACTCGCTATCATCGATGGATGAGTTTCTTTGCGATCCTGTGCGCGTTGCTGATCGAACAGGTGCGGCCGCTTGCGTATCACAACCCGGTGTACGGCAGCGTTCTCGCATGGACGCGCTGGACCAGCCGCAATTTCGACGCCGGCAAGCCGCACCACGGCTGGGTGGCGTGGGGGCTTGCGGTGCTCGTGCCGACGGTGCTCGCATTGGGCGTGCATTGGCTGCTGGTGCTCACGCTGGGGCTGCCCTTCGCGGTGCTGTGGAGCGTCGCGGTGCTCTACGTCACTCTGGGATTTCGGCAGTTCAGTCATCATTTCACCGGCATCCGCGATGCCCTCGACGATGGCGACGAAGCGCTTGCACGCTCGCTGCTCGCCCACTGGCAGCGTGTCGATGCGGCGGACCTGCCGCGCAGCGAGATCGTGCGGCACGTGATCGAGCACTCGGTGATTGCGGCGCATCGGCATGTGTTCGGTGTGCTTGCGTGGTTCTCCATCCTCGCGGCCGCCGGGCTGGGGCCTGCCGGCGCAGTGTTCTACCGCATGAGCGAGTTCGTTTCGCGCTATTGGGCGCACAAGAGCGGCGCTTCTATCCAGCCGTCCAGCACGTGGGTCCAGCATGCGGCCGACCGGGCCTGGGGCGTGATCGACTGGCTGCCGGCGCGCATCACGGCGCTCGGTTTCGCGGTGGTCGGCAGTTTCGAAGAGGCGATCGACTGCTGGCGCAACGACGCGCGGCGCTTTCCCAATGAGAACGACGGCGTGATCCTGGCAGCGACCTCGGGTGCAGTCAACGTGCGGCTCGGAGGCGGCACCTTGAGTCCGGTCCCGCTGACCGATCCGCTGTCGAGGGCGCAGGCGGGCGATCCGCTTGGCGGCGGGCGTGGCCCCGACAGCGGCAGCACCCCGGGGCGCGAGCCCGAACCGGCGCACCTGCGCAGCGTCGTCGGCCTGGTCTGGCGTTCGGTCGTGATGTGGATGGTGCTGCTCGCGCTGCTCACGCTGGCGCGGCTGCTGGGCTGAGCCGGGTGGGTCGGCCTTGAGCACCGTTCCAAGCTTCTGGAGTCCGCGCATCGCGGCGCTGGAGCCCTATGTGCCGGGCGAGCAGCCGCGCATCGCGAATCTGGTCAAGCTCAATACCAACGAGAACCCCTATCCGCCCTCGCCGCGAGTGCTCGATGCCATTCAGGAGGCGGCCGAGAAGGGGCTCGAGCGCTATCCCGATCCCGAATCGGTTGCACTACGCGAGGCGATCGCCGCGCGCTGCGGGCTGCACGGCACGCAGGTGTTTGTGGGCAATGGCTCCGACGAGGTGCTGGCGCATGCCTTCTTCGCCTTCTTCCAGCAGGCCGAGCCTTTGCTGATGCCGGACGTCACCTATAGCTTCTACCGTGTCTACGCACAGCTTTATGCCATCGCGTGCGAGCTGCAGCCGGTGGACGAAGGATTACGCCTCGATGCCGACGCGCTGGCCGCGCGTGCCGCGGCCGGTTGCGGCGGCATCGTGATCGCGAATCCCAATGCGCCGACCGGCATCGGGATGCCGCTCGCATGCATCGAGCGCCTGCTCCAGGCCTGCCCGCAGCGCGTGGTGCTGGTGGACGAGGCCTATGTGGATTTCGGCGGCGAAAGCGCGCTGCCCCTGATCGCGCGCTATCCGAACCTGCTGGTCGTGCAGACGCTGTCGAAATCGCATTCGCTCGCCGGTTTGCGCGTGGGCTTCGCCTGCGGGCAGGCGCAGCTGATCGATGCGCTGCAGCGGGTCAAGAACAGCTTCAACTCCTATCCGCTCGACCGCTTGGCGGCGGCGGGCGCCATTGCCGCTCTCGCCGACGAAGCCTGGTTCTCGAAGACGCGCGACGCCGTCATCGACACCCGCGACGGGCTGACGCTGCAGCTGGAGGATCTGGGCTTCGAGATATTGCCCTCCCAAGCCAACTTCGTGTTCGTGCGCCATCCCTCGCACGATGCCGTCGCACTGGCGGCGGCGCTGCGGGCGCGCGCCGTGCTGGTGCGGCATTTCAATCAGCCGCGCATCGCAGAGTACCTGCGCATCAGCATCGGCACGCGAGAGCAGTGCAGCGCGCTGGTCGATGCACTGGCGCAAATCCTCGATTGAATCGCCTCAGGCTCGGCCGGTCACTTCCTCGAGCAGGGCGATGTATTGATCGACGAGGCGCGCGGGCATGAAGTCCCGCGCAC
The DNA here is from genome assembly GCF_003984645.1 of Variovorax sp. MHTC-1. Lineage (GTDB taxonomy): Bacteria > Pseudomonadota > Gammaproteobacteria > Burkholderiales > Burkholderiaceae_C > Variovorax. The sequence continues at coordinate 141,789 of NZ_RWKI01000009.1, forward strand.
GTTCGCGGGCCTTTGCCATTTGCGCGGCCCGAAGGACCGGATCGCCCAGCAACCGCTGCATCTGCGCAGCCAGCGCTTCATCGTCCCCGTTCGTGAAGACGAGACCGGCATCGCCGACGCACTCCGAAAGTCCGCCCTTGGCCGAGACGATCAGGCTCTTGCCCGCCGCGAGGAGTTCGACGGCAACACCGCCCATCGGCTCGTACCACGCCGACGGGATCACGCCGATCATGCCCTTCGAGACCCATTCGACGAGCGCAGGGCCCGATTGCGAGCCGGCGAAGACGACGGAAGCGGAGAGGCCCGATTCGGCCACCAGCCGCTCGATCTCAGGCCGGGCGCTCCCGTCCCCGATGAGCAGCAGTCGCGGCGCTTCCCGGCTGCGCTGAACGACCTTCGCGAAGGCGCGGATCAAGGTGTCGACGCCTTTCTCCTGCACGATCCTGCCCATGTAGAAGAACTCGTATTCGGGCTCGCCGCGGTCGGCTGCCTGGAAGCGCTCGATCGGAAAGGGGTTGTAGATCTGCACCTGCCGCGGCAGCGGCAGCGTCTTGTTCATCCACTCGGTGATCGCGACATTCCGCGCGACGGCGAACTTGGCGATGCCGCGTCGCAGCAGCAGCTTCAGTCCATCCTTCACGCCGCGCATGTAGCCGCTTCTGCGCGCATGAAAGAGAAAAGATGCGACGGGCTCGAGCGGAGCGGGGGCGTTGTCGACCCAGCCGGCGCCGTCGATGCACGAGGCCTGGTAGCCGACGTGCACCCAGACGAAGGGCTTGCGATAGGCCAGAACCCAGGGCTGAAGCGCCAGGCTCGCCCCATTGAAGAGGACCACGTCCGCCCAGCGCAGAAGTTCGCGCACGCGCGCGCCAGCCGGTTGGCGGATCACCTCGAAAGGGAACGGCTGCGCGCCGTCCTGATCGGACGTCTGGGTCACCACCTTGCAGTCGATGCCTTTCGCCACGAAGCCCTCGACGAGCGCGCGCGATACGGTCTCGACGCCGCCCACCGACGGATGGAACACATGCGAATACAGCAGCACCTTCATTTGTAGCGGGATTGGCTCAGTTCGGCGAACAGCTCGCCGTAGATCCGGTAGCGCGAGGGGCCGATCGCACCCGGATGGCCGGGCGACTCCACCTGCGCGATCACGCCGCAGCCCGGTTCGTGCAGATGCGTGCAGTTGTAGAACTTGCATGCCGTGGCGTGTTCGGCGATGTCGGGCATCAGGTGTGCGAGATGCATCGCTTCGATGTGCTGCAGCCCGAATTCCTGGAAGCCCGGCGAATCGATCAGCGCCGTGGTCCGCGCGTCGTCGACCCAGTACCAGGTGGTGCTGGTCGTGGTGTGCTTGCCCGAGTTGAGCGCTTGCGAGATCTCGGCTGTCGAGGCCAGCGCGCCAGGCACCAGCAGATTGGTCAGCGTGCTCTTGCCGGCGCCCGACGGGCCGAGCACCAGAGTGGTCTTGCCCGCCAGCAATTTCATCAAGGTCGCGCGATCGGCCTCCGGCGAGGCCTTGAGCGACAGCGGCAGCACGCCATGGTGCATGCCGCGGTAGGGCGCGAGTCTGGCCCAGGCCCGTTCGAAGGGGGCGACGACATCGCTCTTGTTGAGCGCGATGATCGGCGCGATGCGTTCGGCCGCGGCCGCGATCAGTGCACGCGCCAACTGGGTCTCGGAGAACTCGGGCTCGGCCGCGATCAGGATGAGCACCTGGTCGAGATTGGCCGCGAAGGACTTTGTGCGAATCTCGTCTTGCCGATAGAACAGGTTCTTTCTCTGCTGCACCCGTTCGATGGTGCCCTCGTCCTCGCTGGCCTGCCAGCGCACGCGGTCGCCCACCACGGCCTGGCTTTTCTTGCCGCGCGGGTGGCAGATCAGCCGTTCGCCCTCGGGCGTTTCGACGAGGCAGTGGCGGCCATGGCTGGCAATGACGAGTCCGTCGCGCAATGCGGCGCCCGCGGCGTCGCTGCGTTGCTTAGCCAAGGGCGCGTTCCATCGAGCTCAGGCCGTTGCCAGCAGGGCGTCTGCCTGCGCTGCGCAGTCGAAGTCCGTGGCCGAGATGCCGCCCACGTCGTGCGTATTGAAGCGCACGACGCAGCGGTTGTAGTGCACCGAAAGGTCGGGGTGGTGGTCTTGCGTGTGCGCAATGAAGGCCAGTGCGTTCACGAAGGCGATGGTCTCGAAATAGTTCGCGAAGCCGAAAGTCTTCTCGATCGCGACATCGGCGCCGTCGCCGGTCAGCTTCCAGCCTTCGAGCCGCGCAAGGCCCGCCACGATCTCGGTGGCGCTCAGCGCGCGCCGCGCGTGCTTCTTCCAGTCCTTGGGTGTGAACATGCTGCTCATGGTCGGCTTTCTCAGGTTCAACCCGCCGCCATGCGCGCGAGGCGCTCGGAGGCGGGCGGGTGCGAGTAGTAGAACTTGACGAACACCGGGTCGGGTGTGAGCGTCGAGGCATTGTCCTGGTAGAGCTTGAGCAACGCCGCCGAGAGGTCGGCGCCGCTGGTCTGCGCGATGGCATAGGCATCGGCCTCGAACTCGTGCTTGCGTGAGATGAGCACCGGCAGCGGTGCGACGAAGAAGCCGAACACCGGCACCGCCAGCATGAACAGCAGGATGGCGAGCGCGTCGTTCGGTGCCGCCATGTTGGGCTGCACGCCTAGGCCGACATAGAACCACGAATGGACCGACAGCCAGCCCAGCAGCGCGAAGCCGGCCAGGCTGAGCGCGAACATCGCGGCCATGCGCTTCACGACGTGCCGGCGCTTGAAATGGCCCAGCTCGTGCGCGAGTACCGCCTCCACCTCGCCGGCGTTGAGCTGGCGCAGGAGCGTGTCGTAGAAGACCACGCGCTTGCTGGCGCCGAAGCCGGTGAAGTAGGCGTTGGCGTGCGCGCTGCGCTTGCTGCCGTCCATCACGAACAGGCCCTTGGCCGCGAAGCCGCAGCGCTGCATCAGCGCGTTGACGCGTGCCCTGAGCGCGGCGTCGTCCAGCGGCTTGAACTTGTTGAAGAGAGGCGCAATGAAGGTCGGATAGACCAGCATCAGCAGCAGATTGAATGCCATCCATGCGCCCCACGCCCACAGCCACCACAGGCTGCCGGCTGCGCCCATGAGCCAGAGGATCAGGGCTGCGATCGGCAGGCCGATCAGCGCGCCCAGCAGCAGCGACTTGACGCCGTCGAGGAGCCAAAGCCGCCAGGTCATCTTGTTGAAGCCGAAGCGTTCCTCGAGCCTGAAGGTCTGCCAGAGCGTGAACGGGAGGTCGAGCAGGCCGCTGATCAGCGCGAAGGCGGAGAGCAGCGCGAGCTGCTGCAGCATGCCGCCACCCACCCAGTCCATCAGCAACTTGTTGAGGAGATCGAGCCCGCCGAGCAGGGTCCAGCCCAAGAGCACTGCCGTGCCCCATGCCATTTCGAGCAGGCCGAAACGGGTCTTGGCCACCGTGTAGTCGGCTGCCTTCTGATGCGCTGCGAGCGTGATGGCCTGTGCGAAGGCGGCAGGCACCGCATCGCGATGGCGCGCCACATGGCGCACCTGCCGCGTGGCGAGCCAGAGCTTGACGACGAGGCCCGCAGCCAGCGCGAGGGCGAACGCAAAAGTGAAGAGGAGGGCGGCGGACATGGCGAGGCGAGTTTAGCCCGCACGCCAGCCGCTCGCGCACAGGGTCATCGACGACAATCCCCCGATGTCAGAATCCACCGCCCCGGCCGCGCCCGTGCCCGCCACCACCCTCAAGAAAAGCGACCAGAACCTCGTCTGGCTGGACTGCGAAATGAGCGGCCTCGACCCTGAAAAGGAGCGCCTGCTCGAGATCGCCGTGGTCGTTACCGGCCCCGATCTGGTGCCGCGCATCGATGGCCCCGTGCTCGTCATCCATCAGAGCGACGAAGTGCTCGACGGCATGGATTCCTGGAACAAGGGAACGCACGGCCGCAGCGGACTGATCGACAAGGTCAAGGCCTCCACGCTCGACGAGGCCGCGGCCGAGCAGCAATTGCTCGAATTCGTCGCGCGCTACATCCCGAAGAACGGTTCGCCGATGTGCGGCAACACCATCGGCCAGGACCGGCGCTTCCTGGTCAAGTACATGCCCAAGCTGGAAGCCTACTTCCACTACCGGAACCTCGACGTCAGCACCCTCAAGGAACTGGCCAAACGCTGGAAGCCGGCTGCCTACAACGCCTTCAAGAAACAGCAGGCACATACCGCGCTGGCCGACGTCCACGAGTCGATCGAGGAGCTCGCGCACTACCGGGATACCTTTCTGCGCATCGCGGATTAGGTAAAAACCCGAAGCCATGCGATAATCGCGGGCTTCGCTGCCGGGAAGTATTCAGGCAGCGTTTCTTGCATCTCCCTATCTTGCACACCGCGCCCCTTTGAATGGGCCGCAGCAAAGACGAAAGTCCTTGCTGAATGTCGTTGGATGGTTGATGTTTTTCACCACCCGACGGAGCGCCGCCTGCGGCAGCGCTCGCGTATGAGATTTTTCAATGAACGACGCTTTTGCAGCGCAGGGCGACTTTGCGCCTGTGCAATCCGATGAATTCGCCATCGCCATTGCCGGGGAATCGCTTATCCCCACCGAAACGACTGTTTTCGAGGCGCTCGATGCCGTAGCAGCCGCCGAGCCGAAGCTGCCGAACGGCTTCGTCAAGCTCGGTCTCGCGCCCGAACTGATCGCTGCGGTCGAGGACCTCGGCTTCACCCAGCCGACCACCGTTCAGGAACAGGTGATTCCGCGCGCCATGACCGCCAGCGGCCAAGCCGACGGCGCCACGCGTTTCGTCGACCTGATGGTGTCGAGCCAGACCGGCAGCGGCAAGACCGCCGCTTTCCTGCTGCCCGTGCTGCACACCCTGCTGCAGCGCCAGGCCGAAGCCGAGGCTGCGGCCAAGGCCGAATTCCAGCGCCTGGCGGCCGAAGCCGCCGCACGCGGCGAAGCGCCGCCCAAGAAGCCCAAGCGCAAGGACCCGACCAACGCGCGCCATTTCAAGGCGGCCACGCCCGGCGCGTTGATCCTGTGCCCCACGCGCGAACTCGCCCAGCAGGTGGCGCATGACGCCATCGACCTGGTCAGGCATTGCCGCGGCCTGCGCATCGCCAACGTGGTGGGCGGCATGCCCTACCAGTTGCAGATCGCCAAGCTGCAGAACGCCGACCTCGTGGTCGCCACGCCGGGCCGGCTGCTCGACCTGCAGCGCTCGATGCAGATCAAGCTCGACCAGGTCAAGTTCCTCGTCGTCGACGAGGCCGACCGCATGCTCGACCTCGGCTTCTCGGACGACCTCGCCGAAGTCAACCAGCTCACCATCGAGCGCCAGCAGACCATGATGTTCAGCGCCACTTTCGCGCCGCGCATCCAGCAGCTGGCGCAGCGCGTGATGCGCGAGCCGCAGCGCGTGACCATCGACAGCCCGCAGGAGAAGCACGCCAACATCAAGCAGGCGCTGTTCTGGGCCGACAACAGCCAGCACAAGCGCAAGCTGCTCGACCACTGGCTGCGCGACACCACCATCAACCAGGCCATTGTGTTCGCGAGCACGCAGGTCGAATGCGACGGTCTTGCCAACGACCTGCAGCAGGACGGCTTCAGCGCCGTTGCGCTGCACGGCGCGCTGAGCCAGGGCCTGCGCAATCGCCGGCTGATGGCGCTGCGCCAGGGCCAGGTGCAGATCCTCGTGGCTACCGACGTGGCCGCGCGCGGCATCGACGTGCCGACCATCACGCACGTCTTCAACTTCGGTCTGCCCATGAAGGCCGAGGACTACACCCACCGCATCGGCCGCACCGGCCGGGCAGGGCGCGACGGCCTGGCCGTGACCTTTGCCGAGTTCCGCGATCGCCGCAAGATCTTCGACATCGAGTCGTACAGCCGCCAGCAGTTCAAGGCCGAGGTGATCCCCGGTCTCGAGCCGCAGCAGCGCTCCCCGCAGTCGCGCCCGGGAGGCGACTTTGGCGGCCGTGGCCGCGACAGCCGTGACAACCACTCGCGCGATCGCAAGTTCGGCGGCGGCGCTCCTCGTGGCGGCCCCGCAGGCGGCTACGCGGGCGCCAGCGGTTTCAACGACCGTGGTCCCGCACGCGGCCCCGGTGCACCGGCACCCCGCGGCTTCCAGAACCAGGGCAATGCAGGCTTCGGCGGTGGTCGCGACGACGGCGGCTACGGCCGCAAGCCGGGCTGGGGCGACAACGCTCCGCGTGGCGGTGCTGGTGCGGGACGCGGCGACGGCTTTGCACCTCGCGGCAGCGGCGCCGGGCATGGCGGCGGCAAGGTGTTCGTGCCGCGCGACGCGCAACGGCGCGGCGCCTTCAAGCCGAACCGCTGAGCGTCCGCAGCCTGACGGCTGCCCCACGCGCCAAAGCCCGCCCTCACGAAGGCGGGCTTTTTTTTGTGTGCGCTCAGGCCAGCGGCACGCTCGCTTCCTTGAGCACGCGCAGCACGAAGGGCGACCGGCTGTGGGGGATGCCCGGAATCTAGAGCTTCTCGCGCAGCAGCCGCTCGGATGCTCAGCTCGCGCCGTAACCGGCGAGCCGACTTCAACGCCGCAGCGGCCTAGTGCTGGCGTACGAGGGGCCCTTCTTCCTGGACGTGCTGGTGGCGCCGGAGGAGAACTGCTTTCCGATGATGCCGGCTGGCCAGGGGCATCATCGCGTGATGCTCGCCAAGGATCGGTGGTACACGGAAGACTGACCGCGCAAGCCGGGTAACCGTCGCGGGCGACAATGCCGGTTGGCCGCGCGTTCCGGTTTCGTATTGCGCGCCAGCATCACCACCCGGAAAGAATCCCAAGGACCGACATGAGCACAGCAAGCTACACCGACACCCGCCTCTTGATCGAGAATGAATGGTGCGACGCCGCGAGCGGCAAGACCCTGGACGTGATCAACCCCGCCACGGGCAAGCCCATCGGCAAGGTCGCCCATGCGGGTATTGCCGACCTGGACCGCGCACTGGCCGCCGCGCAGCACGGCTTCGAAGCCTGGCGCAAGATTCCGGCCAACGAGCGCGCGGCCACCATGCGCAAAGCCGCCGGCCTGGTCCGCGAGCGCGCCGCCGACATCGCGCGCCTGCTCACGCAGGAGCAGGGCAAGCCCTTCGTCGAAGCGCGTGGCGAGGTGCTCGCCGGCGCCGACATCATCGAATGGTTCGCCGACGAAGGCCGCCGCGTATACGGCCGCATCGTGCCCTCGCGAAACCTGGCGGCGCAGCAGCTGGTGATCAAGGAACCGCTCGGCCCGGTGGCCGCGTTCACGCCGTGGAACTTCCCGATCAACCAGATCGTGCGCAAGCTCGGTGCCGCGCTCGCGAGCGGCTGCTCGTTCCTCGTCAAGGCGCCGGAAGAAACGCCGGCTTCGCCCGCAGCGCTGCTGCAAGCCTTCGTGGATGCCGGCGTGCCTGCCGGCACGGTGGGGCTGGTGTTCGGCGATCCGGCCGAGATCTCGAGCTACCTGATTCCGCACCCGATCATCCGCAAGGTGACTTTCACCGGCTCGACCCCGGTCGGCAAGCAGCTGGCGGCCCTGGCCGGCGCGCACATGAAGCGCGCCACCATGGAGCTGGGCGGCCACGCGCCCGTGATCGTGGCCGAGGACGCCGATGTGGCGCTGGCCGTGAAAGCCTCCGGTGGCGCCAAGTTCCGCAACGCCGGCCAGGTGTGCATCTCGCCGACGCGCTTCCTGGTGCACAACAGCATCAAGCAAGCCTTCGCCGACGCGATGGTGAAGCATGCCGAGAGCCTCAAGCTCGGCGACGGCCTGGCCGAAGGCACCACCCTCGGCCCGCTCGCGAACGCGCGCCGTCTCACTGCGATGGCGAAGGTGCTCGACGACGCGCGCGCCACGGGCGCGAAGGTCGCCACCGGCGGCGAACGCGTGGGCTCCTCCGGCAACTTCTTCGCGCCCACGGTGCTGACGGACGTCTCGCTCGAAGCCGACGTGTTCAACAACGAACCTTTCGGCCCGATCGCCGCCATCCGCGGTTTCGACACGATCGAGGAGGCGATCGCCGAAGCCAACCGCCTCCCTTTCGGCCTGGCCGGCTATGCGTTCACCAAGTCGATCAAGAACGCGCATCTGTTGTCGCAGCAGATGGAAGTCGGCATGCTGTGGATCAACCAGCCTGCCGCGCCTTCGCCCGAAATGCCCTTCGGCGGCATCAAGGACTCGGGCTACGGCTCCGAGGGTGGTCCGGAGGCCATGGAGGCCTACCTGAACACCAAGGCCGTGTCGATCATGGCGGTGTAGCCGTCCTCAGGCGCCGGCGGATTCCGCGAGCTGCCTGTGCCGGGGTCCGCCCTGGCGTTCGAGCATCCAACCCGGATATTCGGCCGGCAGCGTGCTGACCTTGTCGAGCGCGGCGAGTTCCTCGCCGCTCAAGGCGATGGCGGTCGCCGCGATGTTGTCGTCGAGCTGCTCCGCGCGCTTGGCGCCGATGATCACGCTCGTCACCGCTGCCTGGTGCAGCAGCCAGGCCAGGGCGATCTGCGCCACGGAAACGCCCTTCGCCTGCGCGATGCCGCGCATCACGTCGATGCAGTCGTAGGCGCGCTCGACGTTTACCGGCGGAAAGTCGAAGGTGGTGCGGCGGCTGCCTGCCTCGGCCTTGACGTCGCGCCCGTACTTGCCGCTCAGCAGACCGCCGGCGAGCGGGCTCCAGACCATCAGGCCGACGCTTTCGCTCTTGAGCAGCGGAACCAGTTCGCGTTCGAGATCGCGGCCGGCGACGGTGTAGTACGCCTGCAGCGATTCGAAGCGCGCGAGCCCCAGCCGCTCCGAGATGCCGAGGGCCTTCATGATCTGCCATGCCGCCCAGTTCGATACGCCGACGTAGCGCACGTGGCCGTGCTGCACGAGGTTGTCGAGCGCCCGCACGGTCTCCTCGATCGGCGTCGCCGGGTCGAAGCCGTGGATCTGGTACAGGTCGATGTGGTCGAGCTGCAGGCGCTTCAGGCTCGCCTTCACGCCGTCCATGATGTGGTAGCGCGACATGCCGCGCGAGTTGGCGCCTTTCGTGCCCACTTCGCCGAGCACCTTGGTGGCGACCACCACGTTTTCGCGCGGCACCTGAAGGTTTCGCAGCGCTTGCCCGGTGATGATTTCCGAGCGGCCGTCGGAGTAGACGTCCGCGGTATCGATGAAGTTGATCCCGGCATCGAGCGAGCGGCCGATCAGGCGCTCGGCGTCGGCCTGCTGCAGGTCGCCGATCTGCGCCCAGATGCCGCCTCCGCCGCCGAAAGTCATCGTGCCTAGGCAGAGCTCCGAAACGAACAGGCCGGTGCGGCCGAATTTTCTGTAGCGCATGAGAGGCTCCTTGGGTTGCGTGCTGCGAGCGTGCAGTTGCGCAAGTGTCGTTCCGGCAGGAACGCTCGCGGTAGCCCGATCCTCTTCGTCTCTTGCCTGATTCTGCGGCGCCAAGAAAAAGCCCGCCATCGATCCGATGGCGGGCTTCATGAGGTTGTGGTGGGCCCTGAGTGACTCGAACACTCGACCTACGGATTAAGAGTCCGCTGCTCTACCAACTGAGCTAAGAGCCCCTGATCGACATTGCTGTCATTCAGGCAATCCCACGATTATAGCCATACCGCGAGGCGGCTTCGCTCAGGTGCGCTCGAAAATGCACGCGATGCCCTGGCCGCCGCCGATGCACATCGTCACCAATGCGTAGCGGCCCTGGATGCGTTCGAGTTCGTACAGCGCCTTCACGGTGATCAGCGCGCCGGTGGCGCCGATCGGGTGACCGAGCGAGATGCCCGAGCCGTTCGGGTTCACCTTCGCGGCATCCAGTCCGAGATCCTTGCTCACCGCGCAGGCCTGCGCCGCGAAGGCCTCGTTGGCCTCGACAACGTCCATGTCGGTCGCCTTCAGGCCCGCCTTCTCCAGCGCCTTGCGCGAGGCCGGCACCGGGCCGATGCCCATGTAGGCCGGATCCACGCCCGCGAAGGCATAGGCGACCACGCGCGCCATCGGCTTCAGGCCGCGCCGCGCCGCCTCTTCCTTCTCCATCAGCACCACGGCCGCGGCCGCATCGTTGATGCCCGAGGCGTTGCCGGCCGTCACCGTGCCGTTCTCTTTCAGGAAGGCGGGCTTAAGTTTCGCCATGTCTTCGATCCTGGCGTCGAAGCGCACGTGCTCGTCGGTGTCGAATTGCGTCGGGCCTTTGCGGCTTTCCAGCGGCACCGGAACGATCTGCGTCTTGAAGTAGCCGCTCTCGATGGCTTTCTGCGCGCGCTGGTGGCTGGCGAGCGCTGTCTGGTCCTGCGTTTCGCGGCTGATGCCCCATTTTTTTGCGACGTTCTCCGCCGTCACGCCCATGTGGATGTTCTCGAAGGGGTCGTGCAGCGCGCCGATCATCATGTCGACCAGCTTGGCGTCGCCCATGCGCACACCCCAGCGCGCCGTGAGCGAAGAGAGCGGTGCGCGGCTCATGCTTTCCGCGCCGCCGCCGACCGCCACCTTGGCATCGCCGAGCTGGATGCTCTGCGCCGCGCTCACGATCGCCTGCAGGCCCGATCCGCACAGCCGGTTCACGGTGAGGGCAGGGGTTTCCTGCGCGCAGCCGCCTTCGATGGCAGCCACGCGCGCCATGTACATGTCGCGCGGCTCGGTATTGACCACGTGGCCGAACACCACGTGCTCCACATCCTTGCCGTCGACCTTGGCGCGCGCCAACGCTTCCCGGGTCACCAGCGCCGCCAGCCGGGTGGGCGGCACGTCCTTGAGGCTCCCGCCGAAAGTCCCGATGGCGGTGCGCACACCGCTCACGACAACCACTTCTTTCATGACGATTCTCCGGTGCGAAAGGAAGCCTAATGATGCCAGCCGAGCGCTTCCTGCACTGACGCCGGCGTTACCATGCCTGCCCGAACAAGGAGCCGCCAAATGATCGAAGCCAATACCATCCGCCACATCGTGGTGACCGGCGCTGCCGGCGCGCTCGGCCGCGCCGTCGTGCAGCACTTTCTCGACCAGGGCGCCCGCGTGGCGTTGCTCGACCATCGCATGGAGCATCTGACCGACGCGTTTCCAGGGCTCGACAACTCGCAACACCTGTTGCTGCAAGCCGACGTGACTTCGGCCTCGGCCATGGCCGAGGCCGCGACGCAGATCCTGGCGGCCTTCAAGCAGGTCGACGCGCTGGTCCACATCGCAGGCGGCTTCGAGATGGGCGAGCCGGTGCATGCGTTGAGCCGCGCGGCCTGGGACCGGATGATGAACCTGAACGCGTGGTCCTTCGTGGCTGTCTCGCAGGCGCTGGTGCCCTCGATGATCGAGCGCAAGGCCGGCAGCGTGATCGCCGTGAGCGCCAAGACCGCGGCGCGCGGCGCGGCCGGGATGGCGGCCTACATCGCGTCGAAGAGCGCGTTGCAGCGTCTGGTCGAGGCGGCCGCCGCCGAGCTGGCGCCGCACGGCATCCAGGTCAACAGCATCGCTCCCAGTGTGCTCGACACGCCTGCCAATCGCCAGGCGATGCCCGACGCCAAACCCGACAACTGGGTGTCGACCGCCGTGGCAGCGCAGACCATCGGTTTCCTGGCCTCGCCGGCGGCCGCGGCGCTGCACGGGCAGCACCTGACATTGGACGCCTGAAAAGAAAAAGCCCCGGCGAGTACCGAGGCCTTCGAGATGTTGGTGGAGAGGAGGAGGATCGAACTCCCGACCTCCGCATTGCGAACGCGGCGCTCTCCCAGCTGAGCTACCCCCCCAACGCAGAGCGAATTTTAACCAGAACCCATGTCCTGGCGCACAAGGAGCACGAATCTCATGGCCTTCGACGACCCCGCCTGGCTGGAGGGCATGTACAACAACCTGGCGCGGGTGAAGGACCATCCTGCGTACCTCGGGCGCTGGACCCGCGATTCCGCCGCGGCGCGCGACGCCTTGTCTGGCAGGCTCGACCTGCCCTATGGCGGGGGACCCAACGAAACGCTCGATGTCTTCCCGGCGCCGGTGCCCGATGCGCCCGTACTGGTGTTCATCCACGGCGGCTATTGGCGCGCGCTCGACAAGAGCGACCATTCCTTCGTCGCCCCTGCGCTCAACGACCGCGGCGTGTGCGTGGTCGTGCCGAACTATGCGCTGTGCCCCGGACCGGCCGAGCGGCCGGTCAGCGTGCCGCACATCCTGCTGCAGATGGTGCGCGCGCTCCAATGGACATGGCGACACATCGCGGCGTACGGCGGCGATCCTTCACGCATCACCGTTGCCGGCCACTCGGCGGGCGGACACATGGCGGCGGCGCTGCTGGCCTGCGACTGGAAGGCGGTCGCACCCGACTTGCCGGCGCAACTGGCGCGCAACGCGCTCTCGATCTCGGGCCTCTACGATCTACGGCCGCTGCAGCGCACGCCCTTCCTGGAACACGTGCTGCGCCTGAGCGATGCGGATGTGCTGCGCGCCAGCCCCGTGCTGTGGCCGGCACCCCCGCGCGGCCAGCTCTACGCAGTCGCAGGCGGCGATGAGAGCGAGGAGTTCATCCGCCACAACGCGTCGATTCGCGCGGCGTGGGGCCGCAACACCGTGCCGGTCTGCGAAGTGCTGCCGGGCCTGCACCACTTCAGCATCGTCGATGCCTTCGCCGATCCGGCGCACGCGCTGCACCGCTACGCAGTGCAACTGCTCGAGGCCTGACTACATCAGCAGGTGCTCGCCCGCGTTGTCGCCGCCGAGCATGACGTAGTTGACCTTGCGGATGTCCATGAGCTTGCGCCCGCCCGCATAGCTGATGGAGCTCTGGATGTCCTGCTCCATCTCGATCAGCGTGTCGGCCAGCTTGCCCTTGATCGGCTCGAGGATGCGCTTGCCCTCGACGTGCTTGTATTCGCCCTTGTTGAAGTCGCTGGCGGAACCGTAGTACTCCTTGAAGAGCACGCCGTCGACTTCCACCGTCCGGCCGGGTGATTCCTCGTGACCCGCGAAGAGCGAGCCGATCATCACCATCGAAGCGCCGAAGCGGATGCTCTTTGCGATATCGCCGTGGTCGCGAATGCCGCCGTCGGCAATGATCGGCTTGGTCGCCACGCGCGCGCACCACTTGAGCGCCGACAGCTGCCAGCCGCCGGTGCCGAAGCCGGTCTTGAGCTTGGTGATGCAGACCTTGCCCGGACCGATGCCGACCTTGGTGGCATCCGCACCCCAGTTCTCCAGGTCGATCACGGCCTCGGGCGTGCCGACGTTGCCCGCGATCACGAAGGCCTTCGGCAGTTTCTTCTTGAGGTACGCGATCATGTTCTTCACCGTGTCGGCATGGCCGTGCGCGATGTCGATCGTGATGTATTCGGGCGTGAGGCCGGCGGCAGCCAGTTGATCCACCGTGTCGTAGTCCGCCTTCTTGACGCCCAGCGAGATGGATGCGAACACGCCCTTGGCGTGCGTGTCTTTGACGAACTGCAGGTTGTCGAGGTCGAAGCGGTGCATCACGTAGAAGTAGCCGTTCTGCGCCAGCCAGGTGCAGATGGTCTCGTCGACCACCGTCTTCATGTTGGCGGGCACCGTCGGGATGCGGAAGCTGCGGCCGCCGAGGGTGACGCTGGCGTCGCATTCGGATCGGCTCTCGACCACGCATTTGCGCGGCAGCAGAAGGATGTTGTCGTAGTCGAAAATCTGCATAAAACCAAGCTCCTCTGAAGGTGAATTGAGCGCTTGGTCCGGCCGGTTTTCACAAACGAAAAACCGGGCGCAAGAAACTTGGGCCCGGTGACTGATTTTACGCGCCCGATCGAAAACCGTTCTTCCGGCGCTTCATATAACCCGCATACGCCCGGCTTTCTACAATCGACGGATGTTCACTGACCTTGCGGCCACCGCAGACTCGCCGCTGCTCCACAACCTCAACCCGGAGCAGCGTGCCGCCGTCGCGCTCCCGGCCGGTAACGCGCTGATCCTTGCCGGCGCCGGCTCGGGCAAGACGCGGGTGCTCACCACCCGCATCGCCTGGCTGCTGCAGACCGGGCAGGTGTCGCCCGGCGGCATCCTGGCCGTGACCTTCACCAACAAGGCGGCGAAGGAGATGATGACGCGGCTGACCGCGATGCTGCCGGTCAACGTGCGCGGCATGTGGATCGGCACCTTCCACGGCCTGTGCAATCGATTCCTGCGCGCGCACTGGAAGCTCGCCGACCTGCCGTCGACCTTCCAGATCCTCGACACGCAAGACCAGCTCTCGGCCATCAAGCGGCTGATGAAGCAGTACAACGTCGACGACGAGCGCTTCCCGGCCAAGCAGACCCAGTGGTTCATCGCCGGCGCCAAGGAAGACGGGCTGCGCCCGCGCGACGTCGAGATCCGCAGCGACGACGACCGCAAGAAGGTCGAGCTCTACCAGCTCTACGAAGAGCAGTGCCAGCGCGAAGGCGTGGTCGACTTCGGCGAGCTCATGCTGCGCAGCTACGAGCTCTTGCGCGACAACGACCCGGTGCGCGAGCACTACCAGCGGCGCTTCCGCCACATCCTGATCGACGAGTTCCAGGACACCAACCGCCTGCAGTACGCGTGGATCAAGATGCTTTCGGGCAACACCGTCGAAGGCCGCTTCGTGCCCGGCGACAACAGCGTGATCGCGGTCGGCGACGACGACCAGAGCATCTATGCCTTCCGCGGCGCGCGCGTGGGCAACATGGCCGACTTCGTGCGCGAGTTCGACGTCTCCCACCAGATCAAGCTCGAGCAGAACTACCGCAGCTTCAGCAACATCCTCGATTCGGCCAACGAGCTCATCAGCCATAACAAGAAGCGGCTGGGCAAGAACCTGCGCACCGACCAGGGGCCCGGCGAGCCGGTGCGCGTCTACGAATCGACCAGCGACTTCGCCGAGGCGCAGTGGATGGTCGAGGAGATGCGCCAGCTCGCGCGCGACGGCATCGAGCGCAAGGAAATGGCCGTGCTCTACCGCAGCAATGCGCAGAGCCGGGTGATCGAAACCGCGCTCTTCAACGCCGCCGTGCCGTACCGCGTCTACGGCGGTCTTCGCTTCTTCGAGCGGGCCGAAATCAAGCATGCGCTGGCCTACCTTCGGCTGCTGGAGAACAAGGACGACGACACCAGCTTCCTGCGCATCGTCAACTTCCCGCCGCGCGGCATCGGCGCGCGCAGCATCGAGCAGCTGCAGGATGCTGCGCGTGCGGCCGGGCGCTCGCTGCATGATGCGGTGAACGCCGTTGGCGGAAAGGCCGGCTCCAACCTGTCGGCATTCGTCGCCAGGATCGACGTGCTGCGCGAGCAGACGCAGGGCATGTCGCTGCGCGAGATCATCGAGCTGGTGCTCGACCACAGCGGCCTGATCGAGCACTACAAGGCCGATCGCGAAGGCGCCGACCGCATCGAGAACCTGGAAGAATTGGTCAACGCGGCCGAGAGCTTCGTCACGCAGGAAGGCTTCGGCCGCGACGCGGTGGCGATGCCGATCGACGAGCTGCGGCAGTCGCCGGCGAGCCAGGGCCTCGACCCGAACCGCCCCGTCACCGACGAGCCGCTGGCGCCCGATGCCGAAACCGGCGAGACCATGAGCCCGCTGGCGGCCTTCCTGACCCATGCCGCGCTGGAGTCGGGCGACAACCAGGCGCAGGCCGGCCAGGATGCGGTGCAGTTGATGACGGTGCACGCGGCCAAGGGCCTCGAATTCGATTGCGTGTTCATCACCGGCATGGAAGAGGGCCTGTTCCCGCACGAGAACTCGATGAGCGACTACGAGAGCCTCGAAGAGGAGCGGCGGTTGATGTACGTGGCCATCACCCGCGCCCGAAAGCGCCTGTACCTCAGCCATTCGCAGACGCGCATGCTGCACGGCCAGACGCGCTACAACGTGAAGAGCCGCTTCTTCGACGAGCTGCCCGAAGGCGCGCTCAAGTGGCTGACGCCCAAGAACCAGAGCTTCGCGCCGTCGGCCTTCGGCTATGGCGGCGGCTACGCGACCACGCGCGGCGGCGGCGGCTTCGGAGGCAGCAAGGACACCTTCGCCAGCCCGCCGGTTCCGCCGCAGAAGAGCGCGCCTTCGCACGGCCTGCGCTCGGGCATACAAGTGTTCCACAACAAGTTCGGCGAAGGCACGGTGCTGGCGCTCGAAGGCAGCGGCGACGATGCGCGTGCGCAGGTCAACTTCCCGCGCCATGGGATCAAGTGGCTGGCGCTGTCGGTGGCCAAGCTGACGCCCGTGTAGGAGGGCTCAGGCCGGCGCCGGGCCGCCCCAAGGCGGCCTGCGGCCCCCTCCGGGGGGCAGCGAGTACACGCAGTGACGGAGCGTGGGGGCGCATCAGGCCGGCGCCGGGCCGCCCCAAGGCGGCCTGCGGCCCCCTCCGGGGGGCAGCGAGTACACGCAGTGACGGAGCGTGGGGGCCATTTCAGTCTGCGTTGAAGCTGTCCCTGAAAGTAAACCAGGTCGAGCTCAGCGACATCGCCGCCAGCACCAGCGCGCTTCCGACCATCAGCGCGCCGCCGATGGCCGAGGCGCCATCGCCCATGCCGATCGCGCCGACGCCCACCAGCACCGTGGCCACGAGGCCGATGCCGATGCCCACGGCGAGGAACACGCCGAACCACGACAGGCAGAACATGGCATAGGCGCCGAAGTTGCGGAACAGCGCGACCAGGCTGAAGAACAGGCTCTTCACCGGCTCGACCCGATGCCAGTGCACGAGTGCCGGCGCATGCCACATCGCGAGCGAGAGCGGCAGATTGAGGGCCATGACGAACAGGCGCGCGGTCTGGAAGTCGCTGCCTGCGAGCACCTCGGGCGCGAGCGTTTCATCCAGCAGGTAGGCGCGCGCCAGCTGGCCGCCGTCGATCAGCGCCGAGACCCCCACGGCGGCGACGAAATAGACCGCCGAGATGATGCCCAGGGCCACCATCGGCCGCCATTCGGTCCGCACGGCGTGCACTGCCGCGATGAACATGGCCGCACCGGTGGGCTTCGAGGTGTCGTTGGCGTAGGCGACCGAGGTGGCCACCATGAGGCCGAGCGTCATGAAGGGCAGCAGGATCGGCGCCAGCACGCTGCCGAGGAAGGGCAGCTGCGAAGCGATCGAGATCGCCGCCATGAACAGGAAGAACAGCGAAATGAAGGCGAGCGGCTGCCGCCAGAAGGTCCTGAGTCCGAGGCGGACCCATTCGGCGCCGGTGCGCGCCGGCACGAGATTCAGTTTCATGGGATTAGGGCCTGTTCACAGGCCCCATCAGGCGGCCAGCGGCTCGGCAGTCGGACGCGAGCCTTCGAAAGGGGAGAGCAGTGTCGCCGGCGCACGGATGCGTTCGCGCAGCACACGCTCGAAATGGGTCGGGTCATGGGCCTTGAGCATGCTCGCTTCCCGTGGCAGGTGGAAGTCCCACAGCCGTGAAATCCAGAAGCGCAGCGCCGCGGCGCGCAACATGGCGGGCAGCAGGGCGCGCTCGGCCCCGGTCAAGGGCCGCACGGTGCCGTAAGCGGCCAGCAAGGCGTCCGCGTGAGCCGCATCGTGCCGGCCGCTCTGCAGGTCGATGGCCCAGTCGTTCAGGCACACGGCGAGGTCGAACAGCCAGCTGTCGGTGCCGGCGAAATAGAAGTCGAACACGCCGGTCAGGCGCGGTGACTCGCTTCCGGTGTCGAACATCGCGTTGTCGCGGAACAGGTCGGCATGCACCGGCCCGCGCGGCAGCGCAGCATAGGCCGAGGATTCGGCGATGTGGTTCTGGTAGGCGAGTTCGCTTTGCAGCAGCGCGGCTTGCGGGGCGTCGAGATGGGGCAGCACCACCGGCGCGGTGTCGTTCCACCAGGGCAGGCCGCGCAGGTTGGGCTGCATGCGCGGAAAGTCGCGCGCCGCCAGATGCATGCGTGCCAGCAGGCGACCCAGTTCGGCGCAATGCGCGGTTGTCGGCGCCAGCTCGCTTTTTCCCTGCAGCCGCTGCACCAGGGCCGCCGGCTTCCCGGCCACCCTGTGCAGGAACTCGCAGGGCGCATTGGCGGGGATGGAGAGCGCGTGGCCGTCGGGCGGCGCCACGGCCGGGTCGGCCACCGGCTCCGGAACCGGAATGCCGCGCGCGGCCAGATGCTTCATCAGGCAGAGGTAGTAGGGCAGCTGCTCGGCGCCCAGGCGCTCGAACAGCGTCAGGACAAACTCGCCCGATGCCGTGCTCGCGAAGTAGTTGGTGTTCTCGATTCCGCCCTCGATGCCTCGGAGCGCGGCGAGCGGGCCCAGGCCGAGGCGCTGCACCAGCGCATCGGCTTCGTCGAACCCGACTTCAGTGAAGACCGCCACCGCCCGCGCTCAGAACTTGAGCACGTTCCAGACCCGCGGGCCGTTGCCGCCGGTGCCGGTTTCGGACTGCCCCTGGCGATCGCGCCCGCCGTTGTTCGGCAGCACCTCGTAGGAGGGCACGTTGGCCTTCGGCGTCACCGTGATGCTCTGGGTCTGGCCGCCGTAGCGCACTTCGTCCACCGTGGCGCCGCTGTCTTCGACGCGGATGTGCTCGATCTTCTGGTTCTGGCGGGGCGATGCTGCCTGTTCCTGACCCTGCGGCGCGCCGGGCGGCGGTGCGCTCTGGGCATGAACGGCGGCCAGCGGTGCAGCGCAGGCCAGGGCGGCCACCAAGGCGCCGCGAACGAGCAGAAGGGTTGGGGAGGACATGAGGAGATTGTAGGCGCCGGCCTCGTGGCAGGTGTCAGCCGGCGGCGATCTTCGCAGTCATGCGGAAGCCCGAGCGCGGCACGGCAAAATGCTCCGATGACCGACAAGAAAACGCTGCTGCTCGTCGATGGTTCGAGCTACCTCTACCGCGCCTTTCATGCGATGCCCGATCTGCGAGCCGTGCCCGGCGATGCCAGCAGCCCCGCCACGGGCGCCATCCGCGGAATGATCAACATGATGCAGGCACTGCGCCGCGAGGTGCGGGCCGACTACGCCGCCTGCGTCTTCGATGCGCCCGGAAAGACCTTTCGCGACGACTGGTACCCGCAGTACAAGGCAAACCGCTCGCCGATGCCGGACGACCTGCGCAGCCAGGTCGAGCCAATCCTCCAGGCGGTCAAGCTGCTTGGCTGGCCGGTGCTGTGCGTGCCCGACATCGAGGCCGACGACGTGATCGGCACCCTGGCCCGCACCGCGGCCAACCAGGGCATCGAGGTGATCGTCTCCAGCGGCGACAAGGACATGAGCCAGCTGGTCGACGAGCACATCACCATCATCGACACCATGAACGGCAAGAAGCGCGACGTGGCGGGCGTAACGGCCGAGTTCGGCGTGCCGCCGAACCTGATGATCGACTACCAGACCCTGGTGGGCGACAGCGTCGACAACGTGCCCGGCGTGGAGAAGGTCGGACCCAAGACTGCTGCCAAGTGGCTGGTCGAATACGGCTCGCTCGATGCGCTGATCGCACGCGCCGGCGAGGTGAAGGGCCAGGCCGGCGAGAACCTGCGCAAGGCGCTCGACTGGCTGCCGCAGGGCCGGCGCCTCGTGACCATCCGCACCGACTGCGAGCTCGACGGCCACGTGGCCGGCCTGCCTTCGCTGGACGCGATCGCGATCGGCCCGCAGCAGATCGACGAACTCAAGGGCTTCTACGAGAAGTACGGTTTCAAGAGCCTGGTGAAGACGCTGGAGGCGCACGAGGTCTCACCCGAGCTGATCGAGGAGAACAAGGCGAGGCAAGGACCCGAGGGCGGCACCGGCCTGTTCGACCAGCCTGGCTTCGAGGCCGCGGCCAAGGCGACCAACCTGGCCTATGACACCCTCCTGAGCTGGGAGGCTTTCGATGCGTGGCTCGAGAAGCTGCTGCTTGCCGAGCTGGTCGCGGTCGACACCGAAACCGACTCGCTCGACGAGATGCGCGCCGAGATCGTCGGCATCAGCTTCAGCGTCAAACCCGGCGAGGCGGCCTACGTGCCGATGGCCCACAACTACCCCGATGCGCCGGCCCAGCTGCCGCGCGACGAAGTGCTCGCGAAGCTCAAGCCTTGGCTCGAGGACGGCACCAAGAAGAAGCTCGGCCAGCACGTCAAGTACGACCGCCACGTGTTCGCGAATCACGGCATCGAGGCGCAGGGCTACGCGCACGACACCATGCTGCAGAGCTACGTGCTCGAAGTGCACAAGCCGCACGGACTGGCCAGCCTGGCCGAGCGCCATCTGGGCCGCACGGGCATCGACTATGAAGACCTCTGCGGCAAGGGCGCGCACCAGATCCCGTTCAGCCAGGTTTCGATCGAGAAGGCCGCCGAATATTCGTGCGAGGACTCCGACCAGACGCTGGACGTACACCTCGCGCTGTGGCCGAAGCTCGAGGCCGACGAGAAGCTGCGCTTCGTCTACGAGCTCGAGATGGCGTCCAGCGAAGCGCTCTACCGCGTCGAGCGCAACGGCGTGCTGATCGACGCGCCCACGCTGGCCGCGCAGAGCAACGAGCTCGGCAAGCGGATCATGGCGCTGGAGCAAGAGGCCTACGAGCTCGCGGGCCAGCCCTTCAACCTCGGTTCGCCCAAGCAGATCGGCGAGGTCTTCTTCACCAAGCTGGGCCTGCCGGTGGTCAAGAAGACGCCGAGCGGCGCCCCCAGCACCGATGAGGAGGTGCTTGAAAAGCTGGCCGAGGACTTCCCGCTGCCGGCCAAGATCCTGGAGCACCGCGGCTTGTCCAAGCTCAAGGGCACCTACACCGACAAGCTCGGACAGCTGGCCAATCCGCGTTCGGGCCGCGTCCACACGCACTATGCGCAGGCGGTGGCGGTAACCGGGCGGCTGTCGAGCAACGACCCGAACCTGCAGAACATCCCGATCCGCACCGCCGAAGGCCGGCGCGTGCGCGAAGCCTTCGTCGCGCCTGCCGGTAGCGTGATCGCGAGCTCGGACTATTCGCAGATCGAGCTGCGCATCATGGCCCACATCAGCGGCGACGCGTCGCTCCTGCGCGCCTTCACCGAGGGCATCGATGTGCACCGTGCGACGGCCGCCGAGGTCTTCGGCGTGGCGGTGGAGCAGGTCTCGAGCGAGCAGCGCCGCTACGCGAAGGTCATCAACTTCGGGTTGATCTACGGCATGAGCAGCTTCGGCCTGGCGCGCAACCTCGGCATCGAGACCAAGGCCGCGGCCTCCTACATCGACCGCTACTTCGCGCGCTATCCCGGCGTGAAGATCTACATGGACGAGACCAAGGCGCTGGCCAAGCAGAAGGGCTATGTGGAGACGGTGTTCGGCCGCCGGCTCTACCTGCCCGAGATCAATTCGCCCAACGGCCCGCGGCGCGGCGGGGCGGAGCGCGCGGCGATCAACGCGCCGATGCAGGGCACCGCAGCCGACCTGATCAAGCTCAGCATGGTGAAGGTGCAGGAGGTGCTCGACGCCGACCGCCGCCGCACGAAGATGATCATGCAGGTGCACGACGAGCTGGTGTTCGAGGTGCCCGAAGATGAGGTCGAATGGGTTCGCGCCGAGATCCCGCGACTCATGGCCGGCGTGGCGGAGCTCAAGGTACCGCTCCTTGCCGAGATCGGCTTTGGTCCCAACTGGGACAAAGCGCACTGATGAACGACAACCCAAGGAAAGAAGAATGAAACTCTCGCGTCATCTGAATGCCTTCGTCATCGGCACCGTCTGTACCGCTTGGTTCGGTGCAGCCGCGGCCGCGCCCGACGAACGCATCGCCGCACTCGCCGCCAAGGAGAAGCCGGCGCTGCTCGAAACCCTGAAGCAGCTGGTCTCGATCGAGTCCGGCAGCCGCGACCTCGAAGGCCTGGACAAGATCGCCAACCTGATCGCCGACAAGTTCAAGGCACTCGGCGGCCAGGTCGAGCTGATCGATCCCACGGCCGACGCCTACCGCATGGAAGACACGCCCGAGAAGATCGGCAAGGTGGTGCGCGCCACCTTCAAGGGCACGGGCAGCAAGAAGATCATGCTGATCGCGCACATGGACACGGTCTACCAGATCGGCATGCTCGCCAAGCAGCCGTTCCGCATCGAGGGTGACAAGGCCTACGGCCTCGGCATCGCCGACGACAAGCAGGGCGTGGCAGTCATCACGCACACCGTCGCATTGCTGAAGGCGCTGGACTTCAAGGAGTACGGCACGCTCACCGTGTTGATCAACGGCGACGAAGAGATCAGCTCGCCCGGCTCGCGCAACCTGATCACGCGATTGGGCGGCGAGCACGACGTGGTGATGTCCTACGAAGGCGCCTCCGTCAAGGAGGACAAGCTTTCGCTCGCCACCGCCGGCATCGCCTCGGTCGCGCTCAACGTCACCGGCAAGGCCTCGCACGCGGGCTCGGCGCCCGAGCTCGGCGTGAATGCGCTCTACGAGCTCTCGCACCAGATCCTGCAGATGCGCGACCTGTCCGATCCGGCTGTCGGCCTCAAGATGAACTGGACCATCTCGAAGTCGGGCAGCAACCGCAACGTGATCCCTGCCTCGGCCAGCGCCGCTGCCGACGTGCGCGTGCTGAAGGTCGGCGACTACGACCGCATCGAGAAGCAGGTGCAGGAGCGCGTGAAGAAGCAGCTCATTCCCGAAGCCAAGGTCGAGATGAAGTTCGAGCGCCGCCGTCCGCCGCTGGAAGCCACCGACGCCTCGCGCGCACTGGCCAGCCATGCGCAGCAGGTCTACAAGGAGCTCGGCCGCGAGCTCGGCGCCGACGACAAGGTTGCGGGCGGCGGCACCGATGCCGCTTTCGCCGCGCTGAAAACGAAGGCGCCGGTGGTGGAGCGCTTCGGGCTGCAGGGCTTCGGCGCGCACTCGGCCGATGCCGAGTACGTGCTGATCGATTCGATCGAGCCGCGGCTCTACCTCGCGGCGCGGATGATCATGGACATCTCGCGCGGCAAGGCAGCGGCAGCGCCCTAGGGCGTCCCGCGATGCGCCTGCGCCATATCGAAGTCTTCAACGCCATCATGCTCACCGGCAGCGTGAGCGCGGCGGCGCGGCTCATCAACATCACGCAGCCGGCAGTCAGCCGCACGCTGCAGCATGCCGAGATCCAGCTCGGCTTCTCGCTGTTCCAGCGCGCCAAGGGGCGGCTCACGCCGACTACCGAGGCGCTGGCGCTCTATCCGCACATCGAGCGCCTGTTCGCGCAGCTCGACGAGGTGCAGCGGCTGGCCGCCAACCTGCGCAGCGCCAGTGATGTGGGCGAGCTGCGCATCCTCACCGTGCTCGCGCTCAGCTACGAGGTGCTGCCGCGCGCGCTCAAGACCTTCCGCGAGAAGCACCCGGGCATCGCCGTCACGGTGGAGTCGCTGCATTCGCCGCAGATCATGTCGGCCCTGCTGCTTCAGGAGGCCGACGTCGGCTTCGCGTTCAGTCCGGCGGTCCATCCCTCGCTGACGCAGGAGACGCTGGCGGACAGCCGCATGGTCTGCATCGCGCCCAAGGGCATGCTGCCGCGCGCTCTGGTGCGCAACGGCTCGGCGGCGCTGCACGACCTGGCCGACCTGCCGGTGGTCGGGCTGGACAGCCGCGACCCCGTCGGCACCAGCCTGAGCCAGGCCTGCCGGCAGGCCGGCGTGGGCTTCCAGCAGGCGGTGGTCACAGTGCAGACCTACCACGCGGCGCTGGCGATGGCGCACCACGGGCTCGGCGTCGCGCTGGTCGACGGCTGCACCGCGAGCTCGGCCGACCGCGCCAAGGTCGACGTGCTGACGCTGGAGCCGCACATCCCGGTGCCGATCCGCGCGCTGCGCTTTGCCGGCAAGCCCGACTCGGTGGCGGTGCGCGGCATCACGCGCTGCATGCGCGAGGCGATCGAGGGGATGGCCTAGGGCCTGTTAACGCTATTTGCGGGGATCGCGTTGCCCAGCCAAGGGGCTGGATGCAAGGCGCCCGTGCGCAGCAAGGCTTGCGCCTTGCAAGCGCGGGCAACGCCGCAGACGGCCCCTTGGCTGGGCAACCCGGAGGGAAGGCCTGCCAGGGCGCGCCACTCGGCGTTGCGCTCCTTGTGCGTGCCGACGCACGCACGGCGTCGCGCGCCTTGATTGGCCCGCCCTGGCAGGCCTTCGCGACCCCGCAAATAGCGTTAACAGGCCCTAGACGAGCGCTTGCGCGATGCGCTGCGCCGAGCCGAAGGCCAGCGTAAAGCCGAGCGCACCATGCCCGGTGTTGAACAGCATGTTGGCCGGCGCGCTCGCGAGGCGGCCGATGATCGGCACGCCGGTCGGCGTGGCCGGGCGCATGCCGGTCCAGGGATGCAGCGCCTCGAGGCGGCTCGCCTGCGGGAACACGGCGCGCGTGGCCTCGGCCAGTGTGTCGATGCGCGTGGCGGGAATGCTCGCATCGTGGCCCACGAGCTCGGCCATGCCCGCGACACGCAGCCGCGATCCGATGCGCGCGAACACTACCTTGCGCGCGCTGTCGGTCACGCTCACCTGCGGCGCCGCGCCAGGCGCCGGATCGACATCGACCGTGATGCTGTAGCCCTTGAGCGGATAGACCGGCAGGTAGGCGCCCAGCTGGCGCCCGAGCCGGTGCGAGGCCGTGCCCAGTGCCATGACGAAGGCATCGGCTTCCACCTCGCCGGCGCCGGTCTGCGCCGCGGTGACCCGGCGGTTGCGGACATCGAAGCCGCGCACTTCGCAATCGAGCATGAAGCGCACGCCGCGCGCGCGCAGCACCCGTTCGAGTTCGATGCAGACCTTGAGGCAGTCCGCGGCGCACTCGCTCGGCGTATGGATGGCACCCGCCATCTGCCCACGGTAGCCGGCCAGCGCGGGCTCGATCGCGACGCACTCCTCGGGCGTGACGAGGCGCTGCTCGCTGCCCATCGCCCGCTGCAGGTCGAGCTGCCGGCGCGCGCCTTCGAGGGCGGCGGAATTGGCATAGAGCACCAGCTTGCCGGTGGCGGAGAAGTCGCAGTCGGGTGCCACATCGGCCAGCATGTCTTCGAAGGCGCTGCGGCTCTGCGCGGCGAGCGCGAGCAGGCGCATCGTCGTGTCGCGCGAGGTCCGCGCGTTGCACGCCGCCAGGAAGGCCAGGCCCCAGCGCCATTGCAGAGGATCGAGCTGCGGCCGCAGCTTGAGCGGGGAGGAGGGCGAGAGCAGAAGCTTGGGCAACTGCTTCCAGATCGAAGGATCTGCCAGCGGCTGCACGTACGAATAGCTCAGCTGGGCGCCATTGCCGCCGCTCGCGCCGGCGCCCGGCGCGGCGCGATCGATCACGCTCACCTCCAAACCCTGCCGGTTCAATTGCCAGGCAGTGGCCAGGCCCACGATGCCGGCACCGAGCACACACACGCGCATGACGCTCCTTCCTGTCGTTGCTTGTTGTTGGATGCGTCGACTCTAGGGAGGGATCGCTCGGGCGTGAAATGCCAAAACCGCCGCGGGCCATAGCCAAAGCTCATGCCCTGCGACAGCGCCCATAACTTTTGGTCATGGCCATGGGCGCAAAAGGAATTGTGCCCCGCACGTGAATCGTTCCTACACTCCGAAACACATTCCATATCCACCGAAAGGGCTCGCATGAAACTCTCCGCATTGATGGCCGCCGTTCTGCTCACCGTCGCCGTGACCGGCGCGCAAGCCGCCGACACCCTGGCCAAGATTGCCGAGTCCGGCAAGATCACGCTCGCCTACCGCGAATCCTCGGTGCCCTTCAGCTACCTGGACGGCCCGAGCAAGCCGATCGGCTTCTCGGTCGAACTCTCCAACGCGGTGGTCGAGGCGGTGAAGAAGAAGCTCAACAAACCCAACCTTCAGGTGGCGCTGATGCCGGTGACCTCGCAGAACCGGATCCCGCTGATCCAGAACGGCACCATCGACCTGGAGTGCGGCTCCACCACCAACAACAGCGCTCGCGGCAAGGACGTCGCCTTTGCCGTCAATCACTTCTACACCGGCACGCGCCTGCTCGTGAAGAAGTCGTCCAAGATCAAGAACTACGCCGACTTGGCGAAGAAGACGGTGGCCAGCACGACTGGCACCACCAACGCGCTGGTCATGCGCAAGTACAACGCCGAGAAGAACCTCGACATGGACATCGTGCTCGGCAAGGACCACGCCGATGCCTTCCTGCTGGTCGAGAGCGATCGTGCCGTGGCTTTCGCGATGGACGACATCCTGTTGTTCGGCCTGATCGCCAACGCCAAGAACCCGGCCGAGTTCGAGGTCGTCGGCGATGCCCTGCAGGTCGAGCCCTACGCCTGCATGCTGCCCAAGGACGACCCGGCCTTCAAGAAGGTGGTGGACGACACCATCGTCGGCCTCATGAAGAGCGGCGAGTTCGAGAAGATGTACAACAAGTGGTTCATGTCGCCGATCCCGCCGAAGGGCACGGCGCTCAATCTGCCGATGAGCCCGCAGCTGCGCGACAACATCAAGACGCCCAGCGACAAACCCGCGACCTGACGGGCCGAGGCGCGACGCCATGCTCAGGTCGCAGACCGTCGGCATCCTCGGAGGCATGGGCCCGGCCGCCGGCGCCGACTTCGTGCGGCTTTTCGTCGAGGCCTGCGCGCAGCACATGCGCTCGCGCGGCGAGCCTGTACGCGACCAGGGCTTTCCGGAGCACTGGCTCGCGCAGGTGCCGGTGCCGGACCGCAGCGGCGCTCTCGAATCGGCCGCGCTCGGCGCGCACCAGCCGCTCGAACCGATGCTGCAAGCGCTGGGCCGGCTGGCTGCGCTCGGCAGTCGCGCCGTTGCCATCGCCTGCAACACCGCGCATGCCTGGCACGCCACCTTGCAGGAACGCTTTCCGCAGATCGAGGTGCTGCACGTCGCGCGCGAGGTCTCGGCTCACCTGGCCGCGGAGGGCGTGCGCGATGCGGCGCTCATGGCGACCGAGGGCACCTACCGCGTCGGCCTCTACGAGAAGGCGATGGCCGACGCCGGCCTGGCCTGCCACCTGCCGCTGGCCGACGAGCGGCGGCTGCTGATGCGCGGCATCTACGACGGCGTGAAGGCCGGCGACATGCGGCTGGCCGAAGCCTGCTTCAGCCGGGTCGCCCGGCAACTCGCCGATCGCCACGGACCGTTGGCCATCGTCATGGGCTGCACCGAAATTCCGCTCGGCCTGCAGGGCTCGGCCGCGGTGGCGGGCCTGCGGCTGGTCGATCCGGCCCGAGTGCTGGCCTCCGCGCTGGCGATCCGGGCCTACGGCGGGGCACGGAACCTCGTCGCACATTCCCCGCTCTGATCGCCTACATTGCGGCGTGCGCATTGCAGCGGCGCCTTCTTTGTCCGTCGATCAACCGGAGTAATACGACATGTCTCATCTGGATACGGGTTCCGATCTGAAAGCCGAATTCGATTCGCTTCGCCCCGGCGAAAGCACCGAACACGGTGCCACGCGCCGCACCGCGCTGAAGGCGGCGATCGGCATCGGCTATGCGGCCGCGACGCTGCCGATCGCCGCGCAGACCGCAATCAAGACCCCGGCCGAAGGCCTCAAGGCCGGCCCCGTCAAGTACAGCGTCGACGGCTTCGACGTGCCGGCCTACTCGGCGGCGCCGGCCGGCAAGACCGGCCTGCCGGTGGTGCTCGTGATCCAGGAGATCTTCGGCGTGCACGAGTACATCGCCGACACCTGCCGTCGCTTCGCCAAGGCCGGCTACCTGGCGATCGCGCCCGAGCTCTACGCGCGGCAGGGCGACCCGAGGACCTACACCGACATTCCGAAGCTGCAGGCCGAGGTGGTCGCCAAGGTGCCCGATGCGCAAGTGATGGCTGACCTCGACGGCGCGCTGAAGTACGCCGCTGCCAACGGCGGCGACGTGGACGAGGCCGCGATCACCGGCTTCTGCTGGGGCGGCCGCATCGTCTGGCTCTACGCAGCCACAGGCAAGGTCAAGGCCGGTGCCGCCTGGTACGGCCGCCTGGTCGGCCAGCCCAGCGACCTCACGCCCAAGCATCCGATCGACATCGCCGCTACCCTCAAGGCGCCGGTGCTCGGCCTGTACGGCGGCAAGGACCAGGGCATCCCTCTTGACACGGTTGATAAGATGAAAGCGGCGCTGGCAACCGGCACCGCGGCGGCCAAGGCCTCCCAGTTCGTCGTGTACCCCGAAGCGGGCCATGCCTTCCATGCCGACTACCGGCCGAGCTATGTTGCGAGCGCAGCCGAAGACGGCTGGAAGCGCACCCTGGCCTGGTTCAAAGCCAACGGCATCAGCTAGACGCCAGCCGCTTTCACCGAAAGCCGTCCGATGGGCGGCTTTTATTTTTTTATGAAGCAGTCATGAATCTGTTAGCCATCATCGCCGCGACCCTGGTCGCAGGCATCGGAAGTGTCTGGATCGCCGCGCTGCTGCTGCGCGTGGGCGTGAGGAGCGGCGGCGGCGTGAATCCGCAGCATCTGCTGAGCCTGGCCGCCGGCGCGCTGCTGGCCACCGCTTTCATGCATCTGCTGCCCGAGGCCTTCGAAAGCCGCATCGAGCCCGGCCTGCTGTTCGGCGTGCTGCTGTTCGGTCTGGTCTTTTTCTTCCTGCTCGACAAGGCCGAGCTCTGGCATCACGGCCACGAGCACCACCACGGCGGAGAGGCCGGCGAAACGCACGTGCATGACCACCACGACCGGCACGACCACGTGCATGCCCATTCACCCCCTCATGCCCATGCTTCCAAGGGCGGCGGCTGGGCCGTGCTCACCGGCGACAGCGTGCACTGCTTCGGCGACGGCATCCTGATCGCGTCGGCCTTCATCGCCGACCTGCGCCTGGGCCTGGTTGCGGCGCTCGCTGTGCTGGCGCACGAGGTGCCGCACCACATCGGCGACCTGGTCGTGCTGCGCCAGAGCTCGCCCAATCCGCGCGCCGCGCTGGTCAAGGTCTCGCTCGCCGGCACCATGACCGTGCTCGGCGGGCTGGCTGGCTGGTGGCTGGTCGATCGGCTGCACGGCTGGCTGCCGTTCTTCCTGGTGCTGGCCGCGAGCAGCTTCGTCTACGTCGCGCTGGCCGACCTGATCCCGCAGCTGCAGAAGCGCCTGGCTGCGCGCCAGACCGCCTTGCAGATCGTCTGGCTCGCGGTCGGCATCCTGCTGGTCATGGGGGCGAGCCGACTGGCCCACGGCGAGCACGAACACGACAGCCCGGCGCACGCGCACGAAGAGCACGACCACAAGCACTGAAGGCGCAGATGGGGCGCTCTCCGACACGCCTGGCGGCGCCCTAGGTCCACACTCGGGGCTGTTCAACGCGACCGGGGAAGCTCACACTTGGGGGCTGCCCAACGCGATCCATCAGCCAAGGAGCCGATCATGACCAGCGCCGATTCCCCGCTGCGTTCCGCTGCCACGAGCGACGACCCGACGGAAGACGAACTCGACGACGAACTGCCCGAAGACGAAGCCGAGGCCGAGGAGGAAGAAGAGGCCGCAGCTGCGGACGAGTTGTCCGAGGAGACCGGCATCGATCTGACCGACGCCAGCGAACTCGACGCCGACAACGTGCCGGCCGACGAGGAGTTCGATCGCGTGATGCAGGCGCCGGACTGAAACTCCAGGTCGGCGTATGCGCGCTGAACTGGCCGAGCTGTTCGCCTTTCACCTGCCGGTGTGGGAGATCATGCTGCGCGGCAGCGCGATCTACTGGTTCCTGCTGTTGCTGTTCCGCTTCGTGCTGCGGCGCGATGCCGGATCGCTGGGCATCGCCGATCTGCTGTTCGTCGTGCTCATCGCCGACGCATCGAGCAATGCGATGCAGGGCGAATACCGCTCGATCGCCGAGGGCTTCGTGCTGCTCGCCACGCTGGCGGCCTGGAACTACACGCTCGATTGGGCCAGCTACCGCAGCAAGGCGGTCAAGCGCCTGATGGAGCCGACGCCCGAACCGCTGATCCGCGACGGCAAGATGGTCTGGAAGGCGCTCAAGCGCAATCTGATCACCGAGGACGAACTCAAGTCCAAGCTGCGCGAGAAGGGGATCGAAACGATGGATGCCATCCGGCTCGCCTATCTCGAAAGCGACGGCCAGATCAGCGTGCTCGAGCGCGCCGGCGCCGGCAAGCAGCACGACCAGCCTGCGCCGCGGCGTCCGGGCGCACCCTGAGCCGCGCGCTCTTTCAGTCTTCGAGCGTGAAGCCCACCTTCAGCGTCACCTGCCAGTGCGCGACCTTGCCGTCCTGCACATGGCCGCGGGTCTCGGTGACCTCGAACCATTGGATGTTGCGCACCGACTCGCTGGCCTTCGAGATCGCGCGCAGCACGGCGTCGTCGCTGCTCGTGGGCGAAGAGCCCGTGAGTTCGAGGAGTTTGTAAACGTGGTTGGACATGGAGCGCTCCTTGACGATGGAACAGGGGCGATGCCGCGGACGGCATCGGCCTGTCCATCATAGGCTTCAGGCCATCGCTTCCTGGTGCTGCATCAGCTCCTCCTTGCGCGCGGCCAGCTGCTCCTTCAGCGCGACCAGGTCCATCTTGGACTTGCGCGCCTTGTCGAAGATCTGTTCGCGCTCTTCCTTCACATGGTGATCGATGTATTCACCGAGCACGATCACCTTGGCATCGAACAGCGCCTCCTCGGGGCCCATGGATTCGATCTGCGCGATCAGTTCCT
Organism: Variovorax sp. MHTC-1; assembly: GCF_003984645.1. Lineage (GTDB taxonomy): Bacteria > Pseudomonadota > Gammaproteobacteria > Burkholderiales > Burkholderiaceae_C > Variovorax. The sequence goes on from NZ_RWKI01000009.1 coordinate 172,227, forward strand.
TGGCGGTCGAATGCTCCACGGTGGCCTCGTCGAGCAGCTCATCGTCGTGGATGGCGGCGCGTGCCGCGGGGTAGAAGATCTCTTCCTCGATCTGCGCATGCACGCTCAGCTCGCGGCAGATCTGGTCGGCGAGGGCCTCGCGTTGACCGGCGGGCGCCTTGGCCTCGGCCAGCTTGCTGAATTCCTGGAACAGTTTTTTCACGGCGATGTGGTCCGCGTCCAGCAGGTCGACGGCGTCGTTCTTCTTGGGAGGTGCTTTGCTCATGATGCTGATTCCTTTGTGGGATGTCGTGGGTGGATTTCGTGGGCGGCGCAGCCCGCGTGCCTGCGCCAGAGGCCACACTAGAAATCGCACCGTGCCGACCCTGTGAGGGTCCGCATGACAAGCGCGTAGGACGAACGCGATCCCCGCGCGACAGCGTCGGCAGCTACTTGGCGCCGCCCGTGTACTTGGTCACGCTCTCGGCCGTGACGTGGTAGCCGCTCACGCCCATCATCGAATCGTTGCGCAGGGTCTGCAGCTTGCCGGTGACCCACACCGTGTCCATGGCGCGGAACTTCGCGCCCTGGCGCGGGCGCACATGCAGGATCTGGTTGGCCGGCGGCGGCGGGGTGTGGATGCAGGCCCCGAAGTAGGGCACCAGCAGGAACTCGGTGACCTCGCCCTTGCTCTCTTCGAGCGGCACGATGAAGCCGGGGATCTTCACCTCGACGCCGTTCATTTCCGGATTGGTCGGCGCGTTGTTCGAGACCTCCTGCATCTTCAGCAGCAGCTCGTTGGCGCGCGGATCGCCGTCCTGCAGCGTGCTCAGGTCCATGCCCTTGAATTCCTTCATCGGGTCCCAGTCCTTGGGCACCAACTCTTCCCACGAGATGAGCCGGGGCTGGCCCGGCGCGGGCCTGGCGGCAGCGGCCTTGCCGCCGATCGGGTTGGTGGGCGAGGTCGCCTGGGGCGCGGGGTCGGCCGCGAGGGCCACCGCCGCAGCGGCCGTGCCGAGGGCCAGGAGCAAGGAGCGCAGCGTCGTCTTCTTCATCTTCAAATCCTCGGTGAAAGTCCGTCGGCCAGCGAGAGCCTGTAGGCGCGCACGCCGGGCAGCAGACTGGCCAGCCAGCCAGCCGCGAGCAGGCTGGCAAGCAGTATCCACTCGTTCAGTGTAGGTTCGGTGAGCCGAAGCGCGAGGCCGAACTGGCCCTGCAGCCACGGCGACAGCAGGGCAATGCCGAGCACCGCGAAGACCACGCCGATCGCCACGCCCAGCAGCGTGACCAGCGCGCCTTCGAGCGCCAGCAGCGCCAGCACATGGCGCAGGCTGGCGCCCACCGCCCGCAGCACGGCGAGCTCGCGGCGGCGCTCGTTGAGGCTGGCCATCACCACCGACACCAGGCCGGCGAGGCTGACCAGCGCGACCAGCGCCGACATCAGCAGAAGCGCGTTCTCGCCGATGCCGACCACGCTCCAGAGCTCGTCCAGCGCCACGCCCGGCAGGATGGCCATCAGCGCTTCGGCCGGGTAGTTCGAGACCCAGCGCTGCACGCCGAACACCGCGGCGCGGTTCTTCAGGCCGACCAGCACCGCGGTCACGTTCTTGGGCGTGAGGTCGAACTTGCGCACCTGCTCGGCCGGGATCCGAACGCCCGGCATCGGTGCGCCGCCGGCCCATTCGAGGTGGATGGCCTCCATCGCCGGCAGGCCGATGTGCACCGTGCGGTCGACCGGCGTGCCGGTGCGCGCGAGCACGCCCACCACCGTGAAGGGCTTGTCCGCGTGCTCGGCGACGTTGAGTTCGCCGCTGCCGTGCGCGAGCGTGATCTTCTGGCCGACGTGATAGCCCAGGCGGTCGGCCACCTCGGCGCCGACGACTGCATCGAAGAGCTCGGCGAAAGGCCTGCCTTCGCGCAGCTGCAGCGACTGGCGCTCGCCGTAGCGGAAGTGCCGGAAGTACTCGGGCGTGGTCGCGAGCACCGCGAAGCCGCGGTGCGAATCGCCGAGCGAAAGCGGCAGGACCCAGTCCACGCCGGGGTGCTCGGCCAGCGCCTGCACGCTCTTCCACTGCATGTTGTTGGTGGCCGCGCCGATGCGGAACACCGAGTAGAGCAGGAGCTGCGAGGAGCCGGTGCGCGCCCCCACGATCAGGTCGGTGCCCGAGACGGAGGACGAGAAGTTCTGGCGCAGCTCGGTGCGGATGCGCTCGACGCCGAGCAGCAGGAAGGTCGACAGAGCGATCGACAGCACCGTGAGCGCGAGCGTGAAGCGGCGGTTCCAGGCGCTCTTCCAGGCGATGCCGAACAAGGCCTTCATGCAGCGGCTCCCGCGGCCGCGGCGCGATTGATCTCGGGCAGGAGGATGTGGCGGCCGAAGCGTGCTGCGATGCGCTGGTCATGGCTCACGAACACCAGCGCGCTGCGGCTGGCCCGGCAGGCCGCGACCAGCACGTCGAGAAAAGCCTCGCGCCGGTCTTCGTCGAGCGCCGAGGTCGGCTCGTCGGCGATCACGACTTCGGGCTGGCCGATCAGCGCGCGCGCAGCCGCCACGCGCTGCTGCTGGCCCACCGAGAGCAGCATGGCCTGGCGCTGCCAAAGGCTGGCGTCCAGGCCCATCTGCTCCAGGAGCTGCTGGGCCTGGGTGCGCGCGGAAGCTTCGCGCGAAGCCTGCGCCATGCGCCGGGCCGAGAAGCGGCAGGGCAGGAGCACGTTGTCGAGCACGCTGAGGTAGGGCAGCAGGTTGAACTGCTGGAAGATGTAGCCCACATGCGCGACCCGGTTGCGGTCGCGCGCGCTGCCCGAGAGCGCGGCCCAGTCGTGGCCGAGCAACGTGACGCGGCCGGCGTCGGCCACCAGCACGCCGGCCAGGAGCGACAGCAGCGTGCTCTTGCCGCAGCCGCTCGGTCCGTGCAAGAACACGGCCTCGCCGGCCGCGATCTCGAGCCGTTCGATGTCGATGCACGGCGCGTCGGCGCCGGGCCAGCGAAAGCGCAGCGACTCGACGCTGAGAACCGGGGTCACTTGCTCCAGGCCAGCCGCGCATTCGGCCGCTTCAGCGTGCGCTTGAACTGGCCCTCGCGCGTGACGATCTGGGCATCGATCTGACGCATGCCCTTGAAGGCGGTGAACAGGCCGATGTCGATGAATTTCGCCGCCGCCGCGTTGGTGCAGTTGAAGGCGAAGCTGCCGTCCAGGTCGGCATGGCCTTCGGCGGCTGGAGCGCCGGCCTCGGCCTTGCCCAGGCCCAGCGCCGTCGATTGCAGGGCGATGGGGCCAAGCTTGCAGTTGGCTGCCGGATCGATCTTGAACAGCTGGTCGGCTGCGCGCAGTTGGGCCACGACAGCCCCCGCGGCCTTCTTCTCGGCATCGGTCTTCGGCGCATGCTCGAAGCCGACGAAATTCTCGAGCGGCGACTCCATCGCGATCACGATCGCCGGCCCGTCGACCGCGACGTCGAGCTTGACTTGGCCGTGCACATGCGCGCGTTGTTGTGCCTGCGCCATGGCGGCCCAGGGCGCTGCCACGAGCAGGAATGCAAGCGCGGACCCGGAAAAAGCGCGTCGGAAATTCATGCTTTCGCACCTTGCCGGGTCGGCAGCCCCGGCGTGTTGCTCCACTCGCTCCAGCTGCCGGCATAGAGCGTGGTCGGACCCAGCCCGGCGATCTGCATCGCGAGCAGGTTGGGCACGGCGCTCACGCCGCTGCCGCAGTGATGGACGACCGTTGCGGGATCCCGGCCCGCCAGCAGCGCTTCGAACTCGGCGCGCAACTGGGCGGCCGGCTTGAACTTGCCGTCTGGACCGAGATTTTCGGTGAAGGGGCGGTTCAGGGCCCCGGGGATGTGACCCGCGATCGGGTCCAGAGGTTCCACCTCGCCGCGATAGCGTGCCGCGGCGCGCGCATCGATCAGCGTCTGGCCGGCTTGCCCGAGCCGCGAGGCGACGGTCTGCGTATCGGCGAGCGTGAGCAAGGGCGCGCCGGCGACGAAGTTCGACTGGAAGCGTGTCGGCTCCTCGCCACCGCTCACGCCGCCGCCGGCTGCCTGCCAAGCCTGCAGGCCGCCGTCGAGCACGGCGACGGCCTCGTGCCCCATCCACTTGAGCATCCACCAGAGCCGGCCGCAGTAGTTGGCGCCGTTGCGGTCGTAGACCACGGCCTGCATGTCGTTGCCGAAGCCGACGCTGGACAGCCAGGCCGCGAACTTCTCTCGGCTGGGCAGCGGGTGGCGCCCGCCCGAGGCCGGCGGGCCCTCGTCCGTCGCCACCACCACGACCTCGCCGCGCGCGCCCGGCAGACCGTGCTTCGCGCTCAGGTCGGTGTCGAGGTTGGCGTGGACCGCGCCCGGAATGTGGGCCGCGCGGTATTGCTCGCCGCCGGCTTCGGGCTTCATCAGGTCGAAACTGCAGTCGAACACCATCAGCGGGGCGCCGCTTTCCTGCAGTGCCATGAGCTGGTCGACGGAAATCAGGGTCGTGTACATGTGAGCTCCTTCAATGCTCTTCCGCAGGCGCCTTGGGCAGCGAGCGCTGGCGCAACACGGTGGCGGCGATGCCGCTCACGACAATCAATGCCATGCCGGCCCAGCCGGCCGCGTCGATGCGGTCGCCGAACAGCAGCACGCTGTAGATCGCCGCGAAGACGATGCCCGAATACTGCAGGTTCGCGACCACGAGCGTACCGCTTTCGGTCTTGGCGCTCGAGTAGGCGTATGTCATGCACAGCTGTCCCAAAGCGGCCAGCACGCCCACCGGCAGCAGCCACAGCGCATGGCGCCAGGTCCATTCGGTCCACGGCGTGAAGCCGCCGAGCAGGGTGGCCGCACCACCCGCTACGGCGGAGCCGAGCGCGAAGTAGAACACCGTGCGTGCCTCGGATTCGCCGGCCCGCGAGAGCGCGACCACCTGCATGTAGGCGAAGGCGGCGGTCAGCCCGGACAGGAGGCCCATGAGCCCGGCGAAACCCTGGTTGTCGCCCACCGTGGGCTTGAGCATCAGCACCACGCCGCCGAAGCCCGCGAGGACGGTCAGCACCAGCGCGCCCTGCAGCGGCGGCCGTGGGATGCGTCCGTCGCGGCCCGGCACCGGCACCCAGGCGAGCAGGGCGCCGCCGACCAGGAAGGCGGCGATCCAGACGCTGCTCATGTAGTTGAGCGTCATCGCGGTGGCGAGCGGCATGTGCGCAATCGCGTAGAACCAGGCGCCCAGCGAGAACACGCCGACCAGGCTGCGCCAGGCGTGCATGCCGGGGTAGCGGGTGGCGAGGGTGACGCCGCGGCTGCGTGCCAGCACCCAGAGGAAGACGATGCCGATCAATCCGCGGTAGAGCACCAGCTCGGCGCTGGTGAACCAGGCCGAGGCGATCTTCACGCACACGCCCATGGTGGCAAAGATCAAGGCGCCCAGCACCATCCAGAGCGCCTGCATGTCAGCGTCTTAGGCGTTCTTCATCTCGTTGCGGTACCACTCATGGAACTGCAGCATGCCGTCTTCCATCGGGCTCTGGTAGGGACCGCTCTCGTCGTCGCCGCGCAGCATCAGCGCGCGGCGGCCGGCATCCATGCGTTCGGCGATCTCGTCGTCTTCCACGCAGGTTTCCATGTAGGCGGCCTGCTGCGCCTCGACGAACTCGCGCTCGAAGGCGACGATCTCCTCGGGATAGAAGAACTCGACCATGTTGAGCGTCTTCTGCGGGCCCACCGGATGAAGGGTCGAGACCGTGAGCACGTGGGGGTACCACTCGATCATCACGTGCGGGTAGTAGGTGAGCCAGATCGCGCCGTACTTGGGCGGCTTGCCCTCGCGGTACTTGAGCAGCTGTTCCTGCCACTTCTGGTAGATCGGGCTGCCGGCGCGGCCGAGCCGGTTGGCGACGCCGACCGTCTGCACCGAGTAGTAGCGGTTGAATTCCCAGCGCAGGTCGTCGCAGGTGACGAAGCTGCCGAGGCCCGGATGGAAGGGGCCGACATGGTAGTCCTCGAGGTAGACCTCGATGAAGGTCTTCCAGTTGTAGTTGCACTCGTGCAGCTCGACGCGGTCGAGCGCGTAGCCCTCGAAGTCGAGGTCGGCGCGCGGGCCGAGGCTCGCGAGCTCGGCCGCGACGTCGCGCTTCCTGCCCGTGGCGTTCTTTTCGAACAGGAGGCCGTTCCACTCGGTCAGCGGGTAGTTGTGCAGGTTGAGGCAGGGGTCCTTCTCGAAATGCGGCGCGCCGATCAGTTGGCCGGTGGTGCGGGGGTCGGCCGCCGCATAGGTCCAGCGGTGCAGCGGGCAGACGATGTTGCCGCCGGTCTGGGCATCGAGTTCGCCGCGGCCCTGCAGGATCAGCGCCTGCCGGTGGCGGCAGACGTTGGAGACCAGCTCCACGCCCTTGGGCGTGTGCACCAGCGCGCGGCCCTGCTGCTCCTGCGGCAGGGTATGGTAGTTGCCCGGTTCGGGCACGGCGAGCCGGTGGCCGACGTAGCGCGGGCCGGCGGCAAAAAGCGTTTGCAGCTCGCGGGCATAGAGCGCCTCGTCGAAGTACGCGGAAACCGGGAGTTGGCTCGAAGCCTGCTGCAGTTGAAGACTTAAATCAGACATGGGTGACCTGACCAAGCTCCCCACAGGGAGAGAAAGAGAACGGAAGGCTGCCGTCGAAGAGGGTGCGTCGGCGGGTGAAAAATGCCGGCGGGTGCCGGCTTGAAAGACCTGTGATTGTACCCGTGGGCGTAGGTTCCCGGCCCCCGCCCTAAAATGCCCGGTTTCATCCCCATCGCCGCATGCCCAAGGTGCCTCCCATTTCTCCGCCGGCCCCGCCCGCCTCTCCCGACACCGGTGCGCTGCCCGCAAGCTACGAAGCCGGGCTCCAGGAACTCGAACAGTTGGTGACCGAGCTCGAATCGGGCCAGCTGCCGCTCGACCAGCTGCTCGGCAGCTACCAGCGCGGCGCGGTGCTGCTCGCCTTCTGCCGCGACAAGCTGCAGGCGGTCGAAGACCAGATCAAGGTGCTCGATGCGGGCGGCCTCAAGGTCTGGACCGGCGAATGACGGTCGCCGATGCCTTGCGCTGGGACGCCCGACGCCTTGCTGCGTGGAGCGATCCGCAGCTCGCGCGCGTCGAGGCTGCGCTGTCGCAATGGGTCGGCGTCGATGCGCCGGTGCTGCTCGGCGATGCGATGCGCTATGCCGTGCTCGACGGCGGCAAGCGGCTGCGCCCCCTGCTGGTGTTCGCGGCCAGCGAGGCCGTGGGCGGCCAGGCCGAGGCCGCCCTGCGCGCTGCCTGCGCGGTCGAGCTGATCCATGCCTATTCGCTGGTGCATGACGACCTGCCGTGCATGGACAACGACGTGCTGCGCCGTGGCAAGCCGACAGTGCACGTGAAGTTCGGCGAAGCCGATGCGCTCTTGGCCGGCGACGCCTTGCAGGCGCTGGCCTTCGAACTGCTCACGCCCGACGGCGACAGCGTCGCACCCGCGGTGCAGGCGAACCTGTGCCGCCTCCTGGCCCGCGCGGCCGGCAGCCAGGGCATGGCCGGCGGCCAAGCCATCGATCTCGCGAGCGTCGGGCTGGCGCTCGACGAAGCACGGCTGCGCGAGATGCATCGGCTGAAGACCGGCGCCCTGCTGCAGGGCAGCGTCGAGATGGGAGCGGCCTGCGGCGGCCCCGTCGCGGCCTTTGCGCTCGCGGCGCTGCGTGACTACGGCGCGGCCATCGGCCTCGCCTTCCAGGTGGTGGACGACATCCTCGACGTCGTCGCGGATTCGCAGACCCTGGGCAAGACGGCCGGCAAGGATGCCGCGAGCGACAAGCCCACCTACGTGTCCCTGCTCGGCCTCGACGGCGCGCGCGCACAGGCGCGCGAACTGCTGGCCCAGGCGCTGGCCGCGCTCGATCGCAGCACGCTGGCCGATACCGGCGCGCTGCGCGCGCTGGCCCACATGGTCGTGGACCGCGACCGATAACAAAAAAGTCTCCCCATGGCTCCGCTGCTCCCCACCATCCACGATCCTTCCGTTCTGCGGCAGTTCGACCGCGCACAACTCAAGCAGCTGGCCGACGAAGTGCGCAGCTGCGTGCTCGACAACGTGTCGCGCACCGGGGGGCACCTGAGCTCCAACCTCGGCACGGTCGAGCTCACGGTCGCGCTGCATCACGTGTTCAACACGCCGCACGACCGGCTGGTATGGGACGTGGGCCACCAGACCTACCCGCACAAGATCCTGACCGGCCGGCGCGAGCGCATGCCGACCCTGCGCCAGATCGGCGGCATCTCCGGCTTTCCGCAGCGCACCGAGAGCGAGTACGACACCTTCGGCACCGCGCACTCGTCGACCAGCATCTCGGCCGCGCTCGGCATGGCGATGGCGGCCAAGCAGAAGGGGGAGGACCGCCACTCGGTCGCGATCATCGGCGACGGCGCGCTGACCGCCGGCATGGCCTTCGAGGCGCTCAACAACGCGGGCGTCTGCCATTGCAAGCTGCTGGTGATCCTGAACGACAACGACATGTCGATCAGCCCGCCGGTCGGCGCGCTCAACCGCTACCTTGCGCAGCTGATGAGCGGCAACTTCTACGCCGCGGCAAAGAACGTCGGCAAGACCGTGCTGCGCGCCGCGCCGCCGCTTTTCGAGCTGGCCAAGCGCTTCGAGCAGCATGCCAAGGGCATGGTGGTGCCGGCCACGCTGTTCGAGCAGTTCGGCTTCAACTACGTCGGCCCGATCGACGGCCACGACATCGATTCGCTGGTGCCAACGCTCGAGAATCTCAAGCATCTCGAAGGCCCGCAGTTCCTGCACGTGGTCACCAAGAAGGGCCAGGGCTACAAGCTGGCCGAGGCCGATCCGGTGGCCTACCACGGGCCTTCCAAGTTCGATCCGGCGGTCGGCCTCGTCAAGCCCGCCACTGCGCCCAAGCAGACCTTCACGCAGGTCTTCGGCAACTGGCTGTGCGACATGGCCGCGCAGGACGGCCGGCTGGTCGGCATCACGCCCGCGATGCGCGAGGGTTCGGGGCTGGTCGAGTTCGAGCAGCGCTTTCCCGAGCGCTACTACGACGTCGGCATCGCCGAGCAGCATGCGGTCACCTTCGCAGCGGGCCTGGCTTGCGAGGGGCTGAAGCCGGTGGTCGCGATCTACTCGACCTTTTTGCAGCGCGCCTACGACCAGCTGATCCACGACGTTGCGATCCAGAACCTGCCGGTGGTGTTCGCGCTCGACCGCGCCGGCCTGGTGGGCGCCGACGGCGCCACGCACGCGGGCGCCTACGACATCGCCTTCATCCGTTGTATTCCCAACATGAGCCTGGCCTGTCCGGCCGACGAGGCCGAGTGCCGGCAACTGCTCTCCAGTGCCTTCGCGCAGAACCATCCGGTGGCGGTGCGCTACCCGCGAGGCGCGGGCGCCGGCATCACGCCCGGGCTCACGCTCGATGCGCTGCCCTTCGGCAAGGGCGAAATCCGCCGCGAAGGCCAGCGCATCGCCATCCTCGCCTTCGGCACCTTGCTCTATCCGGCGCTGAAGGCAGCGGAGGCGCTCGATGCCACGGTGCTCAACATGCGCTGGGCCAAGCCGCTCGACGTCGATCTGCTGCTGCAGGTCGCCGGCACGCACGATGCGATCGTGACCCTCGAAGAGGGCGCCGTCATGGGCGGTGCCGGCAGCGCCGTGCTGGAAGCCTTGCAGGCCGTGCAAGTGCACAAGCCCGTGCTGCAGCTCGGCCTGCCCGATCGCTTCATCGAGCATGGCGATCCGGGCAAGCTGCTCGCGAGCATCGGGCTCGATGCCGAGGGTATCGAACAGGCCATCAGGCATCGCTTCGACGACGTTCTCGCCGCAGGGAAAACCCCCTTCGGCGTTGTGTAAGCGCTTTTTACAATCGTGTTCGACCCAAAAAGTCAGCAGCGCGGCCACAAGCCGCGTTCTCGTTTTTCACTGCACTCGGAGTCAATTTCAATGGATCGTCGTTCCCTCATCAAAAACGCAGGCATTGCCGGCGTCCTCGCTGCCGGCATCGCGCCGGCGGTTCATGCGCAGGCTGCCGTTCGCTGGCGTTTGGCGTCTAGTTTTCCGAAGTCCCTGGACACGATCTACGGTGGCGCGGAGGTGTTCGCCAAGGCAGTGAAGGCCATGTCGGGCGGCAAGTTCGAGATCTCGGTGCACGCCGGCGGCGAACTGATGCCTCCGTTCGGTGTGGTGGACGGCGTGCAGAACGGCTCGGTCGAGATGTCGCACACGGTGCCTTACTACTTCTACGGCAAGAACCCCGCCTTCGCGCTCGGCTCGGCCGTGCCCTTCGGGCTGAACTCCCGCCAGATGAACGCGTGGATGATGCACGGCAATGGCCGCAAGCTCATGAACGAGCTCTACGCCAAGTACAACATGGTGAGCTTCGCCGGCGGCAATACCGGCACCCAGATGGGCGGCTGGTACCGCAAGGAAATCAAGTCGCCGGCAGACTTCAAGGGCATGAAGATGCGCCTGGGCGGCGGCCTCGTGGGCGAAGTGATGCAGAAGCTCGGCGCGGTGCCGCAAAGCATCCCCGGCGGCGAGATCTACCAGGCGCTCGAAAAGGGGACGCTGGATGCCGCCGAGTGGGTGGGACCCTATGACGACCAGAAGCTGGGCTTCAACAAGGTCGCGCCGTTCTACTACTACCCCGGCTGGTGGGAAGGCGGCCCCGAGGTCGACTTCTTCATCAACCAGAAGGCCTGGGACGGCCTGTCGGCCGAGAACAAGGCCATCATCGAAGCCGCTTCGGCCCAAGCCAGCACCGACATGCTGGCCAAGTACGACGCGCTGAACCCCACCGCGCTGAAACAGCTGGTGGCGGCCAAGACCAAGGTGCTGCCTTTCTCGCAGGCCGTGCTCGAAGCCTCGTTCAAGGCTTCGATGGAAGTGTTCGCCGAGAACGATGCCAAGAGCCCGGAGTGGAAGAAGATCTACGCCGACCTGCGGGCCTTCCAGCGCGATCAGGTGCTGTGGTTCCGCTTCGCCGAGTCGCGTTTCGACACCTTCATGGCATCGCAGAAGCTGTAAGCCGCTCCTCTCGCGCCCATCAAAAAAGCCCCGCACTGCGGGGCTTTTTTTCGTCCTTACTTCTTGTTCCTTTCGAGCGACTCCAGCATCGCCTTCATCGGGTCGTCTTCCGCGGCCGGGGCGGCCGGCGCGGCGTTCTCCGCACCCGCAGGAGCCGACGCGTCGGGCTGGGGCACCGGCGCCGGAGCTTCTTCAATGCCCGGCATGTTGGCCCGCATCTCGGCGCCGATCTTGTCGAGGTCGACCGCTTCCACCTTGTCGAGGCCGCTCGAGACGATGCCGGGGAACGCGATGATCAAGCCGACCATGACGATCTGGATCAGCACGAAAGGCACCGCACCCCAGTAGATCTGCATGGTGGTGACCGGCTGGATCGTCGCCTGCGTCAGCTTGTCGGTGTACGCCTTGGTCGGCGCCACGCTGCGCAGATAGAAGAGTGCGAAACCGAAGGGCGGATGCATGAACGAAGTCTGCATGTTGACCGCCAGCAGCACGCCGAACCAGATCAGGTCGATGCCCAGCGTCTGGGCCACAGGCGCCAGCAGCGGCACCACGATGAAGGACAGCTCGAAGAAGTCCAGGAAGAACGCCAGGAAAAAAATCAGCACGTTCACCAGGATCAGGAAGCCTAGCTGCCCGCCCGGCATGCCGGTCAGCAGGTGCTCCACCCAGCGCGGCCCGTCCACGCCCTGGAAGACCAGGCTGAAGATCGTGGAGCCGATCAGGATGAACACCACGAAGCACGACAGCTTGGTGGTGGTGTTGAGCGCCTGCTTCAGCAGCTGCAGGGTGAGCCGCCTGCGCACCATCGCCATCACGAACGCGCCGAGTGCGCCCATGGCGCCACCTTCGGTCGGCGTGGCGATGCCGAGGAAGATGGTGCCCAGCACCAGGAAGATCAGCAGCAGCGGCGGAATCAGCACGAAGGTCACGCGCTCCGCGATGCGCGAGAGCAGGTTCAGGCCCGTGACGCGGTTGATCACCGCGATGACCAAGGCAAGCACCACGCCGACGCACATCGAGACGACGATGGTTTCGTCGGTGGCCACCGTGGTCACGGGCTCCCCCCTCCACCAGGTTTGGACGTCGGCGATGTGCCTGGCGAAGAACACGGCGGCCACGGTCGAAAGAACGGTCAGCACCAGGAGCGAGGGCAGGCCGCTGCTGCCGTTCTTTTCGCGGAAGGTGCGGGCCTCCAGCGGCAGCGCCGGCACCCACTTGGGCTTGAAGATGGCCAGCAGGATCACGAAGCCCGCGTACATGGCCGTGAGCATGAGGCCCGGCACGAAGGCGCCCTTGTACATGTCGCCCACGCTGCGGCCCAGCTGGTCGGCCATGATGATCAGCACCAGCGAGGGCGGGATGATCTGCGCCAGCGTGCCCGAGGCGGCGATCGCGCCCGCGGCGATGCGGCGGTCGTAGCCGTAGCGCAGCATGATCGGCAGCGAGATCAGGCCCATCGAGATGACCGAGGCCGCGACCACGCCGGTGGTGGCCGCGAGCAGCGCGCCGACGAAGATCACCGCAAGCGCAAGGCCGCCTCGCACCGGTCCGAACAACTGGCCGATGGTGTCGAGCAGGTCCTCGGCCATGCCGCTGCGCTCCAGGATCAGGCCCATCAAGGTGAAGAAGGGAATCGCCAGCAGCGTGTCGTTCTGCATGATCCCGAACAGCCGCAGCGGAAGCGCCTGCATGAGCGCCTCGGGCAGGAGGCCGAGCTCCACGCCGACGATGCCGAAGAACAGGCCGCAGGCGCCGAGGCTGAACGCCACCGGAAAGCCGAACAGCAGGAACACGATCAACCCCACAAACATGATGGGGGCGAAGTTCTGGGTAATGAATTCCATGGTTGCTCCGGCTCAGCCTGCGTTCGTCTTGTTCTGGGCCTCGGCCAGCCGGCGAATCGATTCGGCCAGCTCTTCTTCGGCTGTCTTCTCGACATGCTTTTGCGTCGGATCCTCGATGCGCCCCTGCAGGAACGCGATGCGTTTGATGAGCTCCGACCAGCCCTGCAGCATCAGCAGCGTGAAACCGATCGGGATCATGGCGTACACCGGCCAGCGGATCAGGCCGCCGGCGTTGTTCGACATTTCGCCGGATCGGTAGCCCTGCAGGAAGAACGGAATGCCGTACCAGAGGATCGCGAGGCAGACCGGCGTGAGAAAAAATGCGAAGCCGATGATGTCGATCCAGATCTGCTTGGTCTTGGACAGGCGGCTCGATATCACGTCGATCTTCACGTGCTCCTGGTTCAGCAGCGTGTACCCGGCGGCAATCAGGAACGAGGCCGCGAACAGGTACCACTGCACTTCGAGGAAGGCGTTCGAACTCATGTTGAACAGCTTGCGCACGGCGGCATTGATGCCGCTGATGACCGTGGATGCAAGGATCAGCCAGATGATGTATTTGCCGATCTGGGCATTGAGCCAGTCGACCGCGCGCGAAAACTTGAGCAGCACGTGCATGCGCCTCTCCTGTCGGGAATGAATGCTTGGATGCAAAACGACCCGGGGCACCGCTGTGCTGGGCGGCGCGCCGGGACGTTTTATGGACGCGCGATTTTATCGGTGCCCGGCGTGCACTTCCGGCGCGCGCCGCTGGCGTATTCCCTAGGGCGCGATGGGCTTCGCTGCCCGGCTCGCATAATGAACCATGTCCTCGCCGACGTCCGCGCTGCCGCCGGGCTTGCCTCATTCGATCGATTCGCCCGACATGTGCCGTGCGGGCCGCGAACTGCTCTCGCTGGCGCTGATCGATGCGCGCAACCATACGTTGCACCTTCTCGCGCTCTACGAGCGGGCGCTGGATTCGGCTGCGTTGGCCGTGCCCCGTCAGGACGGGGTCGAGCCGCCGGTCTGGCTGGCCGGCCACATCGGCTGGTTCGCGGAATGGTGGATCGGGCGCAATACCCAGCGCGCCTTCGGCATCGACTGCCCGGTGCGCCCGACGCGGCTGGCTTCGATCGAGCCGCAGGCCGACGCGTGCTGGAACCCGGCGCAGATCGCCTGGGCGGATCGCTGGTCGCCCGAGCTGCCCGATCTTGCGCAGACCAAGGCCTATCTGCTCGATACGCTCGAAAGCTCGCTCGAACTGCTCGAGCACGCGGTCGAGACCGACACCGGCCTCTACTTCTACCGGCTCGCGCTGTTTCACGAGGACCTGCGCGGCGAGCAACTGGTGGTGATGGCGCAGACCCTGGGACTGCCGCTGGGCATCGCGCAGGAGCCGACAGCGGTCGTGCGCGAGCCGCTCCTCCTTCCGGCCACCGCCTGGGAGCTGGGTGTGGCCGATGCCGGCTTCGCGTTCGCGCAGGAGCGCGGCCGGCTCCACGTCGAAGTCCCGGAGTTCGAGATCGACGCACAGCCCGTCACCTGGAGCCAGTACGTGGAGTTCGTCGACGACGGGGGCTACGACCGCGAGGACCTGTGGCATCCCGAAGGACTCCAGTGGCTCGAGCGGCAGGCCGAAGGGCGGCGCGGGCCGCGCCACGTGGCCCAGATCGGCGCCGCGCGCCGCGGCACCGGCGGCTCGGTGCTGCAGCAGCGCTTCGGCCGCACCGTGCGCGCGGCGGGCAACCAGAGCGCGGTGCACGTGTCCTGGTGGGAGGCCGATGCCTGGGCACGCTGGGCGGGGCGCCGTCTCGCGACCGAGGTGGAGTGGGAGATCGCAGCCCACACCGCTGCGCGCCGCGGCTTCCGCTGGGCCGACGTCCACGAATGGACCGCGGGCACGCTGAAGCCCTGGCCGGGCTTCCGCGCCGACCCTTGGAGCGGCGGCACCGAGTTCGATCCGCAGCCGGTCTTCGGCCAGGCCCACGTGCTGCGCGGCGCATCGCTCGCTACGCGCGCGCGCCTGCGCTCGCCGAAGCGCCGCGGCTTTGCCATGCCGCAGTGCGACGACGGCTTCTTCGGGTTCCGCACTTGCGCATACTGACGACCGCATCGATAGCAACAACAACATCAACGGAAAGGGCGCTGCCGGATGGCTCGCGTGCGTGACCCGGCCGGCTACGACGGCCAGCGAGAAATGATTCTTTCCAACGCGGCGCAGCTGTTCGCGCAGCGCGGCTACGCGGGCACTTCGATGAACGAGGTGGCCGCGGCGTGCGGCGTGTCGAAGGCCACGCTCTATCACTACGTGCGCGACAAGCACGACCTGGCGGTGCGCATCGCCGAGGAGCACGTGCAGAGGCTCGAGACGGTGGTGCAGGAGGTGCTGCGCGAGCACCAGGCGCCCGAGGCTCGGCTCGCCGAGCTCATCCGGCGCTTCGTGGCGGAGTACGCGATCGCCCAGAACGCCCAGCGCGTGCTGACCGAAGACGTGCGTTTCCTGCGCGGAGAGGACCAGGAGCGCATCCTGAACGTGGAGCGGCGCGTGGTCGCCGCCTTCGCGCGCACCATCGCCGAGGTGCGCGGCGAGGATCCGCAAAGCAAGCTCGGCAAGCCGATGGCGATGCTGCTGTTCGGCATGATCAACTGGATGTTCACCTGGATGAAGCCGGGGCGCGAACTCGATCACGATGCGATCGGCGCGATGGTGTCCGAGCTCTTCTTCGACGGCGTTCGGGCCGTGACGCTTCCGGAGGCGCTCGGGGGCGAGCAGCGGCATGCCACAATCCCCGGCACTCCCGCACCCTAGACCTCACATGAGCATCAAGAGCGACAAATGGATCCGGCGCATGGCCGAGAAGAACGGCATGATCGAGCCCTTCGAACCGGGCCAGATCCGCGAGCAGGACGGCCATCGCATCATCAGCTACGGCACCTCGAGCTACGGCTACGACATCCGCTGCGCACCGGAATTCAAGGTCTTCACCAACATCCACAGCACGGTGGTCGACCCGAAGAACTTCGACGAGAAGAGCTTCGTCGATTTCCATGGCGACTTCTGCATCATCCCGCCCAACAGCTTCGCGCTGGCGCGCACGGTGGAGTACTTCCGCATCCCGCGCAACGTGCTGACCATCTGCCTGGGCAAGAGCACCTATGCGCGCTGCGGCATCATCGTCAACGTCACGCCCTTCGAGCCCGAATGGGAAGGCTACGTGACGCTGGAGTTCAGCAACACCACGCCGCTGCCGGCCAAGATCTATGCCGGCGAGGGTTGCGCGCAGGTGCTGTTCTTCGAGAGCGACGAGGTCTGCGAAACGAGCTACAAGGATCGTGGCGGCAAGTACCAGGGCCAGCGCGGCGTGACACTGCCCAAAGCCTGAGGCGCAATTCCGCCCGGGTCCTACAAGGGCTCGCGTTCGCCGCGTCGCCTCGAGCACGCCGGCCATCGGCGTACCATCCCTGCATTCAGCCGCCGCGAGCGGCGAGGAGTGCGTCATGAGATGGGAAGGCAACGAACAATCCGACAACGTGGAGGACCGCCGCAGCGGCGGCGGTTTCGGCGGCCTGCCGATCGGCGGGCGCAGTGTCGGATTGGGCACCGTGGCGGTGGCCGTGATCGCAGGCTGGATCTTCGGCATCAATCCCCTCACGCTCCTCGGATTGATGAGCGGCGGCGAGCCGGCGCCGCAGGTGCAGCAGCAGCAGGGCCCGGCGCCCAAGCCCCCTGCCACCGACCGTGAAGCAGCTTTCGTCTCCACCGTGCTGCGCAATACCGAGGTGGTTTGGGGCGACATTTTTCGCCAGAACGGCCGCACGTACACGCCCACTCGACTGGTTCTCTTCCGCGGCGCGACGGGCACGGCCTGCGGCACCGGCCAGTCGGCCATGGGGCCGTTCTATTGTCCGGGCGACCAGAAGGTCTACATCGACCTCGGCTTCTTCGACACGCTGCGGAACCAGCTCGGCGCACCCGGCGTGTTCGCACAGGCCTATGTCATCGCGCACGAGGTCGGCCACCACGTCCAGGACGAGCTGGGCATCACGGCCAAGGTCGACCAGGCGCGCGGGCGCATGAGCCGGGCGGAGAACAACGCGATCAGCGTGCGCGTCGAACTGCAGGCCGACTGCTTCGCCGGCGTCTGGGCGCACCACTCGCAGGAATCCAAGCAGTGGCTCGATCCCGGCGACATCGAGGCGGCGATGAACGCCGCGCAGAAGATCGGCGACGACGCCCTGCAGCGCTCCGCCGGGCGGGCCGTGGTGCCCGACAGTTTCACCCACGGCTCCAGCGCGCAGCGGCAGCGGTGGTTCGGCACAGGCTTCAAGAGCGGCAAGATCCAGGACTGCGATACCTTCGCTGCCCGCAGCCTCTAAGACTTTTCAGCTATCGAAACAGGAGCAGAAGCCCGAGTCACCGCACTGTCATTGCCGTCTTTTGCGGCAGTGCGACAATACCCGGCTTCATGACAAGCTCCTTCTCCAATCTTTCCCTGGCCGAACCGCTGGCGCGCGCCGTGGCCGAAATGGGCTACGAAACCATGACGCCGATCCAGGAGCAGGCCATTCCGGTGGTCCTCGCGGGCCAGGACGTGATGGGCGCGGCGCAGACCGGCACCGGGAAAACCGCAGCCTTCTCGCTGCCGCTCCTGCAGCGCATGCTCAAGCACGAGAACAGCTCGACCTCGCCCGCGCGCCACCCGGTGCGCGCGCTGGTGCTGCTGCCCACGCGCGAGCTGGCGGACCAGGTGGCGCAGCAGGTCAAGCTCTACGCCAAGCACACCAACCTGCGCAGCGCGGTGGTGTTCGGCGGCATCGACATGAAGCCGCAGACGCTGGAACTCAAGAAGGGCGTCGAGGTGCTGGTCGCCACGCCGGGCCGGCTGCTGGACCACATCGAAGCCAAGAACGCGGTGCTCAACCAGGTCGAGTACGTGGTGCTCGACGAGGCCGACCGCATGCTCGACATCGGCTTCCTGCCCGACCTGCAGCGCATCCTGTCGTTCCTGCCCAAGCAGCGCACCACCTTGCTGTTCTCGGCCACCTTCTCGCCCGAGATCAAGCGCCTCGCTGGCAGCTATCTGCAGAACCCGGTCACCATCGAAGTGGCGCGGCCGAACGAAACGGCTTCCACCGTCGAGCAGCACTTCTACAGCGTCAGCGACGACGACAAGCGCCGCGCGCTCAAGCAGATCCTTCGGCAGCGCGGTATCAAGCAGGCCTTCGTGTTCGTCAACAGCAAGCTGGGCTGCGCGCGGCTTGCGCGTTCGCTCGAACGGGAGGGCCTGAACACTACCGCACTGCACGGCGACAAGAGCCAGGACGAGCGCCTGAAGGCGCTCGCTGCCTTCAAGGCCGGCGAGGTCGACCTGCTGGTGGCCACCGACGTGGCGGCCCGCGGCCTCGACATCAAGGACGTGCCGGCGGTTTTCAACTTCGACATCCCGTTCAACGCCGAAGACTACGTGCACCGCATCGGCCGCACCGGCCGCGCCGGCGCCTCGGGCCTCGCGGTGAGCTTTGCCAGCGGCGGCAACGACGTGCGCCTGGTGGCCGACATCGAGAAGCTGATCAAGAAGAAGATCGAGCTGGAACCGGTCGAGTTCGATGAAGACCGCCCGCGCGGCCGCATCAACGACGGCCGCCGCCACTGGCGCGACGAGGGCGAGGCCGGCGATGCGCGCGACGTGCTCGACACGCTCGAGCGGCCGCGCGAGCGCACCGACGCCCGGCCCCTGCGCGGCAGCGGGCGGCCGCATCGCGCCCCCTCCGCACCGCGCGATCCCTTCTTCGAGCAGCCCTACGAAACGCCGGAGCGCGAAGCCGCGCCGGCCTGGGAAGCGGCCGCCAAGACCACGCCTTCGCGCGGCATCTCGAGCAACATCAAGAGCAAGCGCAAGGTTCCGGCGCTGTTCAAGACCGCAGCTCAGCCGAACTGAGCGCCGCGGAGCTCAGCCCGGCTTCTGCGCTGCCTGGCAGCGGACCTGGATCAGTTCGCGCTCCGCGAGCGTCGCGCCGATGCGCACCGCGCTCAGGCAACCGCCCCAGACGCAGCCGGTGTCGGTCGACACCAGGTCGGGCCGCGAGAGCCAGCCCAGCGTCGACCAGTGCCCGCAGGCCACGGTGGCGGATCTTGTCTTCCGGCCTGGCACGTCGAACCAAGGCATGAAGCCCGCCGGCGCGGCCGCGGCGCCGTCCTTGGTTTCGAATTCCATCAGGCCATCCGCCGTGCAGAAGCGCAGCCGCGTGAGCGCATTGACGATCGCGCGCAGCCGCGCATGGCCGCCGAGCGCATTGCTCCACTGCGCGGGCTCGTTGCCGTACATCTCGTGCAGGAATTCGCCCGCTGCGGAACCGCGCAGTACCGATTCGACCTCGGCCGCGTAGACCAGCGTGTCGGCCACGCTCCACTGCGGCAGCACGCCCGCATGCACCATCAGCAGGTCGCCGCCGCCCACCGCACGATGCAGCGCCATGGGCTGCTGGCGCAGCCAGTCGAGCAGGGCTTCGCGGTCGGGCGCTTCCAGCACGGCGTGCAGCGTGTCCTTGCGGCCGAGCTTGCGCGCGCCCTGCGCGACGCCGAGCAGGTGCAGGTCGTGGTTGCCGAGCACGGTCTTCGCCGCGCCGCCGTAGCGCTGCACGCGCCGGAGCACCTCGACCGACGCGGGGCCGCGGTTGACCAGGTCGCCCAGGAGCACCAAGGTGTCGCGGCTGGGGGAGAAAGCGATGTCGTCCAAGAGCTGCTGCAGGGGCTCGTCGCAGCCCTGCACATCGCCGATCAGGTAGAGTGCCATTTCCCCATTCTCTCCCGCATACATGGATGTTTTTCTGCTGGCCTTGCTGACCACGCTCAACGCGTTGTTCGCAATGTCCGAAATGGCCCTTTCCACCAGTCGCCGGGCGCGGCTCGCGGCGCTGGCCGAGGCGGGGGATAAGGGGGCAGCGGCTGCGCTCAAGCTGATGGAGGATCCGACGCAGTTTCTCTCCAGCGTGCAGATCGGCATCACTTCGATCGGCATGTTGAGCGGCATCGTCGGCGAGGCGGCTTTCGCCGCGCCGCTCGCGCACTGGATGCAGGGGCTGGGTTTGGGCGCGGGCGGGGCCAGCTTCATGTCGACGGCCGTCGTGGTGACCTGCATCACCTTCTTCACGATCGTTTTCGGCGAACTGGTGCCCAAGCGCATCGGCCAGCTCTACCCCGAGCCGGTGGCGCGCTACGTGGCGCAGCCGATGCGCGCGCTGGCCACCGCCGCCAAGCCCTTCGTGCTCCTGCTGGCGGGCGCCACGGCCACCACGCTCAAGCTGCTGCGCATCGATTCGAGCGCGGCCCGCATGATGACGGAGGAGGAGATTTCGGCCAGCCTGGAGGAGGGCGTCGATGCCGGCGTGATCGAGATGCACGAGCATCAGATGGTGCGCAACGTGTTCCACCTCGACGATCGCCGGCTGAGCTCGCTGATGGTTCCGCGTGCCGATATCGAATGGCTGGAGGCCTCCTTCACGGTCGCGCAGAGCCTGCAGAAGGTGTCGGCTGCGAGCGCGCTCAACCTGGTGCATTCCTGGTATCCGGTGTGCCGCACATCGCTGGACGATGTAGTGGGCGTGATCAGCGTGGCGCACCTGTTGACGTTGAGCCCGACGCACGAGGGCGCCATCGAGTCGGTGGTGCAGCCCGCGGTGTTCGTGCCCGAGACGCTCACCGGCATGGAGCTGCTGGAGCAGTTCCGCACGCGCGCCGGCCGGCTGGTGTTCGTGGTCGATGAATGGGGCGTGGTGCAGGGCCTCATGACGCCGCGCGACCTGCTGGAGGCGATCACCGGCGAGCTGCAGACCGCCACCCAGTCCGATGCCTGGGCGCATGAGCGGCCCGACGGCGTGTGGGAGCTCGACGGCCTGATGCCGGTGTCCGAACTGCGCGCGCGGCTCGGCATTCGCGAGTTGCCCGAAGAGGAGCGCGGGCGCTACAACACCTTGGCGGGTTTGCTGATCTTCGTCTCCGGCCATCTTCCCGAGCTCGGCGAGCGCATCGATTGTGAGGACTGGAAATTCGAGATCACTGCGATCGACGGCAGGCGCATCGACCGCGTGCTGGCGCGTCCGCTCGGCGCGGCCGCGCACGGCACGAGCTGATCGCCGGCGGTGGCGGGCGAAAGCCTTCCGCCGAGCCGCGTTTCACCGGGGATACGGATGTGCCGGCCGCCATTGCCAGGGCGGCACAGGGCGGCGTTCGGCCCACAGGCCCACGCGCCTTGCCTTGGCCTCCCGTTCGGCGAAGCTGTATCGGCCGCGCTCGGCCTGGCTCTGCTCGGAGGCATGGGTGCGCGACCACCATGCCATGCCGACGGTGAGCATGGCGAGACCCACATCGAGCGTCTTCGGGCAGCGGGCGTCGGTGCAGGATGCGGGCGCCACCCACACCTCGCAGACGCGACGGCCGTAGCGATCGGTCTGGCCGCAGTCCAGCCGTGCGGTCTTGCGGTAGGCGATATCGGCGAGCGCACGCTTGGCGCTGCGGCCGAAGGGCTGGCCGAGCTCAGGTGCATCGACGGCATGCAGCCGCACGGTGAGCCGGCGGTAGGCGCCGGGCTCGCCGCAGCGAAGCTTGAGAGTGTCGCCGTCGCTGACGGCGACAACGAGGCAGAGGAGGGCAGCAGAAAGCATGGAGGCAAACCGCGCGATGCTAACGCGACTGGAATCGGCCTCGCACGCCGGTCGGCTTGTGGCTTCAAAGCCCCGAATGGCAAGGTTTGCATGCGAATTCCTCAAAGTCGCTTTGGAAAGTAACTATTTGTGTGATTCAATCGACCCCCGGAGTGAGGACCAGTCGAGGGATTTCATGAAGAAACTGCTGAGCATCGTGTGCGCGACAGCCTTGGTCTGCGGATGCGCAACCCGGCCCCAGGAGGGCCCGGGGTCGGGTTCCGGCGCGGACTACGTGCCCATGGTGGCGCCGTCTGCGGTCGAGAGTTCGGTCTACGACCAGGACGTGGCCAAGTGCCGTGCGAACGCGAAGAACGTGCCCTTCAACGCCAGCCAGCACGACGATGCGCTGGTCGTGGTCGACGGGGGCGTGATCGGCATCGGCATCCTGCAAGGATGGTCGACGCTCGCCGGGGGCGTGGTGATCGGCGGACTGGTCGGCTTCAACCACTGGGTCTACACGCCCGAGCGCCGCGCCTGGAAGACCAAGCAGGAGACCGTGATGGCCAACTGCATGGCGCAGAAGGGCTACATCAACACCGATCCGAGCGTGCGCGTCACCTGGGTGCCGCCGTCGCTGCGGGCGGCGGAAAGCATCCGGCCGACGGGCCGGGACACCTACAACGCGGAACAGCTTGCCAAGGCGCAGCGCTGCAACGCCACGCCGCTGGCGACGCTGGTGGAGAAGGGGCCCGGATTCGAGCGCCACACCGTGGCCTGCACCAACGGCCAGGTCATGGCAGTGCGCTGCGAGTTCGGCCAGTGCCGGGTGAGCCAGATGACGGCGCTGCGCAGCTGAGCCCAACGCAAGCCTGCAACGCCTCGGCGGTGGGTGCTTGCGCGGGGATGATCCGCTTGAGGGCATGTCGCGGCCGTTCTGGTGCCAGGTGGCGGCGGCCGCCGCTTCATTGTTCGCCGGCTTGACAAAGGTCCCCGCCGCGCCAGGAATTCATGAAGCGCCTTTTTCCTTGAGAGCGCGCGCCGAACTTATCCCGAGGTTCCTGCGCGCGCGGGCTACTTCTCGTCGCGCAGCCATATCACTTGCAGAGCACAGACTGGCCCATGCGCCGGAATGGCGCGAAGGCTGGCGACTCGACCAGCCCCAGCACGTTGGGGAAGGCACCGGCGACTCAACGCATCGAACTTCCTGCACACCGACATCGTGATCATGGGCATCATCGTGATCGGCGTGGTGGCCTATCTGTTCGACCTGCTGATGCGCTGGCTCGAGCGCCGGCTGGTACCGTGGAAGGGGCGCATGTAGCGGGCAGAAATTCGGCTGCCCTGGAAGCGAGGGCTGGAAGAATGACGGTTCGACGATTCGATGTCTGCAACGGCGATGCCGACGGCCTGTGCGCCGCCGTGCAATGGCGGCTGCACGAGCGCGCGCCCGCAGCGCTGCTGACCGGCCTGAAGCGCGAGATTGCGCTCGTCGCGCGCGTGCAGGCGAAGGCCGGCGACGAGATCGCCGTCTTCGACTTGTCGATGCGGCCCAACCGCGACGCGCTGCAGCGCCTGCTCGACGCCGGCGTGCGCGTGCGCTATTTCGACCATCACGTGGTGGAGGACATGCCCGTGCACGCGCTGCTCGAGTCGCACGTCGACACCGCCAGCGACGTCTGCACCAGCCTGCTCGTCGATCGCCTCCTCGGCGGTGCCTTCCGGCCCTGGGCGCTAGTGGGAATCTACGGCGACAACCTGGCCGAGGTCGCCGACCGGCTGGCGCTCGATTCGAATGTCGACGCCGGCGATTGCGCGCTGCTGCGGCGGCTCGGGGAAGCGATCAACTACAACGCCTACGGCGACGAGGAGCGCGATGTGCTCATCGCGCCGCGCGAGCTGCACGCGATCATGCTGCGCTACCACGACCCGCGCGACATGCTGGCCTACGAGGCCGTGGTCGACGAGATCAACGTACAGCGCCACAGCGATCTGCAGCAGGCGCTTGCCGTTGCCCCTTTCTGGGAAGACGCGGGCGCGAGCGTGCGCGTGCTGCCCGATGCGCCCTGGAGCCGGCGCGTGCTCGGCTGCATCGCCAACGAGCTCGCCAACGCCGAGCCGCAGCGTGCCCACGCGGTGCTCAAACGGCAGGGCAAGGGCTATGCCGTGAGCGTGCGCGCGCCGCTGGCCTCGCCGGCGGGTGCCCATGCGCTGTGCAGCCTCTTCGGCGGCGGCGGGCGGGCGCGGGCGGCCGGCATCGACGGGCTCGCGCACGAGGAACTGGAGCGCTTCGTCAGCGCCTTCGCGTGCGCTCGCTGGGGTTTGGCACCCGGCACCTGATGCGCATCGAGCGGCTCGACACGGCGGCCGCTTGTTTTCTGACGGAAGATGCAGGACGCATCAGGAGCGAACCATGGAACCTCAGACCTCGACCAGTTCGATCAGCGCGCCCGCGCTGCCGCTGCAGGCGATCAGCGAGGAAGTACTGCTCGAGAAGTACGCCAAGGGCAGTGAGCGCAGCATCGACGACGTTCGCCGTCGCGTGGCGCGTGCGCTGGCGCAGGCCGAGGCGCCCGAGGGGCGCGCGCAGTGGGAGGCGCGCTTCCTGCAGGCCTTGCAGGACGGCTTCGTGCCCGCGGGGCGCATCAACTCGGCGGCCGGCACGGCGCTGTCCGCCACGCTGATCAACTGCTTCGTGCAGCCGGTCGGCGACTCGATCGCGCAGGAAGACGAAGGCCACCCGGGCATCTACACCGCGCTTACCGAGGCCGCCGAGACCATGCGCCGCGGCGGCGGCGTCGGCTACGACTTCTCGCGCATCCGGCCGCGCGGCGCCTGGGTCGGCAGCACGCAGTCGAGCGCCTCGGGGCCGGTGTCGTACATGCGCGTGTTCGACCGTTCCTGCGAGACGGTGGAGTCGGCCGGCGCGCGCCGCGGGGCGCAGATGGGCGTGCTGCGCTGCGACCATCCGGACATCGACGAGTTCGTGCATGCCAAGGACCAGGGCGACCTGGCGAACTTCAACATCTCGGTGGGACTGACCGATGCCTTCATGCAGGCCGTGCAGGACGACCGGCCGGTCGAGCTGGTGCACCGCGCGGCGCCGGGCCCGCGGCAGAAGGCCGGCGGCGCCTACCAGCGCGACGACGGCCTGTGGGTCTACCGCACACTGCCGGCGCGCGCGCTGTGGGAACAGATCATGCGCTCGACCTACGACCATGCCGAGCCGGGCGTGCTGTTCCTCGACCGCATCAATGCCGACAACAACCTCTCGTACTGCGAAACCATCGCCGCCACCAACCCCTGCGGCGAGCAGCCGCTGCCGCCCTACGGCTGCTGCTGCCTCGGCTCGATCGACCTGACGCGCTTCGTGCGCGATCCCTTCGAGCCCGCCGCGCGCTTCGACGAGGAGGCCTTCGCACGGCTGGCCCGCATGGCGGTGCGCATGCTCGACAACGTGCTGGACATCAGCGTCTGGCCGCTCGAGCGCCAGCGCGAGGAAGCGTTCCGCAAGCGTCGCATCGGCCTCGGCTTCACCGGCCTGGGCGATGCGCTGGTGATGCTGAACCTGCGCTACGACGGCGCCGCCGCGCGCGCCGCGGCGCGCCGCATCGCCGAAGTGCTGCGCGATGCAGCCTACGAAGCGTCCGCGGACCTCGCGGCCGAGCGCGGCGCCTTCCCGCTCTTCAACGCCGATCTCTACCTGCGCCGCGGCACCTTCGCCTCGCGCCTGCCGGCGCCGCTGAAGGAGCGCATCCGCGCTGTGGGCCTGCGCAATTCGCACCTGCTCTCCATCGCGCCCACCGGCACCATCAGCCTGGCCTTTGCCGACAACGCGAGCAACGGCGTCGAGCCGGCGTTCTCGTGGGCCTACACGCGCCGCAAGCGCAGCGCCGAGGGCACCTTCGAGGAACACGTGGTCGAAGACCATGCCTGGCGGCTGTACCGGCATCTAAAAGGCGAGCAGGCGCCGCTCACCGAGGCCTTCGTCACCGCGTTGCAGATGAGCGCGCAGGCGCACGAGGAGATGGTCGCGGCGGTGGCGCCATACGTCGATACCGGCATCTCCAAGACCGTCAACGTGCCGGCCGACTATCCGTACGCGGATTTCCAGGACCTGTACCTGCGGGCCTGGAAGTCCGGCCTGAAGGGCCTGGCGACCTACCGGCCCAACGCGGTGCTCGGTGCGGTGCTCAGCGTCGACCCCGCCGCCGCGAAGATGCAGGATGCGCCGGCGGCGCTCGAGGCCCCGCACCTGAACCAGCGCCTCGCGCTCGAACGCATGCCGCGGCCGGTGCTGGCCTCGCTGCGCTGGCCCGGGCGCCCGGAGCTGTCCGGCGGCAATGCGGCCTGGACCTACATGGTCCGGCATCCCTTCGGCGAATTCGCGCTCTTCATCGGCGAGCTGCCCGAGGACGGCAAGCCCGCACCCTTCGAGGTGTGGATCAACGGCGCCGAACAACCCCGCGGGCTCGGCGCGCTGGCCAAGACCTTGTCGATGGACCTGCGCGCCAAGGACGCGGCCTGGGTGCGGCTGAAGCTCGATGCGATGGCCACCGTGCAGGAAGAGCGCGCCTTCGAGATGCCCTTTCCGCCGCATGGCGAGATGCGCCGCTTTCCCGGCGTCGTGGCCGCCACCGCCGCCGTGATCCGCTGGCGCTGCGAGCAGCTCGGGCTGTGGGCGGAGGGCGACTCCGCACCGACGCCGGTGATCGACGCGATGTTCAGCCGCGAGGAGCCGCAGACCGGCCCGAACGGAACGCTCGCCTGGTCGGTGGACGTGCACAACCCGGCCAGCGGCGAAGCCTTCGCGCTGACGCTCAAGGAAGTGCTGGTGCCGGACGGGCAGGGCGGCACGGTCACCCGGCCCTGCGCGCTGGGGCTTTCGGGCAACTGCCCGCGCGCGATGGACGGGCTCGCGCGCGTGCTCTCGCTCGACATGCGCGTGCTCGACCCGGCATGGATCGGCATGAAGCTGCGCAAGCTCCTGAACTACGCCGAGCCGCTGGGCCACTTCATGGCCTTCGTGCCGGGCTTGCCGCACGGCCAGCAGCGGCAGCAGACCTGGCCCTCGACGGTGGCCTACCTGGCGCGGCTGATCATTCACCGCTACGCGATGCTCGGCGTGCTGGACGAAGAGGGCTATCCGCTGCAGGAGATGGGCATCCTGCAGCCGCCGGCGTCCACGCTCACGCAGGCCGAGCAGATGGCCGGCGCGCGCTGCCCGGAATGCGGCAACGCGACGATGATTCAGAGGGATGGCTGCGACTTCTGCACCGCTTGCGGCCACATCGGCAGCTGCGGCTAGCCCGGTTCAATCCCGCTGGGGGATTCCCAGACCCCGCGCGACGGCCGGCCGCGCCAGGAACGCTTCCAGCGCCCGCGTGACCTGCGGGAAGTTCCGGATCTCGACCAGATCCGCCGCTTCGTAGAAGCCGATCAGGTTGCGCACCCACGGGAAGGTGGCGATGTCGGCGATGGTGTAGGCATCGCCCATGATCCAGCTGCGGCCCGCGAGCCGTCCATCGAGCACGCCGAGCAGGCGCTTGGCCTCCTCGACGTAGCGGTCGCGCGGGCGCTTGTCCTCGTAGTCCTTGCCGGCGAACTTGTTGAAGAAGCCGAGCTGGCCGAACATCGGGCCGACGCCGCCCATCTGGAACATCAGCCACTGGATGGTTTCCCAGCGGCCGGCCGCGTCCGTCGGCATGAGCTGGCCGGTCTTGTCCGCGAGGTAGAGCAGGATCGCGCCCGATTCGAACATGGGCAGCGGCTTGCCGCCGGGGCCGTCGGGATCGAGGATGGCCGGGATCTTGTTGTTGGGGTTGAGCGAGAGGAACTCGGGCGACATCTGGTCTTTCGTCGAGAAGTTCACCAGGTGCGGCTCGTAGGGCAGGCCCGTCTCCTCGAGCATGATCGAGACCTTGACGCCGTTGGGCGTCGGCAGCGAATAGAGCTGCAGCCGGTCGGGATGCCGCGCGGGCCATTTCTGGGTGATCGGAAAAGCCGACAGGTCGTTCATGGTGTTGTGTGTCTTCGATGCCGTGGGTGGCTGTCATTATCGTGAGCTCTCCTCATCCGCACGCCATGCTCTTCTCGACCGACCGCCATGAACCGCTGATCCCGATCGCCTGGGACGAAGCGCTGGCGCGCGAAACGATCGCGCAGATCGCGAGCGAGACGGAAGCCCGCTTTTCTCCCGAGGCACTGTGGCCGACGCACCCCAACGACAGCGCCCGGTCGGCTCCTTCCTTCATGCTCTATTGGGGCGCTTGCGGCGTGTTCTGGACGCTTCGCTGCCTGCAGGCGCGCGGCGCGTGCCGGCTGCGGGGCGACTACGCGCCCTTCGTTGATTCGCTGCTGGAGCCGAACCGCAAGGCAATGGGACACCGCGGTCCGTCGGCTTTCGGCAGCTATCTGATGGGCGACACGGGCATCCAGCTGCTGCGCTACTGGAACGAGCCGTCCGGGGAACGGCCGACGAGCTAGGGCCTGTTAACGCTATTTGCGGGGTCGCGAAGGCCTGCCAGGGCGGGCCAATCAAGGCGCGCGACGCCGTGCGTGCGTCGGCACGCACAAGGAGCGCAACGCCGAGTGGCGCGCCCTGGCAGGCCTTCCCTCCGGGTTGCCCAGCCAAGGGGCCGTCTGCGGCGTTGCCCGCGCTTGCAAGGCGTGAGCCTTGCTGCGCGCGGGCGCCTTGCATCCAGCCCCTTGGCTGGGCAACGCGATCCCCGCAAATAGCGTTAACAGGCCCTAGCCAGGCTCATCGAAGAGACGATGGACCATCCCGCACGCGAACTCATGTGGGGCGCGCCGGGCACGCTGCTCGGCGCGCTTTTTCTCCAGCAACGGACGGGCGATCCGCGGTGGACTCGGCTTTATCGGGCGACTGCACGCAAGCTCTGGTCGCAACTCGAAGCGTCGTCGGCGTTGGGCTGCCGCTACTGGACCCAGGACCTGTATGGAGGAAGGCACACCTTCCTCGACGCGGTGCACGGCTTCGTCGCGACCGCGGCGGTACTCGTCCAGGGGCGGCATCTGCTGGAAGGCGACGAATGGGCCGCGTGGCAGCAATGCATCGCAGACACCGTGCGGCAGACCGCGGAACGGGAGGGCCCGCACGCCAACTGGCGGCCGAAGCTGGACTCCGCGCCGCTCAGGGAGTCGGCCACGAAGCTCGTCCAGTTCTGCCACGGCGCGCCCGGTTTCGTCATCTGTCTCGCGGACTTCCCCGACGCATCGCTGGACGAACTGCTGGTGGCCGGCGGTGAAACGACCTGGGCCGCGGGTCCCCTGCGCAAGGGCTCCAACCTGTGCCACGGAACGGGCGGCAACGGATACGCCTTTCTCAAGCTCTACCGCCGCTTCGGCGACGCGCGATGGCTGGAGCGCGCGCGTGCATTCGCGATGCACGGCATCCGGCAGACCGAGGCCGACCCCGCGAAGTTCGGCCACCTGCGCTACTCGCTCTGGACCGGCGACCTGGGCTTCGCGATCTACCTGTGGGACTGCATCGAAGGCACCGATCGCTTCCCCACGCTCGACGTGTTCTTTGCAGGCGCGTAAGCGGCCTTGTGGCATCCTGTCATCGCATGAATCCCCCCGTCAAAGCCGGCCGGCGCCCGGCACGCACCGAGCGAGAAGTCCGCGTCGACCTTGCCGCCGCCTATCGCATGGCGGCGCAGAACGGCTGGGACGACACCGTCTACACCCACCTGTCGGCCAGCGTGCCCGGCGAGCCGGGCCACTACCTGCTGAACCCCTTCGGTGCGACCTTCGACGAGATCAGCGCATCGAGCCTGGTCAAGGTGAACGTGCGCGGCGAGGTGGTCGACGGTTCGGGCGCTCGCGTCAACCCGAGCGGCTTCGCGATCCACGGCGCGGTGCACGCGGCGCGGCCCGAAGTCGAATGCGTGATTCACCTGCACACGCCGTGGGGCGTGGCCTTGTCGATGTTGCCGAACGGCTTGCAGCCGACCTCGCAGTACGCGATGCGGCTGCACCGGCGGCTCGGCCGCCATGCCTATGAAGGGCTGGCGCTGGGCGTCGATGAACAGCAGCGCCTCGTCGCGGATCTCGGTGCGCTCGACGGCCTGATCCTCGACAACCACGGCACGCTGGTCGTGGGCCGCACCGTCGCCGAGGCCTGGATGCTCATGCACCTGCTGGAGCGCGCCGCGCAAGCGCAACTGCGTGCAATGGCGGCCACCGGCGGCGCTGTGCGCGTGGTCAGCGACGAACTCGCCGCACGCACCCATGGCGAATGGGTCGGCGACGGCAGCGAGTGGGACGGCGACGTGGAGTGGCCGGCCCTGCTGCGGCGGCTCGACCGCGCCTCGCCCGGTTATCGTGACTGATCGATTGAACGATTCATCTGGAGAACAAGCATGCCAACCATCCGCGTCGAAATGTTCGAGGGCCGCACCGTCGAGCAGAAGCGCGCGCTCGCGCAGGCCCTGACCGAAGCCACCGTGCGCACGCTGGGCGGCTCCCCCGGCGCCGTCGACATCCTGTTCTACGACATCGCGAAGCACGACTGGGCCACCGGCGGCAAGCTCTGGAGCGAGCCCGTGCCGCCGCCGGCTAGCTGAGCTGAGCCGCGCGACCATGACCAGGGCGAGCGGGTCACGGCCGAGAAGGTGGCCGAAGGGGTGTGGTTCCTGGCAGGCGGCTCGCACAACAGCGTGGCGATCGAACAGCGCGAGCACTTGGTGCTGGTCGAAGCCCCGCTCGACGAGGCGCGCACCCAGGCGGTGATCGAGCAGGCCAAGGCCCTGGCGCCGGGCAAGCCGATCCGCTTCGTGGTCAACAGCCATGCGCACTTCGACCATTCGGGCGGCGTGCGCGCCGCGGTCGCCGAAGGCGTGAGCATCGTGACGCAAGCCGCCAACGTCGCCTACTTCGAGGGTGTGCTGGCGCAGGCGAGCCGGCGGTGTCGAATGCGAACCACCTGAATCTGATCGACAACATCGAGCGGCTCCGGCTGGGGATCGATCGCGTCCTGCCGCTGCACGGTCGCGTGGTGGCGCTGCCCGAGCTCTGCACCACGGCCGGCAAGACGCCACCGGCTCGCTGAACGACGATGCTGACGCCGGACATCTGTTCGAAGGCGCTGTCAAGCGGCTCGGCCGGGTCCAGTGCAGAACCCCAGCGTGCAAAGCTTCTCGAAATGCCCGGCTTTGTAGGTAGAAAGACCCCAGACTTCGACCAAAGTCGTAGTCGCTGCGACCGAGCACTCGGCACACTCGCGCCCTTGTCTGCGGACAGCCACCCCAAATCGACAGAGGGAACGCGATGGAATCGATGCACTGGCAGTACATAGGCGCCTTGGGCGGCGTGATCGGCATCGGCTGGCTGATCGTGGTGCCGATGTACCGCGGCTGGAAACCGTTGAACAAGCGGATGAGCGACCAGGTCAGGCAAACCACGACGCTGCTGGCGGCGCTGGAGTGCGATCAGGCGGGCCGATCCGCGCGCCGCTCGTCGCCGTACTCGACGAGCATCCGCTGAGAGAGGCGTCCCGCCGCGACGCCTCTCACTCTCTCTCTCCGACAACCCACACAACTCGCCGACCGCGGCCGCGCTGGATCCCTTTGCGGACGCCGGCGGCGCAGTCACGCCTGGACGCCTGCCGCCGGCCTTGGGAATGAGTACTTTGGTAGGCGTTTTGTCATGCCAAGAGCCCCGTCAAAAGAGGTGGTCTGTCCCGCCCAGATAAGGGCGCAACGCTCATGTATACGTTTGTTTGCATCTCTACATTAGATCCAAGCCAAACGCTTGGTCGGTAATTCCGATCAAGTCTTCCAACGAAAAGCAACGCGGGAGAAATGCATGCGATTTGCGAGGCACCTGTCGCATACGTGCGCCGATCTATTGAAAGAAGAGGCAGGGGGCTCGCTCATCGAATATGCACTCGTGGGTTCTCTGGTTCTGGTTGTTTGCATGCTTTTATTGCTGGCTTGGCACAAAACTGAAGGAAATTGAACGTGCAAGAATTTCACGCGTTACTCGAACTTCTGGCCATGCTGGCAACCGACCCGCGCATTGTGGTGCTGTTCGTGCTGCTCGTCGTCGCCTCCATCAGCGATTACCGAACCTACAGAATTCCCAATTGGCTGACGTTCGGCGGCGCTGCTTTTGCGCTGGTCTACAAGACCGTGATTGCTGCGTCGCCGCCATCGGCTTTCCTGCTCGCATTCGGGGGGCTCTTCCTTGGCTTTCTGATCATGCTGCCGGCCTATGCGCTGGGTGTCATGGGCGCAGGCGATGTGAAGCTGATGGCCATGGTGGGTGCATTCCTCGGAGTCCACGAAACGCTCCAGGCCGTTCTATTCGCATTCATCGTGGGCGGAATAGCCGCGCTCGGATTTGCATTTTTCAAGGGAAAACTGGGGCGCATGCTGCACAACGCAAAAGGCGCAGTCTTCGGCATGTTGGCATCGACGTTCGCAGGCTTCAGGCCCGACGCTCGAGTTGAGGCGGGCCAATCGATCGGAAAACTCCCGTATGGCATCTGCATCAGCATCGGGACGATGGGCTATGTACTAGGTCGGCAATTGGGCTACGCATAGCCGGCGCAGATCGCAAACATCAATTGGTGGAGCACTAAATGAGAAATATCAAGGCAATGGGTCTTTTAGTTCTGGCATTGATGATCGGCCTGGCCGCTGCCGTCTATGCATCAGGCTGGGTATCGCGGCAAGGAAACATCGCCTCCAACAAGGTGGTGGTTGCCGTGGTCGATATCGAACTCGGCAGCAAGATCAATGCGCAAATGCTGTCGACTGCCGATTGGCCGAGCGGGTCCGTCCCGATGGGGGCCTTCAACGACCTCAAGGACGTGCAGGACCGTGTCGCCAAAGTCAGCGTGCTGCGCGGCGAGGCGATCCTCGAAGGAAAGCTGGCACCGGTGGGAACCAAAGGCGGCCTCTCCGCGGTCATCGCCCCCGGCAAGCGGGCCATGACGGTGCGCGTCAACGACGTGGTCGGCGTCGCCGGCTTCGCACTGCCCGGCAACTACGTCGACGTCATGGTGAACGCTCAGCAGGACAAGGCCAAGGGCGAAGAAGCAAAGCAGATCAGCAAGACCGTCCTGGAGCACGTATTGGTCCTGGCCATCGCACAGGAAGCGAGCCGCGACGACACCAAGCCCAAGGTGGTCAACGCCGTGACGCTCGAGTTGTCGCCGGAGGATTCCGAAAAGCTCGATCTCGCCCGCAGCGTCGGCACGCTGTCCCTGGTGCTGCGCAACCAGGTGGACAAGACAACCGTAGCGACCAACGGAATCACCAAGCGCCAGCTCTTTGGCGACAAGGAAATCCTGCCGGTATCGGTGGTGGCCGCTGCCCCCGCCCCTGCCGCGGCCAAGCCCAGGGCGTCCGTCAGCAAGCCCGTGGTGGCGCCCGCCATGGAATGCGTGGAAGTGATTCAGAGCTCCGGTCGAGCCCTCAATTGCTTCTGATCGAAGAACACAGAGGAGAAGTTCAAGTGCACAACAACCACAAGTCCCTGGCGCTGCTCGCGGCGCTGGCGTTGACTGGCCCCTCTTTTGCGGCCGACCCGCCCGCCGCTGCAGCCCAGCCTGCGCCGAGCGCGACCAGTTCCGGCACGAAGCGTTGCACGTCCGTGGTCCACGACGACCGCCCGACCTACGTGACCCTCGGGAAATCGACTGTCATACCGCTCGATGTGCGGGTCGCCCGCATCGTCGTGAGCGGCCAGCCGCCGACCAGAGGCCCAGCGCCGAGTGCCGCCGCGGCGGCCGCGCCTGGAGCGGCAGCCGCGCCGGCGCCTGCGCGCCCCGCGCCCGCCTCCCAAGCGAATGCAAACGACGGCGTGGCCGACATGGAAGTCATGCTGCTCAGCCCGACCGACCTGTTCTTCAGGGGCAAGGTCGCGGGATCCATGAATGTGATCCTGCAGAACGCGCAGGGCGCGTGCTTCATCAAGGACATCATCGTCACGATCGATTCGGGCGCGCTGCAGGCGAAGCTGACCGAACTGATGCCCGAGGAAAACCGAATCAAGGTGCGGGGCGCCGAAAGAGCGATCGTGCTTACCGGCGAGATCAGCGATGCGCTGAAGCTCGACGATGTGATGAGCCTGGCCACTTCCTACGGCGACGGCAAGAAGGTGGTGAACCTGCTGCGCATCACCTCGCCGCAGCAGGTGATGCTCGAAGTCAAGATCGCCGAAGTCAGCAAGACGCTGCTCGACAGGCTGGGGTCGAGCATCGCCGCGCAGAGATTCACCAATGGCGCCACCAACACCTATACGCTGATCTCCAGCTTCCTGAGCGGCGGTGGCGCATTCGCGGAAGCGCTGCGGGTCGGCAAGACGGCGATCTCGCTCGACGGCCAGAAAGACGACGGCCTGGTGCGCGTCCTGGCCGAGCCCAACATCATGGCCATCAGCGGGCAGCAGGCCAGCTTCTTGTCGGGCGGCAAGATTTACATCCCGGTCTCGCAGACCCAGAACGGCGGCATCCCTACCATCACGCTGGAAGAAAAAGAGTTCGGCATCGGCGTGAAATTCACGCCCACGGTGCTGAACGGCGGCCGGATCAATTTGAAGATGGTGTCCGAGGTCTCGGATTTGTCGCAGACCGGTTCGCCATTCACGACAGTCACCGGCGTGACCTCCGTGTTGCCCTCGCTCACGGTACGCCGGGCCGACACCACCGTGCAGCTCAATGACGGACAAAGCTTCGTCATTGCCGGCCTGATCAAGAACAACGTCACTGAAACGATCAAGCGCTTTCCGGGACTCGGCGAGGTGCCGGTGGTGGGAGCGCTCGCTCGCAGCACCGAGTTCCAGAACGACCAGACGGAACTGCTGTTCGTGATCACGCCGCGCCTGGTCAAGCCGCTGTCCGAAACGCCCAGGCTGCCCACGGAGAACCACGTCGTGCCCAGCCGCGCCGAGGTCTATTTCAACGGCGCCCTCGAAAGCTCACAACCGGCTCCTTTCCCTCCCGGTTATTGAACCCAATCAAGGAGAAACGTCATGACCAAGATTGCCATTGCACTGCTCATCGGCCTGGTAGCGGGCTGTTCATCGGTCACTCCCCATTACGACGCGCGCTTCGGCGACGCCGTGCGGGAAGCAAAAAGAAAAATGGTTATCAATCCGGACGCTGGAAAGAATTCCGACCCAGTGGGTGGGATGGACGGGAAGGCGGCCCGGGAGTCGATCATTCTTTATCAAGGCACCTACAAGGCGCCGCCTCCTGCTATCAATGTCATCAATATTGGTGGCGGCATTGCCGATAAGTAATTTAAACAATCACTAGAAATTGGAATTTTTTATGGAAAGGAGTTGGAATGGCCGAGTAAAAAGTCATCTACCAATCAAATTCGCTAGTCAATTTATTCAATCAATTCAAAGGTGTGCAAATGACCAAATTTTTTAAGGCAGCTCGCAATTCCATCGGCTCTTTTGTGAAAGATGAAGAGGGCGCCCAGATCGTCGAGTACGCGCTTATTATCGCTGTTATCTCTCTTGTGCTTATCGTCGCGCTGCGGAACTTGAATGGCGGCGACTTCACTACCTTCATTGCCGAAGTCGGGGCCTGCTTGACCAACGGCGCAACCTGCGGCCCGTGATGCACTTGTAAGTGCCGTTGGCATGGCAAGCGGTGGCGCCGCATTTTTTCTGCTGCGCCGTCGCTCGCCTAGCCGACGCATAGGTAGTGCAATCCTTCATATCCGCCGCCAGGCAGCCTCGGCATACCTTGATTTCAACAAAGGAAGTTCACATGTTGATGGTATTTTTTAAGGACGAGGAAGGCGCTCAGATCGTTGAATACGCATTGACTATCGCGGTGATATCACTCGCGCTGGTCGTCGCACTCCAGCCTCTGACCCTCGGTGCCGGCTTTGGTAGCGTGATCCAAAAAATTACCAACTGTCTGACCACGGCTTCGTGCCCGTAGTCCATTGGCGAGTTTCGATGAACAGAGGACCTCTCATGCCAAGCGTTGCCATTCACCGTTGCCTCCGCCGCCGTCAGCGCGGGGCAGTGATCATTACAACAGCGCTCGCGCTGCTGTTTCTGCTCGGCTTCATGGGAATTGCATTGGATTTTGGTCGCCTCTTTGTTGTCAAAACAGAGTTGCAAACCGCGATGGACAGTTGTGCATTGGCGGCGGCGGGGGAATTGGATGGGCAAAGTAGCGCATTGGATCGCGCCAGAAGCGCCGGAAAGACGGCCGGGAACCTGAACCGCGTCAACCTGCAGTCCGCCGATTGGAGCGGCGAGGGCCAGATCGTCGACGCCGACATCACCTTCAAGGATTCCGCATATGTGACGACCGGCGATTTCGCAGCCGCCAAGTACGCGCAGTGCCAGCACACGCAGCCGAACGTGAAGATGTGGCTGCTGGCGGCCATGGGCGCCTTTAACGGCAACACGGCAGGCAACCCCGCAACCCACAATGTGGCGGCGACGGCGGTCGCCACCCGGGCCAGCGCGCAGACCAGCTGCCCCGTTCCGGTGGGGCTCAAACCCAAGCCAGGCGGCACCGCCCCAAACTACGGTTTCGCTGTGGGCGAATGGGTCACGCTGATCAATGAACAAGGTGCAGCAGCAGGCGGCGAGATCGGCTGGGCCAATCTGGATGGATCCAACAGCGCAGCCGAAACGGAAGCCGAGCTCAACGGTTATTGTGGGACGGAGGTCGGCGACACCTTGGGAACTCCCGGCGTGCAGGCTTCCGTTGCCGATGCCTGGAACTATCGCTTCGGGATCTACAAGAACAGCGCCGATCCGGCCGCGACTGTGAGCAATCCTGATTTCACCGGTTACGCCTACACCGCGACCAACTGGCCGGCGCAGCAGAGTGCCTACGATGGTCCAGCGCCCGGTGCAGCCGCGCCGACCGCGGAGAATTTCCTGACCAAACGTCAGGCATACGCGTCCTGCGCCGATACCGGGACCAAGGTCAAGGGCGCCAACAGTTGCGAGTCGATCTCGGCCCCCCATTTGTCTTTGAACAGCTTCCAGAAGCTGGCTGCACCGGGCGACGCGCCGGGTGGGCATAAGCAATATGGACGCAACAGACGCATCGTCACGGTACCGGTGATCAATGCCGCCAGCCAAGTCGTCGACTATGCATGCATGCTGATGCTGCAGCCCCTGTCGATTCCGATGACGAACGTGCAATTGGAATTCAGGGGCAACGCCTCGGAAGAAGGCAGCCCTTGCACGACCAGCGGCCTTCCAGGTGGTGCCGCTGGGCCGCTCGTTCCGGTTCTGGTGAGGTAAGGAGTCGATATGAAAGCCAAACAATCCGGAGTGGCATTGGTCGAGCTGGCCTTGATCATTCCACTTTTGTTGCTGCTGACCTTTATCACCACCGAGTTCGGGCGCGCGATGTTTGAATACAACGTGGTTACGAAGTCGACGCGGGACGCCGTGCGCTATCTCTCGGTTCAGACGCCGGGCACTCACATTGCAGAAGCTCGAAATCTGATGGTTTACGGCAATCTCGCGGGCACGGGAACGCCGTTGGCGCGCGGGCTCAGCCTTGCCAACGTGCCGGCGGCAAGCTGCTGCACCTGGCAGACGGCGGGAACAAACCCCGTGATAAATACCGTGACCGTGCGCATCAGCGGATACACGTTTCGCTCGCTTTTTATCAGCGTCTTCGGCGTCGTCTTCGGCGATGCCAACGGCGACATCGTCTTTAGCGACATCACCGCAACGATGAGAGGTGCGACATGAAAAGAAAGCAAACCGGCGCGACCATCGTGGAATTCGCGTTGGGCCTCATCATGTTTTTCATGTTCTTTTTCGGAATCACGGACTTCGCCCGCATGCTTTTCACTTGGAGCGCCGCGAACGAAGCGACCAGGGCCGGCGCCCGATATGCGGTGGTTTGCGACGACACCTTCAACCAAGCGCAGGTGCTGGCAAAGATGCAGGCGCTGCTGCCACAGATCAACGCCATCGACCTGGCGTGGATCCCGTCAGGGTGCAATGCAGCGACTTGCGAGGGCGTCACGGTGACGGTCACTAGTCTCAATTACCAATGGATTTCTCCGATCGCCGGTGCCGCTCGGCTGGCGCCTATTCCGATGCCGACTTTTTCCACCTTCCTGCCCCGCGAAGTTATGCACCAAGACCCGAATAGTGCTGCGATCTGCACATCATGAATATGGATGGACAAAATGAAAATCGCCCTTATTTCTCCCAGCAAGAATCATCTTCAGGAAATGAGCCGGGTGCTCGAGACTCACTCGCACACCGTGGTGCTGTTCGACGGCGGCAAAAGCAAAATGCGCCAGGTTGCCGAACAGGAGCAGCCGGATCTGATGGTGGTGGATGGCATGTGCTGCGATCCCAATGAACTGGCGCTGGTCGAATACGTCACCACGCACCACCCGAAAGTGGCCGTGATCCTGCTTTGTGCCAGCCAGACGCCGGAATTCCTGATCAATTCCATGCGCGCCGGCGTGCGGGAAGTGCTCCCTTCGCCGGCCACGCCGGCCGCTCTGGAGGCCGCGGTGAACCGCATGGCGGCCAAGCTCGTGGGGCTTCACGGCGCCACGGCCGGCAAGGTGCTTGCATTCATGCCCTGCAAAGGCGGCAGCGGTGCGACCTTCCTGGCAACGAACCTCGGCTACCAGCTGGCAGAAACCAGTTCGGTGCTGCTGATCGATCTGAATCTGCAGTTCGGCGACGCCCTGTCCTTCGTCAGCGATGGCAAGCCCGCTTCCACGGTGGCTGATGTCGCGCACGACATCAGCAGGCTGGACGCCTCCTTCCTGGTGGCAAGCACAGTCAAGGTCGCGCCCAACTTCAGCATCCTGGCCGCGCCGGAGGACATGTCCAAAGCCATGGAGGTCAAGGCGGAACATGTGGACGCCATCCTCGCCCTGGCCGTGACCTTGTACGACTTCGTGCTGCTGGATCTCGATCGAAATCTGAACACGCTGGCGATCAGGGCACTGGATCGTGCCCAGCGGATATATCCCGTGCTGCAGGCGGGGCTGCCATCCATTCGAAACGCAGGCAAGTTGCTGGCGGTGTTCAAGTCGCTGGGCTATCCGGCAACCAAGACCGAGCTGATCGTCAATCGCTTCGAAAAAACGGGCGAGATCGGCATCAGCGACATGCGGCGTTCGCTGGGCTCCGTCGCGCTGCTCACGATCCCGGACTCCTACAAAGAAGTGAACAACTCGATCAACCGCGGTGTCCCCCTGGTGGAAATCTCGCGCACCAACCCTGTCAGTAAAAGCCTAGCTGATCTGGCGCTGGCGCTGGCTCCGCGGCAAGAGCAGAACAGCAGCTTCTTCGCCCGTCTCTTTCGGAAAGCCTAACCGTCTTCTCTCTGCAATCCACAAGGCAGGTACCCCATGTCATTTCGAGAAAAACTTGACGCTGTCGCGATAGAGCCCATCCTGCGCCCGCACGTTCAGCCAACGGTCGATGTCCTCAGGAATCCGGTTGCCACCGATTCCTACAAATCGCTGAAGGGCAGGATGCACCTGAAGCTGCTCGAGAAGTTCGACCTGGCGGCGCTGGAGACTTTGGCACCCGAGGTCTTGCGGCAAGAGATTTCTGCCATGGTCGGACGCTTGCTGCTTGAAGAGCAGGAAGCGCTCAATGAGGTCGAACGGCGCACTCTCATTCGAGACATCCAGCATGAGATGCTGGGCTTCGGCCCGATCGAATTGCTGATGGCCGACCCCACTGTGTCCGACATCCTTGTCAATTCCCACGAGCAGATCTACGTCGAGCGCAAGGGGAAGCTGGAGCTCACCAACGTCACTTTCACCGACGAGAAGCATCTGCTGCGGATCATCGACAAGATTGTGTCGCTGGTGGGGCGGCGGATCGACGAGTCGAGCCCGATGGTCGACGCGCGCCTGCCCGACGGCTCCCGCGTCAACGCAGTCATTCCACCCGTGGCGCTCGACGGGCCGATGATGTCCATTCGCCGTTTCGCTCATATTCCCCTGAAGATGGAGAACCTGGTCAATGACCTGAAGAGCCTGACGCCGCAGATGGCCTTCATGCTGGAAGGACTGAGCAAAGCCAAGGTCAACATGATCATCTCGGGTGGAACCGGTGCAGGCAAGACGACATTGCTGAACATCCTGTCCGGCTACATCCCGGAATCGGAGCGCATCGTCACCATCGAGGACGCGGCCGAGCTGCAGATGCAGCAGCCTCACGTGGTGCGCATGGAAACGCGGCCCATGAACATCGAGGGCAAGGGCGAGATCACGCAGCGTGCCCTGGTGCGCAACGCGTTGCGCATGCGGCCCGACCGCATCGTGATCGGCGAGGTTCGCGGCGCCGAAGCGGTCGACATGCTGCAGGCCATGAACACCGGTCATGAAGGCTCGCTGACGACGATCCACGCCAATACGCCGCGGGACGCTCTGTCCAGGCTGGAAAACATGATCGGGATGGCCAATCTCAATCTGCCGCACCACGCGGCGCGGCAGCAGATCGCTTCCGCTATTACGGTCGTGATCCAGGGGCTGAGACTGATCGATGGAAAGCGAAAGATCACCAGCATCCAGGAGATCACCGGCATGGAAGGCGAAGTCATCACCATGCAGGAAATCTTCGCGTTCAGGCAAACCGGCGTGGGAGCCGAGGGCGAAGTGCAGGGATATTTCCAGGCGACCGGCGTCCGGCCGAAATTCGCCGAGCGCTTGCGGTCGTTCGGTGTCCTGCTGCCGGACGCCATGTTCGATCCGACCAAGCGCTACGAGTAAAGGAGTCGATCATGTGGAAAGACATCGGCGGCAATGCCTTCCTGGTCGTTGCAGTTCTGGTTTTCGTGGCCGTGCTTCTTCTTCTGGAAGCCCTGTATCTGATCTGGAAGTCGTACAAAGGGCCCGAGGCCAAGAAGCTCGAAAAGCGACTGCAGGCGCTGTCGGCCTCTCATGACGCAACCGCCCAGGCCCAGTTGCTGAAGGAGCGCATGCTGAGCGAGGTGCCGGCTTTCCAGCGGCTCCTGTTCAGTATTCCGAGAGCGCACAGCCTCGACAAATTCATCCTCCAGTCCGGTCTGAACTGGACAGTCTCGAAGCTGCTGCTCTCATGCGCAGGATTCGGTGTGATCGGCCTCGTCCTGATGACCGGCGTGGCTCGTCAACCCATTTTGATGAGCGCTGCGGCAGCTGCAGCACTGGCAGCGCTGCCGCTGCTTTATCTGCAGCACAAGCGAAGCGGGCGGCTGGACAAGCTCGAGCGGCAATTGCCCGATGCGCTCGACCTGGTGACTCGGGCATTGCGGTCCGGGCATTCGTTTGCGTCCGGCCTGCAAATGATCGGCGAAGAAATGGCGGAGCCCATTGCCAATGAATTCCGCATCGTCAGCGACGAAGTCAATTTCGGGGTGTCGCTGCAGCAGGCGCTGACCAACCTGAGCGAAAGAGTCCCGCTCACCGACTTGCGTTACTTCGTCGTGGCGGTACTGGTCCAGCGCGACTCCGGCGGCAACCTCACCGAGGTGCTGGGCAACCTGAGCCGTCTGGTTCGCGAGCGCCTGAAGCTGTATGGGAAGGTCAGGGTCTTGTCGTCGGAGGGGCGGCTGTCCGCCTGGATCGTCGGTTCGATGCCATTCGCGCTGGCGGGGGTGATGAACCTGGTGAATCCGTCCTTCATGTCACCCTTGTGGAAGGACCCGATCGGCATTGCCATCATCAAGTACATGCTCATCTTGATGGCTTTCGGCGTCTTGATTCTCAGAAAAATCATCAAGATCCGGGTATAGAGGAGAACGAAAATGATGCTATTTCCCGCGCTTATCTTCTTCGCCGTAGTCTTGACACTCGGCGGGGTGTTCCTCTGGCTGAACCCCAGCAAGACAGAACAGCGGCTGCAGGCCATGTCCAATCCGACAGGCAAGTCGCAGTGGACGGAATCGGTGGTGAAAATCGTCGGTCCCTTCGCTCAGCTTTCGGCGCCGCCGATCGATGGCGAGGCATCGCCGCTGCGCGTCAAGTTTCTCAATGCAGGTATCCGGCACCCTGATGCGCACCTGATCTTCTTCGGCTCCAAGACATTGCTGCCGCTTGCTCTTGCAGGACTGGCCTTTATTGCCCTGAGAGCGTCGAATCAGACGACAGGCTTGACGATGGTGATGTACCTCGCCGTGGGAGCATTGATCGGCTGCTATCTGCCGAATTTCGTCCTGTACCTGATGACGAGAAGCCGGAAGCGGGAGATCTTCGAGAGCTTTCCCGACGCTGCCGACTTGATGCTGGTTTGCGTCGAGGCAGGCCTGGGGCTCGATGCCGGCCTGGTGAAGGTCACGGATGAAATCAGGATGAAAAGCATCGCCCTGGCGGAAGAACTCCACTGGACGAACCTCGAGATGCGGGCTGGCGGAACGCGCGAGAAATCGCTGCGCAATCTGGCCATGCGCACGGGCGTCGAGGAAATCGGCATCTTTGCCACCATGCTGACCCAGGCCGACAAGTTCGGAACGAGCATCGGCGAATCGCTTCGGGTCTTTTCCGATGATCTGCGGCACAAAAGGCAGGTGCGTGCGGAGGAGATAGCCGCCAAGATTCCGACCAAGATGCTCATTCCGCTGGTCTTGTGCATATTCCCGTCGATCCTGATGGTGATCCTCGGCCCGGCCGCCATTCAGATCATCCGAACCCTTGGCCCCATGTTCGGCGGACAATGACAGAAAGGCGGCGCTGCCCTCAGGACGGCAGCTTGTCCAACTGGTGCTTCACGGCATACACATACAGCTCCAGCCGATTGCTCACCCCCAGCTTCTGGTAGATCGACGTCAGGTGGTTGCGCAAGGTGTGCTCGGTGATGAACAACCGTTCGGCCAGCGCCTTGTTCGATGCGCCGTTGCCGTCGACCACGGTGTGGATGATCTTGCGTTCCTTGCAGGTCAGTGCCGCCTGCTTCTCCGCCTCCGGGTCGATCTTGTGCGTGCGCTTCGCGTCGACGAACTCCGAGAAGACGCGGCCCATCGTTTCGTTGTCGACGCACAGTTCGCCCTTGTGCATTCTTTCGATCGCCTGGAGCACTTGTTCCGCGGCCGCGTCCTTGCGCAGCACGCCTCGGGCACCGCCGAAGACCGCCAGATCGAGGTTTTTCTGCTGGCGCTCGCCGGTCAGGATCAATACGCGGGAGACCGAGTTGGACAGCAGGCCCGGGAGAATGTCCAGCGCGCATTTGCCGCCCAGATCGAGGTCCAGCAGGATGACGTCGGGCACCACCTGGTCGACCTGCTCGAGCGCTTCTTCGCAGTTTCTTGCCGTCCCGACCACCTGCATTCGCGGTTTCTCGCCGTCGATCAACCTGGACAATCCCCACAGCATCGTCTGGTGATCGTCGACAAGCATCACGCCGATGGGCTTTTCAACTGGCTGCATGTTCCACCTCCTAGATGGGTATCTCGACGTGCACGGAGGTGCCGCCGTTCGTTGTCTGCTTGACTTGGGCGTTGCCACCGAGCGCGGTCGCGCGTTCGGTGATCGACCTCGGCTGGAATGCGACCGGCTGCGATCCATCGCATTCGTTCTCGATCTGGATCCTGAGCAAGCCGTCCACGCATTCCAGCCTGACGGCGCCGTGGTGCGCGAAGGTGTGCTTGCAGATGTTGCTCAAGCCCTCGCGCACGATCTGCAATATCTCTGCGGTCAGCCGATCGCTCACGCTGAGCTCGCCTTGCACGCAGACGGCGATGTCGATCCCGTAGAAATCCCTGGCCTGCGCTGCCTGCTGGCGCAGGACCATGAGAAGAACCTCTTCCGTCTTGTCCAGCCCGTTCTTGACCGTGCCGGCATAGCGGCGCAGATCGCCGATGACCTTGGCGGCCATGTCCGCCAGCTTGTCGAGATCCTCGATCAGCGGGTTGTCGGCAGCGGCCTTGTTGCGCAGGGCACTGAGGCCCATCTTCAATCCGATGTAGGGCTGGATGGCCGTGTCGTGGAGGTCCAGCGCGATCTTCTGGCGCTCCTGCGAAGCGGCGTCCGAGGCCATCCGGTCCAGCAGTTCGATGTTCTCGATCACCGGAAACGCCTGGGCAGCGATATGGCTCAGGAAAAGCGCATCGGTCTTTCTGAACGCAGCTTCGCGCGAGAACAGGAAGATGCGGCCTTCGCTCTTTCGAAGCGACACCGGCGCGCTGATGAACGAGCGCGCATCCAGAAGCTCGGCCAGGCTGCGGCAGGCCGCTTCC
Organism: Variovorax sp. MHTC-1; assembly: GCF_003984645.1. Taxonomy (GTDB): domain Bacteria; phylum Pseudomonadota; class Gammaproteobacteria; order Burkholderiales; family Burkholderiaceae_C; genus Variovorax. Next base: position 215,850 of record NZ_RWKI01000009.1, read on the forward strand.
TCGTGCTTGCTCCATCTTCCCCTCGCGCTGTCGTACGCCGCGGCGCCGGTGAAGGGCCAAGCGGGCCAGAGCGGGCCGTTGTAGGCCACGATGCGGTCTTGCGGGAGCGCCACCAGAGGCGCCGCCGCGTCCGCGCCGATTCGTTCTGCATTGATCGAACGCTTCGCGTCGCCCTCCCTGGCAGTGCGCAGGAAATAGGCGCCGGACTCCTTGTCCCGAACGATCAGCAGGCAGCAGCTTCCGTGGAAGAACATCTGCGTCTTCTCCAGTACGCTGGTGACGGTGTGATCGACGCCGAAGCGCGGGTTCGACACGCGGCTGACGTCGCGCAGAAGGGCGAGCCGCCGCTTCAGTTCGACCTTGGAGCCGCCCCAGTGGATGCTCATGTAGCCGAGTGCAAGCAGGAAAGTGGCGCGCAGCAGCAGGCGGGGGAGATCCTCCTCGGTCGTCGATCCCAGCCCACAGGCGGCGAACAAGGCCACCGAAGCGAGGGTGACGCGTGCGCCCTCGTCGAAGCCCCAGCGGAAGGACGAGGTGAGGATGGCGAAGAAGAAGAACAGGAAGAAAAAGCTGTGGATTCCGTCCGTGAACAGAACGATCAACGCATACCAGAAGACATCCAGCCAGTGAACTAGCTTGCTCTGCGAGAACGGGGCGTCGAGCTGCGCATAGAGATAGACGGCAAAACTGTGCAGGATGTAGCCGGAAAACAGCAGCCAGGTGAAGCCGCCGATGCCCCTCAAGCCCGAAGGATCGACAAAAATCGCGAGCAGGGCGGAGACGGACAGCACGAGCCGCATCCTGGCCACCATTCGCGCATCTGCGGCGTCGGCAGCAAGGCTCGTATCCAACTCGTTTTTCCTGTCCAGCCTGTGCACCAGCATCGGGCGTTTCCTCCTCCCACGGACCGTGATCGGTGGGGGTCAGCAGTCGATTTCCGCGCACGGGAGCGCGGATGTGAAGATGTCACATGTTACTACTTAGGTTAACAATGGAATACCTAGGAAACGATTTGTCAGCCTTTTCCGCGAAGGAAGTCACGCGCCGGCGCGACCTCGACGGCTGTAGCGCCCGCCAGCAGCGCGGGGCATCGATGCGCGGGCGCTGGTAGCGCTGGCGCGCGCGAGCGCATGGCCCGGCGCGCGGGTCGAAGGGGCCCTTAGGCTTCGGCTACGTGATCTCGGCCGAAGCCGCGCGCATCGAGAAGATGGCGCCCGGCGTCAGCGGCGAAGCCGACCTCCTGCTGGACGCCGCGGGCTCAACTCGGCTGGATGTCCGCCGTCTTGATGACGTGCGCCCAGCGCGCGATCTCCTCGTTGAGGAAGGCGGCGAAGCGATCCGGCGCGCGCGCATCGGCGCTGAAACCCTGCTGCCGCATGCGCTCCTCCATCTCGGGCTGGGTGACGATCTTCACCACTTCGGCGCCCAGCTTCTGCACCGCCGCGTCGGGCATGCCGGCCGGCGCCATCATGCCGGTCCAGTTCTCCACCAGCAGCGTGGGCATGCCGGCTTCGGCGGTCGTCGGCACCTCGGGCAGCGACGGATAGCGCGCCTTGCTGGCGATGGCGAGCGCGCGCAGCTTGCCGCCCTTCACGTGCGCGACCGACTCCGGGAAGTTCGAGAAGACGACGTCCAGCTGGCCCCCGATCAGGTCGGTCATCGAGGGTGCGCCGCCCTTGTAGGGCACGTGCTGGATGCTCGACTTGTTCAGGTCGTTGAAGAGCGCGAGCGTCAGGTGCGGCGGCGTGCCGTTGCCGCTGGAGCCGGCATTGAGCTTGCGCGTCTTCGCCTCTGCCATCAGTTCCTTGAGATCCTTGATCGGGCTCGCGGCCGGCACCACGATCAGCATCGGGCTGCCGGCGATCAGCGCGACGGGCCGCAGGTCTTTCTGGAAACTGAAGGGCGACTTCGGGAACAGCGTCACGTTGGCCGCGTGAGTCAGCGTGATCGCCAGCAGCGTGTTGCCATCGGGCGCGGCCTTCGCGACCACGTCGGCGCCGATCTGGCCGTTGCCGCCGGGCCGGTTGTCGACCACCACGCTGACCTTCCAGCGCTCGCCGAGCTGCTGGCCGATCTGCCGCGCCATCGCATCCGTCAAGCCGCCGGGCGGGAAGGGCACCACGTAGCGGATCGTCGCGTCCGGCTTCGGGTAGTCGCCGCCCTGGGCCCATGCCACCGGCGCCAGCGCGCCCGCCGCGGCCAGCGCCGCGGCGCCCTGCATCACTTCACGTCTCTGGATCATCGCGTTGTCTCCTTCTGTTGTGTGTCTTCAGGGCCGGGCCTGCCACTGCGCGAGCAGCGCGTCCGGCACCTCGATGCCTTCTGCCTCGGCGCGCCGGCGCAGCGCTTCGCGCCGGGCGCCGGGCAGCCGCACGCCGTCGTCGCGCAGCATCTCGGCCACCAGCACTTCGATGCGGTCGAGGTAGCTTGCCGAGCCGGCCAGCGCGCCGGGATCGATGACGATGAAGGCCTGGCCGATGCGCGGCCGGTTGCCCTCATCCTCGAAGAAGCTCGAAGCCTCGAAGCCGAACTGCGCGCCGATCAGCGCCGTGACCAGCAGCTCCACCACCAGCGCCAGCATCGCGCCCTTGGGGCTGCTGGCGGCGCCGATCGGAAGCATCGAGCCTTCGAGGCCGGCCTTCGGGTCGGTCGTGGGCTGGCCGCTGCGGTCGAGCGCCCAGCCGGGCGGAATGGATTGCCCCTGCTTGGCCGCGACCATGAGCTTGCCGCGCGCCACTTCCGACAGGCTCAGGTCGATCATCAGCGGCGCCGCGTCGCGGCGCGGGAAGACGGCAGCCACCGGATTGGTGCCGAAGATCGGATGCCGTCCGCCGGCGGCCGGCATTGCGGCCGGCGAGTTGGCGAAGCCGAGGCCGACCATGCCGGCCTCGGCGACCGCACGCAGGTGGTCGACGACCACGCCGCAGTGGTGGCTGTCGGCCACGCCGGCGATGCTGATGCCGAATTCGCGGGCGCGCCGGATCGCTTCCTCGATCGCCATCTCGCAGGCCGCGAAGGCCAGACCTTCGTGTGCATCGATCAAGACCGCGCCGCCCTTGGCACGGCGCTGCGTGGGCAGCGCATCGCCGTTCACGCGGCCGTTGCGCAGGTGCGTGGCGTACTGCGCAACGCGGCTGAGACCATGGGAGCCCAGGCCCTGGGCCTCGGCCAGCACCAGCGCGCGCGCGGTCGCGTCGGCCATGGTCTCGTTGGCGCCGGCGGCGCGCAGCGCCCGGGCGACGGCCTCGCGCGCCTGTTGCAGGCCGAGCGCGGCCATCAGTGCAAGGCCTCCAGCACCTTGCGCGCGACCAGGCTGCTCACGCGCTCGTTCGACTCGGCCGTCACGCCCGCGATGTGCGGCGTGAGCAGCAGATTGGGGCAGTCCTCGAAATGCGGCGCAGCCGCCAGCGGCTCGGCATCGAACACGTCGAGCGCTGCGCCGCCCAGGCGGCCTTCGCGCAGCGCCGCCGCGACCGCGGCCTCGTCGACGATGCCGCCGCGCGAGGTGTTGATCAGCACCGCGCCGGGCTTCATCGCCGCGATGCGCGCCGCGTCGAAGAGATTGCGCGTGGAGTCCGCCAGCGGAAGGTGCAGGCTGACCACGTCGGCTTGGGCCGTCAGCGCGTCGAGCCCGACGTGCTGCGTGCCGGCCTGCACGAAGGCCGGATGGTCGGCGCCCAGCATCGCGTCGAAGGCGATGGTGCGCACGCCGAGCGTGCCGGCGAGACAGGCCGTCAGCTGGCCGATGGAGCCGAAGCCGACCAGGCCCAGCGTCTTGCCGGCGAACTCGCGGCCGTTCGAGAGCGCCGCGCGCGGCCAGCAGCCCGAGGCCACGGCCGCCGTCGAGCCGTAGGCGCCGCGCAGCAGCAGCATCGCGCTGGCGATCACGTACTCGGCCACGCTCAGCGCGTTGGCGCCGGTGGCCGGGATCACGCGGATGCCGCGCGCCTCGCAGCCTGCCACGTCGATGTTGTCGAGCCCGACGCCGAGGCGGCCGACCACCGTGCAGCGCGACAGCGCCGCGAGCAGCTCGCCGCGCACCTGCGTGCGGTTGCGCACGATGAGCGCATCGGTGGAGGCTGCCTCGCGGTGCAGCCGCGCGCCGTCGTCCACCAGCTTCGGGTCGTACAGCACCTCGTGCCGCGCGCGAAGCTCCGCGACCGCGGCCTCGTCCATGAACTCCGCAATGACGATTCGTCCCATGATGAGTGCGGGCCGTTCAGGCCGACTCGTAGAGGCGGGTCAGGACGAACTCGCGATGTCCCAGCGCTTCCGCCGCGGTAAGGCGGCCGTTGGCGGTGCGCAGCATGCATTCGAGCAGCTGGTCGCCGGCCTGGTCGAGCGTCATCTCGCGCTGCAGCAGGCCCGAGGTATCTACGTCGACGTGCTCGCTCATCAGACGCACGGTGCGCGGGTTGGCGCAGATCTTGATGACGGGCAGGATCGGGTTGCCGATCACATTGCCCTGGCCGGTGGGGAAGAAGTGCACCGCGTAGCCCGAGGCCGCGCACAGCGTCACCATTTCGGCCGCCGCGCTCGACGAATCCATGAACCACAGGCCCGGGCCGGTCGGCGTCTCGGCCTTGTCGAGCACGCCGTCGACCAGGCACTTCTTGCCGATCTTCTGGATGTTGCCCAGCGCCTTCTCCTCGATGGTCGTCAGGCCGCCGGCGATGTTGCCCTTGGTGGGCTGCGAATCGGAGAGGTCGCTGGTCTTGTGGCGGTTGATCATGTCCTGGTAGCGGTCGAACATGAACATGAAGCGCTCCTTCACCTCCGGCGTGCGGCAGCGCTCGGCCACGATGCGCTCGCCGCCGGTGATCTCGGAAGTCTCGCCGAACACCAGCGTGTTGCCGGTCTCGTAGAGCTTGTCGAACGCGTTGCCGACCGTCGGATTGGAGCCGCAGCCCGAGGTGGTGTCGCTCTCGCCGCACTTGGTCGACACCCACAGCTCGTGGATGCCGCAGGGCTCGCGCTGCTTCTCGCTCGCCATCTGGACGAACTCGCGCGCGGCGCGGCTGGCGCGCAGGATGGTGTCGTGGTCGCCGTGGCCCTCGATGCCGAAGCCGACCACCGGCTTGCCGGTGGCCGCGATGCCGTCGACCACCTTCTGGGTCCAGCTGTCCTCGATGCCGATGACGACCACCGCGGCCACGTTCGGATTGCAGCCCGCGCCGATCAGCGTGCGGAAGTGCAGCTCGAGGTCGGCGCCGAACTGCAGCCGGCCATAGGGATGAGGGATGGCGAGCGCGCCCTTGATGTTGTGCGCGACGGCTTCGGCGGCGGCGTTGGAGAGGTCGTCCAGCGGCAGGATGATGACGTGGTTGCGCACGCCGACGCGGCCGTTCTCGCGCCGATAGCCGAGGAAGGTGGTGTCTTTGGAAATGACGGACATGGTGGGGGTTTCTTTCCGGTTCGTGAGTGGGTGGAGACGGCGCGCGCTTACCAGCGCTTGGTCTTGATGTTCTGGACGTGGGCGTGCTCGCCGGCCTTGATCGGCGCGACCACGCGGCCCATGTCGATGCCGTACTTCCACACCGTGTCGCCGGGGTTCATGTCCTTCAGCGCGACCTTGTGGCCGATCGGGATGTCCTCTTTCGCATCCACGCTGGTCATCTTGTCCTCGTCCATGATCCAGCCGCTGAGCGACATGCCGGCCTTGACGCCCTCGACCACCACGACGGCCACCGTGTCCTTGGCGTCGTGCAAAACGAAGTGAATCATCTGTTCGTCTCCTGCTTCTCTGAAGTTGCGATGCGGCCAGTGTCGGCCTGCACGTTTCCGAGTGTCAAACGGGTCATCTAGATGACCTGGATGAGCGCAGCGTCTGCATCCACAATGGCGCGATGAAACGAGCCAGCGCCGCCATCGCCTTCCAGCCGATCGCCGCCGATGCGACCGATGCGCCGCTGTATCGGCTGGTCAAGAGCGCGCTGCTGCGCGCGATCGAATCGGGGCAGTACCCCGCAGGCGCTGCGCTGCCGAGCGAGACCGAGCTGGCCGCTGCGCTCGGCGTCTCGATCGGCACGCTGCGCCACGCGACGGACGACCTGGTGGCCGAGCACATCCTCGTGCGGCGGCAGGGGCGCGGCACCTTCGTTGCGGTGCACAACACCGACCGCTTCATGTTCCAGTTCTTCCACGTCGAGCGCAGCGACGGATTGCGTCATCGTCCGCAGGTCGAACTGCTGGCTTTCGAGCGCATCCGCATGGAGGAAGAGCCGGCGCAGGCGCTCGGCCTGAAGACCGGCGAGCCGGCGATCCAGATCGACAACCGGCTGCTATTGCAGGGCAAGGCGGTGATCCACGACCGGCTGACCTTGCCGGCGCTGCTCTTCAAGGGCCTCACCGAGAAGCGCTTTCGCGAACGCAAGAGCACGATCTACCACCTCTACCAGACCGAATTCGGCATCACCGTGACGCGGGCGCGCGAGCATGCGCGCGCCGCGATCGCCGACCGCGGGATCGTGCGCCTGCTCGGCGTCGCGCCCGGCGCGCCGGTGATGGTGGTGCGCCGCACCGCGCTGACCTTCGGCGACAAGCCGGTGGAGTACCGGGTCTCGACCATCGACACCGCGCAGCACGAGTACGTGCACCTGCTGTCGAGGCCGGCCTAGGGCTTGTTACCCGAGCGCCGGCCGGCGGCCTTCAGGCAGTAGTCGATGAAACCCTGCATCGCGAGCCCCGGCCGGCGCTCGCGATGGAACACCATCGACAGCGCGCGAAACTCCCTCGGCAGCCGGCTCTTCAGCTCGACCAGCGAGCCGTCCTGGAGCGCATCCGACACCGCGTAGCGCGACATGCATCCGATGCCCACGCCCGACGCGACCACGCGCTTGATGGCGTGGCTGCTGCCGAGCTCGAGCTCGATGTTGAGCGCGCCGAGCCGCTTGCGCAGCCAGTGCTCGGTGGCCTCGCGGGTGCCGGAGCCTTCCTCGCGCAGCACCCAGGCCGCGGCGGCGAGCTCGCGCACGCCGACCGGGCGCCCGGCCAGCGCATGTGTCGGCGCGGCCACCAGCACCATCTCGTCGGTGAGCCATTGGCGCACGGTCAGGTCGGGATGCGTCTGCCGGCCTTCGATGAAACCGACGTCGGCATCGAAGCCGACCACCGCGGCGATCACGTCGCTGGTGTTGCCGACGATGAGCCGCGCGCGCGCTTCCGGACTGTCCTGCTTCCATTTCAGGACCAGCTCCGGCAGCAGGTATTCGCCGGTCGTGAAGCTGGCCGCGATGCGCAGCGGCGTCCGGTGTTCCGAGGAGAACATGGACTGCAGTTCCGCCGCCTGGTCGACCAGCGACACCGACTTGGCCAGCAGCGCGCGGCCGTCCTCGTTGAGCACCAGGCGCCGGCCGATGCGGTCGAAGAGCTGCGTGCCCAGCGCGGCCTCCAGATCGGCCAGCGCCGCGCTGGCCGCCGATTGCGAGCGCGCGATCCGGCCGGCGGCGGCACGTGTCGACCCCTCGCGCGCGGTGGCGGCGAAGACCTCGAGCTGGCGCAGCGTGAGGCGCAGTCGCTGATCGCTTTTGTCGTTCATGATTACCTGAATTACCTGCTTTGCTGTTCAACGACAGAAGCCTATCATGGGGCGGAAATCTTCCCACGGTGACTGTGACCAGACGCTAGGAGTCAGGCTCTTGTTCAACTTCCTTTCGCGCGAGCCGCTCCACGATCCGCTGGCGTCGCCGACGCCGACGGCCGAATGCGAGGTCAAAACCACCACCTGCTACATGTGCGCCTGCCGCTGCGGCATCCGCGTGCATCTGCGCGATGGGGAAGTGCGCTACATCGACGGCAACCCGAACCATCCGCTGAACCAGGGCGTGATCTGCGCCAAGGGCTCGTCGGGCATCATGAAGCAGGTCTCGCCGGCGCGGCTCACCCAGCCGCTCTTGCGCAAGGCCGGCAGCGAGCGCGGCGCCGGCGAGTTCGAGCCCATCAGCTGGGCGCGTGCCTTCGACATCCTGACCGAGCGCCTCGCGAAGATCCGCGCCACCGATCCGAAGAAGTTCGCGCTCTTCACCGGCCGCGACCAGATGCAGGCGCTCACCGGCTTGTTCGCGCGCCAGTTCGGCACGCCCAACTACGCGGCGCACGGCGGCTTCTGCTCGGTGAACATGGCCGCGGGAATGATCTACACCGTGGGCGGCAGCTTCTGGGAATTCGGCGGACCGGACCTCGATCGCGCCAAGCTGTTCGTGATGATCGGCACCGCCGAGGACCATCACAGCAATCCGATGAAGATCGCCATCGGCAAATTCAAGCGCGCAGGCGGCCGCTTCATCTCGATCAACCCGGTGCGTACCGGCTACTCGGCCATCGCCGACGAATGGATTCCGATCAAGCCGGGCACCGATGGCGCACTCTTCATGGCGCTCCTGCACGAGCTCATCGCGAACGACCTGGTGGACCATGCGTTTCTGAAGCGCTTCACCAACGCGCCGCAGCTCGTGGTGCTGGACGACTGCGATCGGCAAGGCCTGTTCGCCTTCGATCCCGTGCGCGGCGCGCCGGGCGACGGACGCAATCCGCACAACAAGCTGGTGTGGGACAGGAGCTCCGGCAGCGTGAAGCCCGCCTATCCCGAGGGCATCGCCGACGGCTGCGACCCGGCGCTCGAAGGCCACTACCAGCTCGCCGACGGCACGCGCGTCGCGCCTTCCTTCCAGCTGCTGCGCGAACGCGTCGCAAGCTGCACGCCAGAGTGGGCGTCGGCCATCACCGGCATCGATGCAGAGCGCATCCGCAAGCTCGCGCGCGAGATGGGCGAGACCGCGCTCCAGCAGGCCTTCGAGCTGCCCATCCCGTGGACCGACGCCTGGGGCAAGAAGCATCCGACCACGCAGGCGCGGCCGGTGGCCTTCCATGCGATGCGCGGGCTCGCCGCGCATTCCAACGGCTTCCAGACCGTGCGCGCGCTGGCAGTGCTGATGAGCGTGCTGGGCACCATCGACGCGCCCGGCGGCTTCAGGCACAAGGCGCCGTACCCGCGCCACATCGTGCCGAACTACCGGGCCTTCAATGCGCCCGAGATGATCCAGCCGAACACGCCGCTCAACGCCGCGCCGCTGGGCTTCCCGGCCAACCCGGAAGAGCTGGCGATCAACCCCGACGGCTCGCCGATCCGCATCGACCATGCCTTCTCGTGGGAGCATCCGCTCTCCGCGCACGGCCTCATGCACAACGTGATCACCAATGCGGTGAAGGGCGACCCCTACCGCATCGACACCTTGCTGATCTTCATGGCCAACATGGCCTGGAACTCCAGCATGAACACGATGGCGGTGCGCGAGATGCTCAATCGCAAGGACGGGCAGGGCGAGTACATGATCCCCTTCCTCGTGGTGTGCGACGCCTTCCAGAGCGAGACCGTGGCCTTCGCCGACCTGGTGCTGCCCGACACCACCTACCTCGAGCGCCATGACGTGATGAGCATGCTCGACCGGCCGATCTCGGAATTCGACGGCCCGGTGGATTCGGTGCGCGTGCCGGTCGTGCCGCCCACCGGCCAGTGCAAGCCCTTCCAGGAGGTGCTGATCGAGCTCGCCTCGCGCATGAAGTTTCCGGCCTTCACCACGCCCGAGGGCGGGCGCAAGTTCAGCGGCTATCCCGACTTCATCGTCAACTTCCAGCCGCAGCCGGGCATCGGCTTCCTGATGGGCTGGCGCGGCAAGGACGGCACCGATCACCTGCGCGGCGAGCCCAATCCGAAGCAGTGGGAGGCCTACGCGGAGAACAACTGCGTATTCCAGTACCACATGCCGGAGACCATGCACTACATGCGCAACTGGAACCGCGAGTACCTGGACTTCGCTAGGACCAAGGGCTGGCGCCAGCGGAACGACCCGGTGCAGCTCGCGCTGTATTCCGACACGCTGCAAAGCTTCCGCCTCGCGGCGCAGGGCAAGAGCGGCGGCCGCCAGCCGCCGGACGCGCTGCGCGAGCGCATCGAGACCTACTTCGATCCGCTGCCCTTCTGGTATCCGCCGCTCGAAGAAGCCGCGACCGACCTCGAGGCCTATCCGCTCAACGCGATCACGCAGCGGCCGATGGCGATGTACCACTCGTGGGATTCGCAGAACGCGTGGCTGCGCCAGATCCACAGCCACAACTACCTGCATGTGAACCCGCTCACCGCCAAGGCCGCCGGTATCGCCGACGGCGGCTGGTGCTGGGTCGAGAGCCAGTGGGGCAGGGTGCGCTGCATGCTGCGCTACAGCGAAGCCGTGGAACCCGGCACCGTGTGGACCTGGAACGCGATCGGCAAGGCCGACGGCGCGTGGCAGCTCGCGCCCGGCGCCGACGAGGCGCGCAAGGGCTTCCTGCTCAACCACCTGATCTCGGAAGAGCTGCCCTTCGACGGCAAGACCATCAGCAACTCCGATCCGGTCACCGGTCAGGCCGGCTGGTACGACGTGCGCGTGCGTATCCGGCCCGCCGCGCCCGAGGAACCGGAAGAGACTTTCCCGCAGATCGCCAGCATGCCGGCCGCGCCGGGCGTGCTGGGCAAGGCGGCGAGCGTCTTGACCTACTTTGCGGGGCGCAGGAAATGATCCAGTGGCTCAAGGATTTGATGACTTCACTCCCTCTCCCTCGGGGAGAGGGCGGGGGTGAGGGCTGCGGCGGTGGAGCAGCCGCAATGGCGATCGAGGCCGGCATGCCCTCACCCCAACCCTCTCCCGCGCGCGGGAGAGGGAGCGATACAGTACGCGCGGAGCAAGGCGAGACCCTCGCCAAGCAGCTCGCGCTGGTCATCGACCTCAACGTCTGCGTCGGCTGCCATGCCTGCGTGACCTCGTGCAAGCAATGGAACACCTCCGGCAGCGCCGGGCCGCTGGCGGACGAGAAGCCCTATGGCGCCGACCCCACCGGCACCTTCTTCAACCGCGTGCAGACCTACGAGGCCGGCGCCTTCCCCGCCACCGAGACCATCCACTTCCCGAAGAGCTGCCTGCACTGCGAAGACCCGCCCTGCGTGCCGGTGTGCCCGACCGGCGCCAGCTACAAGCGCAAGGAGGACGGGATCGTGCTGGTCGACTACGACAAGTGCATCGGCTGCAAGTACTGCGCCTGGGCCTGCCCCTACGGCGCGCGCGAGCTCGACGAGGAGCGCCAGGTCATGACCAAGTGCACGCTGTGCGTGGACCGCATCTACGACGAGAAGCTGCCCAAGGAAGATCGCAAGCCGGCCTGCGTGAAGGCCTGTCCCACCGGCGCGCGCCTGTTCGGCGACGTGAAGGACCCGGACTCCGAGGTCTCGAAGGCGATCCGCGAACGCGGCGGCTATGCGCTGATGCCCGAGTGGGAAACCAATCCCGCCAACCGGTACCTGCCGCGACGCATCACCGATGTGGCGGGAGGCGCGCCATGAACCCGGCCTTCTCGGTCGTCATCTTCACCACCATCGCCGGTGCCGCGCAGGGCCTGGTCGTCACGCTGGCGCTGGCCATGCTGGCCGGCCTGCCGCTTGCGCCCGGCTTCGCGAGCATCGCGCTGATCGTGGCCGCGATCATGCTGCTCGTCGGCCTCGGCGCCTCCTTCGGCCACCTCGGCCGGCCCGAGCGCGCATGGCGCGCGGTGCTGATGTGGCGCACCTCCTGGCTTTCGCGCGAGGTGATCGTGCTGCCGGCCTTCATCGCCGTGGTGGCGCTGTGGTGGCTGGCGCTTCGAGCCGGCATCGACACGCTGCTCTTGCCCCTGGCGGCGATCGGGGTCGCGGCGCTGCTCTGGTACTGCACTGCGATGATCTACGCGTGCCTGCGCTTCATCCAGGAATGGGCGCAGCCGCTCACCGTCGTCAACTTCACGCTGATCGGGCTCTCGTCGGGCCTGGTGCTCGCAAGCGCCCTGGCCGCGCTGTTGGGCGAAGAGCGCCTGCTGCAGGTCAGCGGACCCAGCGCGCTCGCGATCACGCTCGCGGCCTGGGCCACGCGCACGCTGGCGCTGCGCCGCAACGCGGCCCTGAAGCCGCGCTCGACCTTGCAATCGGCCACCGGCATCCAGGCACCGAATCTGGTGCAGAAGTCGATGGGCATGTCGGCCGGCTCCTTCAACACGCGCGAGTTCTTCCACGGCGCCAGCCGCGCGGCGCTGAAGCAGGTGAAGCTTGGCTTTGTCGTGCTGGCCTTCGCGCTGCCGTCGCTGCTGCTGGCGTGGGCTGTCGGCGCGCAATCGACCTTGGCTTTCGTGCTGGCCTTTGTCGTGCAGGTGCCCGGCCTCGTCGCCGAGCGCTGGTTCTTCTTCGCGCAGGCGCGGCATCCGCAGAACCTGTACTACCAGGTCGTGTCCTGAACCTGCAGCCTGCAGCCTGCAGCCTGCAGCCGGCGCTGAGCCTTCCTATACTGGCCGCCCCCAGATGGAGATACGCCCATGCCCGCCGACACGCCCCGCACCACCTTGCAACTCCGTTCCCTGATCAAGCGCAGCGGCGAGCTCGAGCTCTCGCTGGTCGAAGAGCCGGTTCCCGAGCCGAAGCCCGACGAAGTCGTGGTGCGGGTCGAAGCCGCGCCGCTGAATCCCTCGGACCTCGGCCTGCTCTTCGGCACCGCCGACATGGCCACGGCCAAGGCCTCGGGCACGCCCTCGCGGCCGGTGGTGACGGCCGGCGTTCCCGAGGCGGCGATGAAGAGCATGGCCGCGCGCCTGGACGCATCGATGCCCGTCGGCAACGAAGGCGCGGGCGTCGTGGTGGCGGCGGGTTCCTCGCCCGCCGCGCAGGCGCTCCTGGGCAAGACGGTCGCGATGATCGGCGGCGCGATGTACACGCAGTACCGCTCTATCCCCGTCGCCCAGTGCATGCTGCTGCCCGAGGGCACGACGCCGGCCGAGGGCGCATCGTCCTTCGTCAATCCGCTCACCGCGCTGGGCATGGTCGAAACCATGCGCCGCGAGGGCCACAAGGCGCTGGTGCACACGGCCGCGGCCTCCAACCTCGGCCAGATGCTCAACCGCATCTGCATCGAGGACGGCATCGGCCTGGTGAACATCGTGCGCAGGAAGGAGCAGGAAGAGATCCTGCGCGCCATCGGCGCCAGGCATGTGTGCAATGCGAGCGCGCCCACCTTCATGCAGGACCTGACCGATGCGCTGGTCGCCACCGGCGCGACGCTGGCCTTCGACGCCATCGGCGGCGGCAAGCTGGCCGGGCAGATCCTCGGCTGCATGGAGGCGGCCTTGAACAAGACCGCCACCGAATACAGCCGCTACGGCTCGACCACGCACAAGCAGGTCTACATCTACGGCGGCCTGGACCGCGGGCCCACCGAGTTCGTGCGCAACTTCGGCATGGCGTGGGGCATGGGCGGCTGGCTGCTCTTTCCGTTTATGCAGAAGATCGGCCCGGAGGGCGCGAAGAAGCTCAAGGAGCGGGTGGCGGCCGGGCTGAAGACCACCTTTGCGAGCCGCTACACCAAGGAGGTGTCGATGTCCGAGGCGCTACGGCTGGAGGAGATCGCGGTCTATGCGAAGCATGCGACCGGGGAGAAGTATTTGCTCAATCCGAGCAGGGGCTGAGGGGCCGGCTGCAGCCTACCCAAGCGCCAGCCGCGTCCCCGAAGCGCCCGCCGCCTTGCGAATCCCGTCCGGCCCGTAGAAGGGCTGCGCGCTCGCCTGCAGATAGTCGAGCGCGTTCTGGGTGAAATCGAGATGGCCGTAGACCATCGACCCGATCCGGCGGTTGCCGGCCTTGGCGCGGTCTGCAAGTTCCAGCAGCGCCGTCCAGGCCTCTTGCGATGCGTCGCCGGCGGCGGCTGCGGCTTCATCGGCGCCGGCGCGGCCGGGCTCGAAACCCAGTGCCACCTGCGCCGATTCGCGCGCCTGGTCGAGCGCGGCCATGCGGTCGAGCAGGGCGGCCTTCCGTTCGGTGAGCGCACCGAGGTCGGCGAAGAGTTTGTTCTTCATGGCCTGCGCCTCCAGGTCCAGCACCGCAAGGAATTCTTCGACGCAGGACTTCTCGGCCAGCAGATGGGGCAGCAGCATCACGTTCACAGGTCTTTCTTGGCGCCGAGCAGGTCGCGCACGCTGGCCAGCAGGCCCTTGGCAATCCGCTCGGGATGAATCTCGTAGCGGCCGGCACGGATGTCCTCGCGGATCGAGGCGACGCGCGCGGCATCGAAGTCGGTGCTGGGCGAGCTCGGCAGCGAATGGACCTGGCCGGTGGAAAGCTGCACCGATTCCTTGGCGCCTTCGGCAGCATCGGCGCCGATGGCCGGCAGGGCCTTGCCGCCCTTGGCGGTGCGGGAGAGCGGGGTGGCCGAGGGGGCGGATGGATCGATTTTCAAGATGGTTCCTCAGGGGCTGACCCGTTTATCGGCAGTTTAGGGCGGAACTTTAGGTTCGCCTATTGCGAAAGCAGGATCTGGCCGCCTTCATCCGCCACGCCGCTGACCAGGCGCCCGTCCCGCGTCTTGGCCTGCACCGTCGCGCCGGCCTCGGCGCGGGTCATGGCGCGGGCCTCGGTGCTGACGGTGAAGCCTGGCCCTTGCGCAACCACCTGCACCGTCTGGCCCTGCTGGATCACGACCACGCCGCGCAGCAGTTCGCGCCGCACCGGCGCGCCGGCGGCGATGCGGTTGACGGCGACGACGCCCTTGAGCTCGGCGGCATCGGTCACGACCGAGCGCGGCAGCGCGCCGAGATCGCCCGTGCGTTCGGCCAGGTCGCCGGCGCCCAAGGCCTGGCCGGCCTCGATGGCGCGCGCGGCCACGAAGTAGCGGCCTTCGATGGCGACGCGCGCCTGCACGTAGCGCATCCAGGGCCTGTCTCCGGCGCAGCGCAGGCCCACCGACACCCGGCCGGTGGGCGCCGCGCCCCGGGGCAGAAAAGCTTGCAGCGATTCGCAGGCAGGCAGCGTGGCCGGCATATTCACCTCGATGCGCGCCTTGCCCGCCAGGCCGGCGGTCTGCGCCTGTAGAAAACGTTCGACGACGGCGCGCGCGTCCGCCGGCGCGGCCGCGGCCGGCGCTGCGGCCAGCGCCGAGATCAGCGGCAGCAGGAGAAGACGGCGAAGGGCGCGGGGTGTTTCCATCATCGGTGCGGCGATTCTAGGAATGCATGGCGCTGCCTGAAGGTGCGAAGTGCACCCCAAATCCCCCTTTGTTCGGCCCATTGCAAACACGACCCGTGCATAGACTCGCTTTCCATCAGTCGCCATGCCCGCTCGGGACGCGACACCTCCAAACGATGGAACCACATGATCGACAAGCTGGATGCGGCGCTTCGCTTCAACCGCGAAGCACTCAATCTCCGGGCGCAGCGCCAGGAAGTGCTGGCGGCCAACATCGCCCATGCCGACACGCCCAACTACAAGGCGCGTGACTTCGATTTCGCAAGCCGCCTCTCGCAGGCCGTGGAGCAGGGCCGCGCCGCGCAGTCGGTGACGCTTTCCACCACCTCCGCGCGCCACCTGCAGGCGGAAGGTTCGGGCGTGCCCGATGCCGACTTGCTGTATCGCGTGCCCAGCCAGTCCAGCATCGACGGCAACACCGTCGAGATGGATGCCGAGCGCATCAACTTCGCCGACAACGCGCTGCGCTACGAGGCCAATCTCACGGTGCTCAGCGCCAAGATCAAGTCGCTGCTGTCGGCAGTGCAGTAGGAACCACCATGCCCTTGCCTAGCGCTTCCATGAATATCTTCAACGTGGCCGGCTCCGCCATGGCTGCGCAGTCGCAGCGCATGAACGCGACCGCCAGCAACCTGGCCAATGCCGAGAGCGTGGCCGGTCCGGACGGCCAGCCCTACCGCGCCAAGCAGGTCGTCTTCGAAGTCGCAGCCTCGGGGCAGCAGGACATCGGCGGCGTCAAGGTCGCGGGCGTGGTGGAAGACCAGTCGCCGCTGAAGATGGTCTACGACCCGAAGAACCCCCATGCCGACGCCGCGGGCTACGTGACCATGCCCAACGTCAACGTGGTCGAGGAAATGACCAACATGATTTCCGCTTCGCGCAGCTACCAGGCCAACGTCGAGGTGCTCAACACCGCCAAGACGCTGATGGTCAAGACGCTGACGATCGGCCAGTAAATCCCAATCACAAGAAGCGAACCCATGGCCATCGACGACTCCCTCGCCATCAACGGCACGACGGGCAGCAGCTCGACGCAGAACAACAGCGTGAGCGGCGCCGACAGCGAGCAGCGCTTTCTCAAGCTGCTGGTGACGCAGCTCAACAACCAGGATCCGCTCAACCCGATGCAGAACGCCGAGCTCACCTCGCAGCTCGCGCAGATGAGCACCGTGAGCGGCATCGAGAAGCTCAACAGCACGCTCTCCGGCCTGGTGAACCAGACCGGCGCCAACCAGGTGCTGCAGGCGGCATCGCTGATCGGCTACAACGTGCTGTCGCCCGGCAACGAGATCGCCACCGTGGCCCCGGAAGCAGGCAAGGACCCCGCGATCGTGCCCTTCGCGGTGCAACTGCCGGGCTCGGCCGGCGACGTCGAGGTGAAGATCGTCGACGCCACGGGGAAGACGGTGCGCACGCTCGACCTCGGCTCGCTGCCCGAAGGCGTCAACGCCGTCACCTGGGACGGCAAGGCCGACGACGGCAGCGTCGCACCGGCCGGCAGCTACACCTTCACGGTGGCCGCCGACAACAACGGCAGCAGGGTCGAGGCGACCGCGCTCACCTTCGCGCAGGTGGCCGCCGTCAAGCAGGGCGCGAGTGGCGTCACGCTCGAGCTGGCCTCGGGCCGCAGCATCGGCCTGGCCGACGTCCGCATGTTCCTCTGAGCCTTCCGCCTGACTTCTCCATCGGCGGAGGCCGTCGTGCTGCAAGCCGTTTCTTCATCGCCTCGAAATAAGGATCGATCATGAGTTTCTCCCAGGGCATCAGCGGCCTGTCCGTGGCCGCCGCCAACCTCGACGTCATCGGCAACAACATCGCCAACTCGGGCACGGTCGGCTTCAAGTCGGCCGCCGCGACCTTCCAGGACGTGTATGCCGGCTCGCGCATCGGCCTCGGCGCCTCGGTGGCCGGCGTGACGCAGAACTTCACGCAAGGCGTGACGCAGACCAGCAGCCGACCGCTAGACGTGGCCATCCTCAACGGCGACGGCTTCTTCCGCCTCTCCAGCCCGAGCGGCGAGATCATGTACTCGCGCAACGGCCAGTTCACCAAGGACCAGGACGGCTACATCGTCAACGCCGCCGGCCTGCGGCTGACCGGCTTCGGCGTCTCGGCCACCGGCGGCATCGAAGGCGGCACGCCCTCGGCGATCCGCATCCCGACCACCGCCATGGACCCGAAGGCCACCACCGGCGTGCAGGCCGAGTTCAACCTCGACTCGCGCAGCGTGACGCCCACCAAGACGCCGTTCAACGTCACCGACTCGGACACCTACAACTACTCCAACGCGCTCGGGCCGGTCTACGACTCGCTGGGCAATCCGCACGAGCTGGGCGCCTATTTCGTGAAGACCGGCGCCAATGCCTGGGACGTCTACGGCGCGGCCGACGGTGCCGCGCTCAACGCCGGCGCGCCGATCGCCACCATGACCTTCGATGCCAACGGCAAGCTGCTGACCCCCGCCGGCGGCACCATCACCCTGCCGGCGATGACCTTCCCCAACGGTTCGGCGGCGATGAACGTCACGGTCGACCTCTCGGGCACCACGCAGTTCGGCAACGCCAACGCGATCAACAAGCTCGTTCAGGACGGCTACACCTCGGGCACGCTGACCGCCTACTCGATCAACCCCGACGGCACCATCACCGGCAGGTTCTCCAACGAGAAGACCGAGCTGCTGGGCCAGGTGGTGCTGTCGAGCTTCGCCAATCCCAACGGCCTGGAGCCCAAGGGCAACAACGTCTGGGCCGAGACCCAGGCCTCGGGCCAGGCGCTCACCGGCACGCCGGGCGCGGGCACCAAGCAGGGCTCGCTCGCCTCGGGCAAGCTGGAAGCCTCCAACGTCGACCTCACCTCCGAGCTCGTCAACCTGATCGTTGCCCAGCGCAGCTACCAGGCCAACGCGCAGACGGTGAAGACGCAGGATCAGGTCGTGCAGACCTTGATCAACATCCGCTGATCGGGAGCCGGCAGTGGACCGCATGCTGTATGTCGCCATGAGCGGCGCCAAGCAGGCCATGGAGCAGCAGGCCTCGGTCGCCAACAACATGGCGAACGTCTCGACGCCGGGCTTTCGCGCGCAGGTCAACAGCTTCCGCGCGGTGCCGGTGGTCGGCGAGGAAGCGGCCACGCGCGCCTTCGTCGCCGCCACCACGCCCGGGGCCGACTTCAGCCAGGGTCCGCTCACGGAGACCGGCCGCGCCCTCGACGTCGCGGTGCGCGGCGACGGCTGGCTGGTGGTGCAGACGCCCGATGGCGGCGAGGCCTACACGCGGGTGGGCAACCTGCAGGTCGGCGCCGACGGCCAACTGCTGACCATGGGCGCGCGCCCGGTGGTCGGCGAGGGCGGCGCGCTGGTGGTGCCGCCGGGCTCGACGGTGCAGATTGCCGCCAACGGCGCCATCACGGCCCGCGGCGCCGGCGATCCGCTGGTCGGCGTGGCCGAAGTGGGGCGCCTGAAGCTGGTCAATCCGCCGGCGGCCGACCTGGTGCGCGGCGACGACGGGCTCTTTCGCATGCGCGATGGCCTGCCGCCGGCCGAGGCCGACGCGGCCGTGACGGTCGCCAGTGGCGTGGTCGAAGGCAGCAACGTCAACGCGGTCGAAGCCATGGTTTCGATGATCGCGCAGGCCCGCAGCTTCGAGATGCAGATGAAGTCGATGCAGACGGCGGACACCAACGCGCAGTCGGCCAACAAGTTGCTGGCGTACGGCTAGCCCAATCACCCAAAGGAACATCACCATGATGCGCTCGCTCTACGTCGCCAAGACCGGCCTCGAAGCCCAGCAGACCCAGCTCGACGTCGTGTCGAACAACCTCGCCAACGTCGGCACCACAGGCTTCAAGCGCAGCCGCGCCGTGTTCGAGGACCTGATGTACCAGAACCTGCGCCAGGTCGGCGGCCAGACCTCGGACCAGACGCGCCTGCCTTCGGGCCTGCAGGTCGGCACCGGCGTGCACGTGGTCGCGACCGAGCGCATCCACTCGCAGGGCAACATGACCAAGACCGACAGCCCGCGGGACGTCGCGATCAACGGCGCGGGCTTCTTCCAGGTGCTGATGCCCGACGGCACCACCTCGTACACGCGCGACGGCTCCTTCCAGACCGACCGCGACGGCCAGCTCGTCACTGCCAGCGGCTTCCTGATCCAGCCGGCGATCACGATTCCGCAGAACGCCACCAGCCTCACAGTCGGCCGCGACGGCATGGTCTCGGTGACGCAGGCCGGCAGCACCGCCACGGTGCAGGTCGGCCAGCTGCAGCTCGCCACCTTCCTCAATCCGGCCGGCCTGCAGAGCATGGGCGAGAACCTCTATGCGGAGACCGATTCCTCCGGTGCGCCCAACCAGCTGAACCCGGGCCTCGAAGGCGCCGGCACGCTGAGCCAGGGCTATGTCGAGGCCTCGAACGTCAACGTGGTGGAAGAGCTGGTCAACATGATCGCGACGCAGCGCGCCTACGAGATCAACAGCAAGGCGGTGCAAACCTCCGACCAGATGCTGCAGCGCCTCGCGCAACTATGACCTCCCCCAGGCTTCGCGCACTTCGTGTCGCTCCGCCAACCCCCTCGCCGGGGGCGACACCCGCGGCCCGGCAAAGCCGGTTCCGCGGGGGCTTGTTGCTCTCCCCCAGGCTTCGCGCACTTCGTGTCGCTCCGCCAACCCCCTCGCCGGGGGCGACACCCGCGGCCCGGCAAAGCCGGTTCCGCGGTGTCCCTGGAAGGGGATTGGTGGCGCTGCTCGGTTTGGTGCTGGCCACCGGCTGCGCGCAGATCCCGCGCGAGCCGCTGGTGCACCAGCCGATGACGGCGCGCGCCAACACCTACGCGGCCTTGCCGGCGCCGCGCGCCAACGGCGCGATCTTCCGCGACGGTCCGGGCGCCAATGCGCTGTTCGAGGACCGCCGTCCGCGCAATGTCGGCGACATCCTGACCATCGTGATCAGCGAGCGGGTGAACGCGAGCAAGAATTCAGGCGCCAGTGCCAGCCGCACCGGCAGCATGACTGCTGACTTCCCGACCATTCCGAAGCTCCTGGGTGGCTTGCTCGACGGCCAGGACGCCAAGCTCTCCGGGGGCAACGTGCTCAGCGCCAAGGGCGGCGCGAATGCCAACAACACCTTCAACGGCGTGATCACCGTCACCGTGGTCGATGTCATGCCCAACGGCAACCTGCTGGTTTCCGGCGAGAAGCAGATGGGCATCAACCAGGGCACCGAGTACATCCGCTTCTCGGGCGTGGTGAACCCGCGCACCGTGTCCGGCAGCAACACCGTGCCCTCGACCCTGGTGGCCGATGCGCGCATCGAATACACGGCCAAGGGCTACATCGACGAGGCCCAGCACATGGGCTGGATGCAGCGCTTCTTCCTGAACGTCATGCCCTTCTGATGGACCTCCCCCAGTCTTCGCGCACTTCGTGTCGCTTCGCCAACCCCTCGCCGGGGGCGACACCGGCGGCCCGGCAAAGCCGGTTCCGCGGGGGCTTGTTGCTCTCCCCCAGTCTTCGCGCACTTCGTGTCGCTTCGCCAACCCCCTCGCCGGGGGCGACACCGGCGGCCCGGCAAAGCCGGTTCCGCGGTGTCTCCCGAACAGAAAGAGTTATTCCATGCGTTTCTTGCGTTCCGTGATCAGCCTCGCCGCGTTCTGCGCCCTCGCGCTGAGCGCGCCCGCGCAGGCCGAGCGCCTGAAGGAACTGGCCAGCATCCAGGGCGTGCGCGACAACCCGCTGATCGGCTACGGGCTGATGGTCGGCCTCGACGGCACCGGCGACCAGACCATGCAGACGCCGTTCACGACGCAGAGCCTCAACAACATGCTGCAGCAGCTCGGCATCACCATTCCGGCCGGCGTCAACATGCAGCTCAAGAACGTGGCGGCCGTGATGGTCACGGCCACGCTGCCTTCCTTCGCGCGGCCCGGCCAGAACATCGACGTGACGGTGTCCTCGATGGGCAATGCCAAGAGCCTGCGCGGCGGCACCTTGCTGATGACGCCGCTCAAGGGCGTCGACGGCGCGACCTACGCCATTGCGCAGGGCAACATGGTGGTCGGCGGCGCCGGCGCCTCGGCCAGCGGCAGCCGGGTGCAGATCAACCAGCTCAGCTCGGGCCGCATTCCGGGCGGCGCGATGGTCGAGCGCAGCGTCGAGGCGCCGGTCGGCGGCGAAGGCATGTTCACGCTGGAGCTCAACCGCTCCGATTTCGGTACCGCGCAGCGCGCGGTCGAAGCGATCAACCGCCAGTTCGGCCCCGGCACCGCCGACGCGATGGACGCCCGCGTGATCCGCGTGCGCGCGCCTGAGCCGCAGGAGCGCGTCGGCTTCCTCGCACGCCTCGAAGCGCTCGAAGTCACGCCCACCCAGGCGGTGGCGCGCGTGGTGATCAATGCGCGCACCGGCTCGGTGGTGATGAACCAGGCGGTGCGCGTCAACGACTGCGCGGTGGCGCACGGCAACCTCTCGGTGGTCATCAACACGGAGCCGGTGATCAGCCAGCCCGGCCCCTTCTCGGGCGGCAGCACGGTCGCCACGCAAACCTCGCAGATCTCGATCGCGCAGGGCGGCGGCGCGCTGCAGATGGTGCGCGGCGGGGCATCGCTCTCCGACGTGATCAAGGGCCTCAACAGCCTGGGCGCCAATCCGCAGGACCTGGTGTCCATCCTGCAGGCCATGAAGACCGCCGGCGCGCTGCGCGCCGAACTCGAGATCATATGAAGCCCACCCCCAGGCTTCGCGCACTTCGTGTCGCTGCGCCAACCCCCTTGCAGGGGGCAACACCAGCGGCCCGGCAAAGCCGGTTCCGCGGTGTTTTCCGAACGGGCCTGGCTTCGCCGGCCGCGTTGTCTCCTGAGTCTTGGCTCACACGCACCGCGAGGGACAGCTGAATGGCAATTCTTGATGCGAGAAGCGGCGCGCTCGACCAGCGCTTTGCGCTCGACGTGCAGGGCGTCGATGCGCTGCGGCGCACCGTGCGCAACTCGCCCGAAGAGGGCCTGAAGCAGGTCTCGCGGCAGTTCGAGGCGCTGTTCATGAACATGGTGCTGAAGAGCATGCGCGAGGCCACGCCGTCCAGCGGCCTGCTCGAGAGCCGCAACGAGAAGGTCTACATGTCCATGCTCGACCAGCAGCTTTCGCAGAACCTCTCGGGGCGCGGCGTCGGGCTGGCCGAGGCGATGCTCGCGCAGCTGAGCCGCAACGCGGCCTCGGGTGCGCCGGCCGACGGCGATGCCGGGGCCATGCCGCTCGACCCGCTTGCCGGCTTTCCGCTGAAGCCGCAGGCCGGCGTTCCGCTCGGTTCCTCGCCGCCCCAGGGCGCAGCGGCCACCCGGCGTTCGGCGCCGGTGGACCTGAGCGTCTACCAGAACAACGGCGAGCGTCCCTCGCCGGCCGCGATGGCTTCGCTCCAAGGGAAGGTGGACAGCTTCGTGCAGCGCATGGGCGGCTCCGCGCAGGCGGCCAGCGAGGCCAGCGGCGTGCCCGCGCCGCTGATCCTGGCGCAGGCCGCGCTCGAATCCGGCTGGGGCAAACGCGAGATCCGCGCCGACGACGGCACGCAGAGCTTCAACCTGTTCGGCATCAAGGCCGACCGCGGCTGGAAGGGCCCGGTGGCGGAGACCACCACCACCGAATACGTCGACGGCGAGCCGCAGAAAGTGCGCGCCAAGTTCAGGGCCTACGGCTCCTACGACGAGGCCTTCACCGACTACGCGAAGTTCATCACGCGCAACCCGCGCTACGCCAACGTGCTGGCCACGGACGACCCGGCCGAGGCCGCGCACGGCCTGCAGAAGGCGGGCTACGCGACCGATCCGCAGTACGGGCAGAAGCTCGTTCGGATCATGCAGAAATTCACATAGGACATCCAAAGGAGCAAGCACCATGGCAGAGATCACCAGCCTTCATCAGCACGCGAGCGCCCCGGTGCTCGCCAACGCCAACCGCCTCGAGGTAGTCACCTTCACGCTGGGCGAGGAGGAGTACGGCATCGACATCCAGAAGGTGCAGGAGCTGCGCGGCTACGACGCGGTGACGCGCATT
>NZ_RWKI01000089.1 GCF_003984645.1 Variovorax sp. MHTC-1
TGTTGGTGCTGCACAACCTGCGGCCGAGGATCGTCATCGGCGGACGCGACTGGGCGGCGTGGTGGGACCGTCATCGAGATCAGGTGCCGCCGATGTTGCGTGCGGAAATCGAGCGAGAGGGAGCGCGCCTGAAGCTGGTCAAGGAGCAAGTCAGAGTCCTCGAAGCTGCGCGCTGCAAGGACCTGGCCGAGGGCAAGCAGCCGCTGGTCGCGCACCTCGCGCGACTGCGCGCAATCGGACCCAAGGGGGCCTGGGTGCTGGTGAAGGAAGTGTTCGGCTGGCGGCACTTCGCCAACCGGCGCGAACTCGCAGGCAGCCTGGGCTTGGTGCCCACACCATATGCCAGCGGTGACAGCGAGATCGAGCAGGGCATCAGCAAGGCCGGCAACAGGCGAGTGCGAGGCTTGCTGGTGGAGTTAGCTTGGAGCTGGCTGCGCCTACAGCCCGGCAGCGCGCTCACGCAGTGGTTCAACCGGCGCTTCGCCGGCGCGGGCAAGCGCATGCGTCGTGTGGGGATCGTGGCCCTGGCACGGCGCCTGATCATCGCATTGTGGCGCTACCTGCAGGACGGTGAGATCCCGGCGGGCGCACAGCTGAAACCTGCTGTAGCTCACGCTTGAGCAAACACAGTCACACCGAACAGAGAACACCACGCCACCAACATCATGATCACAGGTCGACGCGCCCGTAACGTCCGCGGGTCGCCATGCGGCGACCGTCCTCAAAGAAGGGGCGCGTCGGTAATCGGGGATTGCCAGCGCATCTGGCGCGCATGCTGCATGTGGTGTCGGACTCGAATGTCCTGCACGGATAGAAGCTTGTTCGAGTACCGACTCGGACCTCCAACAGTCCCTGACCTCGGATCACGATGGACGTCGCACCCCGTCGGTACTTCGATCGGATGCTACGAACAAGTCCCGCCGTGACCCATCATGCCTTGACAAACCAGTCCTCATAGA
>NZ_RWKI01000090.1 GCF_003984645.1 Variovorax sp. MHTC-1
CAAGCTGCCGTCGCGTTCGGGTTGACGGTCGTACAGCGCTTGCTCCAAGGCATCGAGCACGAAGTCCGTGCGCATCGAGCTGCTGACCCGCCAGCCCACGATGCGCCGGGCGAACACATCGATCACGAAGGCCACGTACAGCCAACCCTGCCACGTGGACACGTACGTGAAGTCCGAGACCCACAGCTGGTTCGGTCGCTGCGCGCGGAACTGGCGGTTGACCCGATCCAAAGGGCACGATGCCCTGGCATCGCTGAACGTGGTCTTCACCACCTTGCCGCGCACTACGCCTCGCAGCCCCAGGCGCCGCATCAGCCGCTCGACCGTGCAGCGGGCCACAGCCGTGCCTTCGCGTGCCAGTTGCCGCCAGCCCTTGTCGGCGCCGTAGACCTGCATGTTGGCTTGCCACACGCGTTGTATCTCTGGCACGAGGGCATCGTCGCGTTGCGCCCTGGCACAGCGCCTGTGCGGCTCACGCAGCAGCGCCGCGTGTCGCCGATAGCCCGACGGGGCGACCTGCAAGACCTTGCAGATCGGCTCGACCCCGAAGGTGCCGCGATGCTTGTCGATGAAATCCCTCAGGACTTCAGTCGGCGGTCGAGCTCCGCCTGGGCGAAAAACGCGCTCGCCAGCTTCAGGATCTCGTTGGCCCGGCGCAACTCCTTGACCTCGCGCTCGAGGTCCTTCATCCGCTGGGCCTCGCTGGTCGTGACGCCTTCTCGAACGCCGTTGTTGACCTCGTCGCGCTTGACCCATTCGTTCAGCGTCTGCGGCACGCAGCCGATCTTCGGTGCAATCGATTCGATCGCGGCCCATAGCGACGGGTACTCCCCACGGTGCTCCTGCACCATCCTCACCGCGCGCTCACGTACCTCGGGTGAGAACTTGTTCGACTTCTTCATGGCTCAATCCTCTCAGAGTGTTGAGCCTCCACAAAATCCGGGGCGATTCAT
>NZ_RWKI01000091.1 GCF_003984645.1 Variovorax sp. MHTC-1
GGCCGAGGCCGTGTGCAAACAGTCTGCGCTCCAGTATGCAGGACATGGCTCGAGTGCGACCATGCCGCGATGAGCGCGCTATCCAGTAGGCGCATCACTCAGATGCGCCTTCGCGTTGCTCGAATCGAGCCCTTTTAAGAGGCGTGTGAGGCTCACGCCCCCATCAATCTCATCGCCTTCATCGTCCTGGTTATGCCAAGGACCGCGATGACCCTCTTCATGTTGTAAGCCAGCACGTGCAGGCTCATTTCGGTGCTCACGTGCGACAGCGTCTTGGTGAGGAAGTGGGTTGAACCCATCCAGTACTTCAATGTGCCGAACACGTGCTCCACGGTGCACCTTCGCAGCGTCATCGCGACAGGCTTGCGATCCAGGCGTTGCTGGACGCGCTCAAGCACCTCTTCGTGCTCCCAGCGGCGGATGCGACGGTAGTCGCCGGTCGTGCACTGACCTTTGAGTGGGCACGTGGGGCAAGCGCTGGTCCAGTAGACGCGAAGCTTGTTGCCGTTCTTCTCGAACGTGGTGAACCTGTAGATGGCTCGTTCGCCCGCAGGGCACTGATACTCGTCAGCCTTCGCGAAGTAGATGAAGTCGCTCTTGTCGAAGCGTCCCTCGGCCTTGGCGTTGGAAGTCATCGGCTTGGGTACGTAGGTCGTGATGCCCGCCTCCTCGCAGGCCTTGAGCTCCGTGCCGTTGAAGTAGCCGCGATCAGCAAGGGCTTGCAGCTTGGTCTTGCCCATCGCCTCGCGCGCAGCCATGGCCATCTTGCTGAGTTGCGCGCGGTCGTGGCCGGCGGTGGTCACCTCATGCGCCACGATCAGGTGGTGCCTGGCGTCGACCGCCGCCTGCACGTTGTAGCCCACCAGGCCCGAGCCCTTGGCTTGCGAGTTCATTGAACGCGCGTCGGGATCGGTGAGCGAGCGTTGCCCATCAGGCTCCTTCTTCAGCTG
>NZ_RWKI01000092.1 GCF_003984645.1 Variovorax sp. MHTC-1
GGGCCCGTTTGTCAACACCGGGCTGTCTCTGTGTTGTGGGCATTGTGCTGGAATCGTCTCGGTGCAGGTCACGCTTCTCTACGCAGTCGGGCCCGGGCCTTCCGGCCCGGCGCTGCACGCATTGGTCAGACGGAGCGGAGAGCCACGCTTATGGACGCGCTTTGATGCGCAGCAGACATTTGCGGCTTCATCCGGACCATCGTCCACACCTCAACGAATCTGTTCACAACAACCATTCAGCAGGGGTTGGTCTCGCTCAGCTGATCATGCGACAGCCTCCTGAGCACCCCAGCGGAACACCGTGCCATCGACCCACATGCGATGCAGGATGACGGCGAGCTTGCGTGCCACGGCAATCACAGCGCGGCGATGACCTCGCGTCTTGGCCAGCCGTATGCCCCAGGCCTTCAGCGATGGCCACTGCTCGTTGCGCGTGAGCAGCGAGTGCGCCGCCACGTAGAGCGCCGAGCGAACATCGGCATCCCCGGCGCGCGAGATGTGGCCAGGGTTGTCGCTCTCCCCAGACTGGAAGCGCCTGGGCGTCAGCCCGAAGTGCGCCGCGACCGTGCGAGAGGACGTGAACCGACCCGGGTCGTCCACGCCCGCCTTGAACGAGAGGGCGGTGACGGGCCCGACACCAGGCACCGACATCAGCAGCTTGCAGACCGGATCGGCCTTCACCAGCCCCTTGATGGCGTTGTCCAGCTTCAGGTAGGTCTTGTAGAGCACCGTCCTGGCGTCGAGCAACGGGTTGAGCGCGCACGCCAGCATCTCGTCCTCAGCGAAGGTCTGTCGCACCTGGGCGTCGAAGCTGCCATGGCCCACGCGAGGTGGCAGGCAGATTCCGAACACCCGAAGCAGCCCGCGCAGCTCGTTCTCCAGGTCGACGCACTTCTTCAGGATCGCCTTGCGGCTGGCCAGCAGCGCCCG
>NZ_RWKI01000093.1 GCF_003984645.1 Variovorax sp. MHTC-1
CTAGTGTCCTGTCCCGTTAATTCATAGGCACGAAAACTGCATGGAATAAGGCATCCTTGGAGATGCCCCATGCCCAACGCATACACGCGCACCAGCATAGTTGCGCTCACCGACGGTGAGCGTGCCGAACTCATCTCGATGGCGAGATCGCGGTCGTTGCCTGCCGCCTTGGCGTTGCGCGCGCGCATCGTGTTGGCCTGTGAAGGGGCCGATACGGCCAGCACAGAGGTCGCGAAGGTTCTGGGGATCGATCGCAACACCGTGAACAAGTGGCGCGGGCGCTATGTGCGAGATCGCATCTCGGGGCTGTACGACGAGCTGCGGCCCGGGCGGCCTCGCACAGTCGATGACGAACGAGTTGCGGAGCTGATTAACAAGACTCTGCACACCAAGCCTGCCGACGGGGCCACGCACTGGAGCACACGCGGCCTTGCCGCAGAGACCGGCATCAGCAAGAGCACGGTGGCGCGTTACCTGCAGGCCTTCCAGCTCAAGCCGCACCGCGTGGAGAGCTTCAAGCTGTCGACCGACCCGCTGTTCATTGAGAAGCTGCGCGAGGTGGTCGGCCTGTACCTGAATCCACCGGAGAACGCGCTGGTGCTGTGTGTGGACGAGAAGAGCCAATGCCAGGCGCTTGAGCGCACGCAGCCAATGCTGCCGATGGGATTGGGCTACGTCGAAGGCGTCACCCACGACTACGTGCGGCATGGAACGACGACGCTGTTTGCGGCGTTGAACGTGATGAATGGGCGGGTGCTGGCGCAATGCCGTGCCAGACATCGGCATCAGGAGTTCCTGGACTTCCTGCGTGCGATCGACAAGGCCGTGCCGCCGGAGCTGGACGTGCACTGCATCGTCGACAACTACGCCAGCCACAAGCACCCGAAGGTGCGCGCCTGGCTCGCACAGCGGCCG
>NZ_RWKI01000094.1 GCF_003984645.1 Variovorax sp. MHTC-1
AGCATGCTCTCGATCATGGACGGCAACGGGCGCTCCGCGATTTCGTACGAGACGATCTCACGGTTGTATAGGTCCATCACGGGCGAAAGGTAGAGCTTTCGATTGTTGACCTTGAACTCGGTCACGTCCGTCACCCATTTCTCGTTCGGCTGATCGGCAGTGAAATCACGCTGCAGATGGTTGGGTGCCGTCTCGCAAACTGCACCCGCGAAGGCTTGGTAACGCTTGGGCCGAACCAGCGACTTCAGTTGCATCGCGATCATCAGTTTTTGAACCGTCTTGTGGTTGACGGCCCAGCCGGTCCGTTTCAACTCGGCGGTTACGCGGCGGTAGCCGTACCTGCCCCGGTGCCGGTCAAAGATCTCTCGGATCTTGATCTTCAGATCGCAGTGCTTGTCGATGGTCTTGAGAGCCTCCTGTTGATAGTAGAAGCTACTGCGTGGCAGACCAGCAGTCCGCAGCAAACCGGAGAGCGGGAAATGAGGCCTTAGCTCGATCACGATCAGCGTCCTTTCACGGGCACTGAGCGTCTCTTGGCTCGAACCAAGGCCTGCGCTTTTTTTAGGTAGGCGTTCTCCATGCGAAGCTGCTGGACATCGCGTAGCAGTTCCTCCCGGCTGCGCTGATCGTCAGCTGGTGCCTCTTCGTCGGCGCACTGGCGCCGCGTCTTCTTCATAGTCGTCTGCTCTTCTTTCCAGCCGGGTCGCAATGCTAATTCACCGTGGACGGAATACAGCCGCCACCATTCTGCTACTTGGCTGCGACGCCTGACGTTAAAAAGCGCCGCGGCCTGGTTGGATGAAAGTCCTTCTTCGCTCATGCGTCGGAGGACCTCCA
>NZ_RWKI01000095.1 GCF_003984645.1 Variovorax sp. MHTC-1
CCACCGCAAGAAAGCAGCAGCCCGACAAGCAGTGCCAGAAAGCCGTTGCGCAGCCAAGTGCTCGTCATGCTTTTCGTCTCGATCGTTTGGAGGAAGCGGCGGACGCAGCTTCAGCGTCCTCGCTCGCCCCGTCTTCGTAATAGGTGTAGATGCCGACGCGGATGCGGCCCGAGGCTGATTCCTCGGCCTCCTCGAAGGCGCGCGTCATCTCCCGGGTCAACTGGCCGTGAAGTTCGCCCCACCGCTCGCGCACGAGCGCGTGGATGCGTTCGCAGTCCTCCAGCGCGATCCCGGCGGCGAAGACCGATCGTTCCAGCAGTGGCGGCTCTGCGCCGAGCGTGTTGGCCACGCCCGCGAGCAGGTGATCGCGCGTGTTGTCGCCCAGGAAGGCGAGCATCGTCTTCAAGTCCTTCGCCGGAACGAAGGCAGTGGCGTTGAGCTCGACGCGCCCCTCGCGCTCGATCGCCATGTTCAAGCGCATCAGCTCATCGAGGATGGTGCGGTGGTGCACGTTGCCGTGGCTGGCGCGCCGCGCGAGGGTTTCGAACGATGGTGCCTGGGCTTCGGCCACGATGGGCAGGACGCGGTGCGCAGGGTCGTCGTCGATCATCTGCAGCCACAGGGTCAGGGTCTTGGCCGCGGCCGACATTTCGGTGCGCGGCAGGGGATCTTCCTCTTCGCGCACCTTGGTGGTCACGGCCTTGCGGTTCAAGCCCGTGGTCACCGACAGCTGGCTGATGTTCGGCTCGGCGCCCTTCGTTTTAAGCCAGGCACGGCGCGCTTCGTCGATCAGCAGATCGCGCAGCAGCGCCTCCAGGTG
>NZ_RWKI01000096.1 GCF_003984645.1 Variovorax sp. MHTC-1
GCCGTGCTGCCGTGCTGCCGTGCTGCCGTGCTGCCGGCAGCATCTTCATGAACTTAGGCCGTTGCGCTGCCTGACGGCAAGCGCCAGATGCACGCGCCGATACGAAGCAGCGCCTCGTGGTCCGCTTGGTCGAGTGTCGGGCGCAGCCTCTCCAGCATCTCTGCCAGCGCGGAGATCGCATCGCTTGGAGCGAACGAACAGCCATCACTCGCCAATCGGGCCATCAGAACGACTAGGTCGGTTTGGGTCATACAGGACGATCCGGACAAGGCACAACGCGGGCGCTAGCACCGATTCGAGCGCGCTCAGCTCAATCGTCCCGTTCGTCCCAATCACGACGGTGGTGGTGGCGATGACGCCAACGCTCGCGCGATCCGTAGTAGCCCGGCGCCGGCGGCCCGTAATACACCGGGGCCGGGCGGTAGTACGTCGGCGGGGGCGGACGGTAATACGCCGGAGGCGGCCCGTAGTACGCCGGCGGAGCCGGTTGGTAGTAGGTTGGCGCCGGGCGCGCGTAGACGGGTGCTGGCTCGTAGTACACCGGGCCGGGCTCGGCAACGCCGATCGCCACGCCAGGAGCACTGATGCCGACTGACCAGTTCACCTGGGCATTAGCTGACGCCGCCGCGAAAAGTGCGCCGGCTGCAACGGAGCTGACAGCAGCCCACTTGGCGAAGGAATTGAAGTTCACAGAGACTCCTCGGACGGCGAAAACCGCCCTATATGAAGTACACAACGTGCGCCCCTCGATCGAGGTAGACGTCTGCTCTGTGAAGATGGTTGCCAAACGTCTCGGTAGAGGCCATCGGC
>NZ_RWKI01000097.1 GCF_003984645.1 Variovorax sp. MHTC-1
TTCCCAGTGCCCGGGAACTGCTCGATCTTCAACTGTGGCTGGCCGCTCGCTGATGGAAACGGCGTCGACGATTCTTCCGTGGTCGTCTGTCTTCTGCGTGTGATGGCGCGAGCGGCGCATGCCCCGGGTGCGCCTGAGATGCTGCAACAGCTCCTTCTTCAAGGCCCCGCGGGCTTGAATGAACAGGCTGCGGTAGATGGTCTCGTGGGACACGTGGGAGGTCTCGTCGCACGGGTAAGTATGCTTGAGCCAACCGCCAATCTGCTCCGGAGACCATTGCAGTCGAAGTTTCTCCGTGACGATGCGCGCCAGTTCGCGGTTCTCAGCCAGCCTGCAGCGCTTGGGCCGACGAGCCCGATCCCATGCTGCCTGGTCGGCCTGGGTCGCTCGATAGCACCCTGGACCGCCATTGCGCTTGATCTCGCGGCTGATGGTGGATGGAGCTCGCCCGAGGATCAACGCGATCGAGCGAATCGAGAAGCCAGACGCCATGGCACGCGAGATCTCCTCGCGCTCGACCAGTGTCAGCGCCATCGATGAACGGGTTCGCTCCGGCGGCCGAATGCCGCCGGTACGCGACAGAATTCCCTGTACCGACGTGTGGGGCCGATTAAACAGTTGAGCGATCTGATGGAGGGTCCATCCCTGCCTCCATCGCTCCCACATCAATGCCTTCTGGCTGTCTGTGTAGTAGGTTCGCGTCCGGTAAGCCATCTGCAACACTCCTTCTGCCTACGGCAGTCACCAGTGTGTTGCATCGACCGGTTGAATCCGCA
>NZ_RWKI01000098.1 GCF_003984645.1 Variovorax sp. MHTC-1
TTTTCAGGCGCGCCCGCTGACCTTTCGCGCCAGCAGCCAGACCACAGGCGGCGTCAGCATGCGGGCCAACGCCTTGACGCGGTCGACGCGGTGCGTCTTCATGAAGACCGAGGCCGATTCGTCCCCGTGCTGCTTGCCGGCGAGTGGGCTGGTGTAGTAGTAGGCGGCGACCGAGCGGCGCGGCCGGCCGTCCGGCGCCTGCAGCGGCTTGGTGTGGCCGTGGTAGCTCGCGGGGCCGTGCGGCAGCAGGATGGTGCGGCCGAACTCTGGCTGCACGGTGGTCACGCAGCGGTCCTGCTTCTTGTCCCAGAGTTCGAGCCCCGAGCCCCAGGCCGGGTCCCATCCCTTGTTGAGATAGGTGATGAAGACCATTTCGTTCTTCAGCCCGAGGTGGCGGTGGCGGTTGAAATCGCGGTGCACGGCGAAGGTCGCGCCGGTCCTGCTTTCGTGCAGGCCGCCACCGAACAGCTTGGGGTCGGGCAGCAGGTAGTCGACGCCGCTGAGCGACGACAGCCAGTCGATGAACCAGCCGGAATGGATGATGTCGAAGTACAGCTGCGAGGCCGGGCCCAGCGCCACGCCGAGCACCGAGCGGCGCGTCGATTCGTACTCGGTCTTGATGTCGGCCCAGCCGCCGCCGGGCAGCATGTCGAATTCTTCGGCCACGAGCTCCAGCAGGGTCGGGTGGAAGATGTTCTCGAGAACCAGGTGCGGGAACGGTGAGGCGGCGAGCAACTTCTGGTGCAGGCG